>VISH01000001.1:0-1200000 GCA_007827375.1 Alteromonadaceae bacterium 2753L.S.0a.02
CAGCTGACCGTTGTTATTGCGATTGCTGCCGTGCAGGTTCAGCACATCGTGGCAACGGTCACACTTGGTTGGGACATCCACCACCTGGCGGCGCGGCATGGGCTCGGTATCTGTTATCGCGAAATAATCCACCTCGCTGTTCACCGGTACGCGAACCGTATAGGCACCGTCTTTGTCTAGATGGATCGGGTGACCTTCCAATGCAATCGCACCTGAGCCCGTTGCTGCCGCAGGCACAACAACGCCTGAAGCCGCGCCATCAACAGTGAAAGTACCATCAGTATTGTCAGTCACTCCCGCAGCTGTTCGTAAATTAATGGAATCGGCGCGGGATGGACGTGAGCCACTGCCACCCTCGTTGGTGTAATCTTTGGTCGTCCAGGCAATTAACACGTTAAATGATGCCGCACCGGTAGAGAATTCCGGGTCGGGGCTGTCAGAGCGAATGTTGTAGGCATTGCCATACGCATGGGTTTCAGCACCACTGGGGTCGGTTACCGAAAATTTCATCGTCGGGCTGCTGCCAGGTGCGCAAACAGGGTCTTGATCCGCTGGCGTACCGCATATTTCCAAAATATTGTATTGGAAATAGGCTCGGGCAACTTTGTCGGGAATGAGGTGCGAATTTGGCACGCTGCCAGCAATTCGGTCGGGTGCGTGACAGGTCGTACATTCGCTGTTGTCTGTAACCACGCCGCCGGAATGGCCTCCGGTCTCCACAGCACCGTCTTTGCTGAAATCGATATCATCATGACAGGAACCACAGGCCATCATGCTCGGTGTCTGCCAGGCGTGCCCCTGTGGGGTATCCGCGTCATCGCCATCATGGCACTTGGTACAGTTGCGAATATCTTGAGGGTACACCACATCTGAAAAATCGTGACCGCGTATCACGATGCTGCCACCGGCTTTAACGCTGGGAAGATTCGCGCCGCTGTGAATGGCGTGCACCATCGGGCCGAGGTCTGCGGTGTATTCATCGTCACCGTTCCAGGTACCGGGGTTATGGCAAGTCACACACAATTTGGTTTCGAAGCGGGTACCGTGCACTGCAATGCGGTCGTGACAGGCGTTACAGTTCTCGGTTTTGGTGATTTCCCGCATCATGGAAACATCACTGCCATCGGGAACATAGTCGTAAACAAAGTTAACAAGCGGCAAATCGCTATTTCCCTGTTGAATGGAGATTCGATGGGTATAGGTCGCTTGGTAGCTCAGGTCCATCGGCTTGCCTTCGTGATCCGTACAGGGGTCGGGGCAATCGGCCGCCGCTAAATCTGTCGCAAAGGCGTAACTGTAGGTACCGTTTTCATTGTTAGTAAAAGGTTCCCAAAGCGAACCGCTGCGATTGCGCTCCTGCGATGCTGCCATTCCGCCGGAACGGGCACCCACGATATAGTTCTGCCAGCGTGCCGGCTCGCCGTTGATCACGGGTATGAGTTTGGAAATATTAAACCGCAAGTCACTATCACCAATGCCCGAAAAGGCTTCGCCCTTTTCATTGGTGACCATAAAATTAATCACGGGCGATGAACCGCCCGTGACACCGGTGACCTCAAAATTCAAACGCAGAAGCTTCAATCGTGCCGATGTTTTCGCCTGCAGGCCCTTGCGGGCCTCTGGCCCTTCGGGCCCCTGCGGCCCTGCCGGGCCTTGTTTTACCGTCGTCGCCGCTACAGGCAGCGAGCAGACCGATCATGATGACGATGACGAATTGACGCCATCCCGTGCTTTGGATATTGGTATTTTTTTCATATGTCCCCCCGCAGCTGACCGGACTATAACGAATTGAAATTACACAGACGATGGATCGCGCACTATTAGAATAGGCGCACGGCTAAACAGATAAAACGCGCAGCAGAGGGAACAGGAATAACGCGTCAACATGTACCCGCGACTTAAGCGCGAATTACAACTGCAAACTATTATGTTATTTTTAGGTTACGATTTAATCACTGTAAAGTATGATTTTTATCGTAATAGCATGTTTGTTGCCAAATTGATGTAAAGCAAAATAACTCAGAGTTATGACTTGCTTTGCTTTCATACTGGCCGATAATTATTCATCAAAACTTGTTTTTTGTCACTAACCGGGGGTTACATGAAAACCATCCAACGGTGTTGTATTGCAGCTCTCTGTCTTGTAGCTGTTCCCGTTTTCGCTGATATTTCCGCACTTGTTACCGATTGCGATTCCTGCCACGGCAAGAATGGCGTTAGCACACATTCCGATATACCCACTGTAGCAGGCTATTCCGCCTACTACATGGAAGAATCACTCAACATATACAAAGAAAAAGGTCGGCCCTGCCCGGAAGTCGCTTACCCCGCCGGAGCCAACAAAGATAAGAAACCACCATGTGTGACGCTGTGAAAGCACTCACTGGCGCACAAATCACCGAAATCTCCGAACATTACGCCGACCTGCCCTTTGTCGCCGCCAAGCAGGAGTTTGATGCTGCACTCGCCAAGAAGGGTGAAGCCTTGCACGAATTGCATTGCGTGAAGTGCCATGAAGACGGTGGCAGTTCACCCGACGACGACGCCGGTATTCTCGCCGGGCAATGGATGCCTTTCCTTATGCATCAAATGGCAGAATATAAAGCCGGCAAACGCCCCATGGATGAAAAAATGAAGCCAAAAATTGATGCGCTAAGCGACGAGGAAATTAAAGCACTCGTTAACTATTACGGCAGCATGCAGTAATTAATCCCCAGGTGTCCAAGCCCTGGAGTTAAACCCAGGGCAAGTTAACTTCGCTAATAAAACCTCATTAAAGCGAGCCGATCATGACAGACGAACAAAAAACACCACTCAAAGAACGTTTATGGCGTCGCCCAAGCAAGTGGTTTTTGTTCGGCATTCCCCTCGGCGGCTTCGCGATGCTGGCGATTGGCGCAATAGGCCTGGGTACCTTCAACTTTGCAGTACACGAAACCAGCAGCCTGGAATTTTGTATATCCTGCCACGAAATGGAAGCCAACGCCTTCGCCGAATATCAGCAGTCGGTGCATTATCAAAATGCCAGTGGCGTGAGGGCCGTGTGCGCAGACTGCCACCTCCCTAACAGTTGGGGGCCCTAAAGTTCTAAAGAAAATGGAGAAGGGTTTTAAAGAAATACCCGCAAAACTGCTCGGCACCATTTCCACCCCGGAAAAATACGAAGCCAGACGTCTTGAAATGGCAGAAAATGTTTGGGCGGAGATGAAAGCCAGCGATTCTCGGGAATGTCGCAATTGTCATAGCTTGGAATCAATGGACCCGGAAGCCCAGGGTAGACGCACAGCGAAAAAACACAGCATGGAACGCCATGCCGAAAAAGGCGAAACCTGTATTGATTGCCACAAAGGAATTGCCCACAAATTGCCGGAAGGCTTTACCGGTTAAGGTCTTATCCTTATTCTTTTATTGGTAAAAGCGCGGCTGGCGTAAAATAAACACACTGCCTTCGCCCAGCTGACTTGAGGCGCTTAACTCGCCACCCGCAAGCTTGACCAGTTCGAGGGATATCGCCAAGCCCAAACCTGTACCAATATTTGCCGAACGATCTTGCTCAGCGAGTCGTTTAAAGCGGTCGAACATCAGAGGAATATCTTCTTTCGTAACTCCCTTACCGGTATCTCTCACCTGAATTTCAAACCAATCCTCCCCGTAATCCAAACTCACTTGTACATAGCCCTGTTCCGTATATTTCACCGCATTCGACAATAATGCACCAATCACCCGACGCAGCTTTTCACTGTCTATATTCGCTTCTAAAACACGGCCCTCGGCATCCAGCTTGTCACATGTTATAAAGCGTAGCTCGATATTTTTAGCGTCGGCCTGGGGTTGGTAATCATTAATACTCTGTTTAATTAATCTGAAAATATCGGTTTTTTCAGGGTTAATGGTTATATCGCCCGAATCAATGGAGGCCATATGAAGGACGTTACTCACCAGAGATTCCATGAGTTCGCCATTGCGTAAAATCGCCTCTAAGCTACGAATATCGCGCTCGCTCAGTACCTCGTTACCCTTCCTGCTAAGCCGTCGCGAAAAACCAATGATGGCGTTAAGCGGTGTGCGAAATTCATGGGACATACTCGAAAGGAATTCCGATTTGTAATCAGCCGTACGCTGCAAATCCTCATTGGTTTTTTTTAGAGAGAAGTAAAATCGATCATAAAGGCGGGAGTAATACCAACCAATACCGCTGATACAGACCATAACAAGAATGAGCGCCAGCGTTTGCAAAAACTGGCTGTAGGGCGCTGCAAGTGCGTGGTGGCTCCATCGCACGTTAAATACATCCAGAAGACCTAAAACGGCAAAATAACTGCAGATAATAGCTGTAGCCACCCAACCTGCAGGTCGGCTAACCAACATGAAAGTCGCAACCGGTACGAATAATTGAAAAATGATAAATGGGCTGTCTAAACCCCCGTATTCAAAACTAAAATTACCCAGCGATATAAAAACCACCAACATCAGGGTAATACCCAACCAGCGCGTCGCAAAATTTCGCTGTGCTGCAATAACAATGAGCGCCGTGAGAATGAGTGAGCATGACGCTATCCACGAGATACTCACATCGCTTGTAATGCCAATATGCACCAGATAAAACACAACCTGAAACACCAACCACACAAAAGCAGTGCGCAACAGAAGACGACGGCGGTTTACGCCGACGACTTTTTTATAGCCGGATTTTAGCCGGGATTTTTGCACGCTGTTGGGCTCGCTCACAGAAGACTCCTGTTTTGCTATCCCCTTAGCATAGCCCATGAGAAAAACGGTCTTAGGCTAGCCGTTCGTTAAGCCAGCAAAACCTTTCAGTGCACAAAAGAATTTGGCCTGTTACAGAGACCGGGGCGGGAAACCGTTAAGTGTCTGATTCACCATCCAACAAATGCCCCAGCTTGCCACGCTTGGTTTCGAGATAATGGCTATTGTGGGGGTTGCGACCGGTTTCGTGGGGCAGGCGCTCTGCGACTTCGATACCGAGCTCTTGCAGTGCGGTAATTTTACGGGGGTTGTTCGTCATCATTTTTACGCGTTGAATTCCCATTTTCTCGAACATGGGTTTCAACAGTGAGTAGTCGCGCATATCGGCGCCGAAACCCAGGCGCTCGTTGGCCTCAACGGTGTCTGCGCCCTTATCTTGCAAGTGGTAGGCGCGAATTTTATTGACCAGACCAATGCCACGGCCTTCCTGGCGCAGGTAAAAAATCGCACCGCGCCCTTCAACCGCGATACGGTGCATCGCCGCCTGAAGTTGCGCACCGCAATCGCAGCGCAGCGAAAAAAGTGCGTCGCCGGTGAGGCACTCGGAGTGAACACGAATTAATACCGGTTCGTCTCCACTGAGATCGCCCATGGTGAGTACCACATGTTCTTTGTCGCTGTCGCTGTCGGAAAAACCATGCATTTCGAACATACCCCACGCTGTGGGTAATTTCGAAGATTCAACATATTCAATTGTCACTCAAAAACCTCTTTTAGTACCTGGCGGTTAACACCAGTACACCTTCATCAACTTTCATATCCACGCGACGCAGAAAACTGTTGCCCAGTAGAATTTGTGCCGGGGAATTGCCCTCCAACACCATGGCCTCAACATTATTCAAGGTAATCAGCCCAACACTTACTTTACTGAGCATTACGCCATACGCTGCCGCATTGCCATTGGCGGTTTGCACGAACGCGCGTCGCCCCGCCTCGTAATCAATACCCAAACGCTTTGCTTCGCGGGAACTCATGGCAATCGCCGATGCGCCTGTGTCGACCATAAAATAAGCCGACCGACCGTTAATACTACCGGTTGCCCAGTAGTGACCATTTTCTGCGCTCGCGAGGCGAACTTCGGCTTTTTCGGGTGGCGTGTAGGTACCACCGATTTTGCGGGACAGGCTTAGCTTTTGCGTTTTACCCTCAACCTCTATCAGAGCGTGTTTACTGGTCGCTTCAATGAGTTTTACCCCTTCGGGAGAACTTTTACCCACTTTGATCAACTGTTGCTTGCCATTGATGATCAACACGGCACTGCCTTTAAAGAGGCCTTTAACCTCAACCGTGGGCGCAGCCATTGCCACACTGCAGAAACACAACACCAGCAGTAAATAGAGATTCCTTGGCATGATTCTCTCCTCCTCAAATAAGCGCGAAGTATATCAGCGTTTGCACGCACGCCAGCGCCGCGAGCCCGGCTAACAGATCGTCTAGCATGATACCGAAGCCGCCGTGAACCCGCCGATCCACAAGCTTAATTGGCCAGGGCTTGACCATATCGAAAAAACGAAACAACACAAAGCCTGCCACTACGGTTTCCCACCGCAGCGGCACTGCAATCATGGTAAGCCACATGCCGGCAAACTCGTCCCATACGATGCCTTTATGATCGTGCCCCCCCAGGCGGCGTGAACTGTAACCGCACAAATGGAAACCCACCGCAATAGCAAGCAACAGCACCAAGCCATAAGCCCACAGCGGCAACATTGCGAGGAGCCACAAAAACGGTAAAGAAACCAGGGTTCCCATGGTGCCCGGCACAATCGGGGAGAGCCCGGAGCCAAATCCAAAGGCGAGTAACATGCGAGGATCTCGCAACAATTGTGCAGCGGAGGGATCAGCCAAAATGTTGATACCCCGATTTTTTCAGAGGGTACAGTTTACCCTGGGTGCGCCCCATTAGCTGTTGTTCAGCGATGATTTCCCCAATATGCGTAACGGATAACCCGCGATCGATACATTTTTTTAATTTCACAAGGTTTTCTGGTGGCACAGTGAAACACAATTGATAATCGTCACCACCGTGCAATGCCCATTCGCGTTGCTGAGAGGTAGTGCCGCAAGCTTCCACCGCAGAAGAAATGGGCAAGGCCGGCAAATCGATAATCGCGCCCACCTGGCTGGCTACACAGATGTGGCTGAGGTCCTGCGCCAGGCCATCGGAAACATCGATTGCTGAAGATGCAATTCCCCGCAAAGCTTGAGCTTCTTTGAAGCAGGGACGCGGTTGGTAATAGCGCTGCATAAGATACCCGTAGGCTTCATGGCTAACCTTCACTTTACCCAACATGGCCGCGAGTGCTGCAGCGCCGTCGCCCACCGTACCGGTGACAAAAAGACTGTCGCCGACACAGGCGCCGGAGCGACGCAAGGCCAAATCGCTGGGTACAGAACCCATAACCTGAAGACTTAAGCTCAGTGGTCCTCGCGTGGTATCACCGCCCACCAGTTCGCAATCGTATTGCGTGGCAGCTTCAAACAAACCTTTACTGAACCCGGCCAGCCAGTTTTCGTCGGCATCCGGAAGTGTAATGCAGAGCGTAAACCAGTGGGGATCAGCAGACATTGCCGCCAAATCGCTAAGCGACACACTAAGCGCGCGATGCGCTATTTTCTGAGGGTCACCGTTTTCCGGGAAATGTACGCCAGCAACTAAAGTGTCGACGCTTACCGCGAGCTCCCGGTTTTCCGGTACCCGCAGCAAGGCACAATCATCACCAACGCCGAGGCTCACACTACTGGACGTAAAGCCCCGATCAAAATAACGTCTGATAAGTTCGAACTCGCCCACAGCCATGGCTACCCTAAAAACTGACTCAAGACCTTGCGGCTTTGACTTCCAGGGGGCGTAAATCGGCTGCGACTTTATCCAGTACACCATTTACAAACTTGTGGCTGTCTTCCGCTCCAAATTTTTTTGCGAGATTCACCGCTTCGTTAATCACAACTTTGTAAGGCACATCAACGCGATGTTTAAATTCATAACTGGCCTGGCGCAATAGCGCCAGCGTCACAGGGTCGATTTTTTCGAGTGTGAGAGATTTTAAATAAGGCTGGAAACTTTCATCGAGTTCGGTTTTGTGGGCCGCTACTCCGTGAAATATTTCGTGGAAGTAATCGGTGTCGACTTTAGACATATCGTTATCAGTGTGGAATTCCGCTTCGATAACGTTGAGCGGGTTGCCATTCATTTGCCATTGATAGATGGCTTGCATAGCGAAGTGTCTGGCTCGGCTGCGGGTGGCGGCGGTTACTTTCATTTGAGGGGAACCTATTGTCTCGTTGTTGCTGTGGCGCAGGGCCGATATGAATTCAGTTAATTTTAGATATTAGCGCTTCCCAGCGGGGGCTTACTTTTACAAAGTGCCTCCATGCACTTCGCCCGTTGGGTCGCCTGGTGATTCCCTCCCAGCAGCGCCATGTTCACGGTCGAAAGGCGCACCTATCGAGGCACAATCAATTAAATTTTCGCCATGAGCGAAACCATTTCAAGCGCAGTCTCAGCAGCTTCACTGCCTTTATTGCCGGCTTTTGTGCCGGATCGTTCGATGGCCTGTTCGATAGAGTCAACGGTGAGTACACCGAAGCTCACGGGTACGCCTGTGGCCAGAGATACTTGAGCCAGGCCTTTGGTGCATTCGCCGGCGACGTAATCGAAATGGGGAGTGCCACCACGAATAACAGCGCCCAACGCGATGACGGCATCGTATTGTTTGCTGGTTGCCAGTTTCTGCGCGACCACAGGAAATTCAAATGCGCCAGGGGCGTAGATGATTTCGATATCGTCGTCGCTAATGCCGTGACGACGCAGGCTGTCGATAGCGCCTTCTTTTAGGTGTTCTACCACGAAGCTGTTCCAGCGGCTGACCAACAGCGCGTACTTACCCGTGGCGGATTTAAAGTCACCTTCAATAATTTTTATGGTCATTCATCTTTCTCTATGGAATTAAGTCTTTGGGATTATTTGTAATCGAGGTATTCAACCACTTCAAGGTTGAAACCTGAAATTGCTTTAAATTTAAAAGGGGCGCTCATAAGGCGCATTTTTTTAACGCCGAGATCCTGCAGAATTTGCGAGCCAGTACCCACCTGTTTATAACCGACATCCTGTTTGGGGCGCATTTGCTTACCCGACAACAGCCAATCGATACTTTCTTCGATTTCTGCTGTGGTTTCGTTGTGGCAAATGAGCACCACAACGCCGCAGCCCTCTTCGGCCACTTTGCGCATCGCCGCCTGAAAATGCCAGGGTTTGGTTTCCTGATTGGTGCGCTGAATGGTGAGCACATCGCGCACCGTGCTACCGACGTGTACCCGAACCAATACCGGCTTACCACTGCTGATATCGCCTTTGATCATCGCGAAATGCAGTTCATCTCGTGCGGAATCCTTGTAGGTGCGTAATAAAAATTCGCCGTATTCTGTGGCGACCTTGCGCTCGTTAATACAGGAAACGGTTTTTTCGTTCACCACCCGGTACTGGATAAGGTCGGCAATGGTACCCATTTTAATGGCATGCGTCTGGGCAAATTTTTCGAGATCGGGGCGGCGCGCCATCGAGCCGTCTTCGTTCATGATTTCCACAATCACCGCAGCGGGCTCATGGCCTGCCATACGAGACAAATCACAACCGGCTTCCGTGTGACCAGCACGACTTAACACACCCCCGGCCTGCGACATCAAGGGGAAGATATGCCCCGGTTGCACCAGATCTTTGGGCAGCGCATCGCGTGCCACTGCCGCTCGTATAGTGCGCGCCCGATCCGCAGCAGAGATACCGGTAGTAACCCCTTCGGCGGCCTCGATAGACACCGTAAAATTGGTGGAATGTACGGCGCGGTTATCACGCACCATCAAGGGTAAATCCAATTGTCGGCAGCGGTCTTCCGTGAGTGTTAAACAGATGAGGCCGCGCGCGTTGCGAGCCATGAAATTAACATCTTCGGCCCGCACCTGATCCGCCGCCATAATAAGGTCGCCCTCATTTTCACGATCTTCGTCATCCATAAGAATGACCATTCGACCCTGGCGAATTTCGTCGATAAGTTCTTCGGTGGTGTTTAACTTCATATTCACACTATTTCAGATATCCATTTTCAGCTAAAAAGCTTTCACTGAGGGTAGCATTGCTATCGGCTTCTGCAGCCTTATCCCCCATCAGCAAACGCTCAAGATAGCGAGCAATCACATCGACCTCAAGATTCACCTTAGTTCCCGGCCGGTAATCTCCAATAATGGTACGCTCGAGCGTGTGGGGCACAATATTGAGCTCAAACTGATCGCCAGAAACCTGGTTAACCGTAAGACTGGTGCCGTCGACGGTAATCGAGCCCTTATGGGCAATGTATTTTGCCAAAGCCTTGGGGGCACGCAGCGTGAAACGTTCGGAGCGCGCATCGGGCTCGCGCTTGACCACTTCGCCAATGCCATCAACATGACCGCTTACAATATGGCCGCCGAGGCGCGATTGTGGTGTAAGTGCTTTCTCCAAATTAACGTTGCTACCCGCTTGCCATTGCCCCACCGTTGTGAGGCTCAAGGTTTCGACCGAAACATCGGCAACAAAACCATCGCCCGGCAAGGCAACGGCCGTAAGACAAACGCCATTGGTGGCAATGGAATCACCCAAGTCAACATCACCCCAGCTCATACTTGCAGCGCGCACCTGCAAGCGCACATCACCACTGCGTTTTTCCAGCGAAACAATTTCGCCGATGGTTTCAACAATTCCGGTAAACATAATAGTGGTCGGACGTTTGACGTCGGACGCGTAGCCTCTTCATTTGCAATGTTTATTTCGTCGGACCTCAGACGTCCGACGCAGTTATGATTCGGGATCGGGAACAGCCGTTATCCGCCAGTCTGGCCCGACCGCACGGACATCCTTAATGCTTAATGCCAGTGCCGCGCCCATGGTTTTTATGGGCAAGTCGAGTAGTGGACGCGCCTCACTGCCCATGAGTTTAGCGGCCACGTAAACGATTAGCTCGTCCACCAGGCCCGCCGCAACGAAAGCCCCGGCAAGCGTGGCGCCGGTTTCCAGCAGAACCTCATTGCAACCCCGTTTGGCCAATTCCTGCAGTAACACTCGCAAATCGACCCGCCCGTTGCGCTCTGGAAGCGGCCAACAACTCAGAGTACTGGAGAGTGCCGCATCGCTGTTACAGGTAGCCACCAGCGTGGTTCCCGGTTGTTTAAAAATCTCGGCATTGGGATCAACCCGCAACTCGGTGTCGACAATAACGCGCATGGGCTGCCTTTCACTGTCGGGGAGACGCACCGTTAACAGAGGGTCATCAAGCAGCACGGAATCGACGCCTGTCAGTATCGCGCAGGAGCGGGCACGTAAATGCTGCACATCTTCACGGGCGCTCGGCCCGGTAATCCACTTACTCTCGCCACTGGCCATCGCCGTGCGGCCATCGAGGCTCATCGCCAATTTGCAGCGCACAAACGGCAGGCCAGTGCGCATGCGTTTTACGAAGCCGACATTCAAAGCGAGCGCTTCTTCTTCCAGAAGCGGACCCTGCACCTTTATACCGGCGTCCTCAAGCTTTTCCAGACCCGCGCCAGCCACTTGGGGATTCGGATCTTCCATACCGTAAATAACGCGACTCACACCCGCCGAAATCAGGGTATCGCAGCAGGGTCCGGTTTTGCCGATGTGCACGCAGGGCTCCAAAGTGACGTACACACTCGCGCCCTGCAATTCACTGGCATCGGCGACGCTTGCCACGGCGTTTACCTCAGCGTGGCCCTCACCCGCTTTGCGATGGTAGCCTTCTCCAATAACGCGGTCATTTTTAACGATGACACAACCCACGCGAGGGTTGGGTGTGGTTGTGTTCATGCCGCGCGCGGCCAATTGCAGCGCACGACTCATGTATTCTCTATCGCGGGAATCAAACTCCATAGCAGACTCTAGGGTTCGTAGCTTTCAGGATTTTCCTGAAGGCGATCAATTTCAGCACGAAACTCACTGATATCTTGAAAACTGCGGTACACCGACGCAAAACGCACATAGGCCACCTGATCGAGATTTCGCAATTCTTCCATCACTTTCTCCCCAATCACCAGCGATTTCACTTCACGTTCGCCGAGCGCCTGAAGATAGTGCCGCACATTGTGTAAAGCCGATTCAATCGCCTCCACGCTAACCGGGCGTTTTTCGAGGGCGCGCTGCAAGCCATTGCGTAATTTCTGTTCATCGAAAGGCTCGCGGGTGCCGTCCTGTTTGATGACCTTCGGCATAAGCAGTTCCGCCGCCTCAAAGGTTGTAAAACGCTCATGGCAAGCCTGACACTCGCGACGTCGGCGCACCTGCGCACCGTCGGCCACCAGGCGGGAGTCAATAACTTTGGTATCGGTTTGATTACAGAAGGGGCAGTGCATGTTAGAAGCCTGCGATGCAAAGTGCTGAAAACAGCGCGCATGTTACCAGAATATCGTTGATTTCGCCGACTATTCCTCGTCGCAAAGCCGCAGACCCCTTGGCTATTATGCCAGCTGCGTTATAGGTCGGGTTTATAGGCGCTGCTCGCCGGCACCGCCATGAACCGAACATTCCTGTGCGCTATCTGACTAAACGCAATGTGACTAAACGTAATCTGACTAAACGCAATGTGACTAAACGTAGGGCCAGACCACCACGGGGACCTTGGCCCCCTGTATGCTGTACGAGAGATCCGATGCGCAGCCGCATTTTTGATAATAAAGCTTGAGGGCATTTAAGCCGTGAATATCGAAAGGCTTGTCGTAGGCGCCAATCACCACGAAAACCTCGCCGGGTTTGACGTTACCCGCCCCGGCAAATTTACCGGTTTGACGGTTGTAATAATCATCGTTGCCGCCGTGCATAAAGCGCAAACCCACCACAGAATTGAGGCTGTACAAAAACTCGGTGTCATTGGTATCTATCTTCTTACAGCGATTGGGGTTGCGACGTCGCCACGCCGACATAAGATCATAATCACTGTAAAAACTTTTACCCTGTAAATAGTGTTTGAGCTCGCTGTTGGCAATGGATTGTTTGTCTTTCGATGACAACCTGTCTGCAGCCACCAAGCCCTTCGGACCGCTCGAGAGGCTGCTGGTTTTGGACTCCATCCCCACCGGTTTGGGCGCGTAGCCACGCTTATACATATACTGGCGGTTATCCGGGTTACAGGCGCGAATAATCAACATCAACGCTTCCCTGTCGCAAAGCTCTTTGAGCATACGAATTTCCCAACCGGGCATACCCACCATTTTACCCAGGCGTATATCACCCGTCCCACAAAGCGACGGCTCCAAACGGTCGACAACGCTCATAGACTTTCCTCTTTGTTATTATTTTTGCACCCATACGGGCAGAGATGGGCGAATATTTCCGAAATGTAGCCTACCTGCGCTAAAAAGTATTTGACCTGACTACAGGTTCACAGCGGATAGTTCGCGGCAACGACAATAGGGTCGTTTACAACTGAGGAGAAACACGATGTTAGATAAAAACCGTTGGGTTGAAATTATGAAAGCTGCCGGCCTGGATGAAGCCACCATGCGTTTGTGGCACCAGAAATTTGAACAACTGGAGCCGCAAGGTCATCAGCAGTTTTTGGAATTTCTAGGTATAGAAGCGGAAGAGATAAAACGCATTCGTGCGATGTAAGTGTAAAGCGCGGCAGTCACAGGACTGCCGCCGATTATTTTATCGCATGCGCAATAAAGCGCTGAATAGCGTCGTTATTTGCTGGCTTTGCCACTGCGGGCGTGATCAACTCCGGATCATTTAAGTAGCCTTTGGCAATCAGGCGACTGATAATCGGAAGGTATTCAATCGATACCTTACCCGCCATCAGCACATTAAAATCCTGGGAAGTTTCGTAGGCATTTAATATTTGATGAAAGCCCTGTAGGTACAAATAATCTTTGGTAAAACCGCCACCGCGATACACCCGGGTACAAATGGTAAATGCCTGTGCATCACTCACACCCTGCTCTTCCTTTAACATTAAAAAAGTGCGTTTAAAATCTTTTTCCTTAATCATGGACTCCACCGCCAGGACACGCAGCGCCAAAACTTTTAAGCGCGGCAAGGTCATAAACCCGGCGAGATATTCCGCGAAAATTGCCAGACCTTCCTGAGTCATGGTATTCACCGGGCAGCCCAGCGATAAAATTTTAAGTGGCTGATTGCGGGCATTGAGTGTGGTTAGCAGATGCACGCCCAACTCGTGGTGAGCCAGGGCATGCACCTCGGTTTCGGCGACTTGCGCAGCGTTATTAATTTTGATGGTGGTACCCGAAACCAGGGCATTGGCGATTAAACTGTCGTCAAGTTTAATTTGATACTCGTAACCCTCACTCTCCGCAAAGGCCTCGAGTGTTTTAACAATCGCATCGCCATCGAGCAGGCGGTCATTGCCATTCTCGAGATCAGCAGGCAGGTGCAAAATAAACTGAGCATTGCGACGGTCTTTTTCGCTGGGTTCACCGTAGTAGCGCAGTGAATCGTATAAAAACTCGGGCGTACCAACCGATTTAAATTGGTCAATTTTATCGACATACGATTCGATAACATCGCTGTATAGCGTGGCAAGATCATCATCCACCAAGGCATCTACCGGCAGATTAAACAGACCACGCTTGCGCTGGAAAACATTGATGTCGTGTTTGCGATATTGAAAAACCGGGTTGCGGGAAAAATTAGACGCAAAAAAGGCGTCGCGCTCTTCCCGAAAATTCAATGGCGCAACAGCGTCGAGAATATCGATACCTTTTACTACGTTAAATAATTCTTCGTCGAGCTCAACTAAAGGCGGGCTAATCGCTGTGTTCATTGCGCAAATCCAGCGCTTTATTCACCTTGGCAGGTAAGCTCAGCGCAACAGTTAACTTCAATGGTAAGGTGGGTAAGCTCCGGAAAATCGCTCAACAATGCCTTGTAATAATCTGCGGGTTGCGGGTTATGCGTTACCACGGCAATGATTGCCGCATAGTGATTGCCACTCACGCGCCACACATGCATATCGCAGATGCGCACATCCTCATGACTTTCGAGCGTGTTTCGAATACTTTGCAATTTTTTATCACGAATACTGGCATCCAGCAATACCGGCCCGGTTTGCGCCACTAAGCCGTAGCCCCAGCGCATAATAATCACGGCTCCTACAATGCCCATGAATGGGTCGAGCCAATTCCAAGCAAAATATTTTCCGGCCAGCAGCGCCACAATCGCCAACACAGACGTGAGCGCATCGGCCAAGACATGCATGTAGGCTGCGCTGAGATTGTGATCGTGATGATGTTCGTGGTCGTGGTCGTGGTCGTGGTCGTGGTCGTGGTCGTGGTCGTGAGCATGATGATGCCCATCCTGCAGAATCAGCGCACTCGCCAAATTTACCAGTAAGCCCAATACAGCAACAAAAATCGCCTCATTGAAATGAATCGCGTGGGGCTCTAAAAAACGCTGCAGCGATTCCACCACCATCATCAAAGCCACCACCGCCAAAGCAACGGCACTGGCGAAACCGCCCAACACATTCACCTTGCCGGTGCCGAAACTGTATGCCGGATCATCGGCGTGACGCCGCGCGTAGCGATACGCAAACAAAGCGATCAAAAAGGCCGCGACATGGGTTCCCATATGCCAGCCATCGGCCAACAAGGCCATGGAACCAAACGCCGCCCCGGCAACAATTTCCACCACCATGGTAATGGCGGTAAGCACCAAGACATAAACAGTGCGACGTTCCCCCGCATCATTTTGCAGCGAAAAATCGTGAGAATGCTTAAGTTGTTCGAGCGTAGAAGAATGCATAGACAAGATTCAACAACGAACCCACGTGAACCGCAAGAAAAATAGATGCACTGATATCCAGCCAGTGTTCCCGAGAGAGATCTCGGGAACGAGCCGGGAAACCCCGAAGCGCGTCAGCGTGCTCCGGCGCTGCCATTACCCATAGACCGGGAACTGCTTGCAAACGGCGAGAACTTTTTCCTTGATTTCGGCAATGACCTGCTCAGAAGTACCATTTTCAAGGCTTTCGAGCACATCGCACATCCAGTTAGTGAGTTCGACAATTTCAGCTTCGCCAAATCCGCGCGTGGTCACGGCGGGTGTACCCACACGCAGGCCGCTGGTTACGAAAGGTGAGCGGGGGTCGTTAGGCACTGCGTTTTTGTTTACCGTGATGTTGGCAGCACCCAGCGCCGCATCAGCATCTTTACCCGAGTAGTCTTTACCGATCAGATCTACCAGCATCAGGTGGTTCTCGGTACCGCCGGAAACAATCTTGAAGCCACGCGCTATAAAGGTTTCCGCCATTGTTTTAGCGTTAGCAACGACTCGCTGCTGATACGCCTTATAGTCGTCGCTCATGGCCTCTTTGAAGCTAACCGCTTTCGCAGCGATAACGTGCATCAATGGGCCACCCTGACCACCCGGGAATACCGCAGAATTCAGCTTCTTTTCCACCTCGGGATTCGCCTTGGCGAGAATAATGCCACCGCGCGGGCCGCGCAGGGTTTTGTGCGTGGTCGTGGTGGTAACATCCGCAATTTGCACGGGCGAAGGATACAAACCGGCCGCCACCAAACCCGCGACGTGGGCCATATCCACCATTAAGTAAGCACCCACTTCATCGGCGATATCACGAAACTTCTGCCAATCGAGCACCTGACTGTAAGCCGAGAAACCGGCAACGATCATCTTGGGCTTGTGCTCACGGGCCAACGCCGCAATGTCTTCGTAATCCACCATCCCGGTTTCCGGGTTCAGACCGTATTGCACCGAATTGTAGATTTTGCCGGAGAAGTTCACCTTGGCACCATGAGTCAGGTGGCCACCGTGGTCCAGACTCATACCCAATACCGTGTCACCAGGCGCACAAAGTGCCGCATAAACCGCAGAGTTGGCCTGCGAACCAGAGTGCGGCTGCACATTGGCGTAATCTGCCCCAAACAACGCTTTGGCACGCTCAATGGCCAATTCTTCGACCTTATCGACATACTCACAACCACCGTAGTAACGCTTGGCGGGATAACCCTCGGCGTACTTGTTGGTGAGCTTGGAACCCTGCGCCGTCATCACCAGCGGGCTGGTGTAGTTTTCAGAAGCAATAAGCTCAATATGCTCCTCCTGACGGGTACCTTCATCGACAATCGCTTGCCAAACATCGGGGTCAAAATCTGCAATGGTCTGGGTTTTATCAAACATGGGCATCTCCGCGTAAGTCTTGCGAGGGATTTGGGGGTGAAAAAAGAGGCTGCGCATTGTACAGGAATGTGGGTGGGTTTGACATCTAATTGGTTTTTTGGGGGTTTGGCGTCTTGATGTGGAATTTTTTCATTCTAAATTCAACTCATGGTTGGGAGCGCTTCCCAGCGGGGGTTAGAACCATCGTTGGGGTGGCAGCATCGGAAAAGAAAAAAAAGAACCAAAAACTTGCATCTATCTCAATAAAAAGCTTCCTACCAAAAGCCCACTGCTCCATGCGACTGGCCACAAGTTTTGAGTGCAACTTGCCGCATCGCACTTGCGACAACGGGGCCCCTTGAAGGGCCGAGTGGAGGTGCGGTTTTGGGGTCAGCGGCACACGGATGTGCCGCTGAGGGCTGCGTGGCACGGATGCCACTCAGCCCGACCCCGAAAAGCGTGCCGGAGCGAGGGTATCGCGTTAGCGACCCTGATTGGGGTGGCCTTTCTTTTGATTCGTTTTCTTTGGCCACACAAAGAAAATGAATGCCCGCCCGGCGAGGGCATGCGAGAAACTATAAATCTAAGCTTGTATCAAATACGGAGACACTCTAAAGCACACGCACCCCCCGCTGGGGAAGCGCTACAAAATTCATTCTTCCGTTGAAGCCAAAACAAATACACAAAACCACAAACCTAAAACCAAAAACCTAAAAAACAAAAAGAGAAAATTGATTTCCCCCCCAATCTCACTATGATTACCCAACCCCGCCCCAAAAAAATAACCACCCCAAAATAACCATCCCAAAAAACGGACTCCCCCATGGTAAAAACCGCCATCATCATCGACTCCGCCTGCAGCCTCCCCAAGCAAGTCTGCGACAAATATGGCATTACCTTTGTGCCCTTAACTTACAATGTTAACGGTACCGCGTTCAGCGACGCTTGCGATCCGGCTCAGGCGCTGCTGACCTTCGCATCTGGCCAGTTCGATCGTAAAAACAAGGTTTTTACCTCCGCACCCAGCAGCAAGGATTTCGAAAAGGCCATTGTTGCGAAAATCAAGCAGGGCTATGCCAACATCATTGTGCAAACGGTAAACCGCACCCAGGGGGATACCTACATCAATGCCAATGAAGCGGTGGGTCGCCTTAAGCAAAAACTGGATGGTAAGAAGATCGCCTTGAAAGTGATGGATAGCCGCACGGTATTCGCCGGGCAGGGTTTGATGGCGATTGAGACGATTCGGCGCTTTATGAAGGAAAAAAGTGAAGAGGAAGCGCGCCGAAAAATGGACAAGATTTCCACCAAGATTCACACCTTCATTATTCCCCGCTCACCACTGGTGGCGCTGGAGCGTTCGCGGCAGCGCAATGACACCAGCGTAAGTTGGGCGCAGGCCCTGGTGGCAAGCACGCTGGGCATCCACCCCATTATTTGTAACGTTAACGATAATTCCAGCGCCGTTGGCAAGGTATGGGGTTTTGAAAAAGCGGCCGATGCGCTGTTTAATCATGCCTGTACCCGTATCGAAGCCGGTCTTTACAGCCCGATTATCACGGTGAGCTACGGCGGCTCGGTTGAAGAACTGCGCGCGCTATCGGGTTATGCGACTTTGAGTAAACTCGTGAGTGAGCGCAAACTCAAGCTGGTTCCCTGCGTCGCCAGTATTGCCGCCGGTATCTACACCAGTGTCGGGTCACTGTCACTGGGCATCGCCACCGACAGCCACAGCTGGACTGGCTAACCTGGCAGCGAACTCACAGGCGTTGAAAAAATCGCTGGCTTCCGCTAATTTGCCGCCCCAATTCGAATTCACCTTAAAAGGATAAGTGCCAATGGCCCAGTATGTTTACACCATGAACCGGGTTGGCAAAATAGTGCCGCCCAAGCGCGAAATTCTCAAAGATATCTCACTGTCGTTTTTCCCCGGCGCCAAGATTGGTGTTTTGGGCCTGAATGGCGCGGGTAAGTCGACACTCCTGAAAATCATGGCGGGGCTGGATACCGACTACATCGGTGAAGCGCGCCCGATGCCCGATATCAAAGTCGGTTACCTCCCTCAGGAACCACAGCTCAACCCCGAAAAAGATGTGCGCGGCAATGTTGAAGAGGGCGTGCAGGAAGCTGTCGATGCCCTGAATGAGCTCAATGAAATCTATGCTGCGTATGCCGAACCCGATGCCGATTTTGATGATCTCGCTAAAAAACAGGCGCGCTGCGAAGACATTATCCAGGCCTGGGACGCCCACAACCTCGAACACACGCTGGAAGTCGCCGCCGATGCACTGCGACTACCCGCCTGGGACGCCGACGTCACGAAACTTTCCGGCGGTGAGCGTCGCCGTGTGGCCTTGTGCCGCCTGCTGCTGTCGCGACCCGACATGCTGTTGCTCGACGAACCCACCAACCACCTGGATGCCGAATCGGTGTACTGGCTGGAACAGTTTCTGGTGAATTTCCCGGGCACCGTGGTAGCGATTACCCACGACCGCTACTTTCTCGATAATGCCGCCGGCTGGATTCTGGAATTGGACCGCGGACGCGGCATTCCCTACGAAGGCAACTACTCCACCTGGCTGGAGCAGAAGGAAGCCCGTCTGGAGCAGGAAAAACGCACCGAAGCTTCTCACATCAAAGCCATGAAGGCGGAACTGGAGTGGGTACGCCAAAACCCCAAAGGCCGTCACGCGAAAAACAAAGCCCGTTTGGCTCGCTTTGAAGAAATGCAGGGCCAGGAGTTCCAGGAACGAAACGAAACCAACGAAATTTATATACCACCGGGCGAGCGCCTGGGCGATAAGGTGATTGAATTCAACAAGGTGTGCAAAGGTTTCGGCGACGAGCTGCTTATCGACAACCTCAGTTTCAGTATTCCCAAAGGTGCCATAGTGGGCATTGTGGGCGGCAACGGTGCCGGTAAATCCACGTTGTTTCGCATGATCACTGGAAGTGAAACTCCCGACTCCGGTGAAATTGTGGTGGGTGATACGGTACAGGTGGCCTATGTGGAGCAGGGTCGGGAAAACCTCGATGACACTCAAACCGTTTGGGAAGCGGTTTCCGGTGGCCACGACATCCTCAAAATCGGCAATTACGAAGTGGGTTCCCGCGCCTATGTGGGGCGCTTCAACTTCAAAGGTACCGATCAACAAAAACGTGTCGGCGATCTTTCCGGTGGTGAGCGCGGCCGCCTGCATCTCGCCAATACCTTAAAGCAGGGCGCCAACCTACTGCTACTGGATGAACCCTCCAACGACCTGGACGTGGAAACCCTGCGCGCACTCGAAGAAGCGATCAACGCCTTCCCCGGATGCGCGCTGATTATCTCGCACGATCGCTGGTTCCTCGACCGTGTCGCAACGCATATTCTCGCCTATGAAGGCGACAGTGAAGTGGTGTTTTTCGAAGGTGATTACACGGAATACCACGAAGACTTTGTAAAGCGTAAGGGTGACAATGCACAACCCAAACGCGTTAAGTACAAGCCACTGAAAAGCTAGGGCTTGTTTACACTAACTTATTCACTCCTGCCGCCAGGCATTTGTTCGCCATCTAGGCGTAGCGAGTGAGGTTTAGTGAGTCTACATGAACGAGCTACAACGCCGAGGGCGCGGAAATGCCCAGTGCCCCAAAGGCTTGATCACTAAAAAACGTCTATTCGTCGTTGTTAGCGAACAACAGGCGCGATTAACTTAGTGTTCACAGGCCCTAGTGTGTTAACAGGCCCTAGTGTGTGAACAAGTCCGATCAGCTCTGTGCCAGTCAGTCATTGCGAAGGGGCTGGCATTTCTCCTTCCAAGTCCCTGCAAACTTGCATATCGCCGACTATATTTAAGAAAAACATTCGAGTCGGATAGCCAACATGACGGACAACATCGAACGGCGGCGTTATACGCGCGTGGATTTCGATACAGAAGCCACCTTGATCCAAGGCAACCACCAGTGGCAATCGTCGCTGGTCGATATTTCTCTGAATGGCCTCCTGATAAACACACCACCGCACTACAAAATAGACGTGGAACAACAGGTTGAGGTACGTATACCGCTGGCAGACGATGCCGAAATACAAATGCAGGCAACCTTAGCCCACAGCAGCAGTGAGGTGCTCGGATTTAAATGCGTAAGCATCGACCTGGAAAGCGTTGCACATCTACGCCGTCTCGTTGAGCTGAATATCGGCGAAGCTAATGCCGCAGAACGCGTACTCGCCGAATTGCTCTGCAGTAATTAGTTGTAGGAAGCCTCGATGTCTAAAAAAAAGGAGAGAAATTTCGAACGCGTGCCAATGCGCTTATACGGCAGGCTGACATGCGATAAATTTAGCACCGATGTGCATGTGGTAAATTTATCGGAAGGTGGAGCACTTCTTGCCATTTTGGATGACGAGTCCCGGCCCGGCATGCACAAATTTGTAAAAATAGCTCTAGAGATCGATTTCCAAAAAGAACTGCATGTGCAAGGGCAAGTTGTGCACTTAAATGCCCATTTAGTCGGCGTGAGCTTCGGCACACCACCACCAGAAACACGCATAGCACTGAAGAAATTTATAAAGAGTTCAGGTTTTTAAAGCTTACGCTTTTTGTTCAACACCGCCACAATTTCTTTCCACAGCTCAAAATAAGCTTTATTGGCCGGTCTGGAGCGTGCGTAGACATCTACGGGCGCTCGCTGCTCGCCCATGTTCTCGATATCCACAGAGAAAGGAACCACGGTATCGAGAAAATTTTTATATTCACCACGCATATCATCCATGGTTTTTTTATGCAGCGCTTTTTGGTTTTGCACCATGGAAAAAAACGGAATCAATTTCTTATTGGGATAATCATGGGCTTTAAAAAATTGGTTGAGCTGCCCATAGGTACGCTGTGAAAGGGTTGTAGGAATAACCGGCACAAAAATATGATCTGCCGCATTAAACACCGCTTCCGACAAATCGCCTATTGACGGAGGGCAGTCCAACACAATCAATTGATATTCCTTCGACAAACCCTTAAGAATTTTGCGCAAGCGCTCTTTGCGTTTTTTAAGGCTTGCCAACACCACATCAAATTTTCGAAAGGTCATGTGCGCGGGAATAATTTCCAGATTTTCATAATCACTGGCTTTCACCTGACCGAGCAATTCCTTATAGGCATCAAAAAAACGTTTTCCCCAGTTTTTCTTACTGGGTTTAACTCGGAAATAAAACGAAGACGCTCCCTGCGGGTCGAGATCGATCAGCAAGGTTTTTATACCTGTTTTTGCGGCCCAATAGGCAATATTTACCGCAGTCGCCGTTTTACCCACACCACCTTTCATACTGTAGCAGGCAATTGTACGCATCATTCCGCCTCGTTAAGCAATAATTGTTCGATCAGACTCGCCGTTTCGGGCGCGGCGAACTCGCTCATGCCATCACATACGTGAGCTCGCACTTCAAGTTGCTTTTGATGAAGCACCGCTACCAAACCACTTACCGTGATGATCAAATTCTGCGAGCGGCTTCGCGAAGCCTGTTCATTGAGAAAACTCTGTTGCACGGTGAAATCGTTAAAATCGCCGAGCACAGACTGCAGCCCCTTCATGCGTTTTATAATTTTTTTCAACGGCCCGCTGGCGAACAAACTGCCAAACAAGGTGAGCAAATAGCGTAATTTTTTACATTCGATACGTAAGCTATGCACGGCCTCATCGGGAGTATTGTCGTCCAGTGACAGTCCCATCTTACAAATTTTGCGATAGCGTTTTGCGATTAACTGAGCAACATATTCGCCTACCGCACGCTGAGCTTCCGGGCTATCGCAATGAGCGGGTTGATCTACCAGCGCGAGAACTTTTTCAAAATCGGAGATGTAACTGCCATTGCTCAAATAGGCATTTACCTTTTTGAATGCTTGAGCACGGGCGTTTTTAATATTTCTCAGCAACACTTCGAAGCCCGCGTGCTGCTCTTGGGGCAATAACTCGCGATAGCGGTTCTGCTCGAGCAAAAACACATCGAGGTCGCGCAAGGGGCCGGTAGGCCTGGCGATATCCGCTAGCAAGGTCTTTATTTGTAATTGGTCATCGGCGCTGAAAGATTTTTTCAACAACTGTACCAGAGAACGTGCTTTGCGAATTTGTACGCGAAAATCGTGTAAGTATTCACTATCGATATCGCGACAAATACCGTCGACGTGACGCCGCGAATCCAGCAAGAGCGCCTTCAATAAAAGGCGCACCGCAGCTTCACTGGGCAAATGGTAGTTAATTTCGGCAGTAATCGCCGCGGGAATTTCATCATCGAAATGGTGATGTTTTAACAGTAAGCGCAAATCTATCGGCTCACTGGTGGGCTCCGCTACAAAATGCTCCTGGAATTTTGCAACAATTTGCTGGTATTCGCGCTGATAACCGCGTAACGCTTCCAGTTTTAGATAACCACTGTAAAAGGGAACATCGTGATCACCTTGCAACCACACCTCACGAATCCGACAAACCAGTTTATCGTCTTCGAAATTTCGAACCTCCCAGCAGGTGTCGCTATGATTGCAGCTAAACACCGTTTGCAGTGCACGAACTCCAATGAGCGGTGCGAGCACGCCACTGGCTTCGTGCTCAGCGAATTCCCAACTGAATTTAGGATCACCCGCTTGCTCGAATTGCAGTGGCGGCGATTCGGGTTGCTGCAAGCAATAGCTCTGGTTTTGCTTTAGCAGCAATTTACCGCTCTGCCAGATGTGCCAATCAAAATCGTCCAGAATTTCTATTTTTTGCGTGGCACTGTGCTGTTCGGCTTTTACGTGGAACAAGCCGGCTAGTAGTTCGCCATAGGTGGAACTCGGCGTTTTTTCGCTTAAAAACCAGATATCGTTGCTTGTATTTGACATATTACAATTTGGTTGCACTTTTTTTACCATCATATCACCCAGAGTCGGGCGCGTCTTGGGCTGCCACAAATTTTTGCACAGTTATTTGAAGAAAAAATGAGCCTAAAGCGCGAAACAGTAAAGCTTGCGCGTATTGGCTGTCATATTTTTGAAACATTAAAAGACAGGGAAACCCGTCGCGCTTTGGTGACTGGCATTATTGTTTGAAATAATCAGTTAGTGGGGAACAATAAAAAACTGCGGATTAAACGCCTGCGGATTCATCGAGTGGCCGGCATCACAGCCAGTGGCGCCGGCAACAATGGCTGTAGCGAATTAACGTAGTGTTAGCCGGTAAAGCTTTCCTTCTATATCAGCGATGTAAATGTCACCGTTGGGCGCTTTACCAAAGGTGGTCCAGCGATTCGCCAAATCGCTTTTTAATACCGCAATCACGCTGGGGTTCGCTAAATCCAAAGCCGCGATTTTACCCGTGGCGAAATCAGCGAAGAAATAATATTCGCGCCCTTTAAACAGCCGCGTTTCACCCCCGGTAATAGACGCACCAAAATTACGACCATATTCAAACACAGGGTTGAGCAAGCCTGGGCGTTCACATTGGGTTTCCGGATTGTAACAAGCGCCCGCCTCTTTCAATCGCCAGCCAAGATTAAGTTCTTTATTACCGATACTCGCGGCAGAAATAATACTCACCTCTTCCAACTTGTTCTGGCCTACATCGGCAACAATTAAATTGCCTTTACTGTCAAAGCTGAATTTCCAGGGGTTGCGCACACCGTATGCAAATATTTCCGGCTTGGCGTTGGGTAAAAACTGCTGCAAATTTCCGCTGGGAATGGTGTAACCTTTGTTCGTCTGCGGCGCGACATTAATGCGCAAAATACTGCCAAGCAAAGTGGCGGGGTCCTGCCCGGAATTTAGTGGATCTCCGCCCGAGCCGCCATCACCGACACCTAAATACAGGGCGCCCTTCGGTCCAAATTTAAGCGCACCACCGTCGTGATTATTATAGGGCTGTTCAATCTCGAGCAATATTTTTTCTGCGCTGATGCTGGGCTGTGGATTGAGCGAGAGTTTGAACGCCGAAAGACGCGTACGCGTTTTTTTAGCGTGATCTTTCGGCGCGTAGTAGAGATAGAGGTACTGCTTATCCGGAGCAAGCGCTGCCCCCAGTAAGCCCAACTCTGAGCGGGTGATCACCGCAAATTGTTTAATTTGCAAAACCTTTTTATCACAGCCGGTAAAATAATAAAGCTTGCCGTTTTTTTCGGTGAGAAAGGCCGAATTGGCATCGATAAATTCTATATCGGTAATGCCACCCTGTACCGCATTACAAGGCTGCACGTCGATCGTTAAAGCATTGGCGGCGGGAATTAAAAACCACAAAAAGGCTGCTATGAATTTTCGCATAATCAAACTCCTCTACGTCCCGAAACCCTAAAGGTTTTCAACTGCAGTCAGGGCCTCACTTAATTTTTTGACCGTAATAATTTCCATATTTTTTACCGCCATTTCTTTCGGTGCATTACCGTAGGGCACAATCGCTTTTTTGAAACCGTGTTTGGCGGCTTCGCGAATACGTTCCTGACCGCTTGGCACTGGCCTGATTTCTCCCGCGAGGCCTACCTCGCCAAAAACGACCAGTTCGCGCGGCAAGGGTCGGTCGCGAAAACTTGAGACCAGTGCCAGCAACAAGGCCAGGTCGGCGCTGGGCTCCATGATTTTTACACCACCCACCACATTCACGAATACATCCTGATCGCCCACCATAAGGCCGCCATGGCGGTGCAGAATCGCAAGTAACATTGCGAGACGATTCTGCTCAAGCCCAACCGCCACGCGACGCGGGTTACCGAGGCTTGAGGCATCCACCAGCGCCTGAATCTCCACCAGCAGCGGGCGCGTGCCTTCCCAGACCACCATCACCACAGAGCCGCTGGAAATTTCTTCGCCACGCTGCAAAAAAATCGCAGAAGGATTGGAAACCTCTTTCAGGCCCTGCTCCGTCATGGCAAACACACCCAACTCATTCACGGCACCAAAGCGGTTCTTGGTACCACGCAAGGTTCGAAAGCGCGAATCGTGGGAGCCTTCCAACATAATAGAACAATCGATTATGTGCTCCAGTACTTTAGGGCCAGCGAGCGAACCGTCTTTGGTAACGTGGCCAACCAGTATCAGCACGGTACCCGACTGCTTTGCAAAACGGGTTAACTGAGCGGCGCACTCGCGAACCTGCGATACGCTGCCCGGCGCGGATTGAATTTCGGCCTGATGCATCACCTGTATCGAATCCACCACCATAATCTTGGGTTGCACCTGCTCGGCAGCATCAACAATGGCGTCGACATCGGTTGCAGAGAGCATTTGTAAGCTTTCTGTGGGAAGTGCCAGGCGCTTGGCACGCATGGCGACTTGCTGCAAGGACTCCTCACCGGTAACGTAAAGTGCGCGATGGGTTTTAGACAGCAGGCAGAGCACCTGCAAGAGCACCGTTGATTTACCCGCACCGGGATGCCCGCCAATCAACACCACCGAACCCGGCACAAAGCCGCCCCCCAACACCCGGTCAAATTCTTCGAGAGAAGCGGAGAAGCGCGGCAATTCTTCCAGATCAATTTCGGATAAGGGCGTTATTTTGGACTGCATGTCGCCCGCGTAACCACTGCGCTTAGTGCCACTGGATTTCGCAACGCTGCCAAGACGTACCTCTTTCACGGTGTTCCAGGCACCGCATTCTGTGCACTGCCCCTGCCACTTGGAATAGTCGGCACCACAGTCGTTGCACACAAAGGCCGTTTTCGATTTCGCCAAGACGAGCTCCTTCTTTAGTGATTCAAGAGAGCGCAAGAATAGCGGCTTGGTTCGCGAGGGTCTATGGGGGCTCCAAAGGAGCGGTCGCTCCTTTGGAGCAGCCGGACGTCAGATGTCTGACGTCGGACGCTATGGCCCAAACAACAAAAAGCCAGACATCAACACTAGGCTTTTTCAGCCTCAGACCTCCGTCGTCTGACTCCGGAAATGCGCGATTGATGCCGCGCAGTGAGTTTTTGTTGTTCATTGATGAGAGTTTGACCGGGATTGCTGAGTAATTGGCCTTCCAGGTTGAGACCTTACTGATAATTAATGAGTCTTTGATCAATTAGACTGAGATGTTCATCGAAATAGTTGAGATGGTGCTGATAATTGGTGAGATGTTCATCGAAATAATTGAGATGGTGCTGAGAATTGGTGAGATATTGATCTAATTTAGTGAGATGTAAAGCTAATTTGGTGAGATGTAAAGCTAATTTGGTAAGAGGTTAAGCTAATCTGGTGAGAGGTTAACCAAATCTGGTGAGAGGTTAACCAAATCTGGTGAGAGGTTAACCAAATCCGGTGAGAGGTTAACCAAATCTGGTGAGAGGTTAACTAAATCTGGTGAGAGGTTAAGCTAATCTGGTGAGAGGTTAAGCTAATCTGGTGAGGTTTTAACCTGGTCTAGTGAGTTGTTCATAGAATCCAGAGAGTTGTTAATTCACTCTGATGAGTTTTTATATTAACTGGATGAGATGTTAATCAAATTTGGTGAGTAATTAAGCTGTTAATGAATCAAACGCCGATGCAACAATGCAATCTTGAGTGGGATTTGATGACCAGTGGCCCAAAACAAAAAAAGCCAGGCATTTGCCTGGCTTTTTAGCCTCAGACCTCAGACATCCGTCGTCCAATTTAATAGGGCAGGAAATCAAACGAGAAGATCAACTTGGTTTGCTTGACGTTCTGCGGTCCAAAATTAATCAATTTAATTCTCGCCAATAATTTCGCTTCCAGTGCGGGGTTGTTGAGTTCGCTGGATACCACTTTCGCCGATGATATACGGCCGTCGGCCTCAATCACCATCTCAAACACCACCTTGCCTTCCAGGGTAGGATCTTTACGCAGCGCGCGGTTGTAAATACTGAACATCGCGCCTTTGTTTTTATCCATAACCTTGCGCATTTGCTCTTCGCTGCGGCGGCCGCCCTGCGCCGATTGCTGCTTCACTTCCGCCGACTTGCCGGTTGGCGTTGTGAGCTTGCTATCCACTTGGGTGGATTTCTTACCAGACAAAGCCACACCACCGGTATTGCGGCTGAGTTGCGATGTTTTAATACCACCGCTGCCAGATTTCGCTTTACCGGTTATCACCGAACGATCAATTTCCGCGGCCTGACCGGTTGATTGGGTAAGCTCGGCGTTCACCTCTGATAAATCGAAAGAATCCCGCATTTCTGAAGCCAGGTCGGCGAACTGACTGATTTCTGCCTGCGCCGCTTCACGAGCTTTTTCCACCAGCTTGGCCGGTTCCGGCGTCGCTTTGGGTTTCGGTGGTTCCGGTGTTACATCCGGTTTGGGTTCGGGTGTTGGTTCGTCTTTGGGTTTATCTTCTTTGGGTTTATCTTTTTCAGGTTCCGGCGTCGGTTCCGGTGTTGGAACCGGCGTGGGTTTCGGGAGTTCTTTTTTCTCCAACACCACACGGGCTAGCTGAGGCGGCAATTTTTCCAGTTCTTCACGCTTTTTCTCAGGCACCTCAATCAGTGGTATCGCCACACTAAAGATAAAAAACGGAATTAACAGGAAGCCGACAATTTTCCAAAAGCGGCGATCGTCTTCAATGGTCGAGCTCCAGGGGAGCTGCAGGTTGGGTGTGCGTAAAACGACTGTCACATTAACCTCCCGCTGCCTGTAAATCTTCCAGCGTGGTTTCGTCTGGAACTTGACTTACTGCCAGCGAAATATTGCGATAATCGGATTTCGCACAGGTTGTCATGATTTTTTTAAGAAGATCGTAGGGTATCGCTTTATCGCCCATAATGGTGACATCCCGGCCCGCTTCCTCTTCTTCGGGTGTTTGATAAGGTTTGCGCGATGCAAGATATTCCAGCTCTTTCTTCAGAGCCGCTATTTCGCTGGACTTGGATTTCGCGATGGCTGCGGTATCCACAACTTTGCGACCACCCACCAAAATGGATTCCTGGCTAACCGTAACAATTAAATTATCTTCCGGTCTCTGCTCAGCGATGGATTCCGGTAATTTAATGTCTTTGTTACTTTGCAACACTTCAACATCTGAAGAGTTCACCAACAAAAAGAACACCAGAATCGTAAAAATATCCATCAGCGATACCAGGTTCAACTTTGGCACACTGCGGTTGCGTCGTATGGTGCGCGCCATGCGCTTAGCATGTATCGACTGTTTCATTGCTTACCTCCACGACGTTCGGAGGCTTCATTCACGGGTGCATCCCCCAAGGATATCGCTGGAAACAGTTCTGCATTAACGACTGAAGCGGCTACCACAGCTTTAAAGCTGCGCACGGTATCCATGGATTTAACAATGGTTTGATAGTCGGTATCGGGCTGCGACAATATCAAAATATCTTTTTTTTCTTTGTCTTTCGACTTGAGTAAACGCTTTAACTCCTGCAGCGTAAGCGACAGGGTTTCAAAATCATAAACCTGCTCACCGCTGTCTTTATCGGCGATTTTCGGAATACGCTTTAAAGGCGCGCCAGCAGGATAATTCACGACCATTTCATCGCGTTTTATAACCAGTTCGATACCATCATTTAAGGGATTATCGGTGGACGGTGCTGAAGAGGAGGCACTATCAGGCAATGTGAGATCGAGTACGGTAACGTGTGAGAACACCATACTCATCAGCAGCACCGGAACCAGAATAATCATCAGGTTCATAAAGGAAGTAATGTCTAGATCAGCTTCCTGTTTTGTTGAGCGTTTTATTCGCATGAAAACCGCCAGTCGGGTTTGAATGTGAGTGTTTAAACAGCTGAGCAGCCCTTAACGTACGGCATCAGCAGAGCGGGTGCGCGACGAAAACGCATTGGTGTTGCTCATCATGTTTAAACATTTCACACCGGCCATTTCCAAACTATCGACAATTTCGGTGGTTTTGGTCTGCAGCATGGCGTGCGCCAGCAACAGTGGAATAGCACTCATCAAACCGAACGCTGTGGTGTTCATCGCAACGGAAATACTTTGCGACAGCAGGTTGGCTTTTTCGGCAGGGTCGGCGTTTGCCACAGCGGTAAATGCCGCGATCAAACCCATAATGGTTCCCAGCAGCCCCAGCAGTGTGGCAATGTTTGCCAGAGTGGCCAAGTAAGGTGTGCGTTTTTCCAGACGCGGCACGGCTTCCATTACCCCTTCTTCCATGGCGTACTCAATTTCGTCGCGTCGTGGGCTTTGCTGCATGCGAGCCAGACCTGCCGCCACAATCCGACCGATGGGGGCGCGATTCTGCCTTGCCAGATCCACCACCGCGGCATAATCTTTTTTCTGCAACAGGGGCAGTATGCGATTAAAGGTGCGACGGTTGGATGCCTTGGCCGCGGTTAAAAACAACCAGCGCTCGATGGTAAGCGCCAAACCTACCACCAACACCAACGCGATGGGGTACATAAACGGTCCGCCACTCTGAAAGAAACTAACAACTGTATTCATGGATGAATTGCCTCCTCAAAAATATTGCCTGATTTACTCTTTTGATAGTTCGCTTATAAATTTTAATTCGCGCCTGTGTTCACTGCGTTCCACATGGCCAAAAATATTATTGGTTTTACTGTTAAGCGGTTGATACAAAATGGAATCGTCATCCGCTCTTTTCCAGGGCACAATATAAATCACTTTGGGTTGTTCCTGGTTGCCGGTCACCGTCGCACTCATTTCAACCACATCCTGCTGGGCAACACTCATCTGGCTCGCCAGCAACAATACCAAAGCTGTTAAGTATTTTTTCATTCAGAAGCCTCCTCGGAAGCCGGTAAGCGACGTTCCAAATCAAGAATCCAGCCCTGCAATTGACGATCTTCTTCAGGAAGAATTTGCGCTAAGAGCTTATAATGCTGTAATGCTTCTGCAAATTTTCCCATGTAGAGGTCGTAAAGAATTCCCAGATTGCGATGCGCTTCCGGGTTGTGGGGCCACACCTCAAGTGCTGCCAGGTAGGTTTTCTCGGCTTCCTGGAAACGACCGCGTTCGCGATAAAACACTCCCAATTGTTCATAGGCATCATCGTTGGCCGGGTTCACCTCAATGGCTTTCTGGTAGCTGAGTTCCGCAGCATCAAATTCCTGCAGCTGTTCTTGAGCGATCCCCAAATTCACCCAGGGGCCCGATAAATCCGGCCAGGTTTCTGTTAGCAAGCCTAGCAGACCCTCCGCCTGCTTCCATTGTTTGGCGTTCATAGCCGCAAGCGCTTTGGCAAATTCCTGCTTGGCTTTACCGGGAACCGAGGGTTTTTGTGCCAGATAGGGGTTGGGAATCAGCTCCAGCGGCGCGGCAGTATCGCCGCCAGCCTCGGGCGTGCTGACGACTTCCGGCTCGGGTTTGGCCGGCTTTTTTTTGTCTTCACCCGGTGTTGTTGCACAAGCGGCAAGAAGCACCAGCAACAAGACCAGCAGCAAGCGATTAATGAATGCCAATGCTCACCTCCGCGCGTTTTTCTTTTTTGCCATAGCGAGCGGGCAACAAATCGGCCAGGGCTTTGAAACTGTTTTTTACGCCGTCGTCGTAAATACCTTCCCAGGCTCGCTCGATATTACTGGTATGAATATCAATGGATTTTTCTTCAAAGGGGAAGGCCTGCTCTTCCAACAAAATTTCGTACTGTTCCAGAGCCATTGCGTCTAAGCCCTGCGGCCGTTGTGAGTTCATCAGATCTTTACTGAGCAGACCATAGAGCATACCAATGCGGTAATTGGCCTCCGTCGAAAATTCCGCAACGCCGTAAGCCAGCACTTTACGGTAAGACTTCAGAGTTTGATCCATCGCCGATTTCTTAAGCTTTATGCTCTTTTTAATCGGCAGGGTCAGTTTAATGTTGCTAAAGCGACGGAAGTCATCGGCGGCAAATTCCGTGGAGGCCATGGCGGCGAGATATTTCGAGCGATCGGTACGTTGGCTGCCCGCTTTGGCATCTTGTTTAATGAGTTCCTGTAACCAATAGTTGCGCTTGCTGGCATCACCGGTTTTGCCATAAAGCTCAACCAATTTATTGCGGGCTTCGGTGGCAATGGGAAAAGGTGCAGGGTATTGATTGGCATAACTGCGGTACTGATCAATGGATTTACCCAGCTTGCCGGATTTTTCATACAACTCTGCCGACAAATACAGCGACTGGCGCCGCACTTCCGGATCGCCGGAATTTGACATGATGGCCAGTGCATCTGCGGCTTTATCCCACTGTTCGGTTTCCTGGTAAATCATCGCCATTTTGGGCGGCAGTGTCGCGCTTAATTCATGTTGCGGGTAGCGCTGCTGAAAATCCAAAAGCACCCGCTCAGCTTCGCTCCAATTTTTAAGCTCCATTAATAAATTTGCGGCATCGTACTGAGCGCTGATTGCCACGGCGCTGCCCGGAGACACATCGCGAATTGACATGAGCTTGGTGACGGCAGCCACTTTATCGCCAGCGGTAATTTGTTGCTCTGAGGATTTATACATACTGGCAGCAACGCGTTCTACAATCTGTTCGCGTTCGGGGTCTTCAGCGGGTAACAGCGACAAGACCTGACGGTAGGCATAATCGGCCTGTTCATACTGTTGTAAATCGAATTGCGAATGGCCTAACACCAACCATGCGGTTTTTTGCAAAGATTTTGCGGGTGCTGGCTGCCACTGGGTCATACGGGTTGCCACGGTAACCGCGCGGGGTAAATCGCCCTGTTCAAAAATATCCTGCGCGGCTTTTGTTAGCACCGGAGCGGCACGGCGATCGATTGGGTAATAATCGGCGAAACTGATGGAACTATTGATTTTGTGAGCACGCCAGTCAGCAACGCGTTTTTGGTCTGCTTCGGTTTTTATTTCGGTAGCGTCAATTAATTCCTGCAATGCGATTAAGGCCGCATAACCGGCTTCGCCGCCATGTTTGGTATCGAGTATATTGTAGGCCACATTTTCGTAGGCTTTAATTGCGGGCTCCAATTGACCGGCTTCGTAATACGCTTCCGCCATGAGGTACGTCATCTCGCCGGTTTTCGGATCGGACGGGAAGCTGGCAATAAATTGCTGATAGTATTCGGCCGCGCGCATGTAATTTAGCTCGGCGGATTCGGTCGGCAATTTAAAATCCGGTTTTTTTCCCGAGGCTTTGAGACTCGCGTATTCGGCGCGTACTTTCTTTATTTCCTGCGCGCGGGCGTGATAATAACTCGACAACTCTTCCAGATAAGTGTGCAATTGCGGTTTAATCAGCTTGCGCTTGTCATCATCGCGAATCGCCCAATAATTGCTGTGTACACCGTAATTACGCACATACTCTTCTTTGGCCGGCAGTATTTCGCTGGGGAAGTTACCCAGTGAATACACTTCGATGGCCTTAACGGAAAACTGCGGTGAATAATCCGTTTCAGGAAAGGTCTGCACATAGTGACGGAAGGTATCAGCGCTGTCTCTATAGCGTTTTTGTTCCAGGTACAAATTACCCAATTCCATATACAACAAGTGCTGGTAATGTCGCGGCCCGAGATTATTGTAAATGTCGGTGATTGACTGCGCGCCATCCAGGTAAGAAAACACAATGCCCATTACCCGCAAGGTATCGTTGACGAGATTGCGATCACTGTTGGTGAGCTGCGCCAGGCCTTCTCCCTCTTTTACCAGCATGCGGTCTAACACGGTGGTAAAAGGTTTGATGGATGCGCGATAGCGACCTTGTTTAAATTGAGCCCAGCCATCCATGTACACCGCATTATCGAAAAACGGTGTGTCTTCACCCGCCGCTATCACATTACCGTAAAGTGTTTCAGCGGTATCGTACTTGCCATCACTAAAGGCTTGTTCAGCGCGGCGGAAATCCGCTTCAGCAGCGTAAGCCGACTGCGGATAATTCTGCACCAACTCCGACAAAGCCGCTTCCGATTCCGCCATACGGCCATCCAGCGCATAGGCTTTTGAGAGCTGATACAACAGGCGCTCATTCGACATTTGTTTGCCGCCCACCGGGCGTTCGCGATTGAGGGTAATCAGCTCTTCATACATGGTTACCGCATCGGCAAAATACTGTTGCTGCATTTCCGCATCCAACTGATTTTTTTCGCTGCGTTTCATTTCGAGATCGGCGAGGCGCACTAAGATTTGGTGGCGTATTGCCGGATCTTCGGCAACATCCAGGGCCGAGCGATAGCTGTCTTCAATTTTATCGAGCGTGGTCTCCGGTACCGGCATGGGATTGTCGGGCACCTCAGTGGCTTCGAGGTCCGCCAGGGTTTTGCCGTAGTTGGGGCGACCGTCGCCCATCCACGCACACGCGCAAAGTTGCAGGCTAAACACCGCGGCTAGAATTTTTTTGTAAGGCATCACTGTTGTGCCTCCGCTGCGGGCGCTGGCTGTTCACTTTGCATTTCCAGCAGACGCGCTTCACTTTCTTTCAGCGATTTGTCGTACAAGCGCGCGACCGACAAGCGACTTTGCGCTAAATAGTGCTGAATTCGGCTGCGTTGCTGGCTTAACACACTCACAACCTGTTTGCGGAGCTCTTCTTTTGCGGCAGCTACCGCTAAATCAATGTCGGCACTTTGTGCCTCCAGTTTAAGGCGGGCATCGCTTATTCGAGCATGGTAGGGTTGCAGGTCGGGCGCTGAATTTAAAATCTCTTCGACACTGCGATAATTCTTTTTCAGCTCGACTATGGTTGCATCCAGGCTGTTTAACGTTTTGATCGCACGCCACAAACGATCTGAAAATTGCTCAGCGGTATTCCACATTAAAATTCCGTAGTACCAGCGCAGTGCCTCTTCAGAATCTTCGATAAAGGGGTCTTCATCCCGCAGCCGTGGAATACGCTTTTGCGAACGTTGCACACGGGTGATTAATTCTTTTTGCTCACCAGACGACAGCGCGAAATAATCTTTTTCGGCGGCGATGCGTTCAACTCTTTGGGAAAGTTCCTTACGGGCATCTTCGAGATCGGAAATTTGCCAAGCCAGCTTATTTTGCGCCAGAAGCCCCTGTTTATTATCGCGATCATTCGCCCGAGCATCCAGCATCGCTGAATAGAACTCCATTTTATTCTGCCATTCGCGATTGCTTTTTTGAATCGATAGCAGGTCACGGAGCTCCTGCACACGCATTTGGAATTCCTCGCGTGAAAAAAGCGCAATCAAATAACTGAGCTGCGGCGACAATTGATTTTTTTCGGCGTAATTTAACCAGTCGACGCCATCGGCCGTTTCAATTTGCAAAGCTTCCAACAGGGTATCGCCTTTCAGGTTGGCGATTACACCATCGAGCCTTGCAATTTCTTCTTCAAAGCCGGTTTCGGCCATTTGAAACTGCTGCAAGGCGAGGCCATCCATGCCCATTTTTTCATAGGCATAGGGAACGGCAATTAGTGCTTCCTGACTGTTTTCGTCAATGAGCTTGGCTTTGGTGAGGCGATTCCAGGCATTGAGGGCTTCATGGTATTTGTCAATTTCAGTGGCAGCCCAGCCATAGCCGAGTAAGGCACGACCCGACATCGAGCTTTCAAGGCGCACATAGGAAAATTGCTTCATGGCCTCTTCATAGCGACCAGACAGCAAATAACAATAACCGGCTGCGGTCATGGCTTTGTCGTAAAGCGCGCGATACTCTTCTTCGCGATATTCTTCATCGGCCACTTTATTAAAGTAATTGATTGCCACATCAAACTGTTGCTGGCGAGCGGCAAGGGAACCGATATTAAAATAAACGTAGGGAAGCCAGCCCGCTGAAAGTTTTTTGTTTTTCAACTCTCGCTCAGCTTCTTCAAAATTATTTTGTTTAATGGCGAGATTTACTTTAAGTGCGGAAAGATCGCTTTCGATGTCGCGGGTACTTTTTTTATTGTGCGACGCGATAGACACCACGTGGTCCATGGAACTTTGCGAACCGCTCCAGTCGCTGCGCATATAACGCATACGAGCCAGATAATACCAGGCGGCCACCTGGGCATCTTCCGGCACATTGCCTTCAAGAATATCTTCAAACACACTGCCCGCGTAGCGTTCTAAACCGTAGGCAAGCGCAAAGCCGCCTTCCATAATTGCGGGATTATCACCATGCCCTTGAATGCCGCCGCGTTGCTTCGCAATGAGCAGTTCGGTGAGCGCATCCATATATTGCGTTTGATAGTAGTGATACAGGGCCACCCCGTAACGCAAGTCGGCTACACTGGTCAGCGGTTTCTCTTTTTTAGCGCTGACTGCGCCACTCACGGCCAGACAACAAAGAAAAACGAGCTGTAGAGAAGATCGCGTTACAGCTCCCATTCTTTGAAATCAAACTCCGGTTGCATGTTGGCGGTGGAATCCATAATGCGGAGTTCCAGCATTTTGGGGTCGTCGTCTTTATCGATGGTAACGGTGGCGCCACGCTTATACTCGCGATTGTCTGGGCCTATCCCAGTAAAAAACGCGGTAATTTCGTGGTCACCGGTTTTTAAATTTCCCATGTAAAGACGCTGGATACCGCCGCGACTTAGGGCATCGTTTTGACGCGGCGTGTAGAGATGACTGGCGACCAGTTGGTCGTCGATATTGAGCTTTACGGCGTCCAGGCGGAAGTAGGCGCCAACATCTACCGAGAGGAAAACCACGATTTGAGTGTTCGCGGGAAACAACAACTCTTCTTCGAGAATCAGCAGATCACGGTTGAGCTCCAACGCCGCTTTTTTGAGATCCTCAATTTCATCGCTGAGTGGCGATGCGGTGTCTTCGGTTTCAGTGGCGCTCTCTGCCACCTCTTGCTCGTCTTGGGCCTGTGCCAGCTGACTTAAACCGGCAATTAGCATGAACACCAAAATGAAATTTCGAAGCACACGACAGCTCATCTGTAACCCGCTTTTGAGATTAACTTTTCGCAGACACGCGGCTGCCAAAAATTGGCACAATTTACCACTCAACGTCATTCTCCGTAGACTGATTAGTTCAATCAAGCACAGTTGCCTGCACAGTAATACGCAATAGCTGTCCAGCAAATCGATAGATTATTTTGCTGTTCTGTGACACAGTCTTTATTGCTTGATTGATTAATGCGCAGATTCCGAAACCCCGGAGATTTAGAAAACGCGCCCGTAGCAATTATTCTAGCTTTTGTGTTGAATCACGAAGCAGGATACTTCACTTTCTGTGCCATTATTTGGAGAATTTTGTGTGGTTTTGTAAAGCAATTTACATAACAAGTGAGCGGCTTGATTGCAATTAACAGAGTAAACATTTTGCAAGCTTGCTGTTGCACAGCGATCTCGCGAAAGCAAGACCAAGAGCCCTGATACGGGCAATTTTCCGTATCGCTACCGGATTAAGTGGCGCTTACCAAGCCCTGCCAATGCGCACAAATGAGCGGCGTAACTAAAGTTACCAGGAGCACAAGTACGAAAAAGTTACCGCGGTGTACGCTGAACACAGCAAACAATGCAACACCTTTGCGAAGCGTGTAAACAACTTCGAACACCAATGTAATCAAGACCCACACCGTGCCCAACAACAGCCACCCACCGGTAACCATGGCGCCGAAGCCAGCCACGGAGAAATGAATGATCACAAAGACCATCAGGCTCAGGGTAATGCCACTGATCGGCAACGCGACACGTTTACCCAATGCGGGTGCCATAAACCTGTCACGCATTGCACCATTAGCAAAACCTGCAACAAGCATAATCAGCCAAATAGCAGCCAGTCGTGCGGCAATATCCATAATAATTTCAACTCAGTTTTCTCCCATTAGCTGCTGCAGCAAGGGTTCCATCGCTTCCGCCCAACGACGGTAACTGGCCTCGTTAAGATGCAGTAAATCCGGCGCAACCGATGGGCTCAAAACGCCTTGTTGGTCCACAAATTGTTCGTTAATGTTTAAAAAGTAAATATGTTTGTTATCTGCGAACTTGGCAATTTGCGTGTTTATTTGTTCGTTAATCAGGCGCATAGGTGCCTGTGGGGATGCCTCACGCGGAAATATCGCCAACAGTAACACCTTGGTGCCCGGTAGTTTGTTGCGTAAGGTATCCAGTATTTTGCGAATGCCGGCAACCGTGTATTGCGCTGCCTGCAGGCGGTGACCCGTGTTATTAGTGCCGATCAACAGCACCGCAACTTTAGGGTTGATGTTATCTATTTCACCATTTTGCAAACGCCACAAGACGTTTTCGGTCCGATCACCAGCGAAGCCCATGTTTACCGCATTGCGATGCCCATAGTATTCCTCCCAAACTTGTGGTGCGAACCTCTCCCACCAGTGAGTAATTGAGTCGCCGATCATTATCAGGTCGACATCGCCCTGTTTAACCCGTTCAACAAGCTGCTGATGACGCGGCTGCCACCAGTCCAGAGCCCAAAATTTTTCGAGTTTGGCGGGAGTAACAGCCACGCGTCTGTAATCAGGACACTCCGTATTGGGCTTACCTCCACGGTGGAATCGAATGTTGGCGAGTTCAACTTCGCCGCTGCCACCCACTTCGAGTACAAACGGAAGCTGGACTGCGGCGAGGTTTTCGTTATCGCGCACAAAACACTGCAGCGCTAAAGTGATATTTTGCCATCCAGATTTGGCGGTGTTGCGCAGCGTGACATCGATGGGCACCTTGCGGAAACAATCCTCACCGCAACTCATCGCCAATTCCATACCGCCCTTGCTGAGATCCTTAACCTGTATATCGAATGCCAGTGTGCCCCGCTCTGCAAAGGCGGCCAGGTTGAGCGGCTGGTCGCCGTAAAACACCAGTTTGCCCGACTGCAGATCGTGCCAGCGTAGCTTGAGGGCATCTTCCTGTACCTCTTTGTCGACGGTTGTTAGCTGCATGCTGCCGTCGCTTAGCGTCGCTTGGGCGCCGCTGAGCATATCGCGCTGCTCCCCGCTTATCAGGAACAGATTCCAGGGTTGCATGGCACGGCCAACGTAGAAATCCAGCTGGCTTACGTCGCCCGTGGCAACGCCCGCAACAGCTTCCTCAAGCTGATTACCCAGCGCCTTGCTTGATGTGTCGTAACCGAGCCCGTAACCCAAGGGAAACAAGGGCTGATAGGGTGACTCCGCAATGTTCAACTGCATGTCCAAGGGCTTTGCTGGCCAGGAAAATGCCAAGCGCCCTGTAAAGTTGTAACGCGGTTCGCCATTGCCCTTAGCGATGATCACATCGGCAATACCCGCTCCCTCGGAGCCCGGTAACCACGCCGCTACAAAAGCATCTGAGGCATTGAGCTCGGGATTCACCCACATGGGGCGACCGGAAAGAAACAGAGATACCACTGGAATTCCCTGAGCCTGCAGCTTTTGCAGTTTTTTGAGGGCGCGCTTACTGCCCGGTTGAAACTCCAAGCTGTCTCTATCGCCACGCCCCTCGGCATAAGGGGTTTCGCCGAACACCACGATGGCAACATCGGGCTTGGTGTCGTAGTCGCCGTTATCTGAGTAACTCAGCGTGCCCCCCGCCTCGGCCACTGCCGCAGCGATTCCCTCAAATATGCTCGTGGCACCAGGAAATCTCGCGTTTGTGTTACCCGTCCCCTGCCAGGTGACTGACCAGCCACCACTTTGCTGCGCGATATCCTGCGCCGCTTTACCGACCACCAAAATTCGCTGTTGCGGAGAAATCGGTAGAACGCGTCTGTCGTTTTTAAGCAATACCAGGCTTTCACGCACCGCCTGACGCGCAAGTGCGCGATGCGCGGCACTGCCAATGACCTCGGCGGCGGGCGCCCTTTCGCTGGGCTTAGTGTCGAACAAGCCGGCGCGAAGTTTTACCCGTAATATACGTCGTACGGCATCCTCGATGCGCGACACGGGAATTTCGCCGCTGTCCACCTGTGCCAGGGTATTGTGCAGCATCGCCCGCCAATCGTCGGGCACCATAACCATATCGATACCGGCATTAATAGCCTGCGCACAGGAGCGCTTGCTGCACCCCTTCACCTGGGCATGCCCGTTCCAGTCACCGACGACGAAACCATCAAGCCCCATGCGTTCTTTCAGGACAACCGTTAACAGGTCTTGATTACCGTGCATTTTCTGGCCGTACCAGCTGTTGAAACTCGCCATTACCGTTTGCACACCGGCCTTGATGGCCGGCGGGTAACCCGCATTGTGAATCGCAATCAACTCCTGTTCCGGGATACGGACATCCCCTTGATCGTCGCCACGCCAGGTGCCGCCATCGCCCAAATAATGTTTCGCGGTGGCGATGACTCGGTCACTGGCGAGAAAATCGTCGCCCTGCACATCACCTTGCAGACCACGCACCATGGCAGCAGAAAATTGCGCCACAAGTTCCGGGCTTTCAGAATAGCTTTCGTAAGTGCGCCCCCAGGCGTCGTTACGAGCCACAGCGACGGTTGGCGCGAAGGTCCACTCAATACCCGTAGCCCGCACGGCTTTTGCTGTTGCAGCGCCAATGGCCGTTACCAGCTCCAGGTTTCGAGTCGCTCCCAAGCCAATATTGTGCGGAAACAAGGTTGCACCAATGACATTGTTGTGGCCGTGAACCGCGTCTGTACCCCACATAATTGGAATCGCCACCCTGCCATCACTGGTATCCATACTTTCTTCATAAAGACTGTCAGCCAGTTGCAGCCAGTCGGAAATTTCGGGGTGATCTTTGCGATACGGCCACGAACCACCACCGTTTAACACAGAGCCCAAGTGGTATTTTTTAATATCACCCGGCGCCAGGCTTTTAATTTCGGCCTGCATCATTTGACCGACTTTTTCTTCGATGCTCATTTTTGCGAGCAACGCATCGATACGCTGCTCGAGATCCGCATCATAGCCGAAGGGATTGGCCACCTGCGGCCAGGCGGCCACGTCGACACCCTGAGTCTGTTGCTCCGGCGCGGGCGCTGCAGCGTCGCGTTGTGAGGGCAGCTCGCAGGCAGTCAGGCCCAGCACAAGCAGTAACACCATGAACATTTGCATTCGCTGCAGCGGGAAAATTCCCATTGAAAATTGAGTTGTCGACACGTTCATAAAGCGACTCTTTTTGTGGAAGCGTTTCGTTGAGGTCTGGTTTTTAAATCGCGGTTACTGAATTTTTTCAGGTTTTACATAAGTTTGTTTAAACAACTCTAGCAAATCGCGATTGACATTTTGCGGGTCGAGCGTGCTATCACCACGATACAAACCAAAGGATTCTTCATGGTACACATGGAAAGTATTGGTGAGTTGGCGCGCATCCAGGACCGCAAGCATATCGCGTAAATAATTTAAACCGCCGCGCCCCGCCTCGAAATTGGCTTTGTAAACACCCCACTCACCAAAATAAAGAGGTACGTTGTTAGCTTTGCCCCAGGCGAGATATTCATCGATGATTTTAGCGAGATTTTCTCGGGTGTGGTTTGCGCTTTTATCGGGCCACTTTCCACCATCGCGATCTTTCATGGCTTTATCCCAAAAAATTCGCTGATGGGTGTAAAAATAAGGGTCGTAGCTGTGAAAGGTGTAGATAATATTGTCGCCCTGAACTTTCACAAAATTCATTTCACGGTCGTTGCGCCATGTGCGGTTTATGGAGTTCACCCGTTCAACAATAATGGGGTGTTTTTGGTCTACTTTGCGAATTTCGTTTACCAATTTCTGAGCGAGCTGTTGCCACTCTGTTTTAGAGTGAATAACTCCCGGCTCATTGACCAGGTCGTAACCGAAGATTACCGGTTCATTGTGATAACGCTGCGCAATAGTACGCCATAGCGCAATCAGACGTTGTTGGAGCTCGGGTTTCCGCCATAAATCATGACCGCGTCCCTGCGACTGAAATCCGCCCTGAGGAACGTGCATATTTAATATGAGATAGACTCCGTGCTGCCTGGCCCAGGCAATGTTGTTGTCGAGCCACTGCCAGCCGTCGTCGAGATAGCTGTAGGGCTTGGTATCGCTTTCAAAGGTTTTATAGTTCAAGTAGAAGCGCACCAAATTCATACCCATGTCGCGCACCCGGGCAAAATCTTGCGAGCCATGGTGTTGTGTGGGAATGCGATCGTTTTGCCAAACGCGATTGCCGAAAGAAATGCCGCGGTAAAAAACCGGGTTACCCTTTTCGTCTACGATTTGCGAGCCCTGGGCATGATGAAATTGAAAGTTGGCCGGCGCTGTATCAGCCCACACAAACCCGGAGATAACGAACAGTATTCCAAAAACGCAATTAACGAGTTTCATGAGATTTCCTTATTACTTTTTTTTGACTGATTTTTATTATCTATTCCAATTCAGCCCACGACACTTGCGTCACTTTTTGCATTGCACAAAAAAGTGTTTACGAATATTAACACCCTCACCGCTTTTTTGAATCGCTAAACCTGATATGCTCGGATCTCATCAAATCGGCCCGAATATTTGGGGGTTATTTTGTTTTCACAGCGATTATTTGCCTTAGCTTTGGCGATCACCGTGGTAGCCCATCTAAGCGCCTGTGGAGCCAGTTCCGGCGGCGAAGAGTCTGGTATTCCTAGCAGCGAACCCACGCAACAGCCAACGCCGGAACCGAGCGTAGAACCCACGATTGCGCCCACTTCGGAACCAACCGCAACACCCGAGCCGACAGCGGAACCCACTGCTACACCAGAACCCACTGCTACACCAGAACCGACTGCCGCTCCGCTGCAACCCGATACCAGCGCAGACCCGGCGCTTCCGGTTCCTGGCGACCCGAACTATGCGCAGGCTGCGGCCACCGCGCGCTTTCTAAATCAGGCCACATTTGGCGCGACCGCCAAAACCATTGTAAGCAGCATGAGCAAAAGTCGCGAGACCTGGCTCGACGAGCAAATTGCACTTCCCCAAACCCGTCACTTGCCACTGCTCGACGAACGAGTCGAAGAAATTGGCCTTGAAGCCGTACCCGAACCGGAAATAGATACGGAGGCCTGGGTACGTGACATTCAGCGCAGCGATATTTGGTGGGAGTCGGCAATTTGGGGCGAAGATCAACTACGTCAGAGAGTGGCTTACGCATTGAGCCAGATATTGGTGATTTCAAATGTGTCAGACGTGCTGTTTAACGACTCTCGCGGAATCGCCAACTATCACGATATTCTCGCTGAGCACGCGTTTGGTAATTATCGTGATCTATTGCAAGCGATCACCCTCAATCCAATCATGGGCGAATACCTGAGCATGATTCGCAACGAAAAAGCTGACGCCAATCGTAATATTCGCCCCGATGAAAATTATGCCCGCGAAGTGATGCAGCTTTTCAGTATCGGACTGGTGGAATTAAATCTCGATGGCAGCGTTAAACTGGATGGCAACCAACAACCAATAGCCACCTATGGTCAAGACGACATTAAAAATCTCGCGCGCGTTTTTACCGGTTGGAATCACGCCACCATCAATCAATGGTGGGAATGGACCAGCAATGGCATTGCCGAAGTGACGCCCATGAAATCCTTCACCGCGTTTCACGACAGCAATTCAAAAGTACTGTTTGGCGATAACAGCATCGCGGCGAATTTAACGCCGCAACAAGATATAGAAGCGGCACTGGATATTTTATTTGCACACCCCAACATCGCACCCTTCATTAGTAAGCAGCTTATTCAACGCTTAATTACCAGCAACCCCAGCCCCGCTTATGTGGAACGGGTTGCCAGCGTCTTTAATAACAATGGCGACGGCGTGAAAGGGGATATGGCTGCCGTGGTGAAAGCTATATACCTCGATGACGAAGCCGTAAACGGTTATACCCAAAACCCCGAAATATTTGGCAAACTTCGCGAACCGCTGTTAAAGGTCGCTGCAATTTGGCGAGCCTTTAAAGCGCAAGGCGTGCCTGTACTAGAGGAAAATGGCTACCTTTCACAACACCGCCTGCGTTTTCGCGGTAGCGACCGTGATTTAGGGCAACGACCATACGGTTCGTTTTCGGTATTTAATTTCTATCGCCCCGATTACCAACAACCCGGCGAAATTAAACAAAACGATTTGGTGTCGCCGGAATTTCAGATAATGACTGACAGCCAGTTGATTTCTGCCACCAGCCGAATTAGCGGTTCGATATTCTGGCGCGACACTCAAAACCCCTGGCCGCAATCGGAACAAGTTAACTACAACTGGGATATATACCCCGCGCAACTTTACCTCGAAACCGAAAAACTGCTGTCTACCACCCCCAGCACATTGCTGGATCGCATTAATCTTTTATTAATGGCCGGACAAATGTCTGAAAATCTCTACAACAGTATCGTTGATTTTTTGGTGGAGTTTAGCAGTAACACCTCTGCGGAAATGAAAGTGTACGACGCATTGTTTCTCACCGTTGGCTCGCCAGAATACGCCGTTCAAAGGTAATTATGATGAATAAACATCCTCTTAATCGACGTGCTTTTATAAATAGCGCCGCCAGCCTGGCTCTGGGCAGCTCCAGCGCCTTGGCGACGCTCGGCCGTTTACAACTGGCACACGCACAAACAGCACCGGCAGAAGATTACAAAGCTTTGGTTTGTGTATTTTTGTTTGGCGGCAACGACGCATTTAATATGGTGGTACCACGCAGTACCAGCGAATACGCGAGCTACGCCGCAACGCGACAGAGCCTTGCCATTGCGCAAAATGATCTTATCGCGATTACCAGCAACCAACATAACGGTGCCGACTACGGCTTACACCCTGCACTCACAGACATTGCTAATCTGTATGCTCAGCAAAAACTCGCTATTCTGGGAAATGTGGGCGCGCTGGTGGAGCCGACCAGCAAGGCCGCTTACCAGGCAAAAAATGTAGCGCTACCACCGCAGCTATTTTCCCATAACGATCAGCAAAATTTTTTACAGAGTTTGCAGTCCACTATTAAGCGCAACGGCTGGGCCGGTCGAGCGGCAGACCTTATGGCGAGCATCAATAACAACCCGCGCCTTTCCATGAATATTTCGCTCAGTGGCAGCAATCTGTGGCAGGCTGGTGCAAACGTAATTCCCTATGCGGTAAATCCACAGGGTATCGACAGCATCAATTCACTGGATCGTAACACCACACAAGAAGACAATGCCTGGGAATATCGACGCGTGCAGGTTTACCAGGAAATACTCGCGCAAAGCCAAAACCATATGTTTGCAAGAGCCTACGCCGAGCGTATGACCAAAGCCTGGGATTTATCACTTGAAGTGGGTACGGCGCTGAATAACATCACAGCTCTCACCACTGAGTTTCCGGAAGACAACCGACTCGCGACCAGTTTAAAAATGACGGCCAACTTAATTGCCGCGCGGCAAAGTCTCGATGTTTCCCGACAAACTTTTTTCGTGGGTGTCGGTGATTTTGATACGCACGGCGACCAAAATCGTCGCCACACGGTGTTAATGGAACAATTGAATGCTGCGCTTAAGGCGTTTTACGACGCAACAGTGGAACTCGGCATTGCCGACAAAGTAACGACCTTCACCCTGTCTGATTTCGGCCGCACCCTCACCAGCAATGGTGACGGTACCGACCACGGCTGGGGCAGCCACCATTTTGTGATGGGCGATGCTGTTAGCGGCGGCGATATTTACGGCACCATGCCCGACCTAAGCATTGGCAGTAACGACGACATGGGCGAAGGTCGAATTATTCCCAGTAGCAGCATCGATCAGTACGCAGCGACACTGGCAACATGGTTTGGCTTACCCGGCAGTGCCTATGGCGACGTATTCCCTAATTTGGCAAATTTTAATGTGACAGATTTAGGTTTTATGGCTTAATTTTCAGCGCCTGTATTCCTAGCAGCCTGTTCCTATCAATATGGAAATTAATTTTTACCGGCTCTTATCCCTGCTCGCAATAGCGTGTTTTAGCATTTATCTGGCGATAAACCTATTGCTGTATCTATTCCAGAGACAGCTCATATATTTCCCAACGCCAGCGAGTTCCCACAATTACGACGAAATTGAGTTCAATATTAATGGCGAACACATCAAAGTTATCGCTCTGGAACGCGACACTCAAGCCGCCATTTTGTATTTTGGCGGTAACGCTGAAAGTGTCGCGAGCAGTGCGGCAGAATTGGATTTACATGTACCTGAATATTCCATTTTTCTGGTCAATTATCGCGGCTACGGCGGCAGCACAGGAGAACCCAGTGAAGCCGCTTTGTGTGCCGACGCACTTTTAATCTTTGATTCCCTGCAGGCGAGGTATAAAACGGTTTATGTTATAGGCAGAAGTTTAGGGAGTGGTGTTGCTAGCTTTTTAGCATCGCAACGACCAGTAGAAAAACTGATTTTAATTACACCCTTCGATAGCATTCTCAAGCTTGCTCAACAACGCTTCCCCATACTGCCGGTTGCTATACTTTTGAAAGACTCTTTCGATTCCGCACGCAGAGCCGAAAGCATACAATCGCAAACCTTGATCGTGGCGGCACAAAACGACGAAATCATCCCAGCCAAACACACCCAAGAATTGATCAGTCATTTTTCAGCCACTCACCCCGTGGCCATAACCATTCCTCACGCCAGCCATAACACCATCTCGCAATACGATCTTTATTATCAAAACATTACCGAATTTTTGAAATAACGCGAATATAGTGCGAGTCAATATTGGCTCACCGACTCTCAACTTGATGCGAAAGCATTAGTAACCGACAAACTCACCGCTATACTGGGATTCATAAATAATTCTCGGGCAGTCACAAAAATTCTTCTCTGCATCACCACCACAATTATTTATTTTATGGATTATCTAAACTCAAGGATTGAGAGGCTTCGACAAGATTCAATTAGCTGTTACACTAAACCCAATCAAAATTGCACTGTTTTTCAGTGGGTACATAGCGTTAAATAGCGAAGCTCTAAAAAGAGAGTCCCCTGAAAACCAACCCCCTGAAAAGAAATATAGGGATAGATACCGATATCGAACGAGAAGAAGATCCCTCCTCCCAACTGAACTTATGGAAACGCTAGTAGCCAAGACATACTTTATTGATAGGCTTCTCGCAGATACAATTAACTAGAGATTGGAAATTGGTAACTAAACTCATCGCAAAAGGGGATTACGAAGAGCTTTCTCCACAATCTAACAATAATCGCTGATGACCATTATATTCAGTGATGTAGTACATTGGCCCGCTCGCGTTACTAGCTTATATCCCCAAAGTATAAATTGGCGACATGACAATCGCTTTCACACCACCATGAAACGAGTTGCAAATCACTATTTGGGGGGCTTTGCCAATTTCAACAACCATTTTCTACCAATATTTTATCAGGCATACACTATATGGAGATAACACCATGAAAAAACTTTTAAATACGACAAAGTTTCTCTTCGTTGCTATTTTTTTCTTTTCACTAGGCGCTCAAAGTGCAATCGCCAGTGTTGAGGAAAGAATAAAAGCAGAGATAGCAACGTTCAAAGAAGATATTCAAACTGAATCGTCTGTCAAACTGATTACTACGGCCGATCTAATTACCGGCTCAGGCCTAAGTGACGAGGCGCTTTATAAAGTTGTCGAGGCCCGTACAAAGCAAGCCTATGAAGCCCACATGGCCAACCCAAAAGATAAGCAACTTGCCAGGGATTTAAACGCCCTTGTACGTGCATACGCGTCCTTTGGGAAAAGCGATAGTCGCGACTTCATCGTAAACTTGGTTAGCACATCAAAATCCCGTGGCGTTAGAAATAGAGCTCATCGTTTACACCCCAAGCTCTACTGGTTCAAAAAACGCAATGAGCTTATGCAGGACACCACCTACTACAAAGAAGACCAAGACCTAATGACTCACCGATTTATGGGTTTGGTAAAAAGTGAAGACCCAACTTTGCGAAGGTGGGCAGCAGAAGAAATAGTTCGTCGCGGAGGTACCGAAGAAATGGTGTATACCGCAATGGATGAGATACTAAAAGCAGAAGCGGGTGATATAAAATCGGATATGCATCTCGATTCGCTTGCATGGTTTTGCAAAATTCTTGCTAGGTACGACCTGGAAAACCACAAGGAAACGTTGCTTAGCATACAAAATGACCCCAAATCTCACAAAAAGCTTAAAAAGTACGCCAGTTTCTAGCGCCGAGGTATAACAACCACATAGCACTTTGAGGTAAGTAAAGCCATAAATTTAGCTGTGTATTGTGCAAACTCAGAAGGGGTAATCTGCTTTTAAAGCAATAGCTTTCAAGCTATGGCAAATTTTCTCGACAAGTATCTGCCAGTACAATAATCTGCACCTATAGGGAGTTCGCGATTTTATTCATTTGCAAAGAGTTATCACCTCTAGGCGGCTCCCCCTAAACAATAATATTGGAAGATCATTATGTTCAACGTGTTACACATTGCCTTGGTAGGCTTACTGGGATACGTAGCTTATTTACAGTTTAACGATCCCGACCCCATCTTCTGGGTAACTCTTTATACTCTCGCCGCACTGGTTCCTTTGCTATCGATTGTCTCGCTGGGTAAAACCGTAAACAGAGCCATCATCGGAATTGCTACCGGGTATTGTCTTGCCGGTTTAGCGGTGTCGTTACCTGGCTTAATAGAGTATTTACAATACCATATGGGTAGCGAATCGCTGGTGCAGGATATGAGCCCAGAGCGCCCTTATATCGAAGAAGGTCGTGAATTTATCGGTACCGCATTTGCGCAAGCAGTTGTCGTTCTTTATTGGATGTTTGACAAACGCTAATAAGCAGATTCCATCTGATCTTTAAATACAAACTCTATAAGCTGCGACGAGCTACACCGAAAAATTATTCTTGTAATCTTCCGTGATGCAGGGTATACAAGAGTCAATGCTGGTAATGAGATCCAGATTTCTTCAAGTTGGTAACAGGAGAACCTCGATGACCACCGCAATAACACTCGGAATCGTCATTGTAGTCTCCACAGAAATCTGCTACTTCGTCGCCAAAAGGCGGCGAGCGAATGTTGCTCTGTGGGTTATACTGGGCGCCTGTTTTGGGCCGCTTGCTATTCCTTTTGTATTTTTTTCTACGCCTAAGAAAAAAGTTTAAATGGTTTTTTTTGACTCTACTGCATTTTTATTAGCAAATAAAACTACAAATTGATTTTAGTTTTACCCAGCCTGAAACTGAGATACCCCCCTAAATATTTGACCTTGAAGCGCTGCGCTGGCTTAGGTTTGTTATGCAACTACGCCTTGCAGTAAGACATCGAATACTTGTGTTGCGGGAATTCCCTGCTGCAAATCCACATCCGCCACCATAGCCCCATCTGAAGCGATAAAAATGGCACCTTGCAAGGGATCACTTACCAGAGCACCGTGAGAACCTCTCACCAGAGTGGCGTCCAAGGGTATTAGATCCATCAGGTAGCGAAAACCCAGTTTTTTCTGAATTAATTTAGAAGCGACTTTCAGCAACGGAAACTTAATGGATGGGTCTACGAACAATTCAACCGGGTCGTAGCCCGGCTTGCGATGAATATCCACGCAGCGAGCGAAATCCGGCGCGCGGGCATCGTCTTGCCAGTAGTAGTAGCTGAACCAGGCATTGGGTTTAGCGATAACAATAAATTCGCCACTGCGAGTATGATTGAGGCCATATTTTTGCTTGCCGCGTTCATCGAGAACAAGCTCGATGTCGCTTTGCTGTTCAAGCAAAGCCTGCACTTTCGGTAAGAGATTTTCATCCTGCACGTAGATGTGCGCCACCTGGTGATCTGCAACCGCAAAAACCTTGCTCGCGCCAACGTCCAGCAATTCCAGGCCCAGCTCATCGCGAACCGTTAGCCACCCCGCGTCCCGAAATAAACGATTCAAATGGCAAGGGCGACTCACCTTCTGAATACCGTATTCCGACAGCACAATAACGCGGTAGTTATTTGCTTCCGCCAACTCAATTAACTGACCACAGACTTTATCGATGTCACAGAGCTCCTGACAAATGCTGGGGTGGTCTGGCCCGACCTTTTGCATGGCATAATCCAGGTGTGGCAAATAAACAGTGACAAAATTTGGTTGCTCGTTTTCTATCGTGAATTGCGCAGCGTCGGCAATCCATTGGCTAGAGACAATACTGCTTTTAGGACCCCAAAAATTAAACAGCGGAAACGTACCGAGCTTATCATTGAGCGTGTGCCTTAATGCACTCGGCGAGGTATAAATATCTGGTAATTTACGGCCATCAGACGGGTACATGGGGCGAACCGTAATCGCAGTATCTGCTGGACAATACATGTTGTACCAGCAGAAAATATTTGCCGTTTTCAACCCTGAATTATTATTCTTTATTTCCGTCCAGATTTGCGGCGCTTGAATTAAATGGTTGCTCTGATGCCAGAATCGAATTTCGGACTGATCTCGAAAATACCAACCGTTTGCCACAATGCCATGTTGCGCCGGCGTCGTGCCGGTAAAATACGTGGTTTGCACCGAACAGGTGACGGCGGGAATCATAGAATGAATGTGTGTTTTAACCCCGCGCTCGCTCAGCTTTTTCAAATGCGGTGTGTGCTCACCGATGTGTTTGGGGCTAAGGCCAACAACATTAAGCACCAGCAATTTGGAAGAAACATCGGAGACTTGATTAACTTGAACCACAAAAACTCCTAAAGCACGCTGAATCTATAAAGCAAAGGATTAAATCATTTATTGGAGAAACACCGAGCTTATAACACAATTGTGTTAAGCCTCTGATGATTTTAGCGGCTTCTGCCCTCGCAACACGGAATTGCCTTCGAACAATTCGGCCTGGTCAAAACTGGCATCCTGCCAGTCGGATTCTTCAATTTGGCCGCTCTGACAATACGCTTCCAAAGCGTTTTGATAGCAGATTTTATGCACCTCCTCTTTGCTAATACCGGAGTTCAGCATGAGGTTTGCCGTTTTAGGTACGCTCATTGGGTCTGACACTCCCCAGTCGGCGCTGGAATCGATAAAAATACGTTCAGCTCCGTATTCTTTGGCGATATTTACCATGCGCTCGCTGCCCATTTTGGTTTGCGGGTAAAGCGTGAACGCCGTCCAATAGCCGCGCTCTAAAACCTGTTTTACGGTGGTTTCATTGTTGTGATCGATGATCACCTGCGAGGGGTCCAGACCGTGCTCCTCACAAATGTCCATAGTTAGAAGTGTACCTTTAATCTTATCTCGATGCGGTGTGTGTACCATCACCGGTAATTCAAATTGTTTCGCCAATTCCAACTGTAAGCGCAAGTATTTTTCTTCCAAGGCGGTCTGTTCGTCGAAGCCGATTTCACCGACCGCAACGACGCCTTCTTTCGCTAAAAATAATGGCAATACCGCCATGACCGCCTCTGCGAGCGCCTCATTATTAGCCTCTTTGGAATTTAAACCTATCGCACAATAATGCTTAATACCGAATTGCGACGCCCGAAAACGTTCCCAGCCTACCAATGAGGCGAGATAGTCGCGATAGGAGTCTACCGAGGTACGCGGCTGTCCCAACCAGAAAGCGGGCTCTATCACAGCCACCACACCCGCTTCCGCCATGGCTTGATAATCATCGGTAGTACGTGCGCTCATATGTATGTGCGGATCGATAAACATACTTTCACCTCTTAATCTTCGAGCTCGGCAATTGCCTGCCAAGAATCCAATGGGTTTAGCAATTGTGTTTTTAATTGTTGAGCCAAATAAACGGCTGGCTCATGGGCATTTTCTTGCAGTGCGAGACAAATTGCCTGCTGAATTTTGAGAGTGCCCCGTTGAAATTGCCCGGCAATAAACTGTAGATCTTCCTCACCTTGGGCGAGCCAGCCAGGGCAGCAAAATAAATCCCAGGGGACACTACGACTCGCAGCTTGTCGCTCCAGTACATAGTCTTTTAACATTGTCACCAAGCGAAAATTATTCCGTTCCTTTAAACCGACAATATTCCAAATGGGAACCGCAAGAAAAGCCGCTTTTAAAATAAGTTGATCCCAGCCGTCGTTATTAAAATAGGTTTTTGCATAGGGCGTATTATGAGCCACTGCACTGAAAACAGATTCAATATTGCTGCGCGCAGCTTCCCGTGCACGCTCCACAAACAGCTCAGCCTGAGGAATAAACTGAAGGCTTTGTACCAATAAAATTTGCTCGTTAACGTCGGCGGTCTTAAAGAGCTCATCAATAACGTGATGATACTCAACTGCGTTGCTGTAATCATAAAGTTTGATGAGTAAATACAGCCTCGCGACCTGGGTAGCACGCCAATGGGTCATAACCCCAAAGGGGTCGAACATTGCTGAGTCTAACATTGCTGAGATGTTAACAGAGTTCGCATCACTCTTTAGCCAACGTGGACAAATCGCAAACAAATAAAAAAACTGCTGCCTGGAGAAATTTTCTTCAAGCGCAGTGATTTCAACACGCAACTTGTTCCAAGCGGAGGTTTGCCGCAATATTCCTTCCAATTGGCTATGGAGCTCATTCATTGGGTTCACCGTAGATCAAGTGGCAGAAATCATTTTTTGCAACATCAAGCACAGGCCAAATGCGCACAGCGCCATTAACACCGTTATACCTTGCCCCATCACTGCGAGTACGCTGGCATCAATCAAACACAGCCCGGCCAGCAAAACACCTATCGCCTTGGGTATTTTTCGCGCCGGCCCCGGCATTAAAAAGCGGATGCCGTAAAGTATCCAGGCGAGGGTAAGCAATACAACAATAATCGTCAAAGCGCTTAAATTGGGAGTCGCCAGTAATTGATAACAACAGAATATTAATGGACAAAACAAAAGCAATAACGGCCATGAACTTAGTAACTGATTAAGATGTTCAGTGCGCGCTAAATAAGTAATGCCCGCGATATAGAGCAATAACGCTAAACCAGCCAGCAGCAGTGTCGTATTCAGCGGCGCCACGAGCGCACCGGCGGTGAGGTACACCAACAAGCGGCACGCACCCATAATCCAGGCGCTGTGCGCCCAGTGTTTGTGGATAATATCGTAGCCTACTATCGCGGCAATTAAGGCGAGTGCAAAAATCGCCACAGGAATTTTCTGCCCATCTTGAGCAAAAGCCAAAAGAACTGCCAACGATATTATTGTGAAAAGCACTGCGAAACCATAAACCTCCGCCAACGAAGCATCACCTCGAACAATCGGACGCTGTTGGCCGTGCTCCGCATCCCATCGCGCATCACAGGCGTCGTTTAAAAACATACCGGCTAAATACAGCAAGCTAACCGCTAACATACAAGCGATGGCTACTGGCCACTGTGAACTACCACTGAGCGTTACACCCACCAGCACATTAGTCCACACGGTAGGCAAATTGGAAACTCGGCCCAATTCAAACGCCGTGGCCAACTTCATGACAGGTACCCCAACACCCATTGCAACTCACGCGTAATATTGTTTACGACGGAATCTGAGCGAAGTTGCATTGGCAATACATCAAAGGTATAAGTTTCCACTTCTAAATGCGGTGAATATAACTGCTCTCGCTGTGCAGCAAGTATTGCCTGCAAGTCGTTTTGCGTAGTACCGGTGTTTTGCAAGGACTGATAAAACACAGGCACATGGAAATGACTTCGCAATTCCTGAGCCTGTGCGGCATGCTCTAAGGCTTCAGGCAAATCGAGATAAAAATCTATTTGATCATTGTGCTGAAGGCAGGTTTGATGCAAATACACGCCTTCTGCAAAAGCGCTGAGTTGCTGGATCGCGTTTTCTGTTACTGGCGCGAGCTGCAAAGCCGCAGTCAATTGAATTTTATGGATGGGAATGTGGGCCTCAAGCAAGGCTTCCGCGGCTTGCTGGGAGTTTTCAAACATCACCGCCGCGTGACAGGTATCCAGACACACACCCAGATGCTGTCGCAAACTATCTATACCTAAATCGAAACCAGGCTCCACAAGTTCGGTAACGGTTTGTAAAGCCGATTCAGTAAACAGATGTTTGTTGAAAAAGCTGATGGTGCCCGCAGTATTTTCCAAATAACAACCCGGTTCAGGCTCTAAAGCCAATTGCACCGTCACACCTGTGCGCTCCCGCAATTGAATCAGAAAAGCCGCGCATTCCAAGATGTTGGCAACGGCACCTTGCAGATTCTCTTCTGCTTCCAGGTGCGGTGCGAAACCAACAGGTACTGTAGAGATACTGCCGTGCAAACCACTGGGTAATAGCTGTACCAAGAGTGCCGCCAGCGTGCAGCTGTATTCGAGACGTTCATTGCTGGACCAGTCTGGTTGGTAAACAGATTCTTTCACGGCATCGTTATGGAAAGTTCCGTAGGGAAAACCATTAAGCGTGAAAACGTAGAGTTGCTGCTGGTCTAACCAGGATTGGAAATTTTCCAGTGCGTGTGAATTGAGACTGAGATATTCCGCAGCCCGGGCGGAAAGCCTGAGGCCCACCCCCATCGCTTGATCAGGGCATACCTGGCGTTTTACTTCAGGAAGATGCTGGCGAAGGTTGGTGTACAAAGTTTCCCAGTCTTCGCCAGGGTGTATGTTGGTGCAGTAAGTGAGATGGCAACTGCTTAAAATCTGCATGGCACCTTAACCCGGCTAGCCGGAAACTTCAGATTCAGTAACCGGCGCAAAGTTTTTCAGCTTATCGCGCGCGCGCAATAAACCCTCTGTATCGATATGATTGGCTTCAAGAGTTTTACCGATACCCGTGAGCAATGTAATACACAGCTCGCCACCCAGGTGTTGGCGAAACTCTTCCAGGCCTTTCAGTAAGGCGCTCTCTCCAGACGCACAGTTCCAGTTCAGTGCAGGATGCCACACCTCGAAACCAAGACGCTGGATTAGGCCGATAATTTGATTTGCGGTGTGTTGTGGCAATAAAGCGGCTTCCACAGCGTACTGAGCATCTAAGGCCATACCCAAAGCGACAGCTTCGCCGTGCGATAATTCGTGCCCGGTGAGAGATTCCAATTTGTGTGCGCTCCAATGACCGTAATCTAGTGGCCGGGCGCTTCCCATTTCAAAGGGATCACCACCATTGCAAATCTGATTAATATGTAATTCAGCGCAACGCTTAATTAAATAATTACAAGCCGTTTCATTACGCTGGTTTAACGCCTCGGCATTTTCGTCTATCCACTGGTAAAAACGGGCATCCCGAATTAAGGCTACCTTTATCGCTTCGGCAAATCCGCTTCGAAAATCCCGCTGACTAAGGCTTTCCAGAAATACAGCGTCATTAATAATTGCGTGGGGTACAGCGAAACAACCCAATAAATTTTTTATACCCTGGCTGTTAATGCCGTTTTTAACACCAACACCGGCATCATTTTGAGCCAGCACTGTTGTCGGCATTCTCACCAGGCGAATACCACGATGAAAAGTGGACGCAGCATAACCCACTGCATCTAATACACCACCGCCGCCAATGGCGATAACGTAACTTTGCCGGTCGAGCTGCGCCTGCAACATGCAACCATGCATTCTCTCGATTTGCTGTTGGCTTTTAGCCGCTTCGGCACCAGGCACCGAAATGATCTCGCCAGACCATTCAATATGATGAGTGCGGCAATAAGTTTGAATCGCTTGCTGTAAATTCGGATGAGCGGCTACCACACCATCATCTATAAAAATCTGAACTTTAATTAGCGAACCCACTGCTTTGTTACGGTGCAATTCGTTTACCAAAGTAACATTTTTAGGGTCGAAAACATTACGTGTAAAACAAAGCGGGTAACTGAACTGCATTGAAAAGCTCGGTAGCAATTGCTCATCTCGCGACACAAGGGAGTTTTCTGTATTCATTGTCTTGGGTATTAATTTGTAAATCGCCACGGCAGTAAGTGGCAGGCTCACGCTGGCAAAAAATACCAGTCCGAAAGAGGCATTGGCTACTGCCCAAGTAGTGGCTACACCATATGCTAACGCGATTCCCGCGTTTGCCAACGCCGAGATAAACAAGAAACGTCGTAACGGCATTCCTGCAATGCCCGCACAAATTATCGAGGCCTCTGCGAGAACAGGCACGGCGCGACACAAAACCAGTGCTAAGCTGCCAAAGCGATTGAATAATTGCCTAGCGAGGTCAAGATCATCCGATTTGATGAATTTTTGCGATACAGACCTGCCAGCACCGGCGCCTAACAGGTAACCGAGGACACAAGCCGTCATCATACCAGCCCAAACCACCACGAAGCCCAGCCCTAAACCCTGAGAGACATATGCCCAAACGGAAATAACGCTGGAAGGCACTGGCAGCACTACATCAGTGGCAAGACCGGAAAATACCAGTATTGCGGCAGCCACGCCGTGAAGTTGTGTGCTATTGGACGAAAAAAAAGAATGTAATGTCTCGTTTAAGAGAAAGTGGGAACCCACAATAAAGGCCATCATCAGGCCCAAAAGTACACCTACCCTGGCGATTAACAGTGAATCGCGCATAACCTACCTCAATCATTTTTATTATTGTCTTTCTTAGGCTTGTAACAACTTTCGCTCAAATGGCGATGTTGCCTGCAAACTGTACAGAACGGTTAAGGATAAAGGAATGTAACGGCTATTGCCACGCACGACACAAGTCAGTGTGCGTTATTTCTCCTGTGGCTGAGCCTCGCGCACCAATCTCACCATTTTGTCGCGTATACGCTCGTCGTAGGTCGGAGCGCCGTTGCTGAAATCCACATACCACGAATAGTGGGTGTAGAAGTGGTACGGCGACGACGACCAAACATGACTCGATAAGGCACCTGGGAATATCTCGCTGTTCACTGCAGGGGATTTACACTGCAACTCGGGCAGGGTTGACAGTTCCCGAATATTAGCGAGCCTCCAGTCGGTATAACCCGCAAAGCCGCCGCTGGCATTCAGTTCCGGTGCGTAGCGCAGAGCTTTTGCCCAGGTCATCGCAAGCGCTTCTCCCTGTGCACAAAGGTCGCCATCCAAACCCACCAAACACGTCATCCACATCAGCGCGGTGCGCGTGTCGGTAACTGTGCCATCGCCATTGACATGAAACTGTTCGCTCGGCGTTGTGGCGGGAATATTCTCGGTTTGGCAACGCTGTGGCGCGTTTTCTGGCTGCGCCATCGCAAGCCCAGTCATCATCACTAAAACCAAAGCACTGCTGGCTTTTACAAACTGACTAAAATCACCAGCTAGACCGCGGCGTACGACATTAGATAATAATTTGATCATGCTCCCCCCTCTATTCCTGCACATCGCGCGTGTATGTGCGTACCAAGCGAACGAAGCGACTGTTGTTGCGCTGCAGCGGCGCACTAAAGCCAAACTGAAAGCTTACTCCCCAGGCGCTGCTTGGCTGGTCAACCACCGGTGAGCTGCTCCAATAAAAATCGAGCTGAGTGTTAGGGAAGAATTTCATATCTATCGCAGGTCTGGAAACTCCGAAATTCACCAGCGATTCCAGCTCGGGTCGAGTTGGTACGCGCCAGTCACCGTGCCCGCACAAACCCGCCTTATTCACCCGTGCCACATACTCTCCAGTGTTGCAAAAGGTCGCAGGTTGGTTTTTATCGTAGCCATCACATTGATTGTATTTTTGGTTCCACTCACCGACGGCCCCACCATTTGCGGCACTAACGCCGCTGTACCAGGTAAAACGATCATCGCTGTCGTGGGGACCGGAATTTCCGTACTGTTCGTCGCTGGGTACTTTGACCTCCCACATCAGCTGGGAAACTTCATCGACAACACACTGCCACTGTTTCGCACCCTTAGACAGCGACTTTCCATTGGCGTCAATTTTGGTGTAGTGAAAGCCGTTATTGCCGTCACCATACAGGGTATCTCTGCCACCGCTGCAATCCTGCTGAGCAAGAATATCGCCGCTAGCCAGATCGCCCTCTGGCAGCTTCTGCACATCAATAACGGCAGTGCAATCTTTATTGATATCCTTGGGATAATTACCGCCCCAGGTTATACCTGTGTCGTTGAGTTTGCGTTGGCTTTCGGTGAGCGGAGGCTGTTTCGTGCAAGCTGCCAATAACAGGCATCCCACCAGGGCTGTTGTCGTTTGAGATAGGTATCGCATCGTTATTATTAAGTGAATATATAAAAGCAGCCACTAAAGACTGGCTGAAGGCCTCATCTAAACAAAAAAGCCCGGCACGATGGCCGGGCCGCTAGTTTAACGTTTGTTAGGTCAACACGCCCGGAATAACACTGCTGGCGTAACCCTGGTAAGAAGGATGCTGATCCGCGTTAAGCGCGACCGCAGCGGTATGAATCATATTCAGAGGTGTATAACTGGAGCCACCCGCATTGGAAACACCGCGCTGAATAGCGCCACCACCACCAGCCATGATGAGCGGCACCTGCTCGCTGCCGTGCGCGTCGCCGTTACCCATATCAGTAATCTCACAGACAATGGTACTGTCGAGTACACCTTGGTTTTTCAAGGCTTGAATGGTGTACGCAGACAGGCTGCTCATGTGATTACGGGTTTCACTGAAGTGAGGGTAGCTTGGGTCGCCGTCGTTGCCGCCATGAATGGAGGCATGATAAATACCGGTGAAGTTCAGATAGGGGAATGCGAATTCACCCTGATGATTGCCAAACGCGATTGAGGCAGAAGCGGTCAGATTACAAGAGAATGCCAGGGCGATAATTTCCGCCTGCAAATTCGCCTGCTGCTCGAAGGTGTCGTATTCCAACGGAAATTCCGCTGGGGCACTGCCGGCACTACAGGATAGCCCGCCACCACCAAGGGAGGCCAGGCGCGCTTCGGTTTCTTCAATGGCTGTTAAATGCGAATCGAGACGGTGTTTTTCGTAGCTGCCCAATTTGGTGGTGAGGGCATCCAACGCTGCTTTATGAGCGTTGATAACACTTCCCTTGGTATTGCCACCGCTACTGGAACTGCCGCTGCTTGGCAAATTGCCAAAAATGCGGTCGAAGGCATTGAAGGGGTTATCTTCAAAGGGCACATCGGCGCTGTTATCTTTAGTGAGGTAACCGTGGCCGTTACTGTGTACACCAAGATTGATGTAGGTGAATGGCATCCCGTCACTGAGAATACGCCCCAGGTTTACATCGAAACTGTCACCCGTCCAGCCGTTGTTAATAAGTGTGGGAACCACACCGTGACCACCGCGATGATGCCCCATGTTCACCAGGAAGTTACATTCGCTGGCGACACTGCTGTATGGCTGGGACATAATCGGGAAGGACGTAAGATTACTGTTTGGGAACCAGTTGTTGGGGATACATCCATCCGGGCAGTAAATTATCAGGGACTTGTTGGGTCCGCTGCCTTGGGCATCGGCCAGGCGTGACATCATCATGCCGCCAACTAGGGGGGATGCCTGAAGCAGGCCGCGACTGATACCAGCTGATGCCAGTATTTTCAATAAATCACGGCGCTTCTTATCAAATTTATTCTTATATCGCTTTTTCATGATCTTAACCTTTCAATTTTTATAGTCACAAAGTGGAAGCTTGAGGGGCAATTACCGGCGGTAACTGCCCCAACCGTGGCTTAGTTGCGTGGCCAGGCCTTGCGGTAACGTACCGCGTCCATGACACTCATACTCTCCAACATCGCCCTTGGGCTTTGCTCCATCATTGTGTTTGTCAGGTCTTTAACCTCACAGGCGTAGCCATTTTGCTCTTGTGCAGCAAGCGTGGGGCCTTCGAGGTTGTCATTATCAATACCATCAATACCTACACCGGTTATGAAACGGAACAGGTTCTGAGGTACACACTGCTGAACGTTCGGCAGATCGGTGAGAATCGCACCCAGGCCTTTGGTTCCCTGGAAGTCGATCCACTGATCTTTATCGTTCAGATTTTCAGGTGCGTACAGGCGACCGATGGCATCAATCGTATTGCCTTTAAGGTCAGTGGTACGCGGGTTACCGACAGGGCTGAAATCTTCCATACCAAAACCAAGCGGATTGATCCATTCCTGGTGACACGCCTGACAGGCGGAATCACCGGTTACCGCTTCATACTTCATGCGGTTGGTGGTCGTCGGATTAGCCAGGAAGTCCTTCAGCTCTTCAAGCTTGGCTGCACGATCGGCGAAAACTCCCGCGGGTGGATCGGGTTGATCCTCACACAGGATTCGACGACGTACGCGCACCGAACGACGAATCGGCGATGTTTCCACCTCTTCTGACCAGCGAGCCATAAAGGCACCGTTGGCGATAAGACCGCCGCGATCGGTGGTGTTAACCATCTGGAAGTTATTGCCAGACACACCATTTATACCGTAGTGCTGCGCGAGCGGGCCGTTCACAAAGGTGTAATTGGCGTCGTACAGAGAAGCGAACTGCTCATTCGCATCCAGCATCACATGCGCGAATACTTCGCGAATTTCCTGCTTCATGTGCGGTATCAGCGCATCAAAGCCGGGCCAGGTGGCGGTATCTTTGGGTGCACTTTCCAGGCGGTCTGTATCGAGCCAGTGACCGACAAATTCACCCATTTGCTCCTTAACCGCATTCGTGCCAAGCAAACGATCAGCTTCAGCAAGAATCTGCGCTTCAGTACGCAATTGATCATTCTGTGCCTTCTGCCAGGTAGTGGCATCAGGGGTAGAACCGGTGTAGGTGTAGCTGAGCCAGGTAGCCATCTCGTAAGAGGTCAACTCGTAAGCATCGAAGTCAATGGTGCTGTTGCTTGGATTGAGCTCACCAATTTCGTGACGGTACAGGAACTGAGGCGATGATAATGCCGCCTCAATCGCCAGCTGAATACCCGCTTTAACATCACCACCAGTTTGCAAACCATTCGCCATTCCGGAGTACGTCGAGATTTCATCGCTCTCCAATGGCCGACGGAAGATGCGTGGCATCAGACCCGCCATAAACTCGTTGGCACAGTTCTGATCGAAATTGCCGTTACAGCTCAAGGCACCACTGAAGCCGTTATCGGCAGACCACTGGGCAACGTCTTCAGCAACAGACATGTAGCTGTCGTAACTGTTGTTCACCACCGAAGAGTGGGTATTGTTTACAAAGTACCCGATGATAGTGTCGGCTGTGAGCCCCGAAGACGCATCAAAATTGACACCCAGCAAGTCTTCAACCGAATTCTGGTACTCGTTGCGAGTCAACAATTTGAGCTGTCTCGCACCGTAGGTAACCGGTTGATCGCACACCAGTGCCTGGCTGCCGCCCCAGTATGTGGCCTCGAGGAAGTCGACGATCTTCGCCGCGCACTCGGTGCCACAAGAGCCGGGGTTGTTCTGCGGCATTTCAGCTGCGATGTACTGCGCCATGACGTTCTTATCACGCGTGGTATTCAACGCAATGCCGATCGAGCCACCGGCGGCGTCCGCACCGTGACACTCGGAACACTGTGCCGAGTACTCCTGCTCACCCGTGAGACCACCGGAGCTTGAAGAGCTCGAGCTGCTGCTACTGCTTGAACTTGAGGAGCTCGAAGAGGTACCTCCCGGACCGGTACAGGTCGGTGCGGTAAAGCTACCATCGTGGCTGCCTTGCATACCGAAGGAAACGCTGCCGCCGTTGGCACTCAGGTTGCCGTTCCAGGTGATGTTGCTCAGGGTAACGGTGTTGCCATTCTGAACATAATCGACGTTCCAGGCATCCACAATCTGAGGATCTTCAGCGAAGTTAAGCTGAACTTCCCAACTGTTGACCGCACTGCTGCCGTTGTTGATGACCGTAATATCCAGTTGATACCCGGTATTCCATTGGTTGTTCACTGTCGCAGTACAGGAAATGCCACTCGCTGTGGAACCAGAGCTTGAACTGCTTGAACTGGATGAGCTCGACGAACTGGAACTGCTAGAACCGCCGGTACTTGAGGAACTCGACGACGAGCTGCTGCTGCTGGAACTGCTGCTCGAGGTTCCGCCTTCAGGTGTGATTTTGTAGAGCTCGCCACCGTAGTTAATGAAATACAGCTCACCATTGATGTCTTCACCGAAGGTGGAGATGTGGTAATCGGTATCGGCCAGCTCTTCATAACTGTATCCGCCGTTGCCATCTCCGCTCACCGCCCAGATTCGGCCGGTTTCGTAGTCACCCATAATGTACTGACCGTTGCGACCACTGATCTGACTACCACGGTAGACGTAACCACCGGTGATGGATGCCGAAATACTATGGTCGAGTTCAACAAGCGGCTCAATGTACGGCCCGCTGGTATTACAGCTGTTGTTAGTCAGGTGGGTGCCTTCATAGCAGCGCCAACCATAGTTGCCACCGGCCTGAATAATGTTCACTTCCTCCCAGGACTCCTGCCCTACGTCAGACAGCCAGAGATCGCCGGTTGCCCGGTCGAAGCTCCAACGCCAGGGGTTTCGCAAACCGTAAACATAGATTTCATCCAGTACACCGGAGTCACCCACAAAGGGGTTGTCAGCTGGAATGCTGTAGGGATTGCCGTTATCCACGTCGATACGAATCATGGTACCGAAGAAGTTAGTGGTGTTTTGAGCCGCGTTATTGGGGTCGTTAGCGGAACCACCATCCCCGAAACCCGCATAGAGGTAGCCGTCTGGACCAAAGTGGATATCACCACCGTTGTGGTTTGAGAAGGTTTGCTCGAAGCTGAAGATGTCCTGGCGCGAGCTTGGGATCAAGCTCGAGCCATCAGCGCTCTCTGTGTAGCGGGTGATGATCGAAGTCATCGGGTCCGAATCGAGTGTTGTAATCGACAGATAAACGCTGTTGTTAGCCGGGTAATCCGGGTGGAATGCCATACCAAGCAGACCACCTTCGTTCGCCGGATGCACCACGTTACTCAGATCGATATAGAGGTTCTTCTGAGTGGTACCTTCGTTGTTGGCGTCGATCGTGTAGATGCGGCCTTCCTTCTCAAGAATGAACCAGCGCGAGCTGTCACCCGGGGCTTGCAACATGCCCAAAGGCTGCTGGAAAGCCAGATTGGGAAAAGCCCGCTCCACTTGAATGGCTTGAGGCGCACCGCTTGAACCACTGCTTGAACTGGAAGACGATGAAGTCGACGTGCCGCCATCACCGTAAATAACAAATCCAGCCAGAGTACCGTTATCGATAATCGTCTGCAGCTCGATCGAGAGGCTTCCGTCGGTTACCTGTACCCCGTCCACCTGATAGGTGTAGGCGGTATCGGAACCCACCAGCGTGAAGAGGTCTAGGTTAGACAGCACCTCCGCACCTTCGACGATCACATTAAATTCACGGTTGCCCGCAGCGGTCTGGAAGATTTCAGCAAACAGCAGCTCGACACTGTAGACACCGTTACTTACAGGGACTTCGTAAGTGAAGTCGCCGTAGCGCTCGGTACTGAATACCGCGTCGTCGTTGGTACCGGCGATATCATCACTGGTGGAACTCTGCGTTCCACCCGAGAAGAAGTTATCCGCCTGCATGGTGATGCCGTTGTAGGTAGATGCGTTGCCACCCACGTTAACAGCACTCACAACGCCTGGAGTACCGGAAGAACTGGTACTGGAACCGGAAGAACTCGACGAGCTGGAGCTGCTACCTGTGCCGGAATCAAAGTCGGCTCCGGTAACATCTAAAGCTACACTCCATATACGCTGCGCACCGGTAATGTAAAGCGTTTTACCGTCTGCACCACCGAAGGTTGCATTAGTGACATTGGCATCAACACTGATGGTTGCCAAGCGGCCACCATTGGGGTTGAAAACACTAATCTGCTGGCTATTGTGCTCGGCCACGTAAATATTGCCGTGACAGTCGATGGTCATACCGTCTGGGCTATTGAGCCCGTTAACCAGCGTGGTTGGAGAACCAACCTGACCATTTGAAAGCGGGTAGGCTCGCAGTTCACCGCTCACCGCATCGACGTACAAGGTGCTTTCGTCCGGTGACAAGGCGATTCCGTTGGGGTTGTTCAAACCGCTTTCGATCAGGGTAACCGTACCGTTGGGCGACACGCGGTACACACCCGTGAGGGGCTGGCCCGGAGTATTGCCTTGCTGATAGTCGGGGTCGGTAAAATAAATAGTACCGTCACTGGCGATGGCCAAATCGTTCGGTGAATTGAACTGACTGCCGTTGTAGCTGTTCACCACATCAGTACGACTACCGCTAGCCAGATCGTAGCGCGACAAACCACCGGTGGAGTGGGTAGCCGCGATTACGCTGCCATCATCAGCCACTGCCAAACCATTACTACCGCTGTTATTAATCTGCGTGGTCATCACACCGTTGGCCAGGCGCTGAATACGCGAGGTGAAGGTGGTATCGAACAGGAAGTCGGAGAAGTACAGTGCACCGTCTTTCCAGATCGGGCCTTCATATAAGCCGTTGCGATTACCATTAGCGCCAGAGATTGCACTTGCAGAGAGGCTACCAGAAGGCGCTGCACCACAGCTCGCAATACCGGAACTCGAAGAACTTGAGCTTGAGCTGCTGGAGCTGGATGAGCTTGAGCTCGACGAGCTGGAGCTCGAAGTGCTGCTGGTACTGTTGGACGAACTTGAGCTGGAGCTACTTGAGGATGAGGAAGAACTTGAACTGCTTGAGCTCGAGCTGCTCGAAGTACTGGAACCCGTACCAGCCTCCTCAGCCGTACAGGAGATGGGCTGCTCGGAGATTTCGATATCGTCCATCCACACATCGGCATCGTTGCTGCTGAAGCTGTGCCAACCGAACATCGCGAAGGCGAACTTGTTGTCCAGCCAATGCGAATTACCACCCACACCGCCGTTGTTCCAATCATCGGCAGAATCTATGGAATGAACCAGTTGATTGTCGAGATAGGCGTTCAAAGCGTGATAAGAGCGATTTCCGCCAAGCATTTCCACAACAACGCAGTGCCAGGTATCGGCGACCATTTCCGGGCCACTTTCCCACTGCGCCTGAGGCGGTGAAATGTCGTCACTGGGAACTTCGTTGGTGCCAAGGTGCCCTTTAATTTGACCGTATCGCACTTCATTGTCAGCACTGGATTCATTACCCCGAACACCCATGATGTGCTCGTGATTATCACCAACTTCGTTACCCAGCTTTTTGCTCATGTAAACCATGGCTTTCAGGTAAACGGTGCTGATACCGCTAGGCAGTGCTCGGGTAATTTGCGCCGGATTCGCGCCACCTTTGAAGTGCACTGACTTGCTGCCGGTAAAGGCGCGGGTGTTATCCACGAGCGCATAGGTGCCAGCATTGATGTTGTTGTTGGGGTTGTTAGCCTGCCAGGCAATGAAGTTGTTCCAATTGGCAGGTTGCTGGTTGACAGTGTCGCTCTCGAAATCGTCAGTAAAAAACGCTGTTCCTGTGCCCGATGACGAGCTACTGGACGACGAAGACGATGAGGAAGAAGTACTGCTGTTCGACGAGGACGACGAACTGCTGGAAGAGGACGAACTGCTGGTGCTGCTACTGCCACCACTGATAGTTCCGCCTGATGGAGTAAGTATGACCTTATCCAACTGGGCACCATCTTCGCGACGCTCTAGCGTTAAGGTGTGATTGCCAGCAGACAAGCTGAAGCTGGCTATCGACATCGTGCTCCAGCCAGACGTTTGCGAATTGTTCTGGGTGGACCAGGAGCCGCTGTCCATTTTGTAATGGAAGGAATCGTCATCACCGGAGGGGAAATTCACGGCAATCTGGAAAGATACCGTTGTCGCTTGCGACAAGCTAAAGTCGATCGCAACCTGGCCACTTACGCTATCGGAGCCAGAACTATTAATCTGGGTGCCGTTGTTTGGCCAAACAATGTATTGCCCACCCGACGCGCTTGCATCGTTCTGCACGCTGAACGGTGAAAACAGGCTTTGACCCGACAAGCTCTCGAGTTCCACTTCCAAAGCTGCACCACCAGTGCTGCCAGACGATGAACTGGAGGAACTGCTCGAGCTCGACGAGCTGGAGCTGGAACTTGAACTGGTCGTCGAGTTTGAAGAGCTGCTCGAACTGGACGAAGAGGATGAAGAACTGCTCGAACTGGAAGATGAGCTGCTAGAGCCCCCACCGCTGCAATCACCACGGGGGCCACCGCCACCGCTCTGACTGTTACAGGTGTTAATACCAATACAAGAAGAGTTGTTTTCGTACCCCCAGCCATCGTCAGTGTTTTCACACATCGGCCAGGTGTAGCCATACCATTCACATTCACAGGTTTGGGCCTGTGCTTGGGTCGCGGTGAAAACTGTCAGCGTTAAGGTCGCTGCAGCCAACCGCTTGATCAATTTGAATGGGATATTATTCATTATTAGCCCCCATGAACTATTTGTAACAGGACAACGGCGCGCCCTATCTGAAACCTAACGAATTAGTATTAAACCTATTCACCCTCGCTAGAGTAAAAACCCCCGAAGCATAAACACCTGATTTTTGAATGTCTATTGAGAGGAAAATGTATTGACGGGGATCAACAAACAGTGGCGATAGAGAATTCATAAAAAAGAAGTAAACAAACGACAGCATAAATAGTTTTTATGAATAAATTCTTTTTTTTAGATCATCTAGCTATATATCAAAAATTTTAATATCTCAATACGGTATATTTATTTTTCCTATTGAGAATGTCTCTTACATAAATTCACGCCCCAAAACGGGGATTTGACTAGAAAAGTGTGAGAAAGATGCGTTTTATAACCCCACCAATTATTAAATTATTTGGTTATTCAGATTAGTACTTTGGGTGGATGGTTTTTGCGCACACTTGCGCTATTGTGAGTGCCCTAAAACCAACATAATAAAAATGGGTATAAGCGATGTTTAAACAACTTAAATACGCGGGCATGCTGATGGGAGCATTGCTTTCCGCGAAATCCTTCGCTCTCGACTGCGACGTTACCTACGTAAACGATTGGGGTGGCGGTTATCAAATCAATGTAGAAGTCACCAACAATGGCGCTAGCAGTGTAAGCGGGTGGCAGGTGGATTTACTGTTTAATACCGACGTTACTGTAACCAATTACTGGAACGCCGCCATTGAAACCGGCAGTACACCAATCACGGCCAGCAATATCGGCTGGAACGCCAGTCTCGCACCGGGCCAGTCTGCCAGTTTCGGATTGCAGGGGAATCACGGTGGCGGCTTTGGAACACCCACTTGTAGCGATTCAGCAGGCAGCAGTACTTCGTCGACCAGCTCCAGCAGTTCTAGCTCTTCATCCAGTAGCAGCTCTACATCAAGCAGCTCATCGAGCAGTTCATCGTCAAACAGCACCACGTCAAGTAGCTCGTCATCAAGCAGTTCATCGAATTCCAGCAGCTCAAGCTCCTCCAGTAACTCCTCAAGCGGCGCCACTTGCGCAACCACGCAACAGAATTGTGATTACTACCCCAGCTATGAACTGTCTTGCGTGTGGTATTCCGAGATACGCCCGCTGTGTCAGGGCCAGGACAGTGGTTGGGGCTACGAAAACAATCAAAGTTGTATTGGCCGTAACACCTGCGAAGATCAGTGGGGCGACGGCGGGGTATTTTTATGCGACCCGGACACTGGAGATTGCGTTCCTGAACAAGCTTCTGGTTCCAGCACCTCCAGTTCGTCTTCCAGCAGTAGCTCGAGCAGCTCAAGTTCATCAAACTCCACAAGCTCATCGAGCTCCAGCAGTTCGTCAAGCTCCAGTTCATCGAGCTCAGGTAGCACCTCAAGCTCTAGCAGTTCTTCCAGTAGCAGCTCAAGTTCCAGCAGTAGTTCAAGTTCAAACAGCTCTTCCAGCTCGAGCAGCTCATCCAGCACCAGCGGTGGTGGCCGATCCGGATGGGCGTGTGTGGACCCGACGGGAGTACCCGGTAATGATGATTGGTTAACCACTCAGGGCAACAAAATCGTGGATGCCAGCGGCAATACCGTACGCCTCACCGGCGCCAACTGGTTTGGCTTCAATGCCTCTGAGCGTGTATTCCACGGACTGTGGAGCGCCAATCTGCAAGACACCATGCAAGCCATGGCCGAGCGCGGCATCAACCTGCTGCGAGTGCCCATTTCCACGCGATTGATTAAAGAGTGGATGTCTGGTCAGGCCGACGCGGCCTCGGTAAACGACTACGCCAACCCTGATCTTGCCGGGTTAACCAGCCTGGAAATTTTCGACCAGGTGCTGCTGCAGGCCAAGTCGTGCGGTATTAAGGTTCTTATCGACCAACACAGTGCCGACGCCGATAACAGCGGCCACAACTACGAGCTCTGGTACAAAGACGACATCAGCTCCGGCGATTTCTACGATACCTGGGAATGGTTCGCCGATCGCTATAAAAACGACGACACCATCATCGCCTACGATCTGGAAAATGAACCCCACGGCTCACCCGACGGCAGTGCCGGTGCCAACCTGGTACGAGGCGAGAACGAGAGCTGGGAAGAATACTGTCAGCGCAAGCCACTCTCTCAGGAAATCGACTTCGCCAAGTGGGACGACTCACAGGATGAGCACAACTGGCGGCATGCTGCAACAGTTGCTGCGGAACGAATCCTGGGCGTTAACCCCAACGCGCTCATTCTGGTGGAAGGCATTCAGGCCACACCGAAATACGGCAAGTGGGTCGATAACAAGTCCGGCGCTGGAGAATACAGTGATCAGTGCTATGACAACACCTGGTGGGGCGGCAACCTGCGTCTCGCGGGTCAGCTTCCCGTTGAAGTGCCGGGGCATAACGATCAGATCATGTACTCACCACACGACTATGGTCCCCTGGTGTATATGCAACCTTGGTTTAAAGATGGCGACTTCACCCGTGAATCGCTGGAAGCCGATATTTGGGGCCCCAACTGGTTGTACCTGCACGACGACAACATTGCACCGCTGCTAATTGGTGAATGGGGCGGCTTTATGGACGGTGGCGACAACCAGAAATGGATGGAAGCCATCCGTGACGAAATCGTGCTGAAAGGTTTGCATCACACCTTCTGGTGCCTCAACCCTAACTCGGGCGACACCGGCGGTTTACTCGGCAACGATTGGGTGAGCTGGGATGAAGAGAAGTATGCCTTGTTCAAACCTTCTCTGTGGCAAAGCGGCGGTAAATTTATCGGCCTCGATAAAGTTATCCCCTTAGGCGGCAACGCCGGTACGGGAACCACCCGCCCTTAATGCCATAACTGTGTTTTGTATCAAAGGCCGCATACGCGGCCTTTTTTATCGCCTGGAGAATTGCGGTAAACTTTACGGCCCAGTTATGTTCCAAGCATCATCATAAAAATAACGACCAGGAAACCCCATGAAACGCTTGTTACTCTTTTTGCTAAGCTATGGTTTGGTGAGCGTGCTCGCCGCCTGCAGTAAACCCGAAACCGTGCACACCCAAAACGCACAACCCCCGGCCCGCGTTGTTAAGGGCGATGCGACAATTGTTGACGAGTTGCTCGATAAAGCGGGCGTTAATGCCCTCATCACCTATTTGCCCACCAACGTGATGAAAACAACCGATGACTACTTACGTCGCGGTATTGTTCAGGTGGATGAAGTTCGCAATATTCTCAATGAAACCTATAACCCCTCGGCACTGCGAACGGTTGTTCGCGCGCACCTCATTGACAACTTAAAAGAGGAACAGGTTAAGGAAATGTTGTCGTGGCTGGATACCGATCTTGGTAAAAAAGTCACCGCGCTGGAAGTGGTGGGTGCAGACCCAAAAAAAATCCACAATATTCTGAGTCAATACCACCAGCTACAAAATAATCAGGCTCGCGTAAGTATGGTGCACGATCTCGAGGTTGCGACCGGATCGGCAGAACAGATGATAGACATGTCGCTCACCTTGGAGCGATCACTGCAATTGGCACTCAACCAATTACTCCCTGAATCCAACCAGGTTTCTGAAGCCGAATTTATAAGTCGTGAACAGGAACAACGACCACAATTACAGCAACGCTTCAACCAGTATGCAGAAGCGATTGCGCTTTATAATTATCAAAACCTAAACGACGATGAATTAAATAAATACATATCTTTCTCACAATCCAATGCGTCTCAGGCGTATCGCCGGGAAGTTTCCGCTGCTTTGCAAAAAGCTGTTAGCAGTGCCGGTAAAAAAGCGAGCCTAAAAATCGCAGCGCTCAACGCAGGTTAAACTAAATATGAAGTTATTCCTAAACTGTGCACCCAAACTCTGGCCCTGGCTTACGGTGATCGCAATATGCATCTCGTTAGAAGGCGGAGCACTCTACTTTCAAGAAATCATTGGTCTGTTCCCCTGTGAACTGTGCATTTACACACGTGTCTGGCTTACCGCCATTGTTCTGGTGTGTATCGTCGGTATTTTCATACGCTTCTGGCAATGGCCAAGGCGAATTGCTCTCTTGCTCCTAATTGCGCTCAGCGTGGGGCTCTCTTATACCACTTGGCAGTTGATGGGGCTTGAATACGGTTGGAATACCGATGGCGCGTGCAGCCTTGTTGCTAATTTCCCATCTTGGGCACCGCTCGATGCATGGTTCCCGATGCTGTTTAGAGTGCAAGATGCCTGTTCGGCGACGCCAACTGTAATTTTCGGCTTATCGATGGCTGAAGGTCTAACGGGAGTTTGCCTTGGCTATTTAAGTGCTTTCGGCATTGCACTCTACGGAGATTTTACAAAGCAAGCTTAAACAAGGCCTTTCATATAGGCTTGGCGGCGCTCTGGTGTAAACTTCTCCAGAGCGTAGCGCAGCATGGTGCGTGGCATTTGCAAATAATGTTGCTGCAGAAACTGTTCTGCAGCGTCGATGTTGCGCTTACCAATTTCCCGTAACATCCAGCCACTGGCCTTATGAATTAAATCTTCGCGGTCTGCAAGCACCTTTTCAAAAAGCGCTAAGGCATCGCTGTAATCGTCTTGTCGGATGAAATGGAAGCAGGCAACAATTGCAATTCGCCTCTCCCATAAAAGATTTGATTCCACCAATTTATAAAGCACTTTACGATTGGCATTAGTAAGATGCGCACCCACGATCGCCGGAGCCGAACAGTCCACCAAATCCCAGTTATTAATGAATCGGGTATGATCAAGATAGTCGGTGTAGATGGTTTTACGCAATGTATCATCACCCTTCCCATATTGCTTAACCCATAAAAATAACGCGAACAGCCTGACTTCATGCCATTGACTACGCAATAATTTCATTACCTCTTTTTGCGACAATATCTGATGCGTTTTAACCAAAGCGCGTAATACCGGCACACGAACACCGACGAACTTATCGCCTTCGCCATATTCACCTTTACCCGTTTTGAAAAAACCCTGGGCGCGCTCCGCCATTGTCGCATCACCAAGCCGACGAATCTCCGCTATGACATCGCTTGCTTTAGTTTCGCCAGACTTCATGACATCCTCCTGCCAGTGGTACAAATTCTCGAAACACTCACTAAACGTCGCTATAGTTACACAAATTAATAATTAAAGGTGGTGATTATGTCCGCCCTGCCCCAATCCCCGGTACGTCAACGCATTGTTCTCGCCGATGCGCTTCGTGGCTTTGCTCTTATGGGCCTATATATCGTTCACATGGTGGAATATTTCGAGCTCTACTGGTATAAGCCCGAACCCGGTTGGATTCACAATGTCATTTTTTTTCTGTTTGGTGGCAAAGCTTACGGAATATTTGCACTTCTTTTCGGGCTTAGTTTTTATATTATTCTTGATAATTATGATAAACGCGGTGTAGATTTTCGGGCGCGATTCTGCTGGCGACTTACACTGCTCCTGTTATTCGGTTATATCCACAGCCTGCTATACGCGGGCGACATTCTTCAATTACTAGCCCTGTGTGGTTTCCTTTTAGTTTTAACTCAAAAACTGTCAACCCGGTTTATTATTGCTATTTCGGCATTCTTTTTATTACAAGTGCCGCAGTTGATTGCCATCGGATTTCACCAATTCGCTGGCAGTAGCACTTATGAGTCGCCAAAATTTATTCACTTTATGGGCAGTAATTTCGATATGTTCGCTCATGCCAATTTGCCCTCATTAGTAGCTTACAACATCTTCGACGGACAATTCGGTAAGTGGTGGTTCTTTTTCGAAACAGGCAGACTGTGGAATATTATTGGCCTCATGTACGCAGGGGCGGCATTGGGTCGGCTGGGTTTCTTTGAAAAAAGCCAACACAAGCTTTCAGTATTACTTGTCGGTGTTGCAGGGGTAGCCTTGTTATTTTTCCTTTTTCAGGCTATCGCACCGAGCGCTGCGGGTTTACTTCATGAGGGCATGGCGCGCTGGAGTGCCGAGCAATTATTTGCCTACTATGGCAATCTTATGGTGATCTGCGGTGGTGTATTTCTGTTCATTATTGCCTTTCAACTGGCTATTACAAACAAACTGATCACCGCTTTCGCGCCAGCCGGGCGCATGACGCTTACCTTTTATCTTGCCCAAAGCCTTGTATATGTCCCTGTGTTCTATGGCTTTGGGCTGGGCGCCTACGATTTTATTGGGCAATTCTGGAGTCTGGCTTTAGGTATTGTAGGCTGGTTGGTGCAAATGGCTTTGGCAACATGGTGGCTCAAAAATCACCGCTATGGTCCCATGGAGTGGGTCTGGCGAAAACTCACGTTCGCGGGTTTTCGCCAGAATTAAACCGCAGACGGCCAAATACATTACAGCGACCAGGCGCTAACTGTGTGATAACACCGCGCACTGCTACGAAAAAACGTAACGCCATAACGCTCGGCAAGAGACGCGAGTGCAACCAGTATCACACCAAGTAGCGCCAGTGCGAACCATGACACGGCCTGAATATCACCTATGGCGAGTATCATCAGAGCACCCAGTTGAATCACACCACATAGAGACGCCGTTAACAAAAGCAGTCGGGATTTTACCCGGCTGGCGACCAACACAAGTAGTGCACTCAACAGTAACATCAGCAATGCGTTACTCCAGTTAAAAAACGGTAACAACGCTAGCATAGTAACTGCACCGAGGCTCGCAATAAGATGATAAAACCCGGATTCGGAACTCATGCGCGCAGCTAAGATCGAAATAAAAATACCGGGCGCAAAAATGCCATAGATTACAATGCTATCTGGTAAATTAGAATTATCAAACGCGATCGAAAGCACGAACAAAAGATTCCCTGTTAACGCAAAAATGGTGGCCACAAAGTTCACTATTGTTTTGTACCAGCCAGGTTTCGCTAGCCAGTAATTTAATGCCCACATTGTTATCGCTAAAGCCATTAAAAGCACGCTCCATCCTAACAATTCCTGCATCGAAAATGCAAAGCGCACCACCAATATAAGCAAGGGTGCAGCCACCATGAGCCGCACCAAAACACCTTCCCACAACTGAAATAGACGGTCGCCACGAAATACCAGATTGTTTAACCAGAAATATATCGAAACCATAAGGCCCAAAGTCATAGCCGTGATCAAGGGATCGCGCCACGGTGCCAGTAACAATAAGTTCAATGCCACGTAAACAAGCGTTAAGGCTTTCGAATACGACCTGGCGACAACTTGAAAACAAAAATAAACTGCGATGGCAGCGGCCACAAAACTCGTTAGCGTTACCACCAGCCAGGAGGCTGCATTAGCCCAGAGACCACTCTCAAGATAGGTACCCAGAGTCGCAGATTGCTGAGTAACCTGAACGGGCACAAGCAGCGCCGCCAGAGCAAAAAGCAATCTGGCACCGATGGTATCTTTAAAAAACCGATGACTTGCGACGCCCGTTAATGTTAATACCACCATCAAAATTACATAGATCCAATCGCGCAGCACATCGTCTACACCATTCAAGCCCTGGAGCATAAACACAACCGCAGAGCCAACAACAGCGAGAGCGCCTCCGCCCCTCAAAATGCCCGCAAGTTTTGCAATTAAATGACCAGGGCTGCTCTCACGGCCAGGCTCAAACACTGGCTCAGATACTTGATGCGAAACGCGAGGGTTACAGGAAGTCATCTCACACCTCCTTGCTTATCGCGTTATCTTCGCGCATTAAAGCCTCCAGTTCGGCTTGTAACGCTTCACGATTTTCCTCAGCATTGAAACTCGCATTAAGCCCCGCATCACAGTCGCTGGAAAAACCATGCGAATATTCATCGGCAATGACCTTTTCTTCCCAACGGAGAAATAGAGACTCGGTATCCTTTGCCAATGCGGGCTCACAACTGACGTCGCGAATAACATGATTGCGGGCATCACGTGCCGCCAGGCTGGCTTTTTTGTGCTGCAAATCCAGAAGTTTTTGTTCAGCAATCTGCAGGTGCTCGCGCAACTCCGTTTCCAAAGATTGCGTGTGACTGAGCTGCCCAAGCAGGTGATCCCGCTGGCGCTCGCAATTTTTCATTGCCTGCACACAGCGCAGAGCCTTTTCCTGATCTGCGCTGACGCACCGTTTTGCGCGCTCCTGCCACTGGGAAATCTGCTTATCGATACTTTCCAGCTGTCGCGCAAACTGTTCGACACGCGCGACATTCAGTTTCAGCTGTGCATTTAATTTTGCGGTGTATTGCCGCGCATCAGCGATTGCACACTCTGCAACTGCTTCATGATTTTCCATGTTACTTACGAGCGTATCCATCTGAGCGCTAAGACTGGCAAAAATACGTTTGATTTTCATAACATCATCTCCTGATCTAATCTTCAGTAGGAAATCTAGCCAGGAGGGAACAACTCGGCAATGATGTTAAAAGAAGTGTCGTGTGGTGATACCCAAGGTAATAAATCGTTCTACTTTTTTCCTTTTCGAGTACGCGCATCAAAAGGTTGAAACCGCCAACGACGCAGTGCAAGTACCAGCGTGTTGCCTTTTTTAGCGCTCATGGGAAGCTCACTTTCCGATTGCATGGCCTGTGAAACCTCGCCCGCTAGCTTGTCCATTTTTTGCTGCATAGCCTGGTGCGCGGCCTCACTTAACAGCGCGTTAACCACGACCAACTTTTCCTCTTTACCCGCAAAACGAGTGCTAAAAAATTCCTTTACTACGGTATCAAGAAAATATTTTTGTATCGGGCCATTGGGATTCCAACGGAAGTTAGTCGATATTTTTAGTTTGATGCGGTTGCCCGGAAGTAATTCGATGAGATTGAGTCGATCTAGTTTGGCGAGCTTTTGAATGCATTGACTCTCTGTGAGTTCGTATTGTTCGATGAGATCCTGAAAGGAGAAGCCATTGATCACACTCACAGCCACCATTAACAGCTCAATATCCCTGGCGATTTCCACCTCTTGGGTAGCCGTGAGTTCATCCAGCTTTTTTTCTCTGTTGCGCGCCGCATCGGCAAGATCAATCCAATCCCATTCAATCAATTTACAGATCGCGTCTATTCGTTCGAGCGTAAACTGACCACTTGCGAACATGCGTTTTACCGAAGCTTCACTGAGCTCCAGCAAGTCGGCAATTTGCCGGTAGGTCACATGCTTGCGTCGCAGTTCCTGTTTTAAGGTAGCGACGAGTTGTTCAGATTGGGCCATACTCAGCTCCTGGGCGAAGTGGCGCTACCTCTTAAAGGTAGCATAATTTAATACCTTACAGACCGTATTCTGCCACAATCGTCGTCACTCTTGCAGGTAACGTAGCATAAAACAATACTGGTGCTATCAATCAACACGGAGTTACGTCATGCGACCACTCACCAAGACCTTGGGCAGTCTGCCTTTTTTTACCGCGGTTTTTCTGAACGCCTTTGTCGATCTGGGGCACAAAATTACTGTTCAGAACACCATTTTTAAACTCTACAGCGAACAATCTCAAATTGTCGCAACCGCCGTGTTAAACGGACTCATTCTATTACCCTTTATTCTGCTGCTAAGCCCGGCGGGCTATATTTCCGACCGCTATTCCCGAGCCCGTGTAATGCGCATCAGCGGCTGGTTAGCGGTGTCTCTGTGCGGCCTGGTTTGGTTTAGCTATCTGAACGGTTGGTTCTGGGCTGCGTTCACAGCCACCTTTTTGCTCGCGGCGCAGTCTGCCATATACTCGCCGGCAAAGATGTCTTACATCAAAGAACTTTTCGGCAAACAACGCCTTGCAGAAGCAAACGGCGTGGTGGCCTCTCTATCAATTATTGCCATTCTGGCTGGCACCTTCGCGTTTTCGATTTCATTCGAAAAAATGTTTGTTGCAGGACTTAATAATGAAGCCGAAGTATTGCGTGCGGTCGCCCCAATCGGCGCATTATTATTGGCAAGTGCGGCGCTCGAACTCATTATGATGTATCGCTTACCGGTACAACCAGAGTACGCGCAACCAATCGACAAGCAAAAACGCTTTGCCTGGAAATCTTTCGCTACCGGACGTTTATTCTTAGACGATCTGCAGCCGCTGCGCGACCAGAAAGCGGTACGACTCTCCATTGTGGGATTGGCCACTTTTTGGGGTATCGGTCAGGTAATGCTCGCGGCCTTCCCGGCGTACTTTAAAAATGTTACCGCTATCGATAACACCATCATTATTCAAGGCATTCTTGCCAGTTCTGGTCTGGGAATAGCATTGGGTGCATTTTTAGCAGGGCGTCTTTCACGGGATCGTATTGAGCTCGGTGTGCTGCCTTTAGCTGCGCTTGGCATCGCCATCGGTTTAATAATATTGCCCAGCTTAAGCACTCCGGTAACAGCCGCTTTGGATTTCTTCGTAATTGGTACCTGCGGGGGATTATTTATTGTTCCTCTCAACGCGCTGATTCAGTTCCAAGCGAGACCGGGCATGCTTGGCAAAACCTTAGCCGCCAATAACTGGGTGCAAAACGTTACCATGTGTAGCTTTTTGGTGATTACCGCGAGTTTTGCACTCTTGAAAATTTCCAGCAGTCATCTGCTCTACTTGATAGCCGCTGCCGCACTGTTGGGATTTGCATATACGCTGTATCAGTTACCACAAAGTTTTCTGCGCCTGATTATGATGTGGGTTTTGCGTAATCGCTACCGCGTCGCGGTGCAGGGGTTTAAAAATATCCCAGCTCAAGGTGGTGCTTTGCTGCTGGGCAATCATGTCAGCTGGATCGATTGGGCCATTATTCAAATGGCATCACCACGCCCCGTGCGTTTCGTGATGATTCGCAGTATTTACGAAATCTGGTATTTAAAATGGTTTTTTAATCTCGCCGGTTGTATTCCTATCGAGCAGGGCGCGAGCAGTCGTAAATCATTGGATACTGTGCGCGAATGTTTGGAAGCTGGCGAATTGGTATGTCTGTTCCCAGAAGGCACGTTGAGCCGCACCGGTCATTTGGTGGAATTTCGCCGCGGCTACGAACGTGCCTGTGAAGGTCTAAACGCGCTAGTACCCATCATCCCTTTTTATTTGCACGGCTTGTGGGGCAGTCAATTTTCACACTCCACCGCCTTGTTAAAGAAACAGTCTTCGCTGGGCGTACGCCGCAAAGTTATCGTGGCTTTTGGTGAACCTCTGGCTAACACCATCCCTGCCGAAACACTCAAGCAAAAAATATTTGAGCTTTCAATTTCTTCCTGGCAGGAAGATCTTGCCGGCGCGGAAAATATTGGTCGCCGCTGGGTTAGTAGCGCGAAACAGCAGGGAAAACGTTTTGCCATGGCCGACAGCACCGGTGTGCAACTCACCGGTTACCAAGCGTTGGCGGGCAGTACCGCGCTGCGCACTGCATTAAAAAAACGCATTTCCGGCAACAATATCGGTGTCATTATGCCTTCAAGTATTGCTGGAGCTCTGGCGAATATGGCGCTGCTTCAATTAGGCAAAACTGTCGTCAATCTTAATTACAGTATGGGCACTGATGCCTTAAAGGCAGCGATACAAAATGCCGGCATCACCACACTGGTCACCTCCAGAAAATTTATTAAAAAACTCGCAACAAAAGGTTTCGATTTAAGCGAGCTACTTGAAAATGTAAACGTAGTTGAGCTCGAGACAATTAAAGACCAGATGTCGCTCTCGACTAAAATTTCCAGTTATCTGGCGTGCCGCTGGCTACCCAGCAGTTTGTTGAAGTGGTTTATTGCACACTCAGCCAGCGCCGAAAGCACCGCCTGTATTTTATTTTCAAGTGGCAGCGAGGGCACCCCCAAAGGTATTTGTTTAAGCCATAAAAACATTCAGGCTAATGTGCAGCAGACTTTACAGGTACTTAATCCAGAAGCCGACGATGTGATACTTGGTAATTTACCTCTGTTTCATGCCTTTGGTTTAACCGTTACGCAATTTTTGCCTTTGTTGAACGGTCTGCCAGTGGTATTTCATGCCGATCCAACCGACGCCCTGGGCAGCGCCAAACTAATCACCCGCTTCAAGGCCACGTTGATGTTTGGCACTTCGACATTTTTTCGGCTCTATATTAAAAACCGTAAAGTGCACCCACTGATGTTGCGTAGTCTTCGTTTGGTAGTGAGTGGTGCTGAAAAACTTAACCCACAGGTGCAACACGCGTTCTTAGAAAAATTCGGTAAGCCTATTTATGAAGGCTATGGCGCGACTGAAGCCACTCCGGTTGTGAGTGTGAATCTTCCCGACCAACTCGACAGCCAAAGTTTTAAAGTACATCTCGGCGAGAAAAAAGGCACAGTGGGTATGCCGCTGCCGGGGACCAGTATTCGAATTGTCGACCCGGACAGCTTCGAACCCTTGGCAACCGGCGAAGCGGGTATGATTTTAATTGGCGGCGTTCAGATTATGCAGGCTTATCTTAACGAACCCGAACGCACTGACAAAGTTATTTTCGAACTGGACAACCAACGTTGGTACATCACCGGCGACAAGGGCAAGATTGATGAAGACGGCTTTCTGACCATTCTCGATCGCTATTCGCGATTCGCCAAAGTCGGTGGTGAAATGATTAGTTTGGGAAAGGTCGAGCAAGTGGTATATGAGCTCTGTGGTGATATTGCCACGCAAGGTGACAAAGACCTTGAAATTGCGCTGGTAAATTTACCGGACGACAAACGCGGTGAACGCTTGGTGTTAGTGAGTAATTACGACATTGAAGCTGTCATAACTGCCAATAATTTCGGAGCACACGGCCTTAGCAATGTCGCGTTGCCGCAACAAATTATTCAGGTTGAAGACGTGCCTAAGTTAGCATCCGGGAAAATTAATTATCCTGCGGCGAAGCAACTGGCAGTCGATGCTTGTGTGAATCAGTAATTTAATGTAGCCCGGAGCTTTTCCGGGCTACTGGGAAGATGCTATTTTTTAATGCGATACTCGGCCGAACGGGCGTGAGCTTCAAGACTTTCACCCCGGGCCAACACAGATGCAACCTCACCTAACAGCGAGGCACCCTCTGGCGAACAGTGGATAATGGAGGAGCGTTTTACGTAATCGTAAACACCCAGTGGTGATGAGAATCTTGCAGTGCCCGAAGTGGGTAAAACGTGATTAGGCCCGGCACAATAATCACCCAGACTTTCAGAAGTATGCCGCCCCATAAATATCGCACCGGCATGGCGGATTTTTTCGAGCAATGCTTCGGGGTTTTCGACGGAGAGCTCGAGGTGCTCAGGTGCAATTCGATTGGCGAGCTCCAGCGCTTCATCCATATTTTGTACTGCTAGCAGCGCACCGCGATTGGCAAGCGAAACTTCGATAATGGCTTTGCGCTCCATACCCGGCAGTAATTTTTCAATGCTTTCATAAACGCTATCCAGAAAAGCCGCATCGGGTGAAATCAATATTGCCTGGGCGTCTTCATCGTGTTCGGCTTGGGAAAATAAATCCATCGCCACCCAATCTGGGTTGGTTTTGCCATCACACACTACGAGAATTTCAGAAGGGCCGGCAATCATATCGATATCCACCGTACCAAATACTTCGCGTTTGGCGGTCGCCACGAAAATATTGCCGGGGCCAACAATTTTATCCACCTTGGGCACTATACCTGTACCGTATGCCAGGGCAGCGATTGCTTGTGCACCACCTATGGTGATAACGCGTGAAACGCCGGCAACTGCCGCGGCTGCCAACACGATATCGTTCACCTCGCCGCGTGGCGTTGGTGTCACTAATACCACCTCTGGTACCCCCGCCACCTTGGCGGGAACGGCTGCCATTAATATCGAAGAAGGGTAAGCGGCCTTACCTCCGGGGGCATAAAGACCCACACGATCGAGCGGTGTCACCTTTTGGCCCAATACGTTGCCGTTGTTTTCAGTGTATTGCCAACTTTCTACTTTCTGATGCTGGTGATACGCCTCGATGCGGGCGGCAGCTTCGCGTAACGCCGCTACCTGGGACTCTGGAATTCTCGCCAGGGCGTTTTGCAGGGCATCGCCTTCAATCACCAACTCGGCCGCTTCGTTAACGCTGCGATGATCAAAGCGGTTGGTGTAATCCACCAGCGCAGCGTCACCACGATGGCGCACCTGCTCGAGAATTTCACGCACCGTTTTAGTGATGTCATCGTTGACCGATTCTTCCCAGGCGAGGAGTTTGTCCAGGCACGTGGTGAATTCGGCATCTGAGGAGTCGAGGCGATTAATTAACATGTTTCATACCAAAAATTTTAGGCCGCCAGTCGCTCATTGACGGCGGCGCTCACTGCGTCTATTAAAGCTTCGATTTCGCGGTGTTTCATTTTCATCGAGGCTTTGTTCACTATTAAGCGTGAACTGATATCACAAATGGTTTCGCGAGGCTCCAGACCGTTGGCTCGCAGGGTATTGCCGGTATCAACAATATCGACGATCTCATCGCACAGATTCATAATTGGTGCGAGCTCCATTGCACCATACAGTTTGATGAGATCCACCTGACGCCCCTGTTCTGCGTAGTAGCGTTTTGCCAGGCCCACATACTTGGTGGCGACACGAATACGGCCAGCCTTTGGCGGCACACCTTTAATGCCGGCGGTCATCATTTTGCATTTGGCGATGTGAAGATCGAGTGGTTCGTAGTAACTCTTGCTGTTGTGCTCGATCAATGTGTCCTTACCGGATACACCAACGTCGGCAGCGCCGAATTCCACATAAGTGGGCACATCAATACCGCGCAGAATCAACAGGCGCACGTTTTGGGATGACGTTTCGAAGGTGAGTTTGCGGCTTTTTGCAATATCTTCCAAGGGCTCAATACCGGCTGCAGCCAGCAGCGGCAGTGTTTCTTCCAGAATGCGCCCCTTGGTAAGAGCAATGGTGAGTTGCGACATAAATATTCCTGAATCTTAAAAATTAACCGGGTACGCGGCGAATATTGACACCCAGTTGTTGCAGCTTTTCTTCAATACACTCGTAGCCACGATCGATGTGGTAAATACGATCCACCACGGTTTCCCCCTCTGCCACCATACCTGCAATCACCAGGCTCGCAGAGGCACGTAAATCGGAGGCCATCACCGGAGCACCTTTTAAGCGTGTCACTCCAGTAATCAGCGCGGTATTACCCTCAAGCGTGATATTCGCGCCCATGCGATTAAGTTCATTCACTTGAATAAGCCGATTTTCAAAAATCGTTTCGGTGACGGCACTCGACCCGTCGGCCACGGCATTCATCGCGGTGAACTGACTTTGCATGTCGGTCGGAAATGCCGGGTAAGGTGCTGTACGCAGGTTGACACCTCGCGGCCGCGCACCCTGCATATCCAAACTGATGGTGGTTTCACCCACTTCGATTTTAGCCCCGGCCTCTTCGAGTTTTTGAATCACCACCTGGAGTATATCGGCACGGGTATCCCGCAATCGTATCGAACCGCCGGTGGCCGCAGCAGCGACCAAGTAGGTACCGGTTTCAATACGATCAGGCATCACGGTGTAAGTACAGCCGTGCAAACTGTCGACGCCTTCTATTTCCAGAATCGCCGAACCGATTCCCGAAATCTTCGCCCCCATGGCAACCAGGCACTCTGCCAGGTCGACGATTTCAGGTTCCCGTGCAGCGTTTTCCAGAATGGTTTTACCTTTCGCCAACACCGCGGCCATGAGCAGATTTTCGGTGCCGCCCACGGTTACTTTGTCCATCACGAAATGAGCCCCGCGTAAACCTTGCGGGGCGCGGGCGCGAATGTAGCCGCCGTCAACATCAATCTCAGCACCCATAGCCTCGAGGCCGCGCAAGTGAATGTCTACGGGACGACTGCCAATGGCGCAACCGCCAGGAAACGACACATCGGCTTTACCATAACGCGCCAAAGTTGGCCCCAACACCAGAATGGAAGCCCGCATGGTTTTCACAAGTTCGTAGGGTGCTTCAGTATCGCTGAGTGAACCGGGGTCAATTTCGACCGCCATCTTTTCATTAATCGTCACGCCAACACCCATGCATCGTAGCAAGGCCAGCATGGTAGTGATGTCGTTAAGGTGTGGCAGGTTGCAAATAGTCATCGGTCCATCAGCAAGCAGGCATGCCGCGAGAATGGGTAGACCGGAATTCTTGGAACCAGAAATGCGAATTTCCCCGCTGATGCGAGTGCCGCCCTGGATAATTAGCTTGTCCATTTAGCCACCTAGCTGCGGGCGGCGTTTTCGGCGGGAGTGAGGGTTTTCATTTGGAAGGCGTGGATAACACCGCTGGAAATTTGCTCATTTAGCGCAGCGTACACCAGTTGCTGACGTTTTACCGGCATTAGCCCTTCGAATGCGGTCGATACAATCACAGCGGCAATGTGTTTACCGTCTTCACTGACAACTTGCGCCGTACATTCGGGAAGTGTGGATTCTAACAGGGCTTTAATTTCATCTGGCTGCATGGTTTGGCACCTTGGTTTTGGGCGCGGGCGAGCTTGTACAGGCCCGAGCCCAGTCAAAAAGGCCGCCATTTTAATCAAAAAGCGGAAGCTTGGCACCCGCTCTGGATCATATTCTTAGCTCTTGGCAGACCAGCCATCGATTGCCGCCTGTAAATCGCCTTTACTGTCTTTTACACCCTGTGCAAACTGACTGCGAAAGGTTTTGCCCAGATTCACGCCGTCAAGCACCACATTCAAGACCTTCCAGTTACCCGATTTACCCCGTCCAAGAGAGTAAACCACCAGATTGGAGCCCTCGGGTCCGGAAACCTTCTGCACAATGCTGGCTTTGTTTTTCAATACTTGGCTTTTATCGTCAAGAATTTCGATGTTCAAATCGATATTGCTGGACATGCCCTTCACCAGGGTCTCCACCAAACTGCGTTTGAAAGTGCCCACAAACTGCTGTTTTTGGGTACCGGTTGCCTGATTCCAATAGGTTTCCCCCATGACATTTTTGGCAATAAAGTCGAAGCTCACCGAAGGGTCGAGCAACGCTTCCACCTTGCCGTAAAAAGTCTCGGGGTCTTTTTTCAATTCCTCGTTACCGTTCTTCGCCAACTCGAGCAATTGATCTGTGACGGTTTGCACCACTACCTGCGGCCCCTGCATGTTGCTTTCTTCAGGCTGTCGCGGGGGCTGCTCTGCCATACTCGCAGCAGTCACAAACAAGGTAAAACCCGCCAATATGCCGGTGATCTGCGGTAACCTGAACCACTTGATTGGGTTAATCTGTTTCACTTAAAGCTCTCCTGTCGATGTGTTTGACCTGGAATTTTCAATCTCCAGGCCCATATTAAATGCGGTTGTATGAACACAGGCTGACTGTTGTTACACGATTGTTGCACTGCGATTGGCGCACACTTAAGATGGCGGCCCCATTAGCAAGCCTTACCATCGTTAACGCTTTTGGCGGGGATTGTATTCCCTAACAGGTACCCAAACCGTTACCGATTGTGTACCCGCATCACGCCACACCGAGTTTTGTCTATGCTGGATTCCGTACCACAGGTTGTACTTATCGCACTTGCGATTTTAGCGGGTTTTGCCGGGCTCATTTGGAGCGCCGACCGTTTCGTCGCCGGTAGCGCGGCCATCGCCAAAAGTTTTGGCGTTGCCCCGCTGGTCATCGGTCTCACTATTGTTTCATTCGGTACCTCGGCCCCCGAGATAATGGTGTCGATAAGTGCTTCTTTAAAGGGGGCGGGTGATTTGGCAGTCGGTAATGCCTTGGGTTCCAACATTGCTAATATGGGTTTGGTACTTGCCGCCACTGCCTTGGTCGCCACAATTCCGGTACAGCGACACCTCCTAAAAGACGAATTACCCATACTATTTTTGGTTTGCCTTGTGGCAGGTTTTTTTCTGTACGATTCCGTATTGTCTCGCTGGGAGTCTGCCGCACTTCTAATAGGCCTGGTGCCAGCCATTTACTATCTGGTACGAATGAAACAAGGTGAACTTTCCGCAACGGAAATCGCCGAGGAAGAAGCCATTCCAGAGATGAGTCGCACTCGGGCCTTCGGATGGTTTCTCATTGGCCTCGCAGCCCTGATGCTAAGTTCCGAAGTTTTGGTTTGGGGGGCAAAAACTGCAGCCGCACTGGCGGGGGTCAGCCCCCTGGTCATCGGTTTAACCGTCATTGCTCTGGGAACCAGTCTTCCGGAGCTGGCGGCGTCGATGGTCAGCGCCCTGAAAGGTCATCACGACATAGCGCTCGGGAACATTTTGGGTTCCAACATGTTTAACTTAATGGCAGTGATGTCAATTCCCGGCCTCGCCAAACCACTCACAATGGATGATGATGTTTTCGCACGGGATTACGGTGCGATGATGGCGCTCACAGTACTCTTGGCGTTACTCATCGGTATTTCGTTCTGGATGAGTAAAAAAGCGAGTGGTGAAGGGGCTTTGGGAAAAACAGCCGGCATTTTTCTGCTTTGCGGTTATATTGCTTATTATCTGGTGCTCTACAAAACAGCGGCTTAATACACCATGACACAATTCGACTTTCAGCAATCCGCATTGCGCACCATTGCGCTGGAACTCGCTGCCGTTGCGGAGCTCGAAAAACGCATCGACAAAGAATTCGTTGCCTGTTGTGAAAAACTGATGCAGTGCCAGGGCCGGGTTATTGTTTCCGGCATGGGAAAATCCGGGCATGTCGGCAAAAAAATCGCTGCAACACTTGCCAGCACAGGTACACCGGCGTTTTTTGTTCACCCCGGAGAGGCCAGTCACGGGGATATGGGTATGATTACCCGCGATGACATCTTTCTGTGCATTTCCAATTCGGGTAATTCCCCCGAACTGGTGGCGATAATCCCGCTCATCAAACGCCTCGGCATACCCATCGTGGCAATGACCGGTAAACGGGCCAGCCCGCTTGGAGAAGTGGCAGACTTGGTTCTGGATATCAGCGTAAGCTCGGAAGCCTGTCCACTCGATTTGGCACCCACCTCCAGCACCACAGTGACCATCGTGCTCGGTGACGCCCTGGCGATTGCATTACTTGAGGCACGGGGTTTCACTGCTGAAGATTTCGCGTTTTCACACCCAGGCGGCGCGTTGGGACGTCGCTTACTGCTGCATGTTTGCGACGTTATGCACGGTGGCGACGCGCTTCCTGTAGTGAGCAGCGATACGCCTTTGCTCGCAGCCTTGGGAGAAATGAGTCAAAAAGGTTTCGGTATTACCACTGTTGTGGATAACAACCGGCAGTTGCTGGGGGTGTTTACCGATGGTGACTTGCGACGCTGCCTGGACCGTGATGTCGATGTAAAAAACTCCACCATTGGTGAAGTGATGAGTCGTGGCGGCCGCACGGTGTCGCCACAAGCGCTGGCAGCCGAAGCCTTTAATTTGATGGAAACCCATAAAATTACTGCCTTGGTTGTGGCCGAAAATAATCAACCGCTCGGCATTCTTCACATGCACGACATGCTACAAGCCGGCCTGGTGTAAGCCACCCCACAATAGGATCTCTAATGAAGCACCTGTCACTCGACGAAATAAACCACAAAGCTGCGCAGATTAAGCTGTTACTGCTTGACGTCGATGGCGTGCTTACCGATGGCAAACTCTACTTCAGCAACGATGGCCATGAGTTAAAAGCGTTTAATACACTGGATGGTCACGGCATAAAGATGCTGCGTAAATCCGGCGTCGAGGTGGGCATTATCACGGGGAGAACCAGCCAGCTGGTGACGAAACGCGCCTCTGACCTCGGCGTTCAGTTACTGATACAAGGCCGCGAAGATAAATTCACGGCGCTGCAGGAGCTGCTTGAAAACTTTCCCTGTCCGCTGGACCAAATCGCGTTCATGGGTGATGACTACCCCGATCTAACGGTGATGTGTCGCGTTGGTCTGGCGCTCACCGTTCCAAATGCACATCACGCCGTCGCAGAGCAGGCCCACTGGCAAAGCTCGTTAAAAGGTGGCGAGGGCGCAGTGCGTGAAGCCTGCGATCTAATCATGCGCGCTCAGAATACCTTCGACAATGCGTTGGCCGCTTATACCCAAGGTTCTTCTCCCCAAGGGGCCAGCAACTGATGCGCAACAATCGCGTTTACATCCTGCTCATTGCACTCGGTATTGCCAGTATTGTGATGATGTGGGACTCCTCTGAAAACGTGATTACACCACCAAAATCAGCGCCAGCACCTCAGATCCCCTACGCATTCGCCGAGGACGCATCCACTGAATATTTTGGCGATGCTGGAGTGCTGGAGTACTCCTTCACGGCCGATCGTCTTGAGCATTTTCGCAAGGAATCAGACGATGCAGCCATTCCACCGGAAGAATACACCCTGGTAAATAGCCCGCATTTTGTGGTGTATCAGGAGCACACGCCCTGGCATATCGAATCCCAGGAGGGCAAACTCACCCGAGCTGACGAACAAATACTGCTGTGGAATCAAGTGCGCATCTGGCAGGAAGTGCCCGATTCCGACAACCCAGACGAGCCGCTTGCAACTCACCCAGACAACTCTGAATTGAGCACCGAAAAACTTTTTATAAACCCAGTGGAAAAAGTCGCGCACACCGAAGAGCCTGTTAAAATAACAACGCCCTACGGCAAAATAACCGCCGTTGGTATGAGCGCTGACTTTAAGTCACGTAAAATACAGCTTGAGTCGCGCGTGCAAGCCATCCACCGAATTCCCGAAGACCGCAGTTTCAACCCATGAAAGCATTTAGCCGAGTTTCCAACGCGTGGTTTATTCGCATCCTGTTGCTGGCGGGCTATCCTGGCTGGGTTGCTGCTTTACCAGATGACCGTTTTCAAAATCTAAGCATCTCTGCAGATTCTGCCGAACTGGACGACCTCAGTGGTACCACAACCTACGCCGGTGGCGTTGTGGTGGAGCAAGGCAGTATGAAAATTAAGGCGGAGAAAGTCGTCATTTACGGCCGTAAAGATACCTACACCAAGGTGGTTGCTACGGGTGCTCCGGCACGCTTGAGCCAGATCCCAAAAGCGGGACAGGAACCCGTTACCGCGCGGGCCAACCGCATGGAATATCAAATACCCAGTGAAACCTTGATCCTTCTTGATAACGCCGCATTCAGCCAGGAAGGCACCAGTTTGAGCGGTAATCGCATCGAATACGACGTGAAACGTGCCGTTGTTAAAGCCGGCGGCAAAGCCGATGCTGAAGGCGATAATCGCCGGGTACGCATGGTTATTCCCCCCAAGGCGATGAGTAAAGAAGAAGAACAACCAACCAGCCGCGAAAGCAGCGAGACCGAACAACAATAACTACATGCCACAACTTTCTGCGAAACACCTCGCCAAAAGCTACAAAGGCCGCAAAGTCGTTATCGACGTTTCCATCAGCGTCGAAAGCGGCCAGATTGTGGGCTTACTTGGCCCCAATGGCGCCGGCAAAACCACCTGTTTCTATATGATTGCAGGCATAGTAAAGGCGGATCGCGGCGACATTCACATTGGCGACAAGCGCATTACCCACCTGCCCATGCACGAACGCGCCCGCGCAGGGCTTGGTTATCTTCCCCAGGAGGCGTCGGTGTTTCGCAAGCTGAGCGTTGCAGACAACATTATGGCGATTCTGGAAACCCGCAAAGACCTGAATCGTCAACAACGCCGTGACACCATGGAAAAACTGCTCGATGAATTTCACATCCAGCATATTCGCAACAGCCTCGGCATGGCGCTGTCTGGCGGAGAGAGGCGCAGAGTGGAAATAGCCAGAGCACTTGCCACCGAGCCAGATTTTGTGTTGCTGGATGAGCCTTTTGCCGGTGTCGACCCCATTTCAGTCAGCGATATCAAACAAATCGTGCAACATCTGAAAAATCGCGGTATTGGCGTGCTGATAACAGACCACAATGTTCGTGAGACCTTGGATATTTGTGAAAAAGCCTATATCGTATCGGAAGGTCACATTATTGCCGAAGGCAGCTCTGCCGATGTGTTGAGCAATAAGAAGGTACGAGAGGTTTACCTGGGCCAGCATTTCCACCTCTAGACCATTTTTCTGACCGATTACCAAATAACTTGACAAACGTAACGTTTACGTTCTCACCGCGGCATAATCTTTGCTTCAAAAATTGCTCAATTTTATTGCACCTGGCACACAGCAGGACTACACTAGGGCGACTTTAAAGCGTGACCCAAATCGGAACACGCCAACCCAAACCGCAGTTCGCTAACTAACCAGATGCAGTATTCCACACTATGAAGCAGTCTCTCCAGTTAAAGCTGGGCCAGCAGCTCACCATGACGCCCCAGCTGCAACAGGCCATTCGGCTTTTGCAACTTTCCACCCTCGACCTTCAGGCAGAGATCCAGGAAGCGCTGGATTCCAACCCGATGCTGGAAATGGAAGAAGACAATACTGGTGACGACAACAGTAGCGAGCAGGCTAGTAATCAACAAGCTGAGCTAAACGGCAAAGAACACGACAAAACCGAAGCCAGCAATGACACAGACACCAGCGGGGAACAACAGTCTGGCGATAGCGACTGGAACGAAGACAACATTCCAACCGACCTCGCGGTAGACACCAGTTGGGACGATATTTACGAACCCACGCCCAGTGGCACCGGCCTGGCTAAACCTGACAACGACGATTACGACTTCGAATCGCGACGCGGCACATCAGAAACGCTGCAAGACCATCTCAGCTGGCAGCTTAACCTCACGCCAATGTCTGCACGCGATAAAGACATCGCCGAAGCCATTATTGACGCGGTTACGCCCAGCGGCTTGTTGGGGCAAACGCTGGAAGATATCTTCTCGGGTCTTGAAGGCCACCACGAAGAACTGGAAATGGACGAAGTGCTGGCCGTGCTGCACCGTATCCAACAGTTTGATCCTCCCGGCGTGCTCAGCCAGGACGTTCGCGAGTGCCTGTTGATTCAGCTTAATCAGTTGCAAAGCAACAGCGAAGATGTGTTACACGCCAAAGCTCTTGTGAGAGATTACCTCGAATTACTTGGCGCACGCGATTTCAAACAATTGATGCGCAAACTGAAATTAAAGGAGCCGGAATTACAGGCAGCGGTTGAGGTTATTCAGGGCTTGAACCCACGCCCCGGCGAGCAAATTGGAAGCGACGAAACCGAGTATGTGGTGCCCGACGTTTTTGTGAACAAGGTAAATAACCGCTGGATGGTGCAGCTCAACCCCGATATTGCACCGCGCCTGCGTATCAATACAGATTATGCCTCGCTGGTAAAACGCGCCGATTCCAGCGCCGACAATACTTTTTTACGAGATAATCTTCAGGAAGCCCGCTGGTTTTTAAAAAGCCTGCAAAGCCGCAACGAAACACTGTTAAAAGTCGCCAGCTGCATCGTTGAAAAACAACAGGGCTTTCTCGATTTCGGGCCGGAAGCCATGAAACCCATGGTATTGCACGATGTCGCTGAAATTGTTGAGATGCACGAATCCACAATTTCGCGTGTCACTACGCAAAAATACATGCACACCCCGCAAGGCATTTTCGAATTAAAGTATTTTTTCTCGAGTCACGTTGCTACAGAATCCGGCGGCGAGTGCTCGTCTACTGCAATTCGAGCTATTATTAAAAAACTCATTGCTGCAGAAAACCCACGTAAACCCTTAAGCGATTCCAAAATCACCGGGTTACTTGCTGAACAGGGAATTAAAGTTGCGCGAAGAACAATCGCCAAGTACCGGGAATCATTAAATATTCCGCCCTCAAATGAACGCAAGCGACTGGTGTAGCGCTAAAGCTTTATAACGCTAGCACTATTGGCAACCAAAATTTATGCGATCAAATTGAGTCTAAAGTAGGCTTGGATCTGTAAATAATACTGGTAGAATGCGCGCCGGATCTCCCTGCAGCCCAGATATTCAAGCGAGCCACTATGCAGATATCTTCCATTCTCAAGGCAAACTGTACCAGAGCGAAAATTTCTGGTGGTAGCAAAAAAAGACTTATCGAAACACTCGCAGGCATATTTGCAAACGCTGAGGAATCTTTGGATGAAACTGAACTGTTTCAACACATGATTGCTCGCGAGCGTTTAGGGTCTACCGGTATTGGTGGCGGCATTGCGATACCCCATTGCCGCTTTAACACCGGCGGCGCGACCTTGTGTGCCTGTATTACCCTCGACGAAGGTATCGACTTTGATGCAGTGGATGGCAAGCCTGTCGACTTGGTGTTCGCCATGCTGGTACCTGAAGATGCCCAAGACGAGCACCTGCAAACCCTGGCATCACTGGCGGAGACGCTCCAAAATGCAGATTTCGTAAAACGTCTTCGCACTTGTAATAGCGATCAGGAATTGTTTAAAGTCGCGTCTAGTGTAAACTGACGCCTCCACTGGAGCTGCGGCTCCCCCTGCGCAGCTCTGCGCAGACCCCAACCCAAAGACTCGCAACTAGGCTGTACTCATGCGCTTGCTGATTATCAGTGGACGATCTGGCTCGGGAAAAACCACCGCCCTGCATCTTCTCGAAGATGAAGGCTTTACCTGTATAGATAACTTACCGGTGAATTTGTTGCCGGCGCTCATCGAACAAATCAGCACTTCCGGACAACCCAGCCCGCGTTTTGCGATTGGCATCGATGCCCGTAACATCAATAACGATCTCACCAAACTTTTAACAGTTCTCGAAAGTGGCCCGCTGCCGCGAGAAAACTATCATGTGCTGTACCTTGACAGCACCCGCGAAGTGCTCCTCAAACGCTACAGCGAGACTCGCCGCAAACACCCGCTGTCCGACGGTGCCACCGATCTTAACGAAGCGATAGAACGGGAACGCGAAATCCTGGAACCCATCGCCACCACGGCGGACATGACTATCGACACATCCCAACTCAATTTACATGAGCTGCGAAGTGCCATTAAATATCTGGTGGTCGGTTCAGATCGGCCCGGCATGGCGGTGTTATTCAAGTCATTTGGGTTTAAATATGGCTTGCCGGTAGACGCCGATTTCGTATTCGATGTGCGCTGCCTGCCGAATCCTTTTTGGGATAAAGACCTTCGTAAACTTAGTGGCGTGGAACCCGCGGTGATCGCTTTCCTCGATGGGGAACCTCAGGTTGAAGAAATGTTCAACGACATTCTTACCTTTGTCACTAAATGGATTCCCCGTTTTGAAAACAACAACCGCAGCTATTTTACCGTTGCCGTTGGCTGCACGGGCGGTTGGCACCGCTCCGTCTATATGTGCGAAAGGCTCGCAAAAGCATTAAAAGCGGACTATAAGAATGTTCAGACCCGGCATCGCCAGTTGTCGCAGAATGCGTCGTCGGGCTCGACCGCTCATCTACCCAGTTAGCCAGGGGCCACATGCAGGAACGCAACATAGAAATTATTAACAAACTGGGATTGCACGCCAGAGCAGCAACCAAACTGGCCAATATCGCAAACCGGTACGAAGCTTCAATCAACGTCTCGGCCAAAGGTAAAACCACCGACGCCAAAAGTATTATGTCGCTGATGCTGTTGGCGGCCTCGAAGGGTACCGAGATTCAACTAAGCGCCGACGGTGCTGATGAATTGGAGGCGCTTGACGCGCTCTGTGAACTCATCAATAACCGATTCGACGAAGGCGAGTAAGCTGTACGCTGAGCGCCCCAAAGTTCTAATCAGAATTAATAGTTTTCCGGAAGCCTTTGAAAAGGCTACAATTTCTGTCGGCTTAACATTTAACCACGCAATTGCGGAAGTACACCATGGCGCAAGCTGCTGAAAACATCGAAAACAGCACTCACCAGCAGGTAGGACGCATCCAGGGCCTGCTGGAGAGTGGTACTTTTCGACAGGTACGTCAGATGCTCAGCAGTTTGCGGCCGGTGGAGATCGCCCGCCTTATTGCGTCTTCACCACCGCCTTCCCGTAAGGTCCTGTGGGACCTCATCGATAAAGACGTGTCGGGTGAAGTGCTCGAAGAACTGCCGTTCGATATTCAAAGCCATTTCCTCAAGGATATGGCTGCTGAAGAGCTGGTAGAACTTACCGAAGGTCTCGAAACCGACGACGTGGTCGACATTCTCCAGGCGCTGCCCGAACAGGTAATGACGGAAGTGCTGGAAGCGATGACTGTGCAAGATCGCGCCCGGGTTGAGGAAGTGATTCTCTACGACGAGGCCACCGCCGGCGGTTTAACCAATACCGATACCATCACCGTGCGGCCCCGCTTTACCCTGGAAGTGGTGCTTCGTTACTTGCGTCGTCACACCGAGTTGCCGCCCTCCACCGACGCGTTAATCGTAGTGAACCGCAAAGACGATTACCTTGGCCTACTGCCCCTCAGTAAGCTACTAACCACAGACCCCAGCGTCACCGTTCGCGAAGTGATGGTTACCGACAGCAACGCCATTCCGGTAAATATGCCCGACAAAGAAGTGGCCAAGCTGTTTGAACAACACGACTGGATTTCAGCCCCCGTCGTTAACGAACAGGGCAAGCTCCTGGGGCGTATCACCATCGATGACGTGGTGGACGTAATCCGCGAAGACGCCGACCACTCTCTAATGAGTATGGCCGGTCTGGACGAAGACGAGGACACCTTCGCCACGGCTGCGCGCAGCATTCCGCGTCGCGCCATTTGGCTGGGAATCAATCTGGTAACCGCGATTCTAGCGTCATCGGTGATCAGTATCTTCGATGCCACCATCGATAAGGTGGTCGCTCTCGCGGTGCTCATGCCCATTGTCGCCAGCATGGGCGGTGTGGCTGGCTCGCAAACCCTTACGGTGGTAATACGCGGTATGGCACTGGGCCAAATCGGTGCCAGTAACCTGGGCTGGCTGTTGTCGCGGGAAGTGCGTGTTGGGCTGGTCAATGGGGTGCTCTGGGCGATCGTGATGGCGATAATCGCCGCACTCTGGTTTAAAGACCCGACCATCGCCTATATTTTAGGCATTGCTATGGTGATTAATCTCATCACGGCCGCCCTGGCTGGCGCGCTGTTGCCGGTTGGCCTGAAAGCGCTGAAGGTTGACCCCGCCCTGGCGGGAGGGGTCACGCTAACCACCGTCACAGACGTTGTCGGGTTTTTCGCCTTTCTCGGCTTAGCCACCTACTTTTACGGTACATAACTTACGATGCAAGATTTACCCGAAGACCCTTGGCTCGACGACGACGAAGCAAAAAGCAAAACCCAGGTTAAAAAGGAGATGCTGGCGCTGCAGGATTTGGGGGTACAACTCACCGAACTTAATGCCGCGCAATTGGACAAAATGCCCCTGTCTGACAGCCTGCGCAAAGCCATTGATGAATCCCACAAGATCACCCAGCGCAGCGCCCGCAAGCGGCACTTTCAGTTTATTGGCAAGCTGATGCGCGATGCCGATGGTGACGCGATTCAGGCTGCGTACGATGCGATTCAGGAACAGCAAACGTTCGCTGTGCGCCAGCAGCATCAAATCGAACATTGGCGAGATCAATTACTAACGGGTGAGACCCAAGCCGTGCAGGCCTTCGTGGAACAGTTTCCGGGTTGTGATATCCAGCAATTGCGACAGCTGATCCGTGCGGCGCAAAAAGAAGCCTCGCAGCAGAAACCGCCCAGCAGCGCGCGCAAACTGTTTAAATTCATCAGAGCATGTTTTGAGACGGCTTCAGAGCTCTGATGTGAGAGTTGTGACAGTGCATTTACGGTGCTCCCACACTGGCATTTTTACGCGAATATTACGCAACTGTTCGAAATCCAAATCTGCGATAAGCAGTGCTTCTCCTAACTGGCTGTCGTTACTTGGTGACATGTTACCAACGCGAACCAGCACCTGACCCCAGGTATCGATAATCATCGAATCACCCCAGGTTTTGCGAGTGGCGCTGTGGCCGCCACCCTGATTCACACCGATGACAAACAGCTGATTTTCCACGGCGCGAGCCCGCAACAGAAGTTCCCAATGCGCTTCGCCGGTCGCCCAGGTGAACGCTGAGGGCAACACCACAAAGTGCGCACCCAGCTCCCGCAATGCGCGGAAATACTCAGGGAATCGCAAATCGTAGCAAATTCCCAATCCCATGACGCCCCAGGGCGTATCGACCACGCAGGGCGCGCTGCCGGCCCGAAAATGCTCAGACTCACGGTAAACGCCGGTGCCGTCATCCACACGAGCGTCAAACAAATGCATTTTCCGGTACACCGCCCGCAACACTCCATCACTGCCGAAAACCACGCTGGTCGCAAAAGGTTTGTGCTCATCGTCCAGCCACCGCAATGGCATGCTGACATCCTCCTGCGAAGCGAAATGCTCAAGCGGCAAGCTTCCTGCAACCAGCCACAGCGCATTGCGCCGCGCTAAATCGCTAAAAGCCACCAACCAAGCCTGCTGTTGCTCCCTGGAAAAATGCGCGCGCGTCCCAAAGGTGAGCAGATTTTCGGGCAACGCGGCCAGTTTGCAGCCCTGTGCCGCTGCTGCCGCTACTAAACGCGACGCCGTGGCGAAATTATGGTCCAAGGTATCCTGGCTGGTTTCGTTTTCGCCCGCGATACGGGTTATCATTTGAAGCGCGGCAATTCGGAGTTTATCAGTCATATTTAATGGGTGGCTGATTGGGTGCAGGATTGGCAAGATCAGGTACTGTGCTGGTTGCTTTGCTATCGAGCTCGTCACCACCTGCATTTTCGGGGCGAAGCTGTGCGCGACTTTCGTCGCGTTCCATGGATTCCACTTCTTCGCCTTTTTTCTTGGCCGCTGTGTCGTCGAAAATTTTTCGGAATTTAATTTTGGGGTCTTCCCAGTCACCGCTGATTCGGTAATTTAGGCTGGATGCCTTGTCGACCTGGGACTCAAACATCTTGCTGACCAGGAACACCCCCACGGCTGCGGGCAAGCCGGCAATCAGTGCAGTTGCCACTGTAATATCGCCCGCGACGGGCAGCGTGGCGACCAGCTCGGCATCGATTTTCTCGTCGATCATATCCACGGTACCAGCTACCTGGATTTTTGATGACGTGGAATTTACCACGAGCGGATCGTTGATGTAGATCCAGCCATTTTGGAAATCAAAATTACCGTGCACGGTTTCAAAGCCAAATCCCTCTTTGGCCAAGTCGCTAAAATCCAACTTCAGGCGCCGCACAATGGTGTCGAAATTAAACAAGGCAATCAGGCGTAGCAATCCGTTATCGCCTTCGGTGGCACCACGTTTAAAACTGCCATCAATAAAATTAAACACTACCTTGCCACTGACATTTTGCAAGTTGATTTCATCAGGAGCACCCGGCCAGCTGACTTCAGCGTCAATCACCCCCAATTCGCTCTCGACAATTTTTTCCTGCCCCCAGGATTCCAGCAGGGAACCGGCATCGCGCGCCATTAAGGTACCCTTAAAAGAGCTGAAATTGCCTTCTGGTGTCTGTCGCCAGGTAAATTCTGCATGGGGATCTTTAAGGAGTTCCTGCATCAGAGCCTCATGGGCCGGCTGCTTCACTCTTATTTCGCCACGCTGGCCAAATTTGCTGTAACTGGGCTTCTTACGAATGGTTTCTTCAGCCGCCGGATGAGCCGCTACAGTCACCGCTTCACCCAAAGCCATGCCCCGCACCAGGGCGTGAACATCCCGGATTGCGACGCCGTCTTCAATCGGGCGGATTTTAAACTGCCAGCGCCCGTAGGGTTCATCGCCCACAGTAAGCTCGGTTACAGAGAAATCCACGGCAACCAGGGTGGTGATATCAACATCGGCCATAGCACTGTGCTGCGGTGGGCTTTCGGCAACAGTCGGGCTATCACTGCGTTCTTGTAGCGCGGGGTCAAGGCTGTCGACGTCGGGCAAATGCAGGTAATCCAGGTCCATCACCACAGGGCTGTCTTCGGCAGCAAGAATGACAATTTTTCCAGCGACCGGTTCGCTTTCCACACGTAACTCCCACTGCGCCTCGGTGCCCAAACCATTAACATGCACGTTATCGACACCAATGTCGGCCACTGAGGCACGCCCGATATCAAGATTGACCCTAATAGGCAATTCGTCTTCTTCGCTGTCACCTTTCTGAAGCTGGGCGAGAAATTCGAAGTACTTATCGCGCACCTCATCCCATTCCAGCAGATCGCCGTGGGACACTCGCCCCAGGATGTCAAAAAAACCTGGCTGTAACGGCAGTTCTGAATCGCCGAAGTTTAACTGGGCGCTGTCATCTTGCCCGGTCCGCAAGCGCAAACTGACCTCGTTGTTGTAATCGAAGCGATAACTTTGGTAGTCATCAAACAGTTTGAGGTCTACTTTGAAATCGCGTTCTTGCGTCGCGGATTTTTCCATCGGAACCGGCAAATTGAGCGTTACACCCTCAAGACGGGAAGCAATTTCGATTTCGAGATAATGATCGGTACTGTCACGCGCCGGAATTGTGAGCACACCATCCACCACGCTACTGCCTTCAACAAATCCCAGCTCAGGACGTTGCGTCCAGCGTCTCACGTCGTCAACTGCCACCGGCCCCGTAAACTTGATGAGGGTGTCGCGCCGACCCTGTGGCGGTTCTCCGGCCAGAAGCGGGCTGCTGATGTTGGCTTTTACCGGCTTACCCCAAACCTTGCCTTTTAAACCGGGGGAACTTAAACCGGTTTTGGAACTGTATTTAAGGCTGCCCTGCACCTGCTCAACCGCAAGGCCAATATCCGCCATGTCGACTTTGGCTTTATCAAAAGTAACATTTACCAACTGCTGGTTGCCTCGGGCATTATCATTTAACGGTACCTGCAGCTCAATTAGAGCCGAGACATCACCGTCAAATTTCCAAGTGTCGAATGTAGACCCAAACACACTGCGAACCGGGCTGTTTTGCAGGAGTGCCATGGCAGCTCCCGCATTGCTGGTAATTTCCCCTTTGATGGCAAGTGCGACCCCCTCGTCTTCAGGGTTTGGAATCAGCAGCACTTCGGCATTATTAACTCGGTTACCAAGTAGGCTGGCGCTGTTCACGTGTACATCCAGTTTGTGATGATCAAGAATTAGTCGGCCATTGACTGCTTTGAGCGGTGGCCAGTGTTTGTCGAACGCAAGATCACCATTAAACACATTCGCGTAAAGTTGCAAATTGGGGCTGACCGCTGCCTGCTTGCTCACCGACCCGTGATAGATAAAGGCCAGGTCTGTAGCCGTGCCGTCGCCAATACTGTTGCCAAGCCAATCGTACAAGCTGTGCGGAATCACCCGCGGCACATACTTGTTGTGCAGGCTTACCGGGCCCTTTTCCATGCCAATAACCAGGGTCATCTTGGGCTCGCGCGGGTCATCCACCAGTGGTAAATCGAGATGTAAATAACCGTCGCTGCGTTCAGCGCCCTGCTCAACATGCAGGCGACTGGAAGAGATATAAGCGGTTTTTGAGTTCAGATCTATTTTCCACGCCACCTGGCCAGTGGCGCGATCAAATTTGAACGGAGCATCGTAGAGCTCCGGAAAATTCATTTCGAAGCCGTTGTTACTTTCGAGATTTACATAACCGGAATTTGCCGTCGCGGCCACAAAGCCGTTGACATTTATCAACGCGGGCGCGCCACGAAAGCTTTTTACCTGAACGGCTTCAAGGTTGGCGCGCAATTGGAAATAGCCGGATGACTTATCGGTGGCAATCACATCGATATTTTTCAGGGTGCCGCGCGGTTCTAATTTATCGAGTACTTCTCCCGCTTTGCCTACAAGGCTGCCGGTTGATGACAACAACTCGTGCCAGGCACCGATATCCAGATTTGCAACCCGCGCCCCAATGGGTGCCCCCACTCCGGCACGCAATTCGAGATCGATCGGTGGCGAGGCGCCCTGCTGCCAATCGATAATGAGCTGCTGCAAGGTTACCAGCCAGCCATGTTCGGGTGTCCAACTCCCAGTGATGTCGGCGTGTGCACCCTCGGGCAAACTGACATTTTCGGGAACCGCCAGCGGCAGACCATCCGCACGCAATTTGCCACGCAGAGTTATACCGCGCGATGAGGTACCGCGATACCACAACTGCATATCGAGGCGGTGCCCTTCGGCCCATTCCTGAGGGTCCTGCTCCTCCCACCAATCACCGGCAAAAGCAGCGAGCACCTGCTCCATGGGAAATTGGTCCAGCTCCACATAGCCCACAGCATCGAAATTATCGGGGTCGCGGGGGTCGCCAATGCCTTCGGTTATCAATTTAAAATGTTCACGGCCGTCGACCGCTGCCGATGCCTGAATACGGTGAAAATCACGATCATTTTCAAGCACAATATCGGGAATTTCGATGCTCGAACGATGCCCCGTGCGAAACTCCAGAGCAAACCGCGCATTTTTTATTTCCACACGACGGCCCACCAGAAATATATCGAGCGGGTCTTCTATGCGAAAACGCTGCCCGGATTTTGCAGTGGTCTTTAAATATTTGATGCGCCAGGGACCATCGGGCTGCTGCTGCACGGTGGTATCGAGCTCTTCGAAAACCAGCTGTCGCCAGGTCAGCTGGCGGTGCACCAGGCTCTCCAGTAAACTTAACTCCATGAGAGCACGGTGTATGCGAAAGATGGGCTCCTGATTGAGACTGTCTATGGCGACATCGTTGAACACCACCTTCGGGCGCAAGCCCGCCCAGGTTGCAGACAACTGCCCGATGTGGATCGATACCCCGAGGCGTTCCCCGAGCAAGCGGCTGATGTCGTCACGATAATCGTTAAGCAGTGGGAAGGCTTCACGCCCCATTTGCACAATGACCGCCAACGCGATCACCAAGGTGAAAAGCGTACCCCAAAATCGCTTCACCAAACGGCGCATTGTTCTTCGGCTGATCAATACCACAATGTTTACTCGCGCGTTGAGCCGGTGCTGCTATACCAAAATGATGTCGTATTGTTCCTGGTTGTAAAGAGATTCAACCTGAAACTGTATGGGCCGATTTATAAAAGCCTCCAAATCTGCAACGCTGTCCGACTCCTGATCGAGCAGACGGTCGATAACCGGTTGAGACACCAAAACCAGAAAGCGATCGTTCTCATAGGTACGTGCTTCGCGTAAGATTTCGCGAAAAATTTCATAGCAGATAGTTTCTGCAGATTTCAATGTTCCTCTTCCCGAACACACCGGGCAGGGTTCACAAAGCACCTGCCCGAGCGATTCCCGGGTACGCTTTCGCGTCATCTCTACCAGCCCAAGTTCCGACACCCCGGTAATACTGGTTTTAGCGCGGTCTTTTTCCAGGCATTTTTCGAGGGTGCGATGCACCTGACGCTGGTGTTCCGGATCTTTCATATCGATAAAGTCGATAATGATAATGCCGCCAAGATTGCGTAAGCGCAGTTGCCGGGCAATAGCCGCAGCTGCTTCGAGATTTGTTTTGAATATAGTCTCTTCCAGGTTACGGTGACCAACAAAGGCACCTGTGTTCACATCAATGGTGGTCATGGCTTCGGTTTGCTCAATAATCAAATAGCCGCCCGACTTCAACACCACCTTGTTTTCGAGTGCGCGCTGCACTTCATCTTCCACACCGTATAAATCGAACAGGGGTCGCTCGCCTGGATAATGCTCTATACGACCACCTATTTCTGGAGCGTAATGTTTCGCGAACTTCTCCATTTTTGCGAACGACTCGCGTGAATCGATGCGAATTTTTTCAATGTTCGAACGCATTAAATCGCGAATGGTACGCATGTAGAGCGGTAAATCTTCATAAATAATGGCCGGAGCCTTAGCCTTTTTTATAGTATCGGCAAGGTCGTGCCATAAGCGAAATACAAACGGGATATCGGCGCGAAGATCGTCTTCGCTGGCACCCTCTGCAACTGTGCGAATAATAAAACCACCGCCCTTGTATTGCTCTTCGTATTCTGCAGCGAGCTTTTCGACGATGGCTTTAAGGCGCTCACGTTCATCATCATCTTCAATGCGGTTGGAAACGCCTATGTGCTGACTGTGCGGCATGTAAACCAGATAACGCGCTGATACCGATAAATGCGTTGTAAGCCGGGCACCTTTAGTGCTGATTGGGTCTTTGATCACCTGCACCAGTATATTCTGACCTTCCCGGAGGTGGTCGCGAATATCCGCTTCCGCATTGCTGCGCTCTTCAATGCCATTTTCATTGACTGCGGCAATATCAGACACATGAATAAACCCGGCACGCGTCTGACCGATATCCACAAAAGCAGCCTGCATGCCGGGTAAAACCCGAACGACTTTGCCCTTATAAATGTTGCCGACAAATCCTTTGGTGCGTGCACGCTCAATAAAAACTTCCTGAAGCACACCGTTTTCCACCAGTGCCGCTCGAGTTTCGGTGGGGCCAAAATTGACCAGAATCTCTTCACTCATAACAATTGTTGTTCTCTTCGATATGCCAAATTGGGACACCGAATTGGGCAAGAAGTTGACTGGTTTCGAACAGCGGTAAACCGACAACACAGGAGTAACTGCCTAAAATACGCTCCACAAAAATACCGCCATAGCCCTGTATTCCGTAACCGCCGGCTTTATCGGCAGGTTCACCGGTTTGCCAGTAATGCTCTGCTTCTTGCACAGAAATTTCTCGAAAGCTCACTTGTGTAGTATTGCACAGGGTTCGACTCTCACCCTCGCGACACAAGCAAACCGCTGTCATAACCTCGTGTGTGGCACCGGATAATACCTGAAGCATTTTCACGGCGTGTAATTTATCACGCGGTTTTTCCAATACCTTATCACCTAAAACGACAATCGTATCGGCGCCCATCACAACATGACCGGGGTGTAACTGATATCCCGCGCTGGCCTTAGTAGTAGCGAGTCGTATCACATAATCACGAGGCGCTTCATTGGCTTGTTGCTGCTCGGCCACTTCCACCGAAACCACGGAAAAGGACACTCCGATTTGCGCGAGCAATTCACGACGCCGCGGAGATTTAGACGCCAATAAGAGCGAAGGATTCGATTTCACATTAATTACCCGGCAAAAAGGCCAAAGTTTAGCACTTACGCCTCAATGAATGTCGGGCGAATAAACCGGGCGGGCGCTTAGCAGGTAGGAGGAACCGTGTTTACGACAGAGGTGGGAAACGAACTCAGGAATGTTGTTAACTGTTACAGGAACCGTTTATTGCAAACGATAAATGTGTCGAATACGTAACAGCGTAAAAACAATCAATGGCCAGCACAGCGCACTTATCATCGTCGAGGCCAATAAATAATGCGCGGGCGCCCGGTAGCCGGCGAGCCCCTGCACCCAATTGACCACCACCTGATGCACGCCCACCAAAATAAACACCCACAAACTTTGGTGCCAGACGGAGTAATTACGTATACGTTGGTATGACATAAGGCATATATAAGCGAGCAGCGTCAGTGCCATGGCATGCCCCCCCCAAACCCCGACTTCGACAACATCCTGAAGCAACCCGACACAAAATGCGAACAGCATTCCAAGGTGTTGGGGAGAATTCATAATCCAGAAAATCACCACCATGCACACCAACTCGGGACGCAGAAAACCGTAATCAGTCGGAAAGGGGTAAACCGCAAAAATCAGCCCCAGCAGCAGGCTGAGAATGATTACAGTGATGTGAATACCGCGCCGATTGGCGACCATGTAGATCTCCTTGGTGCTATGGGGCGCTCGGCTCAGCAGACTCGGAAGGGGGTTGGTCAAACACCAACAAAACATGGCGACTGCGATTCATTTCCGCTTTGGGGCGCGCAATTACGTGTGCAAAGGGTCGGCCTGGGTCCACCTGCACCTTCACAACCTCGGCTACCGGATAACCGACCGGAAATCGCTGCCCTAAACCCGATGAAACCAGGAGGTCTCCTTCGCGAATATCCACAGTGTTTGCGACATGTCGCACCACGAGTTCATAGAGGTTACCCACGCCCTCAGCCACCAAACGCACGCCATTGCGATTTATCTGCACAGGTAGGGCGTGCGTCGTATCTGTTATCAGCAACACTTGACTGCTGTGTTCACCCACATGAACCACCTGACCCATAAGGCCATTGGCATCAACCATTGCCTGCCCCACGTACACGCCTTCTTTGGCACCTCGGTTAATAATAACCTCATGTACTGTGGGATCTGGAGCAACACCGATGAGCTCGGCGATAATTACTCTGTCTTCAAGCATGTCGGCGGAATTCAGCAATTGCCGTAAGCGCACATTTTCGGCCGAGAGCGATGCCAGCAATTGCACCTTACGGCGCAATACCAGCAACTCAGTACGCAACGCATCGTTTTCCTGAACCAGGCGGGTGCGCGACATCATGCGGTTATCCGCCCAATCACTCGCTTTTGCTGGCAGATCAGAAACCCAATAAAAGGGCGCAGAAATATCTGCGCCGCGATTTTTAAGTTCATCGAGCCAATCGGTGTAGATGAAAGCGAGAGCAATGCCCAGCGAGAGCGCGGTAAGCACCGCAACTCGTACGTTCAAGGAGGGGCCTTGGCTAAACAGGGGCTTGATGTTGCAACCTCCGGGTATTAAGGCCTAACAGGCTGCTGAGGCCGAACGGGTAAAAAGTAACGCAATTTTAGTACATTGAACCGAGAGTATTCTGATCCATCAGCTCCATGGCTTTACCCCCACCCCGCGCGACACAAGTGAGAGGGTCTTCGGCTACCACCACTGGCAAACCGGTCTCTTCGGTGAGTAAACGATCAAGATCGCGCAACAGCGCGCCTCCGCCGGTAAGCACCATGCCGCATTCGGCGATGTCAGATGCCAGCTCAGGAGGGGATTGCTCCAGCGCGCTTTTCACCGACTGAACAATACCTGAGAGCGGTTCCTGAAGGGCTTCCAAGACTTCGTCACTGTTGAGAGTGAAGCTTTTTGGCACCCCTTCGGCAAGATTGCGGCCACGCACATCAATTTCCAGCACTTCGCTGCCAGCGTAGGCGCAACCTATCTCTTTCTTAATACGTTCAGCGGTTGCATCACCAATTACGCTGCCATACTTGCGACGCACATAATTAACAATGGCCTCGTCGAAGCGGTCACCACCAATACGCACAGAATCGGAGAGCACCACACCATTTAACGAGATAATCGCTATCTCCGTGGTACCACCACCGATGTCAACCACCATTGACCCGGTGGCTTCGTCAACGTTTAAACCTGCGCCAATGGCCGCAGCCATAGGCTCTTCAATCAAGCGCACTTCACGGGCGCCAGCGCCCAACGCCGATTCACGAATAGCTCGTTTTTCCACCTCTGTGGACAAACACGGTACGCATACCAATACACGGGGGCTGGGTTGAAACCAACTGTTTTCATGCACTTTTTTAATAAAGTGCTGCAGCATTTTTTCAGTGACCTGGAAATCGGCGATCACACCGTCTTTTAATGGACGTATTGCAGTTATGTTACCGGGAGTGCGACCCAGCATGCGTTTCGCTGCCATGCCAACAGCTTCCACTGATTTTTGGCCATTCTGGTTGCGGATGGCTACAACTGAGGGTTCGTTAAGAACAATTCCGCGTTCGCGAACATAAATGAGAGTATTGGCAGTGCCGAGATCTATGGATAAATCGTTAGAAAAAAGACCGCGTAAACGCTTGAACATATTTTTATAGACCTTGTTTCGATATGTACTATTCCTGCTTTTAGTTATAGCAGCAATAAATGGACGCACTCTATCAATGCCGGGGATTTTGGGCAAGGCACAAATATGTTAACGTAGCGCGTTTATTTGAAACGCGTTTTGGAGCCTTGAGTGAACCCTTCCGAAATTGAAAAACTGGCCAATCTCGCCCGTTTGGAAATCAACGCTGAAACTATCGAAGAAACCGCAAAAAGCATTACCGAAGTTTTGGCGTTAGTCGATCAGCTAACCGCAGTAAATACCGAGGGCGTGAGACCCATGGCCCACCCTCTCGATGCGGTACAACGATTACGCGCTGATGAAGTTAGCGAACCCAATCGACGCGATGAATTTCAACACATCGCCCCGGCCACCGAAAACGGCCTCTATCTGGTACCCAAGGTCATTGATTAAAGCGCTTCCCTTGGGCAACAACTCCAACAATAAATTCTGTTTTATCAGGAAACCGCAATGCATAACCTGACCATTGCCGAAATTATTCGCAAATTACAGGCGAAAGAATTTTCCAGTGAGGAAATTACCCGGCATTTTCTCAATCGCATCCAAAAACTGGATGACACCTACAACAGCTACGTAAGTGTTACTGAACAGCAAGCCATCGCCCAGGCGAAAGCCGCAGATGCGCGACTAGCCCAGGGTGAAGCGCTGGCAATGTGCGGCGTGCCCTTTGCCCACAAAGATATATTTTGTACCGAAGGGGTGAAAACCACCTGCGGTTCCAAAATGCTCGATAATTTTATACCTCCCTACAATGCAACCGTGGTGCAAAACTATCTCGATGCCGGTGCGGTGATGTTGGGCAAAACCAATATGGATGAATTCGCGATGGGCTCATCCAACGAAACAAGCTACTTCGGCCCCGTTAAAAACCCCTGGAACACCAACTGTGTGCCGGGCGGCTCATCAGGTGGTTCCGCCGCCGCAGTTGCTGCACGCATGGCGCCGGGAGCGACCGCCACAGACACTGGCGGCTCAATACGACAGCCTGCAGCCCTCTGTGGCATTACCGGCTTAAAACCCACTTACGGCAGAGTTTCGCGCTGGGGGATGATTGCGTTTGCCTCCAGCCTCGACCAGGCCGGCGTTATGGCTCGCAGCGCTGAAGATGCCGCAATTATGCTCAACGTGATGGCGAGTTTCGACAGCAAAGATTCCACTTGCGTTGACGAACCAGTACCTGATTACACCAGTACCCTTGAAGATTCCCTGGCCGGTGTGAAAATTGGCGTACCTAAAGAATATTTTGAAGATGGCTTGAACCCCGGCACCCGAGCGCGAGTGGAAGATGCTATTAAGGAATACGAAAAGGCCGGCGCAACACTTCTGTCAATCTCCTTACCCCATTCGAACCTTGCAGTTCCCGCGTATTACGTGATTGCTCCGGCGGAATGCTCTGCCAATCTGTCGCGCTTCGACGGTGTGCGCTACGGGCACCGCTGTGACAATCCTAAAGACTTAATGGATCTCTACAAACGTTCCCGCGGTGAAGGTTTTGGCGACGAAGTAAAACGCCGCATTCTGGTGGGCACCTATTGCTTGTCGGCCGGCTACTACGATGCCTACTACGGTAAAGCCCAGCAGGTGCGCCGCCTGATCAAGCAGGATTTTGTCGATGCCTTTAAAGAGGTCGACGTTATTATCGGCCCAACCGCTCCCACGCCCGCGTTTGAATTCGGCTCCAAGGGAGACGACCCGGTTGCCATGTACCTCGAAGATATTTACACCATTGCCACCAACCTTGCCGGACTGCCCGGCATGAGTATTCCCTGCGGTTTGGTCGACGAAAAACCTGTAGGTTTACAACTTATCGGCAACTACTTTGCCGAAGGCAAGTTATTGAATCTCGCCCATCAATTCCAGCTGGCAACGGATTTCCACTCCGCAGCCCCTGTTTCAATAAAGGAGTAAGCAACGATGGAATGGGAAACGGTCATTGGGCTGGAAGTACACATACAACTGGCCACCAACACCAAAATTTTTTCGGGTTCCAGCATCACCTTCGGAGCCGAACCCAACACCCAAGCTTGCGCCATCGACCTGGCGATGCCCGGCACTCTGCCTGTACCCAATGAGCAGGCCTTTCGTTTTGCCACTATGTTCGGCCTGGCGGTGAACGCGGAAATTGGCAAGCGTTCGGTGTTTGAGCGTAAAAACTATTTTTATCCCGATCTGCCCAAGGGCTACCAAACCACGCAACTGGCAGAACCGATTGTTGGCTCTGGCTATGTGGATATTCAATTACCCGATGGCAGCGAAAAGCGTGTGCGTATACACCACGCGCATCTGGAAGAAGACGCTGGTAAATCCTTACACGAAGATTTTCACGGCATGAGCGGTATCGATCTCAACCGCGCCGGCACGCCGCTTATCGAAGTGGTGACCGAACCTGATATGCGCAGTAGCGACGAAGCTGTTGCGTTTGCCCGAAAGCTTCATTCGATTGTCACTTCACTGGGTATCTGCGACGGTGAAATGAGCCAGGGCTCAATGCGCTTCGACGTGAACATCTCCGTGAGATTGAAAGGTCAACAGGAATTCGGAACACGGACTGAAACCAAAAACCTCAACTCTTTCCGGTTTATGGAGCGCTGCATAGAACAGGAAGTCGCGCGGCAGATTGAAGTGCTTGAAGATGGCGGCAGCATAACCCAGGAAACCCGCTTGTACGATGGCGACACCCACACCGCCAGGGCTATGCGATCTAAAGAAGAAGCCAACGATTACCGCTATTTCCCCTGCCCTGACCTGCTGCCCGTTATGCTCGACGACGAATACATAGCCGCGGTTAGCAGCCAGTTGCCCGAGTTACCCGATGCCCGCCAGCAACGCTTTGAGCAAAGTTACGGCTTGAGCGCCTATGACGCGGGAATTCTGAGTAGCGATGCAGCGACGGCAAAATTTTTCGAGGCCACAGCAGAACAATGCGGCGACGCCAAACTGGCAGCTAACTGGGTGATGGGTGAAGTCTCGGCACGCCTTAACGCAGAAGAAATCAGCATTAACTCGAGCAGCGTAAGCGCAACGCAATTGGCAGGATTGATCGCACGCATAAAGGATCAAACCATCTCCAACAAAATTGCCAAACAGGTATTCGAAGCCATGTGGCAGGGGGAAGGCGATGCCGACGAGATCATCGAAACCAAAGGTTTAAAGCAGGTTTCCGACAGTGGCGCTCTGGAGAAAATGGTCGAAGAAGTCATGGCGAATAACCCCGCTCAGGTCGAAAATTACCGCAAGGCAGACGAGAGCAAGCGCCCCAAAATGCTAGGCTTTTTTGTGGGTCAGGTAATGAAAGCGTCCAAAGGACAGGCAAATCCGCAGCAATTGAATGAGATATTGGTAAAACGTCTGTCGTCGGACGACTGAAGTCTGACGTGCCGAATAAAATGAGGAACAATTCATGAAAAAAGATAAAAAGAAAGTACTCGGAGAAGTATTTGATGATGAGCGTGTGCGAGGCTTTCTGGACGTTGAAGGCAATGGCGAAATCGACGCGGATTACTTAGCACTGGAGCGGGCGTATCGCGGTATGAAAGCAGAGAACTTTGACACTTTCATCAAGTTTTTTGTGGCGGAAGGCCGCAACATCAACGCAAAAAATCCCCAGGGCAAAACGCTGCTCCAGGTGATCAGCGATCATCGCTTGAGTAATGATTACATTAAGGCACTCACCGCTGGCGGTGCGCGCTGTTAATGCAATACCCCAATAACAATTTAATTAGCGGCGCACGGTATTTTCTCGACGGGGTTCGCCTACTGTGGCACCCCCGCCTGCGCGCATACATCCTTGTGCCACTGCTGGTAAATATCGCGTTGTTTGTCGTGCTGACCAGTGTGCTTATTTCCTACATTGGCACTTTCGGCAACGGCGTTACCTTAGACGTTCCCGACTGGTTACAAGTTGTTGTGGATTTCCTGCTCGACCTGCTGAGCTTCGTGTTAGTGGTAATGGTACTCGTAGTTTACGCCTACAGTTTCAACATTATTACCAATGTTATCGCCGCTCCTTTTTACGGCTTGTTGGCTGAAAAAGCCGAAGAAGTTCTCACTGGCGCACCGGTTGACACAGAACCGCTCAGCAGTATGATTCCGCGCGTATTTAAACGCGAACTGAAAAAATTACTCTATTTTATTGTGCGCGGATTTCTTGTGATGTTAATGATGCTGCTGGTGGGGCTAACAGTTCCGGTCGTAGGCGGCATGCTGGCACCGCTCATTGGTCTGGCATGGAGCGCATGGTGTATGACGCTGCAATACGCGGATTACCCCGCCGATAACCACCGTTGCTCCTTCACCGCAGTGCGAAAAAAACTCTCACAACGCAGCATGAGCAGCTTCGGCTTTGGTGGCATGATCACCGCCTGTAGTGTGGTGCCAGTGATCAATATCTTCGCCATGCCCGCCGCCGTGACCGGTGGCACGATTTATTGGTTAAACGAATTGCGGGATTGCCCGTGTAAATATTGAAGGTCGTCGGACGCCGGGTGTCTGACCAACGCATAACCAAATGCTTCAGAAGTCTCTCATCCGACGATTTCATTCCTCATCGTCCCCAAACACCAAATCACCACCAGCATCTTTGGCACGGTGCAGGCACAAGCCAGCGGAGGACAGCATATCGTCGAGATTTGCACCCAACAGGCTCGTCACACCGCCACTAAACGTGGGAATTTCTGACTGACTACTCAACAACTGAGGATCATTGCCGAGCACCTGTCTTACCCGGTCGACAAACTCTACCGCCCTGACGTTATTTAAGCCTGGGAGCAGTGCAAAAAACTCCTGCCCGCCGGCACGCGCCAATAAAAAGCGATCGAAGGCCTGTGTAAGGCGTTTGGCAATTCTCTGCATAACAAAATTACCAATCTCATGACCGTAGGTTTCGTTGACCACTTTAAAGTGATCAAGGTCGAGTACCGCTATCGATAGCGGCGCTCCACTGGCAACGGCTCGTTCGCGAATTTCAGTGGCCTTGTCGAAAAAGTATTTGCGGTTGTAGCAACCGGTTAGCTCATCGCGATTAGCGGCATCACGAACCTGCTCGATAAGCTCCACATACTCCATGTGATGGGTGATGCGGCAGAAAAATTCTTCGTGATTGAAGGGTTTTCTTAAAAAATCGTTAGCGCCGTTTTTAATAAACTTAGCGGAAAGCGCGCCCTCGCCCTCAGACGACAAACCAATAATCACCAAATCGGTTTTTTCATATTTAACACGAATGTTTTTAACAAGATCAAAACCATCCATGCGCGGCATGTTGTAGTCGGTGATTAACAATTTGGTCTCGGGGTGTTGTAACAGCGCCTTGATCGCTTCTGCTCCGTCGCAGGCTTCAATCACTTGATAGAGGTGCAATTTGAGAAGGCCGGTTACAAAATGGCGCGCGGTGCTGGAATCGTCCACCACCAGAACTTTGATGTTCTGATTACGGATCAAGCGGTGTAAAACTCCCAGGGCATACTCATAGGAGAAACGGCCTTCCTTGGTGACATAATCCACAACACCCTTCGCCAGCAGTACTTCCCGGCGTTTTTCATCAAAACTGCCAGTTAGCACTACCGTGGGCAGATTTAAGCCCAAAGTGAAATCGACCACTTCACCGTCCGGTGCATCGGGTAATGACAGATCCACCAGCGCTGCAAAAAAGTCGTGTTCGCCGCTGTCGACCAGTGTTCGGGCCTCAGCGAAACTGGTGGCGTAGAAGGGGTGAATCTCATCGCTGCGCGATAGCACATGACGCAACACTTTCATCACGATGCTGCTGTCTTCCACCACCAATACGGATTTGGCCACTGCACTGAACTCCGATCAAAAATCAATCACTTTCATTCAGTGTAGTGTAGATGAGGCAGTTTTGGCGCCTAAATTGGCGCGCAAATCTGATTCTAGCTTATTGCTTGAGGAGTTCTTCCGGCGGGATTTCACACTTCAGTTTACGGCCTAAAAGCTCTTCGATCGCAGGCAACAGAAAAGCGTCATCTTCGCAGGCAAAACTAATGGACTGCCCGGTTTTGCCAGCGCGGCCGGTGCGCCCAATGCGGTGCACATAATCCTCGGGTTCTTCAGGCAGAGTAAAGTTCACTACGTGGCTGACACCGTCGATGTGAATGCCCCGGCCGGCAACATCCGTGGCAACCAGAGCCTGGAGTTGACCATTTTTAAACGACTCCAGGGTTTTGACGCGTTTACCCTGGGGGATTTCACCGGACAGCAGCCCCACCTTGTAGCCGAGGTGGCGAAGCCGTTCGTGTAACTTACGACACTGATCGCGTCGATTGGCAAAAATCATCACATTGTTGACGTCGGGCTGTGCCATAAGATTGCACAGCAATGGCAGCTTTTCATCGCCGGAAACCATATAAACAAATTGTTCTACGGTGTCGGTTGCAACGCTCTCCGGCTCGATTTCAACGCTCACTGGCTCGTACATCCAGCTTTCCGAGAGGCGCAACACATCGTCTGAAAAAGTTGCAGAAAACAGCAGTGTCTGACGGTGCGTTTTCTTTGGAGTAAGCCGCACAATGCGCTTTACCTGCGGAATGAAGCCCATATCCAGCATCCGATCGGCTTCATCGATTACCAGAACTTCAATTTGATCGAGAAACACTTCACGGCGCTCGCAGAAGTCGATCAAACGCCCTGGTGTTGCCACCAGGATATCGACATACTGATTGTGGAGCGTTTGTAATTGCTTTCCGAAATCCATGCCGCCCACCAGGGTTTGCACTGATAAGCCCGCATATTTGCCAATTGCCGATGCATCTTTGGCAATCTGCATTACCAATTCACGTGTCGGCGCAATAACAAGTGCACGGGGCTCACCGGCGTAGCGTTCCTCGGGCGGTGGTTGGCGCAGTAAGTCTTCAAATACTGCGACCAGGAAAGCCGCTGTTTTACCCGTGCCGGTTTGAGCTTTTCCCAAAACGTCGTGGCCACTCAGGCTGTAGGGTAATGACTTAGCCTGAATCGGGGAGCAATATTCAAAGCCCATTTCCGCCAGGGCTTTGCTGACCTGATCGGTGAGTTCCAACTCTGAAAAGGGTATTTTAGGTACATCGCTTTTAGCGACTTGTGTTGTGTTGGTGGTACCGTCAGTGTGGGAGGGGGAATCAGCGGGAGTGTCTTCAGACATTGTTAGGGCATTACTCATAATCAAAAAATAGAGAAGCTTTGTACACACTCACACACACAAACACAAGGTCTATGCACAATATTTGAGCCCTTTCAGTTATTTTTCAGGCAATAAAAAAGACGTTTAAAGTCACTAAAAGTAATAAAGCAGTTGACTTGCTTACCTGCATTTCGGTAAAAGTGGCGTCTTGCCAAAACAGCGAGGCTGGAGAGCCTCCTGCAACGAAGAAACAAGTCGCACGATAGCCAGCCGAGCGGTATCAGGCGTAGCTAAGCACATGGTTGGCTAGCGTATATCCTATACTGCGTTGAAGTCCCCAAGATAGACGCAACAAATATAATAAGCTGGAGGAGCAATGAGCCACTCGTTCCCTACTTATCGCCCGGCACGTCACCCGCTTGCCTCGGCGATTACCATGGCGATCGCCTGCACAACCACCACCTGGAGTACTGCTTCATTTGCGCAGCAGGAACGCCGAGCGTTAGAAGAAATTGTCGTTACCGCGCAGAAACGTGTTGAGAATCTGCAGGAGGTTCCGCTCTCGGTAGCCACAATCAGTGGAGAAAAAATTGATGAGTCCGGTATCGAAAATCTTGCAGATTTGACTGCCCACATGCCCAACATCCATTTCACGGAAACGGGTTTCAGTACGCAGGTGCGGGTACGCGGTATCGGCTCCGACAACAGTCAGGGCATGGAGCAATCGGTGGGCATGTATATCGATGGCATTTACTACGGCCGTGCACAATTATTCCGTTTGCCGATGATGGATATGCAACGCGCAGAACTATTGCGTGGCCCGCAAAGCACTTTGCTCGGGAAAAACAGTATCGCCGGTGCCCTGAACCTCACCACCGCTCGCCCCACACAAGACCCGGCTGCACGCCTGTCCATTGCGCGTGAAGTAGAATTTAATGGTGTTGAGGTTAACGGCATGATCTCCACGCCGCTGGGGGAATCCGCGGCAATGCGTATCGCTGGGCGCCGCCTTACTGAAGAGGGTTACGTAGAAAACACCTATCTCGACACTCGCCAGCCCAAACGCGAAGAAAACAGCATTCGTCTCAGCTTTAACTGGAGCGCGACCGAAAATCTCGAACTGTTTCTGAAGGGTGAAAAACACAGCTTTGAAACCATAGGGCGCCCTATCGAAATCACCTACGATCAACCCTTACAGGAAGGCGGCCTCACCTACAATGAATGGCTGCAAATTTTAAATCAGCCAGGTCTTGACGACCAATTGGATTATCGCCGTCAAGCGGATACCGAAGAGTTCAGCGACAACACCGTTGATAATATTACCTTCAAAGGTGACTACTCCCTCGGCGACCATACAATAACTTTTGTCACAGGCTGGCTGCAATTTGATTACACCGAGTTGTGTGATTGCGATTTTGTAGCGGCAGAAATCGTGCCCGTGAATTTGGCGGAAGAATACGAGCAATTTAGCCAGGAAATTCGCATCGCATCTCCGGTGGGAGAAACGGTTGAATGGTTGGCTGGGGCTTATTACCAAGACTACGAACAGCAGTTCAGCGACCGCAACGACATATCGGCCACCAACTTCCTCACAGGCTCTTACCCTCAGCTAACAGGTACTGGCATGTTACGGGAGTTTGAACAGAATTCCGATTCTTGGGCGGTGTTTGGACGCGTCACTTGGAATGTCTCGGATGCCTGGCATTTGACCGTGGGTGCACGCTACACCGAAGAAACCAAAAAAGCCTCTAAATCACTCAATGTCGTTTCACTGGATACCGGTGAAGTCTACGACAATCCGCTTACCGGTTTAACCTATATGGGCGTCTTCCTTACTGAAAACGAACAAGCGCGTTATTTCTTGCCCGACCCGGAACAAGACCCAGGAAACTTTCAACCGCTGTTACACAGTGGCTATGATGTCTCAGGCTCTCGGGATGAATCGGCATTCACACCTCTCATTAACATCGAGTGGGATGTCACCGACAACAATATGGCCTACGCCGCCTTCTCCACCGGCTTTAAAGCCGGTGGTTTCGACCCCCGTTCCAATCGCGTCGGGCTGTTCGATTATCGCGCTGCTAATCCAAATGCACCGGCACCACCCGCACAAGAAACCGACGCAATGCAGTACTTCGAGTTCGACGAAGAAAAAGCCGAGTCTGCAGAACTGGGGATGAAAAATACCTTGGGCGGTGGGGTTGCGGAATTAAACGTTGCACTCTACCACACCGATTACAGTGACCTGCAAATCAGTCAATTCGACGGCGGTGTGGGATTTAACGTGGGTAACGTCAAGAAAACCCAGGTACAAGGCATTGAAATTGATGGACGCTGGTTAATGACGGATACGCTCACGGCCTTTTACGGCATTTCCTGGCTGGACTTCGAATACAAGGACTTCAAAAACGGCAACTGTAATACCACCCAAAGCCCCGATACGGATACCGATGGCGATGGCATTAACGACACCTGCGATTACACGGGCAAGCGCGGTGTTTACACCCCTGAATACACCATTAATTTCTCGTTAGATTACCGCCAACCCATTACCGGACTGGTGAATTTTGTCGGCATTCTCGATGCACAAATGGTGGATGGCCATCAGGTGCACGTCAACCTGGACCCGGCTGGTGAGATCGACCCTTATACCATGATCGGATTGCGCCTGGGTATTGAGAGCGACAATTGGAGCCTTGCAATACTCGGTAAAAACCTGCTGGATGAACACGTGATTAGCTATTCGGGAAATGCGCCCTTATCGTCAAACGCACCGTTTTACACGAACACTCACTATAGCTTTGTGCGCAAACCGAGAACAATTGCGCTGGAAGCGACGATTCGTATGTAAGCGTCGAACTCGGGCGAAAAAAAACCGCGGCAAAAACCGCGGTTTTTTTAAGAGCGAGTCGATTAATTCACCGGTAAACTAATCGTTCCGCTGCTAACCTCACCCTCGCGAGTTTCTATAACGAAATCAAAGGTTACTGTATTTGCTGCAGTACTGGTATTGTCATACATCCAATTGGCAACACTTGTTGCGTACCACTCGCCGTCGGGCAAGGAAGTACCTTCGAAAAGTGAATAGTAGTAACTCTGTGTTTGCACTTGCTCTTCGTAAGCCAAGCTCACGGTATACGCGCGTGATATCCGAACGTTACCATCACGAACAATTTCGTAGGTAGCAAACGAATTCTCTGCAGTACCGTTGTTCGTAACAATTCGACGACTCAGCGAAAAGTTTTCAAGATTGTTTATGGAGAGCGGGAAAAAAGCATACACACCTCCTGAACGATCAGTACGAGTGGATGATACCCCTGCAGTGGTTTGGCTTACGATTCTCGAACCATTATTCCAGTAGTTATCATTATCAAGAACGAGTTGATTAATGTTGAAAATTTCCGGTGATTTTACAGTGAACTCGAAGAAATCATTGTATAAATCCACGTTCAGCTCAGCAAAATTATCATGGATATCCTCCACTTCAATTCGGTAGTCATGCCCCCCGCTGAGTACATTGTTCGGTCTGACAGTCAGCAGTGTTGAACCAAGGCTGAGGTTTCCCGTTGCAGCAATAGGCAAGTCTTCGGTGGAGACCAGGGTTACTCCAGGCAGCACGGTGTCTGAGCTGGAGTCATTGCCACGCACAACAGTCAATGCGTTCTCTCTATAAAGGTTTACTGAATTTGGAAGAAGGGTCACTGCGCTCGAGTAGAAAAACCTCGCACCAAAGGCCCCCCCTGAAGGTGTTGCTGTTTTTAACACCAACTCAAGATCGGATGTTGGCGTAACCTCACGCATTACGGCAACCAGATTAATTACGCCATTGTCGCTGTAAGTTTCATAGCTCGAATAGGTATTGGCATCCGCATATATGTAATAACGTCCTGGTTCAATAGTGGTATTAATTGAAAGGGAAGCACTGCCAAGATACACATCCTCTGAGTTATAAAAAGCGGGAATAATGATTTGCCCACTGTCTACAATATCCACTGAAAATTCGTATTGACCCGTTTCCGCGTTGTATTCTGCATCGGCAATAGCAGCGCTATCTTCAAAATACATGGGTGTCGCATCGGAAATAGCATTACCCAATTCGTCTAAAATTGTGAGGTTTATTGTGAGCGCAACCGTTGTATCCTCTCCCAGAGGAACAACGCGGAAATGCGTTGCCGAGCTCAGCTCATCGACTCTGAAATTTGCGACCGTGTCTCCGTAGTAACTCATTCCCTCAACGTAATATTCTGCGCTTCCGTCGTCATCAGTATCCAGATCCAGATACACCCACTGCACCAAGCCATCAGGTAAGGTGAGTGTGTATTCGGTGGTTTCACTGCTGTATTGCGAACGGTGGGCGTAATATTTTATGTAGTCGGAGCTTCCAAGTTGGGAATAAGCGTAAAATTCTAAGTCAGGCACTGGTTCGCTATTATCAATGCGGGTGATGGAAAAGGTACGATCAACACCCGGCGAAACACTGATAACACCAAGATCCTGATAAGACTCTGAATTCCCCGTCGCCCGGCTACCAAGAAAATAAACCCGATCCAGAAATGCTCCTTCTGGGCTACTGAAGAGTAACGCGATATCCGATGCTGGCGGGATATTATCCAGGGTAAACTCACCTCCGCTAAAAGCAATTGGCTCGTCCCAATCCAGGCCCGCTTTAACTTGTACAGTAAAGTTTTCAATCGCTTGTTCAGAGCGATAATCTATCAGCTCGCCGAACAATGCGATTTTTGCGCCCTCATTTTGTTGCGAGAGCAATTCGTTTTGTTCTGCAAGTAATACATTCTGCTCGTGCAACTCATTGGCAACTTTTGAATTATCATCTTCGACCTTCAAGCAGGCAGAAAGACTAAAAACACAAGCTGCAAGCACTGCAGCACGACCTAATGGCCTCAATCCCAGGTGAATCATGTAAGGTTCCTTTCGCTATATCCATGAGAGTTGTGTGGCGTTAAATGCCGCGCAGAATGGTAAGTGTGACGTACATCACAATCAAGTAAAAAAGCGTGAGAAGTTGATTGGAACCTAAGAAAATGAAATAAGCGCTCACGGCGCGCAGCTGGTGCACTCCGGGTCACGATTAACAGTGAAATAGCGCCACTCATTGCGTGCGGCATCAAACACGCCCAGGCGCCCGGAAACGACTTTTCCGATGCCGGCAATCAAACGCAACGCTTCCAGCGCTTGGTGTGTGCCGATCACGCCAACCACCGGAGATAGCACGCCGTTTTGGGCGCAGCTCAGATCTTCGTCGCCGGTTAGTTGATAGAGACATTCGTAACAGGGGCTGGTAGGCTGGCGAAAATCGAACACCACCAGTTGCCCTTCAAGCCGCACCGCAGCCCCGCTGACCAGCGGTTTTTGGTGAATTCGGCAGGCTTTGTTGACCTGCTTGCGGGTAGTGAAGTTATCAGTGCAATCAAGTACCACATCTGCGAGGGCAACCTGTTCCCGTAAATCCTCTTCGCTTAAACGCCGCTCAAAGGTGATCACCTTGCAGGAAGAATTGAGAGCCGCTAGCTGTTTACGAGCCGATTCCACCTTTGCCATACCGACGGTTTTTTCGGTGTGCACAACCTGGCGCTGCAGGTTGGACTCATCGACTCGGTCGTCGTCAACCAACACCAATTCCCCAATGCCAGATGCGCACAAATAGATTGCAGCCGGCGAACCCAGGCCACCCACGCCAATAACAAGCACGCGCGCCGCCAGTATTTTTTCCTGCCCGACAACATCTACCTGTGGTAACAGAAGATGACGACTGTAACGAAACAATTGCTCATCGTTCATCGAACACTCCCAAGGTCACACGATTGTTACCACCGAGGTCTTTCAGGGTTCTCACGTTCTTAAAACCTTTGCCAACAAAAATTTTGGCGACCACTTCGTCCTGCTGCCAGCCGTGCTCCAACAATAAATAGCCACCGTTATTTAGGTAGCCCACACTTCGGGTAATAATATGGCGAATATCCGCGAGGCCTTTATCTTCAGCCACCAGAGCTGTTAAGGGTTCAAAGCGCACATCACCGCGAGACAAATGAGGATCGCCACCGTCTACATACGGTGGATTGCTCACGATCACATCGAAGCGTTGTCCCTCAAGCGCAGCGAACCAATCACTTTGCATGATTTTGACATTTCTGAACCCGAGGCGCTGCAGGTTGAGTCTCGCCAATGACACCGCCTGAGGGTATTTATCGACAGCGATAATCTCGGCAGTTTTGAGTTCACTGGCAAGCGCGAGAGCAATAGCACCGGTACCCGTACCCAAGTCCAAAATACTATTTTTGGAATGCGCTAAATCAATAACAGTGGCGACTAAAAGCTCAGTGTCGGGGCGGGGTATCAGGGTGGAACTATCCACCGCTAAAGGGAGTGACCAAAATTCCTTTTCACCCAAAATGTAGGCGACCGGTTCGCCGCTTTTTCTACGTTGAAAATATTCTAAAAAAGTAGCGAGCTGCGGCGAGTCAATCTGGTGGTCGGGCCAGGTAAACAACCAGGTACGCGACCTGGCAATGGCTGCTCCGAGAAGCAACTCGGTGTCAAGACGCGGGGTATCACTCAGCGGCGCAAGCTGCTCCGCCATTGCCAGGCATTCCGCTACGTTTGTCACGGTTTTTAGCCAGCCAGCGCAGCCAATTGATCCGCCTGGAATTCATTCACCAGCGGTTGAATCACTTCGTTCAAACTGCCCTCCATAATTTCGTCGAGTTTATAGAGTGTCAGATTAATTCGGTGGTCGGTTACCCGGCCCTGTGGGTAATTATAGGTGCGAATTCGTTCAGAGCGATCGCCACTGCCCACCAAGCTCTTGCGTTCACTGGCCTGCTCTGCAGCGGCTTGTTCCTGCTGTGCACTGTTGAGACGTGCAGCCAGCAACGACATCGCTTTGGAGCGGTTTTTATGTTGCGAACGCTCGTCCTGGCATTCCACCACAATTCCGGTGGGAATGTGTGTAATGCGGATTGCCGAATCGGTTTTGTTCACATGCTGACCACCAGCACCAGAGGCCCGGAAAGTATCGATTCTCAAATCAGCTTTGTTGATATCCACGTCTTCAGTTTCATCGGCTTCAGGCATCACCGCGACGGTACACGCTGAGGTATGAATGCGACCTTGCGATTCCGTTTCGGGAACACGCTGCACGCGGTGCGCGCCCGATTCAAATTTTAGCTGGGAATACACGCCTTGACCGACCACGCGAGTGATGATTTCCTTGTAGCCGCCGTGATCGCCCAAGCTCTCACTCACGATTTCAATACGCCAGCCGCGCCTTTCGGCATAGCGCGAATACATGCGAAATAAATCACCCGAAAAAATCGCTGCTTCATCGCCACCTGTGCCGGCTCGAATTTCAAGAAAAACGTTTTTATCGTCGTTCGGGTCTTTAGGTAATAGCAATTTTTGCAGCTGTAATTCCAGGGGTTCTACCTGGGCTTCAGCCGTTTTTATTTCTTCCTGCGCCATCTCACGCATTTCTGCGTCGCCATCCTGCAATAGCGCGTGAGCTTCTTCGAGATTTTCCTGTACGGTGCGATACTCCTGATAACATAACACCACCGGTTCGAGTTCTGAGTACTCTTTGCCTAGATCGCGAAATTTATTTTGATCGCCGATAACATCAGGATCACCTAACAGCACGCCGACTTCATCATAGCGTTCAACCAGGTTCTCGAGTTTTTCTTTAATGGAATCTTTCATGGGTTTTTAAGTTTGCCAAGTACTGCAGGTTATGCGTTTAGTCTTCGCCCAACCCGAATATCGTTTTGAAATCCTGCAACAGATAATCGCGCCCCTCTATGCTGGCACGCTTAAGTTCCGTTGTGGGGTGGTGCAGAAATTTGTTGGTGAGGTTTCGGCTAAGATTGGCCAGTATTTGCTCCGGATCACCGCCGGCTCGTAAGGCATTCAAACATTTTTCCAATTCCTGCTCACGCAGCGCGTCGGTTTTATTGCGAAATTGCTTAACAACTTCCACAGCGGAAAGTGCCCGCAGGTCGTGCTGATACTTGATAACACCTTCTTCAATAATTTCGCGTGCAATTTCTGCAGCTTGTTCACGCGATTTTTTATTTTCATCGATCACTTCTTTAAGATCGTCGACTGTGTAGAGATAAACATCCGCCAAATCTGCCACCTGAGGCTCTATATCGCGCGGTACCGCAATATCCACCATAAACATGGGCTTGTGCTTGCGTTTTTTCAATGCCACTTCCACAGCACCCTTGCCGAGGAGAGGCAGCTGACTGGCGGTGGATGATATCACGATGTCAGCTCGCGGCAGATGCGTTGGAATATCTGCCAACAAAATGGCCTCGGCATCGAGTTGCTGTGCGAGCTTCAGGGCGTTCTCAAGGGTGCGGTTAGCGACTATCAGCTGTTTGATGCCCTGATTCTTTAAGTGTCGAGCCGCCAGCTCGATAGTCTCACCGGCGCCGATTAAGAGTGCAGTGTCTTGCTTTAAATCTGAAAAGATCTGCTGAGCCAGAGTGACCGCCGCATATGCCACCGAAACCGGGTTCTCACCTATCGCAGTTTCTGAACGAACCCGCTTGGCAACCGCAAACACACGCTGAAAAGCATCGTGCAAACCTTTACCGAGCACCCCCGCCTCACGGGCCACAGCATAGGCCGACTTCATTTGCCCCAATATCTGTGGCTCGCCCAAAACCAACGAATCCAACCCGGCAGCAACCGACATCATGTGTCTTGCGGCGGCATCTCCTTCGCGCAGATAGTGTGCCGCTTGGAGGTCTGCCAAACTGGCTTGCTTATGACCGGCCAACCACTCCAACAGCACAACGCCATCGCCTTGGGTTTCACAATAGAGCTCTGTGCGATTGCAAGTCGATAGTATTGCAACCTCTTGTGCCAAGCCTCCATCGTGCAGCGACTTCAACGCAAGTAACAGTTCAGAGGGCGAGAAAGCAACTTTTTCCCGAACATCCAGGCTTGCGGTTGTATGGTTTATGCCGAGGGCCAATAAGGTCATTAGCAGTGTCGATGCTCGTAAATACTCAGTATTTTTAGTGGCTAAGAACAAAAGCCGCCCATTTTCTGTGTTGCGGCCCGGGAAGGCAAGCGCCGACTTTTTTGAATAGCCTGCCTCCTTCATCATTATATCCCGCCGTTAGCCGAGGTGGTGGCGCGTTATAATGCTTCATGCTATCTGTCGGCGTCAGATTGTTATACTCTTAAGAATGCCCTGTCGTCTTGAGCCTGTAAGGAACAAGTCACCGGGTGGCGGCGTCCAAGCATCGGAGCAACCTTGAATTACCGGTATGGGTTTGAATGACTATTAAGCGAACAATCACTTCTTTTAATCTAACATGCTGTGCCGTAATGGCGTCCATTGCGCTGTTGCAAGGCTGTAGCACCGCGCCGATAAAGCAAACGCAGCAAGCTGAGCCCGAAGCCCCCATTCCCACAAAAGTCGCCGACCGGCAATTCAGCGTCGAATCACTCTATGCGCTTCTGGTTGCCGAAATGGCAATCGACCGCAAGCGCTACGATATTGCGCTTAACAATTACGTACAGCAGGCCGCCACTACACGTGACCCGGATGTTACCGCGCGAGCCACGCAAATCGCCCGAATTTTAAAGGCCCACCAGCCCGCGCTGGAGATGGCGCAACTGTGGGTTGATCTCGAACCTTACAATACCGATGCCCAGCTTATTGCCAGTGCCGAGCTGATCGAAGCCAACCGCCTTGATGAGGCAATGGCGCTCTCAGAACGCCTTCTGGCCGACGGCAACCCCACCGCATTTGACGCAATTGCGGTAAAAGCCGCCGAAGGCGACATTGAGCAATCTCGAGCACTGGCACAACTTTATGAGAGCCTCGCAGGCAAACATCCCGACAACTATCAATTGCAACTCGGATTAAGCGTGTTATTTCAACACGACAACCGCAATGAAGAAGCCCTGGTGGCCGTACACCGCGCCCTGCAAATTCAGCCCAACAATGTGCGGGCAGGTTTCCAGGAAACCCGTATCTTGCAACAAATGGGCAAGCAGGATCTGGCGCTCGAGAAGCTCGCAGAGCTGGTAAAAGAGAACCCTGATAATTTTGGCCTTAGAGCAAGATACGCGCGCATATTGTCGGCTTATGACCTTAATGCGAGTCGCGAACAATTTGAAATCCTACTGAATCAAGCTCCTACAGACCCGGAAATTCTATTTTCACTGGCACTGATTGAAAATGAAAGCGGCCGCCTGGAACAGGCGGAAAGTCATTTTCTGAGCCTGTTGCGCCGTGGTTACTACATTTCCTCTGCTCATTTCCATCTCGGCACCATATACGAGAAGCGTAACCAGCGTGATCTGGCTCTGGAGCACTATCTCGAGGTGGAACCCGGCCAGAATTACTTGGGCGCAATGGTCAATGCAACAGAATTGATGGTAAACAGCAATGAAGAACTGCAGGCGCTCAAGTTGCTGAGGGACCAACGCGAAGTGGTCGGGCCAAGTTATCGAGAAGGCTTATTTATACTGGAATCGGAAATACTGGCTACTGCCGGCCAGATGAAAGATGCCGAAAACATTCTGAGCCAGGGGCTGGAAGAGTTCCCGCAAAGCACCCGCCTACTGTATTCCCGCGCAATGCTCTATTCGCGCATCGATTACCTTGCTGCTGCCGAACAGGATCTCAAACTGATTCTCTCAATCGCTCCCAACAATGCAGCTGCACTTAACGCACTCGGCTACACCCTGGCTGATCGCACCGATCGAATCGATGAGGCCTACCTCTATATAAAGAAAGCGCTCGAACTTACCCCCGACGACCCGGCCGTTATGGATAGTATGGGCTGGGTGTTATACCGCCGCGGCAATTTCGACCAGGCTCTAGTTCAGCTGCGCAAGGCCATGGTTGCCATGCCCGATCACGAAATTGCGGCACACCTCGGCGAAGTTCTGTGGGTGAGCGGCATTGAACAAGAAGCCCGCGATGTGTGGCGCGAAGGGCTGAAACTGAACCCACAGAGCGCGGTTATTCGCGAAACTATCGATCGCCTGAATGCAGACTTCCAGTGAGATTCTACTGGCGCAGCTGGGCGCTTTGCCTAACTTTTGTTTTGGCAAGCTGCGCCTCAACTCCGAAGCACAGTTACACACACCCTTCTGAAATCATCGACTGGCAGCTGCAGGGCAAACTTGCAGTGGCATTACCCGGCAAATCGCAAAGCGCTTACTTCAACTGGAAAAATAGCACAGATCATTATGACATCCGTGTCAATGGCCCCCTTGGCCAAGGCAGCGCCCAGCTGATCAAATCCTCCAACACCGTTACTTTGCGCTACGACGGTGGCGAGTATCAGGCTCCAACCGGCGAACAGTTGATGCAACAGCACCTGGGCTGGTCTTTCCCGGTTAGCAATATGTACTGGTGGATAAAGGGTCTGCCAGTTCCCGGCAGCGAGACCGCCGCACAGGAGTTTGACGAGCAAGGGCAGCTCAAAGAATTGCAACAACAGGGTTGGAAAATTCGCTACCTGCGCTACCAGGCCGTCGATCAGGTGCATTTGCCCTATAAAATCGTAGCGCAGCGGGAGCAGATAAAACTCACGCTTTTACTGAAAAAGTGGCGTTTAGGGCCTTAGTCATTTTTTTAACATAAAGATTTGACAAGCGAAACGCTCGCCATTACAGTAGCCGCCTTCCTCGAGAAGGGCGGAAAATTTGCATTTAGCCAGCGGTTAAAAAACGTTTTTCGCAGGTGAGAGATGCGGTTGATTGGCTCGATAAAGTAAGGCCTGGCGCGATTGACTCACGCCCTGTGCAGGCAGCCAAAGCCAGCCACGGCCATCAATAGCGCAAGTTGTTTTCGCCAAGAAACCAAAGCATTGCACGGCTTTGTAGCCAGGGCGACAACGATTCGCCACTGCATCTTGCCTCCCCCTGATACCGATTTATACTGGTATAGGTTCTACTGGGGTGTAGCCAAGCGGTAAGGCAGCGGGTTTTGATCCCGTCATGCGAAGGTTCGAATCCTTCCACCCCAGCCACACTCAATGCAACCGCACTCCTACCTGAACAATCTTTCACATACGCTACCGGCTACCACAGAAGGAGCAATACTGTGCCTGATTTAATGGTATTTAGCGGCAATGCCAACCCCGAACTTGCGGAAAAGGTGTGTGCCAAACTCGGAATACCGCTCGGGGATATTACCGTCGATAAGTTTTCAGACGGAGAAATTTTAGTGGAGCTGAAACAGAACGTACGCGGCAGCGACGTTTTCGTTATTCAACCCACATGCAACCCCACCAACGACAATATTATGGAGTTGATGGTGATTGTAGACGCGTTGCGGCGCTCGTCGGCAGGCCGCATCACGGCGGTGGTACCGTATTTTGGTTATGCCCGTCAGGATCGTCGCGTACGCTCTGCGAGGGTTCCTATCACCGCCAAGGTTGTTGCCGATATGCTGGTAACTGTTGGCGTGGATCGGGTATTAACCGTGGATTTGCATGCAGAGCAGATCCAGGGCTTTTTCGATGTGCCAGTAGACAACGTCTACGGATCACCGGTGTTGCTTTCCGACATCGAAAAACAAAATTTTGAGGACCTGGTGGTCGTCTCCCCCGATATCGGTGGTGTTGTGCGAGCCAGGGCCGTGGCCAAACAACTCGACATTGAATTGGCTATCATTGATAAACGGCGTCCCAAGGCCAACGTTGCCGAAGTGATGCATTTGATCGGTGAAATAGAAAATCGCACCTGCCTACTGGTCGACGACATGGTCGATACCGCCGGCACATTGTGCAACGCTGCCCAGGCACTGAAAGATCGCGGCGCTAAAAAAGTGATTGCCTATGCAACGCATCCGGTGTTGTCCGGCCCCGCCATCGACCGACTCAACAAGTCACTACTCGATGAACTGGTGGTGACCGATTCAATACCTCTATCGGAGCAGGGCAAAGCCTGCAAAGTGATTCGCCAGCTAACGCTTTCAAATATGCTGGCAGAGGCCATGCGCCGCATCAGTAACGAAGAGTCACTGAGCGCCATGTTCTCATAGGGCTTAAAGGCCTAAAGAATTTTCCCAATGGTGGGAAAACAAAGCGCTATTCCTGGTCGCGGGATAGCGTGACAACATCAACCATACTACTGGAGTAAGTTATGTCTGCTGAAGACTTCAAACTCGATGCCCAGGTACGTGATGACCAAGGGAAAGGTGCGAGCCGCCGCCTGCGTCACGAAAACCTAGTACCTGCCATTGTTTATGGCGGTAAGAAAGACCCACAAAACATTGCCATTTCCCATAATGAAATGATCAAGCACCTCGAAAACGAAGCGTTCTACTCGCACATTATCTCTTTAAGCATCGCCGGTGCTAATGAGGACGTGATTCTAAAAGATTTGCAGCGTCATCCCTCAAAACCGCAAATTCTGCACGCTGACTTTTTGCGCGTCGATAAAACCCAAAAACTCACTACCCGCGTACCTTTGCATTTCGTAAATGAAGAATCCTGTAAGGGTGTTAAATTGCAAGGTGGCGCCATTTCTCACAACCTCACAGATTTGGAAATCAGCTGTTTGCCACAAGATCTGCCCGAGTATATCGAAGTTGATCTCAAAGATGTGGAAGTGGGTGATATCGTACACATTTCCGATCTTAAACTGCCCAGCGGTGTTGAATCTGTAGCTTTAAGCCACGGTGAAGAACACGACCAGCCGGTTGCGACCGTCGCCAAAGCCCGTGGTGCATCAGAAGGCGAAGAAAGCGAAGAGGAAGAAGGTGGCGAAGAGTAATCGCCACAATCTCTTACACAGGGCAGCCATGGGCTGCCCTTTTTATTTGAATACCGTAATCCTATGAACAATCCCGTAAAAATGATTGTTGGCCTGGGCAACCCAGGTGCCGAGTACGCCAACACCCGCCACAATGCCGGACAGGATTTCGTAGAAAATCTGGCGCGCGACTACGCTCAACCCTTGAATAACACACCCAAACATTTTGGGTTTACGAGTCGAATTATCGTCGCGGGTCAAGATGTGCGCCTGTTGGTGCCAACAACTTTTATGAACCTAAGCGGTCAGGCAGTAGCATCATTGGCGAACTTCTTTAAAATAGCGCCAGAAAACATTCTGGTGGTGCATGACGAGTTGGATTTAGCCCCCGGGATAACCAAGCTCAAGGTGGGCGGCGGTCATGGCGGCCACAACGGTTTGCGCGATATCATCAGTTCACTGGGCAACAACAAGAATTTCGGCCGGCTGCGTATCGGCATCGGTCACCCAGGCAATGCCAAGCAAGTGAGTGCATATGTGCTGAAAAGAGCCCCCGCCGCAGAACAGAGCCTGATTGACGACGCCATTCAGGCCGCCGAAAAGTGCGTGACCGACCTGGTGAAAGGTGATTGGGAAAAGGCTATGCGGGAATTACATACCAATTGATTCGGGCGCTAGGGGCGCTCGCGATGCGAGTTGCGGGAATCGAGCGGCCTTTGGGCTGTGGAAAAAATACTTATTGAGCTGCGCGGGTAGCGCAGCATTGGTGGAACTTTATGGGTTTTAATTGTGGGATTGTGGGTTTGCCGAATGTGGGTAAATCGACCTTATTTAATGCGCTGACTCAGGCGGGTATTGATGCGGAGAATTTTCCGTTTTGTACTATCGACCCCAATGCAGGCGTGGTAGCGGTGCCCGATCCTCGACAGGATAAGCTCGCCGAAATTGTAAAACCTGAGCGTGTCGTACCGACGACGATGGAGTTCGTGGATATTGCCGGCCTCGTTGCCGGGGCCTCCAAAGGTGAAGGCCTGGGAAACAAATTTCTCGCCAATATTCGCGAAACCGACGCGATCGCCCATGTAGTACGCTGTTTCGATGACCCCAACGTTATCCATGTAGATGGCCGCATCAACCCAGCTTCAGATATTGAAGTCATCAATACAGAGCTGGCATTGGCCGACTTGGAAACCGTTGAGAAGGCGCTACTGCGCTACAGCAAAGCAGCCAAGGGGCAGGACAAACAGGCCATCGCCATGAAAGCGCTCCTGGAAGAAATTCTACCGCATCTCAACGAGGCCCAACCTTTGCGATCCTACGGACTCGATGAAGGCCGAAAAAAACAACTTAAAGAACTTAATTTGCTGACCCTCAAGCCCACCATGTACATTGCCAACGTCGAGGAAGATGGTTTCAGCAATAACCCACTTCTCGATGCCGTTGTCGATATCGCTGAACAGGAAGATGCTATCGTGGTCCCCATCTGTAACAAGATGGAAGCTGAAATTGCGGAGTTGGACGACGACGAAAAAGCTGAATTTCTTGAGGAAATGGGCATGGAAGAGCCGGGCTTAAATCGGGTGATTCGCGCGGGTTACGATTTACTCGGCTTGCACACCTACTTCACTGCCGGCGTGAAGGAAGTACGCGCCTGGACAATTCCCATCGGCGCCACCGCCCCCCAGGCAGCGGGTAAAATACACACAGACTTCGAGAAAGGCTTTATTCGCGCCGAAGTGGTCGCCTACGACGATTTCGTGGCCCATAACGGTGAAAGCGGCGCGAAAGAAGCTGGCAAATGGCGCCTCGAAGGGAAGGACTACATCGTGAAAGATGGCGATGTGGTGCATTTTCGATTTAACGTGTAATCGATCTTGACTTTACCGGGGCGACTGGTGAAAATAGCCGCCCTCTCGAACCCACCCAGGGTTCAGGCGTCACGCGGTGTTGGTGATTGCATCAATCCCGCAATGATCCCCATAAATGGCAAGGTAGCTCAGCTGGTTAGAGCGCAGCACTCATAATGCTGAGGTCGGGAGTTCAAGTCTCCCCCTTGCTACCATTTCTTCAGTCAGCACCCATCGCTTCGTGTGGGCCATAACCAATTATTCGGTTATTTTCCCCCCATGCCTGGAGGCAAGATCTCGAATTTGGGAATATCCTCTGGGAAGTTTGCCCAGCTCGCTGCCTGGGCGGTGTAAATAAGCATTTTAGGCAACATATCCTGGTTTTTTTTTTCGAGGCAGGAAGCCGCAATGCTGTAAAAGTTGCCAGCTTCGCAATAGGCCGCTAGCGTGGTGCCGCAAGCGCCACAAAACATGTGCTCCATATTTTTACCGGAATCACCTTTTCGGATAAACACTGAGGGATTTCCTTGTGTGATTTTCACCGCGCTTTCAGGGTACCAAACCCCGAACCACTTATCTGAATTGGTTAATCGCTGACAGGCTAGGCAATAACAAAACACAGAATTGATGGGCTCGCCTTCGCAAGATACTTCCAGCTCGCCGCAGGTACAAGTTGCACGGGTCATGTTCAAACGATTACTCCTTTAATGTATGGAAAAATGGCCAAAGTTCTAAGTCCTGCTTGATGTATAAATGCGAAAAAGTTGGATGGGCTAATCTGATACTTTGCATGTCTCAGAACCTCTTAACACATCAAAGCAGAACCGCTATAACTTACAGTGCGATGCGGAAAGTATATCGGTTTGAAGGTACAGATATCGTCATGCCAGGCAAGCATATGCAGCGTAATAAAAATACTTATATCAACGCCTTGGCGCTACCTGCTGAAACGCAATTTTGCCCATACTCGCAGCCAATTCCTCCATATAGCGTTCGTACTCGCGCATCATGGGCAGCATGGCTTCAGTGGCCATAGCAAAAAAAGATTCAGCAGTGTGACTTTCGAAGTGTTCCAGACTTATTTGCAGATCGACCACCTGCAATAAGTCGAGCATCATGGTGTTATCGACCCCCAGAGCATGCAGCTCAATACCGGCTTTATGCAGTTGACGACTCAGCGATTGCAGGCGACCTTTATCGGCCCCCCACAAACTTTTGGTAACCAGTGCGCCCGAGCCAAGCGCACGTACCTGCCCAATCCACTCCGCAGTTAAAAGCACCTTGTACCAAGCCCGCTCGCGGGTTGCATCAGTAAGTTCCGAGAGGTAGCAGCTTTCAAAAATATCTTCAGTGAGCGTTAGCAGCGATGCAACCAGACGGCAGTGCTGATCGAAATTATTGCGGGCATCGAGTTCGAGATTGCGGGGCTTGAGGCGCAGCCAGTGTTTTTCTATTTCATTCCAATGCTGTTGCTCGCTGGGAAAGGAAATCATCGACGCGAGGGAATTTATCGTTGCACCAATCTCAGTTTGCAGAGGTGGTAGACGCGTCGCTGCCAGATCATCTCCCTTGAGCACACGATAACTGATGCCGCGATGTTTCTGAATAAGGCTCAGTAACTTCTGTAAGCGGAAGGCGATGGCGAGCCCCGTCGAACGACGCGCAAAGCGCATTTTACCCAGTCGGGCATGGCAACCCACAGCAAACAATACAATTGCCAAGGGAACAAACATCGAAAGCCAGATCTGCATCAATCACCTACGACCGGTGTAACGGCCGAAAAGAATTAGTTCTCCTCTAAGTCATAGCTCATTACCACAGACTTGTGGAACGCAAATATGGAGCCAGGTAGCTACAGTTTCGGCACATAAAGAACGCATGGATTAACATGCCAATTAAACCGCGTGAATCACAAGGGTTAAAACGATGAGTACAGCGAAATTGGGAAGAATTCTGTAATTTGGATGAAGGCCTGATGCTCCATAACGATGCGGTAGCTGCGCCATACTGAATCATGAATTCCAGAATCCGTGTGGCTGCCTCGCCCGATAGCAACGATTTCCCGGTACGTTTCAAGACCGCACTCCCGCAATAACTCGCCGACCCCCACTTCACCCTTCTCAAGCTGTTGTCGTAAAGGCACAGGCAGTATTTCTGTAGCGATGAGCGATATCGCGGTGGCAAAACATCGCGATGTTTTTTTACCCAATAATTGTACTGTACGCCGCATCACCGTGTCCCCGGCTTTACGATTGATCACCGGCGCATCGACATCCAGCGTGCAGTAGCTTTGGCCACAGTTTTTAACCTCAACCGGCTCCCAAAAAAAAGCTTCCAGGCTCTTGGTAACGGTACCATCCGTGGTGAGGAGTACACGCAAAAACGGCGGCAGAGTCTCCAACGGGAAATCGGTGGTTTCATCCTGCGCATCTAAATAGCCTGTTGAAGTGAACAACCTTGTCATGTACTGGCACCATTCGATTTGAAATATGTGTGAAAGTGTATAAAACAGGCCCTAACAACGTAAGATTTCCATTCAAGAGTCTCCGGTGAGGTGCTGCTCACCCAGGAAAAATCGGTTTATAAGGGTGAGACAGGCTAAAACTATTGCGCCAAATCAGGGAAAGCGACAGCCGGCTGTTTTCTTTACAAGCTGTGGGTATAATCCTCCCCCGGAAAATCTGGCGACATGTCAAAACCGCCTTGCAGAATCGCTGCACAGGCTCACTTTAGTAAGGGGATCAACTTGGAACTTAACAACGCCTCTCAAGAAAAGCTCGCTCAATGGGAACAGGAACTCACCGCCCAATACCAGGCCATTCAAGCCAAACAGTTGAATTTAGACCTGACGCGGGGCAAACCATCCGCCGAACAGCTTAGCCTGTCCAATGCGATGGATGGCATTCTGGGCGGCGACTATACCACAGGCGATGGTACCGATACCCGCAACTATGGCGGCTTAGAGGGTATCCCCGAAATTCGCGCCATTGGCGCTGCCATTCTTAAAACACCGATAGACAACGTATTGGCCGGCGGTAATAGCAGCCTGACTCTAATGCATCAAGCCATGTCAGTTGCCTATTTATTTGGACTGGAAGGTGCCGAATCAGCCTGGAGTAAAGAAAGCAGCGTAAAGTTTATTTGCCCCGTGCCAGGTTATGACCGCCATTATTCGGTATGCGAGCATTTGGGTATCGAGATGATCACAGTGCCGATGACCCCAACTGGCCCCGATATGGACGCAGTGGAAAAACTCGTCGCAGAGGATAAAAGTATTAAAGGTATGTGGTGCGTGCCCAAATACTCGAATCCAACCGGCGTAGTCTACAACGACGAAACTGTCACCCGCATTGCCAAACTCGGACAGGTTGCAGCCAGTAATTTCCGGGTATTCTGGGATAACGCCTATGGCGTACACGACCTCTCGGAGAACCCGGTGCAACTGGCGAGTATTTTTGATGCTTGTAAAGCGGCTGGCACCGAGAATTCTGTTCTGCAATTCGCTTCTACATCGAAAATCACCTTCGCGGGAGCAGGCGTAGCCTTTATGGGTGCCAGTGCAACCAATTTGTCAGGCTTTAAAAAATCTTTGGGTTTTATGACTATTGGGCCCGATAAAGTTAATCAACTGCGGCACGCAAAATTTTTCGCCGGCGAAGGTTCGTTGACTGCCCACATGCAAAAGCATGCTGCAATCATTAAACCTCGATTTGCCAGTGTGCTAAAACACCTGAAGGAGGCCTTCGGCGATAACGACCTCGGTGAATGGGAATCTGCGGACGGTGGCTATTTCATCTCGTTCGACACTCAGCCCGGACTCGCCAAAGAAGTGGTAAAACTCGCGGGTGACGCTGGCGTGAAACTCACCCCTGCCGGAGCTACCTTCCCCTACGGCCAAGACCCCAACGACTGCAACATCCGCATTGCACCAACGGTTCCCACCGTTGAGCAGGTAGACGCAGCTATGGAAGTTTTTGTGGTTTGTGTCAAGCTCGCATCCGTGCGCAAGGCGCTCGGTTAGCGAGCGCTTTGCGCTGGACGCCTCGCGAAGCGAGGCTGCTGGGAACGTCACCTACGGTGACTTCTGGTCTAGGGTTTTACCCAGCAGGCCCACAGGGCCGTTCCCAGAAGTGGCCGGAGGCCACGTTCCCAGCAAGCGAGCCACGCGAACGCCCTAGCAGCCGCCTCCGGCGGCGTCCACCCAGAACTGGCTACGCCTGTTCTGGGTCCTTCATATAAGTTTTATAATTCTCGCCATAGTCCGCCATATTTTCCTGAAACAGCTTTTTAAATTCGTCACTGTAGTGGCGAACAGTGTCTTCGCTGTCTTCGAGAAAATCTTTGCGGGATTCGGCGTAGCTGGCTACGTAGAAAGCGTTGAAACGCGCGGCGGCATATAGCATTGCAGAACTGATAATGCCCGGGTCGACATCTTCAGTAGCGCGGTTGGCGGTGTCGATAAATGCATCCACGGCATCCCAGAATTGTGTTTCTTCGTTACTGAGTTCAGTCATTTCCGTGGTCCTCCAGGTTATCTTTTACCCACGCGAGAAAAGCAGGTGCAGGCATGGGTCTGGCGAATAAATACCCCTGAAAAAGGTTACAACCCATTGCTTTCAGTTTATCAAACTGTTCCTGGGTTTCGACACCCTCAGCCACCACTTTAAGGCTCATGTGCTTACCAATAGATAACATGGAAAGCACCAAGGCTTCCGCCTGGCGACTTCCGAGACCATCCACAAAGGCGCGGTCGATTTTAAAACCATCCAGCGGTAAATCCTTAAGGTAAGCCAGTGAGGAATAGCCAGTGCCAAAATCATCCAACACTACCGCGATACCCGCTTTACGCAACTGGCCGAGTTTGGCGCGGGTCGCTGCAATATCACCCAGAATTGCAGTCTCGGTAACTTCAATAGAAAACTGATCGACTCCAATATTATTAATGCGAATCGCCGCCAGGGTTTTATCAATAAAATCCGCGCGCGCAAACTGCCAGGCGGAAATATTAATCGCAATATCACCAAACGGTTTTATTTTCTGTTGCTTCCAGGCCACCAGATCGGCCGCGAGAGATTCCATAATCCATTCACCGATGAGATGGATAAGACCGGTCTCTTCAGCGACTGGAATAAAAACCGCAGGTGAAATAAATCCGTGTTGTGGATGCTTCCAGCGCACCAGTGCTTCAGCGCCCACAACCATACCGTTATCGTTAACCTTTGGCTGGTAATAGATACCGAATTGGTCTTCCTCCAGCGCAATGCGCAAACCTTTCTCGACTTCAAGGCGTTCATCAATATTCTTTTGCATGCTGGGATCGTAAATTTCATAACAATTCCGCCCAGCATGTTTGGCTTTAAACAGCGCGGAGTCACCGCGACGCATAACATCGAGAATATTGTCGGCGTGCTCCGGTATTTTGATTATGCCAACACTGGTTCCAATTGAAATAATGCGATCACCGAGCTCCAGCGGTTTTGACAACATAATAATAATGTTATTTGCAAAATCAGTAATATGGCGCTCATCGAAAATCTCCGCCGGATAGGGGTGCACTACCACAAACTCATCGCCACCGACACGCGCCACGAAGGTCGTTTCAGCAAACGATTCTCGCAGGCGCTGACCAACATGGCGTAGCACATCGTCGCCGATATCGTGCCCGAGCGCCTCGTTAATGGTTTTAAAGTGATCCAAATCCAGAAAATACGCGGCAGCGAAACCCTGCTGTGAATGGCACTGAGCGATAAGCTCACCCAAATGCTCGTGCAGCATGGCACGGTTTGGCAAGCGTGTTACATAGTCCTCATAGGCCATTCGGCGAACACGTTGTTCTGCATCCTGGCGCTGCATTTCAGCGGCCACTCTATCGGCAATTAACGCTAGTATGGGTTGAATATCATCCCGCGAGTCCATCGAGTGGTTGTTGAAAATCGCAAGGCAGCCAATCACGTGAGCCAGATCATCGTAAAGTGGGATTCCAACGAAAGCGTCCAAACGATTGGTTTGAATGAAAGCGTCATCCGGATATTGCTTGAGCAGGCCACTGTTAATTTTTGAGGTATAGCCTTTGCGAATGTCCTCCAGAACACTACCGTGATCGGCCAAATAAAAATTATTTACCGGGGTACCATCAACAATCACCGAAAGTGTTACAAATTTGCCTTGCGCACCATCAACAAGGTATTTAGCCAACATTACACACTTGGCGTGGAACATTTCGTTGACTTGATTCGACATCAGTTCGAAAAAATCACCGCCACCGGCAGCACCACTTCCCGCCAGGGTCTTTAGGGTATTTTCAATGGATTGTTCGCGGGTTACATCTTCGGCAATAAGAGTGACACTATCGCGAACCCCCTTTTTTCCCGCGACCGGAAAAATCTTTAAATTAATCCAACGGCTGTGATCCCAATGGCTAAAGTGTGCGGCATCCACTTCGTACAAACGCTGCGCTATTTCACCCGACTCGATGACACTGCTGGCCAGCTCGGCGATATTGAGGTTCAGCCATGGAGAACTTTCGAAGAGGTTTTCGCCAAGCTCAATAGGACGCTTCCACAGTTCATCCGCAGTATGGTTCTTCTCGAGCAATACACCATCGGCACGCACCAATTGAATGCTGTGAGGCGATAAGGCAACCACTTGCGACAAGCGTTGCTGATCCACTTTTAACAGCTCGCTGGCAGAGCGTTCCAAAGTCAGTTGTTGCCGGGAGCTGCCGAGTTCGCGAAGCATCTCCCGCATTTCCAGCGACATGCTAACCGCGATTAACAATACAAGCCCGAGAAACGCAAAACCCAATAATTTGAACGAATCTACTACACCAAAGTCAACCAACACGCCGTAAAACACTGCGGAAAATTGCAGTACGACATAGGTATTAAAAAATATAGCTCTGGGGTCACGCTGTTTCTGCAAAACAAAACCGCGCTGCAAGCACCACATAAAAAACACAGCGCCTACGGTGTGAAGGAAATAACCGGGAGCACCAACGTCTCCTTTAATGCGGTACAACTGCTCTCCCCAGCTGGTCATGAATGGCCCATGCACTTCATTGCCCGAAAAGCGCAATGACACATCAGCGGAAAGATCCAACATAAGGATAATGACAGCCGCGACCAAACTGAAAATCAGAATTATTTTTTTATGAGCAGCGCCTGTGTACAACGAAAAAAATACAGCGGCTACTGGAATCATGAGTGTCAAACTGTTGGTTTGCCAATGCAGCGCCGCGACCGCGAAGTTCTCATCACTGGCGGTATAATAAGCCACCGTAGCAAACTGATAATTACAGACCGCCAGACACAGTAATGCGAATACATAAAATATACGGGGAGAAAAGCCCGCCAAAGCGAGCAAAAAAGACTGGACACCTATAAAAAGGATTACACCACCAGTAATGTAAAACAGTGGGTCGGCTATCTGCATGCACTCTGGCCTGATGCAAGTTATCAACAATGGCGCCTCTGCCAGGCTCCATTGAGAAAGTGTAGCAGTTGGCAGCTAAATCGCCTTGAGACGCCGGTGCTTCTAGCTAAAAAACCGAGTGATTATTCGAGCCACCAAGTCAGGTTTATCAGCGTGTAGCCAGTGCCCGGAATCGGCAATAATTTTCACCTGGGCATGAGGGAAACGGGTGCGAATTTCGTGCTGATGTTCTGCGTTAATGTAATCGGATTTCGCGCCTTTCAAAAATAGGGTCGGGCCACCGTATTTCGCAGAACGGTTTCCAGCCAGCATTTCACCGTAACAACGATGCAACACCGGAAGATTCATCCGCCACTGATAACCTGAGGGGCTTTTCACCAGGTTTTTCAGCAAAAAACTTCGCACCGCCAACTCTGGAACGTAGGCGGCCAACTGGCGATCTGCCTCTGCGCGAGTCTTGAGATTAACCACATCGAGCGACAACAGCCCTGCGAAAACTTCATTGTGGCGCGGCGGGTATGCAACAGGTGAAATATCGGCGACTACAAGCTTAGCAACCCTCTCGGGGTAAGTGAGCGCCAACTCCATTGCCACTTTGCCACCCAAAGAGTGCCCGAATAATTGTACTTTGCCGAGATGTTGCTGTTCCAACCAACGGTACATCTGCTTTGCCATATCGGCGAGACTGGAACCCTGAGTGTGCGCTGTGCGGCCATGGTCGGGCAAATCGACCGAGTACACCGTATAGTGCTCGGCGAGAAGGCGAGCGATCATGCCGAGGTTTTCCAGTGAACCGAACAGCCCGTGAATAAGCACCACCGGCTTGCCAGAGCCAGCTTGCTTGAAATGCAATGGCATCAGTCGTTGTTGGGAGCTGGCGCGGGAAATGTGGGAAAAGGGGTGACCTTGTCACTGCTTTTAACTTCAGTGACTTTGCCGGGGCCTTCCTTCTCGACTTCATCAATGCGCACAATATTGTGCAGTGGAATATAGGAGCGTTTGACACCTGCGAATTCGCTTTTTAATTTTTCTTCGCCGGGGTCCACAACAAGCTTGGCGCGCTCTCCAAACACAAATTCTTCCACTTCGATGAAACCGTACATTTCACTCTGATAAATCGAGCGCGCGTAAATTTCGTACAGTTGGTTGCGGTTGTAAAATACGACTTTAAACACAGGATCTGCTGCCATGCGTGGCTTTCTGCCTTTACTCATTCAGGATTATCGCAATATGGCTCCTGGCAACGCTTTTTCAAGTATCAAACCAGTAGTGAAGCCCGGATGCTGCCGCTATAATGCGCGCTCACTTTTTAAGCTGCAAGCTGAATGTCTGACGTAACCTACACAAAAAAACTGTTTATCCAAACCCACGGCTGCCAGATGAACGAATACGACTCCGCGCGTATGCAGGATTTGCTCGGCACATCACACCAAATGGAGCCTACCGATAACCCCGAAGAAGCCGACGTGCTATTGGTGAATACCTGCTCGATACGCGAGAAAGCGCAGGACAAACTGTTTCATCAGCTCGGTCGCTGGAAGCACCTTAAAGACAAGAATCCCGACCTGATTATTGGCGTGGGCGGCTGTGTTGCCAGTCAAGAGGGTGAAAACATCGCCAAGCGTGCGCCTTACGTCGACCTGATCTTTGGGCCACAAACCTTGCACCGTTTGCCGGAAATGATTGAAACACCTCGGGATAACGGCGCTGTGGTGGTAGACATCAGCTTCCCTGAAATCGAAAAATTCGACAATCTGCCGCAACCGGAAGCGGATGGCGCCAGTGCCTTCGTATCTGTCATGGAAGGCTGTTCAAAATATTGCACGTTTTGCGTGGTGCCCTACACCCGCGGCGAAGAAGTCAGTCGCCCTGCCGAGGATGTACTGAAGGAGTGTGCCCACCTGGCAGGCCAGGGCGTACGGGAAATCAACCTGCTGGGCCAGAATGTCAACGCTTATCGTGGTACCGACCCGCAGGGCGAAATCGACCTCGCGGAGTTGATCACACTGGTCGCCAAAATCGATGGTATCGACCGTATACGCTTTACCACCTCGCACCCGGTGGAATTCAGTGATTCGTTGATTGATGTGTACGCCGATGTACCCGAACTCGTGAGTCATGTGCACCTTCCGGTGCAAAGTGGCTCTGACCGAATTTTAATGGCGATGAAACGTGGCCATACCGCGCTGGAGTACAAATCCAAGTTACGTCGCTTGCGCGCGGTGCGTCCCGACATCTGCTTTTCATCCGACTTTATTGTGGGCTTTCCCGGTGAAACCGAAGTGGATTTTCAAGCGACTATGAAATTGATTAGCGATATCGGCTTCGACATGTCGTTTAGTTTTATCTACAGCCCACGCCCGGGAACACCTGCTGCCGACATGCTTGACGACACGCCCCAGGAAACTAAGAAACAACGCCTGGCCTTGTTGCAACAACGCATCAATCAGCAATCGCAAGACATCAGCCGCAAGATGGTCGGCAACACCGAGCGAGTGCTGGTCACCGGCTACAGCAAGAAAGATCCAGGTCAACTTTCAGGCCGCACCGAGAACAACCGTGTCGTAAATTTTCGCTGTGACCAGGCGCTATTGATTGGGAAATTTGCCGACATTCTGATTGAAGAAGCGCTACCCAATTCCCTGCGTGGCATTTTATTGGGTTCAGAGCTGGATGATTGACCTGTTTTTGGAGTAGGCTATTCCCAAGATCAAATAACGAGGTAGACAAACCCCTTTGGACCAATCATCAGAACCCATCAGCCTTACGCTGGAGCCTTCCGACTCCCGGCGTTTGGCGAATCTCAACGGCCAGTTTGATGGCCACCTGAAGCAAATCGAACAACGCCTGGATGTTCAAATCCTTAACCGGGGCAACGCGTTCACCATTCATGGCAGTGGTCGTAAAGCCGCCGTTAACGTCCTGCAACAGCTTTACGCGCTTACCGCTGAAGGGCGCGAACTCACTCCGGATGAAGTCCACCTCGCCATACAGGAATCCCGCATGGAACCCTCCCAAGCCGTGAAAGACGTGCAAGACGCCGTCGATGCTGTGAGCATTATTCGCACTAAAAAATGCACTGTGAAACCCCGCGGAGGCAACCAACAAGGCTATGTGGCTGCGGTGCGCACCAACGACATCAATTTCGGGATTGGACCCGCGGGAACCGGCAAAACCTATCTCGCGGTCGCCTGTGCTGTGGAATCCTTACTGAAAGACGAAATCGAACGCATTTTATTGGTACGCCCTGCTGTGGAAGCCGGCGAAAAACTGGGCTTTCTACCAGGAGACTTGTCGCAAAAAGTCGACCCTTATCTACGCCCCCTCTATGACGCCCTGTACGAGATGTTGGGCTTTGAAACCGTAGCTAAATTTATCGAACGCAATGTGATTGAAGTAGCGCCCCTTGCCTACATGCGAGGTCGTACCCTCAACAATTCCTTTGTAATTCTCGATGAAAGCCAAAATACCACACGTGAGCAAATGAAAATGTTTTTGACCCGCATTGGTTTTGGCTCTACGGCCGTGATCACCGGCGATCCCTCGCAAATTGACCTGCCGCGCGGCCAAGCTTCGGGTTTGAAACACGCCATTGGAATCCTCGATGGCGTCGAAGGAATAAGCTTTACCTTTTTTACAGCGAAAGATGTTGTGCGTCACCCCATAGTGCAGCGTATTGTTGAAGCCTACGACCGCGCTGAAAATAATTCGTCAAACCACTAATGAACATCACGCTAGACCTCGAGAACGCTTCGGTAGTGGCACAAACACCGGAGCAAGACGAGATTTTACGTTGGCTAAGCCCCTGTTTCACGCCAGCGCAGTTCGACGCGCGTCTTAGCAATCCCACATTTCAGACACCAAATATCAGCGTGCGTATCGTCGATGAAGAGGAGAGCGAAGCGCTCAACAGCACCTACCGAGGCAAACACTCCGCCACCAACGTGCTTTCGTTTCCCGCCGACCTACCGCCAGATATCGAATTCGAATTCCTTGGAGATCTGGTAATATGCGCCCCCGTGGTGGAGCGCGAAGCGCAGGAACAAGGCAAAAGCAGCCGTGCGCACTGGGCGCACATGGTAATTCACGGCTGCCTACACCTGCTGGGATACGACCATATAGAGGACGCTGAGGCCGAAATCATGGAAAATCTCGAGACTCAAATTCTACAGGCACTGGACTTTCCCCCACCCTATGAACAATAATTTTTGCGGGCCAAATGATTTGTTGCCCCTTGATCCCGTTCGGAGACAATAATTCAAATGTCGGAAGACCCTTCGTCGAGCAGCTCATCGAGTAGCGAATCCCGATCACGCTCCTGGCTCGAACGCATGTTTCCCAGCCTGACGAGCGAGCCCAAATCACGTGATGAACTCATGGACATCATCAAAGGCGCCGCCGAAAACAAGGTCGTCGACCAGGAGGCTCTGAATATTATTGAAGGGGCTTTGGATGTCGCCAGCCTTCAAGTGCGCGAAATCATGATTCCGCGCTCCCAGATGGTGGTCATCAAAGCCGACGAAACACCTCAGGAATTTCTCCCCAAAGTTATAGAAAGCGGCCACTCTCGCTTCCCCGTTATAGGCGAATCCAGCGATGATGTACGCGGCATTTTGCTCGCGAAAGATTTGTTACCCCTAATACTTCAAGGCCTGGAAAGTTTTAATTTTGAGCACGTGCTTCGCACCGCCAACATTATTCCCGAAAGTAAACGCTTAAATGTTTTACTCAAAGAATTTCGCGAAAAACGCTACCATATGGCCTTGGTGATCGACGAATACGGAGGCATTTCCGGCCTGGTCACCATTGAAGATATCCTCGAAGAAATTGTCGGCGAAATTGAAGATGAAACCGACGAAGACAATGAAGATTTTATCCGTCAGGTTTCTGAATGTGATTACATATTAAAAGCACTTACGCCCATTGAAGATTTCAACACCTATTTTAAAACCGGTTTTAGTGATGAAGAATTCGATACCATCGGCGGCTTGATCACCCAGGCGTTCGGCCACATGCCTGGTCGCAACGAAATTGTCGAAATGGGCAACTTTACCTTCAGGGTCCTATTTTCGGACGGTCGACAAATTCACCTATTGCGCGCCACAAAAAACCCAGAATAAAAAAACAACTCAAATAATTAACTATGCAGGCCGACGACGAGTTTGTGGCAAAACGCAAAACCCTGGGCTGGCGCGGTGACCTCGTGGCGCTGGGCGCCGGTGCAATGTTGCCGCTCAGTTTTGCGCCCTATAACTATTGGTTTTTTGGCTTGCTGGCAGTAGGTTTGTTGGCGCAGCTGTTGCGGGATCTCAGCAGCAAACGCACCTGGTTGCGCAGCCTGGTATTTGGCCTAGGTATGTACGGTACCGGAGTTTCCTGGGTATACATTAGTATTCACGATTTCGGGTTTACCGGTGCCGCGCCAGCCGCACTGATGACAGCGGCATTCGTGAGCTTCTTGGCATTGGTATTTTCACTACCCTTTATACTCTACGGCCGGTGCGTTGCCAAAAGTCGCACCGCGGTGTTATTGGGATTTCCAGCGATCTGGGTGCTTGGTGAATGGTCGCGCAGCTGGTTTCTCACAGGTTTCCCGTGGCTGTTTATGGGTTACGGCCATATCTCCAGCCCGCTCGGTGGTTGGGCGCCACTTGCTGGTGTTTACGCGGTGAGTTTCGCTGCAGTATTCACCAGCACCGCACTGGGATTTTTATTACTTTACCTCGAAAAACGTCTGCGAAAAAATACGCTGCATAATCTCAGCATTTCGTATGTATCAATACTGCTCGGTATCACTATTTTTATTTGGAGTGCCGGCTTCGGGCTGAAAAATATTGCGTGGACCAGTTACAGCGAGGAAGACAAACTCACCGTAAGTATTGTGCAGCCAAATATTCCATTGGCGCTGAAATGGAATCCTCTATACCGACCGCAAATAGTAAAAACCCTTTTGAGTTTATCAAGCAAACATTGGGATTCCGATATTATTTTATGGCCCGAAGCTGCTATTCCATTTATGTACCACGACGCCGATGGCTTCGTCGCAGAGCTGGAGCACCTCGCCTCAGAAAATAATACTGCATTAATTGCTGGTATTCTTTACGACGATACCGAGGAGGAAAAATATTACAACAGTATTATGGGAATCGGTGCGGCCGAGAATATTTACTTTAAACAACGGCTCGTACCTTTCGGCGAATATGTGCCTTTGGAAGCCATGCTGCGCGGGATTATTGCCTTTTTCGATTTACCCAATTCAGTGATTAATCGCGGCCCACCCCATCAGGCAAACCTCAAAGCCCGGGATTTTGAAGTGGCTCCGTATATTTGTTACGAAGTCGTCTACCCCGATTTGGTAGCCGCCAATCTCGGCAAAGCTGCAGTGATGGTGACAATCAGTAATGATGCCTGGTTCGGGAATTCCATCGGCCCTCTGCAGCATTTCCAGATGGCTCAGATGCGAGCTCTGGAACACGGCAAATTTATGATTCGCGGCACTAACACCGGGTTGAGTGGTATCATCAACGATAAAGGCGAAATCACACTCACTGGTACTCAGTTTGTTGCAGAAACACTGGCAGGCGAAGTGTATCGCACCCACGGCCACACGCCCTTCTCATTTACCCACTCGTGGCCCATTATTATTTTGTGTGTTTTGCTTTTTTTGTTAGCTTGTATGCTCAAGCGGCAGCACACTGATTAAATTGTCACCCGCTTTCACCGTCAGTTTCTGAGCGCAAGTATTGAACTTATTAAAGCTCAGCAGACCTAATACTGATTGCCAATCAAAGCCGAAACCCGTAGAGCTTGGAATTCACTTGAGAAACTTCGGCAAAACTGTAACAAATTGCTAACATAGCCAACCCAAAGGTCGTTTATAATCGGCCGCTTAGCTCGCTGCCGATAACTTATGAAAATACTCTCGAAAAATATCAAGCGTTTGTTGCTACTTGGGCTTTGTGTGGCAACACTCAGTGGCTGTGCCACGAAGATGGCCTATCATTATTTGGATTTTGTACTGCTGTGGTATTTTGAAGGCTACGTAAAACTCGACAGCGACCAAAAAGATTACGTTAAAAAAGAGCTCGATGAATTTCATTACTGGCATCGCACCAGCCAGCTCCCCCGCTACGCGCTCTACCTCGAAAGTTTAAAAATTCGTCTATCCACTAGCAAGCTTACCGGAACAGAATTGCACCGAGACGTCGACGAATTACAGGTTTTACTCGATGACTCCCTCGCCCACCTACTGCCAATTATGGTCGAAGTGGTTGCCACTTTCAGCGACGAGCAAGTCGAGGAGTTGCTGCAGAGTGTCGCCAAAGATCGCGACGATTATCGTAAGAAATTCATTGATGTCGACACTGAAAAGCGTCATAAAGCACGCATCGGCGAACTCAGAAATCCGCTGGACCTACTGATCAGTAAATACAACGATGAACAAAAAGGGATCATGCGAGCCTGGAGTGAGCACCTGGTACCTTTCGAAAAATTAACACTCAAACAACAGGAGATATGGGGAGAAGACCTTGCGGCAGTATTAAAAGAGCGCAATGACAAAACCAAGCTGGATCGCGGTCTGCGCAGATTGATTTTTGTACACACCGATCACTGGGAACCCGAACTGCAAGAAATTGTAGACTCCAACCAGGCCACAACCTATCAAGCGATTGCAGATATCATTAATAGTCTCGACGCCAAACAACGCTCCAAAATGAACACCAAGCTCGACAATTATGCGCACGACTTTCGAGAACTTGCGGTAGCGCTAAACAGAAAAAAGGATTGAATGTAACGCAGACAAAATTAATCTTTGTCTCGATTACGAATCCGCGGCTGGTTCAATAGGCAGCTTGAGCCATGCTTCCATGTCATCCAGATGCCAAGAACGCAACCTCGCCAAACCATCGTTAACAACCGCCCAATACACGTCAATAATTTCAGTAGCCAAGGTGAAAAATTGCTGGCTGCTAGTATTGATCTCACGACCGGAAAGCACATCCTGTTCAACGGTATTTAACAGGTAGAGCAACTTGAGCTCGAGATTTTTTAAATCGTTTGCCGAACTAAAGGTGTTGTCGAGCAATTCATTAATTCTCTCCGCCTGATGCCGCAATTTATCGCTTTGCTCGCGGGCATACTTGAGCAGAAATCGTAATTTGCGATCATTATAAAAATCGACGCTACCCAGCGATGCCGCATACACCGACAAACCCCGAACTTTGGCAATTTGCTCGATCATATCGGGCAACTGCCGTGCAACGAAATTCAATACCTCGATTTTTTTAAACAAGTGTGGATAGTTGGCTTCGCGCACGGCATCGGAATTTTCGAGCATCTGTGGCACCAGCGGGGCCTCTAGCTGGCGAGCCAAAGACACCAACATACCTTGCAATTGCTCAATAAAATGCGAGTGCAATTCAAAATTATCGCTGAGTTGATCATCTTCCCAATTGTAACTAATGGTGGTCCAGGCCAGATGCAGGTTTTCTTTTTCGCGGGGCGAAAGCAAGTTGCCTGTGGTTTGCGCATAACATTCAAGTGACGCAAGCCGTTTTGTAAGTTGACTTTGCAAAACCTGAAACTGCGCCAAAAAGCTTTCTTCACCGGCCAGCAAGCCCATGCTCAAGCCTCGATGTTTTTGAACAGCTTTAATCAATTGATTGATCTGATGAATCAGATTAAGCACATCTTCACGCTGACGAAAAGCCAGACAAAACTGAATAAACGATTCTTCTCCGGCAAGATCCGGATTGGCAGGGATTTCGGGTACTTGGAACAGCGGCTGAGGTATGGCGGAAGGTGAAGGCTCGTCTTTCATTGATCTGCTACGTTATAAGGTTAAGTATAAAATCAAGCAACCGCCGTACCACCCGCTGGTTAGCCGACTGAATTCTCCCAGACCGGAGGAAACGCACTCTGGCAGTACAGTCCAGAGTGTAAACGATGCATAGCAAAAATCGTTACGAATAAATTTATACGCCATGCGTGTTCAAAACCGGACATCTAAGCACCAACATGGAGCGCGCGATTAGGTCTTTTCGAACGGCCACTGTCGGATTTACGCCATTATCAACCTTGCACGACACTGACCATTAAACCATCACTAAAAATTATTAGCTGAATTTTCATAGAGTTAGAGCGAAATTGGGGTCACATGCCGAATTGTTTAAAAATAATACTTGCAACTACGAGATCCCTCGTACAAACTTCACTACGAGACTTATCGTAGTGAATAAGGAATTAATCAGGTGTCGAACCCAACCCAAGCTGAACTGGAAATACTTAACATACTCTGGGAAACCGGCGAAGCCCGAGTTCAGGAGGTACACGACAAACTGAGCAGCAGTCGCGACATTGGTTACACCACAACTCTTAAGGCCATGCAGGTGATGGCACAAAAAGGGTTATTGAACCGACGCCTCGAAGGTCGCAGTCATGTCTATGCCCCCGCCATTCCCGAAGAAGATACTAAAAGCAAGCTGTTGTCGAAATTTATTGAAAGCACTTTTGGTGGCTCAAAGAGTCGCATGGTTTTGCAGCTATTAGGCAATAACCAGGTTAGTCAGCAAGAAATCGACGAAATACGTGCTTTTTTAGAAAATTTAGAGGGTAAATAAAATGGATACCTTGGCGTTTTTGCTCACCGGTGATTTTGCCTACGCATTTGCCTGGACCATGATTCATTCTTTGTGGCAATGCGGAATTATCGCACTGGGATTATGGTTTTCTCTATTCATTAATCGACATCAAAGCGCGAACAGCCGCTACCTCCAAGGCATACTCGCAATGGCACTTTGCGTCGCGGCCAGTGTGGCGACTTTTACGCATCTCTATGATGGCATTCAAGCCGCCCATGCAAGCCTCAGTGACGACTTGGTATTACGATACAGCGGAGGAATCTGGGAGCAGACTTACAGTATTTTGAATAAAAACCTGCACTACATTATTTTCGTGTGGTGTGTGGGTTTTAGCGTGCAGTTGACGCGTTACGCCTATGATTTCAGTCAGGCCTTGCAATTGCGCAACCGCGACTGCGATCTTGTTGAACAGCGCTGGGCGCAACGCTGTGCTGAACTCGCCAGCAATCTTGGTGTTGCCCGTACGGTCATCGTAAAAAATTCCGCACGTGTCTCCAGTATTTGTGTAATCGGTCATTTACGCCCCGTGATTCTGCTACCGATCGGCCTTCTGACACAATTGCCCTGTGATCAAGTCGAAGCATTGCTGTTACACGAATTGGCACACATCCGACGTAACGACTATTTGGTGAATACTATCCAGGGTTTTGTACGGCTTTTGTATTTCTTCAACCCCGCAGTACTTTGGATCAGTCAGCGTATTGATATCGAACGAGAAAATGCCTGCGACGATATCGCCGTGGCGAATTGCGGCAGCGCCAAAACCTACGCTCGGGGCTTAGCCAACATTTCGGTATTGGAACTTCGTTTGAGCTCAGTTTTGGCCGCGCGTGGCAGAGCTTACCGAATGCTGCCGCGGGTTACCCGGCTGTTTAATCACGGCAGTGGCGTAACACGAAGTGCCGAGCAACTGGCCTCCGGGCTGTGCGCACTCGGTTTGATTTTCGCAATGAACGTGAGCGCCGGCGAATTTCGACTCATTCCGGAAGAACCACACAACACAACGACTGAACCACAGATAACTACCCCTGTGGAACCCGTCACTACGCTTGCTCTGTCCGAATCGCCAAGCGAGGCGCCTGAAAATCCTCCGGTTAATGCAGCGCCGGTTAAAGACGTCGCAGCACCGAAAGCCCCCAGTAAAATGCAGCTAGCCAGCAACGCACCTGTGACCAAGCCACAACAAGTACCACACCTGGAAAAAGTAGCCGCCAAATCCGTTGCACCAGCGTCTGCTGTACCCCCAAAACCGGTGACGGCAGCCCTCGATTACCAAGCCTCTCACGCGTCGCCTCCGCTTCAAGTAGCGCAGGCAAGCACCGCCAAGCCACGCCGTAGCAGTGTCGAGGACGTTCAGCTAACCCCGATGAAAACGCCAGAATTTAACCAGTTTATGTTGGCAGAAAAATTCACTCTGCCCGTATCTCGGAAAATTTATCTGGAAAAAATAACCGTGTCTTTCGCTGATATCTGGATGAAGCGCTTTGCTGCAGAAACCAGTAACGCCTACCGGGACTACATTGCCAGTGAATATTCACAAGAATTTCGGGAAACCCTGAGCGAAGCGCTGGCATCCAACGGTTGGCAAGTGGTGGATCGGCCTGATGAAGATACCCTAAAACTCAAAGCCAGCCTGATCGACTTATACATCTTCGAGCCGGAAACCGCAGGTGTGAAACAAACGATAATTGCCCAAGCGGGGCAGTCGGGCGTCGAGCTCATTTATTCATCACCGCAGGGCCAAGCGTTTATGAAAATCGTGGATCATCGCACTACTGGTGATACCAGCGGCGGACCTGTTATCGCGAATCGGGCTACCAATCTCCACTATTTCAAACGGCTCATGGCAAGCTGGGCGAAAGCATCAGCGCCCTACCTCGAGGAAGTAATGAAAATAGTGGAGAGCCAAAAATAGCGCGATTGCGCACACGGTTTCGAGAGCCCGGCCTGATGTCCCTGAACCATCCCGCTACCCCACAGGAATTTCGGGTCGGGCACTCGATTTAATTGATTAACGCTAAAACTGTCGACTAAAAAACTACTTGTGAGTAGTGATTGAGCACTTCCGGCCCTAACTCACGCCGGGTAGGAAGTGCTCTTTTTTTATTGCTTGAGTTTTTTCACAGTTTTTTGCTGCTCGGTTTTCAGCAGCTCAATCTCAAACACCAACACTGAATTTGGTGGAATTTTGCTACGGTCTTGTGCGCCATAGCCCAGCGCAGGCGGTATATAAAATTCGTAGGTGCTGCCTTCCTTCATAAGTTGCAGACCTTCTGTCCAACCTTTTACGACTCTGTGTAATTGAAACTGTCTGGGCTGACCATCGCCGGTCGTATCGAATACGCTACCATCCGTGAGGCGGCCGGTATATTTTACGGTCACCTTGTCGGTTCGGTTAGGTGTTGCACCGTCACCCTCCTTAATAACCTTGTATTGCAAGCCACTCTCAGTTACCTGAACCCCTTCTTTGGTTTTGTTTTCCTCAAGGAAGGCGGTCGCTTTGGCCAGATTTTCTTCACGTATACGTTGATCTATCTCGCGACGATGTTCACGCATGCTTTTTTGTACGTCGGCAAACAGCTTGCCGTATTCCTCTTCGCTCATCTGAACCTGATCGTGCAGGGTATCGTGAATGCCCTGCAGATACATGTCGAGATCAAACTCGCCATTGTATTCGATCACTTCATCAGACAGGCTTTTCACTTTTTCACCGATACGTGCACCCACGGCATAAGCTTCGCGTTGCTTCTCAGTAACCGGTTTAACTGGTGTTTTTGCCTTTTCTTCGCCACAGCCCACAACAAGCAGACTGGTAACCGCGACTACAAAAAATACTTTTAACCTCATATGTTTCACCCTTTCATTATTGTTGTCGGCAAGAGGCCGGAATATTACCGCAACATGTTGCAGTTTCAAGCCTCGTAAAGCCAAGTTGCGACTCAGCACCATCCTACCCGCGAGTCTTTATTTTTGTCATAATGCCCCCCCTTTTCCGCAACCTGCACTCCACTACCGAAATTCGAATGAAAGAACTCTACAACCCATCAGAAATTGAGCAACAGGCCCAGCAATTTTGGGAATCCAATAAAAGCTTCGAGGTGTTAGAAGACCCCGGCAAAGAAAAGTTCTATTGCCTCGCTATGTTCCCCTACCCCAGCGGCCGCCTGCATATGGGCCACGTACGTAATTACACAATTACCGATGTCATCGCGCGCTTTCAGAGAATGCAGGGTAAAAATGTGTTGCACCCCATGGGTTGGGATGCCTTCGGCCTGCCGGCCGAAAACGCTGCGATAAAGAACAACACGGCGCCAGCGAGTTGGACCTACGACAACACCGATTACATGCGCAAACAGCTCAAGGAATTGGGCTTCGGGTTCGATTGGTCTCGCGAGGTTACCACTTGCAAACCGGATTACTACCGTTGGGAGCAATGGTTTTTCACACGCCTCTATGAAAAAGGTTTGGCCTATAAAAAGGTGTCGGCAGTCAACTGGTGTCCGAATGATCAAACTGTGCTGGCCAATGAACAGGTTGTTGAGGGCTGCTGCTGGCGTTGCGACACGCCGGTGGAGCGCAAAGAAATCCCGCAGTGGTTTATCCGAATTACCGACTATGCCGACGAACTGCTGGCCGATCTGGAAAAATTACCCGAATGGCCGGATCAAGTACGCACCATGCAAAAAAACTGGATCGGCAAGAGCCGCGGCGTTGAAATGCGTTTCGATTTGCCCGAAGCCATCGCCGGACACACCAGTTTCGAGGTATACACTACACGCCCCGATACCACCATGGGCATTACCTATGTCACCCTGGCCGCTGAACACCCCATTGCCAAGGCCGTTGCTGAAAATAACCCGGCGCTGGCTGAGTTCATTGAGGAATGCCGTGTCCAGTCGGTAGCTGAAGCCGACATGGCCAATATGGAAAAGAAAGGCATGGATACCGGTCTCAAAGCATTACACCCCATAACCGGTGATCAGATACCCGTGTGGGTGGGTAACTATGTGCTGATGGATTACGGGTCTGGCGCGGTAATGGCGGTACCTGCCCACGATCAACGGGATTGGGAGTTTGCTAAAAAATACGGCCTGGAAATCACCCAGGTTATCGCGCCATCAAACGGGGAAGAGGTGGATCTCGAAAAAAGCGCCTTTGTCGAAAAAGGGGTCTTGGTCAATTCAAGCGAATTCGATGGCCTCGACTTTAACGCTGCATTCGAAGCCGTCTCGCAAACTCTCATACAGGCCAATAAGGGCCGTGTAACCACCAATTTCAGACTGCGCGACTGGGGTGTGTCCCGTCAGCGCTATTGGGGCGCCCCGATTCCCATTTTTAATCTGGCCGATGGTGGCGAAATTCCCGTGCCGGCGGACAAACTGCCCATTTTGTTACCCGAAGATGTGATTATGGACGGCGTGCAATCGCCAATTAAAGCCGATCCGGAATGGAAAAAGGATGAACTCAACGGTGCGCCGGTAGAGCGGGAAACCGACACTTTCGACACCTTCATGGAAAGCTCCTGGTACTACGCGCGCTACGCAGCGCCGAGCGACACCGCCATGCTGGACAGCCAAAAGGCCGACTACTGGTTACCCGTCGACCAGTATGTCGGCGGTATCGAGCACGCCATTTTGCACCTGCTTTACGCACGCTTCTTTCACAAACTGATGCGCGACGAAGGCCTTGTGCATTGCGATGAACCTTTCGAGCGGCTGCTTTGCCAGGGCATGGTGTTAAAAGATGGCACGAAAATGTCCAAATCCAAGGGCAACACCGTCGACCCCGCTGAGTTAATAGACCTCTATGGCGCAGACACCGTGCGCTTGTTCACCATGTTTGCGGCTCCGCCGGAGCAAAGCCTCGAATGGACCGAAAGCGGCGTAGAAGGTGCCTTCCGGTTTCTGAAAAAACTCTGGAAAGCTGTAGTACAACACATTGAGGCCGGCACTCCCGGTGAGCTCGATGTCAGCGAAGTCGAGGGCGACCAGCAAGACCTGCGCCGTAAAACTCACGAAACCATTGCCAAAGTGAGCGACGATTACGGCCGCCGCCAAACCTTCAATACCGCGATTGCCGCCGTGATGGAACTGCTCAATGAGGTAGGCCGCCATGCCGATCGCAGTACGCCACTGGGCCTTGCCGTGGAACGCGAAGCCCTCGAAGCTGCGGTTCAGCTGTTGGCGCCCATCGTGCCTCATGTGTGTCATGCATTGTGGCAGGAACTTGGCCACCCAGACCCGATACTGAATGCGCCCTGGCCTAGCGCTGACCAACAAGCCATGGTAAAAACCTCGACCGTCATCGTGGCCCAGGTAAATGGAAAGGTGCGCGCCAAGCTCGAAGCCCCAGTGGACGCCGATAAAGAATCGCTCGAAAAACTAGCTCTTTCAGATGCCAATGTTCAAAAGTACATCGCCGGAAAAATGATACGCAAAGTGATTGTGGTGCCCGGCAAACTGGTCAATATTGTGGCGAACTGATATTTGGGTGTCGGGCGTCCAGAATTAACTCTGGGGAAAATCTAAAGGCGAATTTAATGCATGACCTTTTTAAAAGCTTTCTGTGTCAGACCTCAGGCATCAGACGCCTGACAACTGTATTGCTGCTCATCACGCTCACATCTGCCTGTGGTTGGCAGTTGCGGGGTTTGCATTCCGCCTCGAGTAGCACCCCCTTGCCCGACCAAGTTAAACTGGTAACCACAGAGCCTAACAGCAGTATGGCCCGAACCCTGCGTCGCATTCTCACCAGTAAAAATATTGCCGTTGCTGCCGATGCCCCGCTAGCCTTGGTGTTGGAAGAGGAAATTCTCGACAAGCGCCCGCTATCAGTGACTGAAACCGGCGTCACAGCTCAATATCAATTGGTACTTACGGTACGCTATCGATATAAAAACGCGTCTGCCAGCAATCCACTCACCAGCGAAAGACTGGAGCTTTCGAGCTGGCGTAGTTACGATTTCGACGCCAAGCTCATTGTCGCAAAAAACCAGGAGGAACAAGCCCTGCTAGAGGAAATGCGTGAAGAACTGGCCTGGCGTATGCTCGATGGCGTTCCAGAACTGAACGAGCAGGCGTCTAATGGCTAGGATACGTGCCGATCAACTGGCAACAAGCCTGAGAAAAGATCTTGCACCGGTTTATCTCGTAACCGGCGATGAAGCTCTAATGAGTCAGGAAGCCTGCGATACGATTCGACAACATGCGCGGAAACACGGTTTTACCGAGCGCGAGCTGTATCACACCGATGCAGGTTTCAGTTGGGATGAACTCTATAACGCGAGCAGCGCAATGTCGCTGTTTGCCGATAAAAAGATTATCGAAATTCGCGTCCACAACGGTAAGCCTGGGGATGCCGGCAGTAAAGCGATTACCGACTACTGCGCGAACACCAACGAAGATACCCTGCTGTTATTGGTGTGCCCTAAAATCGATGCCCGGAGTCAATCGTCGAAATGGTTTAAAGCCATTGAGCAAACCGGCACAGTCATTAATATCTGGCCGATTGGTATCGCGCAAATGCCCCGCTGGATAGACAACCGCCTCAAAGCCGCCGGGCTCAATGCCGATAGCGACGCCATCGACATTCTTTGCGCAAAAACAGAGGGCAATCTGCTTGCTGCCGCGCAGGAAGTGGAAAAGCTAAAACTGCTCACAGATGAACCGCTTATCGACGCTCAGCTCATGGCCAATGCGGTAATGGATTCAGCCCGCTACGACACATTTGGCATGGTGGATAAAGCCATATTCGGCGATAGCCGCGCGGCTGCCGAGAGCTTGCAAGGACTTCGAGCTGAAGGTACCGAGGCATTGGCGATATTGTGGGCACTTAACCGAGATCTCGTGGCCCTCACCAATCTCAAAGAATCGCTGCAAGCCGGGGAGAGTTTTGACTTCGCCGCGAAGCGCAACGGCGTGTGGGACAAGCGCAAACCACTTTTCAAGCAAGCGCTGCAGCGTTTAAAGCTGCCACAACTCCACGACCTGCTGCGAAAAACCGCGCTGGCAGATCGCGTCGCTAAAGGCAGCGCCAAAGGAGATGTGTGGAATATTTTGTTGGATATCACCCTCGGTCTGGCAGGAGTAACGACGCTCACGCCGCAAACCAGTCGCCTTGAATTCCGTATTGGTTAAGCACGCACGGTGTGATCCCTGAGCACGCGCAAACATGAGCACCTGCAAACATGAGCACCGGCAACCAAGAGGTCGAAAACATCTTGACGCCAGTCTACGAGTCGCCCCTCTCGCGCTTCGATCCCCAAACACCGAATACCGTGGCGGCACGCGAAACCAGTGCCAAGCCCATGCCCAATGCCGGCCATTGCACCCACAGATAGGGCGAAGTGGCAAGGTTCACGATCAGCAGAAATATTAAGATAAAAGTAAAACGCGCGGCCATTTTATAAAATTCTTTCTGGTCTTCACGGGCCTGATCCGATTGCAATTCTGGATTTGCGGTGCTCGGCGTGCTATTCATGTCGGTTTTCTCCTGATGTTTGGGGTCCATAACGGGTTCCGCTTGTGCTGAGTCGGTGGTCGGCTCAGCAACTCCTCTGAGTTCGTCCACCGTAACGTCATATACTGCAGCTAATGCCTTGAGAGTTTCCAAACCGGGTGTCGCACCATTCTCTACTCGCTGAACGGTACGAACGCTTACACCTGCGGCTTCAGCCAACTGTTCTTGAGACCATGCGCGCTGCAAGCGCAACTGCTTGATTTTCTCGGCAGACATTGCTGTGTTCCCCTTAATTAAATCGAACAACGGCGCGACAACACCACGCCAACTACCCGACACGAGCCCGACACAAACCCGTAATGCGTAATATTTTCTTTTAAAATCAATAAATTACACCCAAAAAATCTGTGGTGCCAGGAATTTCATCAGGCGTACTTGTCGCGCCATTGTCGCACATCCTCGTTAGCCTGTTAGTATGCTTGACCGGAATATGACTACAATGGTTGAGACCGGGGTAGCACCACGACAACCCTTATCTGGGAGTTATTACCATCTTAAGTTTTACAGCCCTCCCGAGTTTCATAGCGACACCACGATTTAAATCCGTGGGCCTTGCTATCGTGTTTGTACTCAACCTGCTAGCGCTACCCGTCGTGGCTCAGGGCACCCAATGGGTGCAGATCCACGACATGTCAGCAGACGAAATCGAAAATACGCTCTATGTGAAACGCTACAAGTACTTTGAAGAACTTGTTGTACTCCTACTGCGGGAATCCTGTGAGCTCTGCAAGGTTAAAAAAATACAGTTCCCTGCAGCCACCTCCACCCGAAACATCAAACACCTCAATAAAGGGCGAATCGACATTGCCTGGATGAACACCACCAAACAGCGCGAACGCGAGCTGTTGGCGATTCGTTATCCGATATACCGGGGGCTGATAGGCTGGCGCCTGCTACTTATCAAAAACGGCGATCAGCAAAGGTTCTCAAAGGTGGAAAATCCGGCTCAGCTACGCGCGCTCTGGGCGGGTCAGGGCCACGATTGGCCTGATACCCAAGTATTGCGCCATGCCGGCCTTGGGGTGCGTACTTCGGATAACTGGCACGGCATTATGAATCTGCTCTACCAGGGCCGAATCGATTATTTTCCACGCGGCCTCAACGAAATTCAATTTGAAGCAGTGTCTTTGAAAGACCGTGACATCGTTATCGAAAAACATTTGGCGCTGTATTACCCCGCAGCATTTTATTTGTTTGTTGCACGCGATAACCAGGAGCTTGCGATGCAATTAACACATGGCTTCGAGGCGGCACTGCACGACGGGGAGTTCGATAAGCTGTTCGAGCGTTATTTTGGGGAAGACATTCAAAAAGCCAGGCTCTCGCAAAGACGCATTCTCCGATTCAGCAACCCGGAGCTGTCTGCCGCCACACCTCTGGCGCGCCAAGAACTTTGGTTTTCACCAGCGTCAAAGCTGAGTTCCAGCGCCGCCGCACCTTAGTTAGACGGCACAGCAAACGTACAGGGAAAGCGCCTCAGCCCAACAAAAACGCTTGCCGTGGCCGTAACTTCGGGTAGTCGAGAAGGGCATGTGCAACCTTAGCCCCCGTCAACGCCTGCCAACTGGCTATGTCGAAACGCAAAGTCGCAACAGCACAGGTGGGCAAATTATCCAGCCCATCTCCAGTGAGTTGATTGTATAACTCAGTTAAATCCGGATTGTGGCTGAAAATCATCACCGCATGATGGCAATCTGCCACCGTCGTCAATGATTCCAAAATTGCCCCAGGCCCCTGGAAATACAAAGCTTCCTCAATCGTGCGTTGCGATTTGGGCAGTTGTAGCGCTTTGCGAAATTCGCGCGCGGTGCGTCGTGCACGTTTGGCTGGGCTACTAATAAGCAGGGTCGGCGATAGGTAGACCTCGGGTTGCGCCGAGATGGCAGCGCTTAAACGCTCCGCCATCATCGGCGCGTCATGCTTACCCCGCTTGTTCAGAGGCCGATCACGGTCGTTCAACAACGGGTTAGACCACGACGACTTGGCATGCCGCACCAGATATATAATTTTGAAATCCGTCATATTGCAGGCTCGCTGGATCGTTGCTGCATCAACCAAAGCTGCGCGTATTTGCCCTGCTTCGCCAGCAATTGCTGGTGGCTGCCCTGCTCGATAATCCGACCCTTGTCCAGAACCACAATTTTGTCGGCATCCACAATTGTGGATAAGCGGTGCGCGATCACCAAGCTGGTTTGTTCGCGGGCAATCTCTTCAATCGCCTTTAATATACTTTTTTCAGAACGGCTATCGAGCGACGAAGTCGCCTCGTCGAACACCAATATTGGAGGTTTTTTTAATATGGTTCTCGCAATCGCAACCCGTTGTTTTTCGCCACCGGAAAGTTTTAAACCTCGCTCCCCCACCAAAGTGTTAACGCCATCTGGCAGAGCAGCGATGAAGTGGTCTAGGTGCGCCAGGCGAATCGCGTGAAGGACCTCTTCGTCACTGGCTTCGATTCTGCCATAGCGAATATTTTCCAGAATACTGGTATTGAACAGTACGGTGTCTTGCGGCACCACACCAATACAGCGGCGCAATGAGTGTTGCGTGACCGCCTGAATGCTCTGCCCGTCGATGAGAATATCGCCACCCGTGACATCATAAAAACGAAACAGCAGTTTCAGCAGTGTTGACTTTCCCGCGCCGCTGCTGCCAACAACAGCCACCTTTTGATGAGCGCCGACGACAAATCCCACATCGTCTAAAATGGGGCGCTCAGCTTGATAGTGGAAACTGACATTACGAAATTCAATTTCACCGCGGGAGACCACTAATTCACCAGCGTCTCGTCGATCGGAAACCGCTGGCTGTCGCTGTAATAAATCAAACATTTTTTCGATGTTTGCCATGGAACCTTTCATCTCGCGATACACAAATCCGAGCAGGTTTAACGGCATGAAAATTTGCATCATAAACGCGTTGATCAACACGAAATCACCGAGCGTCATGCGTTGCTCACTCACATCCCAGGCAGCGAGCACCATGGCACTGGTCATGGAGGCGGCGATTATAAATGCCTGGCCGGCATTTAGCGCAAACAAGGTCAAGCGGTTTTTTCGGCGCGCCTGTTCCCAACCCGCCAAGTCTCGGTCGTAGAGTTCCGCTTCATGTTGCTCATTGGTAAAATATTTGACCGTTTCATAATTCAGTAGGCTATCGACTGCGCGGGTGCTGGTTTCAGACTCGGCCAAATTCGCCATACGAATATAACGGGTACGCCATTCTGTGGCATACACCGACCAACTTACATAAGCCACCACCGCGCCAACCACAATAAGTGCGAAACCCACGCGGTAGTTAATTAGCAACAGGCCCACAATCATCGCAATTTCCAGTAGCGTGGGGCCTATATTAAAAACCATAAAGCGCATTAAAAAGCTAATGCCATTAACGCCACGCTCGATATCGCGCGACAAGCCGCCGGTGCGGCGGTTAAGGTGAAAATCCAGATCCATGGCGTGGAGATGTTTAAACACTTTCAGGCCCACGCGCCGCATGGCTCGTTCGGTGACCCGACCAAACAACGAATCCCGCAGTTCGCCAAACAGTACATTGGCAAACCGTACCATGCCGTAAGCCACCAAAAGCGCTAAGGGCAAGGTGTAGAGTAAGGCCTGCTGCGGTGTATCGAGCGCATCGACAATGTGCTTTAAAATAAACGGCAGCCCCACCGACGCCAGCTTGGCGCCCACCAGGCAGAGTAAGGCCAATAGAATTCTGCCGCGAAATTCCAGAAGATAGGGAACAAGTGTTAGCAGTGACTGCCAGTTAACATCTTTAAAGGCCACATCGGTTTTCTGACCACGCATAGAAGTCCTTACTACCTTGCAAATTTGATATAAGCCGGTTTTTATTTAGTTCAAGCTTGAATCGTAGAATGTGCCCAACTAGATTAATAAAGACGTAAAGCTTCGCGACACCACTCACAGTGATTCAAGATTTTTGGATTAATAACAACCGGTTACTCCTCACCCGTTATACGGGCATTGTTACCGGGCAAGAACTTATTGACGCCAGCCTGAAAAAAAGCGGGGATATTCGCTTTGATCAGGTGAAATTTATTCTTGCGGACTGGAGCAGGGTCGACACCGTACAGATTACCCCGCAAGAGGTAAAGGCCTTGGTAGCCTGCCTGCGCCCCATCAGTCTAATTTGCCCCTACGCTCGCAGTGCATCCATTGTTAACCCCGACCCTACCGGAAATGCGCTCATTGCCTGGTACAAATTCCTGGCCGATGACCTTACTTGGGAAGTGGAAATATTTAACAGCCAGGATTCCGCGGTGGAGTGGTGTATCGAATATGCGGATTTCGTAAAGCAACAATCGATGTAAATTCTTCTAGCAGCAAGCCTATTAGCCTGAGGCGAGCTTTACCGGCGTAATCTTATTGAGCAGTTCAGATTCCAGAGCAATCATCGCCAGTTGATTGTTGAGCATTCGATTGGCCTCTGCCAGGCCATAATTAATCTCGTAAAAGTAGTCCACAGTTTCCAGGGGATGGAGAGTTTCACCGTTGGGTTCCTGCTTGGTGTGCGCCTTTACAAAAGCGCCGATATGATCGTGGCTCTGGCTGAAGGTACACTTAAAATGCTGCAACGACGCGAGTGCGTCTTTGGCAAATTGTTTAACATCACTGGCAACACGCTGAATACGCTTGGCGTGCTCGGTTTCTTTTTTGTCTTTCTCGCGCGCGGCTAATATCGGTAAATAGGCAACTTTCACCTTGAGTGAATTCATTTTTTCGTGGTGTTGATACAAGCACGCCAAGGCCTGCAACAACATAACCCCAACTTTGCGCTTAGCGGCATCTGGATGCAGTGAAATTGCAAGGAAGAGTCGGGTTCCCATCACCTCACGCATCTTGGTTAAACGGATACTGGTATTTGTGTAATCGTTGCGATTTTGAGTATGGAATTCACTGAGATGTTTGGCCTGCTCGTCATTCAAGCCGAATTCACCCGCACCAACCTTGTAGCCCGCCTTGCGTATTTCATTGGCGACGCTGGTGTTCACCAGTGCCGCAAACATCTTGGGCTCGCCAGCAACCAACTGCACGTAATCGGGTGTGATATGGCGAATTTGAGATACCGCATCGTTAAGCATTTTCACGCGCTCGATATTGGTAAGATTTTTTACAGACTCGGGAGCCGGAATTTTCCAAAACAGTTCCGGATCGAACCAGTTGTTAAAATACTGCGCACTGAGCTGCTCGCGTTTTTGATCTTTGTCGGCCAAATTGGCAAGCTGATGTACATCCATAAGGTCCTGCACGTCAAATTCCAATTGCAGGTGACGATAGTAGAGCAGTGTAACCTGCTCGTTCAGTACACCGATATTGGTGAGCAACTCCGCCGCCGGAAAATCCGCACAGGAAATACCGTCTCTATCCAAATCTTCACAGAAAATAATGCGACTTCTATCGCTGGGGTAGTCGTAGTCCCGACGCGATTCAGAACTGTTCATCTCATCTTCTATTTCGCGCTTATCGCGCACGGTGAGGTTCACCGCAAAATGGTGTACCAGCGCAGGAATATTGTTAATAAGTTGGCGTTCGCCAATGCGGTTGAACATGCGCTGCTCAGCCTGATGCAAAGCGTGCGAGGTAACCGCCATTTGTTTAAAAGCCTCAACAAAGGCATTAGACCCCACTAACTCAGTTACATAAAAATCGGCGGCATTCACCAAAAATTTGTTACTCCAAATTCCCGCATAATTGAAAACCATAGAAAAGGGCTTGAACATGAACGCACTGTAATAATGCAATGTGGCAAGGCTACTTACCGCAAGCCCCTTTATACGGCCAATATCATCCATATCGATTGCATCTAAACGACGTGACCAAAGATCCTGATTTTCGGCGCAATCATCAAAGCGATGCCGTACACGGGCGCAGGCTTTAAACAGACACGCCCGCATTGGGTGTTGTAATTGTGCCGCTTCATGCGCAATGAATGCAGCAAGTTGTGGCGTGCGCAAGGTCATTAACAGCGGCATACCCAGGGTGAGAGAGGCCACAGCGGAGCTCGGTTTCAATAGATTGCAATCGAGCTCGGCAGTCACTTTCGGTTCATAGCTCACCGAAATTTTTTCCGGTACCCGAGCCCCGAGCTGCTGAAAAATTTCCCGAACAAACTGCACCAGTTTTGCCTGCTTGGCGGCCTCAATTTCCAGAGACATCCGTTGTGAATTTTGCTGCGCAAATACCGGCCGCAACAACAGAGCAAATAAAAACAGCAATATTGCGGCGGGAATAAATTGAAATGCGATCATGCTCACTACTGTTAGCGGTTGCGCAGGGAAAGCGGCGTAGACCAGGGAGCGCGCCGCAAATGCAACGCAACCTAAAAGTATCGCTGCGTAAATGAGCGAGAGAATCAGCGTCGCCACCAAAGCAATAATGGCGGCAACATTCTCGAAATACCATGGTGCGACCGCGTTGATGGAACCGTTAAAGTAGCCGGTGCTGATGACCTGGGTAGGCGCGGTTTCGCCAGGTGCAGCGGTTTGTTTGGGGTGGGGAGTTTTAGATTGCTGCGTTTGGGTTTGATGCGATGAGGCGGCGCCAGGCGGCATTTGTGATGAAACCGCATCACCATTTTTGGTAATCCGAACGGCGACGCCCTTTCTTTCAAACAGATCCCGATATTTTGCAGCATCGCCGGCTTTGAGATTTCTTTTTATGCAGCGACTCTTCCCGGCAAGCAGGGCAGCCGCATCGGCGTTGGAAATTTTAAGCGTTTCGGCTAACCATTTTTTTGCCTGCTCAGGCTTGTGTCCATCCAGTACTTCTCCTGTGAGCAATATATTGTATGAAACACTCGCCGACTGTGTTTTGGCGGCGGGTGATTGTTTGGATGGCATGAACAAACCTCAGCTTTCAATAAGCGGTGATTTATAACATTAATTTATGCGCCAAAACCCGAACTATTACGCGAATTTTGTAACGCAACGCACACATCCTGTGGTGTATCCGCCGGCGTTCCTGTTATTTCCGGTTTAAATAGTCGTGCCACCGGCGCCAAGTGGGTAAATAGGCGTCCATAAGGGCACGAAATTTCGCTCCGTGGCCCCGCTCGTAAAGGTGCACCAATTCATGGACCAACACATACTCGAGGCACTCGATCGGGTGCTTCGCCAACTCGAGGTTTAGCCAAATTCGAGCACGACTGATGTTACAACTACCCCAGCGGGTTTTCATACGCTTGATACCCAAGAAGTTTACCTGACGCTGTGTGCGTTGTTGCCAGGCCGGTAGCAAGGGTTGCAATGCTTGCGACAGCTGTGCGCGATAGAAGTCTTCCAACTGGCATGCGCGTCGCGATGTATCATCGGCCGGTTTCACGTATAACACGATTTCGTCTTGGTTCGTTAAACAGGTTCTTCGTCTGCCAGCCGCAACTTGCAAGCGCAATTTATAGGGCTTACCCCAAAGCGGATGCATTTCATCGCTTTCGTAATTTGGAGAAGCAACGTGCGCCAAACGTTGGAATTCCGCGCGCTCACGGTGAATCCATGACAAGCGCTCATTAACCATAGCAGCGATTTCGCGGTTGCTCACCCGATGCGGCGCCGAGACCACAACATCGCCACAGGGCGGGGTCACCTTAAGTCGAATATATTTCATCGCCTTGCGGGTAACCGCGATCTCCAATTCCCCGACCCGCAACAAACTTTTAGACTGCCTACCCAAAAAAACCTCCCGATATTGGCAACCGCCAAAGCAGTAACCATTGGGAACGCCTCAGAAAACACCCGGTGTGAAACCCAATAAAAACCAACTGGAATTTTATTGTATAGAAACTACAACCTGACGTGTGCACGGTGAGCGGCGATGCTCCCACAAATAGATTCCCTGCCAGGTTCCCAGCACCATTTGACCATCCAAAATTGGGATCGACAAACTGGTTGCCGTTAGTGTTGCTTTAATATGCGCGGGCATATCGTCATCCCCTTCGAGCGTATGGGTGTAGAGCGGGTCGCGCTCAGGCACCAGACGATTTAACCAGCGCTCCAGATCATGTTGCGCCGAGGGATCGTAATTTTCCTGAATCAAGAGACTCGCCGAGGTATGTCGCACAAACAAGGTACACAAACCTTCCCGAACGCCGGCTTTGTTTACCAGCGCAGTCACCTTGGGTGTAAAACTGTGCAATCCCTGACCAGGGATCGACAAACTAAGAGTTTCAATCATATTTTTTACTTGGCATGGAAACGTGAGGGCTTATTATAGGCCGCCTTTAGTTGGTCTCCACACTTGGCCCCCCTCATGTATGCTTTTTTTGAAAAACTGGTAAACCCTTTCCCACCACAAGAGCCGCAACAGCCTCCCGCAACGCTGTTCGCATTTGTTCGTCACTACACCCGTGGCTGCGAAATGTATTTATTGCTGCTGTCGCTTACTGCGGCAGGTTTGGCGGTGATCGAAGTGAACCTGGTGGGGTTTATGGGTCAACTCGTCGACTGGATGTCGAATTATTCACCCGAGGCACTGTTTGCCGAAAAACGCACCAACCTGATTTTCATGACGGTGATTCTGCTCATCGTACTCCCGATTGTGGTGGTTTTGCATTCCACATTAATTCATCAGGCACTGTTGGGCAATTACCCCATGGCCATCCGTTGGCTGGCGCACCGTTATTTACTGGGGCAAAGTTTTAGTTTTTATCAAAATGAGTTCGCAGGCCGGGTTGCCACCAAAGTGATGCAAACTGCACTCGCAGTGCGTGAAACCGTGATGAAGCTGCTCGACATAATGGTGTACGTCAGCGTTTATTTTAGTAGCGTAGTGGTATTGGTTGCGCTATTAGATTTACGTTTGGCAGTGCCTTTTTTACTCTGGCTTGCGGCTTATCTTGTGTTGATGCGTTATTTTCTACCGCGACTTGAAAATATATCTGCCGCTCAGGCCGATGCGCGCTCGGAAATGACGGGCCGTATTGTCGACACCTACACGAACATATCAACGGTTAAACTGTTTTCGCATTCTCAGCGTGAAGCCAACTATGCCCAGGAAAGCATGGCGCACTTTTTAAAAACCGTATATCCGCAAATGCGTCTTGCCACGTCACTCAATATCTCCCTCTGGGGCTTAAATTTATTGGCGATATTTTCTGTGGCCGGTTTATCGCTGTGGTTGTGGTCTTCGAGTGCAATAACTGTCGGCGCCATTGCCGCTGCAGTCAGTTTGGTACTGCGAATTCACGGTATCAGCCAGTGGATTATGTGGGAAATATCCGGCTTATTTGAAAATATCGGCACCGCGCGCGATGGTATGAATACCGTTGCACAAGCCCGCGAAGTTCAAGATGCGCCCGATGCGCCAGCTCTCAGCGTCACCCAAGGTGCAATTGATTTTCGCAATGTGTCGTTTCACTACGGCAAGGGCAGTGGCGTTATCGATAATTTTTCGCTTCACATTGCCGCCGGCGAAAAAGTGGGTTTTGTAGGGCGATCCGGTGCCGGCAAATCGACGTTGGTAAATTTGCTGCTGCGTTTCTTCGATACCGAAGCCGGCGACATTTTCATCGACCAGCAGAATGTTAATGCGGTAACCCAGGAAAGCCTGCGCGAACAAATCGGAGTGGTTACTCAAGATACATCATTGCTCCATCGCTCAGTTCGTGAAAACCTGGTGTATGGCCGCCCCAATGCCAGCGAGGAAGCCATGATAGAAGCTGCGCATCAGGCGAAGGCCGATCGCTTTATCGCATCACTCAGCGATCCCGCGGGTCGCAAAGGGTTCGATGCCCATGTTGGGGAACGCGGTGTAAAACTCTCTGGTGGCCAGCGGCAGCGTATTGCGATTGCCCGGGTTCTACTCAAAGATGCGCCTATATTAATTTTGGACGAAGCCACCTCAGCGCTGGATTCAGAGGTTGAGGCCGCCATACAGGAAAACCTCAATACTCTGATGCAAGGTAAGACGGTAATCGCGATCGCACATCGACTGTCGACCATTGCCGCCATGGACCGCTTGATCGTTCTCGACAAGGGGCAGGTGATTGAGCAGGGCAGCCACCAACAATTACTCGAAAAGAAAGGCTTGTATGCCCAGTTGTGGGCGAGACAATCAGGCGGCTTTCTCGGCGAAATGTAAGCCCTCAAAGCTGAACCAGGCTGCCTTGATGACCGCAAATCGAGAGCCATTGCAGTATGCCATCGCTCAAATATTTATTTTTATGTAACACGATAAATAATTTGCGCGTTAAATCCCGGTGCGGTGTTTTGAGTGGTACAAAATCACCCCGAGCAAAGGCATCCGCAAGGGAAATTTTTGATAAACAACCGATGCCCATATTTGCAGCAACTGCTCGCTTGATGGCTTCGGTGTGCTGTAATTCCAGCCGTATTTCGAGATTTGGTAGCAAGCCGTGCATGGCCCGATCAAACGTTTGTCGGGTGCCGGAACCCTGCTCGCGCAATATCCAAGACGCGCGCTGCAGATACTCGTCATCCAATTCCCGTCGCCCGGCGAATGGGTGTTGGGGTGAACAGAAGCAAATCAATTCATCGTCACGCCATGGTCTGATGTGTAAATCCGGATGATGGATTTCTCCCTCAATCATGCCCAAGTCGATTTTAAAATCGAGTATTTCCTCCACTATCGCGTGGGTATTGGCGATATCCAGTTTTACCCGCCCGGTGGGCACTTGCTTCATATATCCCTGAATAAGCGCCACACACAAATAGTTGCCCACGGTTAAGGTCGCGCCTACCCGCAACTCACCGGCGTTGCGATGCTGATAAAAGTCACTTTCGAGTTCCGCCGCACTGGCCACCAGCGCCTCGCATCGCGGTCGCAAACGAAGTCCCAATTCATTTAATTGCAGGCGTTTACCCACCCGGTCAAACAGTTGAATGTCGTAGCGCTGTTCAAGATCCTTTAACGCACCACTCACCGCCGACTGCGACATGGCCAGCTCATCTGCGGCTCGCGATACGTTTTGATGGTGAGCGACCGCTAAAAACACTTGCAGTTGTTTCAAGGTAAATTTCATTGGTCCCCACTTCGTTCGGAGAGCGACCGCATACGCGGGCTTCTGGAGCGGCCCTGTGACCTTCGGGAATCGAGAGCGCCGATGCTTGGCTTCGGGGAAAACTCTCCGGAGAGTGTGGGCGCTCCCGCAGACTGTCTATGGCGGATGTCCATCAGATATATCGGTTTTTCCGATATTAGTAACCTTTAAAACCCGTTTTACCGAATAATAAAAGTTGGTTATTGTTTTCGCAACCTAGAAGAGGATTTGCTATGAGCAGTTTATTACGTGAGAAGGTGCTGGAAGTTCACCACTGGACCGACACCCTGTTTAGCTTCAAAACCACTCGCGATCCCGGTTTTCGGTTTCGCAACGGGCATTTCACCATGATGGGCCTGGAGCAGGAAAACGGTCGACCGCTGCTGCGCGCTTACAGTATTACCAGTGCCAATTACGAAGAGCATCTGGAGTTTTTCAGTATTAAGGTTCCCAATGGGCCACTCACTTCGCAACTGCAACATATTCAGCCTGGCGATGAAATTCTGATCAACAGTAAATCCACTGGTACTCTGGTTTCAGAAGCATTGTTGCCAGGCAAGAACCTCTGGCTGCTGAGCACAGGTACCGGTCTCGCGCCGTTTATGAGCATCATAAAAGACCCGGAAGTGTACGAGCGTTTCGATAAGGTTATTCTCACTCACGGCGTGCGAACCGTTGGCGAACTGGCGTATCAGGAATTCATCACCAACGAACTGCCTCAAAACGAATATTTCGGCGAAGACGTGCGCGATAAACTGATTTACTACCCGACGGTTACTCGCGAACCCTTCATTAATCAGGGTCGTCTAACCGATTTGCTGCGCAGCGGCGAACTCTCCAGCAAGCTGGGTTTACCGGCACTTAATATCGAACAGGATCGCTTCATGATTTGCGGCAGCCCAAGTATGCTCAAGGAAACTTGTGCCATTTTGGATGACAAAGGCTTTATGGAGTCTCGAAATGGCAAGCTGGGCCATTACGTTATTGAACGGGCTTTTGTCGAGCAGTGATCCCTGCTAAGATCGGTCGCCTATTTTCGGCCGAGCGCCCGTTTTATAACTAACCAAAAGTAACAGCTATGTCCACTCTTATGTTCTACGAAGAGCCCGTGCCTCTTGAGAAAAAAAAGCACGTCGATTTAAAACTCAATCGTGAACAAAATTACGCCTTTGCCAACAACGTAAACTCGGTTCCCATCGGTGGCATGGAGTACTTTCAGGCTAGCCGCGATTTCCCGATTCTTTTTGTAAAGAACAACGAGGGCAAATACCTGTCCATGGCCATTTTGTCGCTGCGCGAGAAGAGCCACGATATGGGCGATACCTGGGAAGGCGTTTATGTACCCGCTTTTATTCGCCGTTATCCGTTCATCCTAACTTCTGAAAAAATCGTGATGATTGACAACAAAGCGCCGCATTTCCAACAGGAAACTGGCGACGCCTTATTTGCCGCTGAAAATGAACCTTCCGATACGCTCAAGCAGGTGGTTTCTTTTCTGGAGTTGGTTGAAAAAAACTTCCAGGCAACTGAAGAGTTCGCTCAGGCGCTCTCTGATAAAGAGTTGTTAGAGCCCTACAACGCTACGGTTAAGTTTGACAACAACACGGTAAAGCTTAACGAACTCTACGCGATTAACGAGAAAAAGCTGCACGAATCACTCGATAAAGATGAACTGCACGAATGGTTTAACAAGGGATGGATTGCCTGGTGTCACGCACACCTGCATTCACTGGGTTCCATGCATGAATTGGTGCTACGTCAACGCAAAGCCCTGGCGGAAGCAGCAAATGCAGAAGCCCCCAGCGGAGCTTAATATGCGATAAGCCATCGCGAGCAGCGTGCTAAAATTGGCTCACAGGATCGAGCCCGGTAATTACCGGGCTTTTTTGTGCCCGACTTAAAATTGCGCGACGCAAGTATTGAAAATAATTTAGTACACTATTATCCCAGTGGAACAATAGATCCTCCTGATCTATTGTTCCTTCGCTCTAAAAATCTCGCGGCTTTGCGTGGAAAACCTGAATTTTTAGGGCTCGCTTGAACCGTCGGTTCATGGCGGTGCATCTGTGCAGCGGTTACTAACCCGGCACATAAAGCCGCCGAGTTAGTAGAACTGACCGCAACCCAAGAAACATCATGCAACTCAGCTTTGTACTTGTTAATCCGGCACGTGCCACAAATGTTGGTGCAGCGGCACGCGCTATCAAAACCATGGGGTTTAACCGTTTAATCCTGGTCGGTAGCGATTTGCAACACGACACTGCAGCCCGTTATACAGCACATGGCGCCCAGGAAATTCTTGAAAATTGTTGCAGCGTCGCCAGCCTGCAGGAATTAAAGCCCAATTATGATTTACTCATCGCCACCACAGCACGCGAGCGCAGCAGTTCACGACATTATCTTTCTCCACAGCAATTGGCTGCGCAGCTAGAAACCCAGAGCGGTTCATGCGCTTTGGTGTTCGGCTGTGAAGCGTCAGGCCTCAGCAACGAACAGTTAGCCTTGTGTGATTTGTACAGCTATATCCCGCTGGCACAACCGTACCCGTCTTTAAATCTCGGCCAAGCGGTAATGGTTTACGCTTACGCATTAAGCCAGCTTTGTCACTCCATGGGTTTGCAACCTCGAGAAGCCGATGCAACCCAATTGCAGGTTTTGAAACAACGCACATCTAACTTCCTTGATCAGTACGACGCCGATAAATCTCAGAAAATTCGGGAATGGCTACAAGAACGCCTGAGCCAATTGAGCGATCGCGACGTGCGAATGGCGCATCAGTTGCTGGGAATGTTGGAAAACCTGAAATAGCCTACGCGTTAGTAAATTCCCGAAGTTGCAGCATGTTGCCTTCCGGGTCGCAGGCATTGGCAATAACGAACCCCGCCCCTTGCCAGCGCTGGGGAAACACCCGTCCACCCAATTGCCCGGTCACCGCTTCAGCATGAGCCATACTCTGCACAGTGACAAAGGCCTTAACAGCTGTCGGGCGCGGTTCTTCGGCGCTGGCCGGTTCCACCTGTTCGGCGATTTCGGGAGGCAGAACATGGATAATCAATTGTCCGTCAGGAATATCTATCACCGCCAAATCGTTGGTGACGTGGATGGCCTGGGCGCCCTCAATTAAGGTTATATAAAATTCCATCAATCGTTCCAGGTTCGTGCAGTAAATCAATACCCCGGATTTTGCCGGTCCCGCCATATTTTTCTCCTTTTTGTTCATTTTGTGTCAACCAAACCCTAACTCCCGCGTTAATAGCGGTAACGGTGCCGCAAAACTTTTCAAACAACACAACGGGAGAACCCCATAATGACAAGCCCAAACCCAGGTCGCAACCATGCTCGCGGCCTTATGCTCTTCCTAATAATGAGCATCGCAACGCTGTTAGCCGGCTGTGGCGGTGCTGGAACGGATACGACAAACACCGATAACACTAACACCCTGCCTGCCACTCAGGAAAAAGGCGATGTAATGATCAGCCTTACCGATGCTGAAGGCGACTTCCTCGAGTACCGTGTTGCAGTCACTGCTCTCACTCTCACTCACAACAGTGGGGCGGTATTGAGCGTTATGCCCCAATCAACCGACGTCGATTTCGCGCAATATGTGGATACCAGTGAGTTGCTGAGTATTACTCAGGTGCCACGCGGACGCTATGACTCCGCCAGTATTACGCTGGATTTCTCCAATGCGCAGATTATTGTTCAGGATGATGCCGGAAATCCCGTAGAGGCTGAAGCCGTGGACGAAAACGGCGCGGCCTTGGGCGAGATTACCGTCAACCTGAGTTTTCGCGATGGCGAGCGCTTCGTGATAAGCCGGGGAACGCTCTCCCACATCGCGCTTGATTTCGATTTGAATGCCTCTAACAGCATAGAATTTACCGAAACCGCAGCTCTGGTCACTGTGTCGCCAGTGCTTACGGCAGATACCCTCCACAACCACAGTAAACCGACACGTCTGCGTGGTCTTATCAACGAGGTAGATGTCGATAATCAAAAAATTGCACTTTCGGTACGCCCCTTCCATCAACGCTTGGTAAACTTTGGTGAAGCCGATGTGTATACCGATAACAACACAATTTACGAAATCGACGGCGAACCCGTAAGCACGGAACTTGGGTTGAGCACGCTGGCAGAGCTTCCAGAAAATTCAGCAATGATCGCTCTGGGTAAATGGCAAGCGCAAAGCCGCCGCTATGTTGCCAGTGAAATCTATGCGGGCAGCAGTGTTCCCTGGGATAGCGAAGACTTTATCAAAGGCACCGTGGTCGCGCGCGACGGCAACCAAATCACCTTGCGCGGCGCTGTGCTAGAGCAACATAACGGCCAGGTTACCCTCAATGATGAACTCACCTTGACAATTAATGCAGACGCAAAAATAAGCCGTGAACAATCACGGGTATCTTTAGAGGCTGTTTCAGTGGGTTCGCGTATTCTCGCCAGTGGCAGCGCTATAAGTGACGAGTTATTCGAGGTAAGCGACGGTTTTGTAAGAATTCGCAGCAGTGTGCTAACCGGAGAAATTGTAACGGCTGATCCGCTGGTTTTGGATCTGCAAATGATTAATGCGCGGCGCCTGGAACTCTTTGATTTTAGCGGCACCGGCAGCAACCCAGAGAACGATGCCGACCCGAGCGCTTACGAAATCGATACCCAAACACTGAGCACCGCAGCATTCAACAGTGGCGACATGATTAAAGTCATCGGTTACAGCGCCGACTACGCAAGTGCACCGGCAGATTTTATCGCCAACACGCTGGTCGACGTCAGCGATCTCGATGCATTTTTAGTAATTGACTACGGCACACTTGGCGGTGATAACGCGCTCAACATCGATGCCGATGGCATTCTGGTTGATCCAATGAACGCAGCCCGCAAGCATCATGTGGTGCGCGCAGCCACCGCACTCGAGTTACAAACACAAACGCAATTACTGGCGCAAGCCGGTGGCATTTTTACCATCACAGAGGGCGGTGTCATCAACATTTATCGCAATTACAGTGAATTTATGGCAAGCCTCAATAATCGCTTACAGGCTGGTGCACGGGTACGCAAGGTACAGGGTATTGGCCAATACCGCGACTCGAGCCATCAGATGGATGCACGCCACATTCGCGTTGTAATATCTGATTAATACAGCGAGGGGCATCGCCCCTCCGTTCACAGGAAATGATTGTGACAGATAAAATGTTTATTAGCCTTGCGGTTCTGGCAATAATGCCCTTTAGCGCATTGGCCGAAGAGCCGGCGGCACCCGAAGCCACGCCGCCAAGCGCTGAACTGTTATTATTTCTGGCGGAATTTTCTGATTTAAAAAGTGATGACTTCAATTTACTCATCGAACGCGGCAAGCAGGACGTTGAGCAAAATGTTAAACCAGTGGCTACACAGCGAGGTGATACCCATGAGTAGATTTAAGCTTACGCTGCTAACCGTCTTACTGGTATTTGCAATGCCCGCATTAGCAGTGCAGTGGCAGGAACTCAACAGCGAGCAGAAAGTGGTGTTAAAACCCTTTGAGTCCCGCTGGTCCGAACTGCCAGGCGATCAGCAGCAACGCTTACAAAAAGCCGCAGATCGCTGGCTCAACATGACGCCAGAGCAAATGGATCGCACCAAAGAGCGTTGGAAGAAATGGCAATCCCTCGATGAAAGTGAAAAACAGGCGGTTCGCGAACGACTGCAACAGTTTCGGGAATTACCCGAAGATCAGAAGCAACGAATTCGCAAACAATTCGAACGCTTTCAGTCATTACCCGAATACAGACGCGAGCAACTGCGTAAGCGCTGGCAGGAGATGTCTCCTGAGCAGCGCGAGCGCGTTCGCGAACGCCTTCGTCAAAATTGGCAAAACAAAAATACCAAACGATAAGCAGATACCTTAATAAGTGGAGCAAAATAGCTTGCCCAAAAAAATAATTCTTGCGGTTTTATTCTTAATACATGCACCCCCAGGGCTTGCCGAAGACGATCTCTGGTTCGATATGGGACGGCACAGGTATGCCGTCGATTTGCGTTTAGGCGATTACAGCGAGGGCGGCTATTTACAACGCCTGGGTTTGCGCTCCCCGCTTATTGGTGAGTCTGATTTTTCACTGGCTTACACTCGGGTTAGCGGTGATGAAGATATTGTCATTGGCAACAACCGATACCAAAATAATCAGTCGGCAACGCGTGTGGCTGTCACCACCGATCCTCTCGCCCGTTGGGTTTTTAATGCTGGTTACGAGGCCGGTGATACCGAGCTTGCCGAAGCCTATGAGAATTGGGTGGCGGGTCTTGGCTACAACTATGCGCATGGCTACATTGAGGTCAGCATTATCGCCGGTGAAGATGAGCTTGAGTTGCCGGTACCGCGTTTAGTTCGCGACCCCGTCATTCTAAAATACCAACGAGATCGTGTCGGTGCTGGGCTCTTAGCAAGTTTTTATTCCGGTTCCTGGGCAATCTTTGGCTATTATCGGGATTACACCTTAAGTAGCGACGAACTCACCCGCACAAATGAAGCCACAGTAAATTGGCAGGCCTGGCGATCGGTGCGTGAACGTTATGCCGAACAGCGCCGACGGCGGCGCCTTGTTGGTATTGAAAGCACAACCACAAGCAGCGGTCCCTCGGGCACGGGCTTCCAACAGATTGGCAGTATCGCTGAACGCGTATGGCAGGTGAGCATCGCGAAATCCATTAAAGCATTTTCAATTAGCGCCGGTTATTCCGGTTATGAGGGCTTTATTTCGGGGGGCGCGGTCAACAGTTATTACCTCAACGGCACAGCTCCCATCAATAAACATATCGACGTAAGCTTACTCGCCAGCGTACTGGAAGACAGCAACGCAATTTACAGTGAGCTGGGCGCGAAATTTCATTGGTAACGGCTATGAGTGCTTCCGCACAAACACGCCTGGCACTCAATGAATTTTTTATTGCTGTTCAAAACAAAGCGCTGCGCCAAGCAGAAATCGCCGTTGGCGAGCGAGAGGAAGCCCTGGATATTGTGCAACATGCCATGATGAAACTTGCCAGCAAATACAGCGACAAATCCACAGAATGGCCGCAACTGTTTCAGCGCATTTTACAAAATGCCATTCGTGACTGGTATCGTCGCCAAGCCGTAAAACGCGTACTTTTTTGGCAAAACAACGAAGCCAATACCAATGATGATGAAACACCTGGACACGAACAATTTGCGTGCCCCAATCCGTTGGGGTCGCCAGAGAGAAATACCTTAAATGAGCAACGCCTCGCTAAAATTGAAAGGGCCTTGCAACAACTCCCCCCACGCCAGCAACAAGTCTTTATGTTGCGCGCCTGGTGGGGGCACAATGTTGAAGAAACCGCTTACGCCATGGCGTGCAGCAGCGGCAGTGTAAAAACCCATTACTCACGCGCCCTGCAAAAACTGCAGGGTCTGTTGGAGGAATTACAATGACCAAAGATTTGCAAAACCTGTCAAAAGACATCGCAACAACGCTCGACGAGTCGCTGGAAATGGATAGCACAACACAAGACCGACTTGCAGAGATTCGCACCCGGGCGCTTGCCGAAATACCAGAAGCGAGCCAATCCTCAAATTATGCGCGGCTCTGGTGGGGAGCAGCCAGTGCAACAGCCGTTGCCTTGTTTTTCGTGACGATATTTGTAGTACACCCCAGCAAAGTACCTTCTGAATCATCAGAAATATTGGCATTCGAGTGGGTGTTGAGCGAAACTGAACCAGAGTTGTTATTGAGTGATTTGGAGTTCTATGAATGGGCCGCAGAAAACGAACAAAACCCCGGGTAACACTTTTAGAGCCTGTTGAAACTATTCATTAAATAAACAGTTGCTTAAAATTTTCGCCCAGTACCACACTGCCAACAGGCTTCGAAAGCACTGCCATTAAGCTCACCACAGGTACTGCACTGCCATTCATCCTCATCGCGCTGTGATAAAAATTTATTAAGCACAGCCAAGGCTCGATTGTAATTGTGTTCCTGCACCCAGATCTCCGGCCAGGTATCGATGGCGGCAAGCTCGCCCACTGCACCGCCCGCGTATTCGTTTTTTAATACGACCGGAATGATTTCCTGCTGTAATAAATTCTTGACGTTTTCCACAAGAATTTTGTTTGAGTGACTGTAGATAAGTTTCATCGTTATTTTTCTGAAGCTTTATGTTATCCGTGCCGCTACATTCAAGTATCGCACATCCACGGTATAAAGCGATGGCCAGACACAAAATTTCTGGGCGAATTGTATATTCAGAAATTATTATTCCGGGTAATGCTCATAGCCAGGCAAGGTTTTCAAGGGTAGCTGCTCTAGATTTGCGAAATGCCCTTTTCCCGGTACGAAATTAACTTCGAGTCGAATACCTTCCGGGTCTTCGAACAACAGCGAGTAATAGCCCGGCGCCCAATCACCCTCTTCCGGTGGATGCACAATAGTCACCCCCTTTTCAACGAGAAACTCGTACAAGGCATCAATATCCTCTGCCGCTTTGGCACGAAAGCAAAGATGATGCAAACCGATACGCCGCTGATCAAACGGTGTTTCGCGATGTGCAGACGATGAGCGTGTCAGCGCCACAGCGGTTTTACCCCCAATCATATAAAGCCCATTGGGGGCTTTCACAACCGGCTGCATGCCCATAAAACCCAACACCGATTCGTAAAACGGCATCGCCTGTTGAAGATCGTTAACGGTAATTTGAATGTGTGCAATACCGGAAATTTCCATTGTTTCACCTCGAGGCTCAGTTACCACGGGTAACATTGCACTGAAGCGTTACAAGCGTATTGCAATCACATTAATCGAGGCTCCCATCGTACACGTCGGGATATTGCGGAGGGTCATCGTGTATAACATGCCACAGGGGTTTCTCATCAACCCACATATGCGCGGTAATTGCAGTCTCCGGTTCAAAGTTCAACCCACCCAGACGCACCCTTACCAAGTCGGGTTCTTCTCGCACAGTCACATAAATGGGTGAACCGCAGCAACTGCAAAAATAACGGTACTTTCCCGGGCGAGATTCGTAGCGAGACAAGCTTTCCCAACCCCTAAGTAGGGTGAAATGTTGTTGCGGAATTTTTGCATTTGCGGAGAAGGCACTGCCACTGGCCTTGCGACAGGTCTCGCAATAACAGTAGCGCACATCACCCAGAGCGCCCTTTATTTGATAAGTCACTTTGCCACACAGGCAGGAACCGGTGTTCATTGTTGTTGCCTTGTTTTTTTATCGGTATGGCAAGAGTATGCACACATTCCCACGACTACAAGGTTTTCCAAAATCGTTCGTTACGGGGAATAAAATAATTATCATAATTCAGTGACAACACCACACGACGAGAGCGGCCGACAATTTCATTCCGTGGCACAAAACCAATAACACGCGAATCGGCACTATTATCGCGGTTATCGCCCATTGCGAGATAATAACCCTCAGGTACTACCACTGTCGCAAAGTTTGAGAGCCGCGAACCCTGCTTACGCAGCCGCACTGGGTGTTGCACACCACCTAGGTTCTCTAATTTATCGATGCTATCACCAGCAACATCCAGCACTTGGTAGTCGAGCGCAGTGCCGTTAACGATCAGCGTGTTATCCACCAGAGCAATACTATCACCTGGCACGCCCACCACACGTTTTACCAGTCGTTTACCGGAGGCTGCTGAGTCGAACACAACAATGTCGCCCCGCTCGGGGTCTGCCAATTTCAATAATGAAATATGGGTGAAAGGTACTCGAACATCGTACGCCAACTTGTTCACCAAAATTCTGTCACCCTCCACGATAGTCGGCTTCATAGAGCCTGTGGGCACATCATTCCAATCCGCCACGGCACTGCGGAACACAAACATTAATCCCAAAAAAACAATAAATGATTTATTTTGACGCCATAGATTTATAAGTGTTGATTTCACCACATTCTCCTTGTATGGCCATGGAGTTGCCCAGCTATCGAAACACCTTACTCGCTGTGCACTGAAATAAAAGTAAAACCTCGCAATACCACCCGGTATTAAATTTAGCGCCAGTATAATTGGCACTAATCGAACACTTAGGTTGTGCAATGTCCGACAACCACCACCATTAGCCTTTGAAAATATGACCATTTTTACTGGAGCACTAATTGCAACCCCAGGGCTATTCGAAAAATTGTTAATTAGACCTCTATGATTTTGTTTAACGTTTCGCAAACACTGTCGAAGGTGTTAGCCAGTCATCTAAAACCTGCCAAGCATGTCGAACCGCACCTGGTGTGGGATCTGGAGCTGATAACCGTAGGCGCGGAGCAGTGCATTATCGCCTGCGAACAGCAATCACAATACCTCATGCTGTTTTGCGGGTTGAAAGGCGAACAAATGCGCCACTTCCCGGAGATATTCGAAGATCGCCTGTGGCGCGAGGTGATGGCCTTGTGTCCGCAGCTGAGCAAGCAGGAAAAAACCGCCTTTGCCCGGTATTTGGTGGCTGCAAGTGAAGAGCAATTTTATCAACTCAACCCCAACCCTTTGGAAGAAGGCCGTTTTCATAAGCTCATCGAAAACCTTGAATACCGCGTGATTGCCGAGAAAATGCCCCTGCCCAGCGACGGCAAATCTGCCCTGCAATATACCTTACCCATCAACGGCAAGGTTCGTAAGAAAACCGAGGATTCGCCACTGGCACTGTACCGCGAGCTCTGTTGGTTAATGGCGGAAGACTGTAAAGAGCAGGCCCGCCTCGCAAAAGAGGCGGCATCACCTGTTACGGGCCGCGAAGAAAATATCGTGATGGTCGACTTTAACAAAAAGCGCTAGAGCCAAGCACAGGGCTGGCTTATGCCGCTTCAGCCTCGGTAACTTTACGCACCCAGGTTTGTACCCACATCGCTGCGGCAACTGAATAATTCTGAACGTGTTGCGCATCGAGCAAGGCAATATCACCAACACGCTTGGCACCACAGCTGTAGAGCGCATTTTCGAAGATGATGCCCCCCATGGCATATTGTGAGGGCGGGAAATAACTATCACCCAGCGCGATTACACCGTAGAGACGATTACTGAGGTCGGCGCCGTTGTCGTCCAGAGCCCGATATAAGGGGTAAATATTCAGTGGCATTTTGCCTTTGTCGGTTGTGGAACAACACACCAAAATAATTTCGGAGGGATCTCGCGTAAGATCAGCCACGGTAGTTTCCTGATTAATTTTTACCGAGTGGCCTAATTTTTGTAGGAGAGCTGCTGCACCATAGGCGGCTTCCAACGAATGACCGTTAACGGTACCTACAACAATGAGAAAATTTGACATAACAGTTTACCCAGTAGTGCCGCCAGTTTTACAAGCCTTCTCAAAGGCCGCTGCGGATTTCAGACGAATTACAGGCTAGGTTTCAACAGCATGGCAAACACAACATCATACGTAAGCTTTATTTAGTGTTAAAAATTAACCTTAAAAAACCAACTGCAAGAATTAAACCCAAATGAAATATGTAGACGTTATGAAATATTGCCTGGCGAAGCCGGGCACCACGCGAGTAGCCTTAAACAACGCCGGTACAGCGTTTGGCTTTTCTGCAAACGGAGCGTTTTTTGGTTACTTCCAAACCGGCGCTCCCATCCAGTGGCGTTTAACACTCGAGGTTACCGAGGAGAATTATGAAAAGCTCCTGTTCCCACCCAAAGTGCTGCCCGCCGACGATAAACCCAAAGGCAAATGGCTCACGATTGTTCGGGTTGAAAGCTTCGATGAAGAATTGCTGCTGGAACTGATCGACTGGTCTTATCAAAGCAATGTGCCCAGCGAAGCGCTAAACGAATCGGTTGGGTAAAAAATTTTCGTTGAAAACGCTGTCGCGTTTGTGCGCTGCACAGCTTATCCATGCAGCCATTTTCTTTTTTTTGAAGCGCTTTGCAAAACTCTTTGATTTTAAAGGGTTTTAAGATAGCTTAGGCTTACTGCCAACGGCACTGCCATATTTTTTTTAAAGCAAGCTGTAAGGTTTCAGCATTCACCCGGTCTTCTATAGCGAGGGGCAATATCGCCCCATTAACCCTTAGGAGACTCGCCATGAAATCCCCCCAACTGATCAATACTGCTCTTATCGCCCTCGCTGTCACGGGCTTGTCTGCCAGCCCAATGTCGCTCGCAGCTAAAAAAGATATGGAGAAATGCGCCGGCATCGTAAAAGCCGGTAAAAACGACTGCGGAACCAGCAAGCACTCCTGCTCTGCCCAGGCTGCAAGCGACGCTGATGCGGAAGAATGGGTTTATCTCCCCAAGGGCATTTGCGAAAAAATCGTGGGTGGTACGGTTGTAAAAAGCAAGTAGTAACCAACAGCACACTCACCATTTGTAAGCGCTACAGCTTAGCTCCCAGTTTTACTGGGGGCTTTAGAGCCGGAGACTCCCATGAAATACCAACACACACATTTCGATGCCCGCATTGGCATCGGTCTGCGCGCGTCTCATATCGACACCGTACTTGAGACTCGCCCGAAACTGGGATGGCTGGAGGTCCACAGCGAAAACTGGTTCTGCGAACAAGGCCCCGTCGCCGACAAACTGCAGCAAATTCGCGAACAATATTCATTAAGCCTGCACGGCGTAGGGCTCTCCTTAGGCTCGGTAAGCGGTATCGACAGGCAACATCTCAGCAATCTCAACAGCCTGGTGCAACGCAGCGCTCCAATTTTAATTTCTGAGCACCTCAGCTGGGGCGCTGTCAGCGGCAAACACAGCAACGACTTATTACCCCTGCCCTTCAATCAATCGGCGATTGATGTTCTGGTGAGAAATATCGATACCGTGCAGCAAATGCTCGGGCGGCGAATTCTGGTAGAAAACCTGAGTAGTTACTGCACGTTTTCAGCCAGTACCATGCCCGAATGGGAATTTGTCGCAGAGGTGCTGGAAGCGGCTGATTGCGGGCTGCTATTAGACATTAACAACCTCTACGTCAATGCTTGTAATCACAATTTCGACACGCGCCAATATTTGTCCGGCTTACCCATGGATCGCATTGCAGAAGTCCACTTGGCCGGTTACGAAACCGAGGGCACAGCGCAAGCACCCATTCTGGTCGACACTCACAGCAAACCGGTTCAGCCACCCGTGTGGCAACTGTTTAAAAATATTCTCCCACAATTACCCAATAACGCCCGCGTACTCATTGAATGGGATGCCGAGCTTCCCCCCCTGGAGGTGTTGTTGCAACAAGCTTACCAAGCGAACCGGCACCTGATGGAGGTCTGCCATGCAGCGGCTTGAAGATTTACAAGCTGATTTTATGGCCATGCTCCAGGGCAGCAATTGCCCTATAAATTTCGGCCCCTCCCGAATAAGCTCACAAAACTCTAAAGCAATCTACCGTCGCAATTATCGTGAAAATCATATTGCTGCCCTGGCAGACACTTTTGAGCTTGTTGCAAAGTGGGTGGGCGAAAACTATTTTCGCGAACTCGCAAAACGCTATTTGCTGGCATTCCCCAATAGCAGCGGCGACCTTAATCGCTACGGCGCGAACTTCGCCGAGTTTCTGGAAACGGCACTGTTGGCTGCACCCGGAGGAGAACAGCTCTCCTACCTCCCCGATATGGCGCATCTCGATTGGGCCAGACTTAACGCCCTGTTAAATGCAGGCGGCATACATCCAACGCTTGAGCAGCTACCCGATTTACACCCGGAACAGCAAGCCCATGCGCGCTTGGTTTTAAGCCCGTGTTGCACACTGCTGCAATCGCGGTATCCGCTTTACCAGTTGTGGATGTTTGCAAATGGGGAAAACGAAGCCGTCGATCTAAATGGGCCCGGCGAATCAATTTTAATTTGTCGGCCGGCACACAAAGTAGAAATTCACTATCTGGATGACGCCACCACCAGGCTGCTGCAACTTTGGCAAAATAACTCGCTGAACGACACCCTGGAGATCATGCATCCTGAATTTAGTACCGCAGATCTGACAACCTTATTTAGCCACTGCAATAAATTCGCCTCTGTTCTGGAGTTGAGGGTTACAGCATGATTAAACAATGGATTCAATTCGACCACAGTCTCGATAAAGCGATGCTCATCGCACAAGATATATTATTGCTCGTGCTGCGTTGCTGGATTGCGTGGGTGTTTTTAAAATCCGGCTTATTAAAATACCAGAGCTGGGAAACCACCCTTGTACTGTTCGAATATGAATACACAGTACCCTTGCTATCAGCAAAAATGGCGGCGCTAATGGGCACCTCAGCAGAATTACTTTTACCACCACTGGTGATGTTGGGCTTCGTGGCTCGACCCGCGGCGTTCGCTTTATTTTTAGTGAATATCGTGGCTGTAATCTCCTACCCGGACATATCGCAGGCCGGAATAAAAGATCATCAACTGTGGGGCCTGGGCTTGCTGTGGATAACGCTTCTTGGTGCCGGTAGAATTTCCGGCGATAAACTCCTATCACGCTGGGTGAAAGGCCACTGATGAAAATCAATCAACACGCGTTTGAGCTCGCGGTTCACGCCTATAGCGACGATTTGTACCGCTACGCCTACTGGCTTTGCAAACACCAAAGCGACGCCGAAGACTTGGTGCAGGAATGTTTTCATCGAGCCTGGAACGCCTGGCATACACTCAAAGATGAAAAGGCGGTGAAAAGTTGGTTGTTCACCATATTACGCCGAGAATTTTTACGGCGTTTTGAAAAAATACGAATCGACCTCGATTCCCTCGACGACCACCTGGAATTACCAGCGCTGGAACCCGGGCAGGATGAAATTCTCGCGCTTCGACAGGCTTTGCATCAGGCTCCCGTCAATTTGCGTGAACCGCTATTACTTCAAGTGCTGGGAGGTTTCAGTTGCGAAGAAATTGCCGAAATGCAACAGACCAGTAGCGGTGCAGTAATGACACGACTCTCCCGAGCGCGCCACTGGCTGCGCCGTAGTTTAAATCCAGGCTCAGAGCTTGAGGAGGCAAAACGATGAACTGCCTTGAATTTCGACAACGCCTAATCACTAACCCGGGCGATCAAGACGCGACGCTTACAGAGCACCGCGAACACTGTGTAAAGTGCGCAAAATTTTCGAAGGAATTACAACAGCACGAAGCGAAATTGCGTCAAGCGCTTAACGTAACAGTACCACCGCGTTTAGCTGAGCGTATTTTATTGGCGAATGATTTGCGTAAACCCCGCTGGAAACCATATGCTGCCGCAGCGGCAATCACCCTGGCAATCACACTTGGTGGTACTGCGGTTTGGCGTAGCGAACCGCGCATAAGTGCAACCTGGAGTGAAATCGCTTTAGCGCACGTACTGAACGAACGCGATACACTGCAGAGTAACGCACAGGTTTCCAACGGAGAACTGGGCGCTGCGCTGGCGCAATTTGGGCTCACCCTAAAAGCGGGTTTGGGGCGCGTGCTATTTCTCGAAAAATGCGATATGCCGGGCGGTAAAGGTTTACACATCGTTTTCGATTCACCACAAGCAGGGCGGGTTACCTTAATTATTCCCCCTAAAGGCAGCACTGTAGATACAGGTTCCAGTACGCGGGATGGTTTCGCTTCTGCTATGACTAAAATCGGCAGTATCGCAGTAGGAATTGTGACTGATCGGCCCGATCAAATGTATTTTTTAACTCACGGTTTACTAAAGAACCGGCTGGCAACAAGCTAGCCTTAACATCATATTTATATATCGCGCTTCAAATTTTAGAAGCGCTCCACTTATTTACGCGCGAAAGCCAACTTCACACCAAACGAAATTAATACCACGCCACTCAGCTGATTAAACCGCAATAACACCAAAGGGTGACGTAAAACCCACTGAGAGCAGCGCCCGGCAAAATAACCAATAGGCGCTTTTACAACAAAAGTTAACGCGGCAAATAAGGCACCCAACATGAGCAAAAGGTACGGGTTTTGGTGTCCTGCAGGGATAAATTGCGGCAGGTAGGCAAAATAGAACAAAGTCACTTTAGGGTTAGTAAGATTGGAAACAGCACCCGTTAAATAACAACGCCATAACGGTTTAGGTTCACACGCAATGGCGTGGATCTCGCTTTGCCGCGCTAGCAAGAGTTTAAAACCCAAGTACAGCAAATAAGCCGCACCTAGCAACTTCACAACAAAAAATAATGCATCGGAAGCCAGCAACAATGCCCCTACCCCAAAGGTGGCCAACAGGGTATGCCCCAAAAGCCCGGTGCTTACGCCCAATGCCGTCACTACGCCCGCCGAGGCCCCCTGTGTAACGCCGCGAGACATTACCATGAGAAGATCCTGGCCGGGGGTTAGAATTATGGCCAGAGAGGTCAATAAGAATATCGTTAAATCTAATGCCATTACGATTCTCTTTTACGATTCAGGTAGTCCTGATACTCCTTCAGGAACCGAACATAGTCTTTTTCCATACCCTGTGCATCAGTTCTCTCGCCATTGACCACTTCGACAAAATGTTCCTGAGTAGGGTGGAAAGGGCTTACATCACCTTTCGCCAGGGCAACAATATACCTTCCCACTGTACGAATAAAATAACGCGCCTGCGGGCTATAGTCGTCGCTTAACGGAAGGTCAAAACCACCCTGATCCAAAATAGCCAAGTGATCTGACGGAAACATATTAGGTACTTTTGAAATTTGTGTAGCCACCTGCTGAAGCACTGCTTCATTTTTTAAAATTCCAGTATGAGTAGCCTCAAAGCCCAGTACGTTTTGCGCCTGCTGTTGAGCCATTGGGTATTTTTGACTGGATAAAGGTACCACCCCGTCACTGCCTTTATCGCTCTGAAGATCCTGTGCCGTCTCATAGGCATAATAAAGCTGGTGATCGATAAATTCCGGAAGGGGATTACGATACAAATTATGAATATACTCCCCATGGGGATTGAGGTCACGCCATGCGGGTAACACAATCAAGCCGTGCTTTACCCCAGATTCCGCGGCCGGATGGCCGCCTAATGGGCTTGCCAATGAAATCCACAGGCGCACTTTATTTTCTCGCGATTTATTTTGATATTTATTAAACGCTTCGCGTACAACAATGCCGCCCATGCTGTGCGATATCACGATCATGGGCATGTCACTGAGGGGAATTACCTTCCCCGATAAAAATATATCGTAGAAAAAACTCGCCAGCTGATCGAGATCACCACCAGAGGGGTAGTAGAAAAACCAGGGTTTATAACGACTGCGATCCAAGCGCTGCAAAAAAGGCTCAAAGGAACGCACGCTACCGCCGATTCCATGCACAAAAACCACGGGAATTTTGTAAGACGCATCCTCCTCTAAAGCATAAAACATGGTGGGCGCCTGCTCCAAAAAGGAAGCGGGATCGTACATCCCCAACACCGACATATTCTCGTCAAAGATCGGGTCAGAGAGTTGCCGTATGGTGCCGGAGGGATAAAACAAGGAGTTTTGAATTACCTTTTTAGCCGGCGATTTTATGGTATCGGCCCAAGCAACAAACTCAGCATCGTTCAGCGTTATATTTTCTCCGCCAAATACTTTGTCTGGTAAATCCCCATCTTGTAAAACCAACGAGCGGCGCCCGATTACTTCGTGATTTTCAAATACGCGATTGTGGTTATTATCAGCATACACCAATAAGTCGAAGCTCCCTTCAGGAAGATTCAAGCCATAGTGAGTGCCTGCCCCGCTTAAATACATGGTATCGACCCGCTCGTGCTTTTTAAATTTGCTGGAATACGCCGCCACCGCCATTTCGGCGTGTGTATATTCGTGAAACTTATCAAGCGTTTTTCCGTACACAAAATAGGTATCGCGATCCAACATATGTTTGAGATTGGCCTGGCTGGGGTCGATATTTTGCAATCGGCTATAGTTTTCCTGCACCGCGGTGAATTTTAGATAGGTACAACTCAACAGGGCGGTACAGAAAATTAAAAGAGAAGCTTTAAGCGGGAAGGTGCGTAGCATGGGGTAATTACAAACCGAAGCACAAACAAAAAAAGACTATCTAGCGAAGCATTGCTGCCTATTTAACCACATTTACTGTGAGAGGAAAGATAAAAAACGAATGATAGGTAAGTCGGAGCCCGGCCTGTTCGGCACCTGTCTTTAATGAGACCCGTCTACGAACTTAGCCATTCATTAACTCAGGAAAGCCGTCTTGGCCCAAAGCTTCCAGGTCTTGGGTAAAACAATAAATAGTTAGAATATTCACACGGCCGTAACGTGATAGCAAAAATCTTAAATACCGCAAGCTCCACCGGAACATCCCCCGCTCGTCATACAGGGCGGCGCTTCGGGGTTTTTAAGAACACTGCTCTTCACCACGCCGCCACCGCTGATGAGCCGGGTAACTTTGCTGTCGGGTGCGATGTTTCCGGTTTCCATGTCCAACAAAGCGCACAACTCAGCCCAGGTGCTAAGCTTCTCAGCCATGGCATGCTGAACTTCGAACACTTCCTGGGTGGCTTCACATCGATAGTCATACGTTGGCATTACAACACCTACAAAAGTCATCAAAAGGGGCTGCTAATTTAGCACGGTTTATGGGCTTATATCATCTTATAAAGCAGGGTTATTGCTATCGCTAGTCCACGTACACACAACAACAAACCCGTGTCAACGGGCTCTAGGTATTCCTTTCAGCAATGTCCGTGGGCAAGCCATCAATACTTTGCTGATTCTTATTTAACCAGTAGGCTTTTATGCCTTCTTCCCCCTGTTGTTTGGCCCAATCGCTAAGCTGTTCCCGTTCACCGACGTAATCGTAAAAAGGTACAGCCATTCCGCAAGAACTTTGTACCAAATCCACGGAGACCACAAATATCTGGCGGGCTCCAGCACTGGGAGGAAACTTTGCGTAGAGTTCACCCCAAGCTGGATCATTGCGATGAACCGCTGTAGCGGTACCGTACAACCGAAGAATAAGCGGCTTACCTTCGAACGCCGCAAACATAATCGTCATACGCGGGTGCTGTTGCACATGGGCTGCAGTTTCATTACCACTACCGGTCACATTTAACCACATTACCTCCGTTGCGGAGACAACTCTAAAAGAATCCATGCCCTTGGGGGAAATATTCACGCGGCTTGTGTCAGTAGCAGTACCCACAAAAAATAATTTCTGACGGGAAATAAATGAAATATGTTTTTCGGACAGTTCTGCGAATCTAGCGCCCATGGTTAATCGCTCCTTGGCTCAAATCTGTTGTTTGTCATCGACTGTATCGAACTTAAAAAAATATAATTATCTCTACTCACTCGGCACTAGCACAAAAAAATCGGTAACCCCAACATCAACACCCATTTGAAATAGCAGGGTGCTTACCTGACCGCGATGGTGAGTTTGGTGATTAAACACATGCTGCAACACGAAGCCGAAATTTTTCGTAAATTCTAGACCTTTTGAACTTCTAAAAGTGAGCGTGCTAGCCAATACTTCGTCACTCAGTGCGGCAGTAAATGAAATTATTTGCTGATCCATAATTTCGCGCGAACGCCGTAACTCAGTGAAATCAGCATACATAATTTCATCCAGAGACTGCGGTAAACGATGATTAACAAAATAATCGAGCATGTCAGGTTGAGATTCGTGCTGAGCAAATCGCTTAAACCAGTGGATATCGCCCACCAAAATGTGGTTAAGCGTACCTAACACAGATTTGAAATACGCACCGCGGTTTTCTATGAGCTGTTCCGCTGTAATCAGTGCAGCAGCATTATAAACGCTTTGATTCATCAACTGGTTGTAGTGCGCAAAACGTTGAAAGCTTTCGACGAACGACATGGTTAACCTCGATTTAGCTTAAATATATTTCAAATAAAGGAAGTATTAACGTAACTTTTTGCGCAGCTGAATCGCTAGCCGTGAACTAACTTAGCAAATTCAAGCATATCCGGCATTTTCTCGAAGCGTTCACCCGTGGGTGACACCACTCCCCACGAGGCCTTATCGACCAGATAAAGATTCGCTACAATATTATACGGCCCATCGTCCAGTGCGCCCACGGGAATCCAATAGAATCCGGTTTCACGCAATAGGTTTGGTACAACCGCGCCACAACAAGAACAAAAACTCGATGTAAAACCGGTATCTTTCACCCAGGTTTTCACATCGGCTTCGCCTTTCAGCCACGTCAATTGATCGAGTGATACCACCGTGCCAGAATTGGAAGCAGAACCGCCCTGCTTACGACATAAAGAACAGTGGCACTGATACATATTACCGTTGAAACCAGATAGTTGGAATTCAACAGCACCGCACAAACAGCTTCCTCGGACCTCCATGATCGCTCCTTTAATGGCTATTTTCAGATAAGGGTTATTGTCTTAGGTAATTCTAACAAATGCTTTGTTAATGCCGAGTCACAACATTACGATCGATTACAATAGCGCACTAGCCCTTTGACCAAATGCTGCGATAGTTTTTTGTTACGAAAAACAACTCCCTATTAAAGAGTGGTGAACAGCTGTGTCGGAAAGGGCGACCAAGCTAGCGGCGCGAATCTCACAACTCACGGATTACGGAACCTTTCTACGAATGAATCTACAAAACAGAGGCACGCACAAAGCCTCGAGAATACGCATAGCTCAAATTCAAACACTGCCCTTTTCACGATTTGTATATACGTAGTAATAAGGGTAAAGCAATGGCTAAACGCTGCTCGCCGCGAGAGACAAAGCATTTCAACAGAATTGATAAAATGTACAGTAGCCCCCCGATTCCCACAGCCAATGTCACTCCGGTAGAAAGTATATCTGCAACAGTGTGATATTTCTGATAAAGCATGAGCCCGCAATAAGAAAAAAAAGACAGTTGCCAAAGGAGCAGCCAACGGGGCACTAACAGCGAAAGGTAAGTTACAAGCACAAGAGAAACCGCTGTATGCGTACTGTAATCCAGCCCCCAGCGCGGCCATATATTGTAGACATTGTCTATAAACATAATGCCGTAAGCCAGTGCAAGACCCATAACTAAGATCAGGAACCGTGTTACAGCCATTTTAAAACGGCTTAGCCCCCCGGTAGAGACAATGACAGTCGACAGTAAGGAAATAACTGCAATAAAAGGCGTATAACTATCGGCAATTTTATCTAAGGTTTCGTAATCGATGATCCAATCCTCCCCAGCAAACCCTCACACTTACCCTCCAAAAGTCCCAACTCTTCATCATTTTGCCAATACCATTAACACGGCGCCTTATATACCGGGTTAATAATATCAATGAAATCAAAATTGAACGTGTCAGGGCTTGAAGGTGTATTAATGTGGTCTACTAATCAATAGTAGCCTCCAATGTCGCTCGCCCCCCAGTTGCAGAGTAAAAAGGCCGGTGAGGTGATAAAGGCGACAAGCCTTGCTTGGTAAGCACAGTATCGTCAGTCGACTCCATACGAGCAGCGTAATAATTAAATAGCGCCATGGCCTGTTGAGATAACAGGTCCTCAGAGACCAACACAGTGGCAACCCGAAAATCTGAGGCTTCGTTAGGATAGGCTGGCTGACGCACACCATTGGCCGAAATAACATCATCAATCGTAAATTCAGTAAAGTTCGCGCTGGGAAAATTATTAGGGTTACCGGCGTCATCCATGACAAAATGATTACTGACCTGGTCGGCAGGCAATACGCCCATTAAGTAAAGCGCTAAATCTTTAAACGCTTTAGGATTAGGGTCTACTGTTTTCTGCACAACACCATCAACAATATCCAGCACATAAGTAAATTGCCCGCCCTGCCCACTGGGTAGAGAAAATCCAAGAATACCATTCGCCAAATCTGAAATTGGCCAATGTGGTGAAGTCTGCCCAAGCAATGGAAGATTGTTAAAATTCATCCACGCGTGAGAAATTTCGTGGGAAAAGACATTGGCAGCACCATCGAAAAATTGCGATGTCGGGAATACAATATTTCCGCGCAGACGCCCATCGCTTCCAAATTTCGAAGTACGGTCAAATAAGGTAGCTCCTATCCCCGCGATTTCGTTTTTAACCCCCAAATAACTGGCATTCTGGATATACGATCGAGACACACTCACTACAGTGAGAAAATCATAATTATCGCCGAACAATTCATAAAATGCTTGCGATATACTTTCTCGTTTTGCAGTGCTTAAAGAAACATAATCAGAAAACACTTCCGGCAACGCTAAATTAACCACTTTGGAGCATTGCTGGGCCCATGAAGCTACAGCTGTAAGTGTGCATTGTGGAATATCTGGCGTATACACATTTGCGAATACGTTTATAGTTTTATCCAAGGTTTTTAAAAACCCAACGACAGGGCGGTGTAAATTGTTCGCAAGATTGTGATATTGCAAAGCCAGATTTGTACTCAGCTCTACCGAATAATTACAGTTTTCATCAGGGCCAACAAGTGCTAAATTTTCTGAGCAGGCTGCTGAAGGTGAGTTTGAGAGACATAGCTCCGCGTTCGTAGCAGCGCCCAATATACGTGCAGTAAAGCTTACAGAATTGCTCTGAGCTACATCGATAACAGCGGGGCTCCAACTATAACCCAATACTTCAGGCTCCATTTGGCTGCACGCCGACGGCTGCGATTGCGGCTCAGTGCCGTAAATTAAACTGCCATTGCTATATACGCTAATTTTGTTCCACGCTTGATAATTCCCCGTCGATTCGGCAAAGGAATAATCATTTTCCTGAACAAAAGAGGCCCAATTGTCCGCGTGTATGGCAAATTGTAAATTTATGTATTTTCCCGGTAACAAGTTTCCCGCAGCCTCAGAAAACCCCAACTCAACATAACTGTTATCGGCCTTGGCACTTACGATATGGGTGACACAGCTAAATGGGTAATTACACGGGCTCTGCCAAGTTCCACTATTTAACACATGAAATACAGGCACCACTTGGGCGCTAGCTGTTTCGTTGGAATACCAGTAACGCAATGTAATATCACTGAGCTGTAAGGAACTGCTGGTTGTATTGTGCAATAAAATATCGGGTTTAATGATTACCTGATCACCGTAACTGTTGTTGCGGTACTCCAGCACAACATTAGCGGCACTTGCGCTAGCAACACACACCCCAAACAGCACAGCAAACAGATTTGTAATGGTACATAAGCGAGTGTAATTCATTGATCTTCCCTCATATTGGATACGCTAATTATATTTACTAACTTTGCGCTTGCCGTGGCAAAAGCAACTGACGGATGAACATTACCGATCCAGTCCCGTTTGCATTAGGCATCGGGTAAAACCTTAGAACAACATACGGCATTGATTCTTATTGATTGCTATTTAATTGGTAAATCCATAGCAACTGAAAAACCTTTTATTCTCTTGTGATCTCAAGCTTTTCTCTTTTCCTAAAAGAGTAATTCCTCTATTTCCAACTGTGCACATACCACCCTGAGTAGCAAGATACAAGGTTACATTGTTTGTAATACTAGCCAGCGCACGGAATTCGTTCGCAATCGATTTTAAGTGTGTAGCGAACATACCAGCTATACCTTACTTCAACACCCCAAGGCCCAGACAGCCATTCGGCGAATTCGCCATAGCGGACATCTCAATTTTTTTAATAATATAAGGCGCAGAAAAATGGCGGGACCTCTATATTCACTCAAACTTCCACATAACGCGTTTCTCGCTGAAACGTATTACATTGCAAATTGCTATGTATTTCCTTTACTTAATAATTTTATCCAAACGAATGATAAGATTAAAAAAATAGGAAGCAACCAAGCGATTAGCGGAAACAGCCAACTTAGGTAAGTCTCAATTACTATAACCCAATTTGTAGCATTTTCGCTTCTGAATAGCCCGCTATAGTTTAGGTTCCAATCTAAGAAAGTAACAATCGCCGAAATCAGTGCTGCAAGCCCGAAGCTTGAGGGTACAAATGCAATCAAGACTTGCCTTCTATAATCAACTTTTCCCATAAATAATTAGATCGACGCATATCACGTTAAGAAGATAAACTAAAACCATTACTTTATTTTTCTACCAAAAGATACCACGAATAAACATCACAACTTATTGGCTATATCACAAAAACTGCCGCACTAATTTTGGTCAAATAAAACCAAAAGAGCAGCAAGCCTACAACAATACTATCTTCACGCTATACTGCATAAACATTCCCATGTAGCGCATTAGAATAACGCATATTGCTTTACTTCGAATACTCATGCTTATAACTAACAACGTAGGCAGTACCACTGCACTCCATCAGCGCGATACAATCCACCGACTCTCTCTGGCCACAAGACTCTACGAGCAAACCATTGCCACCCAGATTTTGGGTTTTTACTTTCATATCTTTAATTACAATTTTTTTACGTGGCGCAGGTTGATCAATGCTGTGTTGACAATAGACGGATTCCACCACACCAAGGGTAATGATTTTATATTTTTCTAATTCATTGGCCGAATACACGTCCACGGCCGATTCTTGGAGCACCGATTTACCGTAAGAACCTGCGTTCGTATTGAAAGTGACTCCATTACACCCCACTAGCAATGCGATCACTAACACGTATAGGAAATTCTTCATGATTGATAACCAATAAATAAATTTTTGCGCAAGCGCTCAACTATTCTGGATGGGAGGATTTAGGCGCCACTCAGGACGACTTCAAAAAAATTGCTACAACTATACTAGATATCTACCAAATTAGGGTAACTCGGAAATGGGTTCAGCAGCGACGATGTATTGATTCACATTAACGAATTGTAAAATATTCAAGCACACAATAGTTAGAGCTAGTTATTTTACGGCTATCATCGATAGTAACCAAAATATCGGAATCAGACATTTTTGCTGCTAAGACCATAGATAATGCCGATTCATTATTTGTTGGAATAACAATCGAGTATTCGCCATCATTAGTTCTACAGTCTGGATTATGATTCGCGTCTTTGATTGTAAACCAAACCAACTTGTGCCACTCAGGAGCTAAAGTTGAAGCGGCTTCGTGATATCTGACCTGGCTAATCTTTCCTTGAATATCATACCTTTTAGCATTTGCTGTAGCAGCCAAACATATAAAAAAACCCATTAGTAAAAATTTCATTTGTATTCCTTTGTATAACGAGACTGTCGAATAACCCCGTCATAAATAAAAACGCAACCAACAAACCTGCGTAGCGGCATATCATTCGAGCGACTATTTTTACTATTTTACGTTCGCTCTTATATCGATTTTAAAAAAGTTATGCCTATCATTAGGCATAACTCCCATATTTTTGTATTTTCACTAAATTATGTACGGCACAAAATAAATACCACTGCCCAGTCACCTTTTTTAGGCTTCGTAAACTAAACCACCGTAACCCCATAACGTGTTTGATATGCGCAAATACGGGTTCCACTGTACCAATGCGGTCTGAGTATATGGCGCGCCCCTCCGGACTGTCCATTTTACGCTTCATACGATCAATGGCTCGGCTGTTATTCGCAGGGGTATTTTTGCGAATACTCACTTGACGCCCTCGATCCTTTACGCCATTACGTAAACACTGGGCTTGTAACGAGCAGTTTTTACAATCGTTAAGGTATCCCTCAAAGCGAATGTACTCAACTCCCTTGTTTATGTAACCGGGTGAGCAGAGCCACAGCTCCACTTCCAGAGACAAGCTTTGAATTAGCAGGTCCAGCATAGTTCTCTACGAAAGACGCAGCTAAATTCGTCCAACCACTGTCTTTTCCTAGTTTGCATTCCGGAGTGACTGTCCCTCTTGTCCTGGTCCCTCTTGTCCTTTGGCTAGTTACTTCGTTACAACCGGTCTCGGCGCTGCCTCCAATTAAAGCCGGTGTGCAGATATCGCTACAGGTGGCGTGTAACTCATGATTGGGATGGGCCACCTGCTGATTGGGCTTCGTTAATTGGTGATAGATTAACCAACCGGGTGATTGGCGCTTAGTCCCCCTCTGATTGGCAGGCACTCATTTGCCGATAGAATGTACAACCGGGTAATTGGCGCACTGTCCCTGGTTGATTGGGGTTCAGTGAAAGCGTGATTGGTGTGGGTGCGGAAAAGCAAGGAAGCCCAGCTGGCTGATTGGTGACCTATGATCCAGCGATTGGGGAGCTATCACGGCTATCTAGAATGGCTTACGGTTTGATTGGATAGGTGTCATGTTGCGATTGGGAGGGGATACAGGTTAAGGCATTCTTCGGTGTCTGTCCCTCTTGTCCTTAAAGACAAAATTCGAAGGTGTTCTCACCGAGGACGTCTAGAAAATTGACGTCGAGAAATACCGATTGATTTAGGTTGTCATCGAGATAATTAGACATAGGCACACCGATGTGCGGATAAGCTACCTCATTTTACCGTAACCACACTATAAATACGCAGGTTTTGGCTATTTTTCTACAGCCTGAACGCCTTGCTCACCGGCACATACTGCGTAGAGCGTTTTTGTGTGAAAATGGAGCGCAGCGACAGACACAAAAACGAGCGTAGCAGTATGTATCCGAGTGGAGCAACTTGTATGGTTGAAATAACACGATTTCCCTTCCTGTTACTTAAGCGATAAGGTGAGGCCCATGTCTGCTGCAACAGACATTCAGCGTAGTAGCTCGATGACAACTGGCACCAGTAAACTGAGTCCGTTAACAAGCTTGAGCGCTGTGCTGATTCTACTTTTAACTCGAACAGTCGTAGGGGCCTCGAGCCCGAATGTAGCAAGGGTGAGTTATGAACACAACTACTAATGCACACATCAAACAGCAACGGAATATTGGTATCGATGTCGGTAAATCCTTCCTCGACATTTACATCCTCGAACTCGATCGTCACTGGCAAATTCATAATGTAAAAGACGAGATCCACCACCTCGTTAAAACTCTGGGGCGCTTTCACCTAACCCGCATTGTTGTCGAAGCAACGGGAGGTTATGAACGCCAGGTCGTTGAAGCGTTGGCCGAGGCGGAAATGCCCGTTGTTATTGTCCAACCAATGAACATTCGGCAATTCGCCAAAGCGCAAGGTGTGCTGGCTAAAACCGATAAATTGGACGCTCGCGTTATTGCGCAATTTGCCGCGGTCATGCAACCGCCCATTCGCTCTATCAACTCTAAAAAGGTGCGTCTAATCAGGGACTTATTGGCCAGAAAGCGTCAGCTCACCGAAGCCAGAACACAGGAGCTTAATCGAGAGCAACGCGCTGAAAAAGCCATCGCATTATCTCACCGCAGAATTCTAAGGTTACTTGATAAAGAGCTTTCCTGGGTCAACGATCGGTTAAGTAAGGAAGTATCACAAGTCGCTGAATGGCAACACACGTTTGAGCTACTTTTGAGCGTGCCCGGAATCGGCCCAGGTGTCGCTCACACCCTGCTTGGCGAACTGCCTGAATTGGGTTCTTTGAGCAACCGCCAGGTCGGCGCCCTATGCGGTCTCGCACCCTACAACCGAGACAGCGGAATGATGCGTGGTCGACGACGCATTAAGGGCGGTAGAGCACCGATTCGAACAGTACTCTACATGGCTATGCTCAGCGCAATTCAGTGCAACCCCATAATGAAACGCTTTTATCAACGGCTGGTTGCCGAAGGAAAACACAAAAAGGTCGCGCTAACCGCATGTATGCGAAAAATGATGACCATTTTGAATGCCATTGTTCGCGATGGATGCGTGTGGCATGGGGCTTAAATTAATGAAGAATTGCTTGCAGCAGACTTGACTTGGAACCACAGTCGCTTGTTATGTGATTTATAGCTCATTTAATTCACCAAGTTCACCCGTAATTTTTGCACCACGAACAAAATCATCGATTACAAATATTTTGTATTCATTGCCAGAATTTTTGTAAACAAAGGAAACCTGGCAAGACGATAGTTGTTCTTGAGTTAAAATTAAATTATCGATATTAAGGCCTTTGTCATTCAAGTAATTCTCAACTTTTTTCGTTGCGTACTCTGTATCGTAACTGCAAGGAACTGTTGTGACTGCCCAAACCATAAAGAGCGTGATTAGCGAGACCGTGCCGATCAGCACGCCAATTGCCCAAGCAAGTATTTTCAGATCTCTTTTTTCGATCATTCCTGATGTCATTGCTTCACATAACTAATTTAGATATGCGTCGGCGTTAAGAAAGTTGGGGCCGGAACGGAGGTGCGCTGGCTGGCTTGGTTATGTGTTTGCGTTGAAATACAATAAACTTCCATATTTCTCTGTAGCTGGCCTTTCTATTTCCCCGGCCTCTAGCGCTTCTGCTAACCATTTTTTTATGTCTTCAGAAGATACAGATGGGTAAATATTCTTTCGATCCTCCACAAATGACCACAACCTCCAATGATCGAATCCGTCGATTCTACCATTTGAACCGTAGTCGAAGTCGATAACTTCAGTTTCGGTGATATTTACCGCACAACCTATTCCATGAAAAAAATACTTTAACTTACCATCCAACGTTCCGACCTGCTCAATAGGAGGCCCCCAATTGTGCGGCTCAGTTGTATTCAAGTGGACTTTTAATAATTCATTGGCAATTTTCACTTTTTCTTAAAAATCACTAATTATTTTGACTAATTCCTCGTTCATTCGGATTTACACATAACGCCTTACAGCACTTGCACAAATTGTGACGTGGCTTTTGGTGTATTGTGAGCACCAGCGAACACCAAAAGGCGCGTTGCAATTTGTGTCTAGTGACTGAAATTGTTAGAATTAATGCTGCGGATCATACTGTTTAATTTGGCAATAACTTCCACCCGCGCTTGGATTAACATACACAACTGCAGACCTATTTCCCGCCATATACATAGCGAGTGCCACAGTAATCATTGTGCTCTTATCTTCCGGAATTAGCATCCAAGAGGATGTTTGACTGCAGCCACTTGGCTTCTCATTCCCGTTTACTCTCAACAGGAGCCCCTCGCTAATGCTTGTAATACTCGTAACGGTTCCTGTTACGTATGTATCAGCTGCGTAGGCATAGTTGGCAAATGCCAACATTATTATTGCTGTAATTCTTTTCATTTTTATCCTTGATATTTCTAACGAGACTGTAGAAAAACAAAACCCAGAAAAACAGTCTCTCCGTTCGTATTAAAATTAATTTTTAACGATCCTGCCAAACAATTTTAAGCATGATTCTCGTATACAGCGGTATTTTATTCTTATCTACGGAAAACCAGCTGTTTCTTACACGATATTGCCATATCTCACTAATTTTTCGACATTATGTACCGTACAATACAGTTTCCATTGTATATCCACCTTCGTTTTTCCCCGTAAGGTAAAATAATCCAAGCCCTTACGTACCGTAATATTACCGAAGACAGGTTCTACCGTCGCCATCCGTTGCCCATAGCGACGCTTTCCTTCCTTGCTATCAACCCGTGCCTTCATCCATTCTGTGGGACAAGCCGCTGTTCGATGAATAAATGTAACCTGTCTCCCTTTACCCTTACGTGTATTCGGGGAGGCGGGGTTTCGCAAACAGTTATTTTTTAACGCGCAATGCCGACAATCGGTTAACCTTCCTTCAAACCCAAAGCGGTATTTACCCACCTCCATGTGTAATTCACGGTAGAGCAGCAGTTCTTTTCCCGCCGGACAAACGCAGGTTTTCTGTTTGGCGTCGAATTTGAAGGCGCTGGCTGGGTAACGCGTGGGGTGCTTCTTGACCTTGACCCGGTTTTTGCTGCCATACTTGGCATGCTGCCCATCGAATCGCTCATCTCGCTGGCGAAATTCCGGATCGGGGGTATAAGCGTCTATCTTGTTCCTTTTTAGATACGCATTGTTTGCCTCACTGTAAAACCCCGTATCAGCGGTTATCACGGTGCCGTCTTCGTAGAGATTTTCAGATATCCCCAGTCGGTGGTAGCGTTCTCTAAGGGTTTCTAATACTGGCTGTAAGGTGTGGTTTTCGTTGCCTTCGCCAAAGGACTCGGCGTCTACGATGACCTGGTTTTGTTGATCGACAGCGGCCACGCCATTATAGCCTTGCTGCGTGCCCTTCGGGCCATAAAGCTTGCAGGACTCGTTATCGGTGATATTACTTTTGACTTCTTGGTTGCGCTGGCCTTTGCCCTTCCTTGGGCCGTTGTTCTTTAGAAAGTGATCGATCTTATCATGATGTTTTAAGAGTCTATCCATGCGCTTTTCGAGTTCGTTTTTACGTTCTTTTTCGCACACGCGCCGACCATCGAGTGATTGGTGTTCGGTTATGCACCGATCAATATAGGCGGCTATTTTTTCACGCTTAGCTTCGAGTTCTTTTAGGGTTCCACTATGCTCTTTGGCCGCGTTCGATGAAATTTTACAGCCGTCAATGGCGATCAGCTCGTGCCCCAGAAGCCCTTCTTCCTCACAACATAATAAGATGTGTTCAAATACGTCTTTTACGCCTTCAGGGTGACTGCTGATAAAGTGGGCGATGGTGGTGTAATGGGGAGCACGATCACACGCCAAGGATCGAATGATTATGTTGTGCTTACAGTGCCATTCAATATCCCGACTGGTACGTATGCCCTTGGTGTAACTGTATAAGATAATTTTAAGTAATAACGCCGGACTGTAGGCCGGTCGGCCACCGTTGTCGTTCTTGTAAGACTGGAAATACCGTGACATATCCATGCGGTCCACTAAGAGGTGTATCGCCATGGCGAAGGGATCCGCTTCTATTTGCTCTAGAAAGTTGAGCGCTATAAGAAAATCCTGGTTGTAATTGTCCGGTTTGAAATTGGGCATGACGGTCTCCAGATCACATGCGTCAATTTTATCAAATTGGCCTTATTTTTGGAGTTTTTCTACAGTTTCAACGCGTGTAGCACCTGCCCACGCTGCGTAGCTTGGCTTTGTGCAAGAATGAGCGAAGCGCTTGCTCAAAACCAAGCTACGCAGTGTGGGTCAGGTGGCTACAATTGTTATATTTGTGTACATTTTTTTATCCAACCTTCTCTGGTAGATTTACTTCCCTCTAAGGTAAAAGTAAAAATATTGTGGGTAAGGATCGGTTCTTTTTTTGAATTATGTTCTGAGGCAACATATTTGAATTCAGCAAGTGATTCCAATGAGATCTCATCAAATATACCTTCAGGAATAGATTTAAATACCTTCGCAACTCCTATAGTTCCATCCGACCGAATATCAAAATATACGTTCACACAACCTTCAATTTCTTTTCGCTTTGCCTTTTTAGGATATTTAGGAGCTTTCTTCACTATTGGCGCCCACATTGACCAATCTTGATGCGAATAGATCTTTAAGCTTTCCCAATCTACTTGCTCATATTCTGCAGCAAGGACTGAGCCAGACAATAAAATAATTGTAATGGCCGTGTAGAAAATGATCATTTTATTCCCGTGAATATAACGCCTGTAGCACCAGCCCGCACTGTGGAGCTTGGCTTTGTGCAATAATGAGCGTAGCGAATGCACGAAACCAAGTGTAGCAGTGTGGGTCTGGTGGCTACCTTGGTTATGCTATTGTATTCTCATAAATTCGTACGTGGCTGGGCAATCGGTTATCACCGACTCACAATCTTCATTGATGGTGCTTGATTTTTGATAACTTTCTGTTAATTCGATTATTTCGTACATGACGGTGTTTTCTGATTCCACTCCATTAATAATGTTTGTGTAAAAAATATATTCTTTACCGGTGCATTTCCAGGTGCCGCTTTCGGTATGAATATACTCACTTACACCGGTTGTTTGCCTAGACTCAATATCAAATGAACCATCTGAATTTATCGTAGTAATTGATTCTCTTTGGGCTGCTAGCCTAGTGTCATAATCTACCATTAGCCATTTTCCTGGCAAAGTATTGCAATCGTACATATCCGCAGCTACGCTTACGGAAGTTGATAAAAATATTATAATAGCTATTATTTTCATTCGATCACTCCGAATTACATAACGCCCTGCAGCAGCGGCTGGAGTGGAGGAGCTTGTTTTTGCGCTAGCGTAGCGTTTAGCGTAAAAACAAGCTCCGGAACGGAAGTCCACTGGCTGAGCTGGTTATGCTTTACTTTACAAACTCGTTAAGTGAATAAATGGAGTAAAGCCGTTCTCTACCATAAGCACAGTTTACCCCGGTTTTATCAATACAAACGTAATATACACCTATAGAAGCATCAGACTCCTTTGAGTAATAGGAGATAAAAACTTCTGTTTCCGATTCTTTACCTTCAATTTTTACTTTACTGAGAAAGGCCGAATTTTCACTCTTAAACGGATAGGATTGGGTGGCAGCTTGCTCCCAATACCGTCCAATTTTTGGAGGTGCAATCAGCGTAACCGAAACCCAGCCTCTCATTGTTTCTGATTTAACTTGAAACCCTAATTTTTCGATAATTTCGTTGGTTAGCTCAATAGGCCCGGCTGGCAAAGTGGCTACTGCAACAGCACTAATGAACAATACAAAATTTAAAATATATCTCATTTAGAACCTCAAGGAGCATAACACTCACAACACGGGCCGGAGCAGCGTAGCTGCGGAGGTCCAGCAGCACAAAGTGCTGCGAGCGTGGTTGTGCTTGTTAGACAATGGTATCTCATTGCAAAAGGCAAACTTTATTTAATACTCTAAACGCAACTATATGAAAACCTTCAGCATATGTTTTTGGGTTATTTGAGATATAGGTAGATATTATTTTGTCTAAATGCTCAATATCCTTTTTACTTATGCATGACTTTAAGGATTTGATTCTATCTTCATCAGCTCCATACATTGGTGACACAAACGTTCCACCCAAGTACCCTGCAAGATATGATTGTCTTTTTTGCTGGTCAAGAGATAGATATTTAGCGCTCGTTACATATCCGTTTTGCACTACAGCACAATAAGCTAAGTTTGTAAGCAAAAGTGACATATATAACGTAATAATGTATTTCACGTTTCTTCCTTGTGGGTGTCTAACGCTTTGCTCACAGGCCGGAGCTGCGCAGCAGCGGAGGTCCAGCCCCAACTTGTTGGGGCGAGTGTGGAGCAACTGGTTAGACAACCCACTTTGCTCTTACCACTGCACTAAAACCAACCTGATATTACTGTAATTGTGCGATAAACCTAAACCTTACCGCACAGCCTATTTCTTTAGCACAATGAACGAAGGCTGCTAGCTACGAACTTGCGCTACAGCTAGGTAAAACAATATTGCTACCGGCAATAAGCCCCAAGTTACAATTAACTTTGAGCAATTTTGTTTTACCGTTTTACCCCACCAGGAACGAAGCTACTTAACACTAACATTCGCGGCCGAAGGCGGCGTTTTCGTTCCTAAATAGTGGAACCACTTTCTTTAAATTCCACGATAATTTCCCAAAGAACCGCGTTTAGCGACCAATACCATGGGTTGTATAACGCTTTGCTCACAGGCCGGAGTTGCGTAGCAACGGAGGTCCAGCCCCAACTTGTTGGGGCGAGTGTGGAGCAACTGGTTAGACAACCCATTTTCGCCACTACCACAAAACCACACCCAACCTGAATTAACTTTAAATAAGCGGTAAACCGTGGGCTTACCACTTGGCTTTAAGCTTTAGCGCGAGGAACGAAGTCGACCGGCATCGAACACGCGATAATGTAAGGTAAAACAAAATTGCTATTAGCAAGAAGCTCAAATTTGCGAGCTGCTATGAGCAATTTTGTTTTACCGTTTTAACCCACCATGAACGAAGCTACTCAAACCGGGCAATCGCGGCCGAAGGCGGCGGTTTCGTTCCTAGATGGTGGCACCACCTTTTTAATTTCGCGTCAATTTTCCATTGAGCGACGTTTAGCGACAAATTCCATGGGTTGTATAACGCCTTGCTCACCTGTACATACTGCGGAGAGCGTTTTTGTGTGAAAATGGAGCGCCAGCGACATACACAAAAACGAGCGTAGCAGTATGTGTCAGGTGGAGCAATTTGTTAGCTTTTTAATCGATTGTTCGAACAACGACGTCATTTAACTCCGATTCAAGCGCTTTAGCTAGCTCAACAATTTCTGTCGATTTGCTCGATGATATTAGTGTCTTACAAGCCGAAATTGTTTTTGCACGAAGTAGCTCTAGTTCCTTAACTGCCTCGTCTTCACCATTGTAATCCGTGAAGACGGAATGCTGAATATCTTTAACAAAGGCAGTAAAATCTTTCGGATGATAATGAAACCAAACAAACACGATACTTGGCTCTTCAGCGACAATCTCCGTAATAAATGGCGCAACTTCATAACCTAATGCGCCGTCCCTTCGCATCCAGAGTTCACCAAGATCCTTCATTATCTCGGACAAACGCGCATTGTTTGCTAATTTAATTTCAGCGGATAAACCCCATTGCGCTTCGCTGAACCAATTGATCCGTTCCTGAAAGTCGTCAGCAACTGAGGAAGAACAAAATATAAAAAGTAATATGTATATGAAAGGTTTCACCATATTCCTCCTGAAAGCTAACGTCAGTAGCACCTGCCTGGACTGCGGAGCTTGGTTTTGTGTAAAAATGAGCGCAGCGAATTCACAAAACTAAGCGTAGCAGTGTGGGTCAGGTGGCTACTTTGGTTATGCATTTTGTTTTAAACCTGCATTGAGTGTTTTTAGGCCTATTGTAAACCAACAGCTATTTCCCTGAACAAAAATGCCATCTGCTGGTGAAGCACTGTTTGCAATTGAAACGAATTGTTTGAGTCTGACTTTGCCAACTTTAAAATTACTTTCAAGCAGAGAAATCGCAAGCTCTCTATTAGAGTACAGAACTACAAATGTACCTTTTCCTTTTGCTCGAGTAGGTAGAACGAGCTCTCCTGGCTTAAACGTATGTAGCCTATCAACACTTAAGCTAGGCAAATCGCTTAGGTGATAAAAATAGACAATATTATCTTGTTGATCTTTGAAGAACCTAATAACGTTTTCCTCAGTAAGATTATCTGAAACTTCGTTGATAGCACATTCTTCGATCATGAATTTCCTGATGCATAACGCCGTGCAGCAACGGCCGAAGTGTAGGCGCTTGTATTTGTGCTAGCGTAGCGTATAGCACAAATACAAGCGCCGGAACGGAGGTCCTGTTGGCTGACTTGGTTATGCATATAGCTCCCTAAGTAAATCGTGGCTTCGGGATAAGAAGCACTCTATTACTTGACGAGCCTGCTTTGAGCTAAATGAATCGGAAGATAAACTCACCGTACCCTGTTTCTTGGACAAGCCGAACCAAGCACTAACCTCACCTGGAAAATTGCATTCAGATATGAATATCGGGTTTTCACTATCTCCATAAGCAGAGACCCAGACGAACTCTACATCATCTTCTAAGATTACCGTCAATGTCGGTGAACACTTTTTTAACACTTCCGCTTTCTTTACCTCTCCTCTCCAATCGAAATTGTCGAAAGCGGCAAGAGCATCTGGCGCACTTGCTATTACTTTTTCTACAGACTCATTATGGGAATTGTCTGCATATTGAAAATTCAATTTCACTCTGCTTTCCTATTTTTTGCATAACGCCCTGCAGCAGCGGCTGGAGTGGAGGCGTTTGTTTTTGTGCTAGCGTAAGCGTTAAAGCACACAAACAAACGCCGGAACGGAAGTCCGCTGGCTGAGCTGGTTATGTTTAGTCTCCGAGCTCTACAAACCCAAAATCCCATGATCCACTTCGTACGTTACAGCTATTTAAGTAATGTATAGTTATATCTCTATCAGCGAGTTTTGCTGCCATAACTATACTGAGAACACTCGTAAATAGTACGTGGTCAGATGTTATTACTACTCTATTGTATCCATCTTCCTGTCCACAGGATATTGGCATGCCTTTCATAGTGATATTGAGCACACCTAAATCGTTTGGGTTGTATGTACCCCAATTGTTTCCATGCAAATTTAATTTTTCTATTTTCCCTGTATATGATGCCGAAGCGGCATAAGTAGAAAACGAAAAAATGCCTAAGAATATTACAGCTTTAGTAATCATATTTACCTTAAACTCAATTAAAACATAACGCCCACCTAACACGAGCCCAACCGGGAGCGTAACGTAGTGGCTAAAATGGCCGCAGGCCAGCCACGAAGTGAAGCGAAGGTTGGGCTTCGTGTTGAGGTGATTGTTATGCATTTGGATCACCCACTGTTTCATAACGTTGAATATAATTTTCTATTGGCATTGCGGTACCAGTTACAAACAAATTACCCGAATCCTTTTCGACTATCAAAGGAGCATTACCCACAACTGCATATCGCAGTTCCCGAGTTGTATGCCACTTTTCTGAGGTATAAAAGAATACCCAACCCCAATCTTTCGATATAGTAGACTCATCTACGACAATATATCGATCCTCTTCGGGTTGGGTCATCGAATTGATGTGGCGTTCTACGATTTCTTTTGCTTTCTCTTTAGTAATCATTTCTACGACATTTTGCATAACGCCGTGCACAACGGCCGGAGCTGCGTAGCAGCGGAGGTCCAGCGCAACTTGTTGCGCGATGTTGGTGCACTTTGTTAGTTTTCATGTACCCGATATGTAAACTCGTAACCTGCGTCACCAATGATTTTTGAGCACTTTGACAAAAAATACTCAGCATCTTCGTTTGGCTTGTGCTTACAAACTAGTAACAATTTAATCTCATTACCTTTTGCTTTTGGAAAAGACTTATAGATTTCACCGCTTTCGATATAAGACAGGTAACAATTAAACTTTTCTTGGACAAGTAATAAATGTTCCCTATCGCTCCACTCTAAGTGATCCGTAGCAACCAAGGTCACCGATCCGTCGCTAGGATCAGTGCTTACGATGTCTATAACTTGCGATTCCTCAATGCTCATAATGGAAAACTAACGCCAGTAGCACCTGCCCGCACTGTGGAGCTTGTTTTTGTGCAAGAATAAGCGCAGCGCTTGCACCAAAACAAGCGTAGCAGTGTGGGTCAGGTGGCTACCTTGGTTATGCTTTTTATCCATGCATGACACCCCACGATTCACAAACACCACCTATTACTGACATTTCTTGTGATAGCGATTTTTGAGTGGCTATTACATACTCATATGAGACTTCACTGTTGAAAACCAAAAGGACATAGCCAGTAGTTATACCATTTTTTCTATCTTCTTCATCTGGATTGATAAATTCAGCAGTTGGATAGAGGCTTAGTATTCGTTGTACTTCACTTTTATCCAGGGGCCAGTGATCAAAGTCTATATTAAAATCCACTTTGTATTTTTTTGAAAAATCGAAGCCAGCATTTTGTAATCTTCGCATGACATCGCCATCCGCATCATTTGGCCAAGTCATAAAATGTATTCCTCTAATTCAGCATAACGCTGAGGTAACTTGCACGGCCTGTGGAGTGGCTTTTTGGGGTAAAGTGGCGCAGCCACCCCAAAAAGGCACGTAGCAGGCTGTGTCAAGTTGACCGACTGGTTATAAAGCGACACCACCTAACTCCCTGCGCGAAAGCGCACCGAACGGAGCCACTTAATTTAAATTCTACTCCGCACTTTGGGAACCCATGAAGAACGAAGCCCAATTACTTTCCAAAGGTTTCTTGGCACTTTTATGGATTACGAATTTCTAGCAATGGTGGCACATACCCTGAGATAAACTAAATAATGAGTACCACTGAGCTTGCTAGGTGCTCGAGCCAAAAAAACCTACAAACTTCGTGAACCGATAAACCCAAAATGCTCGCTAAAACTTGTATCTACAATTCCGCGCTACACTCGATTAAAAGCAACTCGACGCGGTATAACGCTGAGGTAACTTGCACGGCCTGTGGAGTGGCTTTTTGGGGTACAGTGGCCCAGCCAAAACCACAATGAAATACCAAACCAAACAAAGCTACCAAACTTAAATTCGGCAATGTTCTTTGAGAGCGGACTCTGAACAAAGCCACATTACTTTCCAAAAGGTTTCGTGGCACTTTTGTGTATGACGACACTCTAGCAACGGTGGAACACACCCTGCAATAAACACGATATTGAGCACCACTGACCTCGCAACACGATGAAGCCAAATAAACCTGTGAACTACGCGAACCGATAAAACCAAAATGCTCGCTAAAACTTATATCTACAATTTCGCGCTACACTCGATTAAAAGCAACTCGACGCGGTATAACGCTGAGGTAACTTGCACGGCTTGCGGAGTGGCTTTTTGGGGTAAAGTGGCGCAGCCACCCCAAAAAGGCGCGTAGCAGGCTGTGTCAAGTTGACCGACTGGTTATAAAGCAGCACGACTCAAACCCCATTAAAATTCCAAACCAAACAAAGCTACCAAACTTAAATTCGGCAATGTTCTTTAAGAGCGGACTCTGAACAACGCCGAAATACTTTCCAAAAGGTTTCTTGGCACTTTTATGTATGACGACACCCAAGCAACGGTGGCACATACCCTGTGACAAACTTGATATTGAGCACCACAGATATTGCAACATGCTAAAGCCAAATAAACCTACATACTACGCGAACCGAAAAACCAAAAGGCTTGCTAAAACCTATTTCAATTTCCACGACGCACTCGATAAAAACCTACTCGACGCGGTATAACGTTTTTATAAAGGGCCGAGCTGCGCAGCAGCGAAGGTCCAGCCCGGAACGGGGCGACTTTAATAAACTTGTTAGGATTTTATGAAGCATTAACTGCTAGCATCTCTTCTACTTTTGACTTGCAAATATCGGTAATTTTTGAAGCAACCTCAGCGGACTTAAATACTGACATACATACAACTTCAACTTTTGAATCAGGGTTGGCCTTTCCTGTGTAGCTTTTAAAATCTGTACGAGACCACTTAATACCGACCATTTTATTCAAATCTTCAGATCTTAACTCGGGAATTTCGGACCTAATCACATCCTTGAAATCTCCATTCCAAACTTTATCCACGATATTTTTCGCGAGCTCAACCTTTTTATCTACACTCATTTCTCCCTGAATTAGAATGGGAACACGACTTTTATGTGAAACACCACAACTAGAAAGCAATAAAATAATTAAAATTCCGATTGTTGATTTTTGCATTGACTCCCCTTTAATTCTAACGCCGCGCAGCAGGGGCCGCAGTGTAGGCCTTTGATTTTTGTGCAAGCATAGCGTAAGCACAAAATTTAAAGGCCGGAACGGAGGTCCGCTGGCTGGCTTGGTTATGTTTTTCTATTAGTCCTGTATCCAGATACCGTTAACGTAACAGTGTGTCGAATCCCGCGTGGCATCATAAGATATTTGTAATTTTTTCCCACCCATATAGGCCGCTAGTGCAATTGAGAGAAATGATTCATTTTTGGCAAGCCCCTGAACTAAAAAATAGTCTTTTGCATTTTGACATTCAACACCTTTTAATCCAATTGAAATTGCTTCGCCGTCGTATGTTCTAACATACTTGACCTCTGCAGGCCCAGCCCAGGGAGTTGCAGATGAACTCATTGAAGCCATTAAAACACCTATAAAAATAAACTTTTCCATTAAATTTCCTATTTGACTACACCAAAAACATAACGCCGCAAGCAACGGCAGATTACACTCCGTACCTTTTGTGAAATAATGAGCGCAGCGAACACAAAAGGTACGGAGTGTAAGCTGTCCAGCCCACGAAGTGGGCGATGTTGGCTTGCTTTGTTATGCTAATTGACCTTAAATAGTTCACCACTATAACTATAAAAGAACCTGCCAGAAGTTTCGTTTTCAACCGGAGCAGAAGGAAGCAAGTAATTGTTTACACTCCTTACAAAGGTTCCGTACAACGAACCTTCTGTACCGTGAGTTAAGGTAAAATTCCATGTTTCAACCCAGCCTCCATAGCCTGTTTCGTCATAAATGTCTTTTGCCGAATCCATAGCGTATATTATTGCATTAGTTTTATGCGCAATTACTTTAAATTTTCCAGGCTTAACTTCCCGATAGCTGCCATCTCTCATAGCATACACTTTCGCTTCCGATCCAGCGATTTCAAACCTGAAGACCACCTTGCCTTCCGAGCTACTAAAAGGATATTCGTTCCCCACATTTCCATTAAAATATCCATCCCATACCCCATCAAAACCGCCGAGATACAGAACTTCATTGTTTTCTTTTACAGCTGTAGTTCCACAGCAAGATAAAACTAACAGCATCCATACAATTAAAATTATTCTCATACAATAACTCGCAGATTATTTAAGAATAACGCCTTTGTAACAGGTATTTTTTGTGTAGTGGAGTTTTGCGGTAAAGTGGCGAAGCCACTGCAAAACGGAGCGTAGAAAAAAATGTCCTGTTGACAAATTTGTTACATGTTTTACTCACTGCTGATCGCTATAACCCCAGCGAACACTGATATAGGGCCTTAATTTAACAAACAGTTTGCTGACGCTTTTATCTCTGAAGCTAATCACCAAAGTATTAATTTCATATTCATTCGTTGGGCTACCTACGACTAAAGACAATACACCCTTAAGATCAATATGAAGAACTTCATTTCCATCTTGATACCAACAAATATTAATCAATTCGGAGCCGGTAACCATTTTTGTAGTCAGCGAACCGTTCGATGAACTGGCATTGAAGGTCAGTTCGTTATATGCCCACGGTACATCTGCATCAAGAACTTGTGGTTCCACCTCGAAAAAACCGACTAGCTCATAATCTTCTGGAAACTGGTGCATTACTTTATTCCCGGTGACATGTAACGCAGAGTGCAGCCGCATTTTTGGAGAAGCCATTTTGTGCTATTTAAGCACAAAAGGAGCGACGGAAAAAATGTCGGCTGGCACTGATTGTTAGCTGCTACAACCCCTAATTTTTTAAAAAAAACTATTGAACAACTAGGGCAGTAATAGTGCAAACCGCATTATCTACTTTTAGCGCGGAATCCACTGCAACTTTGATTGACTTATTTGTAGCCCAAGCCATCAACAAAATAGACAATAGATGCTCGTCCGTCGATTTCAAATCAGCCTCACCATTACGACATCCCACGTCCTTACTCCAACCGTCTGTCTCTTTGAAATAGATGCGAGTGATGTTTTGGCTCGGTGTGTATGCAGGTCTTACCTCAGCGATAGGATGTAAAGTTTTAATAGTAATATCCTTTGTTACTTCTTCTGCTGACACGCCTGCATTGCAAGCAGCTCCAAATAACACACCGCAAATATAAATCAATTTATTCATATTACCTCTTTCTATATTTAGCTAACGCCGCGCAGCAGGGGCCGCAGTGTAGGCCTTTGAATTTTGTGCTAGCGTAGCGTAAGCACAAAATTCAAAGGCCGGAACGGAGGTCCGCTGGCTGGCTTGGTTATGCACTATACCAAATTCAGTGCGAATTATTTGATAGTTCACGGATCTAGCTACTACAGATAATTTCAACAAGCTCTTCCTTTTCTGTAATTTTTTGGTCCAGTTTAACATGCAACTTTTTAACCCTTCCTGAAATCGGAGCAGGAATCTCCATAACCGCTAAGCTAGATTCAATGGTGAATATTGCCTGATCCTTCTTAACGAAATCCCCCTCCACAAAATGGATACCAATTATTCTTCCGGAGACTCCTCCAATATTAGGACAAATTAACATTCCTGTATTTTTGTTATACGCCTCAAAGGGCTCACCCATTTTCCAATTTAGGTATGCAAAGAAAACCTTAATTGCAGCAGTGAAAAAAATAAAACCCACTGCAAACGGAATAAATGGTTCAAAGACTTCGTACATTAACTACCTTTTTTCTCAACCCTTCATGCATAACGCCCAGCACAGGGGCCGTAGTGGAGGCGCGGAGCGCCGGAACGGAGGTCCAAGCCGCGCAGCGGCTGAGCTTGGTGCTGATTGTTAGAACCTTACTTTTTGACGGTAATATAAGTGATTTTTGAGGACTCCGACCGTAAATCCGCACATGACGAAGATGAAGGGTCTGAATAACGAATAATGAACGGATCACCAACAGAATAGGCTGTAAGGGCCATCGAGAAGTACCGATCTGCAAGAGTGTCGCCGACAGCACCTATATTGAGAGGTGTGACCGAACCCGATTCAGGCTGTAAAAACAGCAAGTATTGACCACCTTCGATTTGGACCCTTGTGATTTTTTCGCCACAATACACATATGCCGAAAATGCGTTGGCACTAAATAACGCCAACACTAAAAAAATCATATTTTTCATCTTTCTACCTATATACGATTGGTTTCTAACATTTGAATCTGCGTCCCAATGACGCATATTTCTTAAAAAACGTCTTTAAGGCAAATATCTCTGCCGCTAAAAACCCCAATAAACAATAATACCCATAAATTTCAACAAATTAACACACTTAACTCATGTTTTACCTTTAGTACATATCCGCCTTGAAGTTAATATGTACCGGAATATTTCAATATTTTTGTTGAATAATATGCCATTCTTAAATGATCGTATAACTCTGCCATATTCGGCCGGAGCGGCATATAGTAGCGGACGCCCAACCCCGGCTTGCAGGAATGATGCATGAAAGTCTTATTATTTAGTTACACTTACTAAACTTAACCAGCGACTTGCTTCACTGGTTTTATTAAATTCAACGATATTTGCCCCAGATGCCAGATTGCTACCTAGTAGTGCTGGGTAACGTTTTCGTTTTTTGTGGAATGTGGTGATTACCCACCAAATAATTGAATCTTTGCTAAAAAATGACTGCCTAAAAGTTTCAACATTACCCGAAAACAATTCTTCTTTAGTTGCCGCTCGAATAACAGATCTTTTCAGCGCTCGGTAGAGCACAGTTGAAAAACTGTAATTTAACCAAATGATATCCGTTGCTAGAGGCCATGTTATGTCTTTAACGACAGAGTAATTTCCGTCTAACACCCAACGATCTGAATTTATTTTTTCGGAAACCATCTTTCTAAATTCTTCAGCAGTTTGTTCTTGCCAATTTGGCAACCAATGCAATTCATCAAGCTGGATGTACTCATATCCGAGCTTTTGTGAAAGCTCCCTGGCAAAAGTAGATTTGCCTGCGCAACTTGACCCTATGACAATTATTCTTTCCATTTCATTCTCAGATGAACAAAGTGGTGCGTTATATTGAATCTAGGCTTGCTTACATCTAAGCAGCATTCCTTGACGTAGCCATATAGGCCTAAATCTCATGAGCCTCTAACCTACCTTCACTTATTTCAACAAAATCCATCTCCATTTAATCTTACCCGCCCTCGCAAAACAACACCCCAAAACGAAAAAAGGGGAGACCTTTTCAGGCCTCCCCTTAGGGTTGAGATTGTTGCGATCTCAGGGGTTTGGTTTTAGCAGCCGCCGATGCAGTCGTGGAAGGTTCGGCTGATTACGTCTTTTTGCTGCTCTTTCGTTAATTTGTTGAAGTTAACGGCGTAGCCAGAAACGCGAATAGTAAGCTGAGGATATTTCTCAGGATGATCCATTGCATCCAACAATAATTCGCGAGCCAATACGTTTACATTTACGTGGTGACCAGTCGCGCCGAAATAGCCATCTAACAAGCCTTTGAGGTTATTTACCTTGGCGGGCTTATCGCTACCTAAAGCGTTGGGAACCATGCTCATGGTGTAGGAAATGCCGTCTTCGCTATCGTCGTAGGGAAGTTTGGCAACGCTTAACAGCGAAGCCAGGGCACCGTTGGTATCGCGACCGTGCATGGGGTTGGCACCAGGGGCGAAGGGTTCACCAGCGCGGCGTCCATCAGGCGTATTACCGGTTTTCTTGCCGTAAACAACGTTAGAGGTAATGGTAAGTACCGATTGTGTAGCTTCCGAATTACGATAGGTTTTGTTCTTGCGAACATGTTCCATAAATCGGGATACCACATCGCAGGCGATACTATCTACTCGGTCGTCGTTGTTGCCGTATTTGGGGAAGTCGCCTTCAATTTCGTAGTCTTTTACAAAACCATCGTCACCTTTGATGGCTTTAACTTTGGCATATTTCATGGCGCTAAATGAATCGGCCACAATGGAAAGCCCGGCGATACCACAAGCAAGGGTTCTTTTCACATCACGATCATGCAACGCCATTAGGGGAGTTTCATAAGCGTATTTGTCGTGCATATAGTGAATGGCATTCAATGCAGCAACATAGGTTCTTGCCAGCCATGCCATATATTCATCGAAGCGCGACCAAACCTTGTCGTAATCCAGGTATTCATCGTCGAGCACATCTTTCTTAGGGCCAACTTGAATGCCTTTGGTTTCGTCCATGCCGCCGTTAATGGCGTAAAGCAGGGTTTTACCCAAGTTAGCACGCGCACCGAAAAACTGCATTTGCTTGCCAATTGGCATAGCGGATACACAGCAGGCAATGCCGTAGTCATCACCAAAACGGTCGCGCATCAGGTCGTCGTTTTCGTATTGAATGGAGGAGGTATCAATAGAAACTTTCGCGCAGTAATCTTTAAAGCCTTCTGGCAGCTTGTCGGACCACAAAACAGTGAGGTTTGGCTCAGGCGCTGGACCAAGGTTGTACAAGGTTTGCAATACTCGGAACGAGCTCTTGGTTACCAAGGGGCGACCGTCGCAACCCATGCCGCCAATAGATTCGGTTACCCAGGTGGGGTCGCCGGAGAACAATTCGTCGTATTCAGGAGTACGCAGGAAGCGAACCATACGCAGCTTGATAACCAGATCGTCCATCAATTCTTGAGCTTCGGCTTCGGTAAGTACGCCTTTTTCAAGATCGCGTTCGATAAATATATCGAGGAAAGTAGAGGTGCGACCAAAACTCATTGCCGCGCCGTTTTGCGATTTAACAGCGGCAAGATAGCCGAAATAGGTCCACTGAATGGCTTCGCGCGCGCTGATAGCAGGGCGACTGATGTCGCAACCGTAGCTGGCGGCCATCTCTTTAATGTCGTTTAGGGCGCGAGCTTGTTCGCTGAGCTCTTCACGAATGCGAATGGTGTCTTCCACCATATCCCAGCTTTCGGTCTCCGCTTTTTCGGCAATTTTTTCTTTTACGAGGAAGTCAGTTCCGTAGAGCGCAATGCGGCGATAGTCGCCAATTATACGGCCGCGGCCATAGGCATCGGGCAGACCGGTGATCACACCCACTTTACGGCACTTGAGAATTTCGGGGGTGTAAGCATCGAATACCCCGGAATTATGGGTTTTGCGATACTTGGTGAAAATTTCTAGTACGTTCGGATCGAGTTCCTTGCCGTAAGTTTCGCAAGAGCCCTGCACCATCCGAATACCACCGAAAGGTACGATGGCGCGCTTCAAGGGCGCATCGGTTTGCAGGCCAACAATTTTTTCCAGTGCCAAATTTATATAGCCTGGCTTGTGTGAGGTAACGGTTGCAGGCAGGTCGGTATCGAAGTCCAGCGGGCCACCTTTTTCCTGCTCCGCTTTTAAGAGCTCAAGTACTTCTTTCCACAAAGTTTCTGTGCGGTGAGTGGGCCCAGCTAAAAACTCGTCGTTACCCAGGTAAGGCGCATAGTTGCGTTGAATAAAATCTCGTACGTCCACACTTTCTTGCCATGGCCCTTCGGCAAAACCTTCCCAAGGGTTGGCGACTAATTCATCAGTGACTTTTGCTTCTTTCTCAGATATTTCTGCTTTTATATTCATAGATTGCCTCACACAAAATAAACGACATGGCCAACGCCTTTTGAGCGCTAACCCATCTGGTACGAATGTTCGGTTTGAACGGGGGAAATTCAGGCGTTGAAAGCATTGTACGCCTGCACCTCTGGTGATATTTGATACAGCGCAACTAGTGCGGGCTTTGCGCGGTTTTTAGGATGCTTTTCCGCGTGGTGATAGGTTACTAAAACTAAAAGTTGTGATATTAAAGCCAGGCATTTTTTAGGTGTATTTTATGCTTGGGCATTATTGCTGTGAGTGATATCGACAGTAAAAATTTACACTTTTTCGGGGGGCGGTGCGACCCGTAACACTTCCGCCAAGGTGGTTTTGCCCTGTGCAATTTTTTGCGCACCGGAAAGCCGCAAAGTACGCATGCCTTCACGCATGGCTTGCTGTCGCATTTGCTGTAGATCGAGATCGTCGCTCACGTATTTTTGAACGTTTTCGCTAAGGTGCAAAATTTCGTAAATGCCCTGGCGACCGAGATAACCTGTGTTACGACATTCCAGGCACCCTTCGGGTTTAAAAATTTTCGCCGGCTTGCCGACCTTCCAGGGGCGCACTAGGCTGTCCCAATCATCATTGCTGATGGTCGATTCCACCTTGCAGTGCGGGCACAGGGTGCGCACTAATCGTTGTGCCATTACCCCCAATACCGTCGACTTCAACAAATAGCTGGGCACACCCAAATCGAGCATTCTGGTAATTGCCGCTGAGGCGTCGTTGGTGTGCAGCGTAGACAGCACCAAATGGCCGGTGAGTGCCGCCTGTACCGCCATTTGCGCGGTTTCCTTATCCCTTATTTCGCCCACCATAATGATGTCTGGGTCTTGACGCATAAGTGTGCGAATACCGCTGGCGAAGTCGAACTCAATATTGTGCTGCACCTGGGTTTGGTTGAAGGCTTCTTCTACCATTTCGATGGGGTCTTCGATGGTGGACACATTCACTTCTTCAGTGGCGAGCGAGCGCAGCGTGGAATACAGAGTAGTGGTTTTACCGGAACCGGTGGGGCCGGTTACTAACAAAATACCGTGAGGGTGCTGTGTCATACCGTGCCAGCGCTTGTAATCCTCACCCATAAGCCCCAGTTCTTCAAAGGTGCGAAACAGTACATCCGGGTCGAAAATACGCATCACCAATTTTTCACCAAAAGCGGTGGGCAGCGTCGACAAGCGCAGCTCTGCTTCCAGCCCATTGGGGCGTTTGGTTTTTACGCGGCCATCCTGAGGTTTGCGCTTTTCAGCCACATTCATGCGGCCAAGAATTTTCAAACGACTCACAATCGCGGTGGCAACATTGGCGGGAAACTCGTAAATATTGTGGAGCACGCCATCGATTCGAAATCGCATGCGTGAAATTTCGCGGCGCGGTTCGATATGAATATCACTGGCGCGTTGGTCGAAGGCGTATTGCAGCAGCCAATCTACGATATTTACCACGTGTTGATCATTGGCTTCCGGGTCTTTGAGTTTACCCAGCTCCAATAATTGTTCGAAATTCGCGGCGCCGGAGCGTTTGTTACCACCACCATCTTCAGCGCCACTCACCGAGCGCGCCAGGGAATAAAATTCAACCCGGTAGCGTTCGATGTCTGATGGAAGGGCGATGACCCGCTTAATTTGCTGACGCACCGTTTGTGTGAGTTGCGGCTCCCAATCGGTGAGGTAGGGTTGCGTCACAGCAATGGTCACTACTTCCGGGCTAACGCCAACACAGAGTAAGCCATGCCGCTTTGCAAATTGGTACGACATTATTTCAGCAACTTTCGCCACCGGAATTTTCATCGGGTCGATATGAAATACCGTTAGCCCGGATTTTTGAGCAATCCACTCCGTAAGGTGCAATTCGTCAATTTTATTACCCGGCGAACGTAAATCTTCCAGCTCCTGTTGCGCGACGTAAGTCAGCGGATGAAGCAGCGTTTGCTCTCGGGTACGGTGGGCCCCCATCACCATGTTGGCTTCTTCTTGTTTTATTATATTTTCTTCGACCAGATCGAGCAGTAGGGAGCGGAGATCAAGCGCGCGTTCGGCAATAAAGTCAGATTTCATAACAAATTCTTAGTGGGGTTTACCCTTCTTTCATTCGCGGTTTGTAAAGATTGTAGCTCAGCAGGTCGATGAGCCCAGGCGACTACAAGTTTTGGCGCGTTATCCTGCTATCAAACCACAAGCAGACTTTTTTTGTAAGGAACTACCATGGAATTCACCGTTTATCAGGTGGACGCATTCAGCCACCGCCCGTTCTCAGGCAACCCAGCCGCGGTGATTGTGCTGGATCATTGGCTGGAAGAGGAATTAATGCAAAGTATCGCCGCCGAAATGAATCTGTCGGAAACGGCATTTGTTGTTAAGGAAGCGGCAGAATATGGGATTCGCTGGTTTACACCAAGTACAGAGGTTGAATTATGTGGGCATGCGACCTTAGCGAGTGCGCATGTTCTGTATCAACACTACGGTTACGCCGATAACGAGATTCGCTTTCAAAGCCTTAGTGGCCTGCTATTAACGCGTAAAAAAGGCAGTAAGTTGCAATTGGATTTTCCGAAAGCCGACGTTAAAGCTGTTGAAATCCCAACTGAATTGATCGACGCAATCAGCGCTCGCCCAATTGCAGTCGCGAGTGCCGGCCAAAAGCTACTGGTTGAATTCGACAGCGCAAGGCGAGTATGCGAGCTTAAGCCCGACATGAACCGGCTCCTCAAGGTGCCTTACACGGGTATCTGTTGTTGTGCGCTAGCCAATGATTATGTGGCAGACCCGCAACCCGATTTCATCAGCCGTTTTTTTGCCCCCAAAGCAGGTATCAACGAAGACCCGGTAACGGGCTCTGCACACACCTTACTTATGCCATACTTCGCAAATAAAACCGGCAAATCGAAACTTCTGGCCCGCCAGGCTTCGGCGCGAGGCGGGGATTTGGAGTTGGAATTGCAGGGCGATCGCGTACTTATCGCCGGTGATGCCGTAACCGTTATGAAAGGCAGCCTCTCCCTGTAGGCTCGCCCGAGCTACAGGATTTGTATGATCAATACCCGCTTGTTTACCCAGCGCCTGGGCGAGCTTATCGCCCAGCCATCCATCAGTTGCACCAACGCCAGCCTCGATATGGACAATCGCGAAGTGGTCGAGTTGTTGGCAAATTGGTTGCAAGACCTGGGCTTTCACATCGAAATTCAAAAACTCGACAACGGCAAGTGCAATTTAATTGCGACATTGGGCAGCGGCCCGGGTGGCCTGGTGTTATCCGGCCATACCGACACCGTGCCCTGCAATCCAGAGCGCTGGCAACAAGACCCGTTCAAACTCACCGAACGCGATAAGCGATTTTATGGCTTGGGCGCAACGGACATGAAGGGGTTTTTCCCCGTGGTGCTTGCGGCACTGGAGCAGTTGGGCGACTCGCTACAAAACCTGCAACAACCGGTAATTGTATTGGCAACCGCCGACGAAGAATCCTCCATGAGCGGCGCTCGGGCATTGCAGAAAAGTGGTTTTCCCAAAGCGCGTTTTGCTGTAATTGGCGAACCCACCAACCTAAAACCCATACGTATGCACAAAGGGATTATGATGGAATCCCTGCGAGTGCAGGGCTTGGCCGGCCACTCCTCAAACCCTGATTTAGGCCACAATGCATTGGAAACCATGCACGCGGCGATTGGTGAACTGCTTAAATTCCGGGAAGAGATTCGGGCTAAGTACACTCACCCGGGGTTCGCCATACCATCGCCAACACTCAACCCCGGTTACATTCACGGTGGCGACAACCCCAACCGAATCTGCGGCCATTGCGAGATGCATTTCGATTTGCGCCCCCTGCCCGGTATGGATATCGAAGCCTTACGTAATGAACTTGAACAGCGACTGATTCCCATCGGAGAAAGTCGCAATACACCACTTACATTGGAGCGTTTAATCGGTGGCATCGACGCCTACGAAGAAAATGCAAGCAGTGAACTGGTGCAACTCGTAGAAAAGCTCACCGGCCACACAGCAGACAGCGTTGCTTTCGCCACCGAGGCACCCTTCTTGCAGAAACTCGGTATGCAAACGCTGGTGATGGGACCAGGTTCGATCGACCAAGCACATCAACCCAACGAATACATGGCGCAGAATCAGATAGAACCGGCGGTAGAGATCGTCGCAGCACTCATCACCGAATTGTGTTTACGTCCGACATCCGACGTCTGACGTCCGACGCAAAAAAGGCATATACTTGCGCCAAAAAAACCGTAGAGAAACTCCGTGACCGATCAACCCCAAAACTACATCAGCTGGTTTCGCCATACCTCGCCCTATATCAATCTGCACCGCGGTAAAACGTTCGTGGTAATGCTGCCCGGCGACTGTATTGAACAAGAAAATTTCGCCAACATTATCAATGACTTAACACTGCTAAACAGTTTGGGCGTAAAGCTGGTTGTGGTCCACGGAGCGCGTCGCCAGATCGACCTTCAAATGGACGCCATCAGTAATACTTCAGAATTCCATGACGGCGTACGCATCACCACCCGGGAACAAATTGCCGAAGTTATGAAAGCCATCGGTGAAGCGCGTTTCACGATTGAAGCGGCTTTTTCCAGCGGGTTGCCCGACTCGCCTATGTACGGCTCAAAAATAAGGGTGCGTAGTGGTAATTTTGTAACCGCCATGCCCCGCGGAGTTATCGATGGAGTGGACTATCAACTTACCGGTAAGGTGCGCAGTGTTGATGCAGAAGCAATAAAAATGCTGCTCAACAACAACAGCCTGACCCTGGTGTCACCCCTGGGATATTCCCTAACAGGTGAAGCATTTAATTTGAGTTTTGCTGATGTCGCCATTCACCTCGCCAACGCCATTCAGGCAGATAAACTCATCGCGTATAACGACGACGGCCCCATTATTGATGTACGAGGCAAACAATTTCGCGAACTCACATTGTTGCAATGCGAGCGGTTTTTGGTGGAAAAACAGCATCACAATCAGTCCAATACCTATTTTTCCTTGCGCGCCTGCTACAAGGCCTGCGATGGCGGTGTAGCACGGGCGCACGTTGTATCTTCCAGTGAAGACGGCGCGCTGCTTAAAGAGCTGTTTACCCGCGATGGTTCGGGCACCATGGTCTACCGCGATAATTACGAAACGATCCGTCGCGCCCGTATTGAAGACGTGGTTGGCATTCTCAACCTGATCGAACCGCTGGAACAAAAAGGCATTCTGGTAAAGCGCTCGCGTGAACTGCTCGAAACCGAAATCGGTTTTTTCACGGTGATGGAAAAAGACAATCTCATAGTGGGCTGTGCGGCGCTCTACCCTATTGTCCCCAAGGAAGCCGGCGAACTGGCGTGCGTCGCCATGCACCGCGACTATCGCGGCGATGGCCGCGCCGCCAAACTACTGACCCACATCGAGCGCCAGGCTCAAAAGCTTAAGCTCAAAAAAATCTTCGCGCTTACCACGCAAACCGCGCATTGGTTTTTAGAGCAGGGCTTCAACGAGTGCTCGGTAGAAGAGTTGCCCGGCGAGCGCAAAGCGCTCTACAACTACCAGCGCAAATCCAAAGTGCTGATAAAACTCGTTAAACCCTAACCAGGCGCATTCCTCCCTGAAGCTGAGCGCTTACATACCCTTGAAGCCCCGTAGTTAGGCAAAGTCTTCATTCTTTGCCTAAACTTTATGCATTAACGTTATGATTTTCACCGGATTTGAAAAGCATAGCGAGGCTGCAAACGGGTCAACTCTATGAATCCACTGTTAAATTCGGAGCAGGATCTTCGCCAGATAGACATTGTTAAGATCTATCACAATAAGAAATGCCTGATCGTCGACGATTTCCCTGAAATACGGGGGTCGCTCACCCGCACGCTACGGACCTTCGGAGTCAATACCGTCGATACCGCGGCCAATGGCGAAGAAGCCATTAAAGCCTGCGGTAAAAAGAAATACGACATCGTACTTTGCGACTACAACCTCGGGGCCGGTAAAGACGGCCAGCAGATTCTCGAAGAAGTGCGCTATTTGCGCGTGTTGTTGATGACCAGTCTGTTCGTGATGATTACTGGTGAAAGCTCACGCGAAATGGTACTGGGTGCGCTGGAATGTCAGCCCGATGACTACATCACCAAACCCTATACCCAGCAATCGCTGAAAGTACGGCTCAACAAAGCCATTGTTCGCCATGAAGCCTTATTACCGATCAAAAAAGCAATTTCTGACGGAGATTACCGCACCGCACTGGATACTTGTAACGAAATGATCACATCGGGTTCACGATATTCGGCGGACTGTCTCAAAATGAAAGGCCAGCTCCACTTTCTGCTGAAACAGTTAAAAGATGCACAAAAACTTTACGAGAGCATCCTCTGCAAAAAACCCGTGGTTTGGGCCAAGTTAGGCATGGGGAAAACTCAACTGGCACTCGGCAATCTCGAAGCCGCCGAAGAAGTTCTGCAATCGATTATTGATGAAGATGAGCGCTACGTCGAAGCTCACGATTTACTCGCAGAAGTTCATCAGGAGCGCAAAGATATGATTAACGCGCAACGCTCCACCGAAAACGCCACCCGAATTTCTCCTAAATCGGTATTGCGACACCGCAAATTGGCGCAGTTGGCGGATCACAACCACGATGATGAAATTTCCCTGAAATCCCACCAACACGCCATTAAGTGGGGCATGAACTCGTGTCACGAATCGGAGCAGGACTATTTCAATTACGCCCGCAAGGTGTCGGAAGTCATTCAGGGTGATAACACCACAGATGCCAAAATGCTCGCACGCCAAGCCCACAGTTATCTCGATCGCGCCCGCAAACGCTACTCTGATCGTCCAGAGGTGGCGGTACAGGCACAGTTAGTGGAAAGCCAGGTACACATGGGGGCGGGAGATGAAAACAAAGCCCGCGAAGCAGCAACTAAAGCAAAGGAAATGTACAACGACTTGCCTGCGCCCCCGGTTGAGACCAGTCTGGAAATGGCGCGTACCTTACATGCAATTAACGAAGAGCAACAAGCCCGCGAACTGCTCACACAACTCGCCGCGAGACACGAGCGCGACCCGGAAATCATGCAGCTTATCGATGGCATTACCGGAGAACCCATCAGCGACACAGGCAAGGTGGTGGCAACCAAACTTACTAAAGAAGGTATCGAATTCTACGAAAGCAAGAACTTTAACGAAGCCATTGAAGTGTTCGTGGAGGCGCTTTCCAACTATCCCAAACACGCAGGTCTTAACCTCAACCTGATTCAAGCGATTTTGGCCGATACTGACGCCAATGGATTTAACGAGAAGTACGAAAAACTGTGCCGCCGCTGCATACGAGCGATCGGCCAGGTCGGCCCGGAACACAAGCAGTACAAACGTTACACCTTTCTAAACAAACAGCTCGAGAAGCATTACCCGAACGTATTGCTCAGTTAATTTCAACGGTGAATCTGGTATTCTTCGCAGCCTGAAGTTCAAGCAACACGAAGGAGCCAGGAAATGCCAGAGTACCGTTCCCGCACCACCACAGCCGGCCGCAATATGGCAGGCGCACGCGCCCTGTGGCGCGCCACGGGCATGAAAGATGACGACTTTCAGAAGCCCATTATCGCGGTGGTTAACTCCTTCACGCAGTTTGTTCCCGGCCATGTACACCTTAAAGATCTCGGCCAGTTAGTCGCCCGTGAAATCGAAAAAGCCGGAGCTGTCGCCAAGGAATTCAACACCATTGCGGTAGACGATGGTATTGCCATGGGTCACGACGGCATGCTCTACAGTCTGCCCAGTCGCGACATTATCGCCGATTCTGTCGAATACATGGTTAATGCACATTGCGCTGACGCCATGGTGTGCATCTCCAATTGCGACAAAATTACCCCCGGGATGCTGATGGCGGCGATGCGTCTTAATATTCCCGCAATTTTCGTATCAGGTGGCCCGATGGAAGCGGGCAAAACCAAGCTCGCAGACCATGGTCTCGATCTCGTCGACGCCATGGTAATCGCTGCCGATGACAGCGCTGACGACAACATGGTTGCGGAATACGAGCGCAGCGCCTGCCCTACCTGCGGCTCCTGCTCAGGCATGTTCACGGCAAACTCCATGAATTGTTTAACCGAAGCTCTCGGCTTGAGCTTACCCGGTAATGGCACAACCCTCGCCACCCATGCAGACCGCAAGCGACTCTTCGAGCAAGCCGGTGAACAGATAGTCGCGATTACTCGCGCCTATTATGAGAACGACGACGCCTCCGTATTACCCCGTTCTATCGGCAGTAAAAAAGCGTTTGAGAACGCGATCTCCCTGGATATCGCCATGGGCGGTTCCACCAACACCATTCTGCACCTGCTGGCGATTGCCCAGGAAGCCGAAGTGGATTTCAATCTCAAAGATATTGACCGACGCAGCCGCGAAGTACCCCAACTCTGTAAAGTGGCACCGAATACCCAAAAATACCATATTGAAGACGTACACCGTGCCGGCGGCATTTTCGCAATATTGGGTGAACTCGATCGCGCCAAGCTATTGCATACAGACGTACCCACGGTGCACAGTAAAACGCTCGCTGAAGCGATAAACGCGTGGGATATTCAACTCACCAACGATGAAGCCGTGAACACGTTTTACACCGCAGGCCCCGCCGGTATTCCTACCCAGGAGGCCTTCAGCCAGGAGACCCGCTGGCCCACATTGGATGGCGATCGCGCCAACGGTTGTATTCGCGATTTGGAGCACGCTTTCAGTAAAGAAGGTGGCCTCGCGGTGCTCTATGGCAATATCGCCGAAGACGGCTGTGTGGTAAAAACCGCCGGTGTCGACGATTCCATTCTGGTATTTGAAGGCCCGGCACACATCACCGAATCTCAAGATGAAGCCGTTGCAAACATTCTTGCTGGCAAGGTAAAAGCCGGTGATGTGGTGATAGTGCGCTACGAAGGCCCCAAAGGTGGCCCCGGCATGCAGGAGATGCTTTACCCTACGTCTTACCTGAAGTCCAAAGGACTCGGTAAATCCTGTGCTTTATTAACTGACGGCCGCTTCTCCGGTGGTACCTCAGGCCTGTCGATCGGCCACGTTTCTCCAGAAGCCGCTGCTGGCGGTGCGATCGGCCTGGTGCAAAATGGCGACCTGATTCGTATCGATATCCCCAACCGCAGCATCGACGTTATGCTCAGCGCGGAGGAATTCGCCAAGCGGCGCACAGTGCAAAACCAAACTGGCTGGAAACCTGCGGAAACTCGCCCGCGTCGGGTGTCTGCAGCGCTCAAAGCCTATGCCAAGCTGGCCACCAGTGCCGACAAAGGTGCTGTGAGGGATTTGAGTCAGTTGGATGATTGATTAAACTTCCATAAAAAAAGGGCCATCCGGCCCCTTTTTAATGAAAGAATGAAACCAATTACTTGTTCGCAGCCAACTGTTCCGCCCGATATTGCTCACGCATAGCATGTTGTAACCAGTTATCTGCCGTGCGCTTCACATTTTTATCTTCCTTGGCTTTCTTGAACGATTTAATTGCGTCGTTGTAGTTATGCAGTTCCAGGTAGGCAATACCCAAATTCAAATGAATTTCACCGGCACGGCGCAGGTTACCTTTGCTAATCGCCTTTTTGCCAGCTGACACAGCTTCTTTGTTTTTGTCGATGTACAAATACATTGCCATCAGCTGGCCGTAAAGATCTCCGCTATCCGACTTAGAAGCTGCACGATCCATAACTGGAATGGCTTTCTGAGTCTCTTTCGCCAGACGCCAGGCAGAAGCGAGGGTTTCCAGGTTCTTGGCAGATTCGTCAATTACGTTTTGCTTCATACCCTTTTCGATTATAACGGCGGCCTTGTAGGGGTAGTCGTTCGCCATACTCAGGTAAGCGAGGTTAAGAAGCTGTTGCTCTTTTTCCAGCGCTCCCATGGTATAGGCGGCATCAAGCACGTAATACTGATTTTTCTCGCGCTCGAGCATTCCGTTGACACCCGCCAACTGTTGCCAATAACTCTTTTTTGGGTAGTGGCGAACCATTTTCTCTACGATTGGCAGGGCAGACTTGTAATCTTCTTTTTCGAAGTACAGGGCTTTCTGTAGCGAATACCAAGGCTCTTTTGCGATCTGGTCCTTATCTTCCACCATTTTCACAGCGAGGTTGATATTGTCCAGCGCGCACTTTTTATCTTCCATCTGGTAACAGATCTGAGACTTCAGATAGTAAGCGTCGGCTCCAACGGTATCCGATATTTTCATCCAGTCGTCGAGATTTTTTAGCGCCTCGGCATAACGTTCCTGAGCGAACATCAACTGCACCAGGGTATAAGTTACCTGTAATTCCAAACCCCACGGAATCTGAGGTGATTGTTCGATAACTTTTTTGTAATACTTGATGGCGTTGTTCATGTCCTCAAGTGAGTAGTAAATCCAACCGTAATAGTTGTAAACCTGTGCCCACTCGTACTTGTTACATTTGTCGCACTGTTTTTCAACTTTCTTGATTTCCTGAAGTGCGCCTTTGAAATCACCGGGTGGCTGAACGCCGTTTTTTTCCGGCGGCGAAGCCAACTCGGCCACCTTACCTAATTTTTTGAAAAAGGATTCGCTAATACCCGGCAATGCGCGTTTTTCTTTTTTAGAGCCCTGCGCAAAAGCGCTGGGCATCGCTTGAATATCGGCACCGAGTACACTGGCGGCTCTATCGATTACAGCAGGCGCAACAAACGTTGCGGCAGCGGCAAGCAATACAGAGCGACCTAACGCGCCGATCTTTTTTGAATGTTTACTTTTCATTGTAATCACCACCTGCCGTTACTTGTCTTCTTTAGCCATCTGGAAGGTGAAACGGTTGCGAACACCCGGAACCTCGATTGGTTCACCGTCAATAACCTTCGGCTTGTATTTGAACTTCTCGGCAGCTTTCACCGAAGCACTGGCAAATACGCTCTGCGGGCAATCCACTACTGTTACATCACGTGTTTCACCGGTTTTGGTAACCGTATATTCAACCGTGCAATAACCTTCCAAACCACGGTTTGCAGCACGTGCCGGATATTTGGGAGCCACTTTAACGATAGGCAAATAATCACCATCGCTGGAGAAGCCTCCGATCCCGGCAATTTGAACACCCGTATCGATTTGCGGTGCAAACGAGATGTTGGCTTCCACATCGGGGCTTTCAAATTCAGGCTCGGGTAATTCGGGTGGTGGTTCGTCTGGTTCTTCGGGTTTATCAGGTCTACGGGTATCGTACTCGGTGGTAATCTCCCGCTCTGGCATTACAATTTCGGGAATCTTAAATTCCTTCGCCTCTTCCGGTTCTGTCATGTTGCGTAGAATAAGGAAGTGCATTAAAAGTAATAAGCCGAGAGTGACAAGCGCCGCCGGAGCCAGGGATGAAAGTACTCTAACTATGCTCATAGGAAACCTACTTGTTCTCTGCGGAGACAGACACGTCTGCCACACCCGCTTCGCGGGCTTTCTGGGCAACATCTGTCAGTGTCTTGATGTTTGAATCGCTATCCGCCTGAATAACAACCGCACCCTTGGGATTTTCCGCTAACAACAATTGAATTTGGGTTTTCACCTGACGAATGTCTACTTCGTTTTTGTTAATCCAGATTTCATTTTCGTCGTTAATAGCCACCAAAATATTGGCATTTTTCTTAAGATTGGCGGTTGTGGCATCGGGGCGATTTACTTGAATACCAGGCTCTTTAATGAACGATGCAGTCACGATGAAGAAGATCAACATGATAAATACCACGTCGAGCATAGGGGTTAAGTCAATCGCCCCTGTTTCTTCTTCTGCTTTGGTTTTCCTGCTCATGTTTTCTCTCTTAATTCAGGCCAAATAAATGAAATGGACCTTAGTGATCCATCGTTAGATGGTCTTCGAGCAAATGATTTTCACGTTCAGCAATACGATTAATTAACGTGGTTCCAAAGACGCCGGAAAGCGCTGCCACCATACCCGCCATGGTTGGGATGGTTGCACGGGAAACACCAGAGGCCATTGACTTGGCGTCGCCGCCGCCGGTTACCGCTAAGACGTTAAACACTTCGATCATACCGGTTACGGTACCCAGCAGGCCCAGCAGTGGGCAGAGGGTGACCATGGTTCCAAGCAGATCGAGGTTTTGATTAATTTTGTTTGCTGCGCGAGAAATTAGCGCTTTACGAATCTGACGTGAATTCCAGGATTTGCGCTCATTGCGCGCTTCCCAAATTTGCACGGTCTGGGCTTTGATCTTGCCCAGTGATCCTTTGTAAAACCAGAGACGCTCGAAGATTAAAGTCCACATGGCGAATGCCAATGCAGCAATCCAGTAAAGTATGGGGCCACCGGAAGCTACAAAGGCTTTAATGGCTGCTAATGCTTCCATCATTGCCAGCATGTCTATCTCCTCTCGTAATTCGGAAGGCTGGCGACACCGTGCCGCCAGCGCAGTGAAGTATTACTTGCTCTCTGATTTTTCAGCGATCAGGCCGGCACTCTCTTCTTCAAGTACATGCGCAATTCGCTTGGCTTTACCGTTAAGGAAGGTATGCAGCAGAACCGTAGGAATCGCCACAACCAGACCCAGTACCGTAGTAACCAAAGCACCGGAAATACCGCCGGCCATAGCCTTAGGATCACCCGCACCGTAGATGGTGATGGCCTGGAAGGTAACGATCATACCGGTTACGGTACCGAGCAGACCCAGCAGAGGTGCAACCATAGAAATGATCTTGAGCACGTTGAGGCCAGATTCGATCTTGGGCAATTCTTTTAGAACCGCTTCTTCCAGCTTGAGTTCCAGAGTTTCGGTGTCCACATTGGGGTTGTCGGTAGCTACTTTGAGCACACGACCCAGTGGGTTGTTTTCGCTTGGAGAGCTGGTGTTTTTCAGCTGACGGCTCACCTTGGCACTCATGCCACTGAGAACGATAAAGCGGAAAAGCGCGAGTAACAGAGCAAAAGCACCTACACCACTAATGATGTAACCCACCAATTTACCTTGGTGCCAGCGTTCTTTGATAGAGGGGCTGTTAATCAATGCGGAAAGCAAGGTACCGCCAGCAGGGCCAGTAGGGTCGACACCGACTTTGGTGAAACCAGATGTTGCTGTTTGCAATGCCGCCGCACCTTTGAGGTGATCAGCAGGCTGGCGAGGCAGTTCGTTAAGAGAGCCACTGCCCACGTCGAAACTTAAGTACTTACCATCAGAAACCAAGTTGTAGTTACCAATACGCACCACTTCGCGCTGTGCTTTATTACCTGCGGGGTCAGAAACTTCAGCGGTAAATTTAACAACTTTACCGGCTTCCACAGTTTCACGCTGCAACTCGTACCAAAGGCGCTCGATTTCTTCAATCGAGGGCAATTTGGTTTCGCTGTTCATTTTTTCGATGAGTTCAGCAATAAACTCGGTACGACCTTCTATTTGCGCACTCACAATTGAAGTGTCGAGAGCGGTACGAAGATCACCAGCGGTTGATGTTAAGTGACCGAACAATTCCTTCAAGGAACCCAGACGGTCGTCGAGTTGTTGGCGTTTTGCCTGTACCAGTACTTCCTGCTCCTTATGCTTCTGCTCAAGGCGCACAGAGCGATCTTCTTCGGCACGCTTGGTGGCTTCAGATTCTTTTAACAGGTTCGCCTGATTATTGCGTTGCTTGCGGAATTGCGCTTCGCGTTGTTTGTGCTCTTTGGTTTCCGCAATCTGGCTGTTTTTTACCATTTGCAACAATTCTTCGAGGCTAGCAGCCTTATCAGCCTGGGCGGAAACACCACCAGACAGCGCCAGTGCGCCAGCGGCGGCAAATGCCATCAATGTTTTTTTAATAGTCAATTTCATTGTGCTGCCTCCGGAGCCAGAATTGGCAATTCCATAACATCAATAGAAGCCTGCTTCTTAGCAATACGAATACCTTTGAGAATTGCGGCGCGGTAGGTACCGGCGTCCAGCTCAACCCAAGCGCGCTGAGATTGATCCCAAGCGCCAGATAATTTGGTATCGGTGGTTTGATACATTAAAGCGATGCGGCCAACGGCGAGAATATTAACTTGACGCTCCTGACCACCCACTTCCAAAGTATCTACGTAGGTATCAACCTTGCGGCCATACTCTGCTTCGATATTGTAGGCTTCCAATACCTGGCGGAATTTCTCTGCGACAGAGATGTCTGCGCGATCCTGGTTGTTACGCAAACCCTCTACACGGTCTAAACGCTCTTGCAAATGGAAAGGCACGTCGAGGTTAACGAACTGCTCTAGGCCTTCAAGCATGCGAAGAATCAGCGGCTGAATTTGACGCTCAATCACGGTGACCTGATCGATAGACTGGTTCAGATCCTCGATAACTTTCAGCTGGTTTGCCAACTGCTTTTCCAGTTGTGCGTTATAGACGCGGAGACCTTCGATTTGCTTGTTTACAGTTTTAAATTTCTGTAACAAATCGGTAGTCTCTTCAGCGAGTTTATCGATTCGCTTCTGAGACTGAACGCCAGCAGCGGTCTTCGCTTGACCGACTTGCATAATAGCGTCCAGGGTTTTGTCTGCGTGGGCGTTGCCAACCAGGAGCGCGCCAGCAGATAGAACTGTGGTTAATGCCACAGCTTTGATTCGCTGCTTCTTCATATTTCCCCCAACTCGGGTGCTTGCATTGAAAAGGTTGCGACTAGACTAAACAAAATCGTTTTTGTCCAGAGTGTAATGATTAAAAGGTTTGAGACGCGGTGATCATCAAAGTTGCGCATTTTAATAAGACAGCTCACCAACATTCAAACACAAATAAAATCGCACAGATTCCGCTCAACAATGTATAACCAAAGGTAACAACAAAATCTGTAACCCTGTGAAACAGGTAACACTTTGGTAACACACGTTCACTTATTAATCGGTGCTATAAAGCGCCAGAACTGTGAATGAATACAAAAGTGCATTCATCAGTCTAGCACTTCTTTTCGCCGCTCCAATAAAACAAAGGAATAAGCATAGGGATTTCCTGCATCCGCCTCATAGCGAATAGATTCCTTTGCTTGCCAGTGGCTCCTATCGAAGCTCGGAAAATAAGTATCGCCATCTATCTCGGCATGAACTTCAGTAAGATAGAGACGAGTTGCTATTGGTAACACTTGCGCGTAAAACTCAGCACCACCAATAACCATAATTTGCGCAACGTTATTTTTTCTTGCGACCTTTGCCCCTTCATCCAGGGCTTGTTTTAAAGAGCCACAAACAGTAACACCTTGCGCTTGCCAGTCGGCATTTCGAGTAACCACGATATTGATTCGCCCCGGCAAAGGCTTACCAATGGACTCGTACGTTTTACGCCCCATCACCACCGGGTGTCCCATGGTGATTTTTTTGAAATAAGCCAAATCTTTTGGCAATCGCCAGGGCAACGTATTGTTGTTTCCAATAACACCGTTTTCTGCAACGGCCACCACAATTGCAATGGCAGGCTCAGCTAAAGCACTACACACGAGTTATCACACTGATATGGGCGCGGCTATATGCGGGTGCGCCTGATAATGTTGTAGTTCGAAATCTTCGTATTTAAACATGAAGATATCGTTAACTGCGGTGTTTATTGCCATAGTCGGCAGCGGAAACGGTTCACGTTGCAACTGTGTTTCCACCTGCTCGAGATGATTCAGATATAAATGAGCATCGCCGAATGTATGAACAAAATCGCCCGGCTGCAGCCCAGTCACCTGCGCAATCATCATCGTTAAGAGCGCATAAGAAGCAATATTGAAAGGTACACCTAAAAATATATCGGCGCTGCGCTGGTACAACTGGCAGGACAACCTACCCTCCAAAACATAAAACTGGAATAGCGTATGGCACGGCGGCAACGCCATTTTACCTGAACGCACATTCTCTTGCGGCGAGATATTTTCATCGGGAAGCAACGCCGGATTCCAGGCTGAGATAATCAACCGCCGCGAATCGGGTTTGGTTTTTATCTGCGCGATCAGCTGACTGATTTGATCGATGGAATTATTATCACCGGCCGGCCATGAGCGCCACTGCGCACCGTACACCGGACCTAACTCACCAGTTTCTGTTGCCCAATCATCCCAAATTTTTACGCCATTATTATTCAAGTACGAAATGTTGGTCTCGCCTTTTAGAAACCACAACAGTTCGTGAATAATCGATTTAAGGTGGCATTTTTTCGTAGTCACCAAAGGAAAGCCTTGCCTTAAATCAAACCGCATCTGATAACCGAAAACACTAAGGGTACCAGTACCGGTTCTGTCTTCTTTTCGTACACCGTTATCGCGAACGTGTCGCATTAAGTCGAGATATTGCTTCACAGACTAGCCTTTTTTCTTCTGTTTGGATTGCGGTTCCGGCGATTTCTGAGCATAGCTAGGATGCCGGTAAGCATAGAAGAAAATTGTAGCGCCGATCAGAATCATAGGGAGGCTAAGTAATTGACCACGCGTTAACCAACCAAACATGTCGAAACCAATATGAGCATCGGGCTCACGCACGAATTCCACAACAAAGCGGAAAAAGCCGTACACAATAAGGAACAAAGCACCAACAGAAGAACGCGGCCGTGGCTTGGACGAATACCAGAACAGCACACAAAACAACACCAAACCTTCGAGAGTCGCCTGATAAAGCTGCGACGGGTGTCGTGCTACTTCCGGGTCTTTTGGGAAAACCATTCCGATCGGCAGAGTAGTGACCCGCCCCCAGAGTTCCTGACCGATAAAATTGCCAATCCGGCCCAACCCCAAACCAATAGGTACAAGTGGCGCGACAAAATCCATCAGGTCGAGAAAACTCACATGCATTTTGCGAGCGTACAGGAGCATGGCGATAATCACTCCCAGCAAACCACCGTGGAACGACATCCCGCCTTCCCACAGTCGGAATAACCATAAGGGATCTTCGAGAAACGCGCTGAAATTGTAAAAGAACACATAACCACATCGGCCACCGAGAACGACCCCCATGGCCACATAAAACACCATGTCTTCGAGCCAGGCTTTGTGCACCACGTTGTGCGGTTTACCTGAGCGATACAAGCCTAATGCCCAACACCCCATAAACCCGAACAGGTACATCAAACCGTACCAGTGCACATCGGGCAAATTTATGGTTTTACCAAACAGATGGATGGTGCCGAAAGAAATTGCGACCGGGTCGATTTCAGGGTATTTGAGCATGCGCTTTCCGCGAGAATCTGGTCCGTTTTTTGGGAGGGGCGATCATAACAGAGGCCAGTGACGATTTGTGGATTTTTACGAATTCCACGCTTTTGTTATTTTTCGTCGCCCAACGGGCGCACAATACGCGTAAGCCCGGTTTGCCGGAATGCGGAATCGATACAGCGATTGATCGATTCGGTATCGGGAAGTCCCATCACTTCTTCGAGCAAGGTTTCAGCCTGTTGCAAAGTCACACTGCGAACCACCGATTTCACCTTCAGCAGATTAGTGGCGCTCATCGAGAGCACATCGTAGCCCATCGCCATCAGCAGCAGTGCCGCAGCCGGGTCGCCCGCAAGCTCTCCGCAAATACTGACCGGAACGCCCTGACTGTGAGAATCGGCAACAATATTGTAGAGCGCACGCAATACCGACGGATGCAATGAATGATAGAGATCGGCAACCCGCGGGTTGTTGCGGTCAACGGCCAGAAGGTATTGCGTCAAGTCGTTGGAGCCCACAGACATAAAATCGACCCGTGCGGCAAAATCTCGCGCCTGATACACAGCACCGGGCACTTCTATCATTACCCCAAACGGCGGCATCTCAATTTTGTAACCTTCTTCGAGCAACTCATCGTAGGCGCGATACAGCAACATTTGCGAGATTTCCAACTCGGCGACATTACTCACCATCGGCACCATAACACGAAGGTTATTGAGACCTTCGCTGGCTTTCAGCATTGCGCGAATTTGCACCAGGAAAATTTCCGGGTGGTCCAGTGTGACCCGAATCCCACGCCAACCCAGAAAAGGGTTCTCTTCTTCGATAGGAAAATAAGGCAGAGACTTATCACCACCAACATCCAAAGTGCGCATAGTCACCGTGTGCGGTGCAAAGGCCTGAAGTTGATCCCGGTAGGTTTGACGCTGCTCTTCCTCACTGGGAAAACGATCGCGCAGCATAAATGGGATTTCGGTACGGTACAGGCCAACGCCTTCGGCGCCACGCTCGATGGAGATCATGGCATCGGCCATCAAGCCGGTATTCACCCACAGCGCCACACGATGGTGATCGATTGTTTCGCAGGGCAGATCTTTAAGCGCTTCGAGGCCGGCCACCAACTGCACATCTTCTTCGACAATCGCCTGATACTGAGCCCGCAGGCCTTCACTCGGGTCGCTGTATACCGAGCCGCGATAACCGTCAACAATCAGGTCGCGACCATCGAGGTGGGTAAACGGCAGATCGACCGCGCCCATAACGGTTGGAATACCAATAGAACGAGCCAAAATGGCAATGTGAGAATTACTGGAGCCCCGGGTCGACACAATACCAACGAGCTTTCCTTCGGGCACCTCTGCGAGTACCGATGCGGTGAGATCATCACCCACAAGAATCGTGTTGTCGGGGTATACCCGCTCTTTCTTGGACGACTCCTGCAAATAGGCCAAAACCCGGCTACCCAAGTCGCGCACATCAGAAGCCCGTTCCCGTAAATAGGGGTCGTGCATGCTGGAGAAAGTCTTTACATGTTCAAGAATTACGGTGCTCCAGGCATAGGGAGCGGCGAAGCCTTCGGATATTTTCGCGGTAACTTCACGCCCGAGCGAGGTGTCTTCTAACATGCCGATGTAAGCATCGAACAATACTCGCTCTTCTTTATTAAGGCGATTTTCCAATTCGCTCGCCAGCTGGCGTACGTCAGCGCGCACCGCCGCCAAACCTTTCTGGAAAAATTCGAGTTCTGTGTCGATGGCCTTACATTTTTGACAGGGCACAGAATTGAGATCGGCCACCGGAGAGGCAACCACGCATTTGCCAATCGCAACACCAGCAGCGCCCGGTACGCCGTTAAATCGCACCTCGGCTTTCTTGCCCATGGTACGCAACACGCCGGTTGCTTCTGCATGCGCGATCACTGCAGCCAACTGCGCCGACATAGTGACCAGAAAAGCTTCTTCACCCTCATCGAACTTGCGTTTTTCGCGCTGCTGCACCACCAGTACCCCAAGAATCTGGCGGTGGTGAATAATGGGCACCCCCAAGAATGATGAAAAGCGTTCTTCGCCAGTTTCCGGAAAATATTGGTAGCGGGGATGAGACTCTGCGTCGTCCAGGTTTAAGGGTTCTTCGCGCGCAGCGACATGACCGACCAGTCCTTCATTCAAGGGGAGCTTGACGCGACGCAGGGCCCCCTTGTTCAACCCTTCAGTTGCCATTAAAACAAACTGACTTTGATTATCGCGTAGGTAAATTGAGCAGACCTCGGTTTTCATGGCCTGCTTAACGCGGGAGACGATAATCTCCAACACTGAATTCAAATCTGAAGCGGCATTAACCTCCTGAACAATACTGCGCAAGGAATTCAGCATAGACAGGCCTCTGATCGACTGTCTGCACCATTAACCAGTGAGTTATGTGCAACCACCAGTTCTTTTAGGGCGCGCCGATACACCTCGCGTTTGAACGAGACCACCTTGGAGAGCGGGTACCAGTAACTCACCCAACGCCACTGATCAAATTCAGGCGGGCCTCCAGCATCCAAATCAACTTCGCTATCTTCAGCAAGCATCTTTAATAAAAACCATTTTTGCTTTTGACCCACGCAGCGGGGTTCTTTCTGACGCACCAGTTTTTGCGGCAGACGGTAGCGCAACCAGCCTTGAGTGACGGCCAAAATTTCAACATCGTCGGCAGTCAGTCCCACCTCTTCTTCCAGTTCTCGATACAAAGCCTGCTCTGCAGTTTCATCTTCTTTGATACCTCCCTGGGGAAACTGCCAGGCGTCCTGCCCACCAACCCGACGAGCCCAAAGAACTCGGCCACGACCGTCGGCAAGAATAATACCCACATTCGGACGAAATCCATCGGCATCAATCACACACAACCTCGCTTCTCAATAATTGTTATAATTGGTACCTATTGTTTCACAAACTTGAACCCGATAACACCAATAGGATCGGGGCATTCAGCGCTGAAAGACCCAGCCTGCCCGGCCTTCCCTTCGGAATCACATCTCTTGAGTTTAGCAATTTTTGACCTCGACAATACCCTCATCGGCGGTGACAGCGATCACGCCTGGGGCGAATTTCTGGTGGAAGAAGGTATCGTTGATGCTGAAACCCATAGCAAAGCCAATGATCAGTTTTACGCAGACTACCAAAATGGCAGTTTAGACATACACGCCTACCTGGAATTCGCTCTGCAGCCACTGGCGCAGTTCAGCATGGCGCAACTTGCAGAACTTCACCAACGCTTCTTTGAACAGAAGATCGCACCCATCTGGCTTCCCAAAGCCGAGGCGTTGGTCACAGAACACCGCCATAAAGGCGATAGAATTCTCGTGATTACCGCCACCAATCGGTTTATTACGGAACCTATCGTCAACGCCTTTGGCATTCACGAACTGCTGGCGAGCGATGCGGAAATTGTTGATAACCGCTATACCGGGCGGCCAACTGGTATTCCGTGCTTTCAGGAAGGCAAAGTAGCGCGGCTCCAAGCCTGGCTGGGAGACACTGGCGAAACCCTAGACGGGAGTTGGTTTTACAGCGATTCAGCGAACGATATACCACTGTTGCAACATGTGAGTCACCCGGTTGTCGTTGACCCCGATGATCGCCTGCGAGACTATGCGATATCACAAGGTTGGCCAATTATTTCACTGCGCTGAATTTTCAAAGGAATGGCTCTACTATGCAAATGCGCCCGATACGCACCTACCTGCTGATACTGGTGATTTTCCTGGCTGCTGCTTGTGAACAGGCAAGCGATACCCCAGCTCCAAAAGCCGCTGATGAATCACCTGTGCAGGACACCCGGGAAGCAACCCGCATTTTTTGGGAAGCGGGTAAAGACGTTCTTTCCGCGACCTTGCAACGGGCGCAGCAACTGCAACAGCTTACACACACATTTTTAAAACTCCCCACAGAAGACAGCCTAACAACGCTTCGGGATCACTGGTTTCACGTTCAAGCCCAATGGCAGCGTTTCTACTTTTTCAGTCAATTGGGTGTTAGCCAGCCGGTGATATTTGGTCAACTTGCGGAATACAGTTTTCGGATTGCCGCACACCCGATTCAACCCGGTTATCTCGATTACTTTGGCCCCTACCCTTACTCAGGTTTGGTGCACGACATCAGCGTACCTCTCACGCCGGAAAGTCTGCTTAATCAACACGGAATGACCGACCCGGAAGATGTGACTCTCGGCATTTACGCCATCGAATTTTTATTGAACGGCGAACAGCTTAAGCGTCCCGCTAGCGACTACAACGCAGTTACGCAACTTTCTGCTGCACAGCAGGAGCAGGGATTTCGACAGGTAAACGAAACACCCAATTATCGACGTCGCGAATTGCTCAGCGTTCAAATGGAGCTTCTGGTTCGAAGCCTTACCGAACTGAAAGCACTTTGGGAATCCGAGGCTGAAGCCTCACTGCTACACGCCTGGCAAACGCTAGAGCCCGATCAGCAACACGCTGCAATTACCAATAATCTGGAACGTGCGCTCACGCAATTATTATTGGATATTGTCGCTGCGACACCGGCTGAAGCCGGTACCGAAGTGGAACCCCGCTACGACTCATCGTTGTCCCCAGCAGCTCTGGCAGGGAGCATCCGCGCTCTGAATGCTGCCGGTGCCTGGCTGCCCCCACAGAAACAGCAAGCTCTCAAAGATTGTTTGCAGCTCAGTGCCGAAGCAGTAAATTCAGCGCAAACCCGTGAAGATTGGAGCGCGGTTTACCAGCATTTAAAATCTTGCCTCATTACGCCCTGATAACCGCACTTTTGGCAGTTGTACTTTTTGCGCCGCAAGGCAGATTTGCGACTAAACTGAAGGAGTACTGTCACAAGCGACTATTCAAGGGTATCGCATGTCCGCGGATTTGACTCAGGAGCAAATTCAAAAAATTCTTCAGGGTATTGCCATCCCCCCTCAACCGCAGGTAATGGTCGACCTGCAAATGGAACAACTTAAGCCCGATTGGAGTATTAAAGAAATTTCGCGGCTTATCAGCCAGGATGTCGGCCTTTCAGGCAGCATTCTAAAAACGGTCAATTCGCCTTTCTACAAGCACGCCAACACCATTACGTCTATTAATCAGGCGGTGCAGTTGCTCGGTGTTAACAGTGTTGTGAACCTCGTGAATGCTTTGTCGATAAAGGGCGCGCTTTCTGATGACGATATTATCGCCCTGGGGCGGTTTTGGGATTCGGCCATGGATATCGCAATCACCTCCTCAGTAATTGCCAAGCAAATCGGCCTTCCCAACCCCGAAGAAGCCTACACCCTGGGGCTATTCCATAATTGTGGCGTTCCCCTGCTGATGTCGCGTTTTCCCCATTATTCGCAGGTGCTTGAAGAGGCTTATTCCAGCCCTGATGAAGGCATTATCGAAGTGGAAAATCGCATGATTAACACCAACCATGCTGTTGTCGGCTACTACGTCGGGAAGTCCTGGAATTTACCCCGCTATTTATGCGAGGCGATACACGAGCACCACCGCATCATTAAAACCTTTCAAGAGGAGTCTGGGGATGCTCGCAAGAAAACTTTACTTGCCGTATTAAAAATGGCTGAACATATTTGCGGCAACCATTTCATGCTCGGCAAACAAGACGTCGATCATGAATGGAACCGCATTCGCGAGTTGGTATTGTTGTACACCGGCATTAGTGAATATGAATACGGCAGCCTGAAAGCTCATATCGATGAAATGGGGCTTGGTGGTAACGAGTATTACAGCTAAGCAACAGCCCCAGTCATTCTGAAATTGGCTCGACAAATTATTGCAACGGCTGCGTTGAAATGACGTTGTTGTGATCGAGCAGCTAGCGGCTTCATAAAATCAGCGGCTTTTACGAAAAGCCAATACTCGTTGCGAGAGATAAATAAGCGTTATCCACCTCAACAGTCAAACTCAAAATGCCCGCCGTAGACACGGGCCGATTCGCTCTTTAGTCTTCATCTTCAATAGACTGTAAATAGCCATCGGAATCCAATGCAGCTTCCAGTTCGCTCACGTCGCTGGGTTTCACTTTAAAAAACCAGCCGTCATCGTAAGGGGACTCATTTACGGTTTCCGGTGACTCCTCTAAAACATCATTAATGGCGATAACTTCACCACTTACAGGCGAATAGATATCTGATGCCGCTTTCACCGATTCAACAACACCCGCCTCTTCACCCGCTGAGACTTGCGAGCCCACCTCTGGGGTTTCAACAAATACCACGTCGCCCAGAGCTTCTTGAGCATGGTCGGTAATGCCGATGGTGACTGTGCCATCGCTCTCAACTCTGGCCCACTCGTGGCTGGACAGGTATTTCAATTCGCTGCGTAATTCACTCATGATGGTTTCCTACTGTCGCTAATTCTTGTTGGCGGCTATTTTAAAACACTTTTTTACCGCTGCGCACGAAGCACGGCTTAATGATTTGCACTGGCAGCTGACGGTTACGCACTTCCACCTCAGCGTTGTGTTCAAACCCTACCGGCACACGCGCCAACGCAATTGAATGCCCCAGGGTTGGCGAGAAGGTACCACTGGTAATTACCCCTTCTCCGTTTTGGCCTGCCGCCGTCACCCTTTGCCCGGCACGAAGCACGCCCTTGCCGGTAAACACCAAGCCCACCAATTTATCGCGAACACCCTGCGATTGCTCCGCCGCAATGACTTCGCGGCCAATAAAATCACGACTTTCCGGTTGCCAGGCGACAGTCCAAGCCATATTGGCGACCAGGGGGGAGGTTTGTTCATCCATTTCGTGACCATAAAGATTCATGCCAGCTTCGAGACGCAAGGTATCGCGAGCCCCCAAACCACAGGGCACTACACCCACATTTGCCAGCTCGCGCCAAAAGCCTTCAGCCTGATCGCTGGGTAAAATGATTTCGTAACCATCCTCTCCCGTGTAACCGGTTCGTGCCACAAACCAGTCGCTGCGACTTGCCAGAAAGGCACCCTGGAACACGCTCAATTCATGCAAAACGCCATCTTCCAAAATCTGGTGCACCCGATCTCGCGCTTGCGGTCCCTGAACAGCAATCATGGCCAACTCAGGGCGCTCTGCGAGAGCTACATCAAAACCTTGGGCTTGTTGTAGCATCCATGCCAGATCTTTTTCACGGGTTGCGCAGTTCACCACCAGCCGGTAACCGGAATCTGTAAGATAGACTATTAAGTCATCTATCACACCGCCTTCCCTGTTGAGCATGGCGCTGTATAACGCTTTACCAACAAGCGTTAACTTAGCGACATCATTGGCCAGCAACTGGCGCAAATAGTCTTTCGCCTGGCGGCCTGCGACATCGACCACCGTCATGTGCGACACGTCGAACATACCTGCAGCGCGGCGCACTTCCTGGTGTTCTTCAATCTGTGAGCCGTAATTCACGGGCATGTTCCAACCACCAAAATCCACCAGCTTGCCAGCCATTTCACGGTGTACCCCAACCAGGGGAGTTTCTTTAAGCATGAGAAATTTCCTGTTATTCCAGCAATGGTTCCTGCCAGATTCCAAATAAGTCGCGTCCGCGGCTATTCTACCGGAATACGCTGGCGATCCGAGATAGCTTGTACTTGTTTTCGCGCAGCATTAACATGGCATGCAATCGCTCCCCGCGAAGATCGGGGTGCGGAACAATAAGAAAACACATGATAATTGTACCGACGGAAAAACAATTCGATTGGAAGCACGCGCCAGTAGTACTATTTTTGATCGTACTGCTCAACGTCATCACCTACTTTTTTTACCAAGCCGGCGACCCGCCAAAGTGGATGGAAGCTGTCGGCAGTTACCTCGAGAACGACTACCTTGAACTCGAGTGGCCCTTGTACAAACAATACCTCACTGAGCAGGGCCGCAGCTCACAGCTGAAAGACGTAAACGAACTCTACGATTACGACAAACACGAACAGCTCGCAGTGCAAATGCTGCTGGATACCGGTTTCTACAAACGGCTACTTTCTACAGCTGAAAACCAATTCGACCGCGATGAGTATCGTGACTGGAGACTGGCGAGACCGCCAATTCAAGACAAAATAAATTCTATAAGCAGTGTCGCCCATGGCCTGCGGGCCGCCGATTTCAAGTGGAGCTCGCTCTTCACGCATCAATTCCTGCACGGCGGTGTTATGCACCTCTTGGGCAACATGTTTTTTCTGGTGATTTGCGGCTTCGCCGTGGAAGCAGCCCTGGGTCATCTGCGTTTTTTATTGTTTTATCTTGTTGGCGGCGTTGCGGCTGGTATGGCGCAAGTGGCCTCAGACTGGCAAAGCACGGTACCGCTGGTGGGGGCATCCGGAGCTATTTCTGCGGTGATGGCCATGTACTTAATGGTCTTTCGCCTTCAAAAAATAGAGTTCTTTTACTGGGTGTTTTTCTTTGTGGGCTACTTTAGAGCTCCCGCCTTGGTGATATTACCCTTCTACGTTGGCAAGGAGGTCTACAGCTTTTACGCATCGCCGGAAAGCAATGTTGCCTTCCTCGCGCACGCGGGCGGCTTCTTAGCGGGTGGGTTAATGGTGGGCTTATCGATGCTCATTGATAAAAAAACCCTGAACCGCGAATATCTCGACGCAAAACCCGATGAGGTAAATCCGCAGCGACAACAGCTTTCCGAAATCTACCGTGCTATCGAAACGTTTCGGTTTCCAGAAGCTTACAAGCTCGCGTCTGAATCCATCAAACAAAATGGAGAAACTTTTGAACTGGCGAGCATTCGATTTAATCTACTCAACATCGCCAAGGGGAAGGGCTATCACGAGAGTATTGTGCGGCTCTGGTCGCTGTCGAAACTACTGCCACAGCAAATAAAAAAACTCGACGAACTTTGGCAGGATCACCCCGACTTACACCCCCATATCAGTGACGCATCGGCAATAACACTGGGAACCCAGTTCACCGCCATTGGCAGCACGCAAAGTGCCGAGCAGGTATTCGAACTGCTAAATAAGCGCGGCTGCACCAGCAAAGACTATATTGTGTTCTGTCAGCGGCTCGCCAATGAGTTTAAAAATATTGGACAGCCGCAGAAATCCAAACGCTGCCACGACGTTGCCAAACAGCTAATCGAGGAGGGGCACAATGGAGTACTGTAAATATCACCCTCTACAGGCCGCTACCTATCACTGCCCAAACTGCGACATCGACCACTGCGATCAGTGCATCGGTCGTTACGATAAATTTCACCAGGTTTGCTGCCACTTTTGTGGTCAAGCCATGGAAATGCTCGGTACCGGCAGCACTGCGGTGCCTTTTTGGCGACGTTTGGAAGCCTCATTTCGCTACCCTCTGAATAAAGAGGCACTGCCCGTAATTTTGCTGATTTCGTTGGGCACTACGCTTATCACTGCGCTCGCCGCGTTTGCCCTGCCCTTAATCATTGTGTATCTCGCGCTTAACGGCGCCATGCTGAAATATGCCATGCGCTGCCTGGAACACACCGCTGCAGGGGATATGAATGCCCCTTCACCCGGCGATGCCTATTCCGGCGGCCTGGACCTACTCGGCAAACTCATCATTATTGTTGCGCTGCTCGCTGCGATAACATTTGTACTTGCGGCGTATGTGAGCCCAACCCTGGGCGGATTTTTCGGCATGCTGGTGATGCTCAGTTTGCCAGCCATGCTGATTCACTTCGCCCACAGCGAAGAAATTCTCGATACGCTCAACCCTGTGAACTGGTTGCGCCTCATCGGCGCTATTGGATTACCGTACGGTTTGCTGATCGCGTTCATTATGATCATGATGGGTTCAATTGGGGTAATTAGTGAATTGATCGGCAGTCGCTGGTCGATTCTCGGCACGGCGCTGGAAGCTATTGTTAGCAACTATTACACCGTTGTGCTGTTTCATATGATGGGCTACATGTTGTTCCAGTATCAAGACAAACTCGGATTCAGCGCACGCGCCAGCGATACAGAAAACGAACGCTCAGCACTGCAATTACTCAATGCAAAAGTCGATGTAAATCTAAAAGAAGGCGACTACAACACAGTTGTGCAATGCTTCAACGAAGGACTGAAAACGTTTCCAAACGATAAACCACTCGCCAAGCATTTTTTTGAATTCAGCACAGCGACACGAAATAAGCCGCTCATTACGCAAAGCGCAGAACACTATTTAAATTTACTGTGTAAAAACCACGAATACGATAGCTTGAATGCCGCATTTACCGCAGCCAGTCGCATTCACGCGGGCTTATTACCAAAAGCTCCTGCGGTAAGATTGCAACTCGCAAAAATGTCTCAAGCAAAAGGCGACGCTAAAACAGCGGTACGCCTTCTCAATGGCTTACATAAACAAGCACCGCAATTTTCGGAATTAGCAGAGGTATTTAGCGTATTAGCACAGGCATTGACAGATTTGGGCTTAAAAGCGCAGGCAGACAAATGTCGTACTCAAGCCACCAAATTGAGAAAATCGACTACAGAAAAAGTACCAAAAGAAAGTGTTAACGAGCGATTTTCGGCACGCGACCTTACTACAAAAGTACCGCAAGCGGCCGCGGATAAACCGCAGAACGTACCTGAGAAAATCGCTGAGCCAGCAACTCAAGAACCGGAAGATTTGCCGCCTATTGAGTTCAAACTGTAATTTTGGCGCTATATGTTACATACCGTCACCACAACAGCGGTTGCGGTGCAACAACAATGCAAACAAACTCTTTATAATGGCGACCACGCTACAGTGACACGACATGCGCTGTGTCGCTGACAAGTAATAGATTTACCGTGTATTAAAAAGTAATGGATTTTTTAATACACGAGCTCGCAAAAAACACTCACAGAATTTGCACCTGCTACTTTAGAGGCTGACTCAAGTCGTTTGAATTCAAGCTGCGCGTTGGACTGATATTGCGCCCAACGCGCGGCTTGTTTCATGCAATGTAAGACGTATCTACCGCCTCATGACAGAGTTGTACGGCTCAATTGTGCAGATGCAAGGATTTACGTCGCCACTGTTTATACGTTTTAAATAGAATTTATCGCCAGATAAATTCTCGGAGTTTAGACCAAACAGGTGATATCCATGGCGAATTTTCCACCGGACTTTCTCAAGAACCCCAACACCTCAAAACCCCAAACACCGGAATTACTCCTCGGCGCTGAAGGCATATATAAAACCTACCGCAGTGGCCACCAAACTGTGAATGCTCTCAGCGACATTAATTTAAAACTCAGCAGTAATGAAATCTTGGGGATATTCGGCCCAGAGGGTTCAGGAAAATCCACTTTAATACATATACTTGAGGGCATTTGTAGCGCAGATAAAGGCCGTACTCAAATCTATGGCGATATCCCCAGCGCCGGGATTTCCAGTCACCGCGTGAAATCACGCTTGGGCGTCACCATTCAAAATACCACGCTGCCACCGCTGTTAAAGGTTAACGAACTTCTTGAATTTAAATGCGCCTTACACAGTTCTGATCTAAGCCGTCAGAAACTTTTAAGCTCTCTGCAAATAACAGAGTGCCTCCATACTCAATACTGCGATTTATCCGAAAGCGAACGGCAACGCGTAATACTTGCGATGACCCTACTGAGCAACCCCAAGCTGTTATTCCTCGACGAACCCAGTCGCGCCCATCAGGAAGAAATACGCCAAGTCCTGTGGAACACTCTGGAACAACATAAAACGCAAAGCGGTGGCGCAATTTTACTGGCAACCAACAACGCACAAGAGGCTGCGCAGTTATGTGATAAGGTGCTGCTGCTCGATAAAGGCCGCGCAATTGGCGCCGGTAACCCGCAAACATTAATCGCTACACACTGCCCCCAAACCTTACTGCAATTCAGGCTCCACGCCAGCGTAATAATTCCCAAGCTCCAGGAAATACCGCACCTCCAATGGCACAAAAACGACGCTGAAACCTTGCTGGTACAGGTACAATGTGAAGATGTCGATAACACCATATACAGCATCATGCACACCGCCGTGAGCCACAATGTGAGAGTGAGCGGCATTAAGGTTATTCCCAAAACACTGGACGACGTCCACGAAAAACTCAGGCAATAAGTTATTCACTTCCCACCGAACCCAAGCCAGCTACAAAATTGCCTACTTTTATGTTACAACGCGGCAGCTAACTATATGTGCTGCCGTATCTATGACTCCCTTCGCAAAAAAACTTCTCGCCTGGTTCGACCTACACGGCCGTAAAAACCTGCCGTGGCAACACCCTATTACCCCTTATCGGGTTTGGGTATCTGAAATTATGTTGCAACAAACCCAGGTAGAAACTGTAATCCCCTATTTCGAACGTTTCCTGACAAACTTTAAGAATGTTAAGAAACTGGCAGAGGCGCCGCTGGACGAAGTACTGCATCTATGGACTGGGCTCGGGTACTACGCCCGTGCACGCAATCTTCACAAGTGCGCGCAACAGGTGGTCACTGAATTCGGCGGAGAATTTCCGCAAACCTTGGAAGAATTACAAGAGCTACCAGGCATCGGCCGATCCACTGCTGCCGCTATTGCCAGTATTGCGTATCAACAACCCACGGCAATTCTTGATGGCAATGTTAAAAGAGTGTTGGCGCGCCTGTACGCGGTAGCCGGCTGGCCGGGTAAGACTGAGGTACTGAACATCTTATGGGAGCATGCCGAAACGAATATGCCCAAAACCCGTTGTCGCGATTACACGCAGGCGATTATGGACCTGGGTGCCAGTTTGTGTAGCCGCAGTCGACCGCAATGCCCTGCCTGTCCCGTATCGAATTTATGTCAGGCGTACAAAACTGGCACCCCCGCAGATTACCCCGGCAAAAAGCCCGCGAAAACGAAGCCCATAAAAAGTGTCCAAATGCTAATTATTTGCGATGCTAAAGGCCAGGTGCTGCTTGAGCAGCGCCCACCATCGGGCATATGGGGCGGGCTGTGGAGCTTCCCAGAACTCGAAATTAATGATTCAGCGTGCGATTATGTCGAGAGCCGTATTGGCAGAGTCGCTTCACAGGAAAACTGGCATCCCTTGCGGCACACTTTCAGCCACTACCACCTGGATATTCACCCACGACTTATTCATCTGCAATCACAGCACACCAAAATTGCTGAAGGTCGGGAAAACTTGTGGTACAGCCTGCAGCAACCGCAGAATCTCGGCTTGGCGGCTCCGGTAAAAGGTTTGCTCGACAAGCTGGGAACTCTCATCTAACTCACACTGATAAACATCACGGGAATTCGCATGACTCGCACCGTACACTGCCGCAAATACCAACGCGAACTCGAGGGGCTGGCAATGCCACCATTGCCAGGAGCCAAAGGGCAAGATATTTATAACAACATTTCCAAGCAGGCTTGGCAGGAATGGTTACAACACCAGACCATGCTCATTAATGAAAAAAAATTAAATTTGATGGATATGACTGCGCGTACTTATTTGAGTGATCAAATGGATAAATTTTTTCGCGGCGAAAATTACGACAACGCAGACGGTTATGTACCCCCTGCGTCGCAAGACGAATAAAATCTGACAGTTAAAAAAACCGCCCCACTGGGGCGGTTTATCGGCCACATTCAGCAACTTCCTTTTTATTGGGTAATCTTCCATAGTTTTTTTCGCTTAAAGTGGGCTGGCATTACATACCTGCAAGCAGGCTTATAAGGCGGATAACACCATCTCCGCACACAATTAAAGTCAAAATATCCACGACTTTATCTCCTCAGCTGTAGTAGTGATCACTGCGCGCATTAATCTGAAAAAACACGACAAACGCGAGTGCATTTCCACGCTGCCAGCACGCCCCCAAAAAGCCGTGGCGCTTCACAACAACAACGTGTTAAGCACATGTTATTTGCGTCGGAGAAAGAAAGATTCGTTTAGAAAAAGTGAAATAAACATTGTTTTTATTCGCTAAACATAATTAAAAAAACAGGTTTATTGAGCTCACTGCGATAAAATTAGAAAAAGTAAAAACACTTAAAGTAGAAATAAATCCCGACAAACATTGATACATTTTATTTTCAAATTTTAAATGTATAAATATTTGCCTTTGAATCACAACGCGAATATGGCAGTCTTGTGTGCGACCATGGAAAATTCAGGACTCTCACATGCACAATAAAAAACTTTCTATCTGTGCGATATTCTGCTGTATCGCGCTGGCCTTAAAAGTACACTCAGAAACAAAGCAGCTAAACTGTGAACCGTTTAGCGCAACCCAAACTCCCATAGGCGACTTTCAAAACAACGTTTGGAACCAGCAGGCCGCTGGAGACTTCAAATGGCGGCAATGTGTGCTAAAAAAACAAACATCGCAGGGTACGAAATATGGCTGGAGCTGGCAGTGGCCACCCAAAGGCACAGAGGTTTATGCGCAACCCCAGGTCACTTTGGGTCAGACACCCTGGGTTGGTCACAAAACCCCTTACCCGGGTTACCCCATTAGCCTTGCCTCCCTAAACTCACTCTCCGTTAGTTACCAAACCGAAACTAACAGCAATGGCGCATACAACTTGGCAACCACGTTTTGGATAACAAGCGCCAACAATATTCCTACGATTGCTCATAAAGAGAGCATTGCCGCAGAACTTATGGTTTGGACTTACGCCAGCCCAGGGTTTTACAATCATCCCGCCGGAAAAAAAGTGGCGGAAATGCTCGCCTCAGGTGAAAATTGGGAGGTTTGGGTGCAGCAAAATTGGCACGACACCTCCGGCGTGCAAAACAATCGCTGGGTTTATATCGCATTCCGCAGTAAATCCAATCGTTTTTCCGCAGACTATGACGCAACAGCAATGATCAATTTCGCCGTTGAGCGGGGTTATCTAAAACGCAATTTATACATCGCAGACATTCAATTGGGTAACGAAGTGATGAGCGGTACGGGCGAAACCTGGGTCGACAAATTTGCTGTCAGCATAAACGGGAAGTTGGCACGATCCCTGTAATACGTAGCTCAACTAAGCCCATGGAGACACCATGAAAATTGCCATTGTAGGATTGGGAAAGGTCGGCTCGAGTCTCGCGTTTCTGTTATCACAACAGGGGATTGCCAATGAGCTTATGCTCGTAGGCAGAACTCGAGACAGCGTTATGGGAGACGTGCTGGACTTGCGCCACGGTCAGCTGTTTGTCGAGACACCCTGCAAGATTTCCGCGGGTGAGCTGCCCGACACCCGAGGCTCAGATATCATCGCCATTTGTGCCTCGGTACCCATGGCACCCAGCATGCAAAATCGCCTTGAACTGGCGCCCGCAAATGTCGCCTTGCTGAAAGACATGATACCCACCATCGCACAACATTCGCCGACGGCCAAAATTGTGCTGGTATCCAATCCGGTGGATGTGCTGGTTTATTTCACTTTGGAATTCAGTGGGTTCAGCGCGAATCAGGTGATGGGTACCGGTACGCTGGTGGATTCTGCGCGATTTCGTCAATTACTTGCAGACGAAATACGCATCCATGCGGAAGATATTCGCGCATATATTCTGGGTGAGCACGGTGAAAGTCAGTTCCCCGCCATGAGCTGTGCCGACGCCGGCGGCGAACCCATCGACGACACTCCCCACCGCTGGGAGTTGTTTCGGCAGGCCTCACGCGCCGGATTCGACGTCTTCAAATACAAAGGCTACACCAACTATGCCATCGCTCTTGCTGCGGCCGATATCATTCAATGCATCGCCAAGGACACCAAACACACCATGCCGATCAGTTTAAAAACGGATGGCTATTTGGGCGTGAGTGATGTGTGCTTGAGCCTGCCAGCGGTTGTCGGCGGCAATGGCATAGAGCGTGTACTGCACCCCTCTTTAAATGAGCGGGAGCGCGAGCTTTTCCACAACAGCGCGCAAATTATTCGCAATACCATAGCGGCAGTGAGATAGCGCAATCGCCAACGATCACATTTGCAGCGGCAGGGTAAGCGGGCCGTCACGCCGATCACCGAAACTTATATTGAGCTCTGCCGACAATGTCAGGCCCGACATATCCAGCGTATGCGTTCGGCCCTCTACAACAGTCACAGCTTGAGCTGAGGGCAGATGCGAAATTAACGCGTCGACCATTATTTTTCGAAAACACAGTTCCAGTAAAGTCGCTTTACCAGATTCAACAATTAACAAACCCCGCGTTGACGATAGTTTTTCTGCTTGGGAACACGCCACCGCATCGACAATGGCAGACTGTTGTGCAGCGTCAAAATAGAGCACTGGGTTCTTTTCCAGGTTGATCAGCAGGTTACTGTTTGAATCGTTTTCAACCAACAGAGTTACGCGATAGCTATTTTCGGAGTATTCCGTCATTTCGACAAAACGCGCACTGAGCGGACTAGCCTGTGCACTCCATGTAAAATTTATAGCGCAGGCAAAGATTAAACAAACAACTAACGCGAAGAGTTTTAGGTAGTCGAACCAGCGGAGCTGGAGCTCACACTTTGCCAAGGCCTTCAACAAAAGGCTCATCCCTAAATAAAAAACAAATGCAACATAACTGTACAAAAAAATGCCCGCTACCCATTTAAAATAGGGCAAGGTTCCCGATAGCATGCCGGAAAATACCTGTAGTACAAAGCTCAGCACCACCAGTACAACTAAAGCACTTACACCAAAAAAGCCAATAAAATAAAACAACAACTGGCTGCAGTTCGCCTTGTTCTCAGCACTTAAAGGAGGCAGCAAGTAGCGCGAGACACCTCCCGCAACCAGCGCGATAAGAAATACCGGCAGGCTGTAATTCAGAAATGAAACCAAATTGAAGTCTGCTACCTCGGCCAACATCTGATAATTAATGCTGGTTAAACCCCGCACCAATGTTTGCCCTAAAAAACCGAGTAACACAGCACTGGCAAACAAAAATGTTTTTGGCGTAAGTATTTTTAACGATTGATGATTATCAAATACAGCATCGACCACTAAAGATTGTCGTACTGCCAAAAACCAAAAACTGGTAGCAAACCTGGTTGCGAATCGAAGAACGCCCGCTATGATTTGCTCAATCTGTTCAGAAAGCGGTTCATTTTCAGCCATTGCTATCTCGAATTTTCACATGGCGGTAGTTCACTGACAGCAGCCCCCATCAGCAGTGCTCGAAATAGCACCCAGGAACAATCTTTTTCATCACGAGGCTGTACTATTTTTAGGTGATCGCCCTGTATGAAGTGGGTGTAATCTCCTTGCGTTTCATGATCAATCGGCGCCGTGGGGTCTTGATAGCCAAAGATATTAACCCTTTCTATATTTTGAATGGCTGGCAATGCCGTTGCGGTTCGCCAACTGCGATTAATACGGGCGATATGTTGAATATTAAAAACATCTCTACTAAGAGAAGGAAGAAAAAACCAGGCAACGCGGGCACCCAGTTTCTCAAAAACCGATATGGCAAAGGTATTCGTTTCCAGGGGAGTCCCAAAAGTTATAACTTTATCGGGCAATACCCGTTGCGCTTCGGGAAGGTTCGCTTCGCGAATAAGTGCCCGCTTGATCATCATCCCCCCCAAGCTGTGACCGACGTAAACCACCTTGTCGTAACCAACACGATAACGTGACACCAAACTTTTTAATTGCGCGACATTTTCATCAAAATTCAGCGCCTTCGGAGAGTAATAATGCAGGTAATCCACCGACTCAAGCTCTGCGTCCTGGCGAAGTAATTTAATCATGCTTTGCCAAGTATCTTTGCCTCCCAGACCCGCAACAAATACCACCAGAGTGTGGCCTCTTTCGCCGTTTATTACATACTTGTAGTCGCTCTCGAGCGGTGAATCACAGGCCGTCAAACTTGCAAGCACCACCAAGTACTGGAATAACCGCAAATACCTGAACATATTTATTAAGCCTGGAAGCAGTAGATATACCTTCAGAATAGCGCAGACCGCTCACGCTGGGAATTTTGACAGTCTATGCCACATAAGACAAAATCAAAAGTCAGGGAGCCTCTGCCACTCGGTTCAAGCAATAATTTTGAGCTCACCGTTTTCCACCGCTGAAGAAAAAGGACAGCAGACGTGCATAACACCTTAATAAGCGCACTCGACTGGTGGGTAATTGGCTTTTACCTGCTCGGGCTTATTGTTTTCAGCCTGTACCTGTCATACCGACAGCACTCCCGCGCCGACTATTATGTTGGGGGACGCGCCATCGGCGCTTGGCCCATCGCAATTTCCACCATGGCAACACAATGCTCAACCAACAGTATTTTAGGCGCACCGGCGTTTGTGGCTTTCTCTGCGGGCGGCGGCTTACTGTGGCTGCAATACGAATTGGCCGTTCCTCTGGCAATGCTGGCCATCATGATTTTTTTGTTACCGGTTTTCCGCAAGCTCGAACTGGTGTCTGTTTACGAATATTTGGAACGCAGGTTTGATTTAAAAACGCGACTGGTATTGAGTGGCTTGTTTCAATTCGTACGCGCTTTCGCCACGGCAGTCACCATATACAGTATTTCCCTCGTGGTAGAGCTGATTACCGGCACATCCTTCTTCTGGTCGGTGATGATCCTGGGAGCGATTACACTGGTATACGATGTTATGGGTGGCGTACGCGCCGTGGTTTACAGCGATGTTCTCCAGATGTTGATACTCGTGATAATGCTGCTGGTGATATTTAGCTTGCTGCTGGCTGATATTGGCGGCGTCGCACAAATGCTTGCAACTGTACCTTCGGCCCGCCTGCAAACTCTGGATTTTTCGCACCACGGCCTGGGTGACGGTTACACCTTTTCTTTCTGGCCAATGCTTTTCGGTGGATTTTTCCTTTACGTGTCCTACTACGGATGTGATCAAAGCCAAGTGCAACGGGAACTCTGTGCGGCCAATGTTAACGACAGCAAACAATCCCTGTTACTCAACGGTTTATTGCGCTTTCCGCTAGTGCTGTTGTATTGTTTTGTCGGCGTCGGTATCGGTGCATATGCCGTGCTGGAGCCCGGCTTTGTCGATTCGCTTCCCCTCAACAACAAGCAACCCAATTACAATCTCGCGGTGCCGATCTATATATTGCATACCCTACCTTCGGGTGTGATTGGGCTCGCCCTGGTCGCGCTTTTCGCCGCTGCTATGTCGTCGCTGGACTCTGTCATCAATTCGCTCAGTGCCTCCACGATGGAAGATTTTGTACGCCGCTTTCATCACGGCTCGTGGAGCGATACCCAGGAACTGTGGATTTCTCGCCTCGTTACCTTAATTTGGGGAACAGTAGCGGTGGTTTTTGCGTTTTTTGTGGGCGATATTTCTGATTCAGTATTGGTGGCAATTAATAAAATTGGTTCACTCATTAATGGCCCGGTTTTGGGCGTTTTCGTACTGGGCTTGTTTACAAAACGCGTTTCCGGAAGCGGCGCCATTTTGGGCCTGCTTAGTGGATTTCTAACGAATCTGGCTTGCTGGCTTTTTTTGCCAGATGTTTCATGGTTGTGGTGGAATGTATTCGGTTTTGCCGTATGTTTTTTATTGGGATTGTTAAGCACGCTTTTTATACCACTGCCATCAAAATCATTTGACAACCCCAGCTTCGACTGGCAGTGGCACACCTGGAAATGGAAATACGCCTTATTACTCTTCTATAGCGCGGCGATTATGCTGTTCCTGGTTAGTTTGTCAGAGTGAGTTCGACAGGCAATCACCCTGTGAAAAATGTAACGAGACCGCATTACCTGGCTGTGACTTCAACGCGGTAAATCCAAATTGCTGACTTTCGCCAACGGCTAGGTAACCATTCCATTCACGAGATTTCGCCACAAAAGTATTGGACGACTGAGCTTCCAAAGCCGTACTCCAGGATGCAGCAATTTCAAGCGCTTGGCTGCTGGTAAAAGATACATCCCAGCCGTTCACTGGTTCGTCGCTTACATTACGAAAAGATACAACCGCTGCAAAACCGTCTTGCCAATCACTGATAAGCTCGTACTCACAACTCAAGGATTCATTGGGTTTGGGCACAATCGGTTCCGCACTGCAACCCAGCCAAGGGCTCTGCGCGGCCGCAAGCGGTAGCTCCACATCAAAAGAAGCATTCAAACCAAGTACAAGGCGGTAATCTTCGAGTAATTGAGAATTAAAAGCCGAGTTAAGGCCACACACAGTGTTTCCCAAAATTTGCACATTGCTAAGGTTCCAGTATTTATCCACTTTGGGCGGTGTCGTAAACGAAAAACACGCTCGCCAACCGTTAACGGTCGTACTCGATTTATTGTGTAATTCCCCAGACACACTCACCCCCTGAGGCCAAGTATGAGCTGCGGCATTACAGTGCAGCGCGCTGTGCCGCGGCGCCCAGCTAATTTCGATGATGTTATAAAATTGCAGCTCATCAACCTGGAGGTTTACAACACCATTCGTATATTGAAATGGCAATATTTTTCGTCCATTAAAATCCGGCGACACCATAGTTACCGATAACGGTTCATGGCCTAGAGGTACGCCTATCTGAAGATCTTTTACGGGCAGCATTTTTTGCTGGTAGTTGTGATTATTTAAATGCACCAACATACGTTTTTGTGATTCCTGCTGGGTAATGCTACTGCTAATATTTTCTGCACTTAGCTGCACTGTGGCAGCGCTCAGTACCGCATGATGGTAGTAGCCTGAATGTCGACGATAGAAGTGCGCATATTCCTCGAAAAACGGCATTAACCCGAGAGCCTCAGCCGTTGCAAAACTGTCAATACTGGTTTTCAGATGCAATGCGTAGAAAATGCCATTGGCATAGGCTTCCGCAACATAGATGCGCCAAAAGTCTTCCCGCTCACTTGCTGGTAAACTTTCATAATCCAACATCATCTGGGTCGGCCAATCGATAAATAACACCAAAGGCGCACCGTTGGAAACGGCTTCGCTGTAGGCCTTTAGCGTTCGAAAATGTGTTTGCAGCGAAACACTGCCCTGTAGATGTCCATTTTCAACCGGCACATACGGAACCTCTTCACCGTTGTTGTCCACGTTGTAGTCGTACATCCCCAAGCTGTTAAAATCGACAAAGGGAATGATGCCATTCGAGGAAACATAGATTTCTTTTCCGTAGTTCACTCGAGCGTAGTCGCGAATACGTACAACCAAGTCCTGCCAGTAGCCCACAAACGCCTGCTCCAGAAAACCGCCAAAATAGGGCACCATGCGGTTTGAAATTATGCGCCCCCACTCCGCAGCCAAGGGGTTTTCAGAACTCAAAGGCTGGTTGGCAAAACCTTTGGTTTGCAAATATTCGCGGTAATTGAAATTATTGGTCAGATCTTCCACGGGAAATCGTTTATCGGGAATATTGTCGCTCTCCATTGCAAACTGCTGTTGCCAGTCTTGGGGGGAAAACTCAGGATACTTCGCCAGCAAATACCGATTGAAATCGGCCAGGAAATAATCGTCGAAACACTCATTGCCATTCCAACGCCATTTTTCACCGCCTGAGCACCCCGCTCCATTGATTTCATCGAGAAACACGCCATCGACACCACCATCAATTTGCAATTTGATGTAATTGAACAAGTGATCGCGGAATTTGGGGTTCGCCAGAGAACCGTTGTGACGTCCGTTACCGTGATCAACCAATTCATTTAAGGCATCGCGGGTGGCCATGTCGCGAAATTCAGTTTCAGAACCTTCGCTGGGGAACAGCGCCGCAGCTGTACCGCCACCGATATAAATAATATGTTTTTGATGATATACGTCCACCAGGCTGAAATCGTAGTCACTGGCTTGCAAGCCGTTTTCGGCCCATTTTTGATGGGCGCGAATATTAATGTCTGGCAACAAACGCATAACCTGGGGGTCTGCAACACCTTGCGGAGCTTGCCCTGGGTCGGTTTGCGAAAAACCGAAAACTGTCAGCTGATCGCTTGCCAGGTGTCCGTAGGGGTCGCCGAGATTTTCAACAGCACTGGCGTGAAACGTGGTGAGGAAGCCCAAGATCCCAATAAGGCGTATGGGAGCGCGCGAAATAAGTAACATGCTAATTCTCCTGAATGAGCGTTTGCGTTTTGTGCAGCAAGCGGGTGATTTTGTTACTCAGCAGGGTAGCGATGGCTCGTATTGGCGGTAAATAGACGATAACTGTGAGCGCGGTATTACATCTTTCGTACAGCAACTTTTAAAATATGAACACCTAATAATTCGCGATTCCCACGCTATGATGAAATTACTGTCCTGGAGTCTCAGTTTTGCAACCCTGGCACTGATTGCGCATCTGATTACTCATCTCGTCGCCTCTTTTCGAAAATCGGGTAACGCCTGGTTTTTTGTATTATTTTTAAGCGGTTGCGGTGCGTACATCATTCACACGTTTTTTAATGGTCAATTTCTAAGCCAAATTTCAGTAGCCCCTCAGGCATCAAGCGAAACTGCAAATGATTCCCGGTATGATCTACTCTTCAGCCTATTTTGGCTGTGGGCGGAAACTACCCCCTGGGCACTTTGGGTGTTTTTACACAGGGTTTGTCGCCAATACACCTTGTCGTTGCCATTACTAATCACACCACTGGTCGTAATAACTACACTCAATGTTTATTGTTTGCACCGCAACTTCGATGCGTACCCCTACCTGCAGATCTCCAATTTTTTAAACTTTCTACTGCTGGCTCTGGCGGTTCATGAGGTTATGTTTGATTTAAGGGCAGATCTGAGTAATCGGCGCCGAAAGTTTCGCAATCTCGTGGCAATCGCTATAGTGAGTATTGTCGGCTTATTGTTTTATGTGGAAGTGAATCGCCCAACCTGGACAAGCGACCTGGGTCTGTTATTAAGTCGGTCGCTGAGCTTTGCCACTGCGTTTCTTATCTCACTCGCTTACTTTCGCGCCCACCAGAACAGCTTAACAGAGCTATTTGTCATCCCGACTCACAGCACGGAATCCAACGAGACGCAACTCTCAGAAGGCGCGCAACAACTGCTGCAGGCCATGCAAGAAGAGGTGCTCTATACCACGGCCAGTCTGTCTTTATCACGTCTCTCTGAACACCTTGAGATTCCCGAATACCGCTTGCGGGATATTATAAAAACGGAATTGGGCTTTCAGAATTTCAATAAGTTTATTAATCGATACCGTGTAGATCACGCTGCCCGAGCGCTAAAAAACCAGCCTGAACTGAGCATCGCTGAAATCATGCATTCCAGTGGTTTCAATAGCCACCCCCCTTTTCATCGAGCGTTCCGCGATGTATATCAGTGTACGCCGGCGGAATACCGCGAAAACAACGGCACCGTTACCAGTTGATCCTATTAAATGCTGCAACGAATTTGCTCAATAGAAAAAGGGGATGGGTAAAACCCTGGTGTTTGCTCGTGTTTCGGGTTTTTAAAAACTGTCGTGCTATAAAACACGCGCAATAGCTTAAGTCTGTTATTTTTTTACAGGAAAATGCGCGATAAGATGTTGCTCAAGACGATCAAAATCATTTTCGATTTGTGGGTTTTTCATAACGTCATAGCACACAAAGCTCGGCAGCGCTCGCATCGCCAAAAATTCGTAAGTCAGATGTATTGGCCAGAATAAATCGTCGGCATTTTTACCCCTGAAAAATTGTTGGCTGGCATCATTAAACGCGCTTTCTGGTGCATTAAAAGTTGCCGATAACATATACTTCTTGCCCTGTAACAATCCACCGCCACCGTACTGTTTTGCCAAATCTTCTCGGCTGCGCCCATCGCCAGAACAGAGGGTTCCAATGCCCGCGGTATACACCAGATCGATGTAACGTTTTAATGACCAGGGCACCCCCATCCAATTCACAGGGAATTGTAAAACAACAACATCTGCCCACAAATGCTTTTCAACTTCCTGCTCATTTTGCCAGGGGTCGGTCACCTTAAGGCATTCCACATGGTAGCCCCGCTCACCCAGTAAACTCGCGGTTCGACTGACCAACTCGGCATTTAAATTCCCTGGAGAGAAACTATAGGGTTCGTGACCATTAATTACATAAATATTATTCATAAAATTCTTCCAAATTTTCTTGGGGTTAACACTGATAACAACATAACTCAATTAAATTTTGATCCGGATCTCGAATGTAAATCGACTCCATCTTCCCCCTGGCACCAGTACGGGTTACCGGCCCCAATTCCACCACCACCCCCAATTCTTGCAAATGGCGTAATATTTTATCGGGCGATGTAGAGCTTACAAAACAGACGTCAACACTACCTGGGAATGGGGTTTTAGCCTTAGGGCTTACGGGCTCATGAGCTTGGTGGAGGTTGATTTTTTGATTTCCAAAGTGCAGAGCAACGCGGCCACTCGAAAATAATTCCAATTGCATGCCGAGTACCCGGGTGTAAAAATCGCTGGCAGCCTCAATATTTGAAACTGTGATAACTAAATGATCAATAGAGAGAATTTTCATTAATAACTATTACCCGTTCTCTAATTGCGCTGGCCATGCAATGGCTTTCACTACACAAGCCAGCGCTAGCAAATCCAGCTCGTACTATCTTGCAAATTCCTCTTGATATAAAACACCCACGCTGGGATGGTCATAGATGCGTTTCACAAATGCAGCCAGTGTATTATGGGTTTCCAGAAAGTCGCCACTGATTGCCAATGCCCAATGCAGTTGTACGGTAAGATACAAGTCTGCAGCACTGAGTGAATTGCCCGCAAGAAAATCGTGCTTCTCTAAACGTTTCTGCACCTCCGCCATGTGACTGAACACAAGCTCTTTCGCTTTGGCCTTAGTGGAATCCGGATTAGAGCTGAATCGGTCTGGATAGAAAAACAGCCCAAACAAGGGGTGCACGCTCGCGTATATATAGGACATCCAACGAAACGCCTCGGCACGCTCGCGGCCACTTTGGGGAAACAACCCCGCTTCCGGATATTGATCGGCCAGATATAAATGCATGGCCATACCTTCAGTTAGGATAAACTCACCGGTGTCCAATGCTGGAACCTTGGAAAGAGGGTGAATTTTCTTATATTCCTCAGAGAGATGCTCCCCCTTGGAAAGGTCTATTAATTGGGTCTTAAATTCAGCGCCAGTAAGTATTAGCGCGGCTTTTACCGCTAACGAGCAAGCGCCGGGTGAGTGATACAAAGTGTACATGAGCCACCTCCTAAATGATTAATTGGCGGCATTCGCGAATGCACACTTGCAGTGTAACTACTTAGGGCCAGCTTAAGAATTCACAATTTACGCACATCCGCTGTGCAGCCATGAACACTCGCTTGATGGCAGTTTTTTTCGAAGCGAGTCACCACGAAACGATCCGTCCGGTGGCGTGATTGAGGCTACAGAGATTAGCAGATCTCTGTGAGATATTGCTGCTGAGCTGTACCGAGCCGGTTTTCACCCTAAACAGCGATCTATTCAGCAACAGCGGGAAGATCACTATCGGATTGATGCGACTTTTGCCAGCGGCGACTGGTAAGGCGAAAAAAATTCAAGGGCGCACGCATGAGTTCATCCACGGCAACTCCCATTAAGGCCCCCATTAAACCCCACTCCATTACGACCCCGAGATACCAGGCAATAGGAACCCCCACCACCCAGTTGAAGAAGAAACCCAACAATGCCGGGTAACGGGCATCCCCGCTGGCCGCTAACGAAAACGAAAGTGTAGCGTTAAACGCACGGCCGATTTCAATGCCTATGTAGGCGAGCATTGCACTACTGGCCATCGCAAGTATGGCGGAGTTATCGGTAAAAAGCGGGAAGAGCCTATCGGAAACCGTATACAACAGCAGAGTTACCGGAAGTGCAAAAACCAAACAGCGCAAAACACTGCGTTTAACTTCGCGTTCGACGGTATCGAATTGTTTCGCTCCCACCAAATGAGCGGTCCAAATGGATTGCCCCTGAGCCACAGAAAACGACCAGATCACAACAAATAACATGGCCTGATGCACATAGGTGTAGGCTGCCGCAGCATATTCATCTATGTGAATCACGATGCTGACCATCACCACCTGAAACATGCTGTAAGACAGTAAATCCCCACAGTTGGGAATGGCGATACCCATCACAGATCGGGTCAGATTCCGCAGTTTCTTAACCACACGCCGAGAAAATACGAAGCGAACATAAAGTTGTTTGTGGGCAACCCAAGCGATACACCCAAGATACACGAAATGCGATAACGCCGTCGCCAGGGCAACGCCCAATACCCCAAGCTTCGGGAAACCAAGCAAGCCAAGTACAAATATCGCATTGAAAGACAGGTTTACGGCATTGGAAACCAGCGCGCAGTATAAATTAGCACGTGAGTGGCCCTTCACCGCGACAATGGTGGTGTAGCCAAGGCGCAAACTCAGAATAAAAAAAGCAGGAGCGAGTACCGTTAAATAGGTGGCGGCAAAACCCAGCGCATCGCCCTGCAAGCCCATCCACCTGGGAACTTGCTCGCGACCAATAAACAGAATCAAAGCGAAGAGTGCACCAAAAACGATTGCGATAAGCATGGCATACATAAACGCCAGTAATGCATTCACGCGATTCTTAGCCCCAATGCTCTGACCGGCAATAGAACCCGCACCGCCACATAAAGTGCGCATTAGCAAGGTAAACACCAATATAACCTGAGTACAGGCACCCAGGGCAGCCACCGCCCGGTCATCGACCAGTGACATAAAAAACACGTCTGCCAAACCAATAGAGTTTACCGCTACCAGTTCAAAATACAGGGGAATCGCGGTGGTCCAAACCGTTAATGATTTAGTGGCTTTCATCGTATTATGGCGCTCTTAAAACAAAAGCAACATTGTAAACCTTTAAACGCCAAAAATAGGTTGCTGATACATTGCTTAAATTTATTTTTAAATGTTGATTGACAGCCAATTTAAGCCACGTACAATGCGCGCAGTTATCAACTTTACACCTTGGAGCACTCAAATCATGTCTTACTTAGCGAGCAACCCGATCTAAGCCCTTCTGAGTGCAATCTCTTGGAAGGTTTTAAGCAAACACCTTCCAAGCCAGAATATAGAAACCCTGGCCAGGAAACTGACCAGGGTTTTTTTATCGTCGTGAATTACGCGAACCTTGCGGAAGGATTTTATTACCGAGATTTAGGTAAGGTATTGTTATGCCTGTAAAAATTGAATTAAACAAAAATGCCAGGAACGGCGTTAAGCCGGTAAAAATATTTACCCGCGATATCGACAGTATTGCTCTCACACAGCTAAAAAACCTGTCGCAACTCGACATCGTTCACTCGCATATCGCGGTGATGCCTGATGTACACGCTGGCATAGGTGCAACCGTAGGCGCTGTAATTCCAACCTTAAAAGCGATTATTCCCGCGGCGGTTGGGGTGGATATTGGCTGCGGCATGATGGCCGTACAACTCTCAATACGGTCTGCGCAACTGCCCGACAACCTGGCGGCAATGCGTAGCGCAATTGAAAAGGCCGTGCCGGTTGGAATGGCCGCCCACAAAGCCGATAAAGTTTTGAATTCGCATTGCAAGCCCTTGCAAAGCGGTGTCGATAAACTTTTCGAAAAACATGCCACATTAATAAAAATGCAGAAACAACCCTGGAATACCTGGGCGAAGCAAATGGGAACCCTGGGCAGCGGCAACCACTTTATCGAACTGTGTATCGACGAAACTAAACAGCTTTGGGTGATGTTGCACAGTGGTAGCCGGGGTATTGGAAATTGTATCGGTCGCTATTTTATTGGCTTGGCCAAAAAGGATATGCAACGGCATATTCACAACCTGCCCGATAAAGACCTTGCCTACTTTACAGAAGGCAGTCAGCATTTTGCCGATTATGTGGAAGCGGTTAATTTTGCGCAGGAATACGCGCGACACAATCGCAATGCCATGATGAAACTGGTATTAGACGCTATCCAGCCTTTTTTGCCCGGTTTTATTTTGCAAAAAGAGGCCATCAACTGTCACCACAACTATGTACAAAAGGAAACGCATTTTGGGGCAGAGGTTTATGTAACCCGAAAGGGTGCAATAAATGCTGCGCGTGATGTGTTAGGAATTATTCCTGGCAGCATGGGGGCTAAATCCTTCATTGTGCGCGGCAAGGGCAACAGTGATGCGTTTTGCTCCTGTTCCCATGGTGCAGGCCGGGTAATGAGCAGAACAGCGGCTAAAAAAATGTTTCGCAAAAGCGACTTAATAGAGCAAACGCGAGGTGTCGAGTGTCGCAAAGACAATAAAGTTATCGATGAGATACCCGCCGCCTATAAGAATATCGACGAGGTAATGGAAAACCAACAAGACCTTGTAGCGATTGAACATACCTTGAAACAGGTTTTGTGCGTGAAAGGATAATCGCAGCGGCGGAATTAACGGGCAATTTAAGGATGAATAAAAATGGATACGCAATTGATAAAAGAGATACTGTCGTGCTTGTGTGGTGAGCGTACCTTGTTTTATTACCACCGCGATCAGTACGCAGTTTATTTGCTACACCGACTCGCCAGTAAACACGGGCCGTTGAATTTACGGGAATTACGTGGCACGCCTTGGGGAAATCTACTCTGTAGACCTGCGATGCAGACACTCGTTGCAAATTGCGGTAAGGGCGTAGTCGATAACTCAGTGCTTAATGGCCTGTGGCTGGAAACCCCGGAAGCCTATGTACTTACCTTAGATCGATGGGGGCACCAGCAAAGCTACCGCTGGGCACAAACGTCCCGCCCCGGTGGTAATTTGGTATTACAACTGAATTTGTCGTACCAATGGGCTCGCGAGTTCGAATCCCTCACGCAGTGCAGCGCAAATTATCTGTTTGGCTATGGTCACCCCATTAGTCAATCGCGGCCGGTTACCCTGGCCTGGGCCAGATTGGATATCGACTTCGACACAGACGAAGTTTTGATTGAAGAAATTCAATCAGATTTAATAAGGGAAGTACGCACCATGCACCGCCTTGCGGTGCTCAATCGCACTCGTGTGCAATTTCAGTTTCGCGGCAAGGTTTTAAATGCTGCACAAGTATTGGCGTTTAGCGAGAAGTTTTTGGCAGCTTTCGATAAAACCTGGCAAGAGGCCATGCTAACTGCGGCTATTCAGTTTTGTCTGGATGAGCTGGGTGTAGCGCACCTGTATTATCACAGCGTCGAAACAGGCAATGTGATGAAAAATATCCGGTATTCGAAACCACCGCGTTCGCTGTACAGTGATCTGCCGAAAAAGTTTTGCTTTACCAAAACGAATAAAGCACCGATTTTTCTGGAGAAGACTAAAAAAGTAAAACGTAAACTGAAAATTTTGGAAGACTGCTGCTGGTACACCATGGCGGCTTAAATGCAAGGAGGCTAAACAACACATTCGATTTGGAGGAGTCTATGTCGAAAAGAAACAAACCCCGGAATTTTCACGCCTGCCATCCGATTATGAAAAAAGGGGGTGTGCATGAAAAATCCCGTTCTGCAAAACGTGCCGCGGCCAAGCAGGAAACTCGCCGAAAAGTGAGTGACTGGCTTGGTCGCTCCACCCTATTCCTGGCCTGCCTCATTTATAACCGCATCGTCTAACCCTGACACTTCTGTGTGAGTTTCTTCAATCACTTGCGAATCCGGCGCGCTTTCTTCTGCATGATTCACAAAATCCGACGCATACAATTCAATACATTCGCTAAGATACAACTGGCGATCTTCAGCGTCGTAACTGTCGGCGGGATACATATCGTTACAGTAGTCCTGTACGGTTTCCGCGGCTACCAACGACGACGCCACAAGCAGGCAGCATAGAGACATTACTCGAACCATTGCAGTACAGGCTCCCAAACAAGATAAACTGGGTATTTTTTACGTGCGTTTTACTACTTTGGCAAGCTTTTTTTTACAAAAGAAAATCTATCGGGCTTACTCGCCAGATTGTTAAGCTCGCAAGCCATCGGGTTAACTTTTAAGTATAGCGCGCAATAATTGACAATAGTTTTACGATTTAATATTGGCAACCTGCGCCCTTAGACGAAACAGATTCTGGAGGGCTCTGAACCAAAATGGCGCCCCCAAGCTGATCAGCAAAGTGCTTATCAGCATACCCACAATATTACTCATGATACGTCGCGGATTTTTACTTTCAAAATAGCAATCGCAATGATTGGGAAACACAGAGAAATTAAAAACGGCCAATTCGGAGTTCACATGAGCGCGCATTTCTCCAAGCGATTCAGTGGTGTCGGGTAATGCCCGTGCCAGTGCAGCATTTTGCCCCTGACGTAATTTTTGCTCACCAAAAGCGGTATAGGCCGCCCGCAGCTCCGGATTGGCAGAGATATTACGCAACAGATCAAAGGCGCTCAAATGGAAACTCACCGAGATGATCAAGGCAATGATTACAGAAAGAGTATTCATCCAATGTTTGAATTGGCGTGACATGGCCGTTTCAAGTTTTGGGAAATAAGCTTCAAGAGCCTGCAGCGACTTTTCGGCATTCACATCACCGGGAGCTTGCTCACTTAAATCCACGTCGGATACCACGCCGCATTTGGCAAGAATTCGCGCGCGAATTTCCTCTTTCGCCACAAAGGCAGCTTCTTTTATTAGCTTCCCTTCAAGGGTTTTTTCGTCGAGCATTTCATCAATGGCTTGCACCAGAAATTGCGAGCTTTCAGGCAGTTCCTTTTGCAGAGTGCCGGCAAATTTTTGTAGCGTTTGTTTTAAAACCGCATAGCGCTTTTTTGCCAGGCCCTGAATAAAATGGCCGATGCTGGTAACCAACAAACTAAACAACAGCATAACGGCTGCAAAACCAATAAGAACTCCCAGAACGTCCAGTAACAAAGCGCAGTCTCCTCTTGCGGAAATTAGCCCTACGAAAGCAAGCCCGTAGCGGCAGCCAATATAGCACAAGTCGGCTTACCAGCCGTTCGCGTTTTAACACCACAAGCCAGGCTAATGACTTACCGGGTTAGCCAATTACTTACCGAATTAATAGTAAAAGATTTTTTTTAAAGGAGGGAAGTGTTGCTGAATGGCAAGGCTGCATTGCGACAGCGGCGTGAGGTCACCCGGCCAGCTGATCGGCAAGCGCCTGAATATCTGCACGCTGGGTAAGTTTTTGTAACCAAGCGTCAGGGATGGCATCAACCCCATAGTAAGAGCCCGCAATTTGGCCGCAAATCGCCGCCGTAGTATCAGCATCGTCACCCAAATTGGCTGCAGCTAACACGGCCTCTTGGTAGGTGCTGGTGCCATGAAAACACCAAAGCGCGGCCTCCAAACTCTGCACCGCGTAACCCGTGCCATGAATATCAGATTCAGTTTTGTGTAAGTAGTCGCCGCTTTTTATCGCTTGGAGTTTTCGGGTTTCCGGCTGATAAGAGGTGTTGCCTGCTAGGGTATTTTTGTCCGCGCCGAGCAACGCCAGATGCAGCATCTCGCCAAAGAGTTTACAGGCATCGATGCACTCTTTGGCCGCGTGGGTTGTGCGCGAGCTTTCGCCGCAGTAATGAATGACTTTTTCCACATCAGGGCTGTAAAACATGGCCACGGGTGCTAGGCGCATCAATGAACCATTGCCTGCAGAGAACGGGTTATCGGAGCCGGAAAAGGGCTCGCCGGTGCGTTGAAAAGCACTGAGCGCTTCAGAAACCGTGACACCAATATCAAAGCAACGACCCGTGCTACTCATATAACCGTGGGTGCGCCAATTACAGTAGCGGTTCATTTGATCGTTCGCATCGAAACCGCGACTCTCAATGAGCGATGTCGCGAGACACAAAGCCATACTGGTGTCGTCTGTCCACTGTCCGGCCCGTAAGTGGAACGGCCCGCCGCCCAGCATATCGTTGATGGGCGAGAAGCTGCCGCGCTCGCTAAACTCCAGTGAAGTTCCCAGCGCGTCTCCTACCGCCAAGCCAAGCAGACAACCGCGATAACGTTGTTTTCGATCAAGCATTACATAACAACAATTAGACAAGATGGAGACATCATACCCCGCTGCGGATGTGAACGGATGATGCAGAACAAACGTGCCAATGCTAGCTACCCATCGCTGCCCAATCAGGCGCACAGCGCTCTGAATCGCTGCAACCTGCCAGCAGTAATTTTGGGCAGCTTAACCTTCCAGCGTCAGCCCAAGCAGTTGCTCATAGACGGCGTGCTGGAAATGCACGCGCAACTGTTCGATTCCCTGGAAGAAGTGAGCAATGCTGAGACGCGCGCCGTTTTCTTCCGGGATTACATGGCCTCCTGCTTTTTACTGGACAACAAAGCCGATGCTGGGTTGGACGAACATGCCCGTTTAAACCGTGGCAATGCCGACTATCTGCGGCTATTACGCGGCTGGCTGTTCAACCCGGACGGCATTGAAGCTGCGGTATTGAAGCGTTGGGTGGAATCCCGCTTCGGGCTTCTGGCGCGCAACCATCAAGGTTTATTGCGCGATTTTCACGGCCAGTGCTATGCCCAGTACCAGGCAGACTACATGCGCGGCCTGTACAACACCAACGCATTGGAAGCGCAACTGGATTTGCTATTCAGCTTTTGTCAGTACGAACTGCAGCGGCGCTTTACCCGCCGCGACCACTGGACGCTGTATCGCGGCGTAAATCACATCAACGATTTCGAAAATCTAACCACCCAGCAAGACCACCATATACTGCTATTGAATAATCTCAATTCCTTCAGTGCCGATGCCGATTTGGCAGGCATGTTTGGCGATGTGATACTGGAAGTTCGGGTGCCTCTCAGCAAAGTGCTTTACTTTCCGGGCTTGCTGCCAGGCCTCATGCAGGGGGAAGACGAGTATCTGGTGCTTGGCGGGGTTTATGCGGTCAAGCCAGTGTAGCGTCTGAATGCAGTTTCACCCCGCCGCCAAAAACACTTTTAACATCTTTGCGACGACTGCGGCTTACCGGCACTTTTAAACCGGTACTCATCAGGCAATAGGCATTATTGCCGTTAATAACAACGCGGGTGACATGTTTCTTGGCAACCCAATTGGCGCGATGCACCATCATACCCTCTTCGCCAAAGGCTTCTGCCCAACGGGAAACACTGCCCAGCACCACGGTTTTACCCAACGAGGTATGAACGTTGAGATAGTGCAAGTCAGACGACACCGCCACCAGATCGCGGCCCACCAGCTCGGGCAACGAATCCAAAAAGCTTTGCCGCGCCCCCTGCTCGGGTTCACCCTCGGAATGTGGCGACGCCTTGCGCACGGCAAGGTTTTCATCGCTACTGTCATGTGGCGATTGCTGATTTACTTGGGTATTGCCCATAAGAATGGGGAAATTGGCAAGCGCCCACACCGTGATAAAACTCGGCACAATCGCAATAAATTCGCTGAAACTGGCTGCAGCAAATCCATGATTTTGCAGCACCGCCATATCGTCGGCGTCTCTTATATCGAAAACACCTTCCAAACCAACAAACAAGGGGCAAGCCAACATTGCGCCAAACATTGCCGAAACCACTATGAGTACTGGAAATGAAAGCGGCCTCGGATAGGCCATGCGCAGCAGCACACTAGCCAGCATAATCGCCGACATTCCGGTCCCAATTTGCAGCGACCAGAACAGAAACCGGGGCAACAAACTGAGACCCGCTGAGCACTCGGGTTCTATGGAAGTGAAGAGTACGGTCGCGAGAAATGCGACGAGCAACACCGTGTTGCGCATTGGCGCAATCCCCAACACAGTGCCAGCTAAAAATTCGAATTGCCCGCGTTCACTCAGTGCCATGGGGTAGTCTCCATACTGCGAATTAATGACCGATGTCACGAACGGATAGCTTACTGCACGAACGGTAAAACTTCCGCTGATACATAATTCATGCGGTTTATAGCAGTTTTCACGGGCCACTCACAAGACCGCCCTCAACATCACGCCAAGTTATTAAACATCAACTTATAGTCTCCCCGCTTTCAGATCCACGTATTAACAATTAAACCGAAAATCCGAGAGAGCCATGAAGATACACATAAACTTAGGACTGGTTTTAACGCTTTTTACCGCACTGTGCTGCGCAAACATCGTCCAGGCAGCCAGCGGTGAAATCCGCATTACCTTGTACGACACAGATACCAACCGCACAATCAGCGACGCCCAAATAGAACTCCAGGCCCGCGACCAAACTGACCTTGCGCCTCAAATTACCGACGCGCAGGGGCAGGGCCTGTTCAGTGAATTACCTCCCGGTTTATACGACGCGGAAATACACCATCCCAACTATCAGGCAGGACGCCTCACCAGTATTCGTGTGCAATCCGGGAAACTCACACCGGTTGAATTAAAACTCAAATTCACCAGCAGCGGTGTCGAAGAAGTCGTGGTATACGCCACCGAAGAACAGGGCGAGCGCCTCGGCTCGGTGGGCTCGAGCCGACTCAACCGCGAAAGCCTGCGTTCTGCACCCGGCGGTGGCGGCGATGTGTTGCGCTCCCTGGACGGCCTGCCCGGCTTGTTTTCAGACGGTGATTTTTCCAGCTACACGGTGCGCGGTAATGGCCCGCGAGACAACCTTATTTTGGTCGACGGCATCGAGCTCGACAGCGTCGTGCACTTTAGCGATGCCTTTGGCGATCGCGAAGAATTGGAAGGTGGCGGGCGTTACTCCATATTTGCCCCAAACATTGTTAACAGCGCAACCTTTCAGCCGGGTGGCTGGGGGCCGCGTTACGCCGGAAAGGCGGGCTCACTGTTAGAACTGGAAGTCGCCAAAGGCAACCCAGAAACCGCAACCTTCACCGCCAACCTCGATATTGCCGGCCCCGAACTGGGTTACAGCGGCCCCAGCGGGTTCCACAAAGACACCTCATTTCTGTTTTCAGCGCGCCACCTGGATTTCACCACCTTGTTTGAAACCGTAGGGCTGGACGATATCGGCAAGCCCAAACTCAGCGATATCATCTTCAAATCCAGCAGTCAGCTCGGCGATGCCAGCACCCTGGAGTTCCTGGCGATCTATGCCTCAGAAGCTTACGAGCGCAATGTCGAAAACGTTTTGGCCACCGATGAAAAAAACAATGGTGACTGGGGCAGTATCGATCTTGTAGACAACACCCGCGATATGGATTTATTGGCAATTACCTGGATTCAACAATTCGGCAACACCGCAGAGTTAAGCAATAAACTCTATTCGCGAGGCTATAGCGAAGAAACCGACAGCGGTGAGGCCTACCCCGATTTAACCCCGGTTAATACGCCCGCCCGCGACATTATTACCCGACCAGACATTATGTACAGCCACCGCAAGGAAAGTGAACTGGGCTGGCTCATAGATTTTGGCGTCGACAATGGGCTCGGTCGTATTGAAAGCGGTATTGTGTTGGCCCAAGAAGACGTACTGGCGGAGCAGTCCCTCAGTGGCGACTGGTATTATTTTGTGTTCGACAGCCGCGACTACCGCCCCGACCCCGATCAGAAATTTTTGGTGCTAACACCCGAGCAAATCGACAACCGCTACGACGACAGCGAAAACCGTTATGCGTTTTACCTCAATCAGCGCATTGATATAGGCGCGCTGGAATTGCGTGCCGGCGCCCGCTACGACTACGACAGTTACACCGAACAGGGCATCACCTCACCCCGTATTGGCGCCGCCTGGCAAGTTGGCGACCGCACGTTCCTCAGCGCCACCGCCGGCCGCTATCACCAGCGCCCCGACATCAAGCCACGCGCCTCAAAAAGCATTGGCCTGCAAAACGAGATAATCGATCAAATCAGCTTGGGGATTCGCTACGCCTTCGACAGTAATTTGAGTGTGAGCGTGGAGCCTTACTATCAGGAACTCAGCGATTTAATTGTAGAGCAAGACGGTATCGAAGGCCTTTACGCCAACACCGGCAGCGGTGAAATCTACGGTGTCGACACATCGCTAGTCCGCCAGTTCTCAGAAAGATGGTCGGGTACATTTACCTACTCCTACAATCAGGCCAAAGTAAAAGATGCCGATAACCAAAACAGCTACGATGCCGACTTCAGTCGCCCCCATGCCTTCACAATTGGTGGTGTTTGGGAAATCAGCTCCCATTGGAAACTGTCCGCACGTTGGAAGTGGGCCTCGGGCACACCCAGCGACAGCTATATTGTGCACGACAATGTGCTCGGCGATGGTAACCCGCTACGGTACTCCCGCGAAACCACGGCCTATAACACCGGTCGCTATGGCGCCTATAAATCGCTCAATTTTCGCATCGACTATTTTCACCGCATAGGCCCGGTGGGGCTCACCGCGTTTTTAGATGTGCTCAATGCACTCGGCTCCAGCAACCCTTCAAACAATGAATTCAATATGCTCGCCGGAAAGAATTTCGAAGAAGAAGGCGCTGCCCTGCCACTGATGGGTGTGCGACTCGACTGGTAAACACGGCGCTTCCCGGCGGCTCGCTGCACATCGCTGCAAGCCGCCGGATGTGTGCAAGGTTTAAAGCGACACCATTCACGCTCCCCTGCGCAACTACTCAAACGCCGTTAAAAAGCGTATAAAGTGGCTTTTGCAGGCGAACCACATTGTGTTTTCTTTAAACAGATTGACCACAAATCCGCTGGGTGACCTCAGCGGTGGCGTTACCGCGGCGGTTGTCGCGTTGCCGCTGGCACTGGCTTTTGGCATTTCCTCTGGCGCTGGCCCCATAGCCGGCCTTTACGGCGCCATCATTGTTGGCTTGTTTGCCGCCATCTTCGGTGGCACCCCCTCGCAGGTTTCCGGCCCCACCGGCCCAATGACCGTGGTGATGACGGCGATGATCGCCGGGTTCGTCGCCAAATACCCAGACAGCGGCCTGGCCCTAAGCTTTACCACGGTGTTCCTGGGCGGCTGCCTGCAGGCGGCATTCGGCGTTTTACGCTTGGGCAAATACGTGGTGATGGTACCCTACCCGGTAATCTCCGGATTTATGACCGGTATCGGGGTCATTATTATCGTGCTGCAACTTGCGCCGCTGCTGGGGCAGGCCACCCAGGGCAATGTGCTCACCGCGATCACCCTGTTACCCGAAAATATTGCCAACATTAACCCCAATGCCGCAATGCTCGGCGCACTGGCTCTGGCAGTCACTTTCGGGTGGCGCGGTAAAGCCAATCGCGTGCTGCCTTCGCCACTGCTGGCACTTATTGTGGTCACCCTAGCCGCTTATTTTATCGACCCGTCGCACACGGTGGATCGCATCGGCACCATTCCCTCAGCGCTTCCCTCATTAATACTGCCAGCATTCAGTGGCGATCTGCTGAAGGAAATGCTGGTAAACGCATTGATGCTGGCGGTACTGGGTTCCATCGATTCGCTGCTCACCTCACTGGTGGCCGACAATGTGACCGGCACCCAACACGATTCCGATCGCGAGCTGGTGGGCCAGGGCATCGGCAATGCCGTGAGCGGTTTGTTTGGCGGCCTGCCCGGCGCCGGCGCTACGATGCGCACCATGGTAAATATTCGTGCCGGTGGCAGCGGGCCCCTTTCCGGCGTGACTCATGCGCTGGTTTTGGTAGCCGTTGTTGCCGGTGCCGGGAAATTATTTGAAAGCATTCCCCTGGCCGCGCTCGCGGGTATTTTAATTAAAGTGGGCGTGGATATTATCGACTGGCCGTTTTTAAAACGCTTGCGTCGCCTGCCTAATTTTGCAGTCTTTTTAATGTTTACGGTTTTTGTACTCACCGTTACCGTCGATTTAATTACAGCGGTTTTTGTCGGTGTATTTATCAAAAACACGGTGGTTATCAGCAAGCTTTCCGATCTGCAACTGGGTGAGTTTGTACTCAGCGATGGTCACGCCAACACCGAACTGTTAACCCCGGAAGAACAGCAATTTCTAAGTGGGGAACAGGGCGAAACCGTTCTCTTAAAACTTACCGGGCCAATCAGTTACGGCACCGGGCGCGGTTTGAATTTATTATTCGATCCCTTTAAACACCACCAGAAACTCGTGATCGATATCGCCTATGCCAAGCTCATCGGCGTTTCCACCGCCATGGTCTTGGAACAACTGGTGCGTAAATCCCTGGCGCGTAACGCCCGTGTTGCACTGGTCGGTGCCGATGTGAAGTTACACGGTGAATTGGCAAAAATGGGCTTGATTGATGTGGTCGGGGCAAAGCACTGTTTCGAAAACGTCACCGACGTGAAATGGAATAACCCGGGCAGCGCCCAATAAGCAAGGCCGCCTCGGGTTAATAACGCTAAGATTTACAGCGCGCTGGCTAACAGCTCAGGCTTAACTGCACTTTAGTTAGCAATAGATTAGTTAACAACACAATAGTTAACAGCATAACTATAAAGTGCGGCGCACCTGGGCGCCGCAAGCTTCGCTTAACTTGAAGAATGCGAAAGCGTTAGATTATCGCTGTGAATGCACATGTAATCGCTGTAATCATAAACGCAAGTGGGATCACCATCGCCATCGAAATCGTTGTAGTGTTGCACGTTGCCGTTTGTATCGTACTCCCAATACAGCCAGCAATTTTGTGCGTAGTCACCACTGGGCTCCGCGACGTTCGTTAAAGACGAAGCCCACCACTCTGCACCCGCGGTACTCAACCAACCAAAATCGCTCGCATTGGGGCTGTCGTAGGTATTCATGGGCAAAAACATTGCGTTGCTACCACTGCCTTGAGTCTCTGGGTGGTAAATACCCAAGGGCCCCAGGGTGTCGTAATAGCCAAGATCCAGCATGTAATCCCGAGCTAAGGCGTAATCCTCCTGGCTGCGCGGCGCGAACAACTGCAAGCCAACTGCACTGCAGCTATCGTTTTCATTAACGCCCAGAGTGGCTACGCCGCCGGTTATTTGTTTAAAGGTCCAGCCGCCGTCACCGCTGTTCATATCGCAATAAACATTCACAGCCGGCAGCGGCCCGGGGCCGTCGGTATCGATATCGTAGTACCCGTCCACCAGCACACCACTGGCACGCAGCGCCTTGCAGGAGGTATTACCCGGCGGCACCGGTTCACCGGTGGTATCGCTTTCCATATTCGCGAGATCATCGGCAAAGTTGATATTGTTGGTGAGCAATACGTCGAATAAACACGACGTGAGCAATTCCGGCGTCGTAATACCGGCGGCATTGCACACACCGGTGGCCCAATCGATATCGGCCTGGGAAAACTCATCCAGCGAATACCCTGAAGCCGGGAACAGCTCACCAGCCGCCGGCGCGAAACTCAATGGTCCCTCACCCGGGTTATAATCGAACAGCGAATTATTTATATCCCGCTGCAACCAGCCCTTGGTAAGGTGGTACGCAAAACATTCATTGCCCGCGCCGCAATTGTAGAGATCATCAAACGACAAAGGTGACGTCAGCAAGGTGCCGTCGCGCAATTTAAAGTCGTCGCTGCTGTTGCCATTAAAATTACCGAACAAGCCAACCAGTTCACCCTGAGTAATTGCGGGCGGCGTAAGGCCCAGTCCTAAATAACCATTGCGCAGGCGCACCGTTGCATCAGCACCATTTTGCCAGTGAACCTCATAACTGCTGGCGACTCGTTCGACGCTGGAACTGCTGTTCGACAAATTAAAAATTTCACCGTCGTTCAGCACCACCGGGCTGCCATTGACCATGAGCGTGTCGCCACCAAGCGGTACCTGACTGCTGCTGTAAATCGCAACTCTGTCGCCGTGCACATTAAAGGCAAAGGCTTTATTCACCGTTACCCGGGTACTGCTGCCCCAGGGTAACTGACGCACCTGCACCTCATAACTGTTGTCGCCACCCTGCCAGGCCGAGGCAATAAATTCACCCTTGCCCTGGAAATCGTACTTTGCGCGGTCGAAGGTGTATAAATGCGGGTCGCCTTCGCTTTCGCCAGGGTCGCTGCATTTTTTAGTGAGCACGCCGGCATGGTTATAACCCTGCGCAACAAAAGCTACGTTGTGGCTGGTTTCACCTTTGGCGGCGCACGACGATGAAGCCACTACCGTTTGCGTTGCCCCCGCAGCCACATTAAAACTGGCCGGGCTGGTCGCGAAACCCGAAACACTGGCGGTCACCGATACGCCTTGCGTAGTCGGGTTGTGTACCGAATAATTTTTCGCAATCGCTTCACCCACTTTACCGCCAACCGTGGCATTCAAGGGCGTAATTTCCAGAACCGCACACACCAGGCTGAGATCGATTGGAGACTCTTCGTTATTATCGTCATTCACCAATACCACCTGCTCCTCAAACTCGGTCACCGAGTTGGGGCAGCTAAAACTTAAGGTATGTTCAGCACTCGCGCTGGCGGCAATGTTGAAGCTGCCGGATGGCAAGGTAAACCAGCTAGCATTGCCTTCAAAATGATAATTAACGGCGGCAGCTGTGGTATTGCTTACGGTAACAACATGAGACTCACTGCTTCCCGGGTACAACAAACTGCTCAGCTCACGCGGCGTTACCAGCAGGTCTGGCAGAGTCGCAACCCGCAACGGAACACTGGCCGATACATGAGGCCGCAAGCTGGCCAAGCCGTACATCAGGAACGGCGAGTAATACAGGTGACCGCGCAATTCAAAATCACCTTCATCACCCGCTTGCGGAGTATAAGTCACCGACTCCCCGGTGATACCGCTCAGCAGGTTCGAGAAATTTCCACCGCTGCTTAAATCCCGCTGCCAGATTTCCATAAACAGCCAGGGCTGCGCCCAATCGGGAATGACCTGCGGCAACCAGCGCGTTACCGGTGCCTGAATAACCACACTGCCGGGGTATTCGCTATACAGTGGATCTCCCGGTGCGAATCCGTCGATGTACACAGTGTTGGAAGAAACGCTCAAGCCTTCAAATTGCGGCCAATGGTTTGCAAAAATTTCCGGAGCATCGGGGTCGTTGAAAGTAAACAAGTTAACTTCCGGAACAATATTGCTCAGGGTAATGGAAGGCGGATCTTTTTCGAAAATACTCAGAATCAACTCGAAAAGACCACCCAGGCCAGCCTCTTTAACCGGGTACAAACTCGCCTTAAGATAATCGTTTCCCGCAGGCCCAATGTATAAGGGGTCGCTCACCGAATTGAGCATGGCGAGGGGAAATTCAACTTCGCGCCCCAGCGTCACTTCCAATTCAGGCGCAGTTATATCCACCAGGGAAATATCGTCGAAAAAGGTTGCGCCAAAACTCACCGGCCAGCTACCCGGCGCAATAGACCATAAAATACCGGCTGCGAGCCCAATATTGGCATCGGTGGTGATGCTTCCAGTTTGCTCATTGGCAATTAAATTGAGATTCGCGGTTATATTGCTGGGGATTGCATCGAAGGGCGCGGTAACCACACCTTCGTCATACTTAAAGCCGCCGTTCACACCGGTATTGGCATCGAATGACGGGCCCTGCATTTCCTGGGTGGCACCGTCTCCAAAACTCACCGAGGCACCGGCAATACCGTTGAGATAAAACTGCGCCACAATGGTAGCCCAACCCGGAATAGGAAGCCCAAACAGCGCTCTTGGGTCCAGCAGTTCCAACTCACAGCTGTATCCCACTTCAAAAGATTTCGAAGCCAGCTGGGCACCCATGCCCAAGCTCGCAATGGCATAGAGCTGCTCCACATGGCTGCCACTGAGTTCCACAGTAATGGAAATATCGCTGCTGGTACTCCACCCGAAATCGATAGCGGTGCCGCACTCGGGATCGAGATCCAGTGCTTCCATACCCGAGGTTCTTAGCGCACTTTCAGGAAATTGTTGTGGCGTTAATTGCAGAAATGATCGCCCCGATTTTTCCTCATAAAGCGCAGCGAATTTGGCAATCTGCCCCTCCGAAAAATGAATACTTAAATCACTATACAGCTCATTCAGTGCTGGCATATGGCCGCGAACGATCAGTTGCCCGGCGGCACTCTCTATGTCCTCCACCAGTAAAGAGCCCTGCTGCGGTGTGCTGATAATATCGCCGACGGATATATCCTGTTCCGCAATGCTGGCGGTGTTAATTGTTAAAATGCCATCGGGCAGGCCGGGTAAATTTGTACCGGCATCGTCAAATACCAGCGATTCATAATCCTGTTCGGAAAAATCAATCACATTATCATGTTGTTGCACAATGGCCGCCGTCGCCAGACCGGGCTCGTGTTCAATATCCAGCAACAATTGGGCACTCAACAGCGCGGCACCCAAATCGGTATTGGCTGTGGCAACGCCGTTAACAATACTGACTTGCTCCGGGTTCGAGCTCGCCCAGGCAACATTCACCGGCACCCCATCTACCCTTGCCTGCAAAGTTATTTGCTGACCGGCGGCAGTAAACTTAAGCACTGCCGGCGTGATGGTGACTTTGGGAATATCGCCAGCTTCCCGCACTACTGCAATTTCTGAATCGGCACTGTAAATTTTACCGTTGTAGCTGGTGCTCACGGTAACAATGGCATTGCCGGGCAATGGCCCCGCCGTTACCCAACCGCTGTCGCTAACCGAAGCAATTTCGGGCTGGTTACTGCTCCACGACCAAACAGGAATGGGAACCGGTATTTCGTCTTCAGCATCGTGGAATACCAGTTCCGCAGTGAGTTGCGCGCCGTCACCGGCTTTGAGTTCCAGTTTTTCCGGCCTTAACAGCACTGTCGGTTCTACGGTATCGCTTTCAAGTGTGATTCTTGCGCTGTCTAATAACACGCGCCCATCGTAAGACGTTCGCGCAAGCAGTAGCGCGGTACCCTCATAGCCAATGGCAGTTACCAGGCCGCTGCGCGTCACTGAAATCAAATCGGTGTTGCGGGTACTCCAGGAAATAATGGAACCAACTATCGGTAAATCCAGCGCTTTAGTTTGTTTATCCGAATAGGGGCAAATAATCTTCGCGCTGTATGTGGGAAATTCCGTAATGATCGTAGCTTGAAACTGCTGCGTCTCGCCGTGGCTCATGGTTGCCGAGGAAGGTGTAATGACGAGTTGCGGATCATAACAACTGGGGTCTGGCGGCTGGATATCAACAGCCCACACCGTTTGCGAAAAAACCAATGCAACAAAAACCGTTATTGCCGCCATCTTAATTCTGGCGCTGCCTAATACACACCTCAATATTTTATTCATAAAAATACCCTTTTATAGTTTTATTTTCCGCATAACCCCAGCCTCACGACACCCGCTCAAATTAAAACAATCGCATGAATTAATTTTATGAATGTGTTTTTAGCAACCGAGAACAACGCACAAATTTTGCACACTTAAAAATGAATTAAGTTGTGTTAACGCAAAATTCAGAGAAAATAAAAAAATAAATAATTAGGAGTGATAGGAAATAGACAGAACGAACCAGGGAAACGCAAAAAAATAAAATATTTTTCAGGGCCACCCTGGATACTAACGGCACATCTGGCAGCCTAAATAACTAAAAATGTGGATGACAGAACAATGGCTACGTCGTTAAAAACATCTACACGACGCAGCAATACATAACGCGGTAATGCACAAGGCATCCAATAGAAAACTTAAAAAAATAAACGGCAGGTCTAGGCGTGCACCTGTTGTGTAACGCTACCCAATCGGGAAACAATATTTTGCAAGGTTTTGCGATAACTCTCGTTGGTGAGCTTATCGTTTTCATCAAAAGCAGAAGCGGCATTGGATAACGCCAGTTGCTCGGGTATTACCAAGGTTCCCACATTTCCCAATAACATGCGCAGTGGCACCAGACCGCGCAAACCACCCAGGCCACCCGGCGACGCAGCACTGATTGCAAAAACCTTGTTTTGATACGCGGAAAGGCGCGGCTCTTTTTCGTAGTGGGGCCGTGAAATCCAATCGAGGGTATTTTTTAATAAGGGTGAAAAAGAACTGTTATATTCAGGCGATGCGATAAACACACCCTGATGTGCCGTAAACAGTTCTTTGAATGCAATTGCCTTTTCCGGAAGCCCGGATTCTGCCTCAAGATCCCCATCATAAAGGGGCATCGGGAAATCCCGAAGGTCCACCAGGGTGGTCTCATACCCCGCTTCCTGTGCCAGGGCCTCGGCGGCCTTGGCGAGTTTTTTATTAAGTGAACCCTGGCGCGCGCTTCCGGCCATAAATAACAGTTTCATAACCCTCTCCTGTTGGTTTAACAATTTAACGGGGCAAATCGAATAACAACACTTCAGCAGGCGCTTGCGCTAGCAACACCAGCTGCGTTTCCTGATCAACCGCAAAACCGTCGCCCGCTTTGGCGATTTCGCCATTCACCGATAATTCACCGCGAGCGACCTGAATCCAATACTTACGGTTGTCGGCCAGTGTTTGGTTCAGTGTTGCACCTGACTCCAGTTTTGCAATCGCCAATCTGGCATCCTGCTTAATGGCCAGAGCACCCTCTGCGCCGTCGGGCGCCACCACCACGTGAAAGCGGTTGTGCATGTCCGCTTCGTCGAAGCGTTTTTGAGCATAACCCGGTTGGGTGTTACTTTTGTTGGGCACGATCCAGATTTGCAGAAAATGCACGGCTTCATCGTTGGAGGCGTTAAACTCGCTGTGGCTTACGCCGCTACCGGCACTCATCAGCTGCACTTCGCCTGCAGTAATGGTGGAGCCATTACCCATGCTGTCTTTGTGGGCCAGGGCACCCGATAACACATAGGAAATAATTTCCATATTGCTGTGTGGGTGTGTTTGAAAACCTGCGGAAGGCACCACGCGATCTTCATTAATCACCCGCAAGGGGCCATAGCCCATCTGCGCCGGGTCGTAGTAACCGCCAAACGAAAAGCTGTGTTGGCTGTTCAGCCAGCCGATATCGGTAGGGCCACGTTCATTCCTGTCTCGCTTTATTAACATCGCACTATCTCCTCGTGATTGATCGATGTTCACAGCGTATTCCCACGCGATTGAGCAAACAATATACTGTTCGGCGAATGCTTCATTCGAATTATTGGAACAATCATGGATAAACTCGCCAATATGCAGGCTTTTAAGGCGGTTGCCGAAACAGGCAGCTTCGCTGCGGCCGGTCGCCAGATGGGCCTGGCAACGTCGGTAATCAGTAAGCGCGTGAGTGATCTTGAAAGCCACTTGAACACCCTGCTGTTGCAACGCACCACCCGACGCCTGGCACTTACCGATACCGGCTATCACTACCTTGAGCATGTGCAGCGCTTGTTGGCAGAGCTGGAGGAAGTTGAGGAAACCCTGCGTTGCCATACCGAGCAGGCCGTGGGTGAAATTCGCCTAGCCGCACCGCTGAGTTTTGGGGTACGAATGCTCGCGCCGGTTCTGGCGAGCTTTTTAGAGGCACATCCGCAAGTGACGATTCGCAGTGAATTATCCGACCGCAAAGTACATTTGATTAATGAAGGTTTTGACCTCGCGATTCGAATCGGCAATTTAAGCGATTCCAATTTATTTGCGCGAAAAATTGCCGCATGCCGCCGCGTACTCTGCGCCAGCCCCACCTACCTAAAAAAATTTGGAACACCGCAAAGCCCCGCCGAATTACCCGGCCATGCGTGTTTGGTTTATACCCTGGTGCAGGATGGCATCAGTTGGCCCTTTCAACACAAGGGCAAACGCTTTTTTCAAGCGGTGCAGGGCCGCCTAACTGCCGATAATGGCGACCTGCTTTGTAAATCCGCCTTGGAAGGTTGCGGTATTACCCAGCTGCCGAATTTTATTGTGGATGAATTTATCGAGCGCGGCGAATTGCTGCCCCTGTTACAGGAATATGAGGAGCAGGATTTCGGAATGTTTGTGCTTTATCCGAATCGTCGCCATTTGAGTAATCGGGTCCGCTTGTTGATCGATCATTTGGCGGGGGCGTTTTAGTTTATTTTTATTGGAATTTGGGAAATGCCCATGTCCTTCTCTGACTTACCCCTTCTTATTTTGGCACTTTATGCACATTTTGGGTAAATTCAATATTTAAGTTGGAGGGGCGTCGCCAGCGGTTTGGCTTATCCTATCGTTTATAAGCTCCTAAGATGAGAGTTCGATGCTTTCTCGTTTTGAACGTATATTGTGCTATGGCAAATTTTCGCCCTGGTGGGTGTGGTAGCTTGGAAGAATAATGGAGACATGAATTTGGTGTTCACCACTGTGACACGCTGCAAGTACGCACTTCGACAGCAGTGCTCCTGCGTTGTCTAACACCACATCCATGTTTGCTGGTAGTGTGGGATGGCGAAGTGGGATTTTTGACGCTTTAGCTTAAGTCCTTGGCCTGGAATTTCGCTGGGTTTGTTTGGGCTAGAATCGCAATCCGCCTAAATGCATTAATAGGTAAACTTTCCGTCTTTGCCCCGGCTTAAATATTGGGCAACGACTTTTGAGAGGCCGTAGCTTGGGAGCTGTCGTTGGTTTGCTCCGGAGAACGATTGCGTATTAGACGGACGCAATCGGTGTTTAAACACGGAAACTTTCCGTCTAATAATATTGTTAGGCAAAAACAGGAGCCGAAATTCATTGAATGAAGACGATGAAATATACAAGAGAATTGGTGAGTTTGTTGTTTCATTCCAATGGATTGAAAACAAGCTTAGAGAGATCGGCTGGTTTATTTTGGATCCTAGCCGTGAAGATTGGCCGCCAAAGGGATTAAGAAATTTATCTAATCAGAAACTTATTGATAAAGTCCATGCCCTTTTCATAGAAGCTATAACGAAATGCAATCTACCAGAAGATCTCGAGAATGAATTTAAAGAATCCTTTAGCGTTTACGTAACATCTATGCATAAATTCAGAAAGGATAGGAATAGAATTCTACATTCGGCATTTATAGAGCTAAAAGGCGGTGGTGAGGTTCAAGGTCTGATCAGGTCTAATCCGAAGCTTCAAATGGATGAGGAAACTGGAGAGAGTCTATTCGACCAGGAAATACTAACAGGAAGTTCGTTCGAGAAAGAAATGAAACAAATGGCTGAGGCAGATTTGTTTCTGAATAGAGCATATATGCAACTCATTCATCGCTATCAAAATTACAATGCCTAACAATTCAATGCACGCGGAGCTAGCTACATTACGCAATTTTTTGTGGTGTCGCTACGCTCCTTTATACCACATAAATTGCTTCACTCCGCCGGCCCGGTGATTGAGGTGTTGAGACTGTAGAAAAACTCAATCGTGTGCCGTTGCGAAAATATTTTTACACGGAGAGTGCGATGGGAAGCCTTTTTGTATGCCCGAAAACGGTTAGTATTCACGTAGGAGCGCGATTTTGCGCATGATTTTTATGCAAGATGAACTGGCAAGAGTTTTTCTACAGTCTCGTTAAGTGCCTATGAAAATCAGCATCGAAGAGTTTTTAAAAACTGGTAAATTTGGATCTCTTGAGTTGGGGACGCCCAAAGAACAGGCTATATCTATTCTCGGTACACCTGATAGTGATACTGATTTGGGGGAAACGGGCAGTATTCTTTTATATGCATGGTATGAGCTGTTCTTCGACCAAGAACTTAAACTTTACTCGATACAAAATGATAATTACGACCCAAAAGATGCAGATTCCTATTCATTTAAAAACGAAAAAATTGAGATTGAACCATGGTTCCTAAATGGAAAGGAAAATCAGTCTATTACTGAAATAGTTGAAATATTTTGCACGCATGATATGGATTATGAAATTATTGACTATTATGGTCGCGAAGCTATCAAGCTTGCAAGCGGTGTGGTCGTTGACTTTGATGAAGAAGAAAATGAGCACGGCATAAAGCCACTTATCGGCATAAGGTTCTGGCCGTGAACGTCACTTAACAAGGCCTTCAACTCCGACCCAACAAGCGTCGTATTTTGTATTACGCTTTGCCTATAACATAAAACTGCGCCACTTGCTGGGCGGGTTAAGGCGACGTTAAGCATCGCTATGACTAAATTCGAGTACGAAACACTAGCTGAAAGTTTGATTGGAGAGAAAATCCGAAGGGTTGAGTATTTCGAGATCAACTATGAAGGTTACGAAACGGATTTCTTAGGTGATGAAGGCTTTGATTCTCTTGACTACGGCGCAAATATTTATATGGAGTCAGGTCAAGTATTCGGCTTTATTTGGGGTGATGAATTCTTTCAGTATGGGGTGTCTATTCTAAAGACCCCATTACAGTCGAAGCTTAGTGAGTGTAGAGAGGTTGAAGTATCAAAATCAAAAAAATGGAACCAGCTCATTGCCAAACAAATCATTAGTATTCGTGTAGTTTGGGGTTGGGTCAAGGAGTCAGGTTTATTTAAAAAGAAAATATATTATCCTCAAAGCATTGTTTTAAAATTTGAGGGCGGTGGATTAGTTATAATTTCAGCTCTCGAAATTCGAGATCAGTCGCACTTTGGAATGGCTGACAATATCACGGTATTTTTTGATATGCCAAATGCAATTAAGTACGGTGCACTAAATGCTTAACAAGTGGCTCATGTTCCAACTACACTACGTCGCCATCGCCAGGCGTTACATTCTTAATTCTATATTTGAGGTTTTATGAAATATATTGGTGGGATCATTCTTTTTTGTATATCTGCTTGTTGTGGAGCTGATAGTATTGGTTTTGGCAAAGTGGTTGCTGTAAAACAGTACGATTTTAATGCAACTAAAGTTATAAAAATATATCTATCTTCTGATTCTACTAATGTAGTAGAAAGCTGTGAGGAAAATGGAAAGGTGCGCGGAACAATTACCCTTGCGCAACATGATGAAGCGGCTGTAAACCGAATGGTTAGCCTTGCTACTGCAGCATATATGGCAGGAAAAAAGATTAGATTGCACTCCGAAAGTAATTCATGTGAAGTTGATTTTGTTGCCTTGCAAGAAGCTGTTTTTTAATTATTCCCAAGGAATGTAGATCGGGTAGCCAGGAGTTTCTAACTCCCGGCCCCGACACCACCCACCATGCGGGTCCGCAATGGGCTGTTCCCTAACCATAATGAATTTCTACCCAACAATCACCTAGTGAGATCAGCCCCAAGTCTTCGAAAAACTTATTGCTCAGCGCAATGTGAGCACCTTCCGTCTTTGCGTTTCGCCAGTAACTTTTAGACGACGCCCCGCAAGTAACAGCCAAGCCTTCACTGACACCGATCCTTATTAGATTTCGAATTTTCGTTTTGACTTTTCGCCAGTTTTTCCAATAACTCGTTCTCAAGCGCCTTCGTATCCAGCAATCCAGAGCAATGCATTTCTGAAAGCCTTGGGCTATCCCAACATAATTGATCCAACCACGAAGATACTGTGTGAGCTCTCTGATTTTCTTTTCCATAGCAATACCACGTGACCGACCCGTGATTTGGCGTACGCGGTATTTGAATTGAACAGGATAAGAGGGACAGGCGCTGCATGATGCCTTAACCTGTATCACCCTCCGAATCGCAACATGACACCTATCCAATCAAACCGTAAGCCATTCTAGATAGCGGTGATAGCTCTCCAATCGCTGGACCTTAGGTCACCAATCAGCCGGCTGGGCTTCCTTGCTTTTCCGCACCCACACCAATCACGCTTTCACTGAACCCCAATCAACCAGGGACAGTGCGCCAATTACCCGGTTGTACATTCTATCGGCAAATGAGTGCCTGCCAATCAGAGGGGGACTAAGCGCCAATCACCCGGTTGGTTAATCTATCACCAATTAACGAAGCCCAATCAGCAGGTGACCCATCCCAATCATGAGTTACACGCCACCTGTAGCGATATCTGCACACCGGCTTTAATTGGAGGCAGCGCCGAGACCGGTTGCAACGAAGTAACTGGCCAAAGGACAAGAGGGACCAGGACTAGAGGGGCAGACACCGGTCAAAATATTCCAGGAATCTCGAACCCCGCTCGCCAGACAGGATCCGAAACATCAAAATCAAGCCAAGATTATTTGCTAAAGAATGAAAAGCTAGGATAACGAAGGAACAGCCACCAATATTACCGAAACTATTCGTCACAAAGAAAAACCACTTCCCAGCTTGTATCAACATTACCGGAAAATTCGGCATTTAAACAAGTTCGATTTGAAATTGAACCAGATGATATTGTCCCACTGTCGAAATAATAAATTTTTAACTCACCGGATTGAGTGAGAACCGGGCTCCCATAGCGTGTTGAGTCATAACTTAGGATTTCAAAAAACGCATAGAATTGCTGATCATTATTAAATGACTCCGCCATACAGGTGTTAGCTTCTAGCTGAGATTCACCCCAAGGCAAGGTGCCACAATCAATGGCTGTGTCGCCAACCTGGGACTTTACGGTGTTTGTAAAATCTTCAAAAGTGACTTTGTGATCATCACTACCACTACCCCCGCAAGCTATCAACAATACTGATATACCAGTTAACACCAAAATCTTCTTTGCCACCCAATACTCCCTATTTAAACACACACAATAAAAATTATCCTTTGCCTACAGATACTACCAATGTGTTAAATATTTTTTAATCACGAAGAGATAAAGGGGATAGATTTATTGTTATCTCCACCTGCGGCCATTAATAAACAACGAATACCGGGAATCGATCTTCGAAAGCGCTCCCTTTCAAGCGTTGCAGCCTTCCTGGCGCTGGGGAGGCCGTCCTGGCGGGTCGGCGATGCTTCCTGGCACTGTGCGGGACTGTTCCGGGACGCTGGTGACCCTTCCTGGAGCTGCGGGACCCTTCCTGGAGCGGTGTTAATTGCCGGGGCGGTCGTGCGGGCGCAGCTGCGGCAGGTGGTTTTTTACCCGGCATCCACACGCACTCCTGCGCTTTACCCGCGCCACCAAGCCCTACCACTTAAATAAGCCGCCCTGATCGGTGCAAACGCCCCAACCTCGACAATGGCCCTCTGAATGGACAAGTCACGCTATTTCGCAATGGCCAGTTTTATGGCGAACGTTTTTATAACTTGACAGCGAATAAACACTAGTACTCCGCGAACTTTGGGCGTGAGGTGAAGCGCTTTCATTTAAGCCATTCGCCGTGCTTGTTGCTCGATTATCCGGGGCGTTGTTTTAAGTGTGGTTTCTTTATCCCCATTTTGGCGCAGCACACTTTTTTAATAAATGCAGTGCTCAATCGCAAACAAATTACGCGAATTTTGTCTTATCAAAGCGTGGATAAGCTCATAATATTGTCGCAAAGTGCTGTCATACTTTTGCAACACGCTGCGAGAACGTTCTTTAAGCACGTACTCCTGCCTTGCTTTTATTTACGCCATCCACGGTGCGACGACTCGCAGTAACAAACACCACTTCCACAGTGAGTTGATTTTGTGGCACAACAATAGCTGGTTTTAAGTGGTTGGTTTTTAGGCTCAACAAGGATTGTCGTCTTGTGAGCCTGAACCATTACCGTCAGCGCATGCTTAATACATTCATTATTTATTGTTCAATCCGGCCTTTTTAATGGTTATTGTAAAAATAAATAACTGTGGAATTGGAATACTATTAATCAAAGATTATCGTTTTAGACCTAAACACCATAGCGATTTACGGTAATTCAAAATCTAGTTTTTTTTGGAGACCCTCTATGCCTCTCACAGCTTTTGACCAACGGGATATAACCAGATACAACCTCAAGCAAGGACGTACCGACCATCGTGGCAATCAACTTTGGAGCTCGTGGGCGCGGCATGATGCTGCAGGTAACTACGAGACGAATGAGTACTTCTATCGTGCGATGTCGCTAGCCGAACTCGATTCTTACAGAAACAGATTTTCCTTTGATCAAATCGCTGGGCACCAGGGCTGGGCGCCATACCGCGCCTATTCGCTGGCGTATCTGGATACACGATCAATTCCACAAATCACGCGTTTAGTGGAAGCGCACCTTCCAGGTTTCGTGCGACGTATGAAAGAGGAAGGCTGGTTCATCGGAAAAATCGAAGCCGGATGTTTTTCCTGGGGCATAGGCTCGACTCAGAGTAATGGCTGGCGAGGGAGTCGTGGCTTAAGAGCCCGCCATAAAAATGAAGCGCTGCACCCATGGGATATTTTTCATGAAACACTGAAAGCCGTTCGAGTTGTTGATTTGATGGTAGCCCCCTAATAACGCTTGTCATCATCGTAATTAAGCCGCCGGACATGAAAATAAATCGAGCCTCAGTGTGAATTTACCTTTAAACGGAATCTTCGTAAGAAGAAGGATAGGTTTATTTTTAATGTCGGTGTGCGGCCGTAAGATTGCCGGGCAAGGAAAGCAAGGTAATGCGTTATAGCAACTGCGGCGCTGGGCGACCACACCAAGTGCAAACGAATCACTCCGTTTCAGGTTTTGGGCGCTTACCCGCGCAACAAAGCCGGGCGGAAACGCCCAAACTCTCCGCTATACCCACAGCGACAATAGGTAAATAGAATAGTTACATCACCCATTAAGTACTTCTAGACGCCTTAATGTTGGGCTTATATATGTCGCGCCTTTCCCTAAATCCAGATATTCTTTAAAAATATCACGCGTGCTGGCATTCAAGTATTGAGTGCGGCTCGAAGTGGGCGTATGGTTTTAGGTCATATCATAATCCTCAGCCGCCGTTAAGCCCTACTTTCTGTGGTGTCATTGCAGATTTTTTAACATCGTTATTCGGTTTAAACTTTTTACGTGCAATCACTTTAATACGGATGCTAACCCTGCAGTTAAAACCACCGAGTTAATCGTTAAAGCAGCCCCACCAGTTTTAGTGAGATAAATACTAGCACCATTGCACTACCCAATAACTCCGAGAGAGTTTAATCGCGCGCAGAAACGCGCCATTTGTAGTACCCGCTTTCAGGAATGGTAAATTACAGGAGTTGCTTATGACAACTATGCGCTGCCATTACAAAACATATTCGCGAAAAATTTGCTTCAGGTACCACATACTAATCTTATTTAGTGTGTTTATGCTTATGTTTAATTCGGCCAGCAGTTTGCCAGGCTCGCAAGAATACGCTTATCGGGTAAACGGGAAAACCATAGCATTAAACCTTTTGAATACAACACCACCTGATTTAAAAGAAAAACTCGCCGAAGTTTCGAAACAGAAAAACAACAGCCTCTACCGCGTTTTACAGAAACCAGAAAACGGCGCGCTGCTCTTGCTAAGCAACGAATTGATCGTCGAATTAAATGCAGGCCAGTCTATAAGTGATCTCCCCGCTCTGTTGCCCTACCCGATTAAGACCATAGCCCCCCTTCGCGGCAGCGCAAGGCAATTTAAAATTACACTCGATATTCTCGACCCGCTACAAACACTCGAAACAGTAAATTACCTGTCAAACAATACCCTGGTTGCCTGGGCTGAACCGAATTTGCGGCAACAAATTCGTGAATCACTGCTGGCAAACGATACCTATTTCGACGAGCAATGGTACCTCGAAGCACCCGTCGGCGATTTAAATGAGGGGGAAGGTGTCGACGTTAATATCGCGGGCGCCTGGGATCTGGAAGTTGGGCGTCCGGATATTGTTATTGCGGTCTTAGACGATGGCGTGGAAACCAGCCATTACGATCTCGATGGCAATATTTTTCGCAACCCCGGTGAAGTTCCCGAGAACAGTCTGGATGACGATGGCAACGGCTTTATTGATGACGTCAACGGCTGGAATTTTTACAACAACGACGCGGATGTCGACCCGCAGGGTGCCGACGATATACATGGCACCCCAATGGCCGGTTTGATCGCTGCCGAAGGTTTTAACCAGGAGGGCCTTGCGGGTGTATGCCCGGCGTGCAAAGTGTTGCCCATAAAAATTAATTACAACAATCAGTTTGTCGACAACGCCTCAATCGCCGAGGCGATACGTTACGCCACCGAATACGCCGATATTATTAATGGCAGTTGGACGCTCGAGCAGGAAAGCGAAGCGATAATTTCTGCAATTAACGATGGCCACGTTAACGGACGCGGCGGTAAGGGCGCACTCTTTGTTTTCGCCGCGGGTAACTCAAATACTTTGCCAAGCTCGCTGAGTAGCAGCATCCAAATTCAGGGCACCCATCGCTATACCCTACAGTTGACGGAATCCGCTAGTGTTGGCGATGCGCCTGCTGAGGCCTGGATTAAAAGTGCCCGCATACCCGGGGCAGCACCCATTAATTTTCCGGGGGAGATTCCGGAAAATTGGGAGATTTCCGATAACACACAGGTAACTCTGCAGAGTAACCCCAAATTTTCAAATGAAGAAAGCTGCAAAATAGAGGTTTTAAAATTAACGAACGCCTCACCGGAAAATCCCACCGAAATTAGCTTTACCGAAGAATACAACGGTGAAGACTTACCGGAAACAGTGTCCTTCAGTGGCTGGTTGACGGGCAGTGAAGGTGCAAAATTATTGCTGGAAATCGACGAAATGAATGATGGCGTGGTCGATTCCACGCGAAGCCTTAGTCCACGCGATTATGATTTTTCTATCGGCTTCCCGGCGTACCTTGATGCAAGCATTGCGATTGGTGCAGTTTCCGAGTACGGCTGTCGCACCAACGAAAGTAGATTTGGCGAGAAACTTGATTTCGTGGCTCCCAGCGGTGGCGTCAACACCAGCTTGCTCGAAGTTCTGGATCGCACAGGAAAAGCGGGTTACGAAACCGGGTCTTACGTAACCCGAGGGCGTGGCACTTCCGCAGCCGCGGCGATTGCCAGCGGCGTAATCGGCCTTATGCTTTCTCACAATCCACAACTTACGGCGCAGCAGGTATATAACATTCTTCGCGAAAGCAGCAACGAAATTGGTATCGAGCCAAATTATATCTATCAGAAAAGCGAGCGTTACGGTTACGGCTTACTGGACGCCACCAAGGCACTGCAAGCTGTTGCAAGCACCACCACCGAAGCAAGCCATGCCTACCTCACAATTCACCTGGTGGGAGAAGGCGAAGTAAACAGCAGCAATGTTGACGGTATACGGTGTGGATACGATTGCTCACACGAATACGAGCTTGGCACAGTCGTGCAACTCGAAGCCATCGCCAAGAGAAATTCAAAATTCGCCAGCTTTGGCGGTAGCGCCAACTGTGCCAACGGCATGGTAACGGTTCAGCGTAATACCATTTGCTCGGTAAAATTCAGCGAATCCAAAACTAATGTTGACGAAGGCGATGAATCTAACCCTGGTGCTGGTGCACTTTCGGTTGAGCTATCACTGTTCTGTTATTTATTGATTTTGGCTTTCCGGCTGATTACAAAACGGGAACAATACAAGGGCCTGTTTAGACCATTTTACTCGCACCTGTTTAACGCAAAAAGCGCCCAATCGAGGCACCAGGAGTATGATTAAACCCGTTAAATGGGCGGCGAGTAACGAAAAGTGGCGTTTTTTTGCGATAAACCCTTCGGGCCAAAGCCATTTTATCGCCCTCTATGTTGCCGCTCGTTCATTTAAAATAACTAAACTTCACTCACGGCGCCTTGATGGCAATAAAATGGCTTCTGGCAGGCGTGAATAAAATAGTGTAAACAAGCCCTAGGAAACTTCTGAAATGTCTGTCAGCGATTTCTTTACCTTACTGAATCTTACCAGCGATCGACTGGGCGGCACTTTCAAAGATATCTTAAAAATATTAAACAACAGTGCCGTTATTTGTGAGCGACTTAAAAGCGAACAACAACGTATTGCCCAGCTCGGCGCCGAAAAAGCGCTCGATGAACACCTCGCGCTACTGAGGCCTGCACTCTATGTGGCCCTGGTTATCAGCCTTACGAATCTAATTATCTGGGTAATTTTCGTGATGGAAGAGGTCGATTTTACACTCGTTGTAAAAGACACCATCTATACATTTGGTATTTGGATACTGATGATTCTGGGCCTGCATGCTTGCTTTCGATTTATGCGCGGCACAGCGGATTTATGGTCATCCAGCTATGTTTTTTTATATCTCACCGCTTTTCTCCCCGTTATTTTCTTTTTTTCCATACCCTTCGAAACCTACAAACACGGTTTACTCGCCCAGGCGCACAACCAGGAAAACTGCCTGCTTTTATGTGAATTGAGCAATCAACTGAAAAGTCACCCGTTCAGCCTGGTAACCGCTGGGTTTATTGTCGGAAAGGTTTTGTGGCTGATCTGGTTTATCAACCTGATGAAAGGCTTCAAAATTATTCACCAGGTCGGCAGGCTCTCAACCACAGGTGCGGGCGTTTTAAGCTTCGTATTTTTTGTTACTGCCTCGAGCTGCATGCAAAATTATATTCAGGCTTTTTTATTTTCAGAACAAGAAACTGAAAACGTTGCTGCCAGTACCTGCCAGTGGCCTATTAGTATTGAGCAACTCACCACACGGTTTTAATGCTGCTTATTGACAACGCCTCACACCGCGAGGGGTTCAGGGGTTCTTGCCCGCTCGAGAAGGTAGTCCAGATAGCGGGCGGAAGAATCCAAACACTCCGCTATGCCTGCGGCAATAAGCGGTAAAAGGCTTTGATCTTTTTTAATGCTGGGAATAATAACCCGCGCCATCCAATCATCGGCATGGTGTTCATCACATTCGGAATGTACGATGGTGAACTCGAGCTCCTCATCCGACAAACCCAAACGGGATAATCCAGCGCCCATGCTGATCACCCGATGAGTGCCCATGTGCTCAGTGGCAAACACTGAACCCACCAAATGCCAGGGCTGAATATAGTAGCCATAATAAAACACTAACGTTCTGTCTATTAAGCTCGAATAACTGTCCAATACTACCGGGGTTTTCGCACGGGCTTTTACCGCCAACATCATACGCTTCATCAATTCCGCATGAGGTGCCGGTTGAAATTCGTCATCAATATTTTCCTTTACCGCAGCGCGGCCATCTTCAATAAATTGAATATCTTCAATTTTTTTCAGAAGTTCGATAAAAGTGGGGTAATACTGATTTTCGAGCAGAAAGGAAGCCATCTCATCAATGGTAATTTCTTGTGCAATATAGTCATACCAGGGATGCTTGTGCGCTCTATGCCGTTCTATCAAGGCTTCCCATTGTTCGGCAGGCACGCTGCTTAATTCTTCGAAAAAGCCACAATTTTCCGGTGCGGATTGCTGCAAATAAAATTGCGTGTGCCAGTCTTTAAGCTCTGCCGACGCCTTGGTATCCAAGGATGCGCCGAGCTGTTTTGAGCATACCGACAACAGCAAGGATTGGCTTTCAATCGCTAAAGCATTATTATTCGACATTCCGCTATTCCTTAATTTTTATCAAAGGTTAGAGTTTTGCAAAGACCCTTCCAGATTATTATCGGAAAAATAATTTTTGCAGAGCTTTAATTTCTTCGCATGCAGCACCATGACCGTACCAAAAATCAATTGCGCAAAGCTTCTAAACAACTCTTCCCAATAATCTGCCAGCTTAAGGACAGGGAATAATAGCGTTTTGACAAAGAACGATTGCGCAAACGCACGATTTCTCATGGCGATGCAGGGGCCGCGACTGGGTAGCGAACGCGTGTGCTTCACCGGGCTGGCAAAATAATAATTTCGGATTACATGCCGCGTTAAGCGTCGCATCGACACCATTGCCATGCCCTGTGCGGGACAAGAGCGATTTGCGGTGACTCCAAATGGAATAAAATTGGATTCTTTAACCGGACAGCTTTGCCACCGGTCTGGCTGAAACTTGTCAGCTTGCTCGTAGCCCTGCTTGTGATATTCCGGATAGTTAAAGCAGACAACGGTATTTTTTTCTATTTTATGTTGTTTATACTCAATATCATCGGTTACTACGCGATGGGCGATTCCAAAAAGTGGAAACACTCGTAAACTCTCATTAATCACGTTATCGAGATACTCTTCGCCCTCGTCTTCACGTAATCGATCCTGACAGGCCGGGTGCTGGCCTATGACCAAAATCAGGTGGGTCATGGCTTCCGACATCTGCACTATCGCGGTATTAAAGAAAGTGCCCTGTAAAAAATGCGCTTTTTGTAAAGGGCTTAGGTCTTTGGGAAAATCAAACGAAATTTGGGTCGTTTCCAGCTTTTCCAACAAATAGTTCGTTAGTTTTCCACGCACATGCATATTGCGTAACTTGCAGCATTTGAGCGCATTGACCACGTCGCTGGCGTGATTGACGATCAACGTTCTCACTTGCGGGGAGCACTCTTCCTTAAACACTAGGCGGTAAAAGAAATCCGCCCAGAGGGGCATAAAAGCATCCCGCAAACGTAAATAGGCCCACTGTTGATTGTCCTTCATTGCCAGAGCGAGTGGATCGTGCTGATAGGCATCTATCATGGTTTCGATTTCAGCTTTGGGTAAGGCCAGTATTTTGCGTGTAATGCGAGACAGATCCTTATAGCGCTCGCTAAGCTCCAAGTGTTCGGGGTGCATTTCCGGCCCGGGGGACAACCAGTACCAAAATAAATCTGAAAGCGCGGCACCTTCACTGCGCCCGCCCATTGCCGGGTGCGCATAGAGCTTTCGAAAATCTTCCGTATCAAACTGGCCGTTGGGTAGCTGGATTGCTGCCTGACCGTTAACCCGCGTAAAAACCGCCATTCTTATTTTCACAATAAGTGCCGGCAGCCAATATGGAAGGGAGATTAAAATACCTATTGTTAACGACATCCACACTGTATTCATAAAAGTTTGTATCGTAGAGTGTTGTTACAAAATTACTGATTAATGAAGAGTAATTCCCTATTGATATCCTGCTTATTGCGGCAGCCACACAATAACAACGCCGCTTGAAGTTCGGTATCTATTGTGCTGAGCAGGTCGACGACGCCCTGCTCGCCATTTACAGCCAAAGCCCAAATAATGGGCCGCCCCAGCGCGACAGCATCAGCCCCCAATGCCAGGGCTTTTAAAATATCGCTTCCCCGGCGGAAGCCACCATCAACGATCAAGGGCACACGCCGCGCGACGCTTTCGGCAACAGCAGGCAGCACATCGATGGTGGCAGGAGCGCCATCCAATTGGCGACCGCCGTGATTGGAAAGAATAATGGTCCGCGCGCCGCTTTGAATGGCGTAATCGACATCTCCGGGATGCATCAAGCCCTTGACCGCCACAGGTAGCGAAGATTGTTCACAAAGCCAATTCACACCTTCCCAGGTGAGCGAAGCGTCGAATTCAATATTCCTAAGATTGCCTTTTCCGTCTTCCATGTTCGGGCAGTTCAAACCCGCAGGCAGTTCGTTAAACCCATTGTGCAAATCGCGATAGCGTTTTCCAAAAACCGGGGAATCAATGGTTACTACAATCCCTTTAAACCCCGCAGTGGTGATTCGGTCTAGCAAATAACGATTAAATTCCGCGTCTGGCTGTAGATAAAGCTGAAACCACAGATTGACATCTGAATTTATTTTTCTCGCCGCGGCTGCGATTTCCTCCATAGGCGTGGTCGAGGCCATGCTCACAATCATCAAACCGTTGTTTGCAGCTACGGCACGGGCCGTTGCTGTTTCACCGTCGGCGTGCGCCAAGCGATGAAATGCAGTGGGCGCAACAATCACGGGGCCAGACATTTGGCAACCGAGAATATCGGTTTGCAAAGTATCGCTGTATTTTCCCCGCAGCATTCTCGGCCATAATTTTATTTTCTCGATGGCTTCGATATTCGCCCGCGCCGTGCTTTCCGATTCAGCACCACCGGCAAAATAGTCGTAGTGCACTTGGGAAAGAATCGATTTTGCTTGCTGTTCCAGTGACTCAATGCAAATCATAGCTATTTACACGCTCATCGCCTGCCCAGACGGTTCAGTTTCTTTCGTGTCGTCTTTCAGTTCGTTCAACACTAAACACGTGTGTATAAATCGCTGCAAAGGCAGGAGATGCGATTCGCGACCATCCCACTTGTTTTCCAGATTTTCTGCCATATGATGTTCAGAAACAAACATACCACGACGATAAAAACGTACCACTGGGTGGAGATACTGGGCATTAAACGCGTTTTCATGGTCGTTTTGTTTGACTCGCTCCACTTCAATATTAAACGGGTCCACCTTGTCGTGGTCTGGGCCGTATTCCAGGGTGATATTAAAATAGTCGGATTGATTGTTACCGAAAAATTCGTGGCAGTAGTCCACGGGCAGCTCTTCTATGAACAAACCCTGTTTATCGGAAACAACTATGCAGTCGCACATAAACTCGAACAATTGCCATAAGGCCGATGTTTCGTTTACCCGAGCCACAATTTTTTCCGCAATACCCTCAGAGCTCAGCGCTAATCCGCTCGCGGGAAGGTCTATATTCTGATAGCGATTGACCAGCAAATTAAACAGGGAACGAACCGCGTAGCGAAATCCATGAACGAAGCCAGAGGTGGACTTTTTAAAATCCCGCTGCTGCATAATTGTTCCGGCAAAGAAAAGGTCTGGCACATTAACCGACTCCCAAGCACTCGTCATTTCGGGGAAACGATCGTTAATTGCAAGCTGGGGACGACAGGCCTCCGCAAAAATATCCGCGTCGAACCTGAAACCGGTACACACAATCACCCGATCATACACCAGGCGCTTTTGCACTTCGTTGGAGCGGGAAAAGCTGAAGTCCACCACATACTCATCCCCTACTTTTTCAATATTTAAAACATTACCGTCGAGAATGGCGTTCTGAGATTTGAGTTGATAGGTATCCAGCAAATTGTTATTTACGGCGCGCAGGTGCCCAACATAGTGCGTTTGCCAGGCGAGCTTGATGGAACTCCTTCCCGCTACGTGAACGAAAGCTGTGGTTTCGATTAGGTTGTCTGCGGTTTCGAAGGCCGAATTACCCTTACCCAGCACCAATACTCTTTGGTTGACGAAGTTAGTGGGGTTTACGTCGGTTTCGGAATACTTCTCGCACAATTCTATGCCGGGAATATCAGGAATATTTTCTTTAGATACCCCGGTTGCGATCACAACACAACGGGCCGTAAGCATGTCGCCCTTATCTGTGGAAACCTGAAAATATGCGTTTCTATCAATCTTGCTTACCCGTGTGTTGAAGCTTATGTTCAAGCTTTGTTTGGCGGAAAAATTCTCAAGATATTCCACATAGGTATCCGCAGAGGGGAAATATTTATCTGAAAAACGGGTAAACAACAATTCTGGGTCATCCGCCAGAAGTGAGTTCCAATCCACACGTAGGTTTCGCTCGGGGTTGCTATCCCCTGTGTACTTCTTGTTAATCGATATAAGCTTTCGATGTCGGGGATATGTTTTAAAAAAGGAACCTACGCCACTTCCAGATTCCAGAATTTGATAACTGACTCCGGTTTTCGCGAGCAAACTTCCCAATTGAAGCCCAGCGGGCCCAGCACCAACAATGATGTAATCCAATACCACGCGGACCTCCTCTTATTTTTTCGAATAAAAAAGAAACCGAGCATAGGAAAAATAAAGCACCCAGTCGCCCTCAAGCTGACGCAGCCTAACGGATATTGCTTAACTATTTAACCATTAAATTATCACATTTTTGTAAATTTTAAGGCAAAGGAAGTATTAAACGCCGACATACAAATATGGGTGAAAACAAGCTTGATATTTTTGAGCACCAATTCATATTTTTAGAAATTATGACCTACTAATTTATCTGTTAATTAAAGCAAAGCACCTTAATCCCGCGAGGAAGTACTGACACAGCAATATAAGACCTAGCTCGAGCGATGATTTTGAACTGGAAAATTGCATTGGCAATTAGGGATTTTTATTTATTTGATCGAGATATTTTGTGGTACGTCACGCGGGGCGTGCCTCTCCGGGCTTCTTGTAAAAAGGTACACCAAAATCCCAACGGAATTAACCAGCAATGTGAGCCTTCTTTATACTTTGGTATAAGTTACCAATAGTTGGCACATTTAAAAATGATAAATGCTTTAAGTATTGCTAGACCGCTTCACCAAAAGTCGTCGCAACCTGAAGTATCAATCCGCACTCGGCGGGCATAGCATTACCCGGGCGCAGGGTTTTAGTGTGGCTGAAATTGTTGCAAGCAGGGGCAAAGTGTAATTGTTACAGAATTATGAATAGTGCAAGTTTGGGGCATTTTAGCCCTACCCAAATCATCACCATTTAACGAATCGGAACAAGGTAGTCGCCAGATCACGTGGTGGTTCCGTGATAGAGGCGATTCTGCTCATTGGATATATCCCCCGGACAGCCCATCCGCCAGTTTTATCTTTCCTCCGTGTTTTGGCGTTTTGCACCCCTATCCCACATGATAATGGCTTGCCTTAAAGACCGACACGCAGCACAACCAAAGCATGAACATTGCTGCCTAAGCTGTTGTAATCTATGGAATTAGCAGTATGGAGATAGCTTATAAGGGCAGAGATATCTGCCTTGAGTAGTTCTTTTGAGGAATATGTGTCTGTATGATGCGGATTCAAATTTTATGAGCTTAAAAACGGTAGAGAAACATAATGAAGAATATTAAATACTTATTTTTTTCCTTTATAGCATTTAGCCCAGTTGCGCTTTCTGCAACGCCTTATGGCAAAATTGTTGGAATAGAAGCGAGAGAATGGGGCCTTCATATTCAGACGGACTTCGGATGGAATGATCTTGGTTGTTCGGTAAATGTTGGAGACACATATATGTATGATTTCCGTTACGACTACACTCGAAACAGCACAGATTCAAAAACTGAAGTGGCAATGCTTCTAGCTGCATTCACAGCCCAACAAAGTGTGTCTTTTCATATTTACGAATGCACTCCCGACAATAAGCGGCCGATAATTGGGTATATTCGAATAAAACAATAAATCATACAAGGTGCTCAAACGTTGGCCCTATATACTGTACTTGGAACTCCGCTGAAATGCAGCTCCGGTCGTATAACACAACACAATAAGTTAGCACGTTATTTTATGAACAATGGATTTAAACCTGATGAAAATTAAAACTTCGATTACAATTATGCTCTTTGCTATTTATTCCTTTCCGTTATCAGCTTTCGCAACTTGGTACAATACAACAATTGTCGAAGTCTCTATTCGCTCTCACAGTTCTGAAAAATATTATATTAGAACAAAGGCCAATCCAAATCCTGCCAACTGTGCATCTACCTGGGCTGGAGCGAGTTGGTATGGAAGCGGCTCTAGCTATGATCAAGCTTTATCTGTTGCCTTAACTGCCCTTGCGGCTAATAGACCCGTACGAATACAAATAGATGATGAAAACTGTGATTCAGGGGGTTTTCCCTTTATGAATTGGATACAAATCCGAGAATAGTAATTTTTTTACATCGGGCAATGAGTATTTATTTCATAACCAAGCGCTCCAGCTAAAACGTGACTGAGCGAAACATTATGGAAAAGGAATATATGTACGCGTATTGGCGGCGAGGATTAGCGTATGAAGCGCTCGGCAATTTCGAAGCAGCAGAAAGTGATTATCGCACGGGCTACTAGGTCGGCTTAAAGGAACACGGAGAGAAGTTCTTTGAGTATATGGAGAAAAATCCCAGCGTTAAAGAAAAGTTCATGAAAAACTAATTTACTCAATCAAGATAGCCATACAGGGAATCACACTATCATGAAAATTAGAGAAGCTTTCCCGGATGATGCGCAAGCGATTTCGAATATCCATACAGAAAGCTGGCGAGAAACTTACCAAAATGCGCTATCTTTCGAGTATTTGTCAGATATCGTTCCATTCGAACGACAAAAAGTATGGATAGACAGACTGCAAAATCCAAAAATGAATCAACACGTTCTTGTAGCTGAAATTGATGAACGAATTGTAGGTTTCGTGTGCATTTATTCTGACGAAAACCCTAAATGGGGTTCTTATCTTGATAATCTGCATGTTATAAAAGCGCATCAATCGAAAGGTATTGGCAAGACACTGTTAACCCAAGCCATGAAGTGGAGTGCCATCCAAATTCCGGATAAAGGAATGTGTCTTCTGGTAAATCAGGATAACACCAATGCACAGCGTTTCTATAAATCATTTGGAGCAAAAAACGCTGAAGAAGGCGTGTGGAACGCACCAGATGGCAGCGCAGTTCCAACTTATTGGTTTGTTTGGGACAGCACTGATTTGCAAGCACAATATGGCTGACAATCAGAGCCAGGTTTAGCCAACCTGCGTTCAGCAGCGTTGTGCCTCCAGTACGGCCCCTGTGTGGGGCTTTATAAGCAAAGGAGTGACGTATTAAAACCTGCCCTTACTGCACGAAAAGACTGCCATTCTTTAACACTATTCGGCAGCGGCTCACTTTTTCGGAATCAAAGCCGCTCATTTGTGGAAATTGTAGTTCGATTATCTCCGTACAAGGCGGGGCCAGTATGTGGACATCACTAGCAATAGGCTCTACCGCTGGATATTTACTGGGTAAACTTCTTGGAGGCTTTTCTATTAAAGTATTACTTATTTCAGTGTTTGTTGGTTTAGTTATATTTATAATCAGTTCATACTTTACGGCACCTGTGAGGGATGCGTAGCATAAGGGCGGATACCGTTTTTAACCCCGGCGTTAAGCACAGAGTGGAGTTGGTCGATAAGCAACAATCAGAGCTTGTCGGTGAGCAACACAACTCGGAAGATAGCGCTAATCCAGAAAACGAAAAACACTCAAAACACAAGTAGCGCCCAGAATCACACTGCTACAGACCTTTTGCGAAACAGGTAGCAGCAATTCAATTTAGAGGTTTAAATTCATGGAATCTACACATTACGAAGGTAGTTGTCAGTGTGGTGCGGTTAAATTTGAAGTTGACATTAATTTAGATAATACGATGACATGTAACTGCTCAAGATGCCAACGGATGGGATTTGTCCTCGCATTTACTTCAAAGGATAAATTCCAGTTAAAATCCGGTGAAAATGAGCTAACGGAGTATCTCTTTAACAACAAAGCTATCCGCCATCTTTTCTGTAAAATCTGTGGCGTTGAGAGTTTCGCTTATGGAAAAATGCCTGATGGGTCTCCGACGGTAGCAATAAACGTCAACTGTCTATCCGGAGTAAACCCCAGAAAATTAAATAGCAAGCATGTCGACGGTAAGAGTTTTTAGATTTCAAATATTGCCTAACAATGTTTTCCTGTTGAAATTTAAATCATGAGGAAGAATTCGAATGGCATAAAAGCGAAGTGGGTGCTGGTAGGGTATATTGTAATCAGTCTTATTCCTCCAGGCTTAACCTTTTATGGCGTGTACTATCTAGGGAAATCTGAGTACGGATTATCCTTACACGTATACAGTTTGATACTTAGCGCGCCACTCGGCTGGCTCTCTCACAACTATCAACCTGGGTCCGTAGCTGCCATTTGTTTATCTTCCGTTCTTGGTATTCTTCAATGGACAACGGTGTATGCTATTTACTCTTTTAAGGCTAATAAGTAAGTGAAATAAATATTCACAACATATCCTTTTTTATTGCGTTTTTAATATTTTTAACGCTAGGTAAGATTTTAATAATCACACTCCCCCCGACCATTGCTGGAGGAAATAGATTTCGGTACACGTCTGTTTTCAAATATCAAACCTTACAAGGAGTAATTTATGAACGATAAAATAACTGGCCGTTGTGCATGTGGAGGCGTTACATATTCCACTGTCGCTGAACCTCAATTCACACTTATTTGTCACTGCAGACAATGCCAACGTATTTCAGGCTCTGGACATGCAGCCCAATTTGCTGTTCCCGTAGATCAAACTGAAGTAGAAGGAAAGGTTACGTTCTACGATCAAATTGCAGAAAGTGGAAATACCGTAAGCAGCGGCTTCTGCCCTGTTTGCGGCAGCCCTATGTTTAAAAAAACCTCTAGAATGCCAGAAATATATTTCTTTCACGCGGCAACAATGGATGACCCCTCAGCTTTCAAACCTCAGATGGTGGTCTATGAAGTTGCTAAGCAGCCATGGGATCATGTTGACCCTGCGATCCCGCGGAAATAGGCGAATTGCACCCAACATTTCTATTCCTCAAAAAATGCTAGTCATTTTGAGGCACGGCTTAAGCCATTCAACCCAAAAATTCACTGTGCCGTATTCTGCAAATGGTGGAGTTATACACAAAAGGTTTGTGGGCAGAGATAAGAAATGAATGGAGCTAAGCCCGTGGGTAGTTTAGTGTGTTGAGTATAATCAGTAGTCAATTGTTCAGCATTAGGGTTATGAATATAGCAGAGGTTATTTTAAGATTGTTATCGCTTGGCGCAGTTGTGGTTTCTATCTGCCAGATAGTGTTCCTATATCTATTTAAAGAGCCCGCATACAGTTTATTGTCGATTTGGAGCATTATCTGCGCGTTTATGGTGTGGCATTGGATCTATTTTGATGCAATAAATCAAAGATATCATCGATCTTTTAGTTTTGGTCTGAATATACAGTTATACGGGTGGCTTCTTGTTCCATCATATTTGCTCGTAACACGCGGAAAAAAAGCGATATATCTAATGTTTTGGTTGATGTTCTGTTTGTTCGGCCCTTCCGTGATAGTCGATATCTTTAATCTGCAAAGCTTGAATTAACAATTTATACCAAAATAACTTAACAGATTTCCCGCGAGCCCAGCTCGCGGGAATACAGTATCTACGAAAACTGATTCATCGTATTCGCTTCACCTGCCGCCTTCAGCGCCTGGCCACCCGAAAAATATTCCTTGTGATCATCGCCAATATTGGAGCCCGACATATCCTGATGCTTAACGCACGCCAGGCTTTCACGAATTTCCTTGCGTTGCACGTTTTGCACGTAGGCCAGCATGCCCTGCTCGCCAAAATAATCCTTGGCGAGATTATCGGTCGAGAGCGCCGCAGTGTGGTAAGTGGGCAGAGTGATCAGGTGATGGAAAATACCCGCTTTCTGTGCTGCATCGCGTTGGAAATTGCGAATACTGTCGTCGGCGGCTTGTGCCAATTCAGTGTTGTCGTATTCCGCGCTCATTAAATTATCGCGATTGTACGCGTTGAGCTCTCGGCCCTCTTGTTGCCAGGCATCGAATATTTGCTGTCTGAAATTCAACGTCCAGTTAAACGATGGGCTGTTGTTGTAAACCAATTTGGCATTGGGTACAACTTCGCGTATACGGTTTACCATTCCAGCAATCTGCCCCACATGCGGTTTTTCGGTTTCGATCCACAACAAATCTGCACCATGCTGCAAAGACGTAATACAATCCAGTACCACGCGATCTTCTCCGGTGTTAGGCTTGAAGCGAATTAAACCGTTAGGCAAGCGATTGACTTTAATAACCCCGTCGCGCTGTGCGATAACCATGTCGCCCGGGCCGATATTTTTGAGGTCTGAAACTTTTTCACCATCAATAAAATCATTGTATTGCTGTGCCAGGTCACCGTTGTTTTTGGAAACGGGTATTTTCTGCGTTAAACCTGCTCCGAGCGAATCTGTTCGGGCAACGATCACGCCGTTATCAACCCCCAGTTCCATAAAGGCGTAACGTACCGCGTTAATCTTGGCGAGGAAATCTTCGTGTGGCACGGTAACCTTGCCATCCTGATGTCCGCACTGCTTGGCATCCGACACCTGGTTTTCAATTTGAATGCAACAGGCACCGGCTTCAATCATTTTTTTCGCCAGCAAGTATGTCGCTTCTTCATTACCAAAGCCGGCATCGATATCGGCAATAATGGGTACGATATGGGTTTCGAAATTATCGATGCTATTGCGCACCTTTTTTTCTTTCACATGGTCGCCTGAGGCTCGAGTCGCGTCCAGCTCCTTAAAGAGCTGCCGCAGTTCGCGGGCATCCGCTTGCTTTAAGAAGGTATACAATTCTTCAATAAGTGCCGGTACCGCGGTTTTTTCATGCATGGACTGATCGGGAAGCGGGCCAAACTCTGAACGCATCGCGGCAACCATCCAACCCGACAAATAGAGATAGCGACCTTTCATCGTACCGAAGTGTTTTTTTATGGAAATCATTTTTTGCTGCCCGACAAAACCGTGCCAGCAACCCAGCGATTGCGTATAGTTTTTTGGGTTTTTGTCGTAGGCGGCCATATCTTTACGCATGATATCTGCGGTGTATCGGGCGATATCCAAGCCTGTTGTAAAGCGGTTCTGTAGACGCATGCGTGCCACATGTTCGGCATTAATACCCGACCAATTATGCCCCTGGGTATAGAGAGATTTCTCTGCGTGTTTAACTGCATTGCTGTACTTATTCATAATAACCTCGAATTTCAATTTTCCGGGTAACAATACTTACCGGAGTAATAATTCATTTTATTGATCACTAATGTTGTTTTTGCTGAGCACGATAGCGATGTAGTAAAGGCTCGGTGTAGCCGCTGGGTTGCCGCGTACCTTGGAAAATTAAATCTCTGGCCGCTTTAAAGGCACAATTAGTATCAAAGAAATCGTACATCGCTTGATAACCCGGTGTGCTTGCATTCTGTTCATCCACCACTTTGGCCATACGCTGTAAAATGCAATCCACCTGCTGCGCGGTACATACTCCGTGGTGTAACCAATTCGCTATGTGCTGGCTGGAAATTCGCAGTGTGGCGCGATCTTCCATTAAACCGATATTGTTGATATCGGGTACTTTCGAACAACCTATACCCAATTCGACCCAGCGAACGACATAACCCAAAATACCCTGGATGTTATTTTCCAATTCGCGCTCAATATCACTTTCACTTAAAAAATGACTTTGTGGCATAAGCGGTATGGTTAAAATATCTTCCAACTTTGCAGGTTCGCGAGTACGCAATGTTTGCTGTACTGCGTGTACATCCACTTCGTGATAATGCAAAGCATGCAGCACGGCGGCCGTTGGTGAAGGTACCCAGGCGGTCGTGGCGCCAGCTTGCGGGTGGGCTAGTTTTGCGGCCATCATCGCCGCCATTTCATCGGGCATCGGCCACATGCCTTTGCCAATCTGTGCATGACCCGGTAAACCGCAGGCGAGACCAATATCCACATTCCAATTTTCATAGGCGTTTATCCAGGGCTGTTCTTTAAGCTGCGCTTTGGGTAAGAACGGCCCCGCTTCCATGCTGGTATGAATTTCGTCGCCGGTGCGATCTAAAAATCCGGTATTAATAAACACCACACGCTCTTTAGCGGCATAGATGCAGGCTTTAAGATTTACTGTAGTACGACGCTCTTCATCCATTATGCCGAGCTTTATGGTGTTTTCAGGCAGGCCCAATAAAGCTTCCACTCGCGTAAACAACGTGCAGGTGAAGGCGACTTCTTCGGGGCCATGCATTTTAGGTTTAACGATGTAGATACTGCCGGTTTTACTGTTGCGCTGCTGCGTTTCGTTTTTCTGTAAATCAATGCACGCAATCAAACACGTAATTACTGCGTCGATAATGCCTTCGGGTGCGAAATTGCCGCGCTCGTCTTGCATTAAACTGCATTCCATCAAATGCCCGACATTTCTGTTAAGCATGAGAGCGCGACCCGGCAGGCGATATTCGTCACCATCTACCGAAGTAAAGGATTTATCGCGATTCAAGCGGCGCGTCATAATCACATTGTTTTTATCAAAATTCGCAGTGAGATCGCCGCGCATTAAGCCTAGCCAGTTGCGATAGACTTCGACTTTATCGTCGGCGTCCACGGCAGCAACAGAGTCTTCGCAGTCCATGATGGTCGTCACGGCAGCTTCAACATGAATATCCTGTAAATTGGCCAGATCTTCGCTGCCAACATTGCCGTTGCGATCGAACACCAATTCGATATGGAGGCCATTATTTTTTAACAGGATGGAATCGGGGCTGTCTTTATGCCCGCACAGCGCCACAAATTGACTGGCGTTCTTCAAGCCACTGTCGCTACCGTCGGGGAAAAACGCCAGTAAATGCTGGTAGTAAACCACGTAACTGCACACGTTGTGGTGCGAACCATTTTCCAGCGGGAACACACGGTCTAAAAAGTCTTTGGCATAGTGAATAACTTGTTTTCCCCGCGCCGGGTTATAGCGCTTGCCAGGTTTTAAACCCGACTCGTAAGGAATAACATCCGTCCCATAAAGCGCATCGTACAAACTGCCCCAGCGTGCATTGGCGGCGTTCAATGCGAAACGCGCATTTTTAACGGGAACCACCAACTGGGGCCCGGCAATATGCGCGATTTCTGGGTCGACCCTGGCGGTGCTCACCTGAAAATCGTCGACTTCGGGTTGTAGGTAACCGATTTCTTCTAAAAAGGCACGATAGGCATTCGCATTAAACGATTGCTCAGTGTGCGCCTTGTGCCAGTTGTCAATTTGCTGCTGTAGATCTTCCCGTTGTTGCAGCAACTGCTGATTTATGGGGGTTAGCTCCCGCAGTATTTCGTGCAGCCCCGTCCAAAAGGCATCGGCACCTAGTGTCGTGTTGGGTAATACATCGTTATTAATAAAGTCATAGAATTTATCATTGATGTAGCCGCTATTAAGCATGGGTATATTCATTGCCACAAACCTGTTTTGTTCCCTTTGTTGTCGTATAAAGCGATATAAACTCTTACCGGATACGTTTAGACTAAAGTGGTAAGGGTTTTCCCGATTTGGTTGACTAAAGTGTATGTGACGATGAACTAGAATTTCACAATAGAAATTTCACACTGTGAATTTTACAAAATGAAAGATACCAAGAGCCTCATGCGCAAGGCGCACTTCCTGGGTACCAAGATACGCAACCTACGCAAGCGTAATCACCTCACCATTGAAGATCTCTCGGCGCGCTGCGTGAAGGTGGATGCCGAGTCGGCACCCTCGGTGTCGTATCTGTCGATGATCGAGCGGGGCAAGCGGGTGCCTAGCGAAGCCATGATGGAGGTGATCGCCACCGTTTTTGAGAAGGACATCCGTTGGTTTCTCGATGAAGCACCCGAAGAGGAAGCCCTCACGCCGGTGAAGAGCAGCAGTTTTGGGGGGCTCAACGGTATTCCCCTTGAACCTAACTTTCTGTTTTCCAACGAAATCTTACAAATAGCGATTCCTGAACTGTTGTCCCAAACCGGCACCACCGGACGCCAGTTCGCGCACCTGCTGATTCGAGCCCATCAGGAGCACTATCAAAATCATTTTCCCGACCTGGAACGCGCCGCTGAAAACGTTGGCAAGAAACTACTACCGCTAAACCTCGACGACCTGTTAGATATCGTGAAACACATGGGCTTAACCCTGAAATGGTTCGACGAACCCAGTTCGGAAGCCCGCGAGGAAATGTGGAAAGGCGAAGATTGCATAGCAACCTCTTATTACGAACCTAAGAACATTATTCATGTGAATAACGTGCTAAAACAATGGCCGATGCGCTTCAAGTACGACCTTGCAGTGCACTTAGGCCATTGTGTATTGCATGACAAAGACGCCTATAAAAACGTGCTTGTTGCCGGCCATGGTCAAAGCACCACCTTGATGGAGGAAGACACCTTCAGTCATCAATCTTCCAGCGTAAACTCACAAGATATTCTGCATGCCTGGCGCGATTTTGAGTGCAGCTTTTTTGCCGGTGCGCTGTTGTGCCCCAAAGTGCCGTTTCGTCAAATGCTCGATCGCCACAGCTACGAAGTGAGCGTGAGTAAAATGGTGGACGTGTCGGAGTCGGTCGCTATGCGCCGTATGACAGCCGTATCGCCTTACCCACACTGGCATTATTTTGATGCCTATTCACCCGGAAAGCTGAAAGCTGTGTATCGCGGCAACGGCATTCCACTGCCCTGGGGCAATATGCGACGCATTGCCGACCCCTGCCAGCATTGGTCGGTGTTTCGCATGATCAACGTTCCGGTGAGTGGCACCGCCTCACAAATTTCTATATTAAATGTTAACGAGCAACCGCGAATTTATTGTTGCGAGTCCAAATATGTGGAAGATCTTGCGGGGCAAAATCATGTCTTGTGTGCAGGTATCGACCTCAACCCCGCTATTGAGGCACAGGGTAAAAATGCTACGGAGCTCGCCGAAGCTTTAAAAGTCACCTGCGTTAAGCACGGCGGTTCTGCAAAAATTCCTGCGTCAATTAAAAAAGACCTGGCGAGTGTCGCGCGAATTCTGAATATTGCGTGGGTATCGCGCGGTATTGAAGGTGAAGCGCGCTTAATTTGCCCGCGGGGGACGGAATGTCCTCGGCGACCTAGTTGTTATCAGCAAAAATAGATTTGAGAACAGTAACCGATATTGCAACACGCTAAAAAAAAGCCCGTACACCAAGTGTACGAGCTCATTACGAGTTGCGGGAATTATTGACGACTACCCGCTGGCGCGAGTTTTACCAGATCATTCAGAACGCTATCCAGGCCACCGTAAACCGAAATCCTATCGATTTTGTTAGTAATACGTTCCAGTGCTTCCAGCTCTTTTAAGCGCAATAACACCGGGTTGTTTTCCATAACCTTGGCGGTGTTGTGCAGTGAACGCATGGCCTGAGTTTCTTCTCTGCGTTTAATCAGGTTGGCTTCGGCTTCTTTTTGCGCTTCCACGACCTGATTTAAAATCAGTTTCATATCGCCCGGTAAAATAATATCTTTTACACCAACGCTATGAATCTTCAAACCGAACTGCGCGGCTTTCTCGGCAACGCCAGCAGCAATTACAGTGTTTAGCGCATCCTTGTCGGCCAACAGTTCATCCAGATTTTTAGTACCCACGGCCTCACGCAACAACAATTGCAATTCCACATACAAAAAGTTTGCGTAATCTTTTAATTTCAAGGCAACAATTTTGGGATCAACAACGCGATAGCTTGCCGCAAGATTAATACGTAAACTTACACGATCTTTAGTGAGAATTTCCTGGCCACTCACTTCCATCGCCTGCAGACGTAAATCCAAAAGCTTTAGCGCAATAGCTCGGTTGTATTTCCAGAAGCCGTAGCTGCCAGTGGGCAGTATCGCCTCCAATTTACCGTTTACAGTAAGTAAACCGACATGCTCATCGGGAACTTCACTGTAAGCGATGGCATTAACCACATTACGACTGCTACCCATACGCAAACCCCGACCGAGTAAACTAACAAGCTCATCAGCAATCTGGTAACTTTTGGCGATGTCCACAATATCTACACGAACATCTTCAATACCCTGCCAGTTCGCCAAGAGTGCTCCGGGCGGTAGAATATCGCTTACTTTGTTATCACGATAAATTAAACCAACCTGGGTATCACTCAGCTCTACCCACTGCAGATAATCTTTTAATAGCTCACCATATTGGCGAACCAAGAATTTCAGGTTTTGATGTTCAAATATCACCTGGGTAATATCGTAAACATCAATGCGTAAATTCTTGCCTAATGACCAGATTCGATAACGACCTGGTTCCAGCACACGCACCAGGCGATCACGCTCGTATACCAGAGCTCGCTGGCTGTCGGCAATATCCACTAATTTCCAAAACATTGTCCAATCTCCTTAATGATTGCCTGATTTATAAAATAGCGAGGCTTACCCGCCCGGAGTTGCGGTTAGTACCTTGGCCAATATGGGAGTGAGTTTCAGGGAGTAAACCGTAGCATCACTTCCTGTGAAAACCGCGCTTTACTTTAATACTCATTCACACATTGGCAACCCGGTAAAAACGGCTACCCCTGCGGCGCCGAGCCCTAATCATCGGTAATACAAAACCCAGAAAATTAAAACCCGGCTATAAGCCTCTGGTTGATTTTTTAACAGAAGCTGATTTCTGTGAGGACTTGAACCTCAAGGTCTCTCGACCATTACCATTTAAAGCCGTTTTTAGCGGCAATTGCGTTTTAGACGGGAATCGAACCCGCGACTAATCGATTATGAGTCGACTGCTCTACCCTACTGAGCTACTAAACGTAGTGTTTACCACCCCATTAAAATTGGTACACAACCAGTTAACAACCGCTGCGCCAGACTGGCATACAGAACCAGAACCGCTAACCCCAATGTGGTCAATAAACGCTGTGTGGCAAAAAACTATTGCCAATTTCTGCTACTGGAAAACTGCTTCTCCAGATAATCCATTTGATCTGCCAAAATTCTTCGATTTGAAAGGTACATCGCTTCAAAGATATTCGGCTTAAAGGGTATAGCCAGTAATGCCATACCCGCTTCTTCCGGTGTGCGGTCTGCTTTATGGTTATTACACCGTTCGCAGGCTGCAACCAGATTAACCCAGGTGTCACTGCCACCTCGTGAGCGCGGCATAATGTGATCGCGGGTTAGTTCGCTGTAGTTAAATTGCTTACCGCAATACATGCAGCAATACCCATCACGACGAAATAGCATTGCATTAGTAACGGTGTCACTGGTTGTTTTCACATTAACGCTGCCTCGAGTCGCAATTAGCGACTTAACAGTGATCGCGGAACGCCTACCAGAAATAGCATTAATGCCGCCGTATATTTTTCGCGCCTCACCCAGATCCCAAATTACCTGGCTTTTCACATACAGGTTTGCAGCGTCTTCACGATTGATCCAGGCAGTCGGCTCTCCTGCAGCATCTAACCTCAATATTTTTTCCATAATTCCCCCCCCCAATACCACGCAAACCACCACTGCTAGCCTGGGTGAAGGGAGGGGGTTTAAAAACCCTCAATTCAGGGATGAATTGAGGGAGCTACACGGACGTATCCATGCTTTTTTTAAACCCCCTCCCTTTGCCCAGGCGGATTCTGTGCGCAAATGTAGTCAAACAGAGCCCAAACATTTTCGACGTATTTCGAGCAAAGAACTCTGCACATCGTTTGTGCATTAGGGGCAGCCTTTCAAAAGCGCATTAATTCGTCCCTGTAGCTCCATCCATTTATCTCTGAATGGAAGCTTTTGAAAGACCGCTCCTAATGGCAAACTCACAATTTCGTAATTTTTAAGCATTAAAAAACCCCAGACGCTTCCATCCGGGGTTTTGTACCGGAAGGCGCTAGCCTTCCGTTTTGGAAAGCTGTAAATACTAAGGCTGTTTGAGCGATTTTATAATCACTTGATGCCCTGTTGGCTTATCGAAACCAAAATTCATTTTTTACTCACTTTAAAATTCGCTTGTCTCTGAAATCTTCTTAAAAGATACGCGTCGAAAATTTTTTACGCAAGCTACGATATTTCCCTGAAAAACAACCATATACCAATAATGCATAAGTCCATGCTTTCAATAAGACGATAAAAACCCTATCGCTATTTGTTGCAATATTGCAGGCAGCAGTTACCGTGAAATTTCCACATTCTCGCAGAACTTTCATAGCTGGAACTCTTTGATAATTAACTATTATTAAATGATCTAAAAAATATTTTGGGTCGATGCCAATTTCTCCTAATTTTTTCACTCAACTTACTTCGGGCAATAAAAAACCCGAAAGGTTATAAGCCTTCCGGGTTTCTCTAAAAAGAGTGCTGTTACTGGAAGGCTACTCGCCTGCCAGCAGATATCACTAGCAAACGGTGTTCACATTTTGTGGACGCAGGAAGTCCGTTGGGTAGCAGAAACTGCCCCCCTGGTTCCAGCGTTCGCCGTTGCTATGATGTTTTATGATAGTGTTCATTCGTCTAGTGCCTATAATTTGTGAGGCATTATAAAAAGGCCGGTTAAAATTGCAAGTGTGGATTAAGGTAAATGTTAAAGAACATTACCTATGTTCGACCTATTAAGGAGAAATTTGATCGGTTCAGCTTAAGCTTGAGTTAGCCAAGCTAAGGGTATCTGCCAAAGGTCATCAGCAAAGCGTTTTCGAAAAAAATCAATGTGGCCGATTTTGTCGTGGCGGGTTTCTTCCAGGCGAATATGTCGTCGCTCAACCTCTGCATTTTGGTAGTGTGCGGCTAATGCATCGACACCAGCCGCAGTAGAAATCCAATCGTCTTCAATGGATATCATCAACATTTTAGTGGTAATTTCACTGTAGTGATTATGTTCCGGGTGTGCGATAGCAACGATGGAATCGGGATCGGTAAGGCCGCGTCGCCATTGTTGCGCGACGCCGTAAGGTAGGTTTTCGCCCAAACCTTTTGCCTTGGCCGGGAAATACCCCAGTACCCAACTGGTCACAGGCGCAAACACATAGGCATTTAATAAAATTAACCACTGCTTGTGCCTGGCGGCATAGCGCCAATAAGTTAAGGCTGCGGCAACTGTTACAATTTTATTAAATTTATTGGTGGCGAGTGTCATGCCGGCGCCATTACCCCCAAAACTGTGACCAACAAGCGCATAGCTTTTTCCCGGATGCTGTTGCGCAATATAGTCCACCATAGCCTCATAGTCTTGCGTGGCCCAAATTTGATAGGTAGCGTGGGTTTTCCGTACGGATCGATCCAACGAGAGCCCTATTCCGCGATAATCGTAGGTGTATACGGTAAAACCGTGCTCCGACAGGAAGATCGCAAAATTAAAATAATAATGCTGCCGTACGCCCGAAGCTGCACTGATCAAAATCACCTGATTATTTGGGGTTTCGGGTGTAAATTGGGTTGCAGTGAGATCGAAGCCATCTTTTGTTGTAATGGTGTGTGTGTCCATACCGCAATTCCACTTAAGTTAGATGGCACTTGAGTTAGATGGCGCTTGAGTCAGATGGCCTTCGACCAATTGTAGTCCTAGTAATGGCCCCTTGACTACAATAAGATCAGCAGCGTAACTCAACAAACACAAAACCATAAGCGGGTAAAACGTAGGTTTCCCCCGCAGCGGCTTCTGTCGCTATTTCAGTGCCGAGAACGACTTGGCCATTTTCCGGAAAATTGATCGAAACACTTTCGGCATTTAAATTAAAACAGCACAGCATTTTTTGCTGGTCGATTTCGCGAGTGAACCGCAATGTATTATTGTCGCTTGCTAAAAAGTGCATGTCGCCGCAAAGCAACGCGGCTTGGTCCTTCCTCCACGAGAAAAAAGCGCTTGCGAAATTTAGTACAGATTTTGGGTCTCGCTGTTGCATGTCTACGGCAAGCGGCAGGTGCGTAGTGGCAAGCGGCAACCAGGTTGCGGCGGCCGTACTAAAGCCACCGTGCTGAGCATTTTGTTCCCAGGGCATGGGGGTGCGGCAACCATCACGCCCTTTAAACGCCGGCCAAAATTCAATACCAAATGGGTCTTGTAATTCGTGTTGTGCAATTTCGGCCTCCGGCAACCCGAGCTCTTCACCCTGATACATGCACACGGTACCCTTAAGGCTGGCCAATAGGGCCAAGGCCATTTTGGCAAAATCTGTGCTGTTGTGATCTTTACCCCAGCGCGTTACCACCCGCATAACATCGTGGTTGCTCAGCGCCCAACAGGGCCAGCCATCGGGCAATTGTTGATTCAGGCCATCAACGGTTTCACGAATATAATCCGCTGAAAATTCTGACGACAACAGCTCAAAACTGTAGCCCATATGTAAGCGTTTTGACCCCGAAGTATATTCGGCCGTCGTTGCCAGGGAATCTTCTGAATTGATTTCCCCCAGCGACATTCTTTCGGGATACTTGTTTAACAACGCACGCAGTTCTTCCAAAAAAACAAGATTTTCCGGCTGGGTATTGTCGTAGAGGTGGCTTTGCGCTGCGTAGGGGTTTTCTGATGAAAACCCCCGTGCTTTGCGTTTTTCCGGCGGCTTTGGCGGATTATCTCTCAATTGCGCGTCGTGAAAGCAAAAATTTATGGCATCCAATCGCAAACCGTCGACACCGCGTTGCAACCAAAATTCCACTTCAGCCAGAATTTGTTGTCGCAAGGCACGGCAGTGAAAATTTAGATCGGGCTGGCTGCTTAGAAAATTATGCAGGTAATATTGTTTTCGTGGTTCGTGCCATTGCCAGGCGCCACCCCCAAACACCGATAACCAATTGTTTGGCGGCGAGCCGTCGGGCTTCGCATCACTCCACACATACCAATCTGCTTTGGGGTTATCACGACTTTGGCGGCTTTCCTGGAACCAGCTGTGTTGATCCGAGGTGTGGCTTAACACTTGGTCAATAATAATTTTTAAACCGAGTTCATGTGCCCTGGCAATGAGCGCATCGAAATCCGCCAGAGTTCCAAACAATGGATCTACGTCGCGATAATTACTCACGTCATAGCCAAAATCCTTCATAGGTGAAGTAAAAAACGGCGAAATCCATACGGCATCCACCCCTAAGTTCGCAATGTAGTGCAACTTCTGAGTAATACCCGGCAAATCCCCAATGCCATCGGCATTGCTATCAAAAAAAGACCGGGGGTAAACCTGATAGATAACCGCTCCCCGCCACCAGGGCTTGTCATGAAGCAGTGTGGAATTTTCGCTTGACACGGTAAAGGCACCTTATTCGTTTTTTTCACTGGCATTTACAATCGCATTCACTGTCGATATGTATCCCTCGTTATAAAAACAGTAAAGCGCATCACTATAAGAGCGGATTTCTGCTAACTTTTCTTATTGAATACGTATGCAAAACGACTGAATAACCATGAATACGTATGTAGTGTATTGCCCCGTTTTTTCCCGCTGGACTAGCATGAGCATAACCACACCAAGGACCGGTGGAAAAAATAACGCGAATGAACAAATTGAGGGTAAATCCATGAAGACTCGAGTATCCAGCCGTCGGCCTGCGCCATCTGCCGCCAAAAAACACTTTTCACCAACACTTCTCTCGCTTGCGGTAGCTTCTGCCTGCGCGACCAACATCAGTCTGGCACAACAAGTTGAAGAAGTGATTGTTACCACTGAACGCCGCTCGCAGAGCATTCAGGATGTCGCCGGTACGGTGCAGGCATTTAGTGCCGCTGAGCTTGAAAAATTTGGCGTTTCAAACGACTATCGCACCCTCCAAAATGCGGTTACCGGCTTGCATATTTCAAACCAGGAAGGCAAGTTGGAAGTGTATTTACGCGGTATTGGTTCCTCTGACAGTGATTTCGCTTCCGACCCTTCAGTAGCAACCCATTACAATGGTATTTACCTGCCACGCCCCCGCAGCATCGGCCCCATGTTTTTTGATGTTCAGCGTGTGGAAGTCAATAAGGGCCCCCAGGGAACTCTGCGCGGTCGCAATGCTACCGGCGGTACCATCAATATTATTTCCAACAAACCCAATTTGGACGAGTTCGAAGCCAGTATTAAACTCGGTGCCGGTAATTACAATCGCCGTCATCTCGAAGGCGTGGTTAACCTGCCAATGGGAAATACTTTCGCAGCTCGCCTTGCGGTGTATGACGAAACTGCCGACTCCTACATGAGCAATGCCTTTGAAGGCTCCAAGGAAGCCTTCGACAATGCCACGCTCAACGGCCAGCTTTCACGCATCGAAACCAGCCTGGATGCGCCTGGTAAACAAGATGATTCTGCCGTGCGCCTTTCGGCAACCTGGGAAGCCACCGATAATTTTTCTGCGTTTTTTCTGGGCGATTACGTCAAACAACGGGGTTCCAGCTTACCTGGAGCATTCAGTGGCCGCGCGTTATCCGCGGGTTACGACATTAAGGATTTAGACGACCCTTACAATCAGTATTTCGTGAACCAAGGCGAAATGAAAAACGATATCTATGGCCTGGCAACCGTACTGACTTACGATTTTGGCGATATCAGCCTGGAATACAATGGCTCCTATCGCGAGTACGAATTCCGCCACCGCAATGCCGCTCGCGAATGGCAAATAGGTATGGATTACCCCGGCGCCCGTGATGAAGCCGAAGCCGTGATCCTCGAAAATGAACAAACCGCCTACGGCAACTTCACCCAAAACGAAACCTCCACCACATTGGTTAACGAGTTACGCGCTTACTCACACGATGATCAACGTTTGCGTTGGTCGGCGGGTATTTTCTCAATGCAGGAAACTTACAGTAATTCTTCGCAGGATTTTAACCACGGTTGGTGGGGTGATTGCGACGGGTTTCAGGAGGGCACCAATTGCGGTTGGTTAAACGGTCTTTCCAGCGAAAACCGCAATGACGATTCCGAAGTTATATCTCTGGCAGGCTTTGCCGACGGTACCTTCGACGTCACTGATCGTTTCCGCTTAAAAGCCGGCATCCGCTATACCGAGGATGAAAAAACGGCAAATGAATCCAACGCGCAATATCAACTGGTGGTAACCGACGAGGCCATTGCCGCTGCCCGTTTAGATGGCCCTGAGGATATTGTTATGGGCACCACCGGCTTGCAACTTACCGCTGCAGGCAAGCGACCCAATGTGGTTGTGCCACTGGGGAATTCCGCTGCTACTCGCCAGTATTTTCTCGATGGCATCGAACGCTGGGGCAACAACGATAACCTCGACCAGGTCATCGCTGCTGCGCCCGAAGATTTTCAGGTTGTGATCAGTTCTGATTTTGAGCGGGATATCGACGGCGATGGTAACCCCGACCCCGGCACAGGCAATATCAGTAAGAAGCACAACGAAAATTACATCGATTGGCGCTTTGGCGGTGAGTTTGATTTCACCGCAGATCAAATGGTCTATGGCACTATTTCCACTGGTACCCGTGCAGGCGGTATAAATCGGCCACTGCCGGGCAATAACGCCGATGTCGATGTTACCTGGGAACCGGAAGAACTCGTGGTTTACGAGGTGGGTAGTAAAAATCAATTTGGTGCCCTGCGCTTAAATGGCGCAGCCTTTTATTACGACTATAAGAATAAAGTTTTGCAGGGCCTTGTAGGTGTTACAGAACCCTGTGAATCTTCTGATACTGGTTTCTGCACCACCAATTTCGTGCAGAACCAAAACGCCGCCAGCGCAAGTATTCTCGGTTTTGAATTCGACGGTGGCTACGCGATGAATTACGGTTTCGACTTTACCTGGAACCTCGCGTACATCGACAGCAAAATCGACAATGGTTTGATTTTGGATACTCGACAACCGGGTGAAGTGTTAGTGGATGTAAGCGGCAACCAACTGCCCAACACCTCGAAATGGAACCTCAACCTGGCAATCTCACAAAACATCGACGTCGATTGGGGTTTTATGAGCAGCATCGACTGGTCGCTCACCAGCAGCTATCGCAGTGAGTTTTATCTCAGCATCTACAACAACGAAGGCTTCGATAGCGAGGGCAACCCCACCGACCTTAGCAACATGACTATTAACAATCACTGGTTAATTACCGGCGCTGGCTTTGACGAAGCCAATGGTAATTTCCTGTCTGACAAAGTGGATGCTACCAATATTGTAAACTTTAACGCAGGAGCCAATTTCGGTAGCGACGAGCAGTTTCGTGTCGAAGCCTGGGTAAGCAACCTTACTGAAGAAACTTACTCCACCAAAGCCTTTATTAATGACTCTGTTAACATCCGTTTCTTAAACGTACCGCGCATGTATGGTGTGCGCTTTATTGCCAAAATATAAGGCACTCGCAGCCGGTGGCTTATGCCACCGGCTTTTTTTTAACGGCCTATAATCACAATAATGCAAACTGTTAACACCGTCCAAAAACCGCAACTCCACTTTCTGCAAATCTGGAACATGTGTTTCGGATTTCTCGGTATTCAATTTGGATTCGCACTGCAAAATGCCAATGTAAGCCGCATTTTTCAAACTCTCGGTGCCGAGATTGACCAGATCCCGATTTTATGGGTCGCCGCACCGCTTACTGGCTTATTGGTACAACCCATAATTGGTTATATGAGCGATCGCACCTGGACGCGCCTCGGGCGGCGGCGCCCGTATTTTTTATACGGTGCACTCCTAACCACCGTTGCACTAATTATTATGCCCCACTCTGCCACGTTATGGATCGCTGCCGGTATGCTGTGGATTCTCGATGCTTCCATCAATATTACCATGGAACCCTTTCGCGCCTTTGTAGGCGATATGCTTCCCAGTAGCCAACGTGCCACCGGCTATTTGATGCAAAGTTTTTTTATTGGCGTAGGCGCTATTATCGCTTCTGCTCTACCATGGATTTTAAGTAATGTCTTTAATGTTGCTGCCAGTGCACCGCTGGGTGAAGTGCCCGATGCGGTGCGTTACAGTTTTTATTTCGGCGCAGTGGTGCTGTTTACCAGCGTTGCATGGACCGTGTTAAGCACGCGAGAATACAGCCCGGAACAACTAGCCGCTTTCGAACCAGAAAACCAACTAACTGCAGCAAGCGCTTCCTCAAATCAGAAATATTTTAATATTAAAACGGCTCTTATTTGGTTGACTTCAGGTATCTTTCTGGCTTTTTGTGTGGATACATTCGCTTGGAATAAACAACTTTACCTAATCTGTGGCGGTGCCATTATTTACGGAATTTTTCAAGCTCTCGCTCACAAGCTGGAAACCAGCAATCGCCGCAATAACCCTTTTTACGAAATTTGCGAAAGTCTGGCGACCATGCCGCAAACCATGCGACGCCTGGCTTGGGTGCAATTTTTCTCGTGGATGGCGTTATTCGCGATGTGGATCTATACCACAGCAGCGGTAACCGACTTTCATTACCACAGCATCGATCCCAGTAGTACGGCCTATAACGAAGGTGCAAATTGGGTCGGAGTGTTGTTTGCCGCCTACAATGGTTTTGCGGCTATTGCTGCCATGGTTATTCCCACTATGGTAAAACGCTTTGGTGCGCAACGTGCGCATCAGATAAATTTAGGGATTGGCGCGCTTTCGTTTTTATCGTTTTTGATCATTCGCGACCCACACTGGTTATTGTTATCTATGGTGGGCGTAGGCTTCGCCTGGGCCTCCATTTTATCGATACCCTACGCCCTACTTGCTGATGCTTTACCCGCAAATAAAATGGGTATCTATATGGGAATATTTAATTTCTTTATTGTGATCCCACAATTACTCGCTGCAAGTTTATTAGGCCTTTTTATAAAATTTGTGGCTGGCGGTTCTGCCATTTATGTTTTCGTTCTCGGTGCTGTGCTCTGGATACTCGCCGCATTAGCTGTGTCACGTGTTAAATCACTTGAGGTGCAACCATGAAGCCGTTTTTTGCTCTTGTTTCCAGTTTTTGTCTGACATTACTTGCCTGCTCGCCAGAAAAATCGAGAATAGAGGCCAATACCTCACCAGCGAGTCAGTTAAGCGCTTTCGGCGCACCGGGCGAGCACCCCTATTGGTCTTACGCAGGAAAAACCGGAATAGGCACGTCTTACGAAGCCTACAACGAGAATGGCTTTAACGATCAGCACCCCACCACCGGAAATGTTTCAAAAGTCTGGTTTTCACTGGCCCAAGGTGGCATTACCGAAGTGATGTATGGCCTCATTCATGAAGCACAACTGAAAGATTTGCAGTTCGTGGTGGTGGGGGAAAATTTTGTAGACATCGATCAATTGCACACCAAATCCGATATCCGCTATCTTGCACAAGATGACGCTGGGCGCCCGCTTGCACCCGCATACACAATTACTAATTGGGATAGAGAAAATATTTATACGCTGCAAAAAGATATTTTTACCGACCCCGATAATCAAACCCTGTTTGTTCGCGTTACGGCACAAACGACACAGCCAATTAGCGTTTATGCCGTGCTCAATCCGCACATGAACAACGATGGCTGGGGAGATCGTGCCTGGCAAAGCCCAGCGGGTTTACACAGTGAAGACAGCGGCGTTTTTCTAACACTGGCCACAGAACCCGCTTTCACGGAAAGTTCTGTGGGATTTGAAGGAAATTCCGATGGCATTACTGATTTAAACGACGGCAAATTAGACTGGCATTTCTCTAATACCGGCGAGCAGCGTGGTAACGTTGTGCTCACTGCAAAGTTATTTGATGTAAAGCCCAATGAAACCCATCAGAATGATTTGGTCATTGGTTTCGGCGCAAGCGAAACCGCCAGCGTAAGTGCCACGAAAAAAACATTGGCAGCAGGCTATAAAAAAGTGCTCGCTAATTACGTCGGCACAGGTGACGCAGTGGGATGGCAGGACTACCTGAAATCGCTCGATCATTTACCAGCCCTCCAAAAAACCGCTACCGATGGCGGCGCTCTGCTAAATGCCAGCGCTTTGGTGTTAAAAGTTCAGGAAGATAAAACCCACGCCGGTGCACTGATAGCGTCTCTTTCGAACCCCTGGGGTGACACTGTCTCCGCCGCAAAAGGCGCAACAGGTTACAAAGCTGTATGGCCGCGCGATTTCTATCAGTGTGCCATGGCGCTGCTCGCGCTTGGCGATACTCAAACTCCACGAGTTGCCTTCGAGTATTTGAAAAAAATTCAGGTGGACGAAAATACCCCCGGTAATAAAGGCGATGGCGGTTGGTTTTTACAGAAAACCCATGTTGATGGCGAACCTGAATGGGTAGCGGTGCAATTGGATCAAACAGCCATGCCGATTATGCTCGGTTGGAAATTATGGCAGCACGGCGTATTCACCGATGAAGAAATAAAGCGTTGGTTCGAGGTGATGTTGAAGCCGGCGGCCAATTTTCTGGTACATGGCGGCAAGTTAGATTTAGGCTGGGCAGAACCCAATTTAAAGCCACCCTATACACAACAGGAACGCTGGGAAGAACAAGCCGGTTACTCTCCCTCTACCATGGCTGCAATTATCGCTGGGCTGGTAAGTGCTGCTGATATCGCCACACTTTCCGGTGAAGGCGCTAGCACAATCGCCTATTTAACAGCGGCTGATTCATACAGCAAACAACTGGAGGATCTCACCTTTACCTCTGAAGGTGTATTTGGTGATGGCCACTATTATCTGCGCGCCACCCCCAATGGTAAACCCAACCAACCCGCCCAACTGGCAGATCGTAATGGTCGCGGCAAGCTTAATACGCTACAAATTCTCGATGGCGGATTTTTGGAGTTAGTGCGCTATGGTGTTAGGCCTGCAAATGACGACGCAATCACACGCAGTCTTAGCATTCTTAATGATCAAAATTTGCCTGAAAAATTGCGGGTTCACTATGAGTTCGAATTTACCGGCGAAACCGGTAAGTTCCCAGGCTGGCGCCGCTACGGCGACGACGGCTACGGCGAAGATAAACTCACAGGTTTAAATTATGGTGCCAGCGGCAAAAACGGAGGCGATGGCGGAGGCATGAGCCCCGATCAACGCGGCCGGGTATGGCCTTTCTTTACCGGAGAACACGCCCACTACCAACTGGCTGCAGGCATGCCGGTAAACAACATTCGAAAGCGTTATGTACGCGCTATGGAATTATTTGCCAACGACGGTTTAATGTTGCCCGAACAAGTGTGGGATGGCGTAGGTGTTAACCCCGCTAATCGCTATGTGACCGGCGAAGGCACCAACGGTGCAACACCCCTGGCGTGGACCCATGCTGAATATGTGAAGTTATTGCGATCACTCAGTGATGGTAAGGTCTGGGATTTTTATCCAGCGGTGGGAGCTCGGTATTCTCAAAAATAATTGCTTTTATCAGGGAAGCTCGTTGGGTGGCAAAGCTGTTTCGCCTAAGTCGTTATTGAGGACTGCCTCACAACAAGCCGTGTTGGCAACAATTCTGAGCTTATTTCTTCACCAGCGATAAGCTGCAGTAAACTATCCACCAAAATAGCTCCAGCCTGTAGAACATTCTGATCGACTGTAGTCAGTGATGGCGACATATATTTTGCTGTGGGAATATCGTCGTAACCCACAACCGCTATTTTCTGAGGTACCTCCAAGCCCACCTCACTTAACGCTTTAATAGTACCAATGGCAATTAAGTCACTCGCACAGAAAATTGCATCGAAACTTTCACCCGCAGCAAGCAATTGTTGGCAGGCGTTATAACCGCTCTGTTCTGACGATTCCGCTTCCAATTGTAATGCTGAATTTGCGTGCAGATTGACTGTGGCTAATGCGTCACAATAGCCGTGATGCCGCTCCATAAATTCAGGATGGTCATTGGATATATCGCCGATAAAGGCAATAGATTTACGACCGGTGGTAATAAGGTGCTGCGTTGCCTCGAATCCCCCCTGTTTATTATCACAACCAATAAAATGCCCCGGCTGGCCGGGAATCACCGGCCCCCAGGTAATAAAGTGTGCACCGGCTTCATCCAGTGCTGAAATTTTCTGGATATAGCTGGAATAATCGCCGTAACCTAAAAAAATAATGCCATCGGCTTTATTAGAATCCTGATAATCAGCATTCCAATCGTCACTCAACTGTTGGAACGAAATAAGCACATCGTAACCCACCCGCGCAGCTGCGTGAGTGATACTTCCAAGCATCGCCAAAAAAAAAGGGTTTATCGCCGCCTCGCCACTACCCGGATCTTCACACAGCAGTACCGCAAGGGTATTGGTGCGTTTCGAGCGTAAATTTCGGGCGCTGACATCCACCTTATAATTCAACTCGCGGGCTATGGCCTGTACCCTGGCTCGAGTTTCTGCGCTCACAAGGGGACTGTTGCGCAGCGCACGCGAGACGGTGGGTTGTGAAACCCCAGCGAGATGGGCGATATCCAGTGAAGTGGGTTTGCTGTCGCGCACGTTATCGGCTCTTGTTCGGCAATGGGCTTAATAGTCGCACACTGTGCCATCAGGTGGAAGACCAACGGCCTCAACGCGCTGGCACTAAAAGCTACGCTATACGTTATCATAGCGTTGATTTGGAAATTAAGCGGAATAAAACATGCCCTACGCCACAACCAACGACCATACCCGCATTTATTACACGATTAAGGGAAGTGGAGCACCACTGTTAATGATTATGGGGCAAGGTTTGGATCATTCTGCATGGGGTTCTTTGCTGGAAGAATACGCGCAACATTTTCGGGTAATTGCCTACGATCATCGCGGTACCGGCAAAAGCGACAAACCGGAATTCCCACCTTATAGCACCCGAGGATTCGCAAGCGATGCCGTTGCCGTGCTGGACGCAGCGAGCGTGGAGCGAGCTCACGTTTTTGGTATTTCAATGGGCGGACGCATCGCCCAATGGCTTGCGATAGATTATGCACAGCGCGTGGCCGCCATGGTGCTAGCTTGCACCACACCCGGTAATGCTCATGGCATTGCCCGGCCCAAGTGGGTGGATATTTTATTTGCCACAGGCAATCGCAGAAAATTAAAAGACCTTATGGTATCGCCAGAGTGGGCTGCAACTAATCAAGAGTTCGAAGCACTCTGGCGCGAGCAAACGGAAAACCCGCCGCCCACTCACACTCAAAAACTTCACTATCTCGCCAGCCAGGGTCACAATTGCTGGGATGAATTGCAATTAATTCGCGCACCCACCTTACTAATTCATGGCAGTGACGACGTCGTTAACGTGCCGGAAAATTCTAATTTACTCCAGCAAGGTATTAAAGGCAGTAAAAAGATAATTATTCCATCCGGAAAGCATTTTTTCTTTTTTGAACATCGACAACAAACCAAAACTGCCCTGCTAGACTTCTTAACTGCTCACAAAATAACGGTATGAATCACTGCACGGCTAATTGATAAAAGCGCGGATAAGGTGCGTCGCGCACTGCCATTATGGGTGTTGTGTTTACCACACCTTGAGTGCAAAAAATATTGTCCCCCGAGTATTCGCAATTTTCAAAAACTTGGGTTTCGGCGGTATAGATTGTAGCCACACTAAACTCTGTCCCTGAGCCAAATGTACCCAGATAGAGATACACGAGCTTTTGGGGTGCAGATTCATTGACGGCGTTATTGTTTCCAGGTGTATCCTGGTGGCCTAGATCAGCGCCGAAAACGGAAAGATAACGTTCTTTTTCGGTCGAACCCTGTACTGTGTTATATCGCATGGTGTCTGCCTGCCACACCGGGAAGCCGTTCACAGTGACATCCACCCTAAAGCGGGAACGCCATTCACTCGGGCCATCTTGTTCGTAAATGCCCCCGACTTTGTTCGCTGGAACGGGTATCCTCAAATACACTTTTTGTAGACCACTGCCTTGCACTTCATAGTTGGTTCGCCAGGATGCAGTGGCGTTGCCGTTGGATTCTCCAATAGTTTTTACCGACAAAAATGGCAAGCCATTACCCGACATATAGGCCCAGGCTTGCACCGCGTTATCCGACAACATAAATTCAAAATAGTCGTTACTGCTGGGGTACGGCAGTGGCGGCGCCCCTGTATTGGGGTAGGCGTTTTTTACTTCGCTGGCATACACCGATGCCGCAGCGTTTAGGTCGCGATCGACCGATTGCTCACCCGGGCCAGACACAATGGAATCGACATCAGCAACTGCAGCTGTGTACACATTCAAAGTATTCCATTTAATTTCTTGAATGCCTTTTTGATTTAAGAGGGAATACACAGCTCTCGCTGAAAGTTGATACGCAGGTCGCGTTGCAGCACCCGCAAAGTGAGCAAAGCAAATTACAAAAATGCTGCAACTCAATAGCCATTTTCTGTTTGCTATAACATCCATTGTTATAACTCCTTGGTGTAAATCTGAATAAGAGGTGTTTGACTTCCCCGCACGCTAATTGGTAAGTTACGTTTTTCGCTGAGGCCATAGCAGTGATGCACAGTGGCATAATCGCCCCAATAACCGAGGCTTTCGGTTCCGCAGTTGGGCGCATCTACGAGCGCATCGGTAAAAATCGAATAATCGAGGGTGAAAGATTCACCCGGTTCAAAGGTTCCCAGAAATAATCGTGCCGATGTGGCGCTACTCTCGCCCCACAATAACGTAAGGTCGAAAAACGTATTTCCAATAAAATCTTCAGGATAGTTGTAGCCAGAAGTCTGCGTCCACACTGGCAAGCCATCTACAACGACTTCGACCAGGGAGCGAGTGAAGCCAGAATTTTGTTCTTTGTACACATAGGTACCGCCGTTACTGCCAGGCACGAGATTGTACGCAAAGTTCTTCGCAAAAACCCGCTCGGGTACGACAAAGTACGCAAAGTACTGGCGGCTGTTTGTTGCATTGTTTGACGCTTCGATATGTACTTGTGTAACGCCCTGAGCTTCACCGCTACTAAATTCTTCACTGACGATGTAGTGCTCCTGGGGATTATAGGCCGTTGCACTGCGCTCAAAATAATCCCAATCGTAAAATTGCTGGTATCCGTAATTATTCAACTGCCCTTGTGGTGTGGCATCTTCACGTACCACCTGGTAAGGCGAAACCAGACTGTTATGAAATGGCGCTGGCCAGGATGAAGGGCTGATGTGTAACGTTGCATCACTACTAATCGCAGCGCCACTCATTAAACTGTATCGACAGTCGCCACAGGCAAGTGTGGGGGTTTTGGATGCTAGAACAAAATTAACAGATTCATAGTTCCCGGTAACCCGCTCACTAACATTGTAATTAAGCGCCAACGCCGATGCGCCGTACCAGATAGCTAGCAGCGTAAGCCAGCGACGATCAATTAAAGAGGAAAGATGCATCGGGAACCTCCTGTACCCACTTATGGAGTGGCGCAGTTATCTATTGGTAATACTTGCGCCGAGTGACAGCGATAATAGGTTGCAGAGCACGCCGCTCTCACTGAGAAATTCCCACCGCAGATGGTAATATTCACCAATTATTCAAATGGATAACAGTTGGACCAGCCAAAAAGTACCGCTTAACGGCACATGCACACCCGATTTCTACCGTTGCGTTTAGCTAAGTAAAGCAACGCATCGGCCTCAGACAGCAGGCTGTTGGGTGATAAGGAAGGATTAGGTACTACTGAGGTTACGCCAGCGCTAATGGTAATACAACTGTCCGTGCGTGAATATTCATGGGGAATTTTTAGCTCGCGAACCGCGTCGCGACACCTCTCTGCGAGTTGCACTGCGGCATCCAATGAGGTGTCTGGCAATAAAAGTACAAACTCCTCACCGCCATACCGCGCCACCAGATCGGAAGATCGCTTGGTAAACTTACGCAAGGTTTTTGCAACGAGTTTCAAGCATTCATCGCCACCCAAATGACCGTAGTTGTCGTTATAGTTTTTAAAATAATCGATATCCAACAAAGCAACTGACAATGGCTTACAATAGCGCTGCATGCGCTGCCATTCTTTCTGATAAACTCGATCAAATTGGCGACGATTTGAAATACCGGTAAGCCCATCTTCAAACGACATGCGCTCTAAATCCTTGCGGATGTCTTCCAACACTTTTTCCGAAATCTTACGTTCGGTTATATCTCGCACAAACGCGGCTACGCCAATTTTTTGTTGAGATTCATCCCGAATCAGCGAGAGACTAATATCGCATATTTGTTTTTGTTGACCCTGTTCTTCCGCATCGTGCAACACGATTTCATATTCCTTATAACCCGCTTTCGTCGACATCAATTCGCGATAGTAAACCGGAAGCTGTCCGGCCCATTGACCAGGAACAATGTCGAAAATCGACCGACCTATAGCTTCGCTGGCGATCAACTTAAATATATTTTCAGCGGCTAAATTCCATTTTACAATCACCCCCTCCAAAGTTGTCGCAATAATACCGTCGTGGGCATGCTCAACAATATGCGCTAAATACTTCAACGATACCGAGTAGCGATTCAAATCTGATACTACAGGTTTTGAACTTTTCCTCAGGCTTCGGTTAATACCACTCAAGGTTGTTCGGAAGCGACGTTTTTTAAGCAGCAGGTTTAACTTGTCATTGAGATGACCCGCAAAATCCTGTTTTCCAGTATCGACAATTTCCCAATCGCTCGATACACCTCCCGCCGGGGATTTTAAATTGTAAGCAAGTTGCGACAGCTCACTGTCAGCGAGAAACAAAAATTGAATGTCTGGCACCAGGCCACGAATTTTACGTGCCAGCACTATAGCTTTTTCTATCTCTGGACCGATAATCGCTACTGTTGGCTCATCGTTTAAATAATCATCCTGTTCCAAATTGTGCAAGGCCTTCTCATGGTCGACAAAAGCGTGAACCTTAAGCCCGTGCACGGCAAAGTTATTTTTGATCGCTTTCATTAACCTTAACTGCGAGCCTTCGCTGTCAAAATAAAGTGCATTCTGCATGTACGTCACAATCCTTGCACTTTTTAAATAAGGGGAAGATCTAGGAGGAACCGACCTGTCCACAGTTTTAACAAATCGGTAGTTGGAGACATCACATGCGCTGCGCGCGCGTCTCGCAACAACCGAGCCAGCAGACCATTTTCGGCATAGGCTATACCTCCACAGCAGGTCATGGCTTGATTGGTTACATACACCGCGAGATCAGCGGCGTCTGCCTTAGCCATAAGAATGGAGACAATCGCTTGGGGGTCTCCGATGTCCCCCAGATAAGCCGCGCGGTACAACAAACCGCGCGTTTTTTCCACAGCTATGCTCATTTCAGCTAAACGGTATTGCAAGGTAGAAACCTCGGCAAGGCGTGTGCCTGAATGGTTGTAAGAACGCGCGCCTAAATGACTAACCGTTGTATCCAATGCCGCTTGCGCGATTCCCAGATAGGCACCCGCCATACCTATGAGAAAATAAGGAGCGACCACTTCAAAGGTATACCAGATCTGATCTCCTTCTTCGCCGAGCAGGTTTGCAACCGGTACCGCAACATTATCTAAGGTCATCGCGCGAGAGGCATTTCCCCGCATACCTAAACCGCGCCAGGGATCAGCCCAACTAATACCTTCGCAATCACTATCGACAATCAGGCACGAGAAATCTCCAGCCTCGACGTCGTGCTCGCTGGTCAAGGTTGAAATCACATAGGAATCGGCATAGCCGCCATTGGTCACAAACTGCTTGGTACCATTTACAATGTACTGATCTTTCTGTAATTCAAGGTGTGTTTGTGGCATGTAGAAATGTGCCCCGGTGCCCTTTTCAGAAAGCGCCAGAGTTGTAAGGTGCTGATTTTTGGCGATGGGGGCTAAATATTTTTCTTCGTGATAGGGCGTAGCCTTGGCGGCAATCACCGCGGAACCCACACAGTGCATGGCGTAACACAGCGCGGAGGACGCACAGCCACCGGCGATGGTTTCACCCAAAACGGCGAGCGCCAGCAGGCCCTGCTCTCGGCCACCGTAATACTTTGGAACGTGCAGCCCTAAAAGCCCAGCGTCGGCAAGGGCTGTAATCGAGTGCTGCGGCCAGGTTGCATTCTCGTCTGTCTGCTGAGCTTTTGGTGTAATTTCAGCGGCAGTTAGTTCTTGAACCACATCGCGAAGTTGCACTATTGATTCGGATAGAAATTCGTTCATACGCGCCAGCAAATCCTTCGCATGTTGAGCGTGCCAGTGGCTTAAGCCTAGTTCAGCCGGGTTCTGCCGTCAAAATTAACAATTGCCTAATAAACTATCCGGAATTGTGTAATCGCACCATACTCATTCTCTGCGTTTTACTAAAGTTGTTATAACCACCAACAATACGGTATATACAATTAATTATGCGACTAATCATTCTTTTATTGGCTGTAGTTATTATCGGGCTCATCGTTTCCAAACAGCTGAGTTCCGGCAAACCTCAAGACTCAGGTCAGACTGATACAACAAGCAGTATTGACACCCCTAAAGTTCCGAGTGCCCCTCAAGATGTGCCGAAGTTCGAAAAGCAAATCAATGAATTTATGATTGACGCCGCTGCAGAAAGAGACAAAAAAATGCGCGAACAGGAAGGCAATTAGTGCCTGAACTAAAACCGCCGTGCCTCGCCGTCGAAAATTACCAGATGGGTTGCCACGCAGAACTTTGGCCGGTATTTTACAGTGCCATCCATGAGGTGTGCCGGGAACACTACACCCAGGTGCAGATACGGGCTTGGGCGCCCGACAATTTGGATAAAGGCATCTGGAAAAACAAAATGGAAGCTATCAAACCCTTTGTGGCACGTATTGATGGTAGGGTGGCTGGTTATGCAGATATACAAGCCGATGGTTTAATCGACCATTTTTTTGTTCATGCTGATTATCAGCGTATGGGTGTAGGCCGTGCGCTCATGCACAAAATTCTTGAAAGCGGCGCAGCAATGCCACAGCTGTATTCTCATGTGAGTATTACCGCAAAACCCTTTTACAGCCACTATGGCTTTCGAGCCACACAAGAAAATCGCCCGCTTATCCGTGGCGTTGCACTCACCAATTATTTAATGAAAAAAACTCCGCCTTGATTCCGCTACGATTGCTGTTCTGGAGGATCTATACTTACCTGATTTAACACTGGAGTCGCCAGGGAAATATTTTCTGAGAGCGATGCCTGATACACCGCTTCGTTTACCTGATGAAGCGTTCCCATTAAATGTTTACGGATGGTAGCTGTTACCTTGGTGTTGGGGATACGAGCGAGATAAACCCACAATGAATAGTGCAATGCGTAATCGCCCGCATTTGTCATCGCCCATTCAAAGGGTTTTACCTCATTTATTTTTACATTTTTATTTTGTACACACTTTTCAAAAGCGCTATTAAACATACGATCAACGCGCGTGTTAAATCCGGCAATGGCTTTTGTTTTACCTTCGCCTTCCAGCTTCGTAAAATCTGGGTAGCCTATTTTATAAACCAGCCGCTGACGAATACCATCATTCGAGGCAACCCGGCTGAGATTGTCGATTTTACTGCTCACAAATCGGTTATTACGAATTAGAGTACGATGATTGTTGCGAACATCGTAGAGCACGACATAAAACAAGGTAACTTTGCTAATCACATATTCATCTGGGAACCCTTCCACAATCACCACATCGCCATCTTCCAGCATCTGGGTATTAAGAATAATTAAACCGCCAATGATATCGGGCGCCCAACTGCTGCTGGTAAACGCAAGAAATGCAGCGAGAATACCGAAAATGCCGGTAGTTTCCAGCATGCTGTCGGCGCCCCAGATTTTTATCAGCGCATAGATCGTGGCCAGCACAACCACGAACAGTAAAATAATATCGATAAGGCGTGAACTGTAGGTATCCAGATAAATGGTTTTTTCGTCAATGGTTTTCTCAATACCAAAACGGCGACGTGATAGATAACACAATAAACTGTAACCCAACAATGCCGTGTAGATGGCGGCGAAACTTAACCCGACTTTAATAAACGAATGTTGGTAGTTATCGCTGATTCGCAGCAGAGCCAGGTCGAGCGCGTGCAGAACAAGAATTACTACGTTTAAAGACCGGAATAGCCGCAGTGTATTTTTACTACTGGCATGGCCAACTGTGATGAAGTTGAGAAAGGGTTTCGCCAATAACAACAGCAATATATTAACGACAAAGATGGTACCGTGTGCCCACCATTCCGCTTGACTTAGGGAAGGCGCTAACCACGCTAGGAATTCCATAAAAAACCCTTTAATTAATGAGCTGCAACACCTGTCCGCAAACCCAAGCCATATAGGTGCCCACGGCATAACCCAGCACCGCCAGCAAAATACCTACGGGAGCCAGAGAAGGGTGAAACGCCGCTGCCACCACTGGCGCAGAAGCAGCGCCGCCCACGTTTGCCTGGCTACCAACAGCCATAAAAAACAAGGGGGCACGAATCAATTTAGCAACGATCAACATTAAGCCTGCATGGCAGCACATCCACACTCCGCCAATCAAAAAATATACCGGAGTCTCGAATATGGCCATTAAATTCATGTGGGTACCGATACTTGCAACCAGAATATAGAGCATCGCTGACCCCAAGGTAGAAGCACCCGCAGCTTCGAGATGTCGCGCACGGGTAAAAGACAAAACCAGGCCAACAGTGGACGCGATAACCACCAACCAGAAAAAGCTGGAATGCAAACTAAATTTAGCCAGTGCTGGAAAATTGTTTTTTAAATAGAGCGCTATTAAATCCGCTGCAAAATGGGAAATACCGGTAACGCCAAAACCCACAGCAAGAATAATCATTACATCGGGCAAGGCAGGAATACGGGCATGCTCAGCCTGATACTGCATAATTTTATTCTGCAGATGGGTAATGGCACTGGTATCGGCTCCAGCTCTGGCGTCGAGTTGCTTGCTCTTCGCCGCCAGGGTGAGCAGAACTGCCATCCAAATATTCGCGACGATTACGTCCACAGCAACCCACGCAGAGAACACATCGTTACCCACGTGAAAAATCTCCTTCATAGCCGCCTGATTGGCGCCGCCGCCAATCCAACTGCCCGCCACCGTGGTCATACCCCGCCACACTGCATCGGGGCCATTATTTCCCAGTAACTCGGGCGCGAAAATCGAAACAACCAGGAGTGCCAGTGGTCCACCGATCACAATACCAAATGTGCCGGTGAAAAATAGAATTACAGCTTTTGGCCCCAGTCCAGCTATTTCTTTTAAATCCACACTCAATATCAGTAATACCAGCGTAGTCGGCAACAAATAGCGCGACGCCACAAAGTAAAGTTTGCTGTGTTCGCCATCTATCACGCCAAATGTATTCAGCAGAGAGGGTAAAAAATAACACAACAATATGGCGGGCACGATTGAGTAAAATTTCTTAAAAAATGGCAGCGGGCTGTTCGCGGTGTAAAACACAAGGCCGAGAATTAACGCCAGCAAACCGAGTACAGTGGCATCATTGGTTATCAGCGCAGAAGGCATAGTGTAGTAAGGGGTAATGGCTGGGCTGTCTATTAAGCCTGAAATAAACCGAAATTGCATTCTCTGGTGTGCCGCTCGGTTTTTTCGTATAGTAAAAACACTTCTCAAACGATTTTAACTGCGTCACAGGTATGCGCCATGAGTTACCGCCACACCCTGGGATCACACACTTACCAATTCAGTAATCTCGCCGAATTAATGGCCAAGGCCTCTCCCCCCCGCTCCGGTGATCGCCTGGCTGGAGTTATAGCAGAAACCGCGGAACAACGCGTAGTGGCGCAAATGACCCTGGCTGAGCTACCGCTCAAAACCTTTTTGAACGAAGCTCTGGTACCCTACGAAAATGACGAAGTAACCCGATTGATCTTAGATACGCACAATGCTGAAGCATTTGCACCCGTAGCGCATCTTACTGTCGGCGATTTTCGCAACTGGCTGTTAAGCGACAACGCCACACAGGAATCACTTGCCACACTGCGGCCCGGTTTAACGCCGGAAATGGTTGCCGCTGTAAGTAAACTGATGCGTAATCAGGACTTAATTCTGGTCGCGAAAAAATGCCAGGTGACCACGGCATTCCGCAACACCATTGGCTTGCCAGGACATTTTTCGACACGACTGCAACCCAACCACCCCACCGACGACACAACCGGTATTGCAGCCAGTATTCTCGATGGCCTGCTGTACGGTAACGGTGACGCGGTTATCGGCATTAACCCAGCTACCGACAATCTTGAGCAGTGCACCAAGCTATTACACATGCTTGATGACGTCATTCAAGCCTATGGGATACCGACACAATCGTGCGTGCTTACACACGTTACCAATACCTTGGAGGCCATTACTCAAGGTGCGCCGGTCGACCTGGTGTTTCAATCCATCGGTGGTACTGAAGCCTGCAATCGCAGCTTCGGTATCGATCTGGCCGTGCTTGGTGAAGCCGAAGCTGCGGCGCAATCGCTGCAACGGGGTACGCTTGGCAGCAACGTGATGTATTTCGAAACCGGCCAAGGCAGCGCGCTTTCGGCCGAAGCCCATCACGGTCTCGATCAACAAACCTGTGAGGTACGCGCCTACGCCGTTGCACGACAATTCAACCCATTATTGGTGAATACTGTGGTGGGTTTTATCGGCCCGGAATATCTGTTCGACGGCAAAGAAATTATTCGCGCAGGGCTCGAAGACCACTGCTGTGGCAAGTTACTGGGGCTGCCTATGGGTGTAGACGTTTGCTATACCAACCATGCACAGGCTGATCAAAATGATATGGATAACCTGTTAACTTTATTAGCAACGGCAGGTTGCACTTATATTATGGGCATCCCCGGAGCCGACGATATTATGCTGAATTATCAAACCACGTCGTTTCACGATGCACTTTACGTGCGAGAATTGCTGGGCTTAAAACCCGCGCCGGAATTCGAGCAATGGCTGCGACACATGCAGATTCTTGACAGTGCTAACCCCTCCCGCCTTAATACCGCCATGCCCGAAAAATTTGCAAACGCACTGGCGCAATTGCCAGAAGCAGACTAATCATGAACAAACCTACTGTAATTGCAAACCCCTGGCAGCGCTTGCGCCATTTTACCGCGGCGCGTGTTGGATTGGGCCGCGCCGGCAGCAGTATTCCCACCAAAGAACTTCTGGCGTTCCAGTTGGATCACGCCCGCGCACAGGACGCGGTGCACCTGCCACTGAACATCGAAAAAATTTCCGCTGAATTAGCCGAGCTGCACGACGTCACACCGCCACTGGTATTGCAATCGCAAGCAAGAGACCGCTTCGAATATTTACAGCGACCCGATCTTGGCCGCCGCCTCAACGAAAATTCGCGACAGCTCCTGCAAACGGCTAATCAAAATCCGCAAACCCGCTACGATTTGTCTATTGTGGTTGCTGATGGCCTTTCTTCCCAAGCGATTCAGGAAAATATCGCAGCTTTTGTTAGCCATTTATTGGCTGTGTTGAAAAGCGATCAACACCCCTGGCAAGTGGCACCACTTACATTGGTCACTCAGGGCCGTGTTGCCATTGCTGATGAAATCGGCGAATTGCTTAACAGCGATGCCGTTCTGATGTGCATTGGTGAGCGCCCGGGCCTTAGTTCGCCCGACAGCCTGGGTTTGTATTTAACCTGGCAGCCACACCCTGGCCGCAATGATGCCGAACGCAATTGCATTTCTAACGTACGCCCTCTGGGCCTGAGTTATTCGGAAGCAGTCACCCGACTCATGTATTTGTTGAAGGAATCGCGCCGCTTGCAGTTGAGTGGCGTAAATCTTAAAGACCGCACCAAAAGTGATGTTGTCGAGCTTCAAAGTGGTGCAAAAAACTTCCTATTACCGGGGCAATAAATCTCTCTCTAAATCAGCCCCACCGAGATTAATTAACAGGTGCAACAAGTCCACCTTCCCCTAAGCCAGAGCATTCAAGGCCTGCGGGCAAGTGCAATAAAACAGTTGTTTAATTTCTGGCGTGAAGCGCCGCATACCGGCGCCAGGGCACGGATTTTGCTCATTTAAGCGACACAACACGACTAAAAAAGCTTCTGGCACAACCCCCCTCTGCCCCGCCAGCCAAGCCAGGCCGCTTGGCCAGAAAACTCGTATAGCGAGAAGCTTTGAAGTGCCGGCCTTAACCTTTTACGGATCTAAGGAAACTGCATGCCCCGTTTTATTACAGGTTATGTGCGCGTTATCGATGCATTTAATCGCTACATTGGTCGCTTTATGATGTACGGCATTTTCGCAATGGTCGGCATTCTTATGTGGTCCTCTATTTCGAAAACGTTCTTTTTACCCTCCCTCTGGACACTCGAAGCCGCACAATTTGCCATGGTCGGTTACTACATTTTGGGTGGCGCTTACGCTATGCAATTGCGGGCTAATGTGCGCATGGATCTGTTCTACGGTGAATGGTCTGCTAAAACCAAAGCCTGGGTTGATGCTTTTACCGTGTTCTTTTTGATTTTTTATCTCGGCGTTTTACTTTACGGTGCCTACGAAAGCACGCTCTACTCCTTCGAATACAATCAACGCAGTCGCACCGCATGGCGGCCCTATTTATGGCCCATTAAAGCGGTGATGTGCGTGGGTTTTGTGTTAATGATTCTGCAATCCATTTCGGAGTTTTTTAAAGATATTGCAAGAATTCGTGGGGAGGAAATTTAATGTCGTACAGCATGATTGCCACCATGATGTTCGCGCTGATGATGCTGTTGATGGTTACCGGTCAACGTGTGTTTGCCGCAATTGGCGCGGTTGCTGCGATCGCGGCACTGGCGCTGTGGGGCACCGGCGGTGCCGACATTCCCTTTACCGCCGCCATGAAATTAATGAAATGGTACCCGCTGTTAACTCTGCCCATGTTTATTTTTATGGGCTATATACTTTCTGAATCACGTATTGCCGACGACCTCTACAAAATGTTTCACGTGTGGATGGGGCCGGTGCACGGCGGCCTGGCGATAGGCACCATTGGTTTGATGGTGTTGGTGTCTGCGATGAATGGCTTGTCGGTGGCGGGTATGGCCATAGGCGCAACAATCGCGTTACCGGAATTATTGCGACGCGGTTACGATAAAAAAATGGTAACCGGCGTTGTGCAGGCTGGGTCGTCATTGGGCATTTTGGTGCCGCCCTCGGTAGTACTGGTGCTGTACGCCATGATTGCGCGCCAGCCTGTTGGACAATTGTGGCTCGCAGGTATTGTTCCCGGTTTGCTCATGGCGGCGATGTTTATTTTGTATATTGCGATTCGTTGTCGTATTAATAAAAAACTAGGGCCAATTTTACCCAAGGAAGAACGCCAGGTAAGTCTGAGGGAAAAACTGCGTTTATTGCAGGCCGGGTTACTGCCTTTGGGAATATTCGCCGCAATGATGGTGCCCTTCGTAAACGGCTGGACCAGTCTTGTGGAAAGCTCGGCGATTGGTGCCATGGCGGCCATGCTCGCCGCGATTTTCAAAAAGCGCATGAACAAAACCGTTTTTGAAAACTCCTTGCGCCAAACACTCGCCATTTCCTGCATGTTTATGTGGATAATTCTTGCGGCCCTCGGCTTTGGCGCAGTATTCGATGGCCTCGGTGCGGTAAAAGCCATTGAAACGTTATTTACCGATCAGTGGGGCCTTAATCCCTGGACCATTCTGATATTGATGCAATTGTCGTTTCTCATAATGGGCACATTTCTCGACGACACTGCCATGCTGGTAATCGTTGCACCGCTCTATGTACCGCTGGTGCAAGCTCTAGGGTTCGATTTAATTTGGTACGGCGTGCTTTACACGGTTACCACACAAATTGCTTACATGACGCCGCCTTTTGGCTACAACTTATTTTTAATGCGCGCCATGGCACCGCCAGAAATTCGCCTGCGTGATATTTACAGCTCCATTTTACCCTTTGTTGCGGTAATGGTGTTTGCGCTGATTATTTTAATGGTGTTTCCAGAAATTGCTTTGTGGTTACCCGAGTATGTTTACAACAAATAGCGTGCTTTTTAAAACCAAATTTTAGTGGCCGAAACAGATTGTCGACCACTGAAACGCAGCACCCAACTCTTTGCAAATTACAATTAGGAGCAGCTCATGAAATCCAGACGCCAATTTATCACGTCGGCCGCAGCGCTCGCTGGCGCCGCTACACTCACTCCACCAAAATTGTATGCGGCCAAGCCGAAAATTAAATGGCGCATGCAAACCTACGCCGGGCCGGCGCTGGCCGAACACGTGATAAAGCCAGCGATCGAAAGTTTTAATAAAATTGCCGGTGATGAAATGCAAATTGAATTGTATTTTGCCGACCAGCTGGTACCCACAGGTGAGCTGTTTCGCGCCTTAAAAAAAGGCACACTGGACGCCGTGCAATCGGATGACGATTCCATGGCATCGCCCACTGATGTAACCGTGTTTGGTGGCTACTTCCCGTTCGCCAGCCGCTATTCGTTAGACGTACCAGTGCTATTTAATCAATACGGTTTGAAAGAAATTTGGGAAGAGGAATATGCTAAAGTTGGTGTGAAGCATTTATCCGCGGGCGCTTGGGACCCATGCCATTTCGCGACAAAAAAACCCGTGAACAGTTTAAAAGACCTCAAGGGTCTACGAGTTTTCACATTCCCGACAGCCGGCCGCTTTATGGCGCAATTTGGCGTTATTCCAGTATCCATACCCTGGGAAGATGTAGAGGTGGCTGTACAAACCGGTGAGTTGGACGGCATTGCCTGGTCTGGTATTACCGAAGACTATACAGTCGGCTGGGCGAACGTTACCGACTACTTCCTCACCAATAATATTTCGGGTGCGTGGATAGGATCTTTCTTTGCCAATATGGACCGCTACAACGAACTGCCCGATAAACTTAAAGAATTATTGCAACTCACCATGGACAGCTCACACTACTACCGCCAGTGGTGGTATTGGGGCGGTGAAGCCAAGCTTCGTGTGAATGGTACCAAAATGAAACTCACCTCAATTCCCGACGAAGAATGGGATCAGGTGGAAGCCGCAGCGCATAAGTTCTGGGATCAAATCGCCAAAGAATCCAAAACCAAAGCGAAGGTGGTGGAAATCTTTAAGCAATATAACGCCGATATGGCCAAAGCCGGTCGCCCTTATCGCTATTCTTAACCCTATCAACCGATATAACGTAACTTTCGGGTAATGACTGATGCAGGGACGCATCATTCAAAAATCAATAGTGTTTTTTGGTTAACTACATTACTCAAATTTTTCTTCGTTGTAATACAAACCGTGTTTGGCAGCCATTTTCTGGACACTCTTGCCGAGCGCTTTCGGGCCGCAGAAATAAATATCGACACGCTCCCCTCTATGATTTTCCGCAAGCTTTGCAAAGATTAAATCCCAGTTGGGGCGTCCCGCGGATGTGCGCGCACTTAAATCGGTTATCGGGTCGCGGCCATGCTTTTCAAAATACGCGTCGAAGGCCAGTTGCATCACCAGATTCGACATATTTTTTGCGAGGCTGGTGAGATGAATATTCAAGTGAAAGCGCGCTTCACCCAATTGTTGCTCAGCTTTCTGCAGCAAATCAATAAACCATTCGTATGATGATTGCGAGCGGTTCAGCCAGTGAAAATAAATAAGCTGCGAATTTTGCGCTTCACCGTTACCCGCTTTTTCTTTGAGTAACAAACTTTGCAGCACCGAGGCAAACGGCGTAACGCCGATACCACCGGAAATTAACACCGCCACCTTGCTGCGATAGATGCTGCTGGTGGGGGCGCCGTAGGGGCCATCGATATAGGCCGTCCATTTCTTACGCTGCGGGTGATCCATGCCCGCAAGATTATGCAGTGCGCCACTCCAATCACCATTGTTGCGCACATGTACATCCAAACGCTGCGATTGTGGTGCAGCGCTCAACGTAAACGGGTGCCATTGCAGGCGCGATACGGAAGGAATTCGAATTTTTATGTAGTCGCCCGGCTTAAACGCAAACAAAGTACCGCGCTTAAAACGCACCTGGGTTACCCTGTCGGAAAGTGCACGTAATTCGGTAATTTCCACGCGGCGATATTTAAAAAACATGCGGTAACTGGCATCCAGTGCGAACAGTAACAACACCGGGCTCAGCCAGATCCAGAAAACTGGGCCATGCCAAAGTAGAGCGGCCAAAAACGCTCCGTACAATAAATGCGTGTAGACGAACGCCTGATAGTGATTTTTACGTTCTAAAGCTGTGTGTGTCATCAACAGCAGTGCGGTGAGCAGCCCCAGCCCAGTTGCGCCCACCAGAGTAAAGAGTAACTGTTCCGCAATATTTAAACCGCTCAGCCAGTAATTGTAGAAATGCGCCCCGGTATGCACCAGAGAAAAACCCACTATGGCAAAACCAATGAGTTTGTGGATTTCAGTGAGATTATCCAAAGGCAGAACCCGAGCGAAAATCGTGTGCCGCAATCCTGTCGCAAGTGCACGACACATGGGCAGCAGCACCAGCGCACAATTCATATTCAGGCAGGCTCCACCGCCGCGGGCGATCTGCACCGCTAGATTGGCCCCCAGTTCGCGGTAATGCAGCAGCGCGGTCCCAAACAACACGGCATTGGCTGCAAGGTACGCCAGCAGCCAGAACCAGGATTTCCACTCACTCCGGAAAAACCGTCGTAAGCGGGTACCGCCGCTTGCCCCCTTCACTTTTTTGCTTTCACGCTTAACGGCAATGCCGAGTAATTTGTGTATAAAGCCATCAAACTGGCGGTCCACCGCAGGTGCAGCTGCGAGCATGGCCACAAATTCGTCCTCATACATCCCTGATTTCCGCTTAACGGATGCCTGTGCGTAGAAGCAGTCGAGCAGATCCTCGAGCTTCTCGGGGGCTAATTTCAGGCTTTGCTCCTGCAGGCTCGCACGGATAAGATCCTGCAGCTCCTCACGCCCCACCAGGCCGTTGTCATCTTGATCGCACACCTTAAACACGAAGCGCAGGCGTTCATCCGAGCCCTGCTTAAGCAAGGTAAGTGCAAAAGTTTGAAATTCCTTCAGATCAATGTAGCCGGAGTGATCGCTGTCAGTGAGCACAAACATACGTCGACACAGCAAGTCGTTTTTCACCCCTAGCGCGTGTTTCCATTCCTGATAATCGATGAGTTTGTCGCTGCCGGCAATTTCAGCGAAAGCGCGCCGAATGTAGCGCTTTTGAGTAAACTTGAACATGCAGTAAGCTGCCCCTTGAAGGGTGGGCGTCATCCATGGCAGTACAGCGTGAACGGCACATTGTGCCGACTTACCATGCATGAGGCAATCTTCGCGCCACGCGCTGTGGGCGCTCTGCCACCGATTGGCGCTAATTCACACTCAAGCAGCAAACTTCATGAAATAGTCTTTGACTTTAGTGTGATTACCCTATAGCTTAATGGCCCAAGCTGTTAAATTAAGCTTCTGGATTACGTTCTCCATTTCGCCGCAAGCCTCTGTTCGACGTCCTGTAGTATCAATATTTCAGTTAATTTTTCGGCTGTTTAACGCCCCAAGATGTACTTGAGGCGGCAATGTTTATTTTTATCTTCAGGATTATTTTTTTATGTCAGACAAAGTTACCGGCACCGTTAAGTGGTTCAACGAATCTAAAGGTTTTGGTTTTATCGAGCAGCCATCAGGCCCAGACGTTTTCGCTCACTTCAGTGCTATTCAAGGTAGCGGTTTTAAAACCCTCGCCGAAGGCCAGAAAGTAGAGTTCAACGTAACTCAAGGCCAGAAAGGCCCACAGGCTGAAAATATTGTTGCGCTGTAACACAGTATTTTGAGTATCGAAAAAGGCAGGCCAATTGGCTTGCTTTTTTTATGCCCTCAAGAAATACCACCGCAGGTGGCTCATGGATGATTTGTCTACACAACTGGAAGCTCTCTACAGAAAAGAATACAAACGACTGTTCGCGGTTCTAACGCGCCTATTTGGCCCCCACAATTTAACACTCGCAGAAGACATTCTGCACGATGCCTTTAGCCGCGCCATACAAGTGTGGCAGCAAGACGGCATACCTGAAAATCCCGCTGGCTGGTTGATACAAACAGCTAAAAATCGCGCAATCGATACCATTCGAGCACAGAAAACCAAAACAGATTTTGCACAGGATCTGCAATTTTATCTGGAAAGCGAATGGTCTTTGGGCAGTACCGTCGCGCATGAATTTGCGGAAGAAAAAATTAAAGACGACCAGCTGCGGATGATCTTCTTCTGTTGCCATCCCAAGCTCAGTGATGAAAACCGTTTGCCGTTTATCTTACAAACCCTGTGCGGCTTCAGTTTAAGTGCGATCTCACGTGCGTTGGTATTGCCCGTCGAAACCGTTAAAAAGCGGTTGTTGCGTACCAAGAAACACCTGCGCAATATTCCTTTTGAAATACCCGAAGGTGATGCCTTGCAAGCGGCGATGGACACAGTGCACACCGTGCTCTACTTACTATTTAACGAGGGATACAACAGCAGCCACTCCAACCACCCAATGCAACTGGAGCTTTGCCACGAAGCCATAGGTTTGCTGAATCTGCTGCTTGATGAGCCAGTGATAGTGAACCGGGATACTTTCGGACTTTTGGCTCTTATGCACTTTCATCTGGCTCGGGCAGCGGCACGACTCGACAGCAATGGCGAAGCCATACCACTCGATTTGCAAGATCGCACGCTCTGGCAACAGCAAACCATTGCTTTTGCCAACCAAATTATGCACTCCATCGAAACTGCGGCCAGCTCACCACCCCGCAGGTTTTATCTCGAAGCCTGCATTGCGCAGCTACACTGCAACGCTCGAAGCTTTGCCACAACAGACTGGAGGAGCATCACACTGCTCTACCAACAGCTCGTAACGTTAACCCATTCACCTGTCGCAGAACTGAATTTGGCTATCGCCATCGCCTATAGCGGTGATAACAAAACCGCCATAGTACAGGTTGAACATTTGAAGCGAGCGAATCGCCTACCAAAATCGCATATGCCCGACGCTGTACTTGGCCACCTCTTTGCCAGGCAAGGCGATGCCGATAAAGCCTATGCCCATGCGCGAGCCGCACAACAATTAGGCGGCACCACGCATGAACATAAACTCATGTTTCTGCAACTAGAGCGCTTATTAACATCCAGGCTTAGCCCAACTGCATAACTTCACGAATTTCAGTTATACACCCTGGACTATCAAATATGGGGCAATCCTTGGTGAGAGCGACAGCTTCTTCGGGTGACTCCGCGCGAATAATAGAGTAACCACTTACTAACTCTTTAAACTCTGCGGCAGCAATGTCTGTCACCACGCCCGATGCGTTCATACGCTGACCGCCAGGAACCAAAGGAGAACCGCCGGAAACCAAACGATCCTGCTGTTGTAAATTTGCCATCCAGGTCGCCCAACGATCCATTGCAGCTTTCATCTCGGCATCCGTTTTGTCGTGCATACACTCATCACTGCCATCATTAATGTAAACCAACATATATTCTTTCATTGTGTTTCGTCCTCTCGGGTTAAAAAAGTACACCGCAATCATTGTGTGTATAGGTATAACGATTGAGATTAAGGAATGGGGACAAAAACATGAAACACGTTAACGATGAATCACTGCACCGCGCAGGGGAGCAAGTCGTGCCAACAGTTTATTCTGAGTTGTGAACGGCACCCGCGCTTCAATCATGGCGCTGACCAACAATTCCACCACACGGTTAAAATCGGCTTCATTGATATGCATGCCGGTATGAATATCTTCCATGGAATCCCCCGTGTAACTGCATGGGCCGTCCGCCACTGCGCAGAGATGCATTAGAAACATATCGCGAAACCGAGAAACCTTGGCATCGGCGAAATACGGGAATATCTGCGCGTCATCGCCGATGTTTTCAATAAAGGCATCAACGATTTTCACCAAGCCGGCTTCAGCGCCCAATTCATCGTAAAGTGTGACCTGGCGAGTAGATGGGGTTAGGGTGCAACCACACAGAAAGGCAAGAAGCACCCCCGCGCTGACAATCCGGCGCGTCACTACAGATTCCCCATAACAGACAGGTACCAGCCGGTTTGATCTGGTGCACCAGCAATGGAACCCAAATCCAAATAAGCGACCGTCAGGTTGAGATATTTGGTGGGAAACCATGCGATAAATACGTCCTGCCAAGCCTGCTCACCCAAGCCCAGATTATCGGGCTTTTGGCGGTACTCGTACCCAAAGGCAAGGTGCGAAGACAAGAACAGCGCAGTAGAACCTTCCACCTGAAACGCTGTGCTCTGCTCCGGCCCGCCGAATCCCAGGAGCCCCAATTGATTGGCTTCCGTGTGCCTGATGCTGAGATTCCAAAATAGGTTGTAACCCGCCAACGCAGCAAGATGTAACTTACTGGCGGCAAGATAATAATCATTGCCACTGTCGCGAAGAGCCCCAACGGCAAATGCGATATCGGAATCTTGCAACTTTTTACGCTGTACGCCTGCAGAAATTTGTGGCCAGCGGCTATAAACAATATCGCCATACAAGCGTATTTTCACAGCTGCAATTTGCTGGGAAATTTCGGTATCAAATGCCGGCACATCGAATGTTTGCCGGGCGTAAGAAAGCTCCATACGATTAAACACGTTAAGCTGCGCGCCACACACATTCAAGGCGTAATCGTTAATAGTGGCCCGACTACAAAAACCGCTTACACCCACCTGAGATTCACTCGCATAACCCGCCAATTGCGCCCAGGGTACCAGCCCACCACCGCCAGCGCCCTCTATTTGCGCTACTCCCGGTGTAGCCAACAATTTACCCCCCGCATAAACATCGCCGGCAAAGGTCGACACTAAAAATATCATTAACGCGTTAAGCCTGTTCAAGCACTCGTTCATATTCCAGCAACCAGTGGCTAACATCTGCCGCAGACAGCGGTTTAGCCAAATAATAACCTTGAATGTAATCACAGCCCATATCTCGTAATAATTGTAACGAGGCCTGATTTTCCACCCCCTCGGCAACCACGCTCAACCCCAGGTTGTGCCCCAAATCTATGGTGGATCGCACAATCATTTGATCCGTTGGCGACTGATCCAACTTGAGAATAAAACTTTTATCGATTTTTAATTCGTGAATGGGTAGCTGCTTTAACTTACCCAGCGACGACTGCCCAATGCCGTAATCATCGACCGACAGGGTGTAACCGGAATCCCGCAGGGTTTGCATGAGCGAGATACCTTGAGTTTCGTCACTCATCAAATCGCGCTCGGTAAGTTCCAAAGTAATAAACCGGGGTTCGACCCTATGGCGCTGTACAAATCTTTCCAATCCCCCTAAAAACTCCGGGTGATTCAGGTCTTGAGCAGAAATATTTATGGCGACCTGAATGTTAATACCCTGCCTGTGCCAACTCGCCAGTTGAGACAATACAGTGTTGAAAACCCATTGTGTTAGCTCCACAATCAAACCCGCGCGCTCAGCTAAATCGATAAATAAATCGGGCGGCACAAACCCTGTTGCAGGGCGCTGCCATCGTATCAAAGCTTCCAGTTTTTCTATTTCGCCGCTACGAATATTTTGCTTGGGCTGATAGTGCATGCTGAGCTGTCCATCGTCTTTTTGCAAAGCAAGCTTCAGATCTTCAACTATCGCCAAGCGCTCAAGATGTGCTTCATCTTCACCCACTCGGTATAAACGAAAACTGCAGTTCTCTTTACGGGCACTTTCCAAAGCGATTAATGCGCGCCTAACAAGCGTTTTACCAGTATCGCCATCTTGTGGAAAAAAACTGATGCCGAGATTAAAACGTACGTTGAGGTTTAAGGCATGCACCGCGATAGGTTTTTGCAGCGCGTCGATTACACTCGCTAACAGGGTATCGTTCGGTGGTATGGCCTCCTCATAACTTATCAACGACAAAAACAGGTCACCTTCGAGTCGGCCATGAATAGCAGCATGTTGTTTAAAATAGGTTTTTAACCGGCGCACGATTTCTTTAATACAAGTATCACCCACATCAAAACCGAGATTGTCATTTATCCCTTGTAAATCTCTTATGTGAGTTGCCACCAGATAGAAGGGCGGTTGTTTCTGAGTAGCGTTATCAATCGCATGCAGTAGCGTATCGCGATTTACCAGACCGGTCAGCAAATCGTGCTGGGCCTGATATAAAATGTGGCGTTCGCGGTTGCGAATTTCATCGCCCATATTACCAAAAGCATTCACAAGCGTCTGAATTTCACTGCTCGCCTGAGATACCACAATTTTGGTTTCATATTCGCCACGCGCGAATCGGTGTACGCCTTGTACTAGTCGGGCGAGGGGCACAGTTAAGCTGTTGGCCAGCAACACACTCGCAATTAATCCGAGAACCACAATTGCAAGCGCAATAACAATTGTGGTAACCACCAGTCGGTCGAAATTTTGATAAATGGAATTGAGGTTATCGCTCAACAGTACCGTTAACTGTTGACGCCCCACCGCAGATATTTCGCGGCTTGTGTTAGCGTATTGGGGGCGCTGCCAAATAAACCAGCCGCGCTCCCTGCGTTGTAAAATTCGCTGTAGGTTCGACGCTTCATTCGACAGCGAGCTTACCAACAATGCATTGTGATTAAAAAAGCTGATATCTAAACCGGTCAGTTGCTTGAGTTCACGGGTGACCGCTTGCGTGATTTCAAACCCCACAATGGCATAGGCAATGGTTAGCGGTGCTTTAACCGGCAAGACAATCACCTGATAGACCCGCTTATTATGCTCGACAAAAAAAGTTTCGCCGGGTGAAAGCACCAGAGACCGAACAAGGCGATCTGTGTTTTCATTGACAAATTGAGGTTGATTACTTGAAAAAACTTTTCCGTCACGATCACTCAATAACATGAGTGCCGCATTTATCCGGCTACCATGGTTTTCCAAAGCACTTGCGATAGTCGCGGCATCTCCCGTAGCAACGGCCTGCTTAAAACCAAAATCGGCGGTAAGCACTTGTGCCGCCGTTTTTAAGAGTTCGGCCTCGGTTCGGGAGTATTGCTCGAATACGTGAATCGCACTGTTTACCGTGGTATTTATGTGATCTGCGGTATACCGACTGCTAAACCACCAGAAACTCGCCATCACGCTAATACTGGTTACAAGAACCAAACCCACACACAGAGCAATAATCTGATGGCTTAATTTACGGGTTATCAAGCTCATGGTGTAGCTCCCGATTTGAATCTGGCCCGGAATGTATCACGTGGCTCAGGCGCTACGGTTTCCAGTTGCAAAACAATATTTTTTTGCAATGACGTTAACGGATACCTATGCCGCTGTTGAGGACCGCCACGCTGTTGCGCGTGCCACAGAAAAAGATAGTCGGGTAGCCGCTCAACGGAGAGCCCGGCACGGCCTTCAGCATCTGTGATTACAGACTTACCAGAAGAGATGTAAATATACCCCACCATGGAATCGTGAATATTGCACCCCAATACCACAACCCCGGGCTTTTCGAACAAAATGGGCTTTTCCGGTTTACCCGAATACAACTTGAGCTCGAAGGTTTTTGCTGGCGAAAATGAATAGACGTGATGACGTATATTATCGCTATTAGGAAAACTCACCTCCTGCCCTGATTGAATAACAAGAATCTCGGGCAAGAATTGTTTGTTAACCTGATCGATAATCGCTACCGGTAGAGGCATTGCTGCATCGGGCGTGCTGTCTGGAAGTTCGATAACCACATTTTTTAGCGGTGTTTGAGACTGGTCAACGACCTGTAAGCTCATCCCCTGGGCGTGGAGAAGCACTGCTGAGAACAACCAATACAAAGGGGCGAGCGCCAAGCACATCAATCGCACCGTCATAAACACAACCTGTTGAACTGTGTGCAACAAAAGGTTGCATACACCATCCATTGAGTATGGTCAGGAAGTAACCAGATTTCAAAAAACACAGCGAAGCTGCAACCGTGTAAGCTACACCACCAGAAATCAACGCGGAAAAACCTGTGTCGCACTCGTCCCCACTTAGCCGCTATGCCCTGCTGTTATTCGCCCTCTTGGCGTTAGCCGGCAATTCCCTACTTTGCCGCACCGCGCTGGTGGATTACGCAGCCGACCCCGGCATTTTTAGTTTGCTTCGCGTGCTATCCGGTGCTCTGGTGTTGTGGTTGATCGTTACCTTTCGCAATTTGGTGTATGCGGCGGAACTCAAGCAAACCCAAATCACGCCGAAGGCCCCCAGCACTCGTTTATTCTCGGCGTTTACACTATTTGTTTACTTTATAACGTTTTCGTATGCTTATATTTGGCTTGATACGGGTATTGGTGCACTTGTGCTGTTTGGTATGGTACAAATCACCATCGCTCTAACCAGCATACATCGCGGCCACAGCGTGCGTATCAATCAGTGGATAGGTATGGCCTTAGCCATTTCGGGTTTATATTTGCTGGTCTATACCGGAATATCCAAGCGCGGTTGGGCGGGTTATCTTCTGATGGCTCTGGCAGGTATCGGGTGGGGGTTTTATACGCTCAGCGGACGTGGCTCACGAGACCCACTGCGCGATAACGCAATCAACTTCAGCCTTGCTCTTCCGCCAGTAATTGTTGCTTTGTTTTTTTCCGGTTCCCTTGATAACACAGAATCGTGGCATGCCCATAGGGCAATATTACTGGCCATTTTTTCGGGCGCCGTTACATCTGGAATCGGCTACGCTCTGTGGTTTTATGTGGTACGTCAACTCGATGCAATGTCGTCTGGTATTGCCCAACTTACCGTTCCCTTAATTGCAGCTATGGGCGGCACCCTTTTTTTAGGGGAATCCTTCTCATTGCAAATGATGTTGGGGGCCGGCCTGATTCTCGGAGGTGTGCTATGGGCAATGGTATTAGAGCGTTAATTCTCCGTTCGCGTTAAAATATTGCAGCCCCCCATTCCGCGATAATCAAAATTTATAAATTGGTTCCCGCTGATATCGATTAAAAGATAAAATAGGACGCCCTAAAATGGACGAAGTCAGGCAAAAAATTGCCTTATTTATCGATGCAGACAACGCACCTGCGAGTAAATTTGAAGATGTACTCAGCGAGGTGGCAAAATACGGTGTAGTGACCATCCGTAAAGCCTATGGCAACTGGAAATCGCCCACCCTAAAAGCCTGGGAAGAACTCTTACACGAATACGCCATTCAACCTGTACAACAATACGATTTAACCAAAGGTAAAAACGCCTCAGATATTGCCCTGGTTATTGATGCCATGGATGTAATGTACACCAAAAATATCGACGTTATGTGTTTTGTTTCCTCCGACTGCGATTTCACCCCCATGGTCACCCGTGCTCTGGCAGAAGGCAAGGTGGTGCTGGGGTTTGGCGAGCGTAAAACACCACCGCCTTTTGTAAATGCCTGTTCTAAGTTCTTATTTCTCGATCAGTCGGAATCGGTGGAAGAAAGCAACACCACCAAACCCAAATCCATAAAATCAGACACCAAATTAATTTCTTTATTGCGGCAAGCCATTGAGGCTACCGAAGATGACGACGGCTGGGCCGACCTCGCCGCTGTGGGTTCCAATATTTCCAACCGCACCTCTTTCGATTGCCGTAATTATGGCTTTAAAAATCTCAGCAGTTTATTTAAAGCAATCGACTTGTTTGAGTTGAAGCGCGCGCAAGGTATGACATATTTGGTACGGGACGCCAGGCGTAGCAAAAGAAATTAAGATAATTTTCGCCGCAGGGTACTCTGGACAAACCCAAGCGATGGTCACCACTATAAGCAGCACTAGCCCAGCCCCAGTCTCGCTTCTTAATAAATTGGTTGCAACAAACGCACATCCATCAGATGTTTTGTATCAAGCTTACGAAACAGTGACAACCTGACTTCAAGTTTGAAGTGCAACAGATGTAATTAAATTCCATAAAAAATATCCTCTGGAGTTTTATAGTCATGTCGTTTTCGTGGACGCTGGTTCAGTTGATCAGCAATTCTGTCACACTGCTGCTGAGTCAGTGAAGCCATTGAGCATCCACGGGGGAGATACTGTCGAATGAGGCCGTTGAGATTTTCGTTCGAACCGCGCTCCCAAGAGTGGTAAGGATTCGCAAAATAGAAGTCAACATCGTGGACGGCTTCTATAGCCTTGTATTGGTTGAATTCGGTTCCGTTATCGGCGGTGATGGTTTTGAATGACTCGGGGTTTCTGTTAATTAGCATCGAAACTCGCTTGTTCAGGCTGTCAGTGGTGCGGTCTTTAAGTTTACCTATCATGACAAACCCTGATTTACGTTCGTTGATAGTAACGATACAGTCTTTTGAGGCACGGCTTACAACGGTATCGATTTCCCAATGCCCTTTGTATCGCCGTGTTTCGACGGCCTTTGGGCGTTCCGAGATGTGACGTTTACCGGCGAGCCTACCGCGGCTATCGCTGGAGTTATGGCGCTTGCGGCGCTTTTTGATGGATTGACGAAGGTACTTGTACATATCACCTCCATAGAATTTATCGTTCCAGATATATCGATAAATCGTTTCGTAGGAGGGGGCGCGAAGACCTTGACGACGAAGGTAGCCTGATACCTGTTCAGGGCTCCATTTTTGCTTCAAGTATTGGCAGATTATGGCGAAGTCAGCGGAGGTGAACTGGGCATTGCGCCTGGAACGGCTACGTCGCGCACGTGTTCGTCTCTGAGCCTTAGACGGGCGATAAGCCCCATCGATATGATGGCAGCTATTACGCTTGAATTCGCGATAGATGGTGCTGCGGTGGCGACCTAGTTGTGCAGCGATTTTAGCGTAGGGTAGCCCTTGCCAACGCAAGTAAGACATGAGTACTCTTTCATCTTGGGTAAGCTGTACATACTTGTTCATCGTTGATCTCTCTTTGGTCGGAAAGAAAAACGACTAGTATTGCAGCTTACCCTCCCTATTTGGGTGGTTGTCGCACTTAGTTTATGAATTCGGCCAATAAAACAGGAACCAGAACAATGACTTATTTCGGTAGCTGCCTGTGTGGTGCGGTTAAGTACCAGGTTAATAAATTTGAAAAAGACATGGCACACTGCCATTGTTCAATGTGTCGCAAATTTCACGGTGCGGCCTTTGCCACTTTTGGTGAGGTATCGGAACACAACTTTAAGTGGATATCCGGTGACGACTTGCTAAACAGCTATAAAGCACCCAATGGCACGGTGAGGAAATTTTGCAGTCACTGTGGTTCCAGTCTTGTATTTGAATCGGCCGCGTCACGAAATGCAAAACTTATTGAAATCGCGATTGCCACTTTAGATGAAAGCCAAGGCTTAGAGCCGGACGCCCATATATTTGTTGAGTCCAAAGTCCCTTGGTTAAGCTTAAATGATTCACTTCCCAAATATATCAATCACAGAAACAGCCAGCAAACAAACTTCAAGGAAATTCCATGAAAGGACAATGCCTCTGTAAAACCATTCAATTTGAATTTGAACCACACGATCAAGAGGCACTTAATTGCTACTGTTCGATATGTAGACAATCACATGGCGCCGACTATGCGACCCAGGTACCTTCATCAAAAGCTTCGTTGAAATTTATATCCGGCGAAGACAGCCTCAGTGAATATCAATCGAGCAAATTTGGGATTCGCGCGTTCTGCAAACACTGTGGTTCCCGCTTAATGAATTACGCCAAGGGGGATGTAAGTAAATATTTGAGTGTGTCACTTTCCTGTATTGTGGAGCCTCATGAAATTAAACCCATTGCCAATGTGCAAGTCGCCTCAAAGGCGGGTTGGGTTGAGCCTCGAAGCGACGTGGAAAGCTTCGACGTATTTCCGGATTACATCAGTAAATATATGTAATTACTGACGTAATCCGTTTTGTTTCAGAAACGCTAAAAAATTCTACAGTTTAACAGTAGCTCGCTTAACATCAGCTGAGCTACCGCCTACCATAATGTCGAACTCACCGGGCTCAAATACAAATTCGCCTTTTGCATTGTAAAAGCCGAGCTCTTTTTCGCTCAGTTCGAATTCAACAGAGCGGGACTTTCCAGGGGCTATCATAATTTTTTCAAAACCTTTCAATTCCTGAGTCGGTCTAGCCAGGCTGGCGACACGATCACGAATATAAAGCTGCACCACTTCCTCACCGCTAACCCGGCTGTGATTGGTCACTTTTACGCTCACCAAAACCTTACCGTTTTTAGTCGTAGCATTCAGGTTCGAATAACCAAAGTTGGCGTAGCTCAAGCCGTGTCCAAAGGGATACAGCGGGGTATTGGCTTCATCGATATAGCGCGACCAGAACACATCATCTTTTGGTCCGGGTCGACCCGTTGAAAAGTGCTGATAGGAAAAAGGCACCTGCCCAATGCTGCGCGGAAACTGCATCGGTAATTTGCCACTGGGGTTGTATTCGCCAAACACTACATCGGCGATCGCATTGCCGCTTTCGGTTCCCAGTTGCCAGGTTTGTACGATTGTCGGCACATGTGCATCGGCCCAGGATAGATCAAGCGGCCGACCACTGGCGACGAGCAAAACAATATTCTTGTTTGCGGCGTAAACCGCCTCAAGCAATTCCTGCTGCAAGCCAGGCAAATCGAGACTGGTACGACTACGCCCTTCGCCCGATTGATAACCGTGTTCTCCCAGTATCATAATCACCAGGTCAGATTCCCCGGCAAGTTTTACAGCCGCGGGAATGCCTTTACGGTCTTCAGTTTCGACGCTGATATCAGTATTGAATTTTTCCACGCCAACACTGAATTTTACCCCCTGCTGATAGTGAATATTCTGCGAATAAACCTTTAAACCCTCAAGCAGCGATACAGCGGTATTATCATCCCCAGCCACTCGCCAGGTACCCAGTGGGCTGTTTTTATCAGACGCCAATGGCCCGATCACCGCAATGTTTTTCTGCGACTTGGAAAGCGGCAGCAGGCCCTTGTCATTTTTGAGTAATACGATTGAACGCTTGGCTACGTCACGTGCGGCCGCTTTGTGATTGCTGTGGTACAACCATTTTTCAGCACGGTTTTTGTCGTTGTAGCGGTAGGGGTCATCAAACAATCCCAATTCGTACTTCACTGTTAAAATGCGGCGCACCGCATCATCAATAAGATTTTCATCAACAACACCAGAAGCCACCAGCTTTTTCAGGTGTTTGATATACGCGTGGCTTTCCATATCCATATCGGAACCGGCAACAACCGCGCGCTTTGCTGCTTCGGAGAGATCTTGCGCGACGCCGTGATCGACCATTTCTTTAATGGATGCCCAGTCGGATACCACAAACCCTTTAAAGCCCCATTTGCCCTTAAGGAGATCGCGTTGCAGGTAGGTCGACCCGGTTGATGGCGTACCGTTTAAGGTATTAAAGGCATTCATAAAGGTCTTTACATCGGCCTGTACAGCGGCTTGGAATGGCGGCAGAACACTGTTGTGCAAGCGGTATAAACTCATATCCACACTGTTGTAGTCGCGGCCAGCCTCCGCAAATCCGTAACCGGCGAAATGTTTGGCGCAGGCGGCTATGGTGTCTGGTTTTGAAAGATCATCGCCTTGAAAACCTTTAATGCGGGCAATTGCGATTTTACTACCGAGGTAAGGATCTTCTCCGGCGCCCTCAGCGACTCGCCCCCAGCGGGCATCGAAAGAAATGTCCACCATTGGAGCGAAAGTCCAGTTGATTCCTTCGGCGGAAGACTCAATCGCGGCGATGCGTGCAGATTTTTCGATGGCTTGTAAATCCCAACTGGCCGCTTCTGCCAAAGGAATCGGAAACAGCGTTTTGTGCCCGTGAATCACATCTAAGCCAAAAATTAAAGGGATACCCAGACGTGTTTCTTGCACGGCAATTTGCTGAAATTCGCGAACGTTTTGAAAACCCCGTACGTTCAATACCGAGCCCACTAATCCTGCCCGCAAATCATCGTATTTTTTCTTGTTATCTCCCTGTGTGGGAGCCGGCCCAGTAGCATCCCAAAAGCCGTTGTACTGGTTCATTTGGCCAATTTTTTCGTCGAGTGTCATTTTTTGCAAAAGACTCTCGACTTTTTCGGGAGTTCCTGAGCTTTCAGCGCGAACCACTGAAACCAATAAAATCAACACACTAAACAACAGAAAATAAGCGTTACGTCGTTGCGCCATGGAAAGGAACCTCTTAACTATTATTGTTAATGAATTTTACGCCACCATAGTTAAGCGCATGGTGAGCAACAATTCGCCGTATCGATAAGAAAGGTTCTTTTTACCATAGCAAACCACAACACTTCTGGGTGATTTCCGTATCCACTTGCCAGACTAAAAGATTTTGTTATAGGAATTAAATTTGTTATTCGATAAGCTGAGATTCTTAACCCTCTTAATAAAACCAGGAAGGTACAACATGTGTAGAAGGAGCTCAGAGAACCTCTTTCTTTTTTTTAAATCAGCCCTGCTGCTATGCTGCCTGCTTTCAAGAATCGGCGAAGCAAGCTCCCCGGAAAGTATCTACCAAGCCCTTAAAGATGCCGCGCAACAAGAGCTGGCCAACACCGGTACTCCCTCACTGCAAATAGCGGTGGCCAGTGATGCATCGAAAATTATGAGTATTGCTGTCGGGCTCGCAGATGTTGAGAATCTGGTGCCCGCAAAGAATGACACCAAATATCGTACCGCATCGGTCGCTAAATGGTTTACTGCAAGCGCGGCCTTACTTTTGAGCGAAAAGGGCAATCTGGATCTGGATGCACCCGTGCAGAAATATTGCAGTGATTACCCCGTTAAGCATTGGCCGATCACCACACGGCAATTGGTAAGCCACACCGCAGGCGTGCGTCACTACATTGATTTTGAGGCAGAGATACGCAAAGCCACCTCGAAATCTGTCAAAGCGGCTCTTGAAAAACAACAGCTGTTGGAACAGGTAAGCGAAGTTACTCGGTACACCGATGTAATCGCACCCTTAAATTCCTTCAAAAATGACCCGCTGATGTTTGAACCAGGAACCGATTGGTTATACAGCTCGTTTGGCTATCGTTTGCTCGCTTGCGTAGTACAGGGAGCTGCCAAGCAAACCTACACATCGCTTATGGAAGCACTCATTTTTACGCCTTCGGGAATGACGCATACCCAAGCCGACGATGCCTGGACGATAATTTCTGAACGCAGCGCCGGCTACCACTTGAATCGCGACAGGAGCTTGCGCAATGCCGATTTACGCGATGTTTCCGAAAATCTGCCAGCTGGTGGATACCTCTCAACAGCTACCGACCTAGTGAAATTCGCTCTCGCATATAACAGTACGCTGGTTTCGCCAAAGACGCGGAAATTGATGTCTGAGTCACAACATGCTCCGTTGGACAATTCCCAGGAAAAAACCTGGCGAGACGCCATTCCCCAGGCGGATAAGTACGGTTACGGGTTGATGCTGTTTTCCAAATACGAACCTGGATTAATTGGCCACACAGGCCGACAAGCCGGCGGTTCGGCAATTTTATTATTGCAACCTAACACGGGAGTGGCGGTCGCAGTTATGACCAATGCGAAAGGCTGGAACGGCTTTTTACCGTTTGCGTTAAAAATAAAATCGATATTTGAGAAATATTTGGAAATACCCAGATAATGCAGAAACTTATTATTGCCCTTGCAGTCGCTTTTTTTGCTTTCATACTCTGGATTATCTACCTGGCAAATACCGGCGGCCACAGTCCATTCTTTGATTTTATTCGCACCCAGCCAAACGGCGATAAATGGGGTCATTTCGCGCTGTTTGGTTTACTGAATTTTGTTGTTGTTCTTGCCACACGCTATCGTTCGCTCAGTTTGGGAAAATTCAGAATCTACCAGGGCACACTGGGTGTACTAATATTCGTAATAAGCGAAGAGATAAGCCAGGTGTTTATCGCCACGCGTACTTTCGACCTCGTCGACCTATCCGCGGACTTTTTGGGTATAAGTCTTAGCGTTCTAGCCGCATTCGCCATTCCTAAAAAGCCGAGCACCACTTAATCTGCTGTCTCGCCGGCACTTTGTGTTCTGGCAATTTGGCGCGCAATTGATCTTGGCCAAAAAAAAGGCTAAAACCCTTTGGCACCTAATTCACCACTGGCACAGGAGTGCCATAATGGCTTTTTTCCGGAAATCTGCTTACAGGAGCAGGGATAGGACTCCAAATTCGGAAAATCAATTGAATCAGGAGGATGCCATGAAACCGGCCTTTAGTGTATTCGCGATCGTTCTACTTATATCTGCCTGCGGCGGTTCAGGGGGGTCAAACAACTCCGATGACCCCAAAACTTCGCCCACAGCACAACCTACATCAGCGCCAACTGAGGTGCCCAGTGCTACGCCGACACCAGCCCCGTCGGCCACAGCAACACCCACGCCGACTGAAGTGCCTACGATAACGCCAACGGCCACGCCGACACCAACGGCTACTCCCACACCAACGGCTACTCCAACACCAACGGCTACTCCAACACCAACGGCCACTCCCACACCAACGGCTACTCCCACACCAACGCCGACTCCCACACCAACACCGACTCCGGCGCCTACAACAACTCCGGAACCCACACCCGCTGTTATCGGTAGTTGGATTAATCCAAACGAACCTCGCTTGGGCATCAACATCGAGCCTGATAGGCTCACTTACTTTCACGTTGATAGCATTTACAACTGCCTCAGGGAGCTGAATTCTTACGAAATTACCGAAATCAACGCGACAGAGATCTCCTACTATCTGGATATTCCTGGTGTATCTGATCCCAACCGGACTTACAGCTATAGTATCGCCGATGGTCAGCTGACACTTGACCCGCCCATTGCCATACTTGCGGAAGGAACTGCGCTACAAGCAACGCCTCTAGAAGTTCAAAATAGCGAAATCTGCAGCGATGCATCCCGCACTGGTGGCATTAACTTAAGTGTTACGCTAGACGCCGACCCCAGCACGCTATCGTTGGGTAACGATGGCTATTACATCGACTATGAATTATTGGTGACTTTCGATATCGATGGTGATCAGACCTTTAGCCTCGGGGATATTCGTGTGCGCTTCCGCCACCTCTCTCAACCGGGCGATACCCCCGTGCCCTGGGCTCTGGAAAATTTCAGTTACAGCGCTGAATTGCTGATTTACAAAGATGCCGATCAATCTACCTGGACCTATGAAGAAATTTCAAATGTCTCACTCAACGACAAAACCCTGACATTCACTTTGCTGGCGGCCAGTCACCCAGCCATTGCTGCAATTAGTAACGAAACAGAAATCATGGCCCATACACACATGCAAACACCGGGCGATGCCAATTATCAAGCTTATTGGTATTGGGATTTCTTTCCAGAACAGGACAGCTACAGCAGCGACGGAGATACGACTAGCCTGAGCGATCCCTCAGGCGACGTGCTCTACCAAACGCTAAACCCTGTTAGCGATTTATTCAGCACCAGTGAGGCGCGCCCAGAACAGGACATCATTGCAATTGGCGTAACGGTTTTTAACGATTAAAACAGCGATTGTACCAGCGACTCTACCGCCATACGGCAGAGTCGCTAAATTCGCTCGAACAACGCAAACGATGAAATTAACGAAAGTAAAACCGCCACGAATTTTTGTTGTTGATTGCCATTTACCCTCAAAGCAAACCGCTGCCCGAGGATTAAACCCGCAATACCTGCTATCACAATCTTCAACATAATTAAAAAATCGAAATTTGGAAACAATGCCAGGTGCGACAAAAAACCCACACTGCTAACCAAGGCAATAACAAATAGCGAAGTTGCCACCGCGGCAGTAATTGATAAACCCACAACGCAGTTTAAAAAGGGCACAATAAAAATACCGCCACCAACACCAAACAATCCCGATAAAAAACCTATTCCCAAACCACCGCTCACAGTGACCCAACGTTTTGTTTGCAGTTGCCGTGCAACCCCGCTAATACCAAGCTCGCAACAGATATCCCGATTGACATCCGGCTCCGGGGGTCCAACCAAACGTGGTCGAGCACCAGCATGGCGCCACATAACGACAGCGATTGCGATGGCTAATGCACTAAAACCGATGAGTAGCCAAGGCTCTGCAATATTGGCTGACATCCAGCGCCCTAAGGGTGCAGTCAGCATTCCGATACAACCCAACAATAAGCCTTGAGACCACTCGATATTGCGGTATTGACTGGAAACACCGTACATCGCACTTAAGGCCACTGCGCCCAGCGCTGTGCCCATTGCGATATTCACGGGCATTCCCATCAATACGACCAATAATGGCACCGTAAAAACCGACCCGCCTGCGCCCGTAAATCCCAATAAAAAGCCCAAAATAATTCCAATAATGAGTTCCATCGTCACTCCTCAGGCTTGGGGTACAAAAAATCGTGGCATGCTTCGTATACGCTTTCTGCAACACTATAAAATTTGAATGCTGTTGTCTAAATAAGGAAAAAGATGCTCATCAATATTGCCCCGCGAAAAAGCGAATAAATAAGGCCATGAATAAATGCTCTGACGATGACCATCTGCGAAATCAAGCTGTAAGCCTTCACGCCCCAGCAATTCCAGGTTCACGATTTCGCAACTGCCCTTCTCGAGCGGAATACCAACGATTTTCTTTGCTTGACAGCTGGCACATACACAGTGTCGCCGCAAATCAGCAAACTCAATCAAACTGTGGGTTCCATTCAGCCAAACAATTTCTAACAAACAATCTTGTTTATGAAGTTGCACGGCCGAAGGAGGAAACGGTAAAGATTCCATGACGGGTTCTCACACTGCTGGGCACCTCTGCAGTAGACCTAGCAACGACCAAGCCACGTTCGCAAGAAAATACTTATAGAGCTTTATATTGGAATGCAGTCAGCCTTTTTCAGTTGCCATCGCAGACACTTTAAATAAAATGCTGCCAACTATTGATTTAGACTTGGGGGGGCGCGTAAAAACGCGCACCCATTTTGTGCTAATTGCACGGAATGCACAGCGTTTAGGGTTGTCCCTGCTGTGGCCTTCGGGTACTTTTTTGGGACGAACGCGATCTTCGCTGAGTTGGGGCTTTGTTTTGTGGTGCGTTAGTTTTTGAGGCGTTACTTTTCGGCGTTGAGGTTCTCGAGGTATGGCTTTTTGGCGTTTTCCCTTTCGACAATTGCTTTTCTGAGGTATTACCCGAACGCTTAGACGGCTTGGTTTTTTTCACTTTTTTAGGCGACTTGGGTGCCGAATTACGGCTGGACTCCGGTAATTCATGTACGGGCTCAAAGCCATCCACATAGCGCCGCTCGATAGTCTTCTGCGTTAAAATTTCAATATCACAGAGTTGCTTAATCTCATCCGCAGATACCAGCGAAATGGCCTGTCCGCTTGCGCCGGCACGACCGGTGCGACCAATGCGGTGTACATAGTCTTCCGGTACATTGGGTAAATCGACATTTACCACTTGCGGTAACTGATCAATATCGAGACCCCGCGCGGCAATATCTGTAGCAACCAAGGCGCGAATTTTCCCCGCTTTAAAATCAGCCAGGGCTTTAATACGCGCATTTTGACTCTTATTGCCATGAATTGGAGCCGAACTAATTCCCGCTTTTTCCAGAAAGGCGGCGAGCCGATTCGCACCAAACTTAGTGCGCGAAAATACCAACACCTGTTGCCAGTTCTCGGTTTTTATCAAATGGCTCAATAGCGCTGGCTTGCGCTTTTTATCCACGGGACACAACCATTGGGTAACACTCTTGGCGGTGGCATTGCGCGGTGTTACCGAAAACTCCACCGGATTGTGAATTATGGTTTTAGCCAGTTTGCGAATGTCGTCGGAAAAAGTGGCCGAAAATAACAGGTTCTGACGCGCTTTCGGAAGTACCGATATAATTTTGCGAATATCGTGAATAAAGCCCATATCCAGCATGCGATCGGCTTCATCAAGTACCAGTATTTCCAGATGTTTAAACTTTACCGCATTTTGCTGATACAAATCCCATAAGCGACCGGGTGTTGCGATAAGAATGTCTGCGCCGCGGCGCAGGCGCATCATTTGAGGGTTGATTTTTACCCCACCAAATACCACTGTTGAACTGAGCGGCAGAAATTTACCGTATGCCTGAACGCTTTCAGCCACCTGTGCGGCAAGCTCGCGGGTGGGTGTTAACACCAAAGCACGCGCCTGATTTGAACCTGCGCGGTTACCTTTCGAGAGGTTTTCAAGAATCGGTAAAGTGAAACCTGCTGTTTTACCGGTGCCGGTTTGCGCAGCAGCCATCACATCGCGTCCGGCTAGGATGGCGGGAATCGCTTTTTGCTGCACCGGGGTAGGTTGTTGGTAGCCTTTTTCACTTAAGGCCTTAAGGATCGACTCGGAAAGCCCGAGAGAGGCAAAACTCATAGCAAACTCAAAGGGCGACGTTCGCGCCCGGATAAATGGGCGGCAAGCATACAGCAAAAGCCTACTAATAGGTAAACAAATCGTCCACCGCCACAAAACCACGATTTAAGGTTCAGACTCGTACAGTGACTAATTCCCAGGCTATCAAGGCGAGGGCGTTATTTTACCGGGTTAATAGCCAGTGCACGGATGCACCGCCACGAAACAAGGGTTCAGTCGAGCCCCAATATTCAGGTTTTCCACGCAAACCCGCCAGATTTTTAGAGCACCTCAAGCACAACGTCTAAACTTACAGCCAACTTCGGTTTGTGTAGCACCTGCTGGAAACCTAAAATCACGCAATGAAAACTTTGTGCCTTATCTTATTGACTGTTTTACGGCTTGATCCAGTATTCGCTGCTTCACAAACGCAGCCTAGCCGCCGTATCGATCTTTCGGATAACAACCGTCTTGAACGCCTTTACCTGCAACACGCGGCACCTAATACGGGAATCTACTCAGGGCAAAACCTTACCATTCTTATGTTGTTTAGTCGGCATGCACAGCAGCAAACCGAGAGCCGCATCAACGCCTATCTCGCCAGAGATCTGGTGCCCATTTTTGAATCCAACCCAGCTGCTTTTGTCGCACGTCTCGCTCAGATACCAAGCCTTACACAAGCAGTTTGCAACAGACTCAATGCCTATTTCGAGACGATGCCCAACCCACATGAAGACAGAAAAATGTTTTTGAACAAGTATTCAAATACATTGGCATCGGGTTTAAAGCCTAGCGATTTTGCCCTCTGTTTGAATCAGTTTGCAGATGATAGCAGCGCTCAATCGCGCCATTAGAATTCAGGTTCTAAAAATACCTCTAAAGGATTCAGATTGGGTTTATCGACATAATAATCGCGTTGTTTCGATTGGGCGAACGAAGCCGACCGTTTTCGCAATTGCTCTTGCGTTACATCCACTGCCAAATGGCGAGCACGCCATTGGGCGACACTAACCTCTTGCGGTTTAATCAAAACGCTATTTTGTTTCGGGCATCGGCCACAAGTGTTGATTTCGAGGTGCGCAGTTTCCAAATTAGCATCATTCAGAATAATGTCTTTGACAAAACCAATATCGGCATCTTTCGCCTGTACACTGTAAGCTCGCATTTCAAAAAACGAATGCAAACACTCGGGCTCAAGATTTTCGCCAATTTGCAGCACACCAATATGCTGTGGGTCTTTGCTTCGAACGATAGGTTCACCCCAATAGGGACAATAACCGAAATAATCACAGAGTTTTGATTCAAAACTGCGTGTAACAGGCGTATGCCAGTCAAGAAGTGGACCATTCGCGATAAACTCACGGCTTCTGCTTGCCGTAATGACGCCAGTTGCGTGATTTATTTTTCGGAGTTCCAGTGTGCTGAGTAACACGCGGCGCCCGCAGACATCCAATTATCAGTATCGATTTCCGCATAGCGGATATGCCAGCTTTCGCCCTCAATAAGTAAATCTTTAACCTTGCCAATATGGCAACCGTCACCCCAAATTTCGTATCCCAACAATTGACTCGCACGTACATACATGATGATCACCGATACTAAAATGTAGAGTTAGAACCTTTGCCGACCCGCAGATGGGCTGATGGCACACATCCAGCGGTGAACATCCGCTGTTTTCCAGTACTTAGACAACCACGCCCTTATAAATTTCAGAATTTCTTTGTGTTGTAGGCTGTGAGCCAGCACCAATTTTGCGGGATTTATAATAAACCCTCTAAATTTTTCCAAGGGTTGTTCACTGCAAAAAAAGCACGGGCCAGCGCCCGCGCGAATTCGGAGATGTGAAGGCATTGCTCATCGAAATTCGAAATGCCTTTGAGCTTGAGGGGCAAGCCGTTGTTGAAAACGACTTGTACGCTTTGATCACTGCACAACGAAAAGGTCTATAAAAATTTTCTACCAGTTAATTTAATTTATTAAATAAAACGAATTCATGCGACGTGGCAACACGATAGCCCTCCCGTTCACTTGAATTAAGCAGCCGGGCACGTTAGCTTAACTTGCACTTAGCATTACATCCACACTCTAACCGGACACACGCTATGGCCTTGTTGGAATCATGGGTAAGCACCCCGGGCAATTTTCAGGGAATCCTGCTAGTCGTTGTTACGATCACCTTTGCGCTGCTATTACATTGGCTGGTGTTTTACCTTCTGCTGAAATCCACAAATTCTATTTCTTCTACGCCCTGGCGCAGCGTTCTCAAAAAGATTCGCACCCTGGCGCTGTTTGGGTTCATTGTATTGGCTATCAAATTCACACTACCTCTGGTAGTGATGCCACCAAATACCGAATTATTTTTAAATTATATGGTGCGGCTGCTCCTGGTAGGAATCACTGGTTGGCTGGTGCTGCAAATGAGTAATGGGCTCCTGGAATACAGCATTGCGCGGCAGCGAATCGATGTAGAAGATAACCTTGTGGCGCGCAAAATGCGCACTCGTCTTCGAGTGCTCCGCCAGGCGCTCGCAACAGTAATTGTGCTGGTTACCATAGCTGCCATGTTGTTGGTATTTCCGGAGGCACGGAGTATCGGGTTGTCACTTTTTGCCTCTGCCGGAGTCGCCGGAATTGTTGTCGGTTTCGCCGCGCGGCCCGTACTGTCCAATTTACTGGCAGGTATCCAAATTGCACTTACGCAACCCATTCGCATCGATGATGCGGTGGTTATCGAGGGCGAGTGGGGCTGGATTGAGGAAATTACCTCCACCTATGTGGTTATAAAAATCTGGGACTGGCGACGCTTGGTGGTCCCTCTGAGTCAGGTGATCGAAAAACCTTTTCAGAACTGGACACGACAAACGGCGTCAATTATTGGTAGTGTTACCTGGCACACCGATTACAGCCTTCCAGTCGACGCGATGCGCTCCAAGCTAATGCAGTTGTTGCAGGACTCACCACATTGGGATGGCGATGTTCAGGTGCTGCAAGTTGTCGAAGCTGGGCCGGAAACCATGACGCTACGTGCTTTAATGAGCGCAAAGAACAGCCCAACAGCCTGGGACCTGCGCTGTGAGATTCGTGAAAAAATGATCGCCTGGTTGCAGAACAGCCACCCAACAGCCCTGCCTCGTAAACGGCTTCAGGGCGAACTTCTGTCGCAAACTACCTCAGAGTAAGCGGCGGTGGCACTTATTTTCCAACCGCGAAGCCAGTCGCCGGATTGCTATCAGACCCCCAAAGGTGTCGATTGGCGAGCGCGATTTCCGGGTCTATTCCTAAAATTGCCACCCCGATAACTTTATCACCACGCCCGAAAAGCGGAAACGAAACGTGAACAAGGAAACGCGCGGTCGATGCGTCGTATTGTATTGGGCTCGCATAAACCTGCACCGGCGTGTGCTGCACCACTTCGCTAAATTTGCTTTCATCGCCTTGGTAGAAATCAGAGGTTTTATCGGTAACCACGGCATTGAAGCCCAATTTATCAGTAACAATAATTTCTCGAATCACGCCGCGCGAACGCTCTTTGAGGCTTATCAAGTTCAGTGCCGCCTGAGATTGCACTACGCCTGAAAACAAATGTTGAATAGATTTTTGATGAGCCCCCCAGCGCCAGGCGTATTCCAGAGTATCGATATCGGCAGATTGTAGAGGCGGAGATTGGTTTTGCTGTTGCACCTGTTGGCGTACCGAAGCATCTTCCTGAATGCTATTAAAAAAGTGACTCCCCTCAAAGATCAGATGTTCGCGCTCAGCGCTGTCGAGACGCATCGACACCGGCAAACAACCGCTGATGGTGTTGTTGAACTCCGAAATAAACTGCGCATTATTAGCGGCAAATGGTTTGGAAAAAGCCACCGACTTTGGAGAATATTTCACAAAATGTAAGTAGCTATGGCTCAACTTACCTTCGCTAGGTTGGTACTCGTCGCGTCGTGCCTGATGCAAATCCACTAACACGCTATCGAATCGGTTCATTGCAAACATGTTAAGCAATATTTGCATATCCAAAACGCGGCTTTTAATCGGGTAATTACGTTGTTCCAGCCAATTTTCCTGCGGGGAACCCAAAATAACGCCAAGACTACCGAAGTAATTTGCCCCCACATCACTCACCAGATCGCCTTGAACGGCATGGCTGAAGATAACCCACTTTTCAAGAGCTATGGGCTGAGAGAGGGTAAACAAATCAACATGATTCACTTGCTCGGGAGTGACACTTAATAAGGCATCGACACGCCCCGCCCGCAAACTTTGGAAGGCGCGCTTTTGAGGATAAACCACGATTTTGTAGGGCCGCCCCAGGTTGTCCAGCACGCAACGTAATGCACCCACAGAACTACCGCTAAGTGTTGGTTCTGCAGTGACTTGGTAAGGAGGGCTTTCGTAAGTGGCAATAGTAACGAGTTTATCGCCTAGCGGAATAGCATTAGTATTAAATGCCATAAAAGATATTATTGCGCCAACCATAAATAGCGTACAGCTTGTATGGGTTGGCAATCGTGTCGTTAAGTTGCAAAGCAAATCCGCATTCCTTTGTAGCGGTTCAAACTTATATTGGGAAAAATCATCTCTACAGAATAGCTGTTCATTCCTATTTATGCCCGTGTTGAAGCGTTCGAGCAATGAATTTCAGAAAGAGGCCGCAAGATTTAAAGCAGAAAGCAAAATCGAGCCGCCTCAGACATCCATTGATGGTACCGCCAGGGAGAGTTTTCTCGCCTCCTGAATAACCTGTTTCGTCACCGGATTGGCAACCCGCCGCTGCGGGCTTATGGCGTAAAACTGATCTTTTACCACCTGCTCACGACCTATCATCCGCAAATTGGGAAATTGCTTCATCACAAAGGGTTCTATCATGGTCGGCGAGAAAAAACCGCCGTGTCCTTCATGACCAAACATTTTCATTAGCGCAGTGTCGTCAAATTCTGCGATTATCTTCGGTGAAACGCCTTCGGATTCCAACCAAGACAGCAGTAGGTTTTTTTGAACCGAGTTGTCACCAGGCATTAACACGGGATAACCGTTGAGACACTGCGGAAAATTTTCCGCATCAAGTTCGGGTAACAGCGGAGACGTATAAAAGGTAAAACCCGACTCAGCCATCAAATGGCTGTAGCCCTTCACCCCCATGCGCGGCGGAATGGGGCGATCGGAAATGATTAAATCCAGGCGATTGACGGCAAATTCTTTCAGCAGCGCAGAAAAATCGCCCTCACGCACTGTGAGTTTCACCTGCTTTTCCAGCGAAAAACTTTTATGTAGCAGATCATAGGCGAATATTTTTGGCACCGATTCCAATACCCCGACCACGTAATTCAGCTCGCCCTTCGCTTTCTGTGCTGAGAGAACATCGCCCAACTCGGCGCCCAAACGAAATATATCTTCCGCATAGGCATAGGCAATCTGTCCCATTTCGTTCAACACCAAGCGCTTGTCAACCCGATTAAACAACTGGTAACCGAGGTAGTTTTCCATGCTGCTAAGTTGGCCACTGATTGTTTGAGGAGTTACGTGCAGCTTCTTTGCTGCGCGATGGACGCCCCCCTCGCGCGCTACAGTGTAGAAATACTGCAAGTGGTTGTAATTCAGTTGTTTCATCGCGGGCTGCCAGCTTATATCAGATAAACTCGAACATTATGTACATTTTATTCGATTTTAACAGGAGCTCTCGATGGGATACAGTGAATAGTCCAAGTAAACCAGTGGGAAATAAGCTCCTGAAATTTGCACGGCCAACAACGAGCCAGCTCAGCGCCAGTGTAAAAGGAAAACCCACAACGCAGCGCCAGCCACAACTGCATAGAACAGCAACTGAGCTGCGTAGATTAGAGACAAGCGATGAATAACCTAGCCTTCGAAAAAGTAATGATCGTGATGGGTTCCCAATCTGATTGGAACACCATGAAAAACGCCTGCGAACCCTTAACACAGCTGGGAGTTACTTTTAACTCAGCGGTAGTTTCCGCGCATCGCACCCCGCAGCGTTTGTTTCAATTTGCCAGCGCCGCGCAATCCCAAGGCACCCAAGTGATCATTGCCGGCGCCGGTGGTTCGGCGCACTTACCCGGGATGATCGCCGCACTCACGCCGTTACCTGTGATTGCGGTTCCTGTGCGCTCCAAATTTAACGATGGCCTCGACAGCTTGCTTTCCATTGTGCAAATGCCGCGTGGTATTGCGGTAGCCACACAAGCGGTTGGTGAAGCCGGCGCTTTTAATGCCGGATTAATGGCCGCTCAAATACTCGCCCTGAGCGACCCCGGTTTACAAACACGCCTCACCGATTGGCGCGCCAGCCAGACATCATCTGTTCCCCTGGAGGTTGAATAATGAAGATTGCTATTGTTGGATGCGGGCAGTTGGCGCGCATGCTCGCCCTGGCGGGAATCGCACTGGGACACAAGTTTTCATTTATCGCTGAAGCAGCAGAAAGCACTCAATGTGTGGATGGGCTTGGAAATATCGTGCACTTAAATTGCGACCTGAATGTCGACGAGCTTTATCAACAATTGGGATGCCCCGATGTGGTGACCGTTGAAAAAGAGCAGGTATCATTAAATTTATTGCGGGCGCTGCAAAAATTCTGCGAGGTTTACCCTAATCCCGATGCGATACATACCACGCAAAACCGCATTCGAGAAAAAAAATTCCTGCATCATAACGGATTGCCACTTGCACCCTTTGTTGAAATACATAAACAAAGCGACTTGGAACTCGCCGCGCAGAAATTGCGGTTCCCGCTATTTTTAAAACATGCCGACTTGGGTTACGACGGAAAAAACCAATGGCGCATAGACGACAAGCAGGCATTGCAACGGTTTGCGGAAAATTACCAAGGAGCCCCCCTTGTTGCTGAACAAGGCGTCGACTTTTTATTCGAAGCATCCCTGATTGGTGTTCGAAACAATAAAGGTAACAGTGAAATCTACGCAGCCACAAAAAACCAACACCGCGATGGCATTTTATTGTGGTCCCTCGCCAGTGAAAGCTGGAGTTTTGCAGAACATCTCATTCCAGCACGACAATATCTGGAAATGCTCCTACATGAATGGCGCTATGTCGGCGTTTTAGCGATGGAATTATTTGTAACCGACAACGGTGTACTCATTAACGAGCTCGCTCCGCGCGTACATAACAGCGGCCACTGGACACTCGATGCTCCACTAACATCACAATTTGAAAACCATATTCGAGCAATCACGGGCGAAGCTCTGGGGCACACCAAATTGCAGGGTTGTGCCGGTATGTTGAATCTACTTGGTGTGAACAATGTTCCCATAGAGCTTGGAGAAAACAGTTATCTCTGGCAATACCCGAAATCCTTAAAACCCGGTCGTAAAATGGGGCACATCAATATCACTGCCCCCAATGAAATTAAAGCCATTAATCAGTTGAACATGTTAACCGATCTTATCTATGGGCGCGGTGTGAGTAACAGCAGTGAGCTGTACTCGCATTATGCGTAAAACCCGTTAGGTCTTTGCCGAAATTCACCACCACTGGTGCTCGAGTATCTGAAAATTGCAACGACTTACAGTTTTCACTTCTATAAAACCGCTGGGCAATACTTGAAGAGAGAATAAACGCGAATAAAAATGAATCTCACGGCTGAGGCCACCCGTTATATTAGCGTTAGAGCAATTAAAATTCTGACATCCTATCGCACTCATTGACGCACTTGAACGCGGCACTCCTGAATTCACTAACTAAACTTACTTCAATTGGCCAGGTTGCTCTTAAGTAACAACAACTTGGTTGCTAAGCGACATTCCATAATACAAGCCATGGAACACCCACACAGGATTTTGCCTGCCCGTTAATGATTAGCGGCGACTGTGATATGACCACCTTAGGAGGAGAAAGATGTTCGCGAGTTTACCCCTGCCCGATGGGCTGGGGCTGCGCACAGCGCAAGCTTCAGATAAACCCTTTATTACCCGTTTGTTTCACAGTTCACGCCAGCACTTTTATCTCGCCGATGTGGAGCAGGAATTCTTGGCGACAAACAGCGAGCAACAGTGTGATTTTCAACTAAAAGGTGATGGTAGCCGAAGCCCCAGTGCCTACACATTTAAAGTAGAAAAACAAAACGAAACGATTGCTCGGGTGAGCATCGATTTCAGCATTAACACGGCACATATCGTTGAGCTAAGGTTAATTCCGGAAGTGCTCGGTAAAGGTTACGCCAAAACCATTCTTCGCGCACTGAAAGAAATTGCGACACGGCAACAAGTCGCCCTGACCCTCTTCGTAAATCACAACAACCGACAAGCCAAACAAGTATATGCCGACCTGGGGTTTGTGTATGAATGTGCAGATGATGTGCAGGAGTTTTTAGCCTGGTACCCGCCAAGCCTGGCGCGACAGTGATAGTGCGACGGGCAGATGCTGCTTTTCCTAATCTTCAGGTTACCGCGTGAAAACCGCGCTGCAAGTGCTGAACTGGATCACATAGGCAGGAATCACCCGCCGGCATTGGCAACATAATATCGACTCCTCCGCAGACTGCCGTATTGCGCCAGTGTTAGGCTAGCTTCGCTAAAAAAATAATTCAAAAAACGGACGCTATCATGCCCATCTTCCATTCCATACTGCGAAAAATTGGTGCGCTGGGTTTGCTACTCTGCTGCTTACCAGCATTTTCACTAGAACTGTTCGGCGAAACCACTACGCACGACCCCTCTACCATTGTGGAAGACGATGGTGTTTACTGGACTTTTGGCACCGGGAACGGCACCGAAGGCATGGTTGCCCGCTATTCCACCGATCTTATCAACTGGCAGGCAGGGCCAACGGTATTTCCCATCGGCTCCTGGCCGAACTGGATAAATCAGCGCGTACCGGAATTCGGCGGCAATTTCTGGGCTCCGGATCTCATTAAAATGAATGGCCGCTATTACATTTATTACTCGGCCTTTTCGGAAGCTTCGCCACCCACTTCTGCCATTGGCGTTGCGGTAAGCGATTCACTGAATAACCCCAATTGGCAAGATTTGGGGATGGTGGTGTCCACTCAAACCGACCCTCAAACAGCCGGCGGCCCCATGAACGCTATAGACCCAGGTGTCTATCGTGATACCAGTGGCAACGTATGGATGATATACGGCTCTCATTATTCTGGTTTGTATATTATTCAGATAGACCCCAGCACCGGCCTGCGTTTGGGAAATGCCCGCTATCAAGCCATTGGCAACGATGGCGACTGGAACGAGTTTGAAGGCGCCCAGGTGCAATACATCGACGGCTATTATTATGCTTTCGTGAACCGGGGGGATTGTTGCGCTGGCAGTGACAGTAACTACTACATACTGGTGGGGCGATCCACCAGCCCTACCGGCCCCTTTCTTGATCGCAACGGCGTTAACCTTTGGAGCTACGGTAGTGGCAATGGCGACCCCAACGCCGCCAGCACTGTTTTGAAAACCGATGGCCGCTACATTGGGCCGGGTCACTTCGGTTATTTGAATTACAACGGCCAACACCTGGCCAGCATCCATTACTACGATGGCAATACAGCCAACGGCTGGCCCTCGCGATTGGATCTGCTAAAAATCAACATGGTAAACGGTTGGCCCTCGTTTACCCGCAATTTCAGTTTAAGCGGCAGTTCGTCGTCTTCCAGCTCCAGCAGTTCTTCGGGTGCTGCGCTGGCCGATGGCCGCTACACCCTGGTAGCGCGCCACAGCGGCAAGGTAATGGAAGTCGCCGATGCCAGCACCGCAGGCGCTGCCAATATTCAGCAATGGCAAAGTAACGGTGGCTTGCATCAACAGTTTGACGTAAGCCGTCAGACAAGCGGCGTGTACAGCATTGTTGCGGCGCACAGTGGCCAATCGCTGGATGTATTCGAGTGGAATACCGAACCTGGCGGCAATATTGTGCAATGGGAAAACTGGGGTGGCGAACCCCAGCAATTTAATATTCTGCCTGCTGAAGACGGTTATTATGAAATTCGTTCGGTGTTGAGTGGTTTGGCACTGGATGTGGAAGGCATAAGTGATGCAAACGGCGCAAATATCTTTCAATGGACACCCACTGGAAATTACAACCAGCAGTGGTCTTTCCAACCGGTAACGGGTTCATCTTCCAGCAGCAGTTCGTCCTCTTCGAGCTCCAGCAGCAGTTCCTCATCATCATCGAGCAGTAGCAGCTCATCTTCCAGCAGCTCATCTTCCAGCAGCTCTACATCGAGCACCAGCAGTACCTCATCCAGCTCTTCATCAAGCAACAGCAGTTCGTCATCCAGCAGCAGTTCGTCATCGAGTTCCTCATCCAGCTCCAGTGGCGGTGCAATCAATGCTGTATCTGCAATGGTGGTTATCAATAACGATTGGGGCGGCGGCTACTGTGCTTCACTGCAACTGGAAAACACGGGCAACAGCGCAGTTACCTGGGAAGTGACGGTTGCTGTGGAAGGTACCGTAAACAGTTTGTGGAATGGCAATTGGGAACAGAGCGGAGGCAACCTTGTTGTGTCTGGCGTAAGCTGGAATGCGGTATTGCAGCCGGGGCAAGGCTCCAGCTCCGTGGGGTTTTGCGCCGCGCGTTGATAAATGCGCTCCGGGCATCTCAACGCCCGGAGCAAGCAAAACAGTTAACATTCTAACTTATGGGGGTTTTTATACTTATCCACAATTACGTTTTTGACACTTTAACTTGCACATTGTCATTTATATAAAAGCAGGGTTGGTATTTGCTGACTACGCTTAGGAGATGTTGTCTAACACGGAAGAATAACAATGGCCAACCTCCATTCAAAAAGCGCACAAACGCAATGTTTTCAACCTGAATGCACCACCCACCAGCCCTGGCAAGAACATTTGGCCGGTGATATTAAAGACCAGCTTCGACAACAAATACACGCTCAAATCACGCCCCAAAGTCGTTACCTGCATGAGTTAGTTCAGCAAACTAATAATGCGGTCGAAAACATGCTGCATACCTCATTTGAGAAGAATGGCCTAACAGCACAGCTCGAAGAGCTATACAGTTTATACAAATATTTTTATGACGAAGCCAACATTGCCAAAAGCTGGCGAACTCGACGTTACATCAATAATACCGGGCTTATAATTTCACCCGACCACTGCACCCACTCCATCAAAGACGCGAGACGCGTATACGCCTTTACGCGCGGTATCGACGCGGCCCTAAAAAAATTACGGCAACAAAACTCAAAAACACTAAGGGTTGCTTACCCCGCTTGTGGACCTTTTGCCCCCTTTCTGTTACCGCTGCTTAGCTACTACAAACACACCCAAGCCTATACGCCAAGTGATTTACAGGTAACCTTGATCGATATTCAACAAGGCGCGGTGGAATCGCTACAACAACTTGTCAACAAATTGGGTATCGGCGAATACATAGAAAATATTGTTTGTTGCGATGCCGTTGATTTTCACTCCGAAAAACCGTTTCAACTGATTGTTCTGGAAGCCTTGCAACATGGCTTCAGTCGGGAAGGGCACATGCGCCTGGCAAAACATTTTGCAACCCTGCTCGACGAGAAGGGTATTTTTCTACCGCAATCCATTGTTGTTGGCGCCGCTGTGGTAGACGCACAAAAAGAGTATGTAGAACAGTGGCAAACCACAGAAACAACAATCAACCCAGAGCCTATTCCTCGAGAAGTACCACGCGTCGAACTGGGAGAGATATTAAACGTTAACCTCGGCATGCTCCGTAAAATGAAAACACAACAGCAGGATGAATTTACGCAGCTTTACCAGTGTAACGCGGTTGATATTCCAGAGTTAAGCCCATCACTAAAACGACAAACGTTGATAATTCACACCCGCATCATGGTTTACGAAAACGAGCAGATTACCGAATACCAATCCGGCATTACTCACCCCCTACCAGACTTACAAGTGTGTATTAATTTTACGCCACGCGACCTTAAGCCCGGCGATCTACTGGTCAAATCGGGCGACACACTGCAATTTTACTACTGCCTGAACGGGCTGCCGGGTTTTCTACCCATCGCCCTAGAAAATCCAAAAAATAAAAGTGTATTGTCCGCAGGCTGAACGGATTAATGAGCAACAAGCGAAACAGTAAACGAGTCGGCATTTTTGCTTGCGGCAATCTCGCACTGCCGGTTATTGCCATGCTTCGAGAATGCAACCAACTCGGTGCTGTTATTATTCCAGACCCTTCGGAACTCGGCGCTTTGTACGGCGAGGCGATCCACCTCGCACAAACCCTGCAACAGGCGCAAATTAATTTTTTTTACACCACAAAAAATAAGTTATTAAATATTCCAGAATTACTGGACAATCAACAAATAGAATTGGGCTTAATTTTTACGTTTCCGCACATATTGCCCAGTGAAGTTCTGAATTATTTCAATGGCAACTGCTACAACCTGCACGCCTCTGCCCTGCCCGCCTATAGCGGACCGTGCCCACTGTACTGGCAAATTCGAAACCAAGAAACTCATACAGCAATAGCATTGCAGAAAGCAGAGTTAAAAGCAGACACAGGTAAGGTTTTGCATGCTCATAACTTGCCCATAGATCCGCTCGATACACTGCAGAGCCTGGGCAACCAAATTAGCTGGCAGGCGCAATCCGTCGTGAAAGAGTTTTTGGACGGCGCCACATTAGCAAGCACCGCAACCCAGCTCCCTTTACCCAGAGATGTGACTCAGCCGGGCGTGCAATATGCCAGGCGACCCACGCCCAACGACTCTGCAATACATTTTGAAACACAAACCCCAGCAGAAATCAGCGCCATGTGCCGCGCAGGCGCCGGGCAACCTTATGCGGCCACATTTTCAATTTCCGGCGTTGCTATTTATTTGCTTCAGGCAACACCGGTGAATCAACCGTGCTACGGCACCCAACCGGGCACCGTGCTGATGGTCGGCGAGCCCGAAGGGCTGATAGTCGCCACCAGCCACGGAGCAATAAGACTGGATATTCTCTCTAGTATCGATGGCACTTTCAGTGGGCTCGCGTTCGCTGAGCGCTTCGGCATAGATGCCGGCGTTAAGTTGTAAACCGCTGGCGTACACACAACTCAGGAGTTTGTTATGGATACATTTATCGGTGATGTACATATTTTTGGATTTAATTTTGCGCCGCGTAACTGGGCGTTTTGCGCCGGGCAGTTACTTCCCATATCGACTAACCAGGCACTATTTTCACTGTTGGGCACCGCTTACGGCGGCGATGGGCGCACCACTTTCGCACTACCCAATCTTAACGGGCGCACTGCAGTGGGCAAAGGCCAGGCACCGGGTACCGCTATAAATTGGCAAATTGGCCTTACCTTCGGAAATGACTCACATGTGATGTCGCTGTCGGAATTGCCCGCGCACTCGCATTCCGCAACCTGGATGCCGGATGGCGGCACCGCCTTAATGGCCACCACCGACGACGGCACCAGCGAAACACCGGAATCCGGTGCGGTGCTGGCCAAGACGGTTCCCGGTGCGTCACCGGCCGATCAACCTGAAAAAATCTACGCCAACACCACAGAAAACTTGGTGCCTCTGGGTGGGCTGAATGTGACTGGCGCTGTTGATGTGGGAACAACCGGTGCAGGCAATGCGTTTAATATTGTGCAACCGAGCCTGGGAGTGAACTATTCCATCGCCATGGAAGGTATCTACCCCTCCCGAAGCTAAATCGTCTGTTTCTGCGCCGCTGTGTGTTGGTCATACAGCGGCGGTCTTCGAATATCACCTTTCAAGGGCCAACCAAGCTCTCGTTCGCTTGCCACTCTATAAATAAAACTGAACTTTTGCTTCTAATTTTTTATTTTTCGAAACGTTTTTTTATATAGATTTTGGCGTCACAACTTTTTATCGCCCATGCATTCTTCGTCTACGCTTAAAAGACCGCCTAATTTCCGAAGGGACGACGATCTTGCAAAAATGGCATTTTATTTCCGGGTTACCGCGATCCGGTTCCACTCTACTGGCAGGCATTTTACGTCAAAACCAAAAATTTCACGCCGCGATGAGCAGCCCGGTCTGCAGCCTGATGCAAAGTTGCTTGGAACAAGTGGGCGCCAATGGTGAGTTTTATAGCTTTTTTGACGAAAATAAACGTAAACGCCTGTGCCATGCGCTGTTTGCTTCTTATTACGACGACCAGAAAGACAAATCCGTATTGTTCGATACCAACCGCATATGGACTGCGCGATTGCACCAGCTTGTGGAGCTTTTCGACGATTTCAAAGTCATTTGCTGTGTTCGCAGCCCGGCCTGGGTAATGGACAGCTTTGAACGTATCTACAGAAAAAACCCCTTTGAATACAGCCGCATGTTTTCACCCCAGAGTCGACAAACCGTTTATACGCGCTGCGAATCTATCGCTTCTGTAAACGGCCCCATGGGAAGCGCCTGGACAGCCCTGAAAGAAGCTTATTACGGCGAATACTCCGACCGGCTGTTACTTATCGATTACGATTTATTAACGCAATACCCCAGCCAGGCCATGGAATTATTTTATGAGTTTATTGGCGAATCCTATTTCCAGCACGACTATCAGAATGTGGAATATCAGGAAGGCGAATTCGATTCGCTCCTTGGCGTGCAAGGCCTGCACACCGTAAAACGCCAGGTGGAGTTCACACCACGTCGCAGTATTTTACCACCCGATTTATTCAGTAAATATTCCGAGATGGCCTTCTGGCAAGACAATACCGGAACCATGGCCAATATTATTTCCGCAAAAAATTCCAACGACGAAAATCGTTAATTCAGATTACGAGAATAGATTCCATGAATAAGCAAATGATGAATGGTATCGCCTCTGCGATGATTTCAATGGGTTTGTTAACGTCGCCGGTTCTTGCAAGTGCTTACGCGGGCTATGTTAGCCGCGGTTATAGCCGACAGAATCAACTCAAATCCACTCATTCTGGGGAACCGAACACCACTACCGCACAGGCGATTTCCGAGCACGCCTCAAAGCGTATAAAAACATCCGATTTGCTTCATGGCAAAAAAGCGCAAGCTAGAACAACGCTACAAATATCTCGCCCCAAAATGCGGGATCAAAATTTTTCCCAGGAAAATAAATCGAACAAACTTTCGATAAAACAACATTTACCCGTTAAAGAACTGCTGGTGATTGATGCCGCCACACCAGACAAACATCTTTTTTACAAAGACCTTAAACCTGGCGTTGATGTTGTGCTCATTGATGCTGAGAGCGATGGCTTAACGCAACTTCACGCAGCACTCAAAAATTATAAAAACCTGGACGCACTCCACGTTGTCGCCCATGCCAACGATGGGCATGTAAAACTCGGCTCATCAACACTTTCCGAAAGCTCTTTGAACGAAAACCTCGAACTTCTGAAACAACTCGACGACAGTATTGCAGACAATGGCGACGTGCTTTTTTTCGGATGTAATTTGGCTAAAGGCGAAGCGGGTGAAAAGCTGCTGGATTTAATTGCCAATAAGGCAAATGTCGATGTCGCGGCTTCGAACGATCTGACGGGTAACCCCAGCGCTGGCGGTGACTGGGAACTGGAAGTTGTGCGCGGCAATATCGCAAGCAGCGCACCCTTTTCAGAATATGCGCTTAAAGATTTTTCTTCTGTATTGATAGACTACACACCAGCGGATTTCTGCACCCATAACTCAGGGTTCTGCGGTGGTAATTCCACCGAAACTTCCTCCGATGGCTACTTGATATTATCGGGAGACGGGACAGAAATTCGCCGTTTGGTGCCCGCATCCCATATCTACACCTATAAAAGTACAGGATACACCGGCGCCTACATGCAGCTTACTGCCACAGGGGGGTTATCAAGCTTTAACCTCACAGCTATGACCCTGGATTCTTACGTTGACTCTTGCTCAAGCATCACCATCACCAATAACAACGGCGACACCATCGATTCTTTTTCATCACCGGGAACCGGCGACCATACAGTAACGGTAGGGACTAATACCACGGGGATTACAAGCGTTAGAATGACGGCGACCGGCTGTGCTAACAGCAATGGCTTCGGTTTAAAGTCACTCTCCATTACCCCGGCCTCAGATTCTACCCCCCCAACCATATCCAGTGTTAGCATTCCCAATTCCGCCATGAAAGTGGGCGACGTGGTAACAGCGAGCATTACCGTAACCTCCGACACCGACGACTACACCACCGGCAGCGGCGGTATAAGCGGTACTATTGGTGGGTTCACACTGGGCAGCCTTTCAAGAATCAGCAGTACCAGCTACACCGCGCAATTCACAATTACCAACGGCGGCACGGACGTGGCGGCGGGCAGCAATGTGCCCGTGAACTTTACCTTAACCGATAGCTCTGGCAATACCAGTTCAGCTTTTACAACAGCGATTAGTCAGGCGTCGGATTCCATCGATGCCAATATCCCAACAATTACCAGTATGACGATTCCCAATGCCGCTGCGAAGGTGGGGGATGCGCTTACAGTAAGTATCTTGGCGGGCGAGGCTGGACTAACCTTCATCTCCGGCTCCGTAAACGGAGTTACTATCACGGGGTTTTCTGATGACACTGGCGGCAATTACTCAGCAACTTATACTGTGGCAGAAGGCAATACAGACCGAGCGGCTGGAGATGACATTCCAGTAAGTTTAATTCTGCAGGATAGCAGCGGAAACAACAGTAACACCTACACAACGGCCATATCACAAGCCAGTGATTCAATCGACGCCAATTCTCCTACCGTAACCAACGTCAGCATCCCCAATAGTGCTATGAAAATAGGCGATGCCGTTTCGGTAAGCATTACCGCTGGAGAAGCCGGTCTCTCCTTGAACAGTGGCACCGTAAACGGTGTAAGCGTCACTGGGTTTTCGGATGATGGCGGTGGTTTCTATTCGGCCACCTACACGGTCGCCGAAGGCAATACAGACCGAGCCGCGGGGGATTCAATTCCCGTGAGTTTTATTCTGGACGACAGCGCTAGTAACTCCAGCTCTACCTATACCACCGCCATTACACAAAATGCCGATTCGATCGATGCGAATTCACCATCCATTAGCAGTGTTTCCATTCCCAACTCGGCCGCCAGCGTAGGCGATGCTATTACCGTCACCATTACTGCAGGGGAAACGGGGCTTTCTCTTAACACCGGCACAGTCAACGGGGTTGCGGTTACCGGGTTTACCGATAACGCCGACAACACCTATACGGCCACATACACCGTGGCAGAAGGCAATACTGACCGAGCCGCGGGGGATTCAATTCCCGTGAGTTTTATTCTGGACGACAGCGCTAGTAACTCCAGCTCTACCTATACCACCGCCATTACACAAAATGCCGATTCGATCGATGCGAATTCACCATCCATAAGCGGTGTTTCCATACCCAACTCGGCCGCCAGCGTGGGCGATGCTATTGCCGTCACCATTACTGCAGGGGAAACCGGGCTTTCTCTTAACACCGGCACAGTCAACGGGGTTGCGGTTACCGGGTTTACCGATAACGCCGACAACACCTACACGGCAACATACACCGTCGCTGAAGGCCACACCGACCGCGCCGCTGGAGACGATATACCGGTAAGTTTTATCCTGGACGACAGCAGTGGCAACTCCAGCTCCGCATACACCACGGCAATTTCTCAAAATGCGGATGCCATAGACGCCAATTCGCCCACAATCTCGAACGTCAGCATTCCGAATAGCGCTATGAAAGTAGGCGATGCCGTAACGGTAACGATTACCGCCGGGGAAACCGGGTTGTCTCTTAATAGCGGCACAGTGAATGGTGTGGCAGTGACTGGCTTTACCGACAATGCCGATAACACCTACTCAGCCACTTACACCGTGGCAGAAGGCCATACCGACCGAGCTGCGGGCGATACCATTCCAGTAAGTTTTGTTTTGGACGACAGCAATGGTAACGCCAGCTCCACCTACACAACCGCCATTTCCCAAAATGCAGACTCCATCGACGCCAATTCACCGACGGTGAGCGCCGTGTCGATTCCAAACTCAGCAGCTAAGGTGGGAGACGCTATTACCGTCACCATTACGGCGGGAGAAACTGGCCTTTCTCTTAACACCGGCACTGTAAACGGGGTTGCGGTAAGCGGCTTTACCGACAATGCCGATAACACCTATACCGCCACCTACACCGTGGTAGAAGGGAATACCGACAGAGCTGCGGGTGATTCAATTCCCGTGAGTTTTATTCTGGACGACAGCGCTGGCAACTCCAGTTCCACCTACACCACGGCCATTACTCAAAACGCAGATTCCATTGATGCCAATTCACCGACAATCAGTAATGTTTCCATCCCCAATGCCTCGGCAAAAGTGGGCGATGCTATTACGGTAACGATCACTGCCGGGGAAACCGGGCTGTCTCTGAACAGCGGCACCATCAATGGCGTCGCTGTTACGGGCTTTACCGACAACGCCGACAACACTTACTCGGCCACCTATACCGTGGCTGAAGGCAATACCGATCGTGCCGCGGGAGACAATATTCCAGTAAGCGTTATGCTCAGCGACGTAGCTGGGAACACCAGTTCTGCCTTCACAACGGCGATTTCCCAGGCTGGTGATGCCATTGATGCCAACACACCGACGGTTGCGGAAGTAACGGCCGTTACCACACCCGCCAATGACAGCACACCGAACGTGACCTTCTCCACCAACGAAACCGGTACCCTGTCGGTCGGCGGCAGTTGCGGCACCAGCTCGTCAACCACCATTGGCTCCACCGGTAATCAAACCATCACCTTAACGCAAAGCGACAACAGCACTCCGTTAACAGAAGGCAGCTACACCGACTGTACGGTTGCCGTGACAGACGCTGTAGGCAACGTGAGCAGTGCGGTCACCCTGAGCAGTTTCAGCATCGACCTTACAGCACCATCGTTAAGTGAAATTACCGCAGTAAGTACCCCCGGCAACGACAGCACACCCACAGTGACTTTCTCTACCGATGAAACCGGTACGCTGTCGCTGGGTGGCAGTTGCGGCACCAGCAGTTCAACAACCCTAAGCTCAACGGGTAATCACACCATTACGCTTACGCAAACCGATAACAGCACAGCACTGGCCGATGGCACTTACACTAACTGCACAGTGACAGTGACCGACGCTGTGGGTAATGCCAGCAGCGCCTTGAGCCTTACCAGCTTCACTGTCGATTTAACCGCACCCACGGTAGCCGAAGTCACCCCGGTAACCACCCCCGGCAACGACAACACCCCGTCGGTGACCTTCTCCACCAACGAAACCGGCACACTCGCACTGGGCGGCAGTTGTGGCACCAGCTCGTCGACCACCATCAGCAGCACGGGCAACCACACCATTACCCTCACCCAAACCGATAACAGCACCGCGCTTACGGATGCCACCTACAGCGACTGTACCCTCACCATCACCGACAGCGCAGGCAACGCCAACAGCCCGGTCACCCTCACCAGCTTTGTGGTGGATACCACCGCGCCAACTTTGGCAGAAGTGACTGCGGTCACCACCCCCGGCAACGACACCACACCGAACGTGACCTTCTCCAGTAACGAAGCCGGTACGCTGGTAATGGGTGGCAGTTGCGGCACCTCCAGTAGCACGGCGGTAAGTTCGGGCAACAACACCCTTACTCTCACCCAAACCGATAACAGCACCGCGCTGGGTGAAGGCACTTTCAGTAACTGTACCGTGACCGTGACCGACGCGGCGGGCAATGCCAGCAGTGCTTTAAGCCTGAGCAGTTTCACGGTGGATACCACCGCACCCTCGCTGGCAGAAGCGACCGCCGTAGTGACCCCCGGCAACGACAACACACCCGATGTAACCATTTCCAGCGATGAAGATGGCACACTAGCCATTGGCGGCAGTTGTGGCAGTGGCAGCGAAGGCGCAGTAAGCGCAGGCAACATCACCCTCGCGCTGACGCAAACCGACAACAGCACGGCACTGAGCGATGGCACCTTCAGTGACTGTACCGCAACGGTAACCGATGCCGCAGGCAATGCCAGTTCGGCGTTGGCACTCAGCGGCTTTGTGGTGGATACCGCAGCGCCGACGCTCGCAGAAGTGACCGCCGTAACCAGCCCCACCAGCGATAACACGCCAGACGTGGTGTTCAGCACCACCGAAGCTGGCAACGTGAGTATTGGTGGCAGTTGTGGTACTTCGAGTAGCACCAGTGTGACCAGTGGCAACAACACCTTAACGCTCACCGCAACCGATAACAGCACCGCCTTGAGCGATAACACCTATAACGACTGTACGCTAACGGTTACCGATGCCTCCGGCAATGCCAGCAGCGCGTTAACGCTTTCCAGCTTTATTGTGGACATCGCCGCACCCACGGTGGCTGAAGTGACCGCCGTGACTACACCGGGCAACGACACAACGCCAAGCGTGACCATTTCCAGCAGTGAAGCAGGCACCCTGGCGGTGGATGGCAGTTGTGGCAGCAGTGATGAAGGGGCGATTAGTGCGGGTAACACCACCATCACCCTCACCGCAACCGACAACAGTAGCGCTTTGAGCGACGGCACTTACAGCGACTGCACCGTGACCGTAACCGACGCAGTCAGCAACGCCAGCAATGTGCTCACGCTTGCCAGTTTCACCATCGATGCCAGTGCACCCAGCCTCGGTACCAACAGCAGCCTCACCGTAAACGAAGGTGACAGCGGCAGCACCCTGGGCAGCAGCCAGCTCAGTGCCAGCGATAACCTCAGCGATGCCGCCAACACCACTTACACTCTGGTGAGCGTGGTAAGCAACGGTACCCTGCGCAATAACGGCAGCGCTTTGAGCAACGGCAGCACCTTTACCCAAGCCGATATCGCCAACAACCTGGTCACCTACGATCACGACGGCGGTGAAACCAGCAGCGACAGCTTTACCTTTACGCTGAGCGATGCCCTGGGCAATGTGAACAACAACAGCAGCGCCAACTTCAGCTACAGCATTTCTGTAACCGCAGTGAACGATGCCCCCAGCACCACCGACGATACGGCCAGCACCAATGAAGACAACGCCGTAATGGTGGATGTGCTGGCCAACGACGCCGACAGCGACGACAGCATCAACGCCGCCAGCGTAACTGTGGTGACTGCGCCAACAGACGGTTCCACCAGTATCAATACCGGCACTGGAGTAATCACTTACACACCGGATGCCGACTTTAACGGCAGCGATAGCTTCACCTACACCGTGCAGGATGCCACCGGCGATACCTCTGCCGAGGCGAATGTCAGCATTACCGTGAATGCCGTGAACGATGCCCCGGTTGCCAGTAACGATATGGTAAACACCGACATCAATACCGCCGTAAGCATTGATGTGGCCGCCAACGACAGCGATGTCGATACCGGCGATAGCGTAGATACCACCACCCTGGCGATTATCAGCGGTGCCAGCAATGGCTCGGCGGTAGTGAACGCCGGGCAGATCGATTACACGCCCAACACCGATTACCTGGGCAGTGATTCCTTCACCTACACCATCGACGACAGCAACGGCGCGACCTCCAATGTGGCAACGGTCACCATCAGCGTGATTGACCCCAACACCGCACCCAGCGTTGCCAACGATACCGCCAGCACCGATGAAGACAACGCGGTGGTGGTGAATGTGTTGAGCAACGATAACGACCCGGATGGCAGTTTGGTGCCCAGCAGTGTGACCGTGGTGAGTAACGCCAGCAACGGTAGCACTAGCGTTAACGCCACTACCGGCGCGATTACCTACACGCCGGCCGCCGACTTTAACGGCAGCGACAGCTTCACCTACACCGTGGAAGACGACATTGGTGCGGTGTCCAGTGCGGCAACAGTCACGATTACGGTGAACAGTATCAACGATGCACCGGTCGCCAATAACGACATGGTCACCCTGCTGGAAGACGCCAGCCTGAGCATCAATGTGTTGGGTAACGACAGTGATGTGGACGGCACGCTCAACGCCGCGTCCCTCACCGTGGTGACCAATGCCACTTCTGGTGTGGCGGTACTGGATGGCAATAACATTCTGTACACCCCGCTGGACGACTTCGCGGGCAGCGACAGCTTCACCTACACCGTGGAAGACAACGATGGCCTGGTCTCCAACACCGCCACCGTGACCCTCACGGTCGACCCGGTGAACGACGCACCGCTGGCCAATGCCGACAGCTACACGATTGTTGCCAACGCCGCTTCGGTACTGGACATTACCAGTAACGACAGCGATATCGACGGCACCCTGGATGCCGCGAGCATTAGCTTTGTGGCCATGCCCAGTCAGGGAACGCTGAGTAACAACAACGATGGCACAGTCACTTACACCCCGGCGGCAGGCGTGAACCCGCTGGTGGGTGACAGCTTCAGCTACACCATCGATGATAACAGCGGCAGCACATCAGCAACGGCAACTGTCACCATCAACTTCGAACCCGCTTCGGTACCGGTACTGTCCGGCACGCCAGATACCGAAGTGATCGAAGGTGAGAGTTATAGCTTTACCCCCACAATCACCGGCGCAGATAGTTTGTATGTACTTACTTACAGCATCACCAACGCACCGGCCTGGGCCAGCTTTGATACCACCAGTGGTGAACTCAGTGGCGACCCATTGGCCGCTAATGTCGGCACCACCAGCGGTATTGTGATCAGCGTGACGGACGGTGTGAACACCGCCTCGCTTCCCGCCTTTGATCTCGAAGTGATTGCCGATATCGATAGCGATGGCGATACCATCAGCGATCACCAGGAAGATCTGGATGGTACCGATCCTAGCGATCCTTTGGATTATCTCGATCTCACCCCACCCGAAGTGATGCCGCCCGCCGATGTGCTGCTAGACGCCAATGCGCTGTTCACCCCGGTGACTCTGGCGCAGGTACTCTCGCTTCCAGCCGACGCAACAGAAACAGACATCACCCAGGCGATTAACGATCTGGTTAGCGATAACGTTGATGGCGTGGGCTGCTGCGATCTAACGCCATCTGGCCTGGTCAACGGCATGTTCCTGTTGCCCCCGGGCGACAACGTGATTAGCTGGCAAGCCGAAGACTTTATGAACAACACCACCAGTGTGAGCCAACACGTGTATGTGCGGCCGCTGGTAACCTTCAGCAAAAATCAGGTGGCTGTGGAAGGCACCAGTGTCAGCTTGCGAATACTGCTTAACGGCAAGGCACCCTTCTACCCCTTCGAAGTGCCCTATGTCATCGACAGCAGCAGCACGGCGACCGCCAGCGATCATAATTTGCAGGATGGCAGCGTGACCTTCGCCACAGGACAAACCAGCGCAACCATAACCTTTAACACCCTAAGTGACAGCACCGCCGAGAACGACGAAACACTCGTGCTGCGTCTCGACGACCACACGACCAATGCGCAAGACCTGCAGGATGGTTTCGACGCGGATATCTACGATATCAATGCCGGTGTTCCGGCGCGCTTTACACTCACCATTGTGGAGCGCAATGTCGCCCCGAAATTGCAATTGAGCATTCAGCAAAACGGCCAGAACACCATTCAGGTCACACCCAATGGTGGCGATGTTAGGGTAACGGCCAGCGTGACCGACCCCAACATCAACGACAGCTTTACCCTGGACTGGACCGGCACCGACAACGCGCTTACCGACACCAGCAGCGCCAGCGAAACCTACGTGTTCAGCCCAACGTCACTCAGTCCCGGCCGCTACAAAGTAAAAGCCAAAGCCACCGACAGCAGCAGCGCCACCAATTCCGCGGTATTGCACTTCCGGGTGGTGGCCGCCCTGCCGGAGCTGTCACCGCAAAACGACAGTGATAACGATGGCATAGATGACTCAACTGAAGGCACCGCCGACAACGACGACGATGGCATTCCGGATTATCTGGATAACATTGCCCTGCCCAATGTGCTGCCAGAACAGGCCAACGAGACCAACAGCTTCCTGGTGGAATGCGACCCCGGTGTACGCTGCCGCCTGGGAGAATTCTCCATCGGCTCACAGAACGGCGGCGCACATCTTAGTGACGACGAGCTGCCATTGCTCGAAGGTTTAAGCGACGATAAGGGCTACACTTCGCGCGGTATTTTCGACTTCGAACTGGCCGACCTGCCCGAAGCCGGGCAGACTACCTCGGTGGTGATCCCGCAACTCGTTGCCATTCCCGCCAACGCGGTTTATCGCAAGTTTGCCAACAACGAATGGCGCGACTTTGTCGAAGATGCCAATAACCTGCTCCACTCCGCTGCCGGTACCGAGGGCTTCTGCCCGCCACCCGGCGACGACGCCTGGCAGCCGGGTTTAACCGAGGGCCACTGGTGTGTGCAGCTCACCATTGAAGATGGTGGTCCCAACGATGCCGATGGCGAAGTAAACAACAGTGTCGCCGACCCCGGTGGCGTTGCCACCCGCAACGCCCGCACCCTAAAAACCGGCGGCGGTTCGTTTGGTATGGCACTCTTAGCCATGCTTGCGGCACTGATGCTCAGCCGGCGCTTTAAAAAAGGCGCAGGCGGCATGGCTGTGCTTGCCTGTGTGATGCTGCTCCCTGGCGAAAGCCGTGCCCAGCAGTACCCCTACTTTGTTGAACTCTCTGCCCACAGAAGCGCATCCACCCAAAGCGCCTCTCAATTTACAAGCGATATGGAAAAAAATAGCGTAACAGCCACGGTATTGGACTACGACAGTCAGAGCATGGGTTATCAACTCAATTTCGGCTACCAATACAACACCTATCTGGCCGCCATAGTTGGCTACCTGGATTTAGGCAAAGCAGCTGTGGAAATGGAATTTCTGGACGAAGACGATAACGTGGTTTCCAAAGCGCTGGAAGAATCCTACCCCCACCTGGGCAAAGGCCTGATCGCCAATGCCCGCTTCAGCTACCCCCTGGATGATTATTTTTCCCTGTATGCCGACCTGGGTGTAAATTTTTGGTACTCCAAAATTTTCGTGGTTAACAGCGACCTTGAAGGGGAAGTAACGGGAGTTGATCCTTGGGGAGGTGTGGGCGCGAAAATCCAGTACCAACATTTTAGCGTGCGGTTTTCATATCAGGTTTTTAAGCTGAAGAATGTCGGCGCTGATACTTTGGGTTTTGGCTTGGGGTATGCTTTTTAATAGGGTTGTCGAAACTTAAAGTAGCTGAGGATTGCATCATCGTTATTTAAGAGCATTCGGGCTCGCAAGCGAAAATCTACGAGCCTGAATATTAACCAGACAACCCTACCAAACTACGCAAGGCCTGCCTAAATAGGACTGCGACCGAATGTCTACACTCATCGTGACAGATGCATTCCCATTAAACACGCACTTCAAGCTTAGACTTAACAGAGGCAAGAGCAGATGCTTTTTCTCGCAGTGCAAGCAGAGCGTCATTCCACAATTCATCGCCAGGGTAGAGAGCAGAACGCAGGTAGGCAGCCGTCATACGCTGCACGGTTGCCAGGGTGTCTGGTTTCTCATCATCACCCGTTTCTTTGGCATCCAAACCTGAAATCCCACCCAAACTATGCTGGGCACCCTTAAGGGTGAGCTGATGTTCAACGCTCGGCGCTTCATTAAACACATCTTCATACCAGTCCGCGCCGCGAACCGTCATAAAGGGATTGATATCTGCGTCGCCCACAACAGCCAAGGCTTGTATTTCGAGCTTTGTGTAATCCGGGTTTAGCTCAGTGAAATGGCTTCGAGCGAAATCGCTCAAGCTATCCCCGCCCTTACCGGGAGCTGCCAGCAATACGCCAGCTTTGATGCGAGGCTCCAAGGTACGCACATTGGTGTCTTCCACACGTTGGATGTCCGTTAACCCTGCGCCCAGCAACATCGCCACTGTTTGACCCCCCATGGAATGACCAACCGCCGCAATACACTGAGGATCGATCCGACCCCATAATCCGGGTACTGACGCTTGAACGTCGTCCAGGCGATCCAGAATAAGCTTCATTTCTTCAACGCGTGTACGCCAGAAGAGCGGCGCACCAGGCATATCGTGCGAATAGCCAGCAATTTTCGAGTTTGCGTGAGTGGGCTGAATAACCACAAAGCCTTGCGACGCGTAGAAATCAACCAGGTGGGCATAGCCATCTTTTGATGGCAGGTACAGCGACGGGCCATCGCCGTGAGAAAATAAAATCACGGGGAGGTTTGAGCCTTCTATCGGCGCAGTTACCCTAAGTTCAAGTGGATGGGGTCGTGTGGATGATTCCAGGCGAACCGGGCTTACAGACAGTATCGGTTCGGGTTCCCTCGCAGGAAGATGGTGAGCGAGCTTTAACAGATTGTTCATCAGAATTCTCCTGTGTTTGATGTGATTGCATCTTAAGAACCCGGCTTTTCTGAATAAATATCTCATTTATCAACATATTGTTCGTATAATTCAAACAATAAGGATGGAACTGCTACTGCTCTGGAATCTGAACAATTGAGCTAGGTATCACAGATGACCAGAAGAGCGCCTTCCAAAGCAATTGTCCGAGTGTCTAAATCCCCCATTTGTCCCCACGCCCATGGATAAAATTAAAACGTTTTTGGTGTTCTCCAAGGTAGCGGAGTTATTGAGTTTTACGAAGGCCGCAGACGTCCTTAACTTACCTAGGGCGACTGTGACAACAACCGTTCAAAACCTTGAGGCCAGACTCCGTGTGCAGTTACTTAATCGGACCACCCGCAGCGTGTCATTGACGCTCGAAGGTGAAGTTTTTCTTGAACGCTGTCGCCAGGTATTAAATGACGTGGACGAGCTGGAAAAAACTTTCCAGGTGTCAACCAGTAAACTCAGCGGCCGGATCAGAGTCGATATGCCGGTAAATTTCGCCCGAGAGTTTGTGATTCCGCGCTTGCAGGAATTTTATGAGACGTATCCTGACATTCAGATCGAGCTAAGCTCAAATGACAGCTTTATTGATGTGGTGGCAGAAAGTGCGGATCTGGTAGTACGCAGCGGTGAGTATTCAGATAGCAATTTTAATGTATTGAAATTAATGGACGTTCGCATGGGGAATTACGCCAGCCCAAAGTACCTGGAGCAGTTTGGTGTACCCACATCGCTGGAATCATTGAAATCCCATTACTTTATCACCTACTCACACATCTTCGGAAAAGACAATGCCGTGTTTTATTACGAAAAAGACGACGAGCTTTGTGCGGTTCCCGTCAAATCACGCTTGAGCGTGAACAGCACGGTATCTTACACCGAAGCCTGTATAGGCGGTCTTGGCATCTCCCAGCTTCCTACACCTGCAGTACAGAAATATGTGGATAACGGTACCCTGATCGAAGTGTTGCAGGAATATCGCATGAGCCCACGACGCATGGACCTGATTCACTTAAAAAACAAGAAGGTTTCCAATAAAGTCTTGGTATTTATCCATTGGCTCGAGTCGATCACAAGACTGGCTTGATGTAAAACCACCGCTTTATACGAATGATCCCCGATTAAATTTTTTCTCCCAGGAAACATTATACGAACAAATAAAATATCGCAGCAGTTTAAATCCGAAGAGGTAATACAAATAACAAGACAAATTTATATAATCTCACCATATAAAAACGCACACTCTTCCACTTTTGATACTGAGTAAGCTAAACTCTGCATCAATTTGAAAAACAAATAATGCTTACAAGGTTTATCTAATGCCCAAATCCAATACAGGAGTGATCTTTAAAAAAAACGCGCTTTGTGTTATTGCAGACCACCCCAAGATAGCAAAGCCTCAATGTTTTTCCAAAGGGACATCTAATAGGAGGAGTCAGATTCACCGAGATATTCAGCAGCCAAGCTTCTAAGCTCATCAATATTTGTTTGATCATCGGTAAAATAGAGCAAAAGCCCGCCGTCAATCTGCGGAATAGAAAACCCTTCATGCATAAATGGTGGATTCCCCCAGACCTCTTCGATATTGGGGCTCGCCCCATCTACGGTATTAAACAATGCGCTACAATAATTTTGATTGCACCTAACCCTATCAACAACTATTTCCGGGTTATCCATTAGTAATGCCACCGTTGCTGAATAATATTCGTCAGACACGTCCTGATCCACTCCGTTTCTATCAAAATCAGATTCAATAAATTGGGCGACATTTGAATCTGAAATGTGATTATCTGCGCCTTTACCCTCGTCTTCATATCTAAAACGAGAATCATATGACGATTTTGAATTAGCTTCAGCCTTAATTGCAATTATCTTAGTTTCTAATTCTTCTAATCTTTTTAAAAGACCACCCCCAACAGATAACACCTTATTATTTGAATCTTGGTCATGTTTTTTTGAGTCAGCGTTATCCAAACAACTTATCAGATCGTTGGGTTTATATTCGAACATTTTATCTTTTAACAAAACACCACGAACCAATAGCAATGAAACAAAAATGCATAGAGCCACTGAAATAAATGTAACCGAAGCAATATGCATGTTTAATTTGTATGTACTCATAACCAAACCCCTATATTAAAAGGCTTGGAGGTTACTCCAAGCCTTTATTTTTATATAATTACAAATGCTTATAACACACCGCATTGCACTCAGCGTCAGCATCATTACTTTGATCTAACTTGGCCTCTAGCACCCAAACAGTACCTGACCTTCGTATACGACAGGTTGCTTCTTCACCACCACCATCCGTTTCTTCAAAACTGATTGAAGACAAGTAACAAAAATGATTTGCGTGTGGTCGCATCACGGAATAAGATGTGCCTGCGGTGTTGAATCGTGAAGCACTGTAGCTTTCTTGATAACTCATCGTTTGTGAAAAGGTTGAAGCTGAAATTGCTAAGGCAATGATAGTGATTGCCGTTTTTAGAGCGGTACTCATGCTGATTCTCCTTGAAAATAACTAGTAGTTTTGTTGGTTCAAACAAAGGTGTAAATCTGCCACCACGCTTTGCTGATAAAATATTATCCAAACTGGAAATTACAGTCTTTTATCAAGCTATATAGATCAGCGAAATTGCCGTTAATATATTGTTTTACAACTACTTTTTATTTCCACTTATCCAATTTGCGAGATCCAAAAACGCCTGCGACCTTTGAACTCTGGATTGAGGCATAACCGGATGACCACTGAAACAGTACGGAGAAACTCGCCTAGATATACTACGCCGAACACAAGCTATATTAATCCAGTCGTCGTAAACCTTATATACTGTCTGCATAGAGATGCTTAAGCTAGTCGAACGGCCAGCGCCAAGCTCTCTAATCGCCTTACGCAACTTAACCGCTGTAGAGGAACTAATACCACCAAAGGTTAAATCAAATTCCATTTTAATATCTCTAATCGCAGCCAAATGTTGTTGCAAATTTTGTATTTCATTAGCACTACATACATCCACTTGATTATTTACATGCTTAACTTGACCCTCCGAAATTTTCGCCATAAATACTCTTTGAGCTTCTATATGAACATGCAGCGTTTTTGTTAGATTTTCTATAGATTTTTCGAGCGTACTAATCTTAACGACTATTTCATCGGGAAAATCGTACTTATTTATATTTCTCATATCGAACCCTTATCCACTCAATTAGCCAGAAAACTGTCAGCCCATGTAAAAAAAACTCAAATTGAATCACCCTATATTTATCGTATTCGACCATTTTAGTTAACCAAAGCACGTAATTAAGTCCCACACAAATCACAGCACGAAGTCGCCATTATCAAATTAATATATTTGCTGGCAAGCCGTTCAAATGTAGTATCAGGCGCCTTATAAATAAATGATGTTCGCTACTATCCTGTCACCGGACGATCACGAATATTGGATAGCCAATGAGTTTGGATGGACTCAAAAATATGAAAACTACCGTCCTCGATATGCGAAATTAATTCTCTGTACGCCGCTTATTTAATTCATCCCAATGCTTAGTATTTTCTACCAGCCGGATACCTAACTTCGTTTTTGCAACAACTTAAACGACGACATTTAAAACCAGTTCTCAATGGCGTTAAAATTAAGATCTCCTACTGATAATACCAATTTATTTGTCACCAGCATCCTTAATGCCAACACCTATATACGCATCAGATTGCGTAGCATTTAGGAATTCCCCATGTAATTGCACGCCAACAACACTTTTTCAGAATAATTCTGTAGTTCAAGCTGCTCCCATCAAAATTATTGGCGCTGGTGTTGCATGCAATTTCGAAGACTAGCACAAAATGTGCGGGTTATCATTTTGGATAATTTATACGCCGATAAAATCAGATACTACGAATGAATTTAACTATGTGGAGAAAAATATTTAGGGCATGGTATAAGAACACACTTTTCAAACTTAATTATGCCTGTTCCGTAAATCTCATTCTCTGCCACAAAATCTGCTTTCAAAATAGTTCAATCTATTTACTATCGCATTAAATTTCTGGACATAGAAAAGATATATTTTGGACAAATCCAATAAATTCAATATGTTATATTTGTTAGCAATGTAACTAGTTATCACTCAGACGATTTAAACTATTGTTACAGAATTTAAGTTGAGGAAGGACAAAATGAAAATTATGGAAAAACTGTCACAACTTGCTAGGGGAGTCACTCTAATATCACTCATTCTATTTTCAGCCGTTGGTGATAAGGTGCATGGCGGACAAGAAAGTGCTCAGGCAAATCTTAACGAAATAGATGCCATTAAAAACATTTTAAATTCTGCTGAAGCTCAGCGCTACACCAATCCGGAACACTCTCTTAAGCTGGCAGAAGATGCACTAACACTATATGAGAATAATCTAAACTCTAAGATGCGAGCACGATTTTTGAACATCCTCGCATGGAGCCATCTGCGCTTGGGAAATTTTAAACACTCCGAAACCTATATTGAGAGCGTCATTAATTTGGCTGAGAACTCACATAACATTGAAGCCCTGGCGGATGCGTATAATACCAAAGGCGGCTTTTATTGGTACAAACTAGATAACACAAACGCATATCGATACTACGAAAAAAGCCTTGCACTATATAGGGAAATAGGCGATTCAAGAAAGATAGCAACCCTGTTAAGTAACCTGGGAACAATACAGCAGTATAAAGAAGACTATACATCTGCGATGACTTTATTTATAAAATCGCAAAAGTATGCAATCTTAGCAGACGATAAAGAACAATTAGCAGCTACTCTCGATAATATTGGGGTCTTATACCAGTCTACAGGACAACAGACAAAAGCATTGGATGTCTATAACCAATCTCTCAAAATAAAACTTAATTTAGGCAACAACACCGAAATCGCTAACACCTATCTGAATATCGCAACCGTCCATGGCTCTACTAATAATTATGAACTAGCTCTAGAGCACCTTCGAAATGCAGCCGGCTTCATTAAAAGTATTAAAGCACCGATGCTAGAAATGTACATCCACTTAAATTTTGGTGAAGTATATTTAAAGCTAGAACAATTCGAATATGCTATCGAACACCTATCTATATCTAAAAAAATTGCAGAACAACGCGATGACCCCCATATTTTGCGAATGATATTTTCAACATTAACACATACTTACATAAAAAAGAACAAGTCACATATAGCACTTGAATATGCTGAAAAAACATTAGACACTGCAATAAAATTCGATTTGGAAAATCTGGATTCAGCTTACTACGATATTTACAGTGTCCAAAAATCGTTAGGTGATTACACCAACGCTTTAACAAACTTTGAAAATTACAATCAATTGAAAAATAGAAGACTGGAACAAGATAAACTGGAATCAATGAACCGCTTACGGGAAGAATATGAATCCGAAATTAAATCAGAAAAAATTATTTCTCTAAAAAATACGAATTCTCTTCAATTAAGGATATTTATCGCAGCCATATTATTTGCAATTATAATTTTTATGTTTTTACACAGATTCAGATCTATGAAATTGAAAACTACTTTTCTAGAATCCAAAGTAGCAGAACGAACAAAAGAAATAGAAGATCAAAATAAGGTTATATCCAACTTACTCATTAAAAAAAATGAGTTATTTTCTAATGTATCACACGAATTTAGAACACCTTTAACATTAATAATGTCTCCTCTTAAGGATCTACTAAAAAGCCAAAAGAACCCCCACCTTAAAACAGTTTTAAAAACGAGCATTTACAACTCTGAAAAACTATTAAGGATGGTAGATCAAATGTTAGACCTTGCAAAGCTCGACACGCATAAAGAGAAGGAGATTCGATCGATTGATATATCTCAATCCATAAAATTTGCACTTATATATATGTCACCATTATTTAAAGAAAATAATTTAACAATTGATACACTTATCGAAGATGAACTGTGGGTAAAAATAACGCAAGAAAACGCGGACAAAATATTTGGAAACTTAATATCTAATGCTATCAAATACACTCCAAAATCAGGAAATATACGAATCACCGCTAGTAAAACTTCAATAAACTCTAACAATCATATGATATTGGCTTCAATTTCGGATTCGGGCATTGGGGTACCCTCTAACGAAAAAGATAGAATCTTCGAAAGATTTGTTCGCTTAGAAAGCAATAGCAAGCTCTCAACTCCAGGCGCAGGAGTAGGACTCGCACTCGTCAAAGAATTGATCGAACTCTGCGATGGCAAGATATACTTAGATGAAGAGTACACTACAGGCGCAAAATTTATACTAGAGTTTCCAGCAGCTGAAGCGACTAGCTCACAATCTTTTCAAGGAAATTCCGATTTTTGGCATACTGAATCTGAGGTCGCACGTAACTATTTGCCCAATGAATTGGAGGTGAACTCACGTAATATAAATGTGCACTCCGAATACCCAAAACTATTGATCGTAGAAGACAACCCGGATATGAGCACCTATATATCCACCTGCTTGGACGGGCACTTTGAAAGCTTGTATGCACACGATGGGGATGAAGGAGTTAAAATAGCTCTGGAAGAAATCCCAGACATCATTATCACAGATTTGATGATGCCAAATAAATCTGGCTTTGAAATGTCAGAAATTCTTCGCAACGATAAATTAACATGCCACATACCTATAGTTATGCTTACTGCAAAGGAGGATGAAACAAGTAGGATACATGCGTGGGAATTAGATATTGATGAATATATTGAAAAACCTTTTAATCGCGATGAGTTGATAATTCGTTGTCACAACCTCCTAAATATAAGAAAACTTATTAGCGAACGGATTCGCAATAACAACTCACGTTCGCTTAGAACAAAAAACAACCAAACTCAGAACCCGCAAATTAGTCAAGCGGACAATATATTTATGAAGGAATTGAATCAATGCATGAATAAAAACTTCGAGGGCAGACTCGATGCAAGCATCTTGAGCGCAGAACTTAAGATCAATAGCAAACAATTACAAAGAAAAATAAAGGCGCTATATAATCAAACAATTCCCGAGCTTATTAGAAACTATCGACTGACCAAAGGAGCCGACTTATTAAGGTCTGAAAAAGATGTAACTACTATAGCATTATCGGTCGGATTTTCATCACAAAATTATTTTAGCAAATGCTTTTCTGCTCGCTACGGCATGTCTCCCTCATCTTATAAATCTATAAAACAGTGAGTTCACGCGCATAAAGGTTTTTAGCGCCGCATAAAACCATTACAAAATAGAACTTTAATTTGACACTTCCACAGCTAAATAACTCAGGAGCACAGAAACTTAGAAGTTATATAATTATTTATATAGCTACGCTCGTGATCTAAAGTAGAATATTTACCTATTAAACAGATATGAACATCAAAAAGTAATTACTATAAATTATTTGACACAACCAGATTAGCATACCTTGAAACATTGCGCTCACGGCAGAGTTCATAAGCTACGACGATAATTCTGGTACTACGCTGCCCCTCATTTATCGCCATTTCGACATCTGACCAAGCATTTATAGGCCAAAACGCACAAGGAGTTTACAATGAATGAAAGATATCAAGGCAGCTGCCATTGCGGAAACGTTAGTTTCGAAATAATTGCAGACCTCAATTCCGTTTTTATATGCAATTGCAGCTTTTGCATACGACGCTCAGCCACTTTAGTAAAAACCACAAAAGAGAATTTTACGCTCAATAGCGATGAAAATAATTTAAAAAGTTATGGCAATAATGGAGTCTCTAGGCATTACTTTTGCCCTGATTGTGGGATTCACTGTTTTACCAAAATCACCAAGGAAGGCAGTGAATCTGTAGTGTCAAATGTCGGCTGTTTGGAAGGCGCTAATGTGCTCGAACTTAAACCTTCTCTATTCGATGGCGCAAATAAGTTGTAAAACCGGAGCAGAGTTATGCTATTTGGTAGTTAAGTACAGGCACAAGATCACAAGATTAAGCACTAACACTCATTTCATAAAAATATCGCATCTACGGTAAAGATGATTGCAGATTAGCGAACGTCACCAGCATGAAGAAAAACAATCTAACAAGGCCTTAACAATTTCGCCATTTTCCACACAAAAAGATAAACGCCAAAATATGGACATCAAACAGAAGTAATGCGGCAATAATTTCGCCATTAAATACAGAGATCCGTACACTCGCTACACGCATACAGGTCTCTGCTGCCTCGTAACGTGAATTACCTTTGAAATAAAACATGAAACAATCCATTTCCACTTGGTGACGCTAGAATTCTGCTAACATTGCACCCTCTCTAAAATTGAAACACCAATAAGATATCCAAAAAAAATTTCGCTCAAAAATAAGCGTGGCGTAACACAACCCTCTCGATAGAAGTGAGGCGCGGGATTTTACATTCGCTCGCATACTAACCACGTTAATTAATCATCAGTCAAAATAATAATTTCACACACTCACACCAGGCGCAATTTTCGTTGTTTTATATTTTGGGGCATAAGCTGCCAAATATTTATTGATACTCAAAAATCAATTAGGGGGAATTATGACGTTTAAATACGAACATTGGCCTGCAATATTGGGGGTTACCAGCTCGGTTTTCACCTTAGCGCTGGCTTCACCACTGGCGTTGGCGCAAAAGCAGGAAATTGAAGAAGTGGTGGTGACCGGTACACGCTTACCCAAAGCCGGGTTCGATGCGCCGACGCCAGTAGCGGTAATCGGCGAAGAAGAGTTTGTGCTTTCCGGCACCATGAATATTGAAACGCTTCTTACAGACTCGCCGCAATTTACGGCTAATCAGTTAGATGGCCCCAAAGCCAATACAGTTCAGGCGGGCGCGCCGGTGGGTGTTTCTACTTTAAATCTGCGCAACTTTGGGCCCACCCGTAACTTGGTGCTGGTAAATGGAAGGCGCGGCGCCATTACTGGCCCCGGCATGACGACAGACATCAATACCATTCCGGTGGCGCTCATAAAGCGCACCGAAATCGTTACTGGCGGTTCATCGGCTGTGTATGGCTCCGATGCGATTGCCGGTGTGGTTAACTTTATTCTCAAAGACCACTATGAAGGTTTTGAAATTAATGCCCAAAGCAGTTGGGATGAACCCACCGGCACAGCGGCTTACAACTTCGACCTCACCTTCGGCGGGAATTTCGATAACGACCGCGGCAATCTTACCGCGTCGATCGGCTATTTAGATCGCGGTGGTTTTACGCGCGAGGAACGAGGCGATTTTGCCAACCCCTCTTTCGGTGATGGCTGCGTAACTGCTGAATCGTACAGCAGCAATCGTCTCGGCGTTGCTTTGGAGGTACCTGCCGGTCAAACCTGTGAAGAGGCTGGCGGGCGCTTGGGCTTTGTTGGGGGCGGTTCGAGTACACCCCCCAACGGACGCATCGGCAATTTACCACTGGTGGGTTCACCGGCATCTGATGCGGCGTTGGATGCCGCGTTGATCGCTGCCGGACTTCAAGACATGACAAGCCTAGGGGCCATTTTTGATGCGCAAGGCAATACGGTAAGGCCTTTTATTTCGCCAGACGACCGTTTCGACCTGGGGCCGAATTCTTTTATGGTTACGCCCCAAGAACGCTGGATGAGCAATTTATTTGGCAGCTACAGTTTCAACGATAAAATGACAGGTTATTTGGAAGCCCATTACAGCAACAATAACGCGAATGTTCAGATAGCCCCCACCAATGTCACTGGTAATTATTTGGTGGAAACCGACAACCCCTACCTCAGCCAGGAAATGCAAGACATTCTCACGCAACTCGATAGCCGTGAAACGGGAACCACCACCATCACACAGGGCTCGCTGAGCCTCGACACCACGCCCAACGACGGCCTCGCCATTCTCAATTACAACCGCCGTTTTAACGACTTGCAAACCCGCTATGCCGATGCGGACCACCAGGTATTTCGCGCGGTATTTGGGCTGCGCGGTAAACTTGGCAACACTGAAGGCGTATTCCGTGATTTGGCCTACGACGTCTATTTCAGTACAGCCCGCACCACCGAAGTGGATGTACAAATAGGTTCAGTGTCTAAAAGCGCCGTGCAGCGCTCCATGCTGTCACAAAACAGTAAACCACCGATACTGAACCTGTTCGGCAACGGAAATATTTCTGCCGAGGCCGCAGCCGCGATTGGTATAAGTTCGGTTTCCAAAATTCAGGCAGAGCTGGAAGTCGCGGTCGCAAGTTTAACCGGTGTTGCATTCGACATGCCGGCAGGCCCTGTTGATTTCGCAGTAGGTTACGAATCGCGCCGAGCCAACGCCAAATACATTCCCGATTCCTATTTAAGCTCGGGTGATGTTTCCGGCTGGAACTCGGCCCGGCCAACCAGCGGCAGCCAGTCTGTAACGGAATATTTTGGTGAATTCCGGCTCCCGATTTTAGGCGATTTGCCCGGCTTTGAACGCTTAAACTTAAACGGCGCGTTCCGCTACTCCGACTATGACGTTGGTGCAGACAAGGGCGTATGGACATATTCCAGCGGCCTGGAGTGGGCGGTTAATAGCGAGCTCTCGTTCCGCGGGCAATTCCAGCATGCGATACGCGCCCCGAATGTTGGCGAACTCTTCGGAGGCCAGGGTTCAGACGGCCCAATGGCGACAGACCCCTGCTCCGCCAATTTACCAGTGGCTGAGCAAACGCAGGGCGTGCGCGATACCTGTATAGCAACCGGAGTACCCGCCGATGCGGTGTTCACTGCAGGTGTGCAGCCTGCACCGTTTCTCAACCAAATACGTGGCGGCAACCCAGAACTCAATCCTGAAAAATCCGACACCACCACTTTCGGCATTGTTTATGAATCCGCCTGGATTGAAGGTTTTGGACTAACGGTCGACTATTTCAATATTGAACTGGAAGATGCCATCGCACCCCTGGGTGGTGGCGGCATACAAAATGTGTTGGACCTCTGCTACAAAACCCTACAAGACCCCAACAGCGTGTACTGTAAAGCCGTAAACCGCGACCCGGTTTCCGGCGAAATCGCACCACCAAAATATGTGTACACGACTAACGCAAACATTGGTGGCATCAAAACCTCGGGAGTGGATTTTGTACTACGTTACGGTTTTGACTCTCAGTGGGGACTCTTTGGTAACCCAAGCAATTGGGAAATCAGCACAGCGCAAACTTATACCGATGAATTCACAGTAACCCCTATTCAGGAATTACCAGAACTTACCAATGAATGTGTCGGCGCCTGGGGCGGCACCTGTGGGCAGCCCATTCCAAAATGGAAAAGCACCACGCGGTTTAGCTGGTTTACCGGAAACACCACCCTGTCGCTGCGGGTACGCTATATTGACTCCATTACCACCGATAGAATTGTAGTACCCAAAGCACGAGGTGAAAGTTATCCGCCAGAATCTGCTTTCGTCAACGCAAAAATCGACCCCTATTTTTATTTGGATTTTACCGGTGCTTATTCACTCACTGATAACACCCAGCTGACCTTGGGCTTAAGTAACCTGCTTGACAAAGAACCCCCGGTGCTGGGCAGTCTACAACAAGGTGGCTCGAACACAATTCCGGCCACTTATGATGTACAAGGTCGGGTCTTATTCGCTGGAATTAAGATGCAATTCTAAGCAAGGCCAAAGCAGCGAAATTTTGCACCTTGCGGGACAACCCACAGAACCCCCTGTCACACCGCCAGTTAAGCTTTAGGCGCAGAGATAAAAACCTAAAGCTTTCTGGAGCTCAGCGCGAGTGTTCACAGGGGAATCCTACAAAATGCGACTTTCACGTATCGACGCCAAAACAAGCACATGTTAAAAGCTGGGCAAATACACCCCTCATTCAAATTCCACGCAAGCGTTGACAGCGACTAAAAGTCGCTTAACAATTGTTCCGTTATCAGGTAAAACACAAATTCGGATTAAACACGCGAAGCGCTCAACGAGGCCATATTATGAAAGAAGGAATCCAGGAGATCGGCCAGTTAGCGATTACGGTTAAAAACGTAAGTAAAGCGTTGAATTTCTATCAAGATATACTGGGTCTCGAATTTTTATTTTCCCCGTCAGATAATTTAGCGTTTCTAAAATGTGGGGCAACAAGAATTATGCTTAGCACCCCGCAGGGGGCTGGAGAAGTTGGTAAAAATTCAATTCCATACTTCAAAACCGCCGATTTGCTTTCGTTTTTCGATAAGCTTATCAAAAAAGGGGCGAGCGAAGAACGAAAGCCGCAACTGGCAGCAAAAATGCCGGATCATGAGCTATGGATTGGCTTCGTTAAAGATCCGGATGGCAATCTAATAGGTCTTATGGAAGAAAAATATTAGGGCCGGGCTTTGCAGACACAAGCTTAACGATAATCTGAAAGCAGTGCAGTAGCTAACCATAAACAGGATTAGGAGGTGCAACTCATGAAAAATCAAAATTTGCAAAACGTAGAAATATACAGGGTGACAATATTATTAGGGGGAAACAATCTCTAACCCACATATTGTCACCACTTTAATTCAGATATTTGGTGACAAACCATGTTTAAGACACTAGAAAAAATTAACTCAAAACCTGAAGCATTTAGTCGCTATACCGCCGAATCACTGTGGTCCGATGGCCACAGAGCTAGGCAGATGCTTGCTTTTCATCTTAATGAACAGATTGATGTTTCGTCGAGAAATCACAAATTCATAGACGCTTCCGTTGCGTGGATCGCTGAGCAATTTGCGATTAATACTCATACTAATGTTTGTGACTTTGGCTGTGGACCAGGGCTCTATACCAGCAGATTAGCGCGGCTTGGTGCAAAAGTAACAGGTATCGATTTTTCCGTCACATCCATTGACTACGCGAGAAAGGAAGCAAATAAGCAGGGCTTAGATATTGCGTATATTCAAGGCAATTACCTGGAGGTAAGTTTAACCACACAGTACGACCTAATCACAATGATTATGTGCGACTTCTGCGCGCTTAACCCACAGCAACGACATGCACTGTTGTTGAAGTTTCGTGACTCGCTTGCGCCTAAGGGTAAGCTCTTGCTAGACGTTTATTCCTTGCAGTCGTTTACCGACAAGGAAGAAACGGCAAAGTATGAGAAAAACCAACTAAATCACTTTTGGTATGAAGACGATTATTATTGTTTCAGCAATTCGTACAAGTACCACGACGAAAAAGTGATTTTAGATAAGTATTCGTTGTTCAGCCAATCTGGCAAAACGGAAGTCGTGTATAACTGGCTACAGTGTTTTAGTCCCGAAACCTTAACGAGAGAACTTGCAAACGCCGGATTAAGAGTGCAAGCCCTATATTCTGATGTTTGCGGCAATAAATATCATGCGGATTTACTTGAATTTGCCGTTGTGGTCGAAAAAACCAGTTAAAAACGCCTAAGTCCAACGGAACCAGCGCAGTTATGGTTCTGTTGGACATGAGTTTGAAATATAACCTTCTGCAGAAAGCCTTCTTGCTTCTTTTGAGCGACGCCCGACTTGCAACCCGGATTTTGAGTTAGTATAGGCGTCGCTAGTTTCCTCGTTCTATGAATGCAATGAAATCTCAAAAAATATTAACATCCCTCGTTATCGCGGCTTTTTTCATAGCAGCCCTGCTGTTTTTCTGGGCGCGCCTGAGTGCGTCGCTTTTGCCCCCAGCAAACAGTGATATTGGCTGGAGTGTCGTACCCAGTTCAGATACAGACGTTGGCGGCACTTCCCAGTTGTTGCTACAGGAATCAAAAAAATATCTGGCCTTCGAATTTAAATTAGATCAACGCTATACCTACCCCTATGCATCGCTTGGTCTGGTTTTTAACGACGGCAAGCAAACGAACACCCTTAAAAATTTGTCCCGCTATTCTACGCTGAGGATTGCATTACGCTGCAAGCCCGCCAACGACCTTAATTTTGTACTCTATAGCGTTGATGAACCCTTAACGGCAGCGACTGAATTCCAGAATTTGCGCCCCTCTCTCACTTCGTTTCCCTGTGGCGAGGAATTAGAGCAGGTGGATATAAATTTGAGCGCATTGGTTACCCAGGAATGGTGGCTTAGCGAACGCGGCTTGCCGCCAACCGATACTGCGTACAATCTAAAGCAGGTATTTAGTGTTGCGTTGGTGAATTCGCGACAGAGCCCATTAGGGCAACCCGTGCGAGTGGAAGTCACACAATTATTGTTTCGAGGATGGCACCCTCAACGACTGGCGGCGGCGCTTGCAAGCCTGGTTCTGGCGAGCGCCATGCTCGTGTTTCTTATTTATCATCGTTACCTTGGTAGATTGCTTAAGCCAATTGAAACACACATCGAGCCAGCCACAAGCTATCAACCGCTAAAAGTCACCGCGAAGAAGGACCGTGACAAGCACGCAGTGCTGCAATACCTGGCCAAGGAATATACTCATCCAAACCTAAGCCTGCAGCAAGTAATGCAGCAACTGGGTATAAACCGCACAAAACTCAACCATATTCTTAAGGAAGAAACTGGTCTGACCTTCAGCAGCTACCTGAACCACTTGAGGCTTACCGAAGCGGCGCGGCTATTGCTGGAAAAAGATACTGCCAGTGTTGCCGAAATCGCCTACTCCGTAGGTTACAATAACGCCTCTTATTTCAACCGCATCTTCAAATCTGAGTACGGCTGCGCGCCCACAGCGTATCGCAAACGCGAGACCGATAAGCAAGAGGAGCAAGAATAAAAATCTCCAGCTCTGAAGCTCCCCACGAACCCATTTGAACTATGTGCACATTTGTTTTAACAATCTGCGAATTCGTTTAAAACCCGGCATTGCACCTCACAATTTTATTTTCTATCGCTTATTTTTCGCGGCGGCCCGGTTGCGCCAGCCGGCCAGGTACCTACAAAAAATAACGCGGGCCAACCCGCCATTTTTCATACAAAATATTGAGGACTTCCCATGAATGCTCCTAAACGAATGCTGTTGGCAACTGCCATTGCTGCAGTTACACAACAGGCCATTGCCGTGGATGTTAGCTACTCCATCGACGCAGACGCCATCACTCACGACATCAGCCCGCTCATCTACGGCACCAACCACAGAATGTACATGAGCGGCAACGAAAACCTCAGCTTTTACCGGATTGGCGGTAATCGGCTTACGGCCTACAACTGGGAAAATAACTTTTCCAATGCCGGCTCCGATTGGCAGAATTCCAGCGATACCTACATGGTTCCAGACGGCGTGGATGGCTCCGTTCCTGGGATCACGTACACCGACTTTGTCGATAACGACGTGGCACCCGGCGCAAAAACCCTAGTCACTCTACAAATGGCGGGCTATGTTTCCGCCGACGGCGATGGCTCGGTGGCAGACAGCGAAGCGGCACCATCGGCGCGCTGGATACCCGTATATCCGCGTAAAAATGCACCTTTCTCCCTGAGCCCCGACCAGAGCGATAACGCGGTGTACATGGATGAGATGGTTAATTTTCTGGTTGAGCGATACGGCCGAGCCGATGAAGGTGGGGTTCTCGCTTACTCACTCGATAACGAACCGGGCCTGTGGTATCACACTCACTCCCTGATCCACCCAGACGCGACAGGCGCAGAAGAACTGGTTGAACGTTCCATAGCCACTGCATCGGCGGTTAAAGACGTGGACCCCAGTGCCCAGATCTACGGCCCTGCGCTGTTTGGGTTCGGCGCTTACACTAATTTAGTAAGCGCTCCCGACTGGGATAACTTCTCAGGCAGCTACCCCTGGTACATCGATTACTACCTGGATGAGATGCGCAACGCCTCTGACGCGGCAGGTAAACGCCTGCTGGATGTCTTGGACCTGCATTGGTATTCCGAAGACACCGGAGACCTGCGCGTTATCGACAGCGGAGCCACCTCACGCAACGATAAGATTGCACGCCTGCAAAGTACACGCAGCCTGTGGGACCCGGATTATGTTGAAAACAGCTGGATTGGGGAGTGGTTTTCCGCAGACCTGCCGCTGATTCCCCATCTGCAAGATTCCATTAATACTTACTACCCCGGCACTGGAATGGCGTTTACAGAGTACAGCTTTGGTGGCGCCTCGGATATCACCGGTGGCATCGCCCAGGCAGACGCACTGGGTATTTTTGGTAAATACAATGTGGAGGCGGCAACCGTCTGGTTACTGGAAACAGACTCGTCCTACATTGCCGCGGCCTACCGGCTTTACCGCAATTACGACGGCAATAATTCCAGCTTCGGGAATAAGAGCGTTACCGCCACCATGAGCGATAAGGAAAACAGCTCGATTTACGCCTCTGTGGATTCTGCCAGCGGTGATCTCCATGTCATCGTCACCAATAAAAATCTCGACGAAGCGCTTGCTGGTACTTTCAGTATTAGCTCGAGCACGACATACGATAGCGCGCAGGTGTATGGCATCGACCAAAGTGCCGCCAACGTACAGGCCCTAGGCTCGTTTAACGTTGTGAACAACGCGTTCAACTACGCACTGCCTGCCGCTTCGGCATACCACATTGTGCTATCGGGTGGTGGTACGTCGAGCAGCTCGAGCTCATCTTCCAGCTCCAGCAGTTCCAGCTCTTCGTCATCCAGCTCTAACAGTTCCAGCTCGTCTTCATCCAGTTCGAGCAGCTCCAGCTCGACCTCATCCAGCTCCAGCAGCTCTTCAAGCTCCAGCACTAGCTCATCATCAAGCTCTGGCGGCAGTCTGTGTGGCACTGTGAATGTCTACCCCAACTGGACGGCAAAAGACTGGCCTGGTGGCCCCTCCAACCACGCCAACGCAGGCGACCAGATGGTGTACGACAACACGCTGTATCAGGCCAACTGGTACACCAACAGCGTACCTGGTAGCGATGCGTCCTGGACAAGCTTGGGCAGTTGCCTGAATAACGGAAGTTCTTCTTCCAGTTCATCATCTTCAAGTTCGAGCTCCAGCTCCAGTTCAAGCTCTAACTCTAGCTCGAGTTCTTCATCGAGCTCGAGTTCGACATCATCGTCTTCCAGCTCCAGTTCGTCGAGCTCCAGCAGTGGCTCTGGTTCAAATGAACTGAGTGTTGCGGTGGCAATTAGCAGCGACTGGGGCAGTGGTTACTGTGCCTCACTCAGCGTTTATAACCCAGGCGACAGCGTACAGGCCTTTAGCGTTTCCGTTGCCGTTGAAGGCACTGTGAACAGCATGTGGAATGCAAGCTACAGTCAGAGCGGTACCATGCTTACCGTTGCAGGTACTGCATGGAACAATACGCTGGACCCGGGCGAAACCGATACAAGCACAGGCTTTTGCGCCACACGTTAAACAAATTAAAAATATTTTTGTGAGACCCTTTATCCCGGCTTGCCGGGATTTTTTGTTTTATCGCGGAAAACCATATGTGAAAGATGGGATTTTGGAGACCTTTAGTGAACTCTGATCTAGGGCCTGTTAACACAAACTCACCGTGATTTACTTTGCGGCGTTTTCAGAAAAGCTTTGTTTTAAGAACGGAATAATCTCTTCTAAAACTGGCACGGCATGGGTTTCAAAGCAACTATTAAAAATCTCAAGACAACCGGTGTCCATGTAGCCATGATTGTTGCCTTCGTATATTTTTAGTGTGGCGGGCTGGCCTGCTGCCTTTAGTTTTGTCACATAAGCTTTTACAGAGTCTGGCGGCGTAGTTTGGTCTTTGCTACCAACATGAAAAAACTGCGGCGGCAATCTGTATTCTTTACTATCTGGAATTAAGTAAGTGGGGGATACCGCCTTATAATAATCTGCATGTGATTGATAGCGAATATTTTTGCCAAAAATACCACGCGGTTGGGCTTGTGCAAATTGCCAAAAGATATTCTGGGCGCTTTCAAAGCCACCCCGAGCGGCGCCGAGTAAATCGAAAGCGCCGTAGCTAATCACCGCAGCCTGTACTGCAAGACCATCGGCTTTCGCAATATCTTCCGCTGTTTTACCCTTAGGCAACCATGTGGGTTTAAAACCCAGCATTTTCCCTTGAAAGCCTACCGATGTTAAATTTCGACCCGCAGTTAAAATCATTGAAGCCAAGTGCCCACCGGCACTATCGCCGGTAATGGCCACTCGGTTGGGATCGCCACCATATTTCGCGATGTGCGCTTTAACCCACAACAAACCGCCAAATACATCTTCAACAATTTCGTTCATCGTGGTGGTATTGTTATTGTCCGGCAGCAAACGATAGTTCATGTTCGCCACGACATATCCGCCGTGCTCAGCGAGATACTGGCTCATGGAATCCATAACGCTGTTATCGTTAATCAACCAGCCACCACCGTGGTAGATCACAACTACCGGCACTGGTTGCGTGGTCTTTTTGGGTTGATAAATATCGAGAGTAAGTGACTTATCTCCAGCGACCGCCCACGGAATATTTTCGTGTTTAATAATTTCCGTCGCAAAGCTGGCACTCGCGACAAACACTAAAATCAATGTAAATATAAGTGTGCGCATTTTCATAGCAAAATACCTCTTAAAACAAAACCGACAAAGTGTTCCAAGTGAATAAGCACAAAGGCCTAGCGAACCACCGGGCCGGTTGAATGGCGAATAATAAGTTCACACGAAAGCTGTTCAGGCTGATAATCCGAACGCCCCTGTATCAATCGTTTTACCAACAGTGATACCGCCGCTTTGCCCAATGCCGGCACGGGTTGTCGTACTGTTGTAAGTGGCGGCCAGAGATTGCTCGAAAGCGGTTCATCATCGAAACCGACAATCGACAAATCGTAAGGAATGCGGAACTGCAGTTGACTGGCAACGCGGTATAGCAGCGCGGCCGTGGTGTCACTGGTTGCGAAAATGGCAGTGGGAGGCTCAGCCAAACCCAGCAGGCGCCGCGCAGACTGCTCCATAATATCGGGCTGGTAAACGTGGTACTGCTGCAACTCGGGTTCAACGAAAATACCCGCCTGCGCCAGGGCTTGTTGATATCCTTGCTGGCGCCACTCACCCGCCGCATGAGACTTAAGACAATTAATAATACCGATTCGGGTATGGCCGAGGGAAATTAGGTGCTGTACCGCGTTACGCGCAGCGCTCAACTCATCGCAATGAATATTTTCAGAGCCACCAGGGTTTATCGCTGCGACTTTAACCATGGGTGTTTCGCTCGCCAAAATGGGAATTAGCACTTTATCGTCGTCGCACAGTGGCGGCACAACAATGAGCCCGTCCGGGTTGGAGCGTTGCAACATGTATTGCACAACGTTAGCCCAATTTTCATTTTCGATTTTTAAAGGGCGAATGAGCAGATCGTAGCCCAGCTCATCGCAGGCCTTGATGGCACCCGATATCATCATACTGGAGTAAAAATTGCCCGGAAAATCGCGAAACAGCAAACCCACCTGATAAGACTGCTGCGAGCGCAAGCGCCGTGCACTCATATTAGGGGCGTACCCCAATTGTTCCATTGCAGCTATCACCCGCTGCTGTGTTTCCGGTTTCACGCCCGCCTCGTTATTCAAGACACGCGAAACCGTTTTACGGGATACCCCTGCAGCACTTGCAACGTCGGAAATTGTAGCCTTCGGCATAAAACACTCTTACACAGTTGTAGCAGAATTCAAACAGATCGTCAGCATACAGCAACAACCACCAAACGACAGGTTTTAGATATCGATATCAGTATATACATAAATCTTCATATCAGGGTGATCCCCATAGAATAAATGGGTTTAATAACACTATTTATCGCATTTAGCCATTCACTCCCGCGCCAAATCGCAAGCGCAACAATCACTTCATGTTTACGTTTTCCACGATAAATTGACATCGTTGTCATTTCAGACCATAGTTATTGAAAACCACCAGGAGCCCACTATGCCCAACCCCCTACGAATCGGCCTAACCAGCCTCGCGACTATCGTACTCTTTGCGTGTAGCACACCCCCAAGCGAACCCACAGCCTCCTTTCGGGACCTAAACAATAACGGCCAGCTGGACATTTATGAAAACCCCAATGAAACCCTGGATGCACGGGTTGATGACATACGGGCTCGCCTGTCGCTGGAACAAAAAATCAATCTAGTGATTGGCGTTGGTTTCAATATGGAAGCGGTGAGTGGTTCCGACAAGGTACCCGGTGCTGCTGGCAGCACTTACGCAATTCCGGAATTGGGCATACCCTCCCTGGTGCTCGCAGATGGCCCCGCAGGACTGCGCATTCAACCAGAGCGCAAGGGCGAATCTAAAACCTATTACGCCACGGCATTCCCTATTGCCACACTGTTAGCTTCTTCGTGGGACACCAAATTGGTGGGTGAAGTCGGCAAAGCCATGGGTAATGAAATTAAGGAATATGGGGTCGACCTGTTTCTCGCTCCCGGCATGAATATTCACTACAACCCACTAGCCGGTCGCAATTACGAATACTACTCGGAAGATCCTTTGCTCAGCGGCTACATGGCATCCGCCATTGTAAATGGTGTGGAATCATACGGTGTCGGCACAACCATCAAACATTTTGTAGCGAACAATGCTGAAACAAACCGCATGTTTCTGAATTCCCGAATGAGCGAAAGGGCCGCGCGGGAAATTTATCTTCGCGGCTTCGAAATTGCTGTCAGGGAAGCGCAACCCTGGGCAATTATGACTTCATACAACAAATTTAATGATGAACACATCTCGCAAAGTAAAGCGGTACTCACAACTGTACTGCGCGATGAATGGGGCTATGAAGGTTTGGTGATGACCGATTGGTTCGCCGGTTACGATACCGCCAAGCAACTCCTTGCTGGCAATGATTTGATGATGCCTGGCGTGCCCAAACGCCGCGAAGAAATTCAAGCCGCACTTGCCGAAGGCACTTTAACGGAAGCCGACCTCGATAAAAACATTACCCCCATTTTAAAAACTGTGCTCCTTTCTCCGGGGTTTAGCGAATACCCCTACTCAGACGCGCCGGCACTCCAAGCAAACGCAGCAATTGCACGACGTGCGGCATCTGAAGGTGTGGTACTGCTAAAAAATGAAACACAAACACTGCCATTAGCAAATACGCAAAAATTGGCGGTATTTGGTAATACATCGTATGAACTGATTTCTGGGGGCACCGGTAGTGGCGATGTAAATGAGGCTTATACCGTCTCTCTCGTCGAGGGCCTGAAAAACAATCAATTCGCGTTTGATCAGCAGTTACAGGATCATTACCTGACCCACATAAAATCGGAACGCGCTAAACAACCAAAGAAAAAGTTCTTTTTTGATGCACTTCCACCGCTCACAGAATTTTTGCCAGATGCAAAGCTGTTGGCCAAATTGGTTGCCGCAAATGATACCGCCTTAATTACAATCGGTAGAAATTCCGGTGAATTTAATGATCGCCCCTTAAGCGATTTCACCCTTACTGCTGAGGAACAAAAGCTCATTGATAGCGTCAGCCAAGCATTCCACAAAAACGGCAAAAAAGTGGTTGTTATCCTGAATATTGGCAATGTTATCGAAACAGTAAGTTGGCGTGATAAAGTCGATGCGATACTACTGCCCTGGCAGGGTGGACAGGAAGCAGGTAACGCCCTGGCTGATGTACTCTCCGGCCAGGTAAATCCTTCTGGAAGGTTGCCAACTACATTCCCCATGCAATATACCGATGTACCCTCCTCAAAGAGATTTCCTGGCCACGCCACTTCGGAAAAACCCGTAACCGATATCTATAGCGGATTTTTTAAAGGCCACTGGAGCGAACTTAATTACGAAGAAGGAATTTATGTGGGTTATCGCTACTACGACAAGGTGAGGCTGCCAACGGCCTATGAATTTGGATTTGGACTCTCATACACCAATTTCGAATTTTCTGATCTAAGCGTTAAAAAAGGTAAATCAAAAGGTTATTTCACGGTTTCCTTAAAAGTAACCAATACTGGAAAGCTTGCCGGTAAAGACGTTGTGCAACTTTATATATCTGCACCAGAAGTGGCCCTAGACAAACCCGATAAAGAGTTGAAAGGATTTGCAAAAACCATGTTATTACAACCTGGGCAATCGGAGACCATCACCTTCAATGTAACTCCCAAAATTCTGGCGTCATTCGATACGAATAAGCGTGCCTGGGTAGCCGAAGCGGGTAACTACACTTTTAATATTGGCAATTCATCTCAGCAAATGTTACTGACTAAAAGTGTGAGACTTCCCAATGAGCTTGTTGCGGAACATGTAAAAGCAATCTTAGAACCATCACCGCCCGTGAGAGAACGAATTTCCAAATAGCAATTCACACGAGATTAAAGCGGGCTCAAAAAAGCCCGCTTAATTTTAATAATAATGAGATGCCCTAACAATTACCCAGCTTAGCAATGGAACCTAACCTTTCTTCACACTACTACCATCACTACGCGGTATTATAACGGGGAATAGCAGTAATTCGGGGAAAGCACACTCATGCCGATCAGGGAAGCCCATTTTTTCGAAGCCGAAGTGTTGAGCAAGCTCGCCTTTGAATCAAAGGCGTACTGGGACTATTCTTCCGAATTTATGGCTTTGTGCCGGGCGGAACTTAATGTTAGCACAAGTCAATTAAACTCAAACTCTACCGCTTATAGTGTCTGCGAAAAAAGCGGTTTGATTCTTGGTTTCTATGCAATTGAGAGAATCACTAAAACAGAAGCAGAGCTTATTGCGTTATTCGTTTTGCCAAAATTCATCGGTACCGGCATTGGTAAACAATTAATGCAACACGCAATAAAGCTCGCGAAAGAAAATCACTATACATCTTTAAAAATTGTAAGCGATCCAAATGCTGAAAAGTTTTATCGAGCAATGGGCGCGGTTTTTATGGGCTTTGAATCGTCCAACAGTATAAAAAGCAGGATGCTGCTTGTTTTTATACTTCACCTCTAAAGGGTAGTGAATTTAAAACTATTTTTTTTACGTCTGACCATCACCATAAGAGAAACAATCAATTCGATAATTTCCACCATACAAAAATAGACCACAAAGGATTATTTAACCCCCAAAGCCTTAGAAAATGTTGAAATACTTTGCATTTACACCCCTACCGCCGATGATGTTAAGGGAGAACTCTTTAGAGAACTTAACGGGCAACCAGAGAAACCTGTAGCATAAAATCGAGACAAATTATTTACAGAACTAACTGTATTCAAATGCAGACCAAACAGGAACCCAGTGTGAGTTGGCCGAATATTCTCCTACCATCATGCATTACCAAACAAAATCCTCAAACTATAACAATCAAGTTGAAAGTTAGTTTTTTTCTGCACCTCAACCATCAAACAAAAAAAATGGCATTAAATTGATATTTCTGACGCGCTATTCAGTAGCACGATTAACTCGGTTGTATTTCACGTCTTACACAAATTTTGCACCTAAATAAAATCTGCTAAGCTTGAGACATATCAAAATCAAGAGTACATAATTCAGTTTAATTGAACCTAAACTAAAATCTGCTACTTTAATGCGGTGGAATAACCCCAGCCAGACTCGTTTAATTGGCGGCCATATTCATTACAGGCTTTTGGCGCTACCCCTAAAACCACCAAATCATAAACAGCAAAGTAACTCAATGAAACCCCAAACCTTCCTAATCGTACTCGTCGTGCTCGCATTATTTAGTTGTCGCAAGCCACTGCCTGAAGAAAAACTCAGTTACGAAGGCGTATGGCACAGCGAAGAAATGAAAATGCATATTTCTGCCAATGGCACGTTGGCGTACAAACGCTTTCGAAATAACAGTACAACATCAATAAATGGCACCATAACAACGTTTGAAGGAGATGATTTTCGCGTTGGGGTAGGTCCTATCGCCACAACTTTCGTTGTGAGTAAACCACCGCATCAGGTTGATGGTACATGGGTGATGGTTGTTGATGGCGTGCTATTAACGAAGATTACGAATTAACGGCGACATTACTAAGAGAAAGCGATGGTGGCTCTCATCGCAGCACCAACTCGCAAAATTTTAGATGGACAGAACTTCTTATAAGCCCAGATCTCACAGCTTCCGCCAGCATCGTCATTAGATTTTTTGCGACTACACCTCCCCGTCATCAGACCTTATTCGAAATCGACACAGTTTAATCCAGTGCCAACACTCGCTATAATGGCCGTGCACCAGCTGTAACCGGTTACACAAACAATTGTTCGCCATAGCCATTAGAGAAACCTATGAACAAACTGTCACGTTTGGTAATTTTACTCTCCGCGCTCTGCGGGTTTCTGTTCAGCTCAGAATTAATGGCCAATAAATTTTCCGGTTTGGCCGATACCCCGCAACTCGGATGGAACTCCTGGAATACCTTTGGGTGCGATGTAAACGAAGCACTGATTCGTGAAATGGCAGACACCATGGTTTCTTCCGGCATGAAAAAAGCCGGTTATCGTTACATTAATATTGATGACTGCTGGCATGGCGAGCGCAACACACACGGCGATATCACCGAGAACAAAACCAAATTTCCTTCAGGCATGAAAGGCTTAGCAGATTATGTGCACAGCAAGGGGCTCAAGCTGGGGCTGTATTCCGATGCAGGCAGCAAAACCTGTGCAGGCTACCCGGGTAGCTTAGGCCATGAATATCAGGATGCCCGCACTTACGCCAATTGGGGTATCGATTATTTAAAATACGATTGGTGCAACACCACAGACATCAACCCCAAGGGGGCTTATCGTCTGATGCGAGACGCACTAAACGCCGCGGGCAGGCCCATATTATTTAGTATTTGTGAATGGGGCGATAACCAACCCTGGTTATGGGCACAGGATATCGGCCATTCCTGGCGTACCACCGGAGATATTTATCCCTGCTGGGACTGTGAACTCAACCATGGCACCTGGGCGAGCCTCGGAGTATTACGAATTCTTGATAAACAAAAAGGATTACGAAAATACGCCGGGCCTGGGCATTGGAACGATATGGATATGATGGAAGTTGGCAACGGAATGAGCGAAGCCCAGGATCGCTCACACTTTTCCCTTTGGGCGATCTTAAATTCTCCGCTGATAGCCGGTAATGACTTACGCACCATGTCACCGGCAACGCAAACTATTTTAACCAATACAGAAATCATCGCCCTCAATCAAGACAAATTGGGCATTCCAGCAATGCCCTACATCGACACCGGTGCGCTACAGGTATTCGCCAAACCTCTGGAGCAGGGAGAGTGGGCATTTTTATTTTTAAACCGTAGCGATAACGCATTAAAATTACAACACGACTGGGGTTTTTATGTTTTAAAAGATGATCAATTTGGCTATAGGGCTGATTTTAATACCCAGATATTCAGTTGGCGGGATTTATGGAACGGCAAACAGGGAGATACCAGCAAACCGCTGTCATTGAAACTGGCGCCTCATGATGTATTGGTTTTACGATTGACCAAAATCCACAAGTAACCCGGAAACAGGCGCAAGCTTTTATCAAATAAGTTGCGTAGGAATAATCACGCGTTTTATGACCCAAGCACACGCACCCGAAGATTTACCGACCCTGTTTCAACTCGCCTGGAATACTCACGATATAGTGGCGCTGGGCAACCTGTTCACACAAGGCGCGACATTTGTAAATAGGTTTGGGCACTATGTGCGCGGAATCGAAGCCATTATTGCTATGCACACCCCTATTCACAAAACCATTTACAGCGACTCTACCCTTCACAACGAATTACTGGATATAAATTATCTTGCCGAAGATATCGCGATAATGCATTTTTGGAGCCGTTTAAGCGCCGGTGCTGCCCACCCTGCCGGCCCACATAAAGTCGACACACTAATTCTCGCAGTGCTCACTCAAACCGATGGCAACTGGCGTATTCAGGCGCTCGAAAATGTAACGCTCACAAACCCAAGAACCGGGGAAGTGGTCTTGCGTGAAAACATAGATTGGCTAAATAATTAGAGCTTCAATATTTCCGCAATATTTTTCACTTACTTTAACTGACAAACCCTGCTTTTTTCCCTATAACATTGTGAGAAAACCATGGCCAGCCACTCAAAAACAATCAACAGAGTATCCGACACAGCCTACTGGGTGGCCCATTACCGCGCAGTGGAAAGCAGCAGACCAGATGCATTGTTTCATGACCCCTATGCAGCGCTTTTAATCGGAGAGCGAGGTACAAAGATTTCCAACACCATGGCCAATTTTGCGAAATACGCTTATTGGTCTGTCACTATCCGAACGACCATTATTGACGAGTACATTCTCAAGTAGCTTCAGCAAGGTTACGATGCGGTTATCAATCTTGGTGCAGGCCTGGATACACGCCCCTATCGGCTCGACTTATCACCGAATATTAAATGGGTTGAAATTGACTTCCCTGAAATTATTGCATTAAAGAATAGCAAGCTCAAAGATGAAAATCCGAACTGTAATCTTGAAAAAATCGGATTAAATCTGGCCGATATCGAGGCTCGTAAAAAACTTTTTAGCACACTGAATGCACAGTTGAATTCCGCAATTATTTTAACCGAAGGGGTGGTACCCTATCTCGACGAAATCGCGGTAGCGAGTCTGGCATCCGATATTGAGGAGCAACCCAATTTCAAATTATGGATAAATGAATATTACTCACCTGAGGTATACCCCCGCTACCAGTCTCCAAAATTCAAAGATTCTTTGGGAGACTCGCCTTTCCGGTTTTTCCCATGCGATTGGTTCACCTTTTTTGCCGAGCGTGGCTGGAAGCAAAAGGAAATAAAGTATCTCTACGACGAAGCAATGGAACACAACCGGGAGTTCCCTCTACCAAGATGGGTTCGAGCGTTCACGTACATTTATGGGAAACAGCGGTTCCAGGAAAAGATTCGTAAATACGCGGCTTATATTGTGTTCGAAAAAAACCGTGCCTAAAAAATATTAGCTGCTCCAGTTAAGCATTGCCGCTAAATGAGAAAGAGTGGTTCTACGACGTAAAACATGCGGGGTGGCAGAACAATTTCCCCCTCACCCAAAGCAGAAACTAAAAACACCATCTATACGGTCGCCTTAAAGTTGCCGATGGTATAGATGCTTTGAGCCACGTTGAAATGGTTCATCAATCGAACGCCTTACGTTTAACAAACCACCTCCAAGCTTGCCAACCGCCTTGCCAGTGCGGCCGTTTGCTCATTCCATGCGCCGGCCTCGTAAGCTGAGGCGCTAATAGTTCAACATTAGCTATACTCGAAAGATCACCGGCAGAACCGCAGACAATCGCCATTTCATGAACGCCTACACCCGGGGACTTTCAGTACTGTTCGCTATTGGAGCAACCTTATTGGCACTTTACGCCTATCGCTTTCTCCCCGAAAAGCGTTATCTGGCCACCAATGACCCTGATGTAGAGGTGGAGCCCCACTACCGAACGGTGGATGGGCCGCAAACTGGTTACCTAAAAAAAGCCAATTATTTCCGTTGCAAGTACCGCGAGGGAATCCCTGACTGCCGTTACTACTGTAGTAGAATCGGATAAATTTCGAAAACTCTCTACAGTAGATGTCTTGACCAACACTTACAATCGGTTTGGGATTGAACAAATTGTGCATTCCATAACAGATTTTGGCACCAAGAATACAGCCACCGATTTTGCAATCATTCTGTTCGATATCGATAATTTTAAACGCATCAACCATCATAGAGGACATGATGTAGGAGATATTGTTTTAAGAGATGTAGCGAAAATCATCGCCCGAAACCTAAGGATAAGCGATTGCGTGGCGCGATGGGGGGGTGAGGAATTTGTGATTATTTTACCCTATACCAGATTTGAATTTGCACTCGCACTGGCGGAAAAAATACGAATATCTGTAAGCACCTATAATTTTGATGCACGCCAACCACTTCATGCAACCTTAGGTGCTGGTGTTAGCGCGATCATGTCTGGAGAATCTTTTGCGGACGCCTTCAAGAGAACCGACGAAGCACTGTATAAGGCAAAAAATAGCGGGAGAAATGCTTGCGTACTCGCCAGGCCTCATTCATTCGAACACCTCAATTTTCCACAACTGTAAAGATTATCTCTAATCTACTTTGTCTTTTTATGCTGATACAATTCGGAACATGGTTTATGCTTTTTTCAACGCCAGTATCAAGCTTTGACGCGGGGCGTTTCGATAATAATACGAAGCGAAACTAATCCAATTGCAATCATTAGCTCGTAGAGACCAAGAAACGATGTCAAATAATAAAAATAAAATTCTTTCCCCTAATTGGAACAAAACGGGCAAATGGAAAAACCCAACCGTTTCGACCACTCGCTACAAAGTGTGGGTTGACTGGGGTCTTGCTATAGCTTGGAACACCATGATCATAGGAACCCATTATCAAGAATACATTGAAGCTTTTCGGGGCAAGCGGGATTTCGATTGGCTGAGCCTGGGGTTTTTCGCGGTTGGAGCCGTATTAATCGTTAGAGCCTGGCAACAATTCCGTGACTGGCATTATTTCGGAACCAGTCCCCTTACCATGGAACCGTTTCCGTGGACGACGGGGAGCCACGTTACAGGCAACATAGAACTTAGACGCCGGGTAAAACCTACACAGGTACAGATAACACTTGAATGTACAATACTGGTACCATCAGTAGACAAAGATCATGGCCATGTAAAAAGCGCAGTTTGGGAGAAAACCTTAGCCACCGCTATAAAAACTGGAAGCAAGAATTCCACTATTCCATTGGAATTTAATATTCCTGAAGACCTACCGGAATCTGCGCCTCTCGATTCCTCAGATCCTGTTACATGGTATTTACGTGTTAAATTCAAAACCCATGCAATTAGCTATCATCGCGCATTTGTTATTCCCGTCTTTGAAGGTAGGAAAAGTGCTCTTTTATCTTCTCCGAACCCTGACATTGATCAGGATTCGTCGCCCGGTAATCCGCCTGATATCCACCCCATAGAAGACGGTATTGAAATACGTCATCCCATTGCCCGAAATTTGAAGCGGCATTCCGCCGTACTTTTCGGTGGTGTCGTATTTGGTGGCGTCTCGCTTCACTTGAGTTTCACACAACAAGTACCCATGCTACTGCTTATCGCTGGCGCAACAGTCTCCATATCACTTTTGCTTTACAGTAGCTACCGGCTACTCAACAGTTATCGCGTAAAAATAGGCAGTCGCGGTATTTACGCAGAACGCTATTTGCTCGGGATTCGTATCGCTCGCCGATTTGTGGAACCACAACTTATTCAGCGGCTTGAGCTACATAAAACGGGTGCCACCCGCAACAGAAAAAAACATATCGAACATTTTGTGGTACGCGCGCGATTAAGATCCGGTAATACCGTGAACCTTGCAGAAGCGCTGAACGGGCGTGGTATGGCAAAGCAAATGCTGGAAAACATTCGTTTTATGAGTGGTTTTCGGCGAACTGAGGATTAAGAACTGCTATCTCACATTTATTAAGTCCCGTCACACACCGACAAAAGCACTTGCACTGCGAGTGCTTTCTGCAAGTTACCTAGGCCTCACTTACGAAGTAGACTGGTTAACAAATTCTATAATTCGCCTGAGTTGCGCTCGGATTAGCGGAAAAAACCCGAATCAGCTCTCACCTTATGCGACTTCAGATCTTTAGACTCACCAGCAGTTTAATGCTGACAATGCTTGTATTTTAAATATTGCACAGCTTCTCATTTTTCACATCTGCTCATGACTCTGCCAGGAACTTCGTCCACATGCTCATCCAATTTCGCCGTTGTACAACACCTTTGCTGTTGGGTATTTTGTTTCTGCTAACTGGCTGTGGCGGTGCAGCGGGGGGTGGTGACAACGGTGTTTTACCTGGAACAGACTTAGGTGAGAACCCTGGAGCAAGCAGCAGCTCCTCCAGCAGCTCCTCCAGCAGCTCGTCGTCCAGTAGCAGTTCATCCAGCTCCAGCAGCTCGAGTTCGAGCAGTAGTTCCGGTGTTATTATGAGCTCGAGTTCATCTTCGAGCAGTTCATCTTCGAGCAGCTCGTCCTCGGGCACAGGCAGCTCATCGAGCAGTTCGTCCAGTAGTAGTTCATCATCAAGCACTAGTTCTGCAAGCAATTCATCTTCCAGCAGCAGCTCCTCAAGCAACTCCTCTACAAGCAGCTCGTCGTCAAGTACCAGCTCATCAAGCAGTTCCTCTACAAGCAGCTCGTCGTCAAGCAGCTCGTCGTCAAGCAGCTCTTCAACAAGCAGTAGTTCATCGTCGGGTTTGGCGGTGGGCAGCGGTAACTGGTCTGATCCAGCTACCTGGCCGAGTGGCCAGGTTCCAAGTGCAGGCGATCAAGTCATTATTGAATCAAACATGCGGGTGGTTTTGGATGTATCGCCTCCGGCATTACGCAGCCTCACGATCGACGGTACACTCAGCTTCGCAGAAGCTGATTTGGAGCTCACCACAGAATGGATATTAGTGCATGGCGAAATGCACATTGGTAGTGAACAAAACCCCTTTCAACACGCAGCGACCGTCACCCTCAGCGACGATTTCCCCGACGAGAGCATCGGCGTTATGGGTGATCGCGGCATTATGGTTATGGGCGGTGAATTACATTTACACGGCAGTCGCACGCACACCTGGACAAAACTGTCGCAAACCGCCAACGCAGGCAGCAGTCGCATCGAAGTGCTTAATGCCGATGGTTGGCAGCTGGGTGATGAAGTGGTTTTGGCATCAACAGATTTTGCACCCGAGCAGACTGAAAAACGTGTGATCAGCGGCATAGATGGCAATAGTGTTGAATTCAGCAGCCCACTCAATTTTATGCATTTTGGTGAAGTTACTGAGGGCGTGGATGAGCGTGGTGAAGTTGGTCTGCTCACCCGCAATATCCGTATTCAGGCCTCTGCCGACGCAGAAAGCTCGTATTTCGGAGGACATGTTGCCGTTATGGCGCCCGGAGGTTTATATATTTCCGGTGTTGAATTTTATCGCATGGGGCAGCACCTCAAATTAGGGCGATACCCGGTTCACTGGCATGTTCGTGGTGACGCCGATGGGCAATATGTCAAGAATTCCTCGGTACACCACAGTTTCAACCGTTGTGTTACGGTGCACGGCACGCAAAACGTCCTCGTCGAAAATAATGTCACATACAACACCGTAGGCCATTGTTTCTTTCTGGAAGACGGCGCCGAAACTGGAAACAGCTTTATCCACAACCTGGGTATGCGCACGAAATGCCACCCAACACGATCGTGCCAACCATTTTTTCAGCAGGCTAGCGACGTGCTCATTCCCTCAGACAATAATGCCGCCACCTTTTGGATCACCAACCCCGATAATATTTATCGCGACAACGTCGCCGCCGGTGCAGAAGAAATTGGTTTTTGGATAGCCTTACCCGAACATCCAACCGGCGCTTTTGAAGGCACCGAAGAAGGCGCGGCTATTTGGCCGAGACGAACTAATATACGCGAATTTAGTGGCAACGTAGCGCATTCCAATTACGACGGTTTGATGTTTGACCGCGGCCCCAACCCCGACGGCACTTTCGACATTCCCGGCAATGATCATACGGCGTATGAAAATCCTGCGGATACCAACAGCGCTCGCCTCACAACGCGCTTGGAAAATTTCACAGCCTATAAAAATAACAATAACGGAGTTTGGGCGAGAGGGAGCAATCACGAATTTAGTGATTTCAAATTAGCAGATAATGCCATTGGTTTTACACACGCATCCGGCAGTTCGCTGTTAATCGATTCGCTGATTGTTGGCGAGAGCGATAATATCGGCAACCCCAGCCGCCAGGCGGAACGAGATTACGGGCGCGGCCTACCGCACTACCGCGCAGACTATCCTATCCATGGCTATGAGTATTACGATTTTACGAACGGCTTTAGCAATGTGACGTTTCGAAATTTTCAAAGTAACACCACCCGTGACGCTGGTGCGATTTCTTATTTATTTTTCTCTGACTTCGGCATTAGCACGAATAACTCCGCCGAAGCGGCAGTGTTTGATAATGCCAAGCCGGTGTTTTTTCCAAATATGCGCAGCGAATGGGCTCTGGAAGATAGCGGTAAAGATGGTTACAAGGGTGCTATTTTTCACGATAAAGACGGTTCCGTCGGCGGTATTGCCGACGCCTTTATCGTTATAAACAACCCTGTGTTTCTCGATGCCGCTGCTTGCACTGTATATTCGGAATGGAACGCTGCCGTATGTAGCGGCAATTATGGTCGGATTGGCTTCAATAACAATTATTTCGGTGGAAACTCCAGTGAGGACCCGGGCTTGATCACGTTAAGTCGCAACGACGCTGAACTGACTGTTTCAGGTGCGAGTTTTGGAGGCTTAAGTGGCAAGGAAACCACCTTGAGATTTGGAACCGAAATAACAGTAACTACAGAAAATACGGTTAACACGCTCACTATTTCGCTCCGCGAGGGCAGCCAGAACGATTGGGTCATTTTGCAACTGCCGAGCTTTACCAGTGCCAGCACCGGCACCGAAGCTGCCAGCCTAACAGCCCTAAGAGAGTCTGCCAGCAATGCCTTCTACCTCGACGCGGACACACTCTATGTCAAACTCTTTGCTGGTAACGGGTTTTTCAGCGGTTCTGTAAATCTGTGCACCGCGGCCACCTGTAATTAATTCAGGCGAGCGAAAACAGCGCACACACCTCTCATACATGACGGGGTCTTGAGATGACCCCGCCTGAGATTCTTCTGAATTGCCGACTTACATCAAGAAACCTTTCGGCTCGGCACTTTCCGACAAGTATGGTTCCACATTCAACGCAGATTTAGGCGCCAGCGTGCTAGTATGCTAGCCCGTAACAAAAACCATAAATTCTGACAATAATCACACAGTTTGCTCTTAGAGGTTTCCAATGAGACTAACAATGTTACTTGCCTTGGCCATTGCAGTATTGAGCGCGTGCGGCGGTGGTGGCACCAAAGAAGATAATCCGGGCGCTACAGGCTCGAGTTCGTCCTCTTCGTCCTCGTCCTCGTCGTCCTCATCGTCCTCCTCCTCTTCAGGAGCCGTTTCGCCAGAACTGGTATATGCAGCCAACATTGGCGGAGAGGAAATCACAGTAGGAGATATCACCTTCCTCGAAGATCAATTTTCCAGCGGCGGCAGCGCCCGTGAAATTAGCCAGACGATCAGTGGTGCTCCGGCTAACAGCGTTTTTCAAAGCGAACGCTATGGTGATTACAGCTACGATGTTCCCGTAACCAATGCGAGTTATCGAGTGGTGCTGTATTTCGCAGAAACCTATCACGAAGCTGAAGGCAACCGTTCGTTCAATGTGTCAGTTGAAGGGAACGAGGCCATCAGCGCGCTGGATCTGGCAACCGCGGCCGGGCCGTTTACCGCTTACGAAGTTACACTGGAAAACATCGCAGTGCAGGATGAAACCCTCAGCGTCAGTTTGGAAACTATTACGGATAATGCAACCCTTTCTGGAATCGCGCTCTACTCAGTAACTGGCCAATACGTGGCGCCGCCACCCGTGCCGCCGCAACCACCAGAGCTACCCGCGCCGAGCGCCGCCACCCCGGAAAACCTAGGATCTGACTGCAGTGTGAGCGGCCTGGCCGCAGCGCAGGAATTACCGGTTGTGGCCAACCTGCCAGATCCATTTACAGCCCTGGACGGCACAGCTATCACCACGAGCGATCAGTGGCGCTGTCACCGTCAGGAAATTCTGCGCCAGGCCGAGGCCTACATTTATGGCTTCAAGCCCAACAAACCGGAAACCGTAACGGGTTCGGTGAGTGATACTGAAATAAGCGTGCAAGTAAGCGATGGCGGTCACAATACAAGTTTTACAGTGAGCGTCGAACTCCCTGAAACTGGAAGCCCGCCCTACCCTGTTTTGTTCAGTTACAGTTTCGATTTCGGCGGCACGCTTTACGGTTTCACCTATAACGAGCAAATAAAAAATGAAGGTATTGCCATTGTGACCTTCAACCCCTACGACATTGGATCGGAGTCTGGCAACCGTGGTAACAAGCAAGGTGCCTTCTATGATATTTACGGCGCAGACAGCGAAACCGGCTTGCTCGTCGCCTGGGCATGGGGCATCAGTCGAATGATTGATGTCATTGAAGCCTCCGACGGCACGCTGCTTAAGGCCGATGCGACTGCCGTAGCCGGCTGCTCGCGCTTCGGTAAAGGTGCGTTCACCGCAGGCGCATTTGATCAGCGGATTGCACTTACCATTCCCTTCGAATCCGGTTCTGGCGGGGTACCCATCTGGCGAGGAATACCTGGTGAAGGCGCACAATCTCCGTCTAGCGCCTACAGCGAAACCTATTGGTTGGGTGATGCATTCGATGCTTTCGACAGTTCCACGGGCGTACAGAAACTGCCGGTTGATACGCACGAAATTATTGGTCTTATTGCACCGCGTGGGCTTCTGATTCTGGATAACCCACACATTGCCAACCTTGGCCCAATATCGGCCCATGTGGCGGCACTCGGTGGTGCTGAGATTTACAAAGCGCTCGGTGCAGAACACAACATGGCTTACCACTCCAATGTCTCCGACAGCAACCATTGCTCTGTCCGCCCAGAGCACTTGCAACCTTTGCAAGATGCCCTGCAAACATTTTTATTGAAAACTGCAGACTTACCGGGCGCGATCAATGCGCATCCAAACGCGACGGGCGATTTATCGTCGTGGATAGACTGGAGTACGCCAACGTTAACAAGCCCTTAAGGTAAAAACCCCTGCGTGTTTGAACACGCAGGGGTTTCTTCCCGATCGTCCAGCAAGCTTGTTAAGCCACAGATTTTTCCAGAACCACTAAGGTAATATTTTCTTTCACTGGCTGGCCAACATTGGCCTCCAGCGGGTAAGCCAATTCCTCGCCAGTCGCTTGATAACCGCGCCGTTTATAAAACTCGATGAGCTGCTGATTGAGATTTACAACGCTTACCCGAAACAATTCTGCACGTTTCAATGCGTAGGTTTCGGCGTGTTTTAGAAGCTCACTCCCCAATCCTGTACCTTGCTTTTCAGGGTGCACAGCAAACATACCGAATTCGGCTGTTTTTGCAATTTCATCAAATTCCACTGCTATGCAGCAATGAGGTTGATCGTTTTCATCAAATGCGGCAAACACCCGATATTTTTTATCCAGAATGATATCTGCCACGGCCTGCGTTGAGATGCGATCACCTTCGATCAAACCGTTTTCCGTTGTCCAACGACGCTCCCCGCTTGTACCCCGGTAGGCAGAATTTATTAACCCCGCAATGGCGCAAGCGACTTGTGTTTGACGTATACCAATGATGTCCATAACCCAACCTGCAACTGTTCGCTTAAAAACTCGAGAATTTATACTCCAGGGTGCTATCCAACCAATGGGGCAATTCCAAGCCATCGCTACCAACGACCGGCGGCACCAGTTTGCGACGAGTAATTACCCACGCATCGTTTTCCGGCTCGACCCGTAAACTCCAGCCCCAAAGAACGGGCGCACAAGCCGGGACCCAAATCGCATTATTAGGGTCGGCGGTAAGTGCGCGCTGCATAAAGTAGCTGGTGTACTGCTCCAGCACGGTAACCGTTTTTACCTGTCTACCCTGTACCGTTCGCTTTAAGGGTTGAGCAATGCAGTAATCAAACGCGTAGTTTTTTTCCGTGTTTTGAAATTGCCAGTCACTGCGTTGCAGTACGGGAGAATTATCATCGCCGTCTTCACGAAACAATACCGGCGCTCCAGCAGGTTCTGTATCCAACAAGCGGTGTTGCTCACCCTTTTCGTCGGTGACAAAACGGCTTGCCGTTACCAAGCGAATTTCACCCAATTGCGCAGCGTGGGCAAGCGCCCGATAACGCACCTGAAATTTTGGCGTTATTGCAAGTACAGCGCAGTCGACACCCTCAGCAATCACCAAATCTTCAACGCTGGACGATAATAAATGGAATTCATTTTCGGCAAGCGTCGCGCCCGCCGCTATGGGGCCATCCCCCCAATAAAAAGCTGTTGCAGAATTTGTTGCCGGTTTGATTTCAGCGGCTTCGTTATTTAAAGCATAACGACTCACAAAGGTATCATGCTCCAGGAATTCATTATTTTCCTGCTGCAGGCAATTACGCCATTGTTCGGTAGAGTACCTAACTCCGCGAATAAACGTCGGTCGTGTAGAGGCAATATCATCGGTATGCTTATCCCCAGTACTGTGATCAACACCACCTGACACCAAACGCAGTTGGTTGGGAGCATAGGGTAGGCGCATTTTGGGAGGACCTGGCATTGTGTTTCCTGTGTACGTATGTCTGTTCGGACTAGATGTTTTTACCGGGGGAGCAAACCTTATTTTCTAGGGCTGTGTTCACACATAAGACGAATACTTTCTGCAGGGACTGCAAATTTTTTCATAAGATAATTTCGCAAATCTTCTGGGAACTCCAATTCCTTGAGACTGACTTCCATGCAATGTAACCAACTATCTTTACCTGCCATGTCAATTGGTAAATGGGCGTGAGCCACGGGCAAGCTAATGGAACCGTAATGTTCCGCAAATAGTTTTGGGCCGCCCATCCAGCCACTGAGGAAGTACACCAGCTTCTGACGAGACTGGCTGAGGTCTTCCGCGTGCATATCGCGTAACGCACGCGCCTCGGGCAAGCTGTCCATGTTATCGTAAAAGCGGTTAACGAGTCGGGTGATACCCTCCAAGCCCCCGAGAGCCTGATAGGTGGCGTCACCACTGCCGTATTGCGGCAACTCCACACTGCTCATAAGTCACCGACCACAGACGGGCGATTTAAAATGGAGCGACTGCCAACGCCAGCTTCATAGAGCGCCGTCATAAGCGTGCGACGGCCTTCTATGCCCCGGCCGGTCAACCAGCGCAGCTCATCGGCTTTAATCAGGGTCGCAGCAATAAGTGCTGCACTGCCATTAGCAATCTGAATATCCGGCAAATGAGGCGGTCGGTGCAGCAAGGCACCTACCAAACCGCGACCGTCCTTAATATGTTCAATATTAAAGCGCAGAGAAAGGGGCTCACCGTTAATTAACTTTTCACACAAGCGCGGGTAGCTCGCCAGGGTATGACTGATTTCCGCCGTCATCGGGAACATCCAGGTATCTGCAATTGCCATAGGGGCATCTTGCGAGAACGTAACATCTGGAGATTCTACGAACACTTCCAAGCCCAGCCCGCTATCAGAACGGTCACGATCCACCCACGGGTCAGATAGCCCATCGGAGATAATGCATGCGCAATCATCGTGCGCCAAGGCCAGCCACGAGGCATCGGATGGCCACTCTGGCCCGTCACTGATTGGCCCCATGAGAGACGAGAGGGTAAAAAAGTCGCTATTAAATATTTTTTCGAGGGATGTGTGGCGACTGTCGCAAGCCTCATCCAGACGATCGGCATAACTGGTCATAGCGACGATTTGGTTCATAGTTGGGGTATCCGCAGAAGGCAAAGGTGTCGCAGGGCAATAGTATTTCGCCCCACTGTTACAGGGCCAGCAGCAATTATTCAGCCAAGCCACCACAAACTCGAACATCTGAAAATACGTGAAATAACAGGGGCTTAATAACTTTTTGTGAGCAGTGCACAGAGGCGGCTAAAGTTGCATAGGCAACAATTGGAGCAAACACCTCACGACGCCGACAGAGCGGCGCCCGTGAAATAGGCTTGTTACGAACAAAAGCCAGCGAAGCCAGCAACACTGGAGGGAAACCCCTCTGCTACCTGCAAAGCCCTTTTTCGAAGCCACTTAGACGAAATTCAGTGGCAGCTCGGACACTCAAATTCGTTGCAATAACTCGCGCTTTTTGGAATCGAATTCTTCGGCGGTAAGCACTCCCGCGTCGCGCAGCCGGCCGAGCTGTTCCAGGAGCTGGATAGCGTCTCCCTGAGAAATTTCCGGGTTTTCTGGAACAGCAACTTCCAGTGGTGCTTCAGGCCCCGCGGCATAATCCGAAGGGCTCGCGAAATTGGTGTTTTTCGGTGCTAAACCTGGCCCGGAGATCACCGGAAGGCTACTCACAGATATAGTGCCGTATTGACTGCTGAAGCTCAGCGAGGTGTCTCCGCCCTGCTGCTGACTCACGCCACCAATATTGTGATCGAGGGTGTCGTACACCGTGACTTCACCATAGGTCTCAACGGCCAAACGCCCGGGAAAAATGGCGTAACGAATATTGTTTTGCGAACCACTGCTGAAAGGCTGCCCCAAATCGGCGGGCCACCAATGGTTACTGCCAGGCGTGCCTGCCGGAATAACAGGAAATATCTGGGTCGATGCCAGCGCGGACGACAATTCATTGCACAGGTTGTCTACCGTAGCCTTGAGGCCGTGATTGAACATATCGCCAACCATCGTCATGCCTCCCTGCATCCACTGCCCAGAGCCACCTAACTCGGGGCTGTTGAACTGTGCCATCGTACCTCCGCCATTATTAACAGCGATCAACATGTGGATAACGGCATCTTGCGACAGATGGTAACGCGTAGCGACATCGTTAACGATATTCTGGCCTGCCGGAGTTAGTTGTTGCATAGCTGTACCTCCCAAAGGTTTACGGGGCGGATAGTAACACCTCCGCTTTGCGTATGTGTTAATGAGGCGATAATAATTTCGAATGGAATACTTAGGGCTAAATGAGAAGAGGCATCGTGCTATATGCAAACTCTAGCTAGGGTGCAAATTGCTACTCGGGTAATGCTTTATTGCAGCCTCCTAGCGACTTAGCAAGAAGTTTGTTGCATTGATCGCGCAACATTTCCTTACTGAATATTGATTACGATATGCCGTAACATTCACTTGATTGATACACCGCAAATCCAGCAAATACAGATACGGCTTAGCATAACAGACTCCTCTGCACATCACCCACTCGCGGCAGAGACGACCCGAATCTGCCTGAGGAATCACTTTGCAAACCCTTGAAGAATCTGTTGCCGACAACACTGAACGACTCCTGGTGGAACGATTGATTGCGGCGCAAAAACTTACCGTAGTCGACATGCTGAGCAACACCATTACACAGCAAAAGGTTATAGAGAGTGTGAATCACGCAGCCTGGCTCGCCCAAACAATGGCAAATAGATGTGCCGATCCAGAACAACCACCGGTTGCCTGTAAGGCAAAATGCCACTGGTGTTGTAATCAGTATGTTCGTATCACCGCGCCGGAAGCATTTCGCGTTGCGAATTATGTGCGCGAAGAATTACCCCTAGTCCAACAGGAAAAACTGCTGCACAACCTAAGCGAGCTTATGCGACAAACAAAAGGTCTTGATGCCGCAGCTCGTGGCCGCCTAAACCACGCCTGCAGCTATATTTATCGAGGTAAGTGCGTGATTTATGCTGCACGGCCTTTAATGTGTCAGCGGCAGACGTCTTACAAAGTAAGCGACTGTCGCAAAGCAATAGCGCGTGGCTTTCCCTTCGGTAGCATTATGTGTGAACGCGCTTCATTACTCACCCATAACGCGTGTATCCAGGGCCTCAGTGATGGCTTTGAACAGGTACTACAGCGCGGCCCCTTGGAACCGCTGGAAATGATCAGTGCTACCCTAACAGCTTTAACAGAACCCGAGTGTTTCGAGCGATGGCTAAATGGGGAAGCTGTTTTTAAGCATTGCACCCTATCGTTGTAGACCCGACAAGCGGGCGCATGGCACACATTGTTAGCAGGTTTACTGGGTTTGAAAAACCCATTCTAGCCATAACTCTTTTAAAATTTAGGATTTCACCCAAACACGACTGCCACCGCCTTTAGCAGGAATTAACTTAACGTCTTTGATTTCAATTTCCGAACCTTTACTGATAACACCCATACGATCACCCTTGGTCCAGCCGATCACAAACTTCGGGTAGTCATCACGAATAAACACATCGGTATTCGCCTTAACACGTTTCCCAACAAGCGCTTCGGGTTTCTGGCTGTCGTCAACATCAAAAATTAAATCGAGATATTTATCACCACGGTAAGTACCCAGATAACTCCAACCCATGACCCGGCGCTGAGTTTCATTATCTTCTTTGCTAACGATATTTCGCGTGGGAATTGCCACCTGTGTACTCGACAGCTCGCCACCACGCTGTTCCGCATAGTAAGCGACATTGCTTGACGGTTGCGGGTTCGTTGTACTGTTGGAAGTGTTACCGCTATCAGAAGGATCTGTGCCACTCTGGTCGCCCGATTCATTGCCAACAGATTCTTCTGCTGCTGGCACCCCTGCAGGAACTGCCCGTTCCGATGCTTCAGGCTTCAACTTAACCACCAGTAAGTTAATTTCAGCAATTTCGAAATTCGAAGTTTGGGCAGGGTCAATCAGGAGCGGAAAATAACGCCATCCCAAAATGGCTATTACCGCAATAATGAGCGTGTCTTTAAGAGCCGTTAGCGTTTTAGTATAGACATCCAGCTTCACGTGAACCCCTCGCTTTAACACAGCTATTTAACAGCGTAAATAATATAAACCCAAGCCGAGCAATTCCGCTGGGCAGGCAAATTTAACGTACCTTAACGGGATATTTTCGGTGGGTAAAGCGAAAAGTTGCTCACGAAGAATAAGCCCTCTAGGTTCATTCGCAGGAGCAGCGTTGCAAAAGTTTTTTGATGGGGAGCGCCCATCAAAAAAAAACAGGATAATCCTTTAACAGCGAATGAAGCCGACACGCGGCTTCATCATTACACGGCTGTTCACTCAGTTATCTCCATAATACGCATCAATCGTCTCGATGCTACCATCTTCGTTGTGATGCAATTCAGTCATTTTTATTGAGCGTAAATGTGTTTTACCACCCGAGAGAGAGCTATCGTGGTAAAACAAGTACCACCGACCTTTAAACTCCACCACTGAATGGTGATTGGTCCAACCCAGTACCGGCTCAAGAATTTTACCCCGCCATTGGAAAGGCCCATATGGGCTATCGCTGGTCGCGTATTGAATATTGTGACTTTCACCGGTAGACCAGCTCAAATAGTAAGTTCCCTCATATTTATGCACCCAGGCGGCCTCAAAAAAATGTCTTTCTGTATCCCCAAAGCGAATAACATTACCGGTCTCATCCAAAATTTGTATATCGGTCAGTGGGTGGACGAGACTGAGCATGTCGTCGCTGAGTTTTGCCATGCGCGGCAAAATCATAGACTCATCCGCTTCGGGATATTCTTCTTCGCGGTTGTAAACACCGTTACGCCAGTGCTGCAACTGACCACCACGAATACCGCCCACATACAGATAGTAACTGCCGTCACTATCTTCAAACACAGCAGGATCAATACTGTATGAGCCGGGAATAGGTTCCGGTTGAGGCTCAAACAAGCCTTCAGGTTTTGTGGACGTAGCCACGCCTATACGAAAAATACCCTGGGCATCTTTTGCAGGAAAATAGAGATAATATTTACCATCCTTGTGAGCGGCGTCGGGCGCCCAAAGCTGTTTCTGTGCCCAGGGTATTTGCCCAACCTGAATGGTTTGCCCATGATCGATGACTGCACCACCTACGGCGTCCATAGAAAATACGTGGTAATCCCGCATATCGAAGTGACTACCAAACTCATCGGGCGTCGCACTGGTTTGCTCATCGTGAGAGGGATAAATGTAAAGTTTGCCGTTAAACACGTGGGCCGAGGGGTCGGCAGTGTATAGATGGGTTATTAGCGGTGGATCGCGAAACAGCGTTTGTGGCAGATCCTCATCCGGAACAGGCCAGGCACGTTGGATCAAAGATATCGCCTGATTCTGAAATAACACACCAGTTCCAGCCGCATTGGCGACACTACTAACCACATAAACTAACACAACGCACATAACAATCGCACGCTTTACTACCATACATCAATCCCCAGAGTACATCTGATAAATATTAAGGGTGTAAGCTGAAGTAAAGCAGAGATTTATAAAATGGCGTACAAATTTAATGCAGATTGAGGTGAAAATGGACACCCAAAAAAAATAGTAGATAAATAAAAAATGTGTTTTATAACAATGTGATTGGTCTGACGGGATTAGATGCAGAGAAAATAAAGGAGTTTGCGAAAAAAGTTTTTATAATTTTATTTTAATAACCGAAAATAACATTGGCTGAGCGCACGAATATCGGTAATAAAGTTATAAAAAATTATTTTTGATTACTTGACGCCAGCGAGTGGCAAAGATTTTTGATTTGCCACTCGCTGGTTTAATATTTAGGAAACTTCCTAGTGCGCTCTATGGGAGCAGAACTAAGCTAACATCGTCGATATAAAATGTTTTGCCCTCGTTTTCGTTATAATTCAAGTGCATGCTTATTCGCAGATCGTCCGTCTCTCCAACTTGCGCATCAAATGAAATTTGCTGCCATCCATCTATTAATGTGCGCTTTCCGGAAGATGCAAAAACTGTCCACGGCGATTTTCGAAGATTTGCGGTAATTTCGATTTTTGAACCTTTTTCGGCATACACCCAGGCAGACAGGTTGTACCTGCTATTGGGTTTCACAGGAATACCGGATGGCCCGGTACCAATTTTCCAAAACTCACCAGCACCTGCTTTTTCAATATTAACTTCGAGGGAATGATTACCGGAGTGCTTAATGGTATTACTGACCTTGAATGTTGCGCTATTGGCTTTATCATTGGCAAAACCAATCCAACCACTTGGCATTGAGCCTAAAAGATCCTTCTCCATACCACCATTCGGTATTACAGAACTAGCCTGTTCGCCAGCAGCCGTATACTGAGCCAGGAGCACAGCCTGTAATACTAAAAATAGCAAGTACGCACAGCGCAGACTCTTACCGATAATAAAAGGCTTTATCATAGTATTCTCACATTGAAAAAGTAATTGAAAGAAAGGTTTGTTTAAACGGTGGTAAGCAGTTACAGGCACAGCCAAAGATTCAGTCACTAAAATACACCACAAATTAAAGCGTAGCTGACTTAGCAGAACTTTCTAATAATGCGCGTAAATCATTGGATTAAATCAATTAAACAGTATTTACAATCCAGGAGGGGTGTAAATTCGGTGTGATTTTTTACCCTGAACCACATAAAACATTAGCGGGAAACGATTTCGGACGGAGCTAGAGTAAAGACCTCATAAGGGGATATTGAGTATAAGAGTGGACCGGCAGTAGCAGACGCCAACTGGGGGTGATATAGGGAGGGGCTTTTATTCTTCCCCCTCTGGGCCTAGTTCTTTTACAGGGGCGACGCCCTTCACTTTCACCCGCCCCGCCCGTACCAGGGCATCTCGCAATACATATTCGATCTGCGCGTTTACGCTGCGTAGTTCATCCTCAGCCCAGAGCTGCATGGCTTCTAACACATCTGGATTGATACGCAGCGGATACGATTTTTTAGCAGCCAAAACCGGCTCCCTTAGTTATAAAGTGTGCCAGTGTTTACGATCGGTTGCGCAGCCTTATCGCCACACAAAACCACTAATAAATTGCTGACCATCGCAGCTTTACGTTCCTCATCCAGTTCCACCACCTGCTTTTCGTTAAGTGCTTCCAATGCCAACTCGACCATACCCACAGCACCTTCAACAATTTTTTGGCGTGCCGCAACGATTGCCGACGCTTGTTGACGTTGCAACATTGCGCTCGCAATTTCGGGGGCATACGCCAAGTGGCTAATACGCGCTTCCATAACTTCTACACCGGCCTTACCGAGGCGTTTTTGCACTTCACCACGCAGAATGTCGGCCACTTCATTACCGTTGCCCCGCAGTGAGATTTCGCTGTCTCCATGGTCGTCGTAGGCATATGAGGTGGCCATATCTCTGATTGCTGCTTCAGTTTGTATGGCGACATATTGTTCGTAATCGTCCACCTCGAATATCGCTTCAGCTGTGTCCACCACGCGCCATACGATAACAGCAGCAATCTCTACGGGATTCCCCATGAGGTCGTTTACTTTAAGCTGGCCGCTTTCGAAATTACGCACTCGCAGCGAGACTTTGGTCTTGCTGTACAGCGGGTTTGCCCAGCGCAGACCGTGTTTCTTCTCCGTGCCTATGTACTGACCAAACAACTGCAACACCCGCCCCTCGTTCGGGTTGACCATAAAAAAACCAATCCAGCACACCAAAACAAACAGGGCAGCGATAGCCTCCACGGCTTTCAGAACAAAGGGCCCGTGTATGAACGCCACAGAGGCCGCGGTCAGTGCTTGAGCAATTAGCAGAAATACAAACATGGTGTAACCCGACCACGAGCGGGCTGGCTTTTCAACGATCATCTCACCTCTCCTTTTTAGTGATATCATTTTGATATCATTTTTTAATGTCTGGGGTGAAATGTCAAGCACCTCTGGTGGTTCGAATCTCTTATAAGCACCGGCGACATTCCTAAAAGGAGGAACAGCCAAAACGCTCACAAGCGTCCCACCGGCTGGTTAATTAAATACCTTGAACAGTCTTAAACAGCTTTACGAGTTCGAAATGACGGACATAATCCGGCTAAAACGCAGGATTAAGAGAGATATGCGGTTAAAGAATTTGCACCAGGTGGTTTTTAACAAGGCTCAATGACATGCACTTGCATTGATTATCGGCTGTGCTGGCGCACAACTACGAGCGTGCATCACCCGCGTGGGTTTCCACTCATCGGAATATGAAGAGGTAAAAAGACATATCAGCTCGCACATTTATGTGGTTGGCCGCTTGAAAAAGCGCATTGCGAGTGTCTATCAACTACCGAGTCAGCGTCCAACCATCATTACTTGCCACTGCAACGTTTATTACAGTGGCGCAGAGGCGAACATTAACACAAGTCACTATGCCGGGTTGTGAATCGCCATATTCGATCTAATTTCACGTACATTTTTTGGTAGCACCCTAACTTTCGGTGCACTATTTTTGGGCGGTGATTCGATAAATTTTGCAAACGCGATTAACGAACGCACCTGCTCTGGCGGTACTTTTTCTAATAATTTGGAAATGACCTCATCAACGTCGCCGACACTTGCGCTCTGCTGAGAATTAATATCTTTCATAATTCGCCCCCTTAGTTTGTTTCTTGCGCCATTCAAAGTAAATATTTCGACTAATTTGCCATTCTTTGAGATTAATTCCGTGTTTTTTGGTGTCAATAGAGGGTTATTAAATAGTGCACTGTCCGATTTCCAACACCATATTTTGCGCCAAATATGTACATAAAATGCCAGTTTGACGCCATTTTCTCGAATCTGGGCATGGAACAGGGGCGCCAACCCAAGCTTTTTGAAGATTTCGAACATAAAACCACTAAAAATCCAGTCAAAAACCTTCTGAAAGAGCCATCGTCCGATTTTAGACACTGATTTTCGCGCCACAAATTTGATTTCTATACCTACTTTTTTCTCTTTAATATGGATCGCGCGATAACCGCACAATTCTTTAATTAATTAGGAGAAAGACAATGATCAATCAAAAAGGCAATTCCCACATTTCTGGCGCTGGTTCATACCTACCCGAAAAGATTGTTTATTCGGAGGAATTGATGCGAGAAGTAAAATCTCAGGATGTTGGAGTGAGATATGACTTCCTCGAACGACTAACCGGAATCAAGGAAAGGCGCGTATCAACACCAAAAGAAACATACGCCATTCTGGCCTACGAAGCCGCTAAGCGAGCGATCGCCGACGCTGGAATCCAGCCAACAGACATCGATGGCGTGATCTTTTGTGGAATTGACTCTGACTACCCTGAGCCATCCACCGCTCACGAGATTCAAAGAATGCTTGGCGCCCATAACGCGGCTTGTCTAGATATCTCCAACGCCTGCCTTGGACTGCTTAATGGAGTTTCGATAGCAGACTTATATATAGGAAGTGGTGCAGCGGAAAATATTCTGATCTGCACCGGCGAAAAACCCAGCGAGGTCTCGTTCGATGTGGTCAATCAATTGAAAGCTAATCGTTCTAAAGAGAATCTGCGCCGACTACTAGGTGCTTTTACTGTTGGAGATGCTGGAGGTGCGTTTGTAATTACCAAATCCGGCGGAGGCCCGCGATTAAACCACATGCGTTTCAAGACTAATTCGCTACTTTCCGACCTGTGCTACTACAAGCGCCAGGAAGGGTTTATTGAATTTGAAATGAATATGGAAACAATAAGTAGAGCCATGATTATCGAGCACGAGAAACTAATGGGGGATACTTACGCCTCGCTGGGATGGAGACCAGAAGATGTTGACTCATTATACTGTCATCAGGTTGGCGCAAAACCCCACAGGCAGATGGCTTTGATGGCTAACGTGCCTATAAATAAGGCTCCAATCACTTACGACCGTTTTGGCAATTTAACTAGTGCAACATTTGCAGTAAACTACGATTCAAATCGTCCCCAGAAGAATGAGAAGATTCTCTTTTTGGGTGCTGGTAGCGGATGTAGCATTTGTCAAATAGGATTAGATTACGGTGCAATACCTCGTACTCATTAGTGTACTGGCGTTATCACTAAAATTATTAGCTCTTTGGAATATCAAAGGGCTAATAAAAAAAGCCTCTCCTTTTGCGCTAGCAATCGCAATCGCATTTTTAGTTATGAATGTTTGCGAACTTTGCGGTTTTTACTTTGCCAGCAGAGAGGGCGGAGGGTTACCGATACTGATAACTTATTATGCGGCTGCCGTGTTGGCCGCATTTTCAATGTTTGCTTTGGCTTTGCAAACAACTCGCCTGCGAACCAAGCATTGGCTTATTCCGCTTGCAATTTTGTTCTGTATTATCGAAGCAACATTAATAGTGCCTGGAGCTGCGATCGCTGGCATTGAAAGTATTGGGTACTCTGCAACGCGTATTCCCGGCCCACTGTATATCGTGGTGCAAGTAGGAATGTTGCTACCTTTAGGATCGATGTTTGGCTTATTGCTGTTTACATTGTTTAACAGTAAGCGACGAGAATCTGTAACCAAAGCCAAGGTGTATTTATTTTCCTTCTCTCCTCTGGCTGTTGTGATGATTCTCGTTATTATTCTTATGGCTCTCGGTTTGAAAGTTAATGCTTCTGGCTTTATCTCTCTCACAGTTTGCCTGACAATGTGGGTTCTGTTATTCGCCAGCAACGAGAGGAATCAGTATCTATTCCTTAGTTTCATTCCAAATACCCGCGAGCACCGCTCTGTGTACTCCATCGCGACCAATCTTGCCAGCCCGGACAACGGATTAAAGCAAGCATTACTCGAACTCGAATCACGTATTATCGAAGAAACACTCGCAAAAACCGATGGAAATATCACCCATGCATCTGAAATACTGGGCATCGGTCGCAGTACACTGAGCCAGAAAGTTACAAAATTTGGTATCGGTGGCAACTACCGCGAGGCCTAGAAGTATCTAGAGGGCGCGTTCTGCACGTTTTACACGCGCCCCATTCCTTCCCAAACGCATCACGCGTCTTTCAAACTTAAATCTACCAGAACTGCTGGCCACGTCAGGATAAGTTCGGCTGCGAAAGTCAGTGAAGGTTTACTTAGTTGTTCTTACAATTATTGGGAAAGTGCAACTTACTGGCATATATTGACCCGCGTTAATTTTGACGAAGCATCTTCGGCAAATGCTATATATATTTAATTCTATAAAAACGATTACCCACCACAATCGACAATATTTGTTTTGTCGCCGCTCTGTGTAAAGCGGTCAAATTGTAGCTGTCAATTTTCGTGAACTATATGCTACCTATTTAATAAATATTGCGACTTAGACAACATAGGTCGTGACTGTCTTCCAAGTGGCGCGACTTTCCTTCACTTAGACAAAACGCAATTTGTGATTTTCGTCAACACAGCAACCTCGCCACGTGTTTTCGATTTGATGCTATTTTTTTTGTTTTTTTAAAAATCACATAGCGAAAACTTCGAGAAGCTTTATATAAGCCTGCAATATCAGGCGGGCTCAGCGGGAGTTTCCACACAATTTCGCAATTTTTTAAGGGCTTAAACACTCGACCAAGCTGATCCGTTATTCGCCAGATGAACAGAGCGGTAAAATTACCTTTTTCTTGTCGAAAATGGAGCGTATCGTAACCCCATGCTCTATTCACAGCGACAACAAGGAGGTTTCCGCCATGCAAGCGTTTGAACTCGAATCCGTGTGCCCAAACAAATGGTCCAACGCCAACTGGTCTTTAGGCGCCCATATCGACTCGCAATCTAAAACCACGACGTTCGCTGTTTATTCGAAACACGCGAGTCGGGTGGTCTTAGAGGTTTTCGAACACGCCACCGGCGAGGATGCTATCAGCCGTTTCGAACTCGTAAAAAACCCGGATGATGATATCTGGCGCGCCGAAATTGCCGGCGTGAATGCTGGTTGTTTTTACGGTTTTCGTTGCTGGGGCCCCAATTGGCCATTCACGGAACAATGGCAAATTAATAATTCCGCTGCCGGGTTTATCAATGATTTTGATACGCAGGGAAATCGCTTCAATCCCAATAAATTACTGTTTGACCCCTACGCCCGCGAAATTTCACACGAACGCAACAATGCAGCATTGCGCGAGAGCGAGCACAACGCGGGTATTTATGGCACCGGTAACGACGATTATAAAGGGCTCGCACGGCGCGAGTGGGACACCGCGCGTTGGGCGCCGAAAAGCATTGTTGTCGACGACGCAACACCGACAGGCACGCGAGCACAAATAGCCGCTGAAGATGCGATCATCTATGAGGCTCACATCCGCAATCTTACCGCCCACCCAAGCGTGTTAAATTTAAAAAAATTGTTAACAAACATACCGGGGTTCGAGCGGGTAGAGGATATTCCAGCGCAATACCAAGGAACTTATAAGGGCGCTGCAATGATGGCACCCTACTTAAAAGCACTGGGTATTACCGCCATTGAGTTCATGCCAGTTCATGAAGTTGACAACAGCGAACACTCAGCTACTGCCGACGCCTTAAATCACTGGGGTTACATGACACAGAGCTTTTTCTCGCCTGATCGTCACTTCGCACACGACCAATCTCCCGGTGGCCCCACTCGGGAATTTAAGCAAATGGTTAACACCTTCCATGAACATGGCATCGAAGTGTATTTGGATGTGGTTTACAACCATTCTGGTGAAGGTGGTAATTGGGGTGCACAAGATACAGTCGGTTTCACATCCCTCGGCGGCTTCGACACCACCGAGTATTACGTATTAACAAACGATCAATACTTGGTTGACGGCGCAACCGGTTGCGGTAACCAGTTGAATTTCTCCACCATAGCTGCACGCCAACTGGTTATCGACTCACTGAGTTACTGGACTGACGTCATGGGTGTCGACGGTTTTCGATTTGATTTGGCAACGGTTTTGGGCCGTACGCCAAATGCATTCGATCGAGAAAACTGGAACTATCAGAAAAAATTTTTTCCAGAACATCCACTACTCACCCAAATTGCCGAACTCGGCAGCGTGCGCAACGTTGAAATGATCGCCGAAGCCTGGGATGCCTGGGGCACCTACGAGGTTGGTAATTTTCCCTCAGGTTGGGGTGAGTGGAACGGCCGTTATCGAGATTCACTGCGACGCTATTTGAAAGGCGACGGCAACACCCAAGCATTTATGCGAATGGTCAACGGTGATTACAACCATTTCAACGACCAGGGTGGGCCACAAAAAACCATTAATTTTATTACCGCGCACGATGGTTTTAATCTTCTGGATCTGGTGAGCTACAACACCAAAAATAACAATCAACCTTACCCCTTTGGGCCATCAGACGGCGGCGCAGATCAAAACGATGCTTGGAATTCCGATGGAAATCACGCATTGCGCCGACAAAGGCTGCGTAATTTCTGGACACTATTATTTTTTAGTCGGGGTGTGCCGCTCGTAGTTTCTGGCGATGAATTTGGGCGTACCCAAAATGGGAATAATAATCCCTGGAATCTCAACACTGCAGCCATGTGGAACAACTATGCCATGATCGCGAGCAACAGCCCGACCGCAATACCCATTACACCAGAGAGCGAAACCCATTATCACGATAATTTCGGCACAGCAAATACGCCTGCCACAGTGAACCCTTGGTTTCGGTTTACCGCGTTTGTAACGCAGCTACGCAACAAGCACAGCGCTTTGCGTCAAAGCGAATGGGGAAATCTGGTTAGCGGGGATGCGGACGTAAGCTACCTGTTTAATAACACCACAGGAGCCGGTTACCCCTCTGACGGCGATCGCTGCGTGCAACTGCTTATAGACGCTGCCGGCACTGGCGATAACAGTTTCGCGTTGTTAATCAATATGTGGACTTCGAAAGTGGATTTCTATTTGCCCAGTAACACACCGGGGAAACAATGGCGGCGCATTATCGACACGGCTTCCTGGGCGGAGCCTGAATACAATTACTGGAATGATGACAACGCCGCGGATATTAATCATCACTATGGTGTGAATCCCTGGTCTGTGGTGGTTCTTCAGGAAAGCTAGCCGCCAATAGGCTGTGGAAGCGAGAAGTTAGGCTTAATTGCTGGAATCAGCTTCTCCATTCTTTTGCTTGTCGTGCGCTCGGCCAACACGGTAGGCGTCTAATACGCCTACCACCCATACGCCCAGGAGAAGCCAAAGGGCAAAACTCACCGAGCCGCTGCCGCCAGTCATTACCTGGTTAAGTATGGCATCGTGAATTTTACCGATATCCAGCGGAATCACACCGCTTTGCAATTTTTTACTAATATCTCTGGCAACAGTAATTATAATGGCGGTCAGCGAATAGAGCGCATAACAGGCAACAGCGGCAATTACCGAGCCGGGCAACCAACTCTTTAGCCAAAAATGACCGGCACCAGGGAAAATTGCTGCGGAATACAATGCAGCGGTGATGGATGTTTTCATGGTGTGATGCCTCTTTCTTTAAATCCCAAAAATTAAAATACCGTTGAAAATGTTTACCTTTATAAAAACCCAGTTAACGCTATCCCCAAACCAACCCGGGTTTGCGCATAATTATAATCAATCATGCTGTCGCCATAACCGGAGAAAACCGTCGCATACCCCCTAAGGCGCTTCCAAAGCGGAAATATGAAACCCAGCTCTGCGGCGCCCTTGCCTGTATGAAAGTTGCGACGCATCATCACATTCAACTCAAGTTTATCCCAGGTGTAGGCCGAGCTTAATTCGAAATAGCCCATGTAATCGCTTATATCCGGGTTGTCATCGCCTTTAGGATCACCCGGATATTCATCTTCCTTCTCTGGCAAGCGCCACCAGGGTCGAATCAGCAGAGCGAAATTATCTTTTTCGAATAGTCCAGTGAGGTATATCCGGTTCCAACTTCGCGATAACAATTCACTTTGACCATTAGATTGGTGCTCAATTCCAACGGCCATTCCTGTATTTCCTCCGAAAAGGGTATACGGTAGCGGGGTGAGATAAAACAACTCGGGGCGATAGTTAGTCTCCCGAAACGGCTTGGAAATATCACTGGCATATACCTGCCACCAGGATTCCACCGTAAATGCGAAATAAATGCCGTCGCCTTGGGTCAATAAATTGTGTGGGTTCAGCGGTACCTTAAGACTGAGTTGAAACTTAGCTTCAATGTTTTCGTAATGCTGTACGACGTCTTCAGATTCGCTATAAGGTTCGGTATTGATTTGATTGGTAGTATATACCGGCAAAACATAATTCATCCGGTGAGGGATAATCACGTAGGGGTCGAACTCGCGCATGCGTTCGCTCACTATGCGACTGGAAAGTGCGCCTAGCTCGCGATTCTGCAAGCGTTCTACTTCCTTTTCAGATTCAGGGCCTGCTAGAATCTCAACGGTTCGTTCCAGGCATTTTTTTCGAATGGCTTCTGCATTTTGGTCGTCTTCAGCTTGCTGCATTTCCACCAGAACACATTGATCATAACTGGAATACGTGTGTGCGACACTTGTTGAACATACCGTAAACATGCAAGCGAACAGCTGTAATCTCAAAATATGTTCTCCCGATTTTGATGAGGCTTTGAAATAAGGTATTTTACACTCGCTCGACGCGCCCTGTATTGAGAATATCCTCCAGCAACAGAACCTTTGTTACAGATTGAAGACTATTGATGGAACTCACAACTGAAATTGTCACCGTATTATTTTTTACCGCCATGCTGGCTGGGTTTGTTGATACCCTGGCGGGCGGCGGTGGCTTGATTACTCTACCTGCATTAATGCTGGCGGGAGTGCCACCGGTTCAAGCACTGGGCACCAACAAACTGCAAAGCAGCCTGGGAACCGGCACAGCCACGCTGTTGCTGCTGTTAAAAGCCCGTATCCGATGGCGGCATATCAAACCACTGTTTATTGCGGCATTTTGCGGCTCAGCGCTGGGATCGCTCGCGGTACAAGGTATTGATCAATCCCGTCTAGAAATTATTATTCCCATCGTGCTCGTTGCCATTGCAATCTATTTCGTCGGCTATAAACCGGGCAAACCACGCGGTAAAAAGTTAAAGGGTAAATATTACGCTCGCGCGGTGATCGCGCCCATCGGATTTTACGATGGCATGTTCGGACCGGGAACTGGATCCTTTTTTTGTCTTGCGGGAGTGATGCTGCGCAATGCGAACATAGTATTTGCCACGGCCACCGCAAAACCTCTGAATTTCGCCACCAATATCGCATCACTCGGCGTTTTCGCGATTTTCGGTAACCTCCTGTGGAAAACTGGCGCGGTTATGATGTGTGGGCAAATTATAGGAGCTTGGTTGGGTACGCATTTTTTGTTTAAGATCAATCCAAATTGGCTGCGTATTCTGGTGATTCTAATGAGCCTCGCCATGTTCACGAGATATGTCTATTATCAATTTCAAGGCTAAATTTTCTGACTAATCGCTGCTCTCCTATTACCTCGGGGGCTTTATTTGCCGGGTTAATAGATTTCAATAGAATGACCAAAGACAGGCTCCTACCATGAAAACGCTTTTTGTATGTCCTTGCATCTGGCTGCTAATCACAAGTTTTTTACTTTCTGCCTGCAAATCCGCTGAAATATCCAATCAAGCGAACTTTCTACCCGAGAAGCGAGGTGTCGTGGTTGTACCACGTCAGGGTGAAGCCGCTCAAATACGACTTCAAGTGTATGACAATCATATTATTCGGGTGACCAGTTCCAAAAACAATTCTCTCGACACGCCGAAAAGCTTGATGGTGACCGGTACCCCCAAAAAAACCGATTTCGAGCTGCGCCAGGAGGGCGATTCCGTTATTCTCGAAACCAAGGCGATGCGAGCTCAAGTATCGCTTAACGACGGTAAATTGGTGGTATTTAACTCCACCGGCGAGCAACTTCTGCACACCAGTAACAGCGGTACATTTTCTGCGGTGACTCGCGACTCCACGAGTCATGCGAAAAACCGATTTGAGATAAAGCAGTCATTCATTCCAAGCGACGACGAAGCATTTTATGGGCTTGGGCAACAACAAAATGGTCAGGTAAACCTCGCTGGAGAAAATCTTTACCTCACCACCTATAACCTGATCATCACCATTCCCTATCTGATTTCTACACGCAATGTGGGCATCTTGTGGGACAACAATTCAGATTCACGCTTCGGCAATCCCAACCCTCCAAAACCACTGTTTGAGAATTTCACACTGTTCGATGCCGCGGGCAAACCCGGAGGTTTAACCGCACGTTACTACGATGGCGAGAAATTACTATTAGAGCGCATTGAAAAAGATTTGAACTACCAATTTTTAAAGAACAACAGCATTCGGGAAGTACCGCTGCCCAAAAAAGCTGAGCAAGCAAAAAACCTGCGCATCGAATGGCTTGGCAGCCTTGCAGCCCGACAAAACGGCGAGCACGAAATCCTGATGTATTCCAGCGGGTATGCAAGCTTGTTTATCAATAATAAAAAAATACTAGATCGCTGGCGAATGAATTGGAACCCCTGGTACCACAATGCGAAAGTTACGTTTAAGGCAAACGAGAAAAATGCCATTAAATTGGAATGGCGGCCCGGCGGAGGCTATATGAGATTGTTGTCTCACGCCCCATCGCCAGAATCCCGTGGAGAATTGCTTAGTTTGAGCTCCGACACAGCCACCGCAATCGACTACTATGTGGTTGCTGGCAACAATTCCGATGACCTCATCAGCGGATATCGCCAGCTTACCGGCAAGGCCACACTACTGCCGCGCTGGGCCTACGGCTTTTGGCAAAGTCGCGAACGCTATAAAACCCAAGAGGAACTCATCAACACACTTAAAGAATACCGCAAGCGTAAAATCCCCATCGACAATGTTGTTCTCGATTGGAGCTATTGGCCTGAAGACGCCTGGGGTAGCCACGACTTTGATCCAAAATATTTTCCCGATCCACAAGTGTTGGTCGATAGGATACACGAGCTCAATTCGCAAATTATGATTTCGGTATGGCCCAAGTTTTACCCCACCACCGAAAATTATAAAGCACTGAATGCACAGGGATATATGCTCAACCGCAATATCGAAGAAGGTAATAAAGACTGGATTGGTCCTGGTTATCTCAACGCCTTTTACGACGCCTTTAACCCTAAAGCGCGCGACCTTTACTGGCAGCAACTTGACGAAAAAATAAATGTTTTCGGATTCGACGCCTGGTGGCTGGATGCCGTTGAACCCGATATGCACTCCAATGTTAATTGGCAAAAACGTAAAGAATTTATGAGCCCCAATTATCTCGGAAGCGGCGCTGAGGTATTTAATGCCTATGCCCTGCCCCATGCAGAATCTGTGTATCAACACGATCGCGAATCGGCACCCGATACCCGGGTATTTATTCTTACTCGCTCAGGATTTGGCGGTATGCAACGCACCGCTTCTGCGGTTTGGAGTGGCGACACTGTTTCACGCTGGAGTAATTTGAAAGAACAGATAGCGGCCGGCATTAATACTGGTATGGCCGGCATGCCCAATTGGACACTCGACATCGGCGGATTTACGCCCGAAGACCGTTTTCGCGAAAATAACGGCAAATTCGTTGGAGCAACCAACGATATGGCGAAAGAACAACAGGCGGAATGGCGAGAATTAAATACCCGCTGGTATCAATTCGGCGCCTTTTTACCATTGTATCGCGCTCACGGTCAAAATCCTTACCGGGAAATTTATAATATTGCCGATGAAGGATCACCCACGTACCAAAGCATGGTGCGGTACACAAAATTACGTTATCGCCTGATGCCCTACATCTATTCATTGGCAGGCGATATGTATCACAAAGACAGCACCTTAATGCGCGGTCTCGCAATGGATTTTGCAAACGATTACGTCGCTCGCGACATAAACGACCAATATATGTTTGGCCCGGCCTTCTTGGTAAACCCGGTTTACACAATGGGCGCTACATCTCGCCAGGTCTACCTACCTGGAGATGGTTATTGGTTTGATTTCGATAGCGGAACAAAATACAAAGGTGGCCAAAGCATCGAAGCAAAAGCTCCCTACGAACGGCTACCATTATTTGTTAAAGCAGGTTCAATTATTGCGACAGGCCCCGAAATTCAGTATGCCGATCAAGCCTTGAATGCTGAGATTACCCTCACCGTGTATACCGGCGCTGATGCTGATTTCGAACTCTACGAAGACGACGGCCGTAGTTACGACTATGAAAAAGGTGAATTCTCTCGTATTCCATTTCGGTACGAAGAAAAAAGCGGCAAGCTAACCGTTGGTGAACGTCAGGGAAGTTTTCCGGAAATGCAAATTCACCGCAAAATCAATGTACGCTGGATTAGCGGTAAAACTAAAAATGCAGCAAATTTTGATGCGGGCATCGCAAACACCATCGACTATTCAGGCGTACAGCAAGAAATTTACCGTTAAAAAAAGCCGCAGTTTTGTGCGGCTTTTTTAATTTAATCGACCTTAAAAACCAATGCTGTCTTGCGTTTCCACATTACTCGACGCTAAATAATCAAAACCATTGGCGCTTACCGCTGTGATCGTAAGGGTGGCTATCCCACTGTTTCGCGTTTTCTCGCCTGCGACTATGGCCTCACCAGCACTATCGGTTGTTGTAGCAACACTCCCGGCAACAACACCACTCCACGAGGCAGCCACCGTGGCATTGGCGACTGGATTGCCGTTCTCATCCACAATCACCACCAAAGCGTGCGGTGTATACCAAGGGCCCTTGCTGGCCACACTCAATTCGATAGCGTTCACCCACATACTGAGGTTTGGCATCGGTGTGGGAGTCGCTGTTGGTTCTGACGTAGGAGTGGGTTCTGGCGTAGGAGTAGGCTCCGGGCTTGGCGTGGGTTCAGGAGTCGGCTCAATGGCAACAGGCTCCTCCCCAAACAATAGCTGCCCGCCATCGTAAAGTGCGATGTAAGGCGTTAACCCGCTAAGATCCACTGGCTCGTAAGTAAATGGGCTATCTACAATACCCGTACGGGACCAGTCGTTACTGGTGTCCCATGCAGCAACGCTTGGAGCGGTAATGGAAAATTCCGTGGATCGCTCCGCCTCAATACGGCCAGCCGGGTAGATTTTCGTTCCATAAAAAGCCACCTCAACATAATAAATTGAACCGCTCCAGAGATGCGGCCCGGAAACAACACCGGCTTCACCTCCAGCGCGGGCTACGCTGAAGTCGGCAGCACTGTATCCCGCAGCAAGCGCTTCACTGATATCAAAGAAATACCGGTATGAGAGATTATCTTTTACCGTTGCTGGCCAGGCCGAACGATTACTGGTTTGCGTGAAAATATTTATGGAATTATTGGTTTCCGACATCAATCGTGCACGCACAAAATATTCCGGCATTCGTTCGTTCTTGGGTTTGAAATACGCTTCGGGGAAATCACTGAGCGTAGTGCCACCGTGTAGCGCAAGCATTTTAGTAAGGGCACCAAAAAAACCAGCGTTGTAATCCGTTGCCACTTCGTTTTTTTGATAATCACTGCGATCGTCATTGTAACTGTCGTTACTGCCTGGGCCACCCACCAACGCGCCAAACAAAATGTGACGGTTATTGGTAGGATTGCGAATATCGTTGTACCAGGCTCCGTGGGCGGTACGATGGTGCGGATTGACCGGCGGGTTGTTTCCAAAGCCGACCACATAACTGCGATTCGCCGGATTATCACCCAGCATGTAATTTATCTGGCCTTCGGCAAAATCACGGTAAGAGGGTTTCAGTGCTGGGTCACCGACACTGGCATCAGCCCATACAAACGCGAGAAATGCAGCATTGGCAGCATAGCGCAACGAACCCCACTGGTCTAACCAGGCCAGTCCACCATTCGTGTAGGTTACCCCACCCCCGGGCAACCAAAACTGCATATTGCGTTCAGTGGCAGTAATATAAATGGATTTTCCAGTAATGCGCGCAAGCAATAACTGCGTCATAAAATGCATGTCATCCCAGGAATGGGTCCACTCGAATTCCCACACATTGCCACGGCGCACTTTACCCCATTGATTCGTCGCCTCTTCAGCACGGGCTAGATAAGTATTGTCGCCAGTTTTTAAATACAACCAGGTTGCCGCTGCTGAAAGCTCATCCCAAAAGCCACTGAAGGAATCGTAAAAACCCACAGCTTCACGATAGCCCGCATCGCTGCGCGTGGTATCGGCAAATTCGTAGAGTTGTTGCGCGTGGCTCAAACAAATCGCCGCGTAACCCGGGTCGCTTTCTTCGAAAACAATCGATGCTACCGCCAAGGCTGCAGCGCTTGCACCTGCAACCGCAGAGCCAGGGTTTTGCACATCCACTTTAAACGCAGGACGTGCCATTACTTGTTCGACGACCTCCGCGGGGCCCCACCAGGCGTGATCATCCGAACCATCACCGAGCTGATAATAAAATTCATTTGGCGAAGGGTGCGCCTTAATAAAATAATCGGTGGCCCAGCGAATGGTATCGAGTGTTTGCTGCTTAAGCCCGGCCTGCTGTAAGGTGTCACCATACTCGTATACGGACCAAGCCAAAACCATTGCCGTCGAGGCCATTGGCAAACCAAATTTCACGTGATCACCGGCGTCATACCAACCGCCTGTTAAATCCAGGCCCACATCGGAACCATCGGCAAGGCCGGAGGCCGCACGCCAAATTACGGGATTATCCGATGGTAGCGCTCCGGAACGTTGCGCGTCGTAAAAAAACAGAGATTTTTGCAGCACTTCGGCATAATTATAGCTTTGCGCTGCTGCCGATTGAAAACTGCTGGCGAGAGTAATCACCATACACAAACAAAAAAATCGAATTCTCAAAACAGAGGCCCTCATAAGTTATTGTTTTAGGAGCCAGTAATAGGAACAACGAAACCCAAACACATCCCCAATCGAATGCGCAAAATTTCTCGAATACTGGCAATGGTTTATGCAATAAGCAATACAGTAAATCTAAATCAAGCGTCGTTGTTATCAAACAAAGCGAAAACGCCTTCTTCGCTCAGCACACGCATGCCAATACGCTGTTGCGATACGCCGTCTCGCAATCTGTAATCAAAACGAAGCCGTGCCTCATCTTCAATCGCGGCAAAAAAGTGACAGGCTATCGGTAGTTTTCTTTGTTTCAGCTCATCGCCAAGCTCTATTTGGTGCGACGAAAATATAAACAAACAATTTTTTCGCGCGGCAAGGCGTTGCAAAATCGCCAACGAAGCCTCATGAGTGTCTTTAACATTAGTGCCTTTGAAAGGTTCATCCATTATCGCCACCACGCGATAGCCTGCAGTAATTGCCTTTGCAATTGTTTTTACCCGGAGCGCTTCCGCACGAAAATAACTCACACCACTGTGAATATCATCATCCAAGGAGATGGATGTATAAAACTGTTCAACCGGAGTAAAACTAAATTGTTTCGCTGGTACCCCCATACCGAGATGAGCCAAATAAAGGGCTACACCAAATGCGCGAATATAGGTTGTTTTACCAGCCATATTTGGGCCCGTTAAAAATATACCACGAGCATCTTGGTTCATATTAACGGGGTTTCCCGTAGGCTTTTCCAAATAGGGGTGCACCAAATCTGATGCAATCACCTGTAAGTTTCCCGTGGTAATTTCCGGAATTAACAACTGATGCTGAAGGGTTGCCTGCGCCATAGAAACCAGTGCATCTATTTCAAAAACCAATTCCAAGAGGCGAAGCATGGTGCTTAATTCATGACAACGTAAATTTCGATCTATTTTTAACGTTCGCCACACCCCTAACATTTTTTTATTCCCTGGTAATGCGACCAATTTTGGGCGTTGCAGAAGCCCGGCCATTTCTTCTAATAGTGGCGCCAGCTCGCCGTTTGCGTTTTTTATACCGGCCTGATCGACGAAAAGTTTTAATGCATCCACAAATCTACGGCTCAATTTCGAGCCCCGCACAATATTGAAATAATGGCGGTCGTGGGTCGCCCACAAGGTGTAGGCATCCATGGTGAATTCAAAGAAATTATCGTGGCCTACCATCGGAAGAATTTCGTGCAGGTAGTGATTTACGCTGCCCACAACAAAACCCGTGGGCATCATTTCGAAAAGGTGTTTGTTTGCGGTGATAAACCTAACTGCTGCCTGAGTTGCTGCGATCCGCTCCTGGCTATTCCAGGGTGCTTCCATACGCAGGCGCAATGCCGATTCACCACCTTTTGTGCGGGTAAAATTACAGAACTTGAAAAGGCTGGTATCGCTTTTGGTGGACGAAAATATCTCGAGATCTGCCAAGCTATGCTTGTCGAGGTAGAGTCTATCGGGGGAACAACTATCACTGTCGCTGGCATTTTCAGCGGACATCAGAGCAGAAAACCTTGCATCCATATCTCGTGGGTTCCTTGAGATTTACTTATTATTATTGCGCCAATTGTAGTCCGGCGAGGGGTTTTCACAAGCTCATCAGCCCCCCAAAGCATCTTGCGAGAGAAAGCATCTTGCGTGAGTTAGCGGTGGTATGCAAGGGCAAGCCAAGCAGAGAAAATATGGCTTGACTCAAATACTGTATATATTAACATGTATATACATACAGTATTTATGAGGCCTAACTCATGATTAACGACAAAAAATCAGTACGCCCTGGCGTTGCTCTGGTAGACCCAATTGGTCGGCGCTGTGTTGTAAGTGATGTGTTCGTGCCCCGCAATCAGCCTGGCAAGAGCGCAGCAATACCCTCCTCCTTTCGCAACCTGGCACGTAAGATCGTAGTATTTCATTCTGGAGGTGTAATGCATCTTTCGGATATCGAACGCCGTTATTCTCTGGCGAGTTGAGCGTCTCGCATGCATCCGCATCGCTGAAACACTCATTTACCGTCTTACATGCTTTTCATACTAGGGGATAAACGCCCACTAACCGCGTTGGTCGGATTTAACACAGGCATATTCTGGGCGGACATATGGAATGAGACTAGTCATTAACTGAATATTTGTATGATTATTGAATGGCGATGTGACAAAACCTAAACTGGCATGATGCTTGATTCGCAACACGCTAACTCGACATGAATCTTTAAACCTGTTCAGCTACGTTGTAGGTTTAATATTTAACATTTATCGTTAGCACCTGTTGCTTTCAAATTTGGGTTATCAGCTATGGCGCGATCAGCCTCGCCTGCGAATAGATTAATTTTGTCAGATTACCTGCTACCGCCAACACCTATCCGGATGGGAATATCCGGTTTCGATACAGCTCCCTATCAGTTGATTCCCTGTCTATTTGAAGGAAAGCCATCGTCCATTATCGTGTTTCGTTATCAAGACAACTATCTGGCATACCACAACCTCTGTGTTCACATGCCCTTTCCCTTGAACCGTGAATCACCTGTAATTTTTAGCGAGAACAGGCAACATTTACGTTGTTCTATGCACGGAATTGAATTCGACCCAAATACAGGTAAATCTCTGAGCTCCACCATGTGTATTGGCGATAAGCTGACGCAACTCGAAACGCTGCAACGCGATGATGAAATTTGGGTTTACGACATACGTTTGGCGCCGTTAATGTTTGACTAAAACAGCACGGAGGGATTTTAAAGCGCGTTCAGCTTTAAGCGACGTCTTGCAGCTTTTGTTGCAGCAGCGGAGTTACCAATTCCACCCAGGCTTTTAAGCGCTCATCGGTGTGCATACCCTGAGTTCGCTGGTCGATCACGAGTCCAACGAATTTACCGTTCACAACAGACGCGGAATTTTCGAAGGTGTAACCCTCGGTGGACCAGTCACCGATCATCTCTGCGCCGAGCTTGGCAAACACCCGATACAGCGCAATTAGCGAGCTGGCGAAACGCTCAGCGTAGCGCTCTTGGGCACCAAGACCAAACATGGCGATTCGCTTACCCGATAAATCCGGGCTGCCCAACTGCGCCAGAAATTCTTCCCAGTTCTTTTCGAGACAACCCGCGCTCAAGCCTGGAATTTCGCCCACACCATAGCTCGGTGTGCCTAGAATAAGGGCGTCATACTTCAGGAAATCTTCCGGGGTAATCCGGTTAACGTTGATAGGCTTTTCAGCGATTTCATCTCCCAACAATTTGTAGAGTTTTTTTGCCACCAGGCGTGTGGTCCCGGTTTCGGTTCCGAAAAATATTCCTATTTTTGGCATTGCAACTCTCCAAAGAATTGTGGGCTAGCGGCTAGGCGGCGCGCTGTAGCAAAGGCTACATAAACTTCGAATGTACTGGCGAAAATGGTGGTAAAGCTTACAAAACATTGCGCTATATCGCGATTTTCAGTAAGCGTAGAACTTTCAGTTACTCTCATTGCAACCCCCATTCCAATGCCGTAACCTCTCTTGATCTCACCCCAGTCGCCTTTGCTACCTTCAAGCGAAGCTCTGCCCATTTTCCTCGCGGCCGCGTCAATTCCGCGCACATCTCTAATCGCAGTTAATTACTTGAGTCAATCTTGCCAGACATTTCTTTATCGCTTAACGCCACAGAAATATCTTTGTCACTTAAAAATATCGTGGGCGCCATTTCTGACCCTGACAACACCCAAACAAAACCCAGTGAAAAAAAAGTATCGTAATTTCCACACGCTACAGTCATTTAACAATGCTGCACTAAGCACTCATCTATATAACTGATTAGGAGCAGATTTATGTTGCTGAAAAATATCGCAGTAGGGATTCTTTCAATAGCTGCCGCCAGCCAGGCAATCGCGCACAGAGACCACGGTCTACCCGGTCAGGGCAATGGCGATGGCGATGGCGAAAGTGCATTTGCACGGGGGTTTGTATTTCTCGATAAGAATGCTAATGGGCTTAAAGACCCTTTTGAACGCGGCATTGCCAATGTAAGTGTTTCTAACGGCATAGAGGTGATACAAACCAATCGCTTTGGTTACTACCAAATTCCATTAGCTCCTGAAAGTATTTTATTTATCACCAAACCGGCAAGGTATGAAATACCCGTCGATGACAATAATTTACCGCAATTTTATTACACCCATTATCCCCAAGGCACGCCGGATGTTGCTGAATTCCAGTTCCCTGTTGTTGAGCCCACAGGCGATTTACCGGAAATAATTAATTTCGCGTTGCTACCCGGAAAACCCAACACAAAAAAGTTCAAGGCGATGGCCTTTGCCGACCCGCAGGCCCGTACCGACGAATATCAGGATCAGGTTCGCGAAGATATAGTTAACGAGCTAATCGATAACCCCTACGGTGCAGCATTTGGAATTGTCGCAGGCGATGTGGTCGACGATAACCTCGCATTGTTTCCCCGCCACAACGCCATGATGGGCCGTATTGGTATTCCCATTTGGAATGTGCCGGGCAATCACGACATGAACTACCGTGCCCCTAACGATACCTACTCCACCGAAACCTTTAAGCGCTACTTCGGGCCTACCAATTTCTCGTTTGATCATGGCAGGGTGCACTTTATAGGCCTCGATAATGTGCAGTACAAAGGCGATGGCCAGGGTAGCTACGATAACGGCAGCTACCGCGGTTTTATTTCGCAAGAGCAACTAACCTGGTTGCACAACGACTTACGATTTGTATCCAAGGATAAACTCATTGTGCTATTCACGCACATTTCATTAATCACCTACGCCTTGGATGGCAAGGGCGAGCGTTACAACCAGGGGGACAATATCAATACCGTCAATCTCGACGAATTGCTTGAGGAATTGGCGGGTTTCGATCGCGTGTACGCCATGGCCGGTCATGACACCTCGAATAGCTGGAAGGTCGAACTGGATCATACCCATAACTGGCACGGCGACTGGTTTATCGCACATACACTTGCCGAGGTTCGCGGTAACGGTTGGAATCGCGGCCCGCGAGATGAACGTGAGGTACGCCTCGCTAATATGCAGGATGGCAACCCCAATGGGTACTACGTGGTAAGTTTTGATGGCACCCAGGTACAACCACGCTTTATTCCCGCCGAAGGTGATCCCAATAAAACTATGCGAATCGTGCTCGACCCATTACTCGATGGTACCAGCGATGCGGAGGGAAACATTGTTGCCATTAATCGCGGCGTATTACTACCAGGCACCAAGGTTGTTGTGAACTTGTTTGACGGTGGCGAACGCGACAGTGTGGAAATTTCCCTTGATAACGCGGAATACTTTGCGATGCAAAACGTGTTGCGAACCGATCCGTTTATGGAGCGCAGCTATGCGAAACATCTGGGCACCGGTAATGCATTTTCATCACCGCAACCCTCGTCGCATATCTGGGAATTTGAATTGCCTGCGCTCGAGCCCGGCTTGCATGTGATTCGAGTACGCGCGGAAGATGAATTCGGCCAGAAATCACACCGAGCTATGAGCTTCGAACTGCTCTAGAACGCGTTGATAAAAAAAGGCGAACCTTCATGGGGAACCGCATGGAGGTTCGCCTAAGTCACAGTTCAGGGGCAACTGCGAGGCTATCAAACGATTAATCCTGCTGATGAATCGCTTTTTTCAGTTAATCACCGGTTGGCACAAAACCCGATCGAAGAGTCGCTACCTAGCCCTGGTAGGGTGCTATTCCAGGCCAGACCCTGCACATGTAAGTGCGGACCGGTCTGACTCCAGGTTGCATTCCACACATTCGTTACTGTGCCATCCACCAAAAACTCCACATTGAGACTGCGCGCCTGGCTGCTGCTATTGATGAAAGTAACCGATGCGCAATAACCGCTACCCCAATCGTTATTCACATCAATTAACACGTTAATTCCACCACCAGTGCTACCGCCAGATGAGCTACTGCTCGAACTGGTGCTACTGGTCGACGAGCTGCTCGAACTGGATGATGAACTTGAGCTGGTACTGCTTGTACTAGAACTGGAGCTTGAACTGGAGCTGCTCGAACTTGAGCTGGAACTCGACGATGTGCTGCCGCAACTGTCTACCACACCCCAACTGCCGTTCTGACTGTTACAGGTGGCTTCTCCAATACAGCTTTGATTGTTCTCCCAACCCCAGCCTTGCGTGTGCTCACACAGCGGCCACAAACCCTGGCCGTACCAGTCGCACATGGCTGTGCAGGCACCGCCAGTGCTTGAACTGCTCGACGAGGAGCTACTCGATGAAGAGCTCGTGGAACTTGTGCTACTCGAACTACTGCTGGAGGAACTGCTTGATGACGAGCTGCTACTCGAAGAAGAGCTGCTCGAAGATGAACTGGAGCTGCTGCCGGTCTTGCTCAGCACGAAATGATAAGCTGACACCGCTGGCAATGTGTAAGAGAAGCTGTCGCCACTGATCGCGAAACCATCCATAGATTGAATTTCGGCTAAACCATCTTGCAGCGCGAACACAGCGGCACTGTCGTATCCCGACGCAGCCGCAAGAGTGAACTGGCCGTTTAACGCTTCATCGATATTTTTATTAATGACGACGAGGTGCAGGTCTCCGTTTTCAGAATCCACAGCGGCGTAGATAGCGCTGTTCTCTTTATCGCTCATGGATGCTCCAACACTGATATCTCCGAACTCGCCGTTGTTGCCGTCGTAGTTTCGATACAGCTGAAAAGCAGCGGTGATGTAGCTGGCGTCGTCCTGCAGCAACCAGGCGTTGGCAGCGTAAACACCGTATTTACCGTAAATTCCGAGCACATCAGCCTGAGCAACACCACCACTGATGTGATCGTTACCGCCAAAGCTGTACTCCGAGAATGCCAGTTCGGTACCCGGGTAATAGTTGGCAATCGAGGATTTAACACGTGGAATTAACGGCAGGAAACTTGAGAAGTATTGCCCGATCCAGCTGTTCTCCACATAACCTTCATCCCACAGGCTGCGGGTGCCCTGTAACCGGGCAATCTGGTCGGCTCGGGTGTTGGCACCCACGGTGGTTACCCGCTCATCGCCAGTGGCTTCGGAATACCAGTGTAAGTCGAGCACATCCAACAAACGCCCACTGCCGCTATCGGCCGCATTGTGCATTTGCTCAAGGTAGTATTCGATAAACCATTGGTACGCCGGGGAATTGCTCGCCCAATCGGGCGCATCCTGCAAACTGTTGTAAGCGCCAAATCCATAGAGTGCGGGGCCAAATATTTTTGCAGACGGATCTACATCTTTAACGGCCGAGGCCAGCGCCACAGAACGATCAATTAACTCTGCAGCCGTCAGCTTATCTGGGTGGATTCTGGGGTGTGTCTGTGACCAGAGCGCCGGTTCATTGTCGAGCGAATACGCTAATACTCCGCCTTCATCCGCGCGACCGTAACGGCTTACCAGCAGGTTGACCAGCTCGTCCATGTACACGGCGTTATCGTTCAAATCGGGCGTCAGTGAGAAGGGCGCATTCTTGCGCGGTAATGCTGGTACCCAGCGCGACGATGGCGCTTGTTCTTCGAGCGTCACTTCTCCATCACCATCGGCCACCACATAACCGGCCATTTGCAAGGTGAGCAGCGCTTTGGCGCCGGGGGCAATACTATTTTCAATAAAATCGGTATAAGTGATTGCGGGCGCCGAGCCATCTACGCCCGTTGGTGTGAGGTAATCGTCGCTGGAGTTGTACCAATCTTCACCGGCACTGGAGAAGTTGTTCTCCCAGTTGTAACCCGTAGTACGGTTACCCCCAAAACGATAAAACCCCAAATTGGCATTACCACCCATGTACATACGGTGGTTGGTTCCGTAGATAAGCGGGCTAATGGTATGACTTTGCTGCTCGGGCGAGATGGCAAAGTCTACCTCAATGGCAGCCTCGCTCTGGGTTGCCACAGCAGCCGCTGAGGCCAACAGAGTAATCTGAATTATTCTCATTATTTTTCCTCGGTTTAAGTGGGAATGGGAGCATGCCCATCTCATGCTCCCGCCAGCGGCAACCATACGGAAATCTGCTACGTTTTTTTCGGCGTAGCACCAGAATTCTGGGAATAAAACAGATTGTGAGATTTATTTTGCAGATAGTGACATTGCAGTTTTGTCACCCTCTTTTGAAGACGGATGAGCTGGGTCTAGTTCGAAGGAGTCTCTGATTGAGCACTGTGCAACATGTGCTTTTTATAGGCGTTGGGGGTACAACCGTATTCCTTCTTGAAGGTGCGATTAAAGTAAGAGGCATTATTGTAACCGACCATAAATCCAATCTCGGCCACGCGCGCATCCTTTTCACGCAACAATCTAGCGGCTTCGGTAAGTCGTAATTTATTAAGGTAGGTACTGAAGGTAAGGCCTTCCTGCTCTTTGAGAATGTCGTTAACTTTCACGCGATTAATACCCAGAGAACTCGTTAGCAACTCCAAACTAAGTTCCGGATTGGCGTATTGCGTTTTCATGTACGTGAGCACCGCGTGGCGGTCGCGATCTATTTTGGACGCTTTAGCAACCGGTTGATAATCATCCTCAGGCTGCTCGTTTGTTGCGCGTTCCGCCAGTTCGCGGCGCAAATTTTGGGTGTGCCGCTGCAGCCAATACACAACTCCCAGCACAACAAGTATCAGCAGAATAGCAAGGGCAGCCGCCACCCTGAGCCAGTCCCTCCCAACCAACACCACCTTGCGAATAAGCACCTTAGATTCGATTTGCCGCGGGCTCTGACTGGTATTTTCAATGGAAATACCAAACACCTTGGTCAGATCGTAAGCCACGCTGGAAAGTGGTAGGCCGGTTCGTTCCAACCACCACTTGGGTGTTGTGAGGTGATCCAGATCGAGAACAACAATTTGTGCGGTGGGTGTACAGGAGAAAGATGTGGTAGCCGGCCTGTAGCTTAGGAAATCATCAGGCTGGGTGATTTGCGCATCGTAACTGTTCAGGGTGAACATCAACACGTTTGCCGGGGTGCAAGCGATGCTTATTTCCAAGGTGCGATAAGCGCTCCAATCGGCGAGCTGCTCACCAAAATTAAGTCCAACAGAGGCGTAGGGATATTGATAGCCCTCAATAAGCTGGTACGAAACATCAAGCACTTCCGTACTGGGGTGCACGCTGATACGGGATTTACCGCCGTCGAGTACATCGGAACTTTGCGTGATGCTGTACGGAAATTGGCTGCCATCCGCAGGGAATAATGGATGGTGGTAACGCGAACTCACAATTAACACAATTGCCATCGCACTGGCTATTCCTCCAATCACCAGCCAGCCCATTTTGTTATTGAATCTTGTCATTATATTTTTGTGTTTGGCCCGAAGCGCCAGTATATCCAACTGAAGCTGTAATTTCTGCGAACCCCGGCCTTGCTCACCCGAGGGGGGTAGCCTGATTGCGCCCGCGCGAGATTCATCTCACTGTCATCTCATTTTAAATCTTCAGGAGTAAGGTCACTAAGCACTAATTGGCGACAGCAATGCAATCTAAGCTCGTTCTGAGCCTATTATCTATAAGGGATTTATCTATGAAAACAATCACTCGACTCTTTAGGAGTGCCGCGCTACCTTCCAAAAAACTGGCCGCCGCCAGTTTGGCGGTGATGGTGGCATGCACTTTTGCCAGCGCAGACGCACTTTCCGGCGCAGCTCATAAAAAACACAACAACGACTTTACCCTCACTATTTTGCACAACAACGATGGCGAATCTTCTCTGCTGCCGTTTGAAATCGACGGCGTGGAATACGGTGGTATTGGCCAGTTTAAAACCATGGTCGATAAATTGCGCTTTCAAGCCAAACGCCAGCGTCAGGGCGTGCTGCTGTTGAACTCTGGCGATAATTTTCTTGCCGGTACCACCTTCCAGGCTTCGCGTGAAGCAGGTGCCCCTTTCTACGATGCCCTCGGCATACGCCTGTTGCGCTACGACGCTCTGGCAATCGGTAATCACGAGTTCGATTTTGGTCCAGACGTATTCAACGAATTTATTGAAGGCGTTAACAGTGGCTGGCGCGACGTGCCCTTTGTTTCCGCCAACCTGGACTATTCCGACGATGTAAACCTGTCGATGAAAGTCGGAGACGAATTGGTGTCCAGTACCGTTATCCGCGAGCGCGGCCACTGGATAGGTGTGGTTGGTTTAACCACACCAACACTCCCGGCGATTTCTTCCCCAGTTACCGTAAAAGTTCTCGATAACCTCGCGGAAATCGCTCAAGCAGAAATCGATAGGCTGAGCTACTGGGGTGTTAAGCACATTATTCTGGTGTCGCATTTGCAAGGCCTGGCCAGTGAGATTGCGCTGGTCTCTGAATTGAAAAACGTCGACGTAGTAATCGGCGGTGGCGGCGATGAAATTCTCGGCGATGTCGGCACAGACTTCTTCCCCGGCGACGAAGACGATATTTTCGGCAGCTATCCACAAGTTGCGACCGATGCCCAGGGCAAGGCCGTACCGGTTGTAACGACACCCGGCAACTATAAGTATGTTGGTCGCCTGGTGGTGAACTTTAATAAGAAAGGCGAAGTTACCAGTTGGGACGTAGACGATTCCGGTATTCAACTGGTCACCGGTCTGCACCCCAATTTCCTCGCCAAGAAATTTATTGAAGAACCGGTCGCTGCCTTTATCGACGCTTTGGCAGCCAATATTATTGGCACCAGCGAGGTCGCTCTGGATTGCGAGCGTGCCGAAGTACGCGGCGTCGAAAGTAACTGCGGTAATCTTATGGCCGACTCTTTATTCGCAGCCGCCTCAAAACGCGCAGCCGATTTCGGCCTGCCTCAGCCAGACGTCGCCTTCCAAAACGGTGGAGGTATACGCGGTGAAATCGACCAACCCGCCGGGCCCTTCTCGGAAGCGGATACTTTCCGCCTCGCGCCCTTCTCCAACTTCGTATCGCTGGCGACCGATGTTCCCGCAGAAACTTTCCGTCAGATCGTTGAAGAAGGTTCAGTGCGCTTGCCGGCATCCGGAGACGGTGGCTTCATTCAGGCCTCAGGATTTTCTTACGTGATCGACACCAGTTTCCCTGCCCGGGTAACAGAAGCAGACGGCACCGAAGTCGCTGCAGGCCAGCGAGTTCGCAGCCTGGTCTTGGATAACGGAACTGTGGTTGTGGCCAACGGCGTGGCGGCGGACATGACGCTTACTGTAGTTTCCAATGACTTCAGTTTAAATGGCGGCGATGGCTACCCAGCACTGTCTTTCACACGCCTCGGGGTAAGTTATCAGCAGGCACTGTCTGATTTTATTTCGATTGATCTTGGTGGCGTTATCAGTGCAGCTGACTACCCCGTTGGCGGTGAAGGACGTATCACTATTCAATAGAAAATCTTTAAAATAACTCTATGGTGGAAAACAAAGGGGTGTCGTAATTCGACATCCCTTTTTTATGGCTACTTATATTGGGTTTAAATTTTGGAGTCGTTCGTGGCATCTAACAGAGAGTCAGCAGCCTACTAGTGCTGTAACGGTAAACGCCGCACCTTGTCATTGCCGTTCAGTAATTCATCCAGCGTTAATTTATAACTGGGTGCGAATATGTCCAAAAATACGTTCACTTCGGGCATACCAAAACCCTTGAGTCGTGCGGCAATATCTTCGGCGGCCTTGGAAAATTCACCATTTCCCGCCTTGAGCTCTTCCTGGCATTTTAAAAACGCGGCAATGGTATCGGCGCCCTTGATCAGGCGTGTAATGTCTTCGGGAACACGCGAGGAAACCACCAAATCAGCGAAGGCATCTCGTAAATCCTCGGGAAGTAATTCCACCAGTTCATGTTCTGCCTGAACCTCCACTTCTTTAAAGGCTTTCTGCATACCCAAAGAGTGGTATTTGATAGGGGTCGGCATATCGCCGGTTATCACCTCTGAAACATCGTGATACAGGGCCGCGGTCGCCACGGCGTTAACATCGTAGTTTGCGCCAAAGCGTTTATTACCAATCACTGCCAAAACGTGTGCAATAGTAGCTACTTCCCAACTGTGCTCCATAACATTTTCTGGTATCGCGTTGCGCTTCAATCCCCAGCGAATAATCCAGCGAATTTTGCTAATGTACGCGAAAAAATGGCTCTGCATAAACACCTCAACGGAATTAGGGTTTCACTACGATAAACACGAATTATCAGGTAAGTACGCTAACCAAGCTACCGGGAAAAAACAACAGCATTGAATGAAATCGCCGTAGTGAAGTATCACGTGGTTTGAACAGCCAATATCACAGGGCAGCCCGTCTTCAGAGCTCCCTACAAGGAAAAAAGCAATGGCATTTGCGATTGAAACAACACAACTCTCGAAACGGTTTGGCGACACTCACGCCCTTAACAGTGTCGATTTGCAAATAGCGCCCGGTACAGTTTTTGGATTGTTGGGCCCCAATGGCGCGGGAAAAACCACCACGGTGCGGCTTCTGGCCACCTTGTTGAAACCCAGTAGCGGCAGTGCCAGTGTACTTGGCTTCGATAGCGTTAAACAAGCCGCAGACATTCGTGCCCGTGTCGCGCTCACCGGACAATTTGCTTCAGTAGATGACGAACTGAGCGGCGTGGAAAACCTGATTCTCATGGCACGTCTACGGGGTTTTAGCTGGGGTGATGCCAAGCGCCGCGCCACAGAATTGCTGCAGGCCTTCAATTTAATGGACGCCCGACATCGTCAGGTAACCACATATTCAGGTGGCATGCGCCGCCGCCTCGATATCGCTGCCAGCTTGATTGTACGCCCAGAAATATTATTTTTGGACGAACCCACCACCGGGTTAGATCCGCGCAGTCGCAATCAGGTATGGGATATTGTACGTGCCGTCGCGCAACAGGGCTCGACCGTATTGCTCACCACTCAATACCTCGAAGAAGCTGATCAGCTCGCAGCACGACTTGCGGTGATTGATCAAGGGAAACTCATTGCGCAAGGCACCAGCCGGGAACTCAAAGCCTCGGTAGGCAGTGGTACGCTGAAAGTCTTTTTACAAGACCCCGGGCAAAGCAACGAAGCCCAGGTTTTGTTACAACAACTTTTACCCGACGAAACCGTGCACCCCTTGGCAGATAATGGCCTGGCAATTCAAGTCAGTAATAATACCCAGGCCTTGGATGCACTCCACACATTGCGGGCGCACAATATCGATATCGAAGAATTCGCCATGGGCTCACCAAGTTTGGATGAGGTGTTTTTTGCATTAACGGGGCACAGCGCAGCACAATCGGAAACAACCACAGAGGGTGCATCATGACAACTGTCAATCAAATTCCCAAAGCGCCAACGCCTGAAAAGGCAAGTCTGCGCTGGCTGGGAAACGAAAAAGCGGCCCCCAAGCCGGCCAATGCTTTTTCGGCCTCACTTACTCTAGGGTGGCGTGCGCTGCTTAAAATTAAACATGTTCCGTTTCAACTGTTTGATGTCACCATATTTCCGCTAATGATGACATTGATGTTTACCTATTTATTTGGTGGCGCATTGGCGGGCTCACCGGAGCAATACATTCAGTTTTTACTGCCTGGCATTTTGGTGCAAGCGGTTTTATTTATCACCGTTTATACCGGCGTGGGCTTGAATTATGATATTCACAAAGGCGTGTATGATCGTTTTCGCTCACTGCCCATTTGGCAGTCATCACCGGTGTTTGGTGCGCTTTTAGGGGATTTACTGCGCTATTCTCTGGCCTCGATTATGGTGCTTGGCTTGGGTTTATTAATGGGGTTTAAACCAAATGGTGGCGCGCTAGGCGTAATACTAGCACTCGTACTTATCCAGGTTTTTTCAGTCAGTCTCTCGTGGGTTTGGATAATTTTCAGCATGTACGTTAAAAATGCAGAATCGGTAATGACCACCAGCTTTTTATTTTTATTTCCGCTCACCTTTGCCAGCAATGTTTTCGTAGACCCGACAACCATGCCCGCTTGGTTGCAGAAATTCGTAAGTATCAACCCCGTTACACATTTGGTGGATGCATCGCGCGCGCTGATGCACGGCGAACCACAGTTCGATAGTGTGATTTGGGTATTAATTGCTTCATTGGCTCTTAATGTACTATTCGCACCCGTCGCGTTGCGGCTTTATCACAAAGAGAGGTAGACACACTGTTTCTGATATTAATACTAGCGAGCATCGGCAAAAATAGTTTTGTAAAGATGCAAGCTGAAAAACGAACAAATTATTTTTAAGTGTAACCCTTGGTATTTTCCTGCAATGATCGATCAATTGAGCAACTCGCCTTCTGTTTTAAGGTTGAACACCGTGTGCCATACGTGCAATTTAACGACCGGCCACGCTTTCAGCACGAAACATGTTTCCGAGAAAACGCACAATTCGCACAATACCCGCTAGAATTTTTCGCTATCATTAATGCATTTCCACTTGAATCTAAATCTGCCCACTATCGCGGCTAACCTGGGTCTATGGCCACAGCTTCACTGAAACACCTAAAATTCAACAGCTATCTCGCGCTGCTGCTTTGCACACTGGTAATTGTGAGCCTGGACTACCTTCTCTGGCTGCAGTCCGAGGTTGAACACCCCTTATTGCCTGCAGATACCAGCCGCTACCCCTGGACTATTGTCAGCGGCACCGATTCCAGGGAAGGCGGGCTATCTGTTATCGAAGTGGAAGAGCAAACCTACAGTCTCGAGTACGCGTTTAAGCTCGATGGCACTCACTCTTACCCCTTCGCACATTTGGGTATCTGGTTTACACGCGGCGACAGCATCGACGACCTAATGGACTGGAATGTCTATTCGCAAATCCGCTTAACGGTGCGCTGTGAGCCACGTAATGTACTGACACTGATACTGCATTCCTTCGATGCCCAGGTCACTGATTTAAACGATTTCGACAGTTTCCGCCCCTCCAACGCGTTATTTAACTGTGATCGCGATTGGCAAACGGTTGATATCGATTTACACCAGCTCAATACGCCGGAATGGTGGTTAAAGCGGGTAAACCTGGATATTTCAAACAAGACGTACGATCTTGGCCGGATAAAAAGTATCTCGCTGGGTAATACCAGCCAAAGCCCGGTTGACCTTACCGACAAGGTTAAATTTGCTGAATTCACACTTACGGGTCGCGATTGGTCACTGTTCATTTCCGGCAGTGCCTTGTTGGTTTTCGCCTGGCTAAGCCTGGTTTATTGGACTCTGCGACAGCGCACGCAGCGCCTGCTGGCAATGGAGCAGGAAAAGGCCAAACAGGCATCGCTTACTAAAACCTATCAGCCACTACCAACCGATAGCAAAAAAGAAAAGGAAAAACGCGCTGCCATGCAACTGATGGCGACCGAATTTACCAACCCCGAACTGGATCTGGATACCGCCCTATCTCGCCTGGGCACCAATCGCACAAAGCTCAACGCCATTCTTAAAGAAGAAACCGGCATGACCTTCAGTGTTTGTCTGAACCATCTACGCCTTACTGAAGCCGCGCGACTGCTGACAGAAACTGATCTGAGTGTTGCGGAAATCGCGTTTAAGGTGGGCTATAACAACGCTTCTTACTTTAACCGGGTGTTTCGTAAACAGTTTTTATGCACACCCGGTGAATACAAGCAAAAACAGCAAAAGCCCCATCCACTCCCTGAATCGTCAAATAATAAACACTGAAACACGCAATCCCGGGTCGCAATACCGCGCATACTTGCATGCAAGCAATGAATTAGTATGGAAGATTCTGCAAAATCAATAGTATTTTTCGCGAAGTATTAATGATTTGCTCAAAATTGCTCACTAAATGACGCCCAAATCACTAAAGTCTCAATCCTGTACAAATTTTACACAAAACTGGTTTTAGTGCTTCCAAACACAAGCGACCAGCTTCATACGAGACGCACATTATGCTTCGCAAATCCCTCACGGGTATCGGTACCGCATTTCTAATGAGTAGCACGCTGTTCATCGCTGGCTGCGGCGGCAGTGATTCCTCGGGGGGAAATGGCACCGGTGCTTCTAGCTCCAGTTCATCCAGCTCCAGTTCATCCAGTTCGAGCTCATCAAGCTCCAGCTCCTCAACTAGCAGTTCATCCAGTAGCAGTTCAAGTTCTTCCAGCGGGCAGCCCGATATCAGTTTGACGATCACTGTCGATCCTAACACGCAATACCAGACCATCGCTGGTTTCGGCGCAGCGCTGCCCATGTGGACCAACAATATGCTGACGGACGCCGAAGTTCGTACCCTCGTAGGTAGCGGCGATCAGCAACTCGGCCTGAGTTTGTTGCGCACCATCATCAACCCCGACCCCAACGACTGGTATCTCGCGGCCGCAAATCTTGCTGAAGCCAAGCTGGTAGCAAGCGATTTGCAAATTCTTGCCACCCCCTGGTCACCGCCGGCCGATATGAAAGACAACAACAGCACCACCGACGGTGGAAAATTACTGCCTGCGCGCTACGGCGACTACGCCGCTCACCTCAACGACTACATCGCCTACATGGAAGGCGCTGGCGTCGATATTGATGTGGTCTCGGTGCAAAACGAACCCGACTGGCATCCCAGTTATGAATCCTGCGATTGGAGCGGCGAAGAACTGCGCAATTTCGTGAGAGATTACGGCGCAAGTATCAATGCAGAATTACTGGTAGGGGAATCGTTGCGCTTTGACCGCGCCTACACCGACCCAAGCCTTAACGACGATGACGCCCTGGCAAACTTCAGTATGGTGGGCGGCCATCTCTACAGCGCCGAAAGTAGTGGCACCTTCACCCCTTACCCGCTGGCGGAACAAAAAAACAAACAACGCTGGATGACGGAATGGTTGATTCACGAAGCCGATGACGACGGTGCAGCCATTTGGGGTGGCAATAATAGCGCCGTGTGGAATGAAACCCTCGACGATGTGCTCGCAAGCATACATAAATCCATGGAAATTAATTGGAATGCGTACATCTGGTGGTGGGCGCGCCGCTTCTATTCATTCATCGGCGATGGCGAAGCCCAATACGGCACCACACGCGGTGAAGTTTTAAAACGCGGTTGGGCATTCTCACATTACGCCAAATTTGTTCGCCCTGGATTCACTCGCATAATGGCGACTCCCGACAACAGCACTATAGATGTCACAGCTTACCAGGGAGATAACCAGATTGTTGTCGTGCTGCTCAATCGCAGCACCGTGAGTTTCAATTCGATAGCCATTGAAACCGGCAGCAGCGCATCCAGCGTAAGTGCCTTCGTTACCTCGCAAATGCAAAATCGTGAAAATACCGAAGCGCAAATTAGTGGCTCCGATACAACAGTGGCAAGTGTACCCGCTCGGAGCATAGTGACAGTTGTTATCGATTTTTAGGGAACCTCTGGCAAGCATTGCTTCCAATCGCCGCTAGCCCGATGGAAATCAGGCGGTTGGATTCAATAGAGAGCCCTTGTAGGTGGCTCTCACTCCTCGTAGCGTTTCACGCGCAGCGCGCGTGAAACGCCTTTTTTTTGTAAGACCTGTAAACATTAAGCCATCGCTAAAAGTGCCAATCCGGCGGTAACTACAAGAGCGCCAAGCAAACGCAAGCGCCAATGCTGCTTTTCCCGAAAAACAAAAATAGGAACCAATACCGCCAGCACAATGCCGGCATTGCTAAAAGCTACTGTGTGCGCCGCAGGCAAATACTGCATGGCTCGCACCACCAATGCATAGGAAATTCCAATAAAAGCCCCGCCCAGTAGAATCATACTCAGCTTGGGTCGCAGCGCTGGGGTGTAGTGCCCAGTGCGCATTTTTTGTTGCGCCGTTAAGCAGCCAAAGGCCGCCGTATAAGTGACTGAAATAAATCCCAACTGCGAGCCAAAACTTTGCAAACTGAGCACAGCAACCTTATCGCTAAGCGAATAAATGCTGGTTGCAAACATCGCAATAAATGCCCAAGACAGACAAGCGCGTGCTGAACCCCGCCAAGCCGTTGCAGCCAGAAGCCATAATCCTGCGATGCTAATCGCCATCGCCACCATTTCAAGGCGAGTTAAAGTCTTCGCAAACAGCAACCACGACCACAATGCAATGACTAGGGGAGCGCTGCGCACCAATGGATAAACCAACGCAACTGGAGCGAGCTGATAGGCTTTGCGCAAAGCGAAAAAATACACGCTGATCGCGGCGCTACTTACCGCCATTGCCACAACTAGCGTTGCATCCCATTTTGTAGCAACAACTAACTCGTAAAAGCCCCAGGGAGCCACCACGAGTATGTGCGCGAGGAGGCCCCACCATAAATAATTAGCGCGTGGATCGGCGTAGCGGGTAAGTATGTTCCAGGCAACATGCATAAATACCGCAACACAGATAACAAAGTAAGGGTTGTGCCACATATAGAACAGACTTAGCTCAATCTCAAACACATACCATCATGGCCAATATGTACATTGGAGGGAAGTGCGTATTTATTCTGATTTAGTGCAATATGAAAATCGTGACCGATATGAGTGAGCACGACCCTGGGCACAGAAAGGTGTTTTAAGATATTAATCACATCATCCAAATTGTTATGACCCTGATGAACCGACCCCGGCGAAAAGCTGCAATCGATCACCAGAAGGTCGAGCGGATTCTGTTGAAACCAAGCCAATGTTTCATTGGGCAGGCCTTTTGTGTCAGTACAATAAGCCAGTCGTTGTTGCGCCGTACTAAACACATAACCGTAAGTGGGCTTCGAATGTAACAAGGGTACCGGAGTAATTTGCAAGGTTCCGAGTGGGAGCGTTTTAAACGGCTTAAGCGCCTGGAACTGTAATATTCCTGGGTACTTATATAAATCGGCACACCCGACCTCGTCTGGTGGCGTGTATACCGGTAACTGTAAATTACTTCCCCAGCGAAATTCAAACAGTCCCTGCACATGGTCAGGGTGAAAATGGGTGATAAAAATGGCAGATAATTCCCCCGCAGCGAAGCGTTCCCGCAGCTGAGTTTGCCCGGCATCTAAAAGTAAATTTAATTTTCCAAAACGCAATAGCGCACTACACGGCGTACGCCGCAAACCTTTATGCAGAGCGGTTTCGCAACTGTGGCAATCACAGCCGTAAACAGGAAACCCTGCTGAATTACCCGTGCCCAGTAAAGTTAATTCCAAGGTATTGATACGATAGACTCCTCAATTACGCGTAGCAATTGTTGACCCGCATCGCAGAGCTCGCCGTTATTATGAATTATTGTTAACTGCACAGCGCTTAAATTTCTATTTAGGGCCTCACCCCGTTGCACACGGGCGTCAATCTGCTCTCGGGATTCCCTGCCGCGCGATTGTAAGCGGGCGCGTATAATTTCCGATTTGGCACAAATCAATATAGGAATCATCTGGGGGTATGCAAGCAGTGCTTTATTAAAATAAGCCCGCGAACCATTAACCACCACATGCAATCCCTGATTTAGCCAAACATCAATTTCTACCCCCACACCATAAAATAAATTATGACTACTCCAATGGAGCGCGAAACAACCGTGAGCCAGTCGCAACTTGTATTCCGCTTCCGTTAGCGCGACATGATTCTCGCCAGATTTTTCAAATGCACGGGTAATATAGCGGTGGGCAAAAACAAGTTTTGATACAGAATGGTTCTCCTGCAGCAAGCGCTGTTGTCGCAAATAGCCTATCAAGCTATCTTTGCCAGAGCCCGATGCACCCATCACATAAAACAATTGGCCTTGCGTTATTGGGTTCAAGTTAAGGCCTAAGCGCGATCGTACGCGACCGAGTACACCCTCTGCCCCGCGACCCAGGTGTCGGTGACCTGAGGTAGCCCCCCCGGCTCGGCTATCGTTATTAAATCAGCGCGCTTGCCTGCAGCAATCTCTCCCCGATCGCTTAACTTTGCGGCACGAGCAGGGTTCGAACTTGCCAATTGCAAAGCTTGCGGCAGCGTAAGTTCACTGTGTTGACTTATTTTAAACACCGCAACAATCAAGGTTGCGGGTGCATAGTCTGCACACAAACAATCTGCAACACCGTGAATGATGGCATCGACGGCTTTCATGGAACCCGATTGACTTTTGCCCCGCAACACATTGGGTGCTCCAAAAATGGTTGCCATGCCTGCTTGTTTTGCCGCCCGTGCCGCGTCCAAGGTAATGGGAAACTCAGAAATATCTGCGCCCAGGCTACTCATCGTTGCAACCCGCTGCGGTGAGTCATCGTCGTGGCTAGCAACGGCAATACCGTGTTCATGCGCCGCTTGCGCCAAGTTTTGCATACGCTGGTAGGCCCCTGCGGCATCTGCCATTTTTTGTTCTACCAGGGCATCAACCTCAGCATCGGTTTTTTCGTAGGTGCGCGTAATAAATTCGCGATAGGCATTGAGATTTTTAAACTGCCCCTGCCCCGGTGTGTGGTCCATCATGGAAACAATATGCATCGATTGCTCAACAAGCAGTTGCAATAAAATAGGCAGAGCAGTGGCGTCTGTGATTTCATAGCGACAGTGCACACGGTTGTCGACCAAACCATGAGGTTGCCACTGGTGCACCGCACGTGCCAGCTCGGCGGCAACTTCGTTATTGCGCACCCCTAATTCTTCTTTGGCAAAAGAAAGTGCGTGATACACCGTGGTAACGCCTGCAGCGGCATTGCGTTTATCCGCCTGGGCACAGGCAAAATCCAGAGGAAAATGCACATTAGGGCGTGGCTCCACTTCTTTTTCAAGCGCATCGCAATGCAAATCCACCAGGCCCGGCATCAGGTATTGATGCTTCAGATTTATCTCGCAATCCACGCGCAGGTTTTCCGGGCAGACAGCAAGAATGCAATCGTCTTCAAGCAAAACAGAGGCGTCTTCCAGAATTTCGTTGGGTAACACAACCCTCGCGTGACTAAGCAGTGTTTTCATGCGGTAACATTCTCCTGATCTGTTACCGAGATACTAACGGTATGATCGGCCAGGGCAGCAACAATGTGCGGTTGATGAAATATGGCCAGCATTGCGACACCCTCAGATTTTAATTGCCGTATAACATCGCACACCTCTTCACAGGTTTGCGGGTCCAATGCTGAAGTGGGCTCGTCCAACAATAACAAACGCGGTTTTACCACTAAACCGCGCGCCAGATTTATACGCTGCCGTTCGCCGCCTGAAAAAGTCGCCGGCGATAATCCCCAGAGTTGTTGCGGTAGCTTTAATGCAGCGAGAATTTCCCGGGCTTTGGCGATAGCATCGCTATGGCTGTAGCCCAGAGGTAACAGCGGGCGGGCGACAATTTCCTCACAGGATTTACGGGGCAAACAGTATAAAAATTGGGTGACAAAATGAATATCGTTTTGGCGCAACTGAACCATCTCAAATTCACTGGCATTCACCAAATTAATCATATTACCACTGCGCTGGGTATATAAAATTCGTCCGCCACTGGGCAAGTAGGTACGATACACCGCTTTCAGCACACTGGACTTTCCCGAGCCTGTGGGCCCCAGAAGTGCAGTGAGCTGGCCGGGGAATACCTGGAGATTAACGTCGGTGGCCGCGACGATGCGCTTTTTTTGCTCGTGCAAATAAAAGACTTTTGAAAAATTTTCAATGCGCAACAGCGCCGCTTCCGACATAGTCGCTCCTTATACACGCGACAATTACCATCAGGTAAACATAACACCGCTAAATTTCTTGGCGTGTTCGCACGCCGTCTCTTGGGTGCGACAGATAAATCACTTATAAAAAACTAAATCGCTTATAAAGCCGATGCCACCAGGCGTTGTGTATAAGCTTGCTGCGGATCTTCCAATATCTGATCAGTAAGGCCCGATTCCACCACCTGGCCGTGTTGCATTACCAGGGTCCGGGTTGCCAATAAGCGAATTACACCGAGATCGTGAGTAACCACGATCATTGAGCTTTTTGATTCTTGCTGAATATCCAAAATTAAATCCAAAATGGCAGCCTGTACAGAGAGATCGAGCCCAGTTGTCACTTCATCGAGAAACAACAAAGGTGGATTGGTTGCCAAGGCCTTGGCTATTTGTACGCGCTGTTGCATGCCCCCGGAAAAATTTTTAGGCAGCTCATCCATACGTTCACTGCTCACTTCTGTACGGTTCAACAGTTGCTGGGCACGCGCACGTATCTCCGCATAGCTGCTCTGGCCTGCCATCAACAAGCGTTCCGCGATATTGGCACCCGCGGATATTTCAAAATTCAAACCCAGGTAGGGGTTTTGGTAAACCATTGCAAAAGATTCGTTGGCAAGACGTCGATGCTGTGCACGATTCAGTTCAAACAATGAATAACGGATTTCATCCTGCCAATAGTAAGCCCGTCCCGAGGTGGGCACTTCATCGAAAAACAAATTTTTCACCGCATTGGATTTTCCAGAACCAGACTCACCAATAATTCCCAGAATTTCACCCTGATACAATTCAAAACTGAGATTGTTTGCGGCAACCACGCTGCCACAATGGCGACACACATTTGAGGCATACGCTGGCCCCGTGCTACTAAAACAATTCGCACAACCCACGCCGTAGCGTTTGCTGAGATTTTCAACTTCAAGAATTTTAACCATGACGCAGTGCATCCCGGCGTTGCAATTGCTCGAGGCACCAATCAGCATCAGAGCAACGATAGATCTTCCTACCGCTGTGTGTGTCAAAATACTCATCGAGAAAACTTTGCGTGCTGCCACAATTCTCGCAGGCCTGACGTTTGCCCAAAGCGTCGCAAAAATTTTCGATGCGAAAAGGCACATCACTGAATGCCAAAGGCTCGGCGGAAGTGTAAGGTGGTACCGCGTAAATTTTTTTCTCACGCCCGGCGCCCAATAATATTAAGGCTTTGGAGTGATGCATCTTTGGCAGATCCCATCGCGGAATGGGAGACGGATCGATAACATAGTGATTATTTATACGCGTCGGGTAGCGGTGTGAAATGGTAATTTCTTTAAACTGTACGATATCTTCGTAAAGCTTTACCAATAAGCGGGAATAATCGCCCTCGCCATGACTGATTCTGCGTTTTTCTTCAGAAGGCTCAACGATGACCAAGGGATCAGGATAAGGTACCTGTAAAATTAGATATTGATCCTCGCGTAGTGCTAACTCGGGAATACGGTGCCGCGATTGAATTATATCCGCGTCTGTGGTTCGCGTTGTGGTGCTAATGCCGGGGCAGGTAAGCTCAATAAAATTTCGTAAACTTACAGCGTTTACTGAATCATCCGCGCCCTGGTCGATAACCTTCAGGGTATCCCCTGCACCGATTAGTGATAGCGTTAATTGTAAACCGCCGGTACCGAAACCACGCCCCATTGGCATTTCCCGACTGGCATAGGGTACCTGATAACCCGGAATAGCAACCGCCTTTAAACAGGCGCGACGAATTTCTTTTTTTGCGTGTTCATCCAGATAACCAAACGGCTCAGTCATGTGAATTATCCGCGGTTTCAGACGAGTCGATTTTTTTTTGAGCGCGGCGCAAGCGATCCATATCCGACTGAAAGGTAACATAGTGCGGCATTTTGTAGTGCGTACAAAAACCCATGGAATCTATGCCGTCGATATGCAGCAATACAAATTCAGGATCTTCGGAGGGATTTTGGGGGGAAGCCTCAAAACCGTTTTGCAGCGCTCTGTCCAGTATTGCCATACTGATCGCTTTCACTTCGTTGTGCCCAAAGCAAGCACCATAGCCCAGCGTAAACAATGGCTTACCTGAGGATGTTTGATCGGGACTTTGATACATGGCAACCACTTCGCATTCGGTAACTTCAATCTCACCCACTTCCATGGCCTTCCCTGTAATCGGGTGAGGTAGCAATACCGGCAAAAATCCCACCCGTAATTCAGCGACGGTTGGATGCACATCACCATAGCCACGCATATTGGAATAGGCTAGCGCGAGAAGCGCGCCCTGCTCCGCGCGCGCCATGGTTGCCAGTGCCGCCGAGCGTGTGGTTGGAAAACTCAGGGGTTCGCGGGTAATATCGAAAGCGTCAGCGCTGGGATCGGCCTGTGGCGGTTCCGCCACCAGACCCTGTGCTTGAAGCTCTGCCAAAACCTTAGGAAAACAATCGGGCACATCGCTTTCTGCGATATCGGCAAACCAGTTACGACACACCGCTCGAAAATTTTCGGGGTTTTCATCGCGTAATTGTTCACGCAATAAGCGCAGTTGATAGTCGCTTGTTGCCCCTAACATTTGACCGCCGGGAATATCTTTAAATGCCGATGAAATACGCCGCGTCAAGCGCATATTAAGCGTGTTATGTGCGGTGGTTTGTGCAATGCGCGGCAGAGTAGATCGGTAGGCTCGCAAAATAAAGGCCGCTTCCAAAGTATCTCCCTGCGCCTGCTTTATAGCGAGCGACGCTGCCTCGGGATGATATACGCCGCCTTCCGACAACACACGACTGTGCAACAAACGCAGTTGATGGGTGATACTGGAAGTCTGCAAAGGTTGTGCGGTTTCACCTTCGCGGGTTCGCAAATAATCGAACAGGGCCTCGCTGTTGGCGATTGCCTGTGCCCCCCCCTTGATGGCGACATAAGCCACTACGCGAACTCCGCCATACTGGTACGGGGTAAAGCCAGTACCTGTTGTTGTGACACGAGAATAAAATCACAGCCCAATGGAAAGTCGCGATTCCATTCCTGCCGAAGTTGCAACCAAAGCGCGTCAAGCCCTGAGATCATTGCTTTTTTTTCACCATTTACGCCCGGGCCATTTACGATGAGTTCACACTCTCCAGCGCTGAGGTTTTGCACGGTTAAAATAACTGTTGCGGAATCCTGGGGCGAGGTTAACGTTCCGAGTTTTGGCGTTATGTGTGTAGCCGGAGAAGTCTCGCCCAGGGCCACAACAAAATCCGCTTCATGTAACAGTGCCGTGCGAACTTGCAACAGTTTAATATTCTCATCAGAAATCAAATAATCGGGATCAGCCAGCGTTACGGCATTGTCCAATAGCGCCGCCAACACTGCGATAACACTGCTTTGTGAATTACAGCCCCACACTGGAAAGCAAGTGCCGGGGCGCGACATCGCATTAAGCAACGAACGATAGTTTTTTTGCTGGGTCTGTGCGTTCCAGATCTCCGGCAGGCTATGCACTATAGTCTCCAGCATCTTCCAATCGGCTAAAATCGACTTTGGTTTGCGACAAATAGGTTTTCCTTTCCTTGGCTATTGCTGCGAGATTTTCCACCCCCGCACACACCAGATCGGCAACTTTTTTCCAACCCTGCAACTGTGCCGCGAGAATGGCATCGCACAGTGCCAAATGTTGCGCGTGCTGTAGGTCGTCATCCATAAGTAACGCAGCTCCCTCAGCACTGTAGCCATCGTCTGTCGTTAGACGCAAACTCACATGCACCAAGGGAAATTCACCGAGATTAAAATTTTCATTGCGCACACTTTCACACATTTTCAACATCGCCAGACCGGCCTGGGGTACTACCAAGGGTGTACTCTGCCAACGGTCTGGCAGGCTGGCAACGAAATCGGCAATGTGCTGCTTTGGAAGACTCACCAGCGCTGCCTGCCATTGTTCTCTGGGGATATCGATCATTTTTATCTGCTTTAATTTACAAGGCACGTTTACGCAATTGCTGAGAAATAAATTCCAGAGCAACCACTGTAAGAAAAATAACCATGAGTATGGTGGCCACGTGTGAGTAATCGAAAAGGTCCCAACGCCCCTTGAGCTCCACACCAATTCCACCTGCCCCCACAATTCCCAAAACCGTCGCGGTGCGAATATTCCGCTCAAAAATATATTGCACGAAAGCTATCCAGGCTGGTAACACATGGGGGACCACGGAAAAACGCATTACTTTTAGGGCATTTGCACCCGTTGCTCGCAGTGCCATTTGAGGCCCCGTTGGTGCGTTCTCTATTTCATCAGCAAAGAACTTTCCCAGTACACCACTGGTATGAATGGCCAACGCAAACACACCAGCGATTGGACCAAAGCCATACATCAACACCAAAAACAATGCGATGATCAACTCCGGCATGGCGCGATGAAAACTTAGCCAGCCCCGCGCAATAAAATACACCAAGCGTTGTGGGCTGTAGTTGGAACTCGCCATGTAACCAAGCGGAAGTGAAATGAGTACGGATAACACCGTTCCCCAAAAACCCATTTCGATGGTTTCCCACATTTTCCGAATAACTTTGCCAAGGTAACCGACTGGCTCAACTAAAAATTCGGTAGTTTCAACACTCCAGGTATCACTGAGCGCGTCGTAATATTTATCTTCCGCGACTTCAACATAGCTGAACAAGGGTAGTTTTTCGGGATCGAAATGTTCCAGGCGATTTGTCGCTGTACGCTGCGAAAATTGCAGCGGCAACGCTTGAGCGCCAAACCGCAGCGCGCCATCAAGTACCTGCGAATTGCCAATGCCGAAAATCGATAACACCGCACCAGAGGTTTCCACAAAAGCGCGATCCATTTCTGTGTTATGCGCCGACCATGAAAGTAGTACAAATACCACGAAGCTTAAAAATAGTTTTTTTGGGGTAACACCGCGATGCAGCTGCCACAGACTCCAGGTTGATTCGAGCGTTGGCGTGGTCATCACGCAGCCTCCCGTGCACGGCTATTTTTTTTGCTCTCTGTGGCCTTACTGAGACGATACAACTGCTCCTGAGTTGCTTCGTCAAGGTCTTGAGGTCGCCCGTCAAAAAAAACCTGACCCGCGCGCAATGCCACAATTCGATCGGCAAATTGCAAGGCGTATTCCACTTGGTGCAAGGTACAAATCACCGTAGCGCCGTGTAGCTGCGCAGCGCTTTTTAGATTGTTGAGCACAGTTTTGCTCATGGCGGGATCGAGGCTGGCTACAGGTTCATCCGCAAGTACCACGGCAGGGTTAGACATAAATGCGCGGGCAATGGCTACACGCTGTTGCTGGCCCCCCGAGAGTTGCGTAACTCGGCGGTACAAATGTTCTTCTTCAAGGCCCACTTCACTTAATAACTGGCAAGCCCGGCGTTGCAGATTCGCGGGAAATACCTTGAACAAACACCGCAAAAAACCTACCTCTGGCAGTACGCCAGCCAAAACGTTGTGCAATACCGACAGCCGAGGTACGAGGTTTAACTGCTGATGCACCATGCCCACCTGACGCTGAACGAGGACACGGTTCTTTCGGGTAAGCACAGTACCGTTTAAAGACACTCGCCCTTCGCTCGGTTTGACAATGCCGTTCACCATATTCATGAGCGTCGATTTACCAGCTCCCGACGGCCCCAACAAAACGCAGAATTCACCTTTCTCAATCTGCAGAGAGACAGAACTTACTGCTTTTGTACCCTCTTGAAAGCTGTGAGTGATATTTTCAAAACGGATCATGAGAAACCTGGGGTGCTTTTAAATCATAAAACGGCATTACACTGCAGGGGGAAGCGTTACTTTCCGGCCTTGTCGATCATTTCAGCTTTGACGGTATCAGTAACCGCCGCGAGCTTATCCAACGCCGCAAGAATTTTGGCGACTTCAAATTCAGTATCGTAGCGATCAACTTTGGCACCGCCATAACCACGTATTTTTGCGGGATCAATTTTAGTGTGGATCTCACTAAATGCTTTTCGCAAAGTAGCTTTGAGATCACCCGACAAATTCTGATTCATTGCCAGCGGTGGATTGGGAATCGGCTGCGACTTAGCCAACGCGGTAAAATTTTTCGGGTCGACCACACCGTTTTGGACAGCCTTACCAAATGAATTGTAAGAAGCTGCGGCGGCATCAACCTTTCCTTCTCCGAGAGCGGCCAGGGAAGCCGAGTGAGAACCTGCAATGATAATACGCTGCAAATCCTTACTGGGATCGACACCATTGGCAATTAGCATGGCAACAGGAAAATTAAACGAAGAGGTAGAATTTGGGCTGCCAAAAGCCATTCGCTTGCCTTTGAGCTCGGCTATGCTTTTTATACCGCTGTCTTTGCGAACGAATATACCCGAGTAATACGAGGAATCCCCTTTTAAAACATCTACCGCTAACAAATCGACACCGCATTTAGTGTTGGCCTGACCAAAGGTAACGGCACCATACCAGGCAATATCAGCCTGATTATTACACATGCCCTCGACAACAGCTGCGTAGCTAGCGCCGGCTTTTAAATCAAAATAAATGCCGTAATTTTCTGTAATCCCGTTAAACACCGGAGCATAGTCGGTAGTAATATCGTTGGTGCCGGTGTCTGTGGGAATCATAAGCACACGCAGCGGATGCTCTTTGGAGCCATCGGCCACCTGTGTTGCAATTGCCGAGTGGCAAAACGTCATTACTACAGCGGCGGCCAATAAAATTTTTTTCCAGTTCATAATCTTCTCCCTAGTGGGTCGATAATGGGGCGCAATAAAAATTCTCTTTACAGGGACGGCTTTACCGAAAGCTGCACAGCATCACCGCGAAACCGGGTAACACAATATTCAACAGGAAGCCCGTTACTAACATCGGCATTCACACTTTTTACACGCAACACCGGTAGAAAGCGCGGCATATTAAGGAGCTTCACGTCGGAATCGCTTGGCAATATGGCGCTGATGTGACTTTCCTGGCGACGCAAGTTGACGTCACAATGTTCATTAAAAAAACAGTGCAGAGATCCTTTGTTGTATGTTTGATAAACTTTATCTATAACGGGGTTTCCGAGGTAATGTGAAATAACGCAAAACGGTTTACCATTTACTTTGCGTAGCGTTTCCAAATGCAGTACTTTAGTACCCCGCTCGACTTGCAAGCGCATGGCAACATCTTCTTGAGCGTGAATAATCTGTTTGCGAAGTACCCGGCTGATGCTGTTCAAGCCCAGTGATTCCAAAGTCTGGGTAAAGCGGGTGTTGGCGGTAATCGCGTAATCAAGTGTTGGCTCAACCACTTGAATACCGACACCGTGATGCCGCACCACTATGCCTTCGGCGATGAGATCTTCAATCGCCCGTCTAAGGGTGTGCCTATTAACCTGAAACCGTTCTGCAAGGGTATTTTCAGAGGGAAGCATGTCACCCAACTGATGCTGATCGCGTATTTCCTGGCGTAACAAATCACTAATTTGACGGTAGAGCGGCGGCAGCCCTTCGCCACGGCGAACAATTTGTACAGACATCTAGACAACCTCTTTTTAGTGTCCAGCGTAATCGGGCTATATGACGGGCGGGAGTCGCTTAGGTGAAGTTTTTTTTACCAATTTATAGCACGCTCTGCTACCCAGTAGCGTCACCCCGCCCTTATTTCACACGCTAACTATCACAAGCTAAAAAACCTACTTTAATCCCGCCAAAGCCTCATCCAGTCGCGATAGCCACGCATCAAAATGCAGTCGTAATTTACGTTCATTTCTGACACGCTTATTTTCCTCAAGCTTTTGCAGGTTTCCCACATCTCGATCGTCTTCCAAAGTAGCCAACAACTCTCCAGTAACAGCATCGCTTATTTTAGCCGTCGCATGTAATCGGCCTATTCCCTTGGTAAAAATACTGGAACGCTCAGTTCGGGAAACGCTGCTGTCTTTAGAGGCTGTAGGAACAAATTCCAGCAACTCAAAACTAACTGTCAAGGCATTGGGCGCAGGCTCACTAAGCAGCTTAAAATTTCTGGAGCTTTGATAAAAGCCGACGACACGCTCTGCGAATATTTGCGAGACTGAAGCGATATCTTCTTGTGTCAAATCCCAATTACGATCTTCAACGTTCACACGCTTCTGATCAATTTTTAGGTTTTCCATCTTAAGTGGTGCGTAGCTTATGGCGGAATATTTGTTTAACTCGATACCAGACTTAATATAAAACTCGCCAAAGCCCGCGTGCTTAACACGCTGCATGCCATTCTCCACATTACCGGAGATACTGGGTTTGTTGGAGCAGGCACTCAGCACTGCCAGACAAGACATCAATGCAATAATTAAATATTTCATAATCTTAAACTCCAATTACAGAATTAGTCTTTACTAAAAACAAAGGGTTGCGACCAGGCCATCTCAACATCACCCTCTTTGAATGGGTTTGGATGTTTTTTACTGGAAGAAATTCGAACCCGAACATACAGCTCATCACCATTGCTTTTGTAGCTGGCCTTAGCACCAGAAACACTTTTAAGAACTTTACCAATATCATCGCTGTAAGTGCGAATTTCCTTGTGCTCGTGATCGCTTAAATTAAAATGAGTATGCTCAACAACTTTGGAGCGTGCCTTTAAATCGGCATCAGTGAGTGTGCCAACAAATTCAATGGTGTAGCTCACCCCTTTTTTTGGCGCAACCGCAACTTCAATGGTGTTACCCTTGTGAACCAACTCACTCAACTGAACACCGGTGCTATTATAGAAATCACCGCGTTTAACGGCCTCGGTAATACTATTAGGCGTAAGATATTCGGCGCGCACCATTATCCAGCCGCGGCCGGGGTTGGTAACACCCAAGCCCCACTTGGTGTACTCATGGGCATCGTCTACCGCCACGCCATAAATAAGGCTTTTTCGCAATTCACCGAGGCGTTTTGAAAGCACGATATCCCACATGCGTTCTGCACTCTGGTGATTTTCATCCCCATAGTTGAACACGTGCGAGTGGCCGTTATACATTTCAAAGTAGCCGTCGCCTTCTTTAAGGTTTAGATAGAAAAAATCTTCCGCGGTTTGCGCGAAATAAAAGTTAGGGTGATTGAGGTGCGAAATCATCGGCTGCGCGTATTGTTCGCTCTGTGCTTTAACGGCATCCATATTATTTTGAATGGTTTCGATAACCGAACGCCCCCCTTGGGGTTCGATAAGCTCGACAAGATTAACACCGTTGACATGTACCGGGTGCGCCTTAAAGCGATCTGTAATTTCTTCGCCTTTAATAAAAATAAATTTTTCCGATTCCTCAAAAAGCGGTCTAAACTCGTCCAGGGTTTTTAATTTAACCTCCTTATTACCGTTGACAGTACGCACTTCCAGCCACTTCTCACCATAGGTTTTCAGGTACTTATCGTAGGCGGCCTGAATTTGCTCCGGACGGCGATAAGGTTCGTCGATGGGATACCACTTCTCCCCCTGTTGCATAATATTGTGATCACTCAGTACCAGAAAATTGTAGTCGTGCTCTTTGTACCATTTGGCGATAAGCTCAGGGGGTGAGTCACCGTCACTCCACCAGCTGTGAGTGTGGGTATTACCCTTCCACCAGCGCGGTTCTGCCTCCACCGCGCCTGCGACCAACATCAGCACTGCTAGCAAACAGCGCGATGCCAAAATTGTGTTCTTCATAAATTCACCATGTATTTTTAGGCTTTGCGAAAGACCGCGACCGCCAGGCGATCGCGGCAGCAAGAGTTGCGAATAAGTGCTTAAAATTTATATTCGTACTGCAACCAGAATGAACGCGGCTTACCGTTCCAGCCATACTGGTAGTAGTATTCCTGGTCGTATCGACCGATTTCTCCGCGAACCCCGGCGACTGAAACCCGTTGATCCGCGCTGGCACTGGCCCGCTCAAAATATTGTTCGTCGAGCAGGTTTACGGCACGCAACAGGAAGCGATGCTGATTGCTATCGCCCATGAAATACTGAATAGAACCGTTCAATACGAAATAATCGCCAAAATTTAAATCGGGATTGGTGCGCTCCCCGGCATCGTTAACCAGGCGTGCCTGAGTACCGCCAGCGTAGGCCCATTCCGGGCCCTGCCAGGTTGGGTTAAGAGCGAACACCCAACGATCTGTCGGTGTGTAAGTAATCAAAGCCGATGCTGACCACTCTGGGCGTTCAGAAGATTGCCGTGTTTTGCTGTTACCGGCGTCGCCGGGCACCACGAAATCCAGGGTTTCGCCTGTTCCCTCGCGAATTGCCATATTTCCATAGCGAGGGTTCGGCTCCAACGATTCCATATCCGTAAAGGTAAAGTCGAGCTGCCACTCATCGAAGTCGAAGGAAATATCTAGAGTTACACCCTGAATATCCTGAATATCTGTGCGGTTGAAATACGCAACTTCATTGCCATTTAAATTGCCCGCAAAATATTCATCGGTTGCCCAATTACAAAAACTTTTGGGAATAACAATATTATCGGCAAGATCTTCGTCTTTATCTTCCGCAATGACAGGACACACGCGGTCGATACGCGAACTGCCAAACAAATTATCGATTTCGGTATCAAAGAAACCGAGTTCAATATTAAAGGTTCCCGTAAAGGCTTCGCCATTTACACCCACACCGGCACTGTAGGTTTCCACCCCCTGTGTTTTTAAGTCGGGGTTGTTAATGGTATTTTCACGCGCTCCCACTTCGGTGAGCGTCGGATTGCTGTATGAGGTACCGCCGTTGGAACGCAGATAAAACCCTTTCGGAAATTCCTGACGAAAACCATACTTCCAAATAAATGCGTCTTCGAATGTATTGTTGTAATCCTGACGACCTGCAATAGAGAAGCTGGTACCTTCGAGAAAATCAAACGAAAATCGCAAATCGCCGTAGACTCCGGTACTGCTCACCAAATCTTTACTCATGCCAAAAACATCATCGGAATTATCGCGATAGGTGATATTCTGCACACCAAAAACGGTGGTAAAGAATGAATTCCACTCGGTTTTAGCGCGGGTATTCAAACCATAATCAACATAGCCTGCAACAAACTGATCGACATCACCGAAACCTTTTGTGGGAACACCGCTTCCAAAACTCGCCGTACTTTGAATCACGTAACCGATGGGCGCTCCGATAGGGAATGGGTTGTCTTGGGTACCCAGGGTATTGCCATTTTCATCCACGTAATAACCTTCACGGGCGCTCGCTGCAGCTCCACCGCGATTGCCATAGGGGTTAGTCACACAGCCGCGTGGCACGGAATCAAATTCGTCGGCAAACGCCTCGAATTCACTGGCTGTTGCAAACGAGCTGATGCCGCGGTCGGCGGCGGCTTGCTGTGCATCCTCGGGCAGGTCGGCAACGCGTGGAATGTTACAAGTGCGCACATCCAATTCGGTGTTTTTAAGCGTAGGCGCTGTGTAGTAGGCATCCAGTGTTAAGGTCGTATTGGATGTTAAACGCGTATTAAATGCCAAATCGTAGATGGGAAATTCCGTAAAGTTTGGCTGATAAACCGTCGCATTGGGAAATGAATCCCGAAAATCAATTGTTGAAAACTGGTAGCCCAAACGCAACGCGGTTTCCGAGCCCATTTGCCACACATATTTCGCGCCGATTAAATTGTACGAGTATGGAAACTCGTGATAACCACCCAGTGCGACCACATTATCCACATGCACGTCGCGATCAAACAACACGTGGGCATCGGTTTCGTAAGTACGCCCAAACAGCATCAGCGCGTGATTGTCGCTGCGAAACAGCGGCATGGAAATATTGCCGTACATTTCACGGGTTTTAAAAGAGCCACCGTAAAATCCAATTTCGCCATTGACGTTTTCTCCCGCTTCGGGTCGTTTGTAAATAACATTAACGACACCGAGACCGCCGTTGCCACCGTAATACAGACTTTGACCACCGCGATAAACTTCAACGGTTTCAATCATTCGCGGGTCAATAGCCGTAGCCCCCCAAAGGCTCTCTAAAGGCGTACCTCTATCGAATGTGGGTACACCATCCAACAACAACAGGGTATCCCTGTCTGAACCACCATCGATGCGAATGGTAAACTCGCCTTCATCCGGTGAGTAACCGATATTCGCACCACGAATCAGGCCCGAAGCTAATTCCCCGAAATTGGTAAAACCGCCCGTTGAAATTTCTTCCGATGAAATAAGCTGAACTTGCGTACCGAATTTAGCAACGTCGATGGCGAATTCGGTAATATTTTTTTCGGTGGGTTGCCCTTCTACAAAGGTAACTTCAACCGGGCGTTGCGACTGAGATTTTTGCGTTTGAGTCGATGTTTGCTGAGATTCCTGCTGGGCACTGGCCTGTGACACCAGAAAAATTCCAGATAAAAACATAGCGGTATAAAGCTTGTTTTTTTGAGCAGGTATTTTTTTCGGGCAATAAGAAGCCCTGCGTGCATTTAAGCGCATATTCATGATGTTTCCCCAGATTTAATTAAAAAATAGTTCCGCCTAAGATGGGAACTTTGGTTCTATTTAAAAATAGTGAGTAACTCGCGGGATACAACGCGACTGGTGCACATCCATTTGCTGCTTTTAACTTCGTGGGAAACCCAACAATTCAGTTGGGTGGGTAAGGCAATAGCGACTTTTTGGTCGAGCAGGAATATCCTAAGTCAATTGTGTAGATGAGTGTGTTAAGTTTCAATTAACCTGCACTGAGTTATTTTTTGTGTATTTATATACAGGCATATGGCCTACAGGCTCCGACAATTAACAAGCCATCTATTTTTTATATTTTTATTACGTCATCAAAGCTTCACAAGCGTCAATAACCAACAGCAATCAGGTGCTTAAGAGTTTATTAACTTTATTTACTTAACGTCACCCAGTTGTCATCTGTGTGTTTAGCGACAATGTGACACCCCATGCAAACTTGCGTCGCCCCATTCCACTTTGCTGTGCGACTTGAGAGCTGGATCATTGAAGGCCGCTCGATATTCATGCCACCATGCGAAAGCAGTAATAAACAATAACGAATGCAGGGCAATTTTATGACCACCTCGAAAAACTACGCTTGTAATTCCCGCGTTAGAACCTTTGTGTTACTCGCGGGAATACCTCTAATGTTTTTGCTCCCCAGTCCACACGCTAAGGCAGAGTGGATGACCGTTATCGACGGCGACACCTTTAACGATTACACCAGCTTTGAAAACACGTGGTCTTACCTCTATCCCTGGGGCTCCGACCACAACGGTACGGCGCGCATGTATGGCGATGCCGGCGATCACAACCACATCTTTTTAAACGGCGGCGTGCTTACTCTGCGTGCAAGCCGCATAGATTGGAACGAGGGAGACAGTGATGCAGACCCTTATTTGCCAATCCACTATCACTCCGGTGCGGTGCATGCGAAACAAAAAGTGTTAATTAATGATAACTTCCCAAATTACGAATTAGAGGCACGTATTCAGGCACCCTCGGTGCGCGGTTCCTGGCCCGCATTCTGGTTAACTGGCGCCAATGGTTGGCCACCCGAGGCCGATATCATGGAATTTAAGGGCAGCAATTCCAATTGGCAAAACACCTATACAGGAGAGTGGCAGAGCAAACAAAGCACAGTTTCAAATCCGGGTAATTGGCATACCTATCGGGTGTGGATGACCAAGATAAATGATACCGATATTAATATTCACTATTACATTGACGACCAGTGGCAGACCATGCACACCGCCAACTTTGTGAACGAGCCGATGTGGATTATTTTGAATTTACAGATGGAGGGCTCTTCCGGCTCTCCCGGGCCCAGCGGCAATACCGACATGAAAGTGGATTGGGTGTATGTGGGCCGCAGTGTGGAAGTGGATGACGGGCCCCAGGGTTTCAGTTTCTGTGCCGGTGAAGGAGAAATCTGCACTGTTGACGGCACTCGCCAAGTCGCCTACGGTGCCAACGGTCAATTCAATTATCAAACCGTAAGCGGCACTGTGGCCTGTAATAATGCCACCTTCGGCGACCCAATTTCAGGCACTGTAAAACTGTGTTACGTGGCAGATGCACAGAGCAGCTCGTCGTCCAGCTCTTCAAGTTCTTCTTCCAGCTCGTCTTCCTCGAGCTCGTCGTCCAGCTCTAGCAGTTCATCTTCGAGCTCAACGAGCGGCGGCGCCGGTGCACTAAGTTGTACGCCGGGAACCCTGGATAGCTGGGGTGGTGGCTTTGTAATTAATAACTATCGCATCACCAACACGGGTACGTCGAGCATAAGCGGCTGGTCTGCCACGCTGGATTTCGGACAGTCGGTGTCCATTAGCAATGCCTGGGGAATTAATATCAGCGGTTCCGGCAGCAGTTTGAGCGGCAGTAATGTGGCGTGGAATGGTTCGCTGGCTCCCGGCCAAAGCACCACCTTCGGATTACAGGGCTTGACTAACACGGCTATCAGCCAACCTGGGTGCTCCGTAAGCGATTAACAGAATAAAACTAGTATTCGTTGAACAGAAAAATTAGCGCGCAACACGATTACTGTAAAACGGTTGATCCTGGTGAGGGCTTAATTTTCTAAAAAAAACGCCGCATTCAGCGGCGTTTTTTTCTCGAGCATAACCGCTGTTAATAAGGCCCATTAAGCATGGTAGGCATCGACCAGAGCGCGCCCCATACCTTGGGTTCGTCCACATAAAAAACGGCGTCGCCGTGCATTATTCCGCGACTAAGTGCACTGAAATAATTCCAGCTCTCGGTAACCTCTTCGGCAACCTGCAGCGAACCGTGAAGATTCATTGCTGCTGCGTCACTACCCATGCCGCTTACCTCAAGCATTAACATCACTCTCGAATAATTTGGATAACTATCCAAAACGCCACCTTCGAGACTATCGCTCACATGGGTCATGGGTAGCGTAATTCGCATACCGCTGTCACCGGATTTCAAAAATGACAAGGCTTTATAATCGTACAGGGCATCGCTCCAGCCTGAGCCCAAATTGATTTCGCTCACGGTTGTCGGATTGCTTTGATCGCTAACATCAAACAAGGCCGCCTTAAGACCAAGCACTCGCCCGTTTTCATCGGCATCGTGACCGAATCCAAATAAATAGTTGTCTCCTAAAGGATGCAAATAGGTCGAAAAGCCTGGCAGGCTTAATTCACCGGCAATTACCGGCTCCTGCGGTTGCGATAAATCCAAAACGTAAAGTGGATCTATGCGCATGAAAGTAACGATGTAGGCTTTATCGCCGCTGAAGCGCACCGCATAGACATCTTCACCGGGTTTCCCGATAGAATCGGGATGCTGCTCGTTGGGTAACATGCTAATGAGATCCAGCGTTTGATTTTCACTGTTTTCCTGCAAGACCCATAAGCGATGCTCAATCCCCGTCTCGGCATTGCTGGAGGTGGTCAGCACCCGTAAATACCCCTGGTATTCGTCCATGCGAAAAGCTGGGTTGCTCCAGCCGAGGCGACCGGGCACGGTGCCGGTTGCAGCGTATTTCACGGTATCGCCATCAAGATTGAATTTGTGGACTACGGTAAAACTGTTTTCCCAGCTATCTGCCGATTTTGACGCCCCTAAATAGATAGCATCGGTGGAACTGTAGAGCCCCTGCACCGGTGTACCCAAACACACGGAATCGGCAACGCGGTGCTCACGCAGATTAACAGCCACGATGTGATGCAGACTGCGATACCCGTGCCGTGCCGTGTTATTTGCCGAGACCAGGCACTCTTCGCTGGTGTTCAGTAGTTGTTTTTCACCACCGTTAACACGGTAACCAGGGAGAAGATCGTTTACAGAAAGATCGTCGAGTGCCGCTTCCAAATCGAGATCGATACCGCCGTCGACACGGCTCTCAACCGGAATATCAATTTGCGGTAAATAAGAAGTCACCAGGTAAAGAATGTCGCCAATTTTGCGGGTGTGGTGCAATAAGCCCTCAAGTTCCAACTGCCAGCTTTGTTGCGGGTTTGCCGGGTCGGCCATATCGTGGATCACAATATTGGTGGAGCCGATATCATGATAATAGTAAGCCGGGAAAATCTCGCCCATGCCGCAAAAGGCAAAATAACCGTTGTTTTGCACCGAAACCAAGGCATCCGCATGGGACTCGCCCGCGAGCAAATAATGCTGCACCTGCCCCCAATAATTGTCGCCCGGCAACTCGATTTGAGAAACCTCCTGGGCAGTGGCGAGCAGTGGGTTGGTTTCGAGTATCCGCACGCCGTGCGGGGTGGGCGTTTCTTCCGACCAATTCGGCCAGGTGTGTAAGTACAAATACTCGCCGTCGTATTTAACATAATCACCTTCGTCTACTCCGGCGACCTGCACATTGGTACCGGAATAATCGTCGGGTGACGGCGTTGGCTGAGGCTGCCTTACGGCATCGTTAACAGCGCCTTCGAATTGATCTTCTACCTGAGATTCGCGCACATAAGCGGCATCCATACGAACGCCATTTTTCAGCAACTGGTTAAGCTCCTCGCTGCTGGCATAGCTGAGTTTCTCAACAGCGGGTTCTGGCGCTTCAAGATCCCGATAGTTAACAACGCTGGGTGGCGCTTCACCATTGCTGTTGCTATCGCCGCCACAGCCCTGCATCAACAAGGCACTGACAAGCGCAGGCAACATCCATAAAGAAGTTTTGGCGATCAATGCGGGTTTCATGAGGTGGCTCCTTCACGATTGGTTTTAAGCCAATATGCTAACCAGTTCCGCCAATTTTTGTATTTTTAAACTGTTTGTATTTTGTTAAAAAGTGCGCTGCACCAGAGTTAAATGGAAGCCTTGTGACGTACAGCACTAAAAAAGCCATGGCTTTACTGCTGTATGATCCTAAAAACAATAAATATTCTGCAGCTTTAATTGGCTGTAATAAAACTTTGTTCCAGATCAGTATTTCACGAAACACGCCTGCCTATAATGCGCCCGCAAGTGAGCGATACCCCGCTTGCTTGACGACAGGGAATGCCACCATGCATGCCCAAAAACTGCAAGCTTACCCGCCTGCAACCTTAAATTAGAGGATATAACCATGACCACGTGGATTGAAATTGCACTTTGTATTGTTCCCGCAGTATTTATTGGCACCACCCTGTTTATTGCTTGCCGCAATGTCGAGCGATTTCAGGCAGAGCGAGCCGCCTAATTATTAACCTTCGCCTCTCAGGCAAAGTAGCAAATCGCGAAAACCTTCTTTCATAAAACGACGACCCGCCTGCCAGTGGGCCAGTTTTATGATGGTGTTCAAAAACTTTCTTCAGCTCCCCTCTTACAAACTCATTACAATTCAAACTCCTTTTTTTAGCGACTAGAGCCTTTAAAATCACTATTTGCAACTTACAATTTGCACCTAGCTCGTATAGATAATAACAACCATCAGCAAACCACCCACCCCCAAACGAAGGACCATGGAAAGGATGAAAAATTTAAATCCCAAACCCCTAGCCACACTGCTTACAGTAAGTTTGTTAGGCGCATGCTCAGGCGGAAATTCCGACGGCGACAAAGGTATTTCACTCCCCGGTGATGCGAACAATGCCCAGGTAATTGCCGAGGATATATTCATCGACGAAATTACCCGCAGCGATGGAACCTGGCGTATCGTCGGTTCCGGCTCCGTTTCATATGATGCCGAAGCTAACGACTTATACAAAGTGGAAGGCGACGTTGAAATCAGTACACTCATTGCCTTCGATAAAATCAGCAACACCGAAGGCTACGCGTATAGCTGTGCTGAGGAAGAGCCCACTTACTACAATGAAACAACCGGATTGCCCAATGATGACGAAGATGAAACTTTTACCTGTGGTGATGGTAATGAGGAAAGAATTACCTACTCCAAATTTTCAGACAGTCATTATCGCTTTGAACTCAGTTGCAACAGCGAAATTCAAATGGCTTACGACTACATAAAAGTTAACAACCACAATCGACTCGATTATGGTTCGTTAACCTTAAGCTCGCCCCAGCGAAGCGGTTTAAATTCCAACACGGCCTGCGCTGATATCGGCAACTCTGATTTAACAATAACAACCACCAATTTAAATTCAGAAACCACCAGCAGAACAGTAGACAGCGGTTCGCTGGTAATGGCAGCGCCCTATGGCGATCACAAAATATTTGTAGAGATCAGCCTTAAGAACGGTATCGCGCCTGGCCTGTATGAAATCAGCGAAGCGGAAAGTAACAGCGAGAGCAATGATTTTGTTTTTGATATCGATATTTCCTCACTGGATTTCGAGGGCGCTGTGGAGGATATCCCCGAGACCCTTTCGGCGAAGTACGGCAGTGTTTCCATAGATACCTATAATTTTGATGATCACACGGTAAGTGGAAGCTTCGACATTACCACCTACGAAGACGAAAACATTCAGGCAACATTTAATTTTCGCCTGGATTAAACACCCCCCCTTGGAATCTGGCGACTTAGCTTTGCCAGATTCTAAGGGGCAATAATGAATTCCCCCTCTTAAGCGAACAGTTTTTTACGGCTTTCAGCGCGGCACCCCCATCATTCAATTGTCATACGCCTGTCACCAATGCCCCCAATACTCGGGCAGCTTATATTTTGGGGGAACGATATGCCAGTTATCACACGACGAAAATTTGTGCACACCGGCTTGGCCGGTTTGGGTTCAATTTATGTAACGACACTGTTGCCCGGTTGCAGTGGCGACGACGATGAGCCATTAGGGGACGGAAGTTTTGAACATGGCGTTGCCTCTGGCGACCCCTTAAGCGATAGCGTTATTTTGTGGACACGCGTAAGCCCCGCATCGGGCATGCCCGATTCTGTGCGAGTGCAATGGGAATTCGCCACTGATGCCGATTTCAACCATGTTATCGCCCGCGAAACAGGGGAAGCAAAACTCGCCACGGACTATACCGTAAAAGTCGATATGCGCGGCCTGGATGCCGACAGCCACTACTTTTACCGTTTTAAAACTGCAGCGGCGACATCCGCCGTGGGTAAAACCCGTACCCTGCCCGAATTATCGGCGCAACAGCTCAGCATGGGGGTGATATCCTGTTCCAATTTCCCCGCCGGTTACTTCCATGTTTATGACATGCTTGCCACCAAAGGCTTCGATTTAATTTTGCATCTCGGCGATTATATTTACGAGTATGGCAGTGACGGCTATGCGTCTGAACAGGCAGAGCAAATGGGGCGAGTCGTTCAACCCGCCAATGAACTGCTCACACTCAGCGACTACCGCACCCGCTATGCGCAGTACCGCAGCGATGCCGCGTTACAGCGCGCCCATGCCGCAGCGCCCTTTGTGGTTGTATGGGATGACCATGAGGTTGCCAACGATGCCTGGGAACACGGTGCGGAAAATCATTCCGACGATGAAGGCCCTTACGCCGATCGTAAATTGGCGGCACTGCGCGCTTACTTCGAATGGCTGCCAATCCGTCCACTGGATGCCACCAGCAACGACGACTTGGCAACACCCTCCAGTATTTACCGCCAATTTCAGTGGGGAGATCTCGCCAATATTCTCATGCTCGACACCCGCCACGAAGCCCGTGACGAACCTCTCGAGCTCAGTGGTTTTTTCAATGCCACAAGCGGTACTTTTGATTTTGAGGGATTATTTACGGCCATCAATAACCCCGAGCGGGAACTGCTGGGGAGTGAACAGGAAACCTGGCTGCAACAGGCCATCGCCACCTCATCTGCCACCTGGCAATTGCTGGGGCAGCAAATTTTAATGGGCAAAATGTTTTTACCTTTTGCCATTGCCACTCAGCAAATGAGCATCGAGCAATATGCCATGCTCGGTCAATTGGCAATTCTCGCAGCACGGGCGCAACAAAATGACCCAACCCTAACGACCGAAGAACTCAGTTATTTACAACAAAATCAGGCCTTACTCAGCGATGAAGTTCTGGCCCTCTTACAGGCGCCAGCCATTCCCTACAACCTCGACGCCTGGGATGGTTTTGCTGCGGCACGCGAACGCGTATTGCAAATTGCCAAGCAGGCTAACGCCAACCTGGTGGTGTTGGCGGGTGATACGCACAATGCCTGGGCCAACGAAATTAGTGATGCCAGCAACGAAAAAGTCGCTGTTGAATTCGCCGCATCCTCGGTGAGTTCGCCTGGCCTCGAGGAATATTTAGGAATCGCCGTTGAAGATTATGCGGCCGTTGAAGCGGGTATTGTAAATCTGGTGGAAGGGCTTAAGTATATGAACGCGGGCGATCGCGGCGTATTGGGTCTGGACATAAATCACGAAAGAATTATCGCCACCTGGGAATTTGTGTCTTCAGTAAAAGAGCCTGAATACAATTTACTCACTGCACGCAGCAAACAATTGCAGCTTAACGCAGGCAGCAAGACACTCGAAGAAATCTAAGAAAGCTCTGAAAACGCAGGCGTGCTTGTGGATGCTGGGTTAAAAAACCAGCAGCCGCAGCTGCGCCGGCACTTGAATCAAACAGAGAAGCGTATTTGCCCGCTTGAATGGCCGGCCAGGCAATCGCCGAACGCCACCTATATCTCCCCTACGTCATCAAGGCTTGGAAACCCGCAGCTACCCCAGGTCAGGACGACCACCCCAGCGCCAGGACGCATAAACATCGATCCAGGAAGGGTCCCGCAGTGCCAGGAAGGGTCACCGGCCGCCTGGACGACCGCCCCAGCGCCAGGACGCACAAACATCGCGCCAGGAAGGGTCACCGCTTGCCAGGGAGGGGTCCCGCAGTGCCAGGAAGTAGCGCCCCAGCTGCAAGGATGCCGTCACCCACCGCCAGGACGGGTCACCCTGCGCCAGGAAGCAGTCACCGGGCGTCAAAGACGCTGTCACCGAGCGCCAGGACGGGTCACCCAGCGCCAGGAAAGCCTGCCCGACGACCAGGAAGCATCGCCGAACCGCCAGGACACGCTCCCGCGCCGCCAGGACGGGTGTCGGAGCGCCTGGAGCTAGTTACCCTGCGCCAGGAACTAGTCACCCTGCGCCTGGAACCTCTGGCTGGATGACAGGAAGCCATTGTGATGCTGCCTGGATGAGGCTCGCCGGATAATTGAGGCCATGAACTCAGTGAAATGAGGGCTGCTTAATGAGTTGGCAAATAGACTTTTTTTCATTGACGGCGCTTAAGCGCGGTTGGGGAAGCTCTAAATTACCTGCTTTTGGAAAAACACCGCCCCTGCGGGCGGTGTTATTTTGCTTAACGACTCGCACAAAATCCTACAGAAGTGTTGCGTTCGCCTGGCTGTAGCAAGGCATTCCAACTCACGCCAGAAATAGTGAGAGTGCTGCCAGACTGCATCCAATCACCATTCCAAAGGTTGGTGATCGAGCCTTGAATGGAAACAGACACGTTCCAGGTTGCCGCGCTTTGACCGGTATTTTCCAACACTAAACCGGCACAGTAACCTGCCCCCCAATCGTTATTGATTACCACGTTAGCAGTCACACCACCGACTCCGCCAGAGGAACTGCTACTTGAGCTGCTTGAGGATGAGGAACTGCTGCTCGAACTACTGGAGCTCGAGGACGAGCTACTGGAAGTAGAACTGGTCGACGACGAACTGCTCGATGAACTGCTCGAAGACGAGCTACTGGTAGACGTACTTGAGCTGGAAGAACTGCTGGAGGAACTGGAACTTGAACTGGAGCTTGAACTGCTGCTGGTGCTACCACCGGGTTCAGCTCCCCAGACCAAATTAAAGTCTGCGTCGTACAGGGCAATATTATTGGCGAATTCGAAGGTAGTACCGTTTAAACCCTGTGCGGATGGATCGTTGCTGAAATCCCAACCGCTCTTCACGTAGTCACCCACATAGATTTCCATGATTGCGGATTTTTGCACATCACCCACCGGCGAAATAGTGCCGCTGGTACCTTCTATGTAATAAATACCGGGTTCGGTGCCCCATTTATCCAGCTTTATTTGATTTTTATTCGAAGAATCATAGTAGGCCGATAGCACCAAATTATTGGGATCGTAACCCGCAGCCACTTCATCGCTTAAATCGAGGAAATAGCGGAAGGTGGCATCGGTAATTTCACGCGGCGGATAGTTGCTTTCGTTGATCATTTTTATATTCAACAAAGCACCGGATTGTCGTGAATCGCCATTGGGATAGGCCACTTTGGCTTTTACAAATACCTCTGGAATGGAGGTATCCACCGGCTCGGGGAAATTCGCCAAGGGTGAACCACCGTGAATTGCCACCAAACCGGCAAGCGCTCCGGTAAGCCCGGCGTTCATATCGGTGGCAACTTCCGTCATGGGGAAATCAGCGCGATCGCTGGAAAAACTGTCGTCGTCGCCCGGCCCACCGGAAATTGCGCCATAAAGAATGTTGCGCGGAACTTCCGGGTCGTTAATGTCGTTGCGACTGCTGCCGTGTGACGAACGGTGATGTGCAGCTAATTGCCAGTTGTCACTGTAACCTACCATGTAACTCATATTGGCGGGGTTGTCACCCAGCACGTAATTCATTTGCGCCGTCGCAAAATTGGCGAGCTCATTCTGAAAATCACTGGATTTCGATTGAGATACCAAATAATTACGATGCACCAAGGCAACCATTGACACCATCGCAGTCGCCCGTGCCGAAGCAAAACCGTCCAGATAAATCATGCCGCCCGGGGTGTAGTTTTTATTGTGCAATAACTCATTTAAGTAATTGGTACAGTGGGCTTCATAATCGTAATACCCATCGTAACGTTCACTATCGGGAATGATGGTATCTTGCGCGTAACTTGGCATTACACTGATTTTTTCCATCAAATAGTAAACAGCATTACGAATATCATCCCAAGCGGGATACCAGGCAAAATGGCCAGTGTTACCGGCAATTTCGCTGTAATTTTCCTCGGCTTTATGAAGATAATCGGCATCGCCCGTGGCGATATACAACCAGCCGGCGGCCCAGGGAATTTCGTCTTTGGCGCCCGATGAAGAGTTGTAGTAATTCATCGCATAATTATTGCCCTGATCATCCACCAGCGAATTGGTGTAAGTACCCGGGTTGGGATCTTTGCCGCCATGATCAAAATCTTTAGTACGATAGGCAAAATCAAAAAGCTGTTTAGCGTGTTTTAGAAGTTCGGCAGCGTACACGCCATCTTGCGGATCATTTACAGCATTTTTTTCAAACGCCATAGAGGCAATGGTTAAAGCTGCGGCCGTTTGCCCGACCAGATCAGCGCCGGGATTTTCCAGAGTTAATTTAAGTGCAGGGCGGTATTTTTCGGCACCGTGCTCACGCTTTAATTGCAGCGCCTGAGTTTCGGGTGGCGCCCACAATGAATGGTCAATAATGCCGTCACCCACCTGACCGTAAAATTCAAATTCGGCGACATGCGCCTTTAAAAAGTAATCACTTACCCAGCGCAGATTATCCAGCGCATATTTAAGCTGCCCGGATTCTTCATAGGCGTCCCAGAATTCCAAAACACCCCAGCCTACAACGCTGGCGGAAAATGCCATCGGCAAGCCGAATTTCACGTGGTCGCCGGCGTCGTGCCACCCACCGGTAAGATCGAGATTAATAAATTCACCATATTGGTTGTATTTACCATCGTCCAGATAAGAATCGCCACGCCAGGGAATACGGTTTGGTAAAAATCCATTGTGAAGATTATTGGCTAGAAAGTTATTATCGGCGTCGGGCAGCGGCCCGGAGCGTTGCGCCTCGTAAAAATAAATGGATTTTTGCAAGGCTTCTGCATAGTTTTGTTCCGCAGATTGCGCATTCACCGCACTGAGTGCCGTAGCAGCAACAATAAGCGCAATATGTGTCTTTAGTTTGCGAGACATTGAGTCCTCCAAGATAAAATCGCTCGTGACAGTCTTTTTTATGGTTATAGGCTGCTCGGGCGTTGTTAGGAAAAGTTTTTCGCAATCAACTTGCTATTGTTATTGTTTTGGGAAAAACCGGGAGCGCGTGAAGGACAATGAGAGTAAAGCAGCTGGAAAAAAAAGTAAAAAGCCTGAAGAGGTTTTTTGTAACCAATGTCGCCTGCGAATTTGATTTCGATTAAAGATTACAAAACTATAAAAATGGACATTTAAACGATTAAAAAACACACCAAGGTTTAAAGATTTAATCTATAACCTTGCTCTCGCGCATTCAGGGCTTGAATAACTCTTGGCATTATAAAATCATAAAACAAAGCTTTGCTTTTCCTTGGGCGCTTTGAGAGAAGCCGAATAAACCTACTCCTATCGCACACAAGCGCTCAAACGGCGCAGCAAGCTGGGCCTTGCTATAACCTTGTTTTCAGCAGGGCTGATGCACGCAAAATCGTCCGAGGTACCCAAGCAAGGAATGCGATACAAAGCCATCACACGCCATTTCAACCTCTGGTTCACCCAACGCTTATCACTTGTGGCGCAAGATAAATAAGCATCGTGTCAGCCCGAAATACCGCCGAAACGGGTACCTGACGCAGTATTCAGCGCTGTCAGCCGCATTTGCGGGCATGGTTATATAAATTTGACTTATGGTTGCGGTATCATTCCATATTAAGCATCCGCGACTTTAATACCCCAAGCAGGAAGGAGACTCCCATGGCAAACACGACCCGTGGTAGCTGTTTATGTGGCGAAGTAAGTTACGAACTGAGCGGTAACATTGGTTTATTCCAATATTGTCACTGTTCACGATGCCGTAAATTTACCGGCAGCGCCCATGGCGCAAACCTGTTCGTCGCTATCGATCAATTTAAGTGGCTTACCGGGGAAAATTTCGTGAGCACCTACTCGCCAGAATTCACCAAATATTTCGCCACGGCGTTTTGCAAACAATGCGGCTCGTCGCTGCCTTGGCACTCAAAAAACGGCAAGGTGGTGATTGTACCTGCCGGAACATTGGATACGATGCCCGACATTAAACCTATTCAAAATATTTTCTGCGCTTCACGCGCTGACTGGTATGTACCGCCGGCCGAGTTGCCAGAATACGATGAGCTGCCACCTCGGGCCTAGCGCTCAGCTCAAACTTGGTACTCATCTCGGGCTTAGTTCTCACTTAGGGTATAGCACGCACTTCGGGCCGCGAGTTTGCGTTGCAAGCTTACTCCTTCGAGCCTGAGTTTAAGGTTTCGCTTTCACACGTCCTTACCCAAAACAACCCCATTAGCCTCAACTCGCAAGGAACGATTTTAAAATGTCCCACGCCATAGAAATTCGGGAAACCAGTAAAACCTACAAATCAGGATTTGTAGCGTTGCGTCACGTCGACCTCAGCATCGACAAGGGAGAAATATTTGCGCTACTTGGCCCCAACGGCGCGGGCAAGACCACACTCATTAGTATTATATGCGGCATCGTTAACGCAAGCGGTGGCAACATTTTTGTTAACGGAGCCGATATTCGCCGGCAATACCGCCAGGCGCGACAACAGATTGGTCTGGTACCTCAAGAACTGGCGTTGAGCATGTTTGAGTCGGTTTGGGCCACCGTAAAATTCAGTCGCGGCCTGTATGGTAAAAAACCCGACGACAACTACCTGGAAAAACTGCTGCGCCAGTTGAGTTTGTGGGAAAAAAAAGACAACACCATTATGTCGTTGTCTGGAGGCATGAAACGCCGGGTACTCATTGCCAAAGCTCTCGCCCATCAACCGTATATTCTTTTTCTGGATGAGCCCACAGCGGGTGTGGATGTCGAATTGCGCCAGGAAATGTGGCAAATGATAAAGGAGTTACGCGAAAGCGGTGTAACCGTGATACTTACCACCCACTATATCGACGAAGCCGAGGAAATGGCCGACCGCATAGGGGTTATCAACAAAGGTGAAATTGTACTTGTCGATAACAAAACCGCTCTTATGGAAAAGTTGGGCCGCAAACAACTCACCCTCGAATTACCACAAGCACTCAATGCACTACCCAACACACTTCAAGCCTACCAGCTCGAGCTGGATGAATCAGGCACGCAAATAACTTACAACTTTAACTCTCAGGATGAAAACAACAACATACCCACTCTGCTAAAAGCGCTACAGGAAGCCGGTATCGAATTTAAAGATTTACACACACAACAAAGTTCACTGGAAGATATTTTCGTGAGCCTGGTAGGAGGTAAGCAATGAACTGGCAAGCCATAAAAGCGATTTACCGGTTTGAAATGGCACGCACCGGGCGCACGCTGATGCAGAGCATAGCCACGCCGGTGCTTTCCACATCGCTGTATTTTATTGTGTTCGGTTCAGCGATCGGCTCACGCATGGTGGCTATCGACGGCGTGGACTACGGTGCGTTTATTGTGCCGGGTTTAATTATGTTGTCACTGCTTACCGAAAGTATTTCCAACTCCGCATTCGGCATACACATGCCGCGCTTTACCGGCGCCATTTACGAAATACTCGCAGCTCCGATTTCAGCATTGGAAACGGTCATCGCCTTTGTGGGTGCTGCGGCCACCAAATCGGTCATACTGGGGCTGATCATTCTAGCCACCGCGCGGGTGTTTGTAGACTACGATATCGCGCACCCCTTGCTGATGTTGCTGTTCCTGGTATTAACTGCAGTTACCTTTTGTATGTTCGGTTTTATTATTGGTATCTGGGCAGATGGCTTCGAAAAATTACAGATCATTCCCATGATGGTAATCACCCCGCTCACCTTTTTAGGGGGTACTTTCTACTCCATAGAAATGCTACCACCGTTTTGGCAAACCGTAACTTTGTTTAACCCCGTGGTGTATTTGGTGAGCGGTTTTCGCTGGGCTTTTTATGAGTCTTCGGATGTTTCTGTTGCGGTGAGCTTGGGGATGATATTGGTGTTTTTAGCCATTTGCCTGGCGATCGTGATGCTTATTTTCCGCAGCGGTTACAAGTTGAAGAACTAGCAGCGGCAGAAAATTCTGGGGCGATCAATAGTGTCTGAGCTCCGGTGAGCTCGCCCGAGTTTGCGTATGGGAATACCCGCCTTAGCACTCAAAATGCACGCTAAAATTCCTGCAAGGGTCTCGACATACAGGAGAGTGCTGCTGACATCCTGGTAGCCCGTCTTGATATGACAGGAACAGGTTCTGATATGCCAGCGAGCTCTTGTTTTTACTTCGCCAATTAATGACTCCATCAACGTGCTACCACAGGTTTGGCTAACTGCGACATGCTTCGTCCCTTTGGTGTATGTTGCATACGATTTTCGCACAGCTATTGATGAGTGTGCGGATATTGCTATTCACTCAAGAATAATCTTAGGGAACCTCTTAAAATTTGTACGGCGATAATTTATTGATAATACCCACCGACAACAAACTTAATAATCAGTTAATTTCAACGGCCTGTTATCCTCAATTAAGAGCACACTTGCTTTTCACAGCCTCACTTACTCGTCACCGTTTCAGTGAATTTTATCTTCACTCAACGCGCGACTTACAGTAGAAGCCATGCAATTTTTTACTCACCATTAATTTAAATGATGGCAACACCGCTTTGCATAAATCAATAAAGACAGCCCCTAGATTGACTAAAGCGGAACCGGGTTCCACAATCGATTACAGCTGCTTTTGTCGCAATTTTATTCATTCAATAAAAAAATAGTCTGTTCTAGTTTTTTAATGACGCACACTCAATTGCGGTAGCTCAGCTCACCAATGCCGAAAAAAATTAATCGCGGGGAACCCACTACTACAATAATCACGGGATATTTGCGGCATATCAAAACCGTTGTAAAAATAATTCAAGAGAGTTATTCATGAATAAGAAATTACTTTGCAGAAATCATTCGCTACGTTTGGGTTTGGCATCGTCGTTCGTTGTGTTGATGAGTTCGCTCGCAACACAGGCTATGGCACAAGATGAATCGCAAGTAAAGAGCGATTTGCTGGAAGAACAAGTGATCGTTACCGGCACCAAGATGAATTTAAAGAACGCACAGGATATTAAACGGGAAGCTGATACTGTGGTTGATGCCCTGTCTGCTGAAGACATCGGCTCACTGCCCGATAGAAGCGTGCTGGAGGCCATTCAGCGCTTACCCGGCGTTTCCGTAGAACGTTTTGCTGGCCCCGACGACCCCGATCACTTCAGCGTCGAAGGTTCAGGAGCCATTATTCGCGGGATGACACAAACCCGTTCAGAATTTAATGGTCGCGATTCCTTTACGGCAAACTCCGGTCGCGGCTTGAACTTCCAGGATGTCTCGCCAGAGTTAATGCAGGGTGTAGACATCTACAAGAACCAAACTGCCGATATGATTGAGGGTGGTATTGGGGGTTCAATCAGTTTGCGTACCCGTAAGCCTTTTGATCAGGATGGTCGCCAAGTCGCCTTTAACATTGATTATTCCTACGGTGATCTTGCCGAAGAATGGAGCCCAACTTATTCTGGCTTGTTCAGCGATCGCTGGGATACCGGTATTGGTGAATTTGGTTTTCTGGTGAGCTTCGCCAATTCCGAGCTCTACGGTGAAAGTCATGGGATACAGAGTGACGCCTACGTGAGATACGAGGCCGACCTTATTCCGGGAGGCGAGCGTTTCCAGGATGCGGTCGCCCCTGACGAAACTGCGTATGTATGGATGCCCAACTCCGCCAACGCATTGATAAAAGAAGACGATCGCAAGCGACAAGGTATCTCTACAGCCGTGCAATGGGCAAACCCCAGTGAAACCTTGGAAGTGACCGGTGAATATTTTCGCTCTGACTCATCATTAGGTTGGCACGAAAACGCGATTAAGTATCAAGGCTCCTACCCTGAAAATACAACGGACGTTCGCTCTACCGCACGCGAAGGTCAAACCATTGAATTCAATGATCAGGGCCTATTCCAAGGCGGCGAATTACGTTACCTCAACTGGCTTACCAGTGGCCAGAACAGTGATCATGTTATAGGCGACGCTCGCAATTCTTCTTATGAGTTTGGTCAGAAAATGCAGTTCGATACCAGACTGGTTGATACAGACAATCTTGTAGAAGATTATTCTCTCAAAGGCGTTTGGAGACCGACAGATAATTTCGAACTGTCTGCAGACTACCAGTATGTAAAAGCCAAAACAGAAGAAGATGACCTCGTTATTCACACAGGTTCTTTTGCTGGTCAAAAATATTATCTCGGCGATACTCCTGAACTGACTTTAGTCGACCCCTGGTTTGGTTATCGCGACGCCCATCCTGATGAATTTGCACCGGGTTCCGATTACACAGCCGGGTTTAGCACGAATACAAACACTGAATATTCTGCGCCTGGCGATGCCGATTACTTCCAGGATTACAACAACTATTTCTGGCGGTCTGCTATGGAGCACTATGAACGCTCCGAAGGTGAACTCGCCGCAGGTCGTATTGATGGAACGGTTTTCTTCGACGATATATTCCTCACCGCAGTGAAGTTTGGTGTGCGCTACGCAGATCGGGAACAACTGGTTCACCGTACTTCCTGGAACTGGAAATCTGTTGGGCCTGAATGGTCCGGATCTACTCCCGCAGCCTGGGTGTTGGATGAGGCTTATGCCCCACAACTTGGCGACCTCGAATATGTTGATTGGTCCAACTTCCATCGGGGAGGCGTTGTTAATGTTCCCGGTAATAAAACACTTCATGCTACTGAGAGCTTCGTCCGCGCTGTGCGCGATTTCCGACGAGAGCTTATTAGCTCCAGTGGTGGTGAGTGGAATAACGTCGGAACTGCAGACGACCCCAATCAGGGCCGCTATGCAAACCGTTATGGGGTCGACGATCGCTATGGTCTTTTCTGGCCGGGTGAGATTAGTTACACCCGCGAGCAGAACCAAGCCTTCTACACTCGCCTTGACTTTGCAAACGACGGTGCACTTCGCTATAGCGGTAACATCGGTTTCCGCTACGTTAAGCTGAAGCGCCAAGCAGATGGTTCTGTGGTTTATCCAAACTTAGCCCCGGCAAGATACCCACCGGCAACTGTTTCATTGCCACTCACCAATGAAAGTGTAATGGCGGAAATGCAGCGCCAGGTCGATGAAGGCATTTTTGCGGATATTGAAGCCGCCCTTGAAGGCAACCCCTGGGTCGACGAACCAGAAAGCTACCTATCTGACGCCGATAGAGCATTTGGCAACGGCGCGGCATTGCCAACAAGAGCAGAAAAAGATTTCGAACTGTTTCTGCCAAGTCTCAACCTAAAAGTTGAGATGACGGATGACCTTATCGCCCGATTTGCTGTCGCCAAGGCTGCAGCTTATCCCGATATATCCGAGGTGAGAAACCGTATCAATATCGGCTTGCTGAATTATCAGATTGGCGAAGAACGCTATCAAGATTTACCAGAACTGGAAGATGGCTCCGCTGACCCGCGAGAAGGCATGATCGAACGAACTTATGTTCGTGGCTGGACCGGAAGCGGCGGCAACCCTACCCTGGAACCCATGATGTCAACACAGTACGACATCGCGTTGGAATGGTACTTCTCCGATGTAGGCCAATTAAGTGGAACAATTTTCCATAAAAACCTAAGTAATTATTTCATTAAAGGTGCGTCATACCAGGTAATTACCAATCCACTTTCTGGCGAATCCCGCCCAGTCGACGTTGAAGCCACCGTCAATGGCGGCAAAGCGAAGATGGACGGATTTGAATTGGCTTACCAACAATTCTTCGAAGGCATGTTCGATGGTTTTGGTGTTCAAGCGACCTATACCTATATCGACGCAAGCGGCGTTCCCAACACCGCCTACGATGCTAACGAATTGGAGGCCTGGGAGGATGAACAACGCGATCTTGATCCCGATGGCCAGGCAGATTGGATTGGAGACAACGCCAACGACCCCGGTCTGCGCGTAAGTCTGGCGACTATTCCGCTACAGGGCCAATCCAAAGAAACCGTTAACCTCATTGGTATGTACGAAAAATATGGCTGGAATGCACGTTTAGCCTACAACTGGCGATCCAAATATCTGCTTACTACCCGTGATGTGATCAGTAAAGTACCGTTGTGGAACGATAACTACGGTCAGCTTGATGGTTCGTTGTTTTACGACATCAACGATTACTTCACTGTCGGTATGCAGATGACCAATATTCTGGATTCACAAACTAAAACCATCATGATGCTTAACGATGAAGGTATGACCGCAGGCCGTTCCTGGTTTGTGGCAGACCGTCGTGTTGCATTTGTCGTAAAAGGAAACTTTTAAACAATAACAACAGCTGCAAGTGCAATGCGCTTGCAGCTGATGCAACGCACCGTAATCAATATGTACTCAAACACATTGCAGGAAAATTTTCCGCAAAGAGTACCAAGCAAATGAACGCGTGCTTAAAGCCAAAAATTGAATGAATAATGAGGTTTAACATGTTTAATAACGACCTTTATAAAAAAATTGGGGCGAGCCTTATTCTCGTGGGCGGAATCGCCGCACTTACGTCGCTCGGAGGTTGTGGATTCGGCCAAGACTACGACTCACCTTTTGAGCAACCAACACCCACACCAGAACCAACCCCAGGCCCAGAACCAACGCCAACACCCGAACCTACTCCAGGGCCTGATAACCCCTGGCTGGGCATCACACTGCTCATGCAAAACACTGGATTGGAAGATAGCGATACAGAAACAACGGGTTGGGTTCCCCAGGGTGGCGTAACAATGTCGGTTAGCACCGACACCGCGTTTGCTGGCAGCAACAGTCTCCTGGTTGCAGATCGCACAGATACTTGGCAGGGCGCAGGTTACGATTTGGTCGGCAAACTTGAATCGAATACTGCATATGTATTTTCGGCATATGTTCGTGCAGTATCGCCAGATACCACCAATGTAAAAATTACCGTTAAGACAACCGATGATGGCACAGACAGCTACTCAGGGGTTAGTGACGAAGTCACTGCTACCGATACTGATTGGGTTGAATTGCGCGGCAACTTCACTACCGGTGATCTCACCAACGTAACAGCACAATTCGCCTATGTTGAAGGACCTGCGTCTGGCATATCCTATTACATCGATGAATTTACTGTACGTCTCGCCGTTGATTCAGAAGTTCCCAATGGTGATCTTGAGTCTGAAGAAAACACCGTTGACCCCTGGAAAGGTCAGGGGAGCGCGACGGTAACCCTGGACTCAAGCATTGCTAACTCAGGTAATAATAGTGTGCTCGTCGCAAACAGAACTCAAAATTGGGAAGGTGGAGCCTACGATTTATTCGGCGTTCTGGAGGCTAATACCGACTACCTGATTAGCGTGTCTGCACGCATGTCCTCTCCTGCCGAGGAAAACCTCAAAGTGACCATCAAAACTACGGAAAACGGCGAAGCTGCCTACAATGGTGTTGCGGGTGACACCATGGTTTCCGATACCGGCTGGACAACAATCAGTGGCAACTTCTCAACGGGCGACCTTACCAACGTTACGGAATTTCTACTGTATGTCGAAAGCGCGAATGCCACGGCATCTTATTATTTAGATGATTTGATGGTGCAGCTAAGTCCAGCAGTGGACACACCTAATGGCGATATTGAAGCAGATGCCACAGACGTGAGCCCTTGGTATGGACAGGGTTCACCCACCCTAGCTGTCGATTCAACCGATGGGTTTGCGCACGGTGGAAGCAACAGCTTGTCAGTGAGTGCTCGTACACAGAATTGGGAAGGCGCGGCTTACTCCATTATCGACATGCTCGAAGACAACCGCCGCTATTTACTCACAGCCTATGTTCGAATGGACGAGCCCATTTCTGGTGATATTGCAATGACCGTGAAAAGGGTTGAAACCGGACAAAGCGATTCCTATACCAACATTGGAACTGTAACAGCCAGCGATACTGGATGGACCGAAATCAGTGGAACCTATGATATTGGTGACATGACCGACGTTACTGACTTGTTCCTCTATTTTGAAAGCCCAGATGCGACTGCTTCTTTCTTTGTTGATGACCTTAGTGTTGAACAGAGATAAAGTCATACCCAAGTAAGCTATCAATACCCCGGCCACCGTGCCGGGGTTTTTTATGCCTTGATTAATTGCGCAGTACAAAAACGGGATTTAAAATTCGCGAATATTCCTAATGTATAAAGCTCCATGTTCGCCCACACCCATACCCAGAAAACCACCTGCCCCTACTGCGCCGAGCGCATCGAAATTGTGATCGATGGCTCTGTGGAAGAGCAATCTTTTATCGAAGACTGCCAGGTATGTTGCCGCCCTATTCAATTTACGGTTTACATCAGCGGCGACGATCAGGTGATGATCGACGCCCAGGGCGATAACGAAAGTTATTGAATTAACGCTTGCTAACACCAAGGGTTATCAAGGCCCCGACCTGCTGGCGATAGTCGAGATAACGCTGCCCCCACTGCTTAATCAAGTCCCGCTCTTCGAAATAAACCCCTACCGCGATGTAGAGCGTCATTCCAACGGCAAGCATCAACATGGACGCTGTCATATGCGGCACGCACCAGGTACCGATGATGACGCCCAGCATAATCGGGTGGCGGCTGTAGCGGTACATCCAGTGTTCTTTAAAGGCAACCTGGGTATAGGGCTTTCCGATAGCCGCCAACCACGCTTGTCGTAAGCCAAACAAATCGAAATGGTTAATTGCAAAGGTGGCTGCCAGCAGGTAGACCCAGCCAAACGCAAAGCCGGCCCAAAGTAAAATATTTACAGCGCCACTGCTGTGCCATACCTCGCCGGGCAGTGGCTGCCAGGCAACCACCGTCAATGCCAACACTAAGCCACTGGCCAATACGAAGGTGCTGCGTTCCGCCGCCTGGGGAAAGAGCGCGTTAAATTTTTGCTTGAATGACTTACGAGCCATCACGCTATGCTGCAAGCCAAACAACAGTAACAATACGATGTTAATGAGGCTGGCCAGCCAGATTGATTCGCTCACAGCAAACAATCCCAGGGGCAACAGCCCGGCCATCGCCAAAATGAAAGACGCCAAACCGGCAACGCCTAAGGCATAGCAGCATGTGCTGTAAAGCAGAATACCCACACCTTTTGCCGTGAATTCTGATGCCTCCGGTGCCTCGTAAATGATTGATTCGTTATACATAAAAATGTCTCCTTGTTGAAATCGCGGGCATTTTCGCGATCAGCGCCGTAGCAATCCACTTCAGATCCTGTAGTATTTAACTTCTATTTATTGAGTTAGGAATGGCTAATATGTCCCTCTATGGTCAATATTGCCCGGTATCCAAAGCCGTTGAAGTACTTGGCGAACGTTGGACACTGCTGGTGGTACGCGAGTTACTGTTGGGCAGCACGCGCTTCAACGAGCTGCAACGCGGCCTTTCAAAAATGTCGCCCTCACTGCTCACCAAGCGACTTAAAGAATTGGAAGAAGCCAACCTTTTATACCGTATTAAAATCAGTGGCCAGAAAGGTTACGAATACCACCTCACTCCTGCAGGGAAAGATTTAATGCCGCTGGTTATGGAGCTGGCGCGCTGGGGCATGGTTTGGGTAAAAGACTCACTATCGCAGCAAGATGGCGATGTGGAATTTTTGTTGTGGGATATTCACCGCAATATTAAAAAACAATATTTGCCCTTAAAGAAAGCCGTCATTAAATTTTACTTTGCCGAGCTCGAGCGTTTTCAAAGCTGGTGGATAATTGTTGAAGGCGACAAGGTGGATTTATGTACCGACAAACCTGCCGATGAATCCGACCTTTACGTTAACACCGATGTTATTACGCTGTGCAAAGTATGGTTGGGCGATATCCCCTGGAAAACCGCGCTCAATTCCAAACAGGTGGAATTGTTGGGCAACCGTTTACTGGCCAACGAAATTCACCAGTGGCTTGGCCATTCAATTACACAAGCCCTGGTAAAAGATATGCCGGGTTTTCAGCTTGGCTCAAACGCTTAAGTATTCGCAAGACATACAGCGAAATGCAACACGCCAATTAAAACGTTGTACAAGGAGGAAGATGCAATGAAATATCCGAACACTTATTGGAATCTCAATTCGCTGAAATGGTTTCTGGCTGTGATTTTTACTGTGAGCATTTCAGCAAGTGCTATTGAATTACCTAAAAACTTACCAAACCTTAAAAACCCAAACGAAAAATCCCTGGGAACGCTGGACCTTGAATTCGGCCTGCCACCTGGCAGTATGGTTGCTGATTTTACAATTAATGATCACACAGGGAACCCCACTCCGTTCCACAACTTGGTCTCGAAAGGCCCTCTGTTGGTAATCTTCTATCGCGGTGGCTGGTGCCCTTACTGCAACCGCCAGATTTATTCACTCACGCAAGCGTGGCCGGAATTTAAAAAACGCAAGGTATTGCCGGTACTCATTAGTGTTGATAAACCCGACGCATCGGCCATGGCCGTGCGCACTTACGAAATACCCTTCCCGGTATTGTCTGACCCCAAACTGGTGGCTCACAATATTTTTAATGTTGCCATGCAGGTAGACGACAATCTCGCTAAAAAATATCGCGGTTACGGAATTGTACTGGAGGATTGGTCTGGGGAAGAACACCATAAAATAGCTGTGGCGTCGGCATTTTTAATCGACACAACCAGCAAGGTATTGTGGTCGCACAGCGACACCAATTATAAAAAACGCCCCAGTGTTGCGCAGTTATTGAAAGTGATTGATGAAACCTTGTAGCTCAATCGCAAAAACAAAATTATTTATAAATACGCTCAAAACCAGCGACAGTAAAGCCATTCATGCGTTTGTCGCCAACGACTATTACCGGAACACCGCGACCGCCCAGGCGGTCGTAGTCGCGTTTGGCAGCGCTATTTTTCTCAATATCATATTCGGTGTACGCAATACCCTGTTGTTTGAAATAGCGTCTTGCTTTTTTACAATAGCCACACCAGCTGGTGGAATACATAAGCACCTGTTGTGACTTGGCAGACTGATAATATTCAATATTGTCGTAACTGACAGCCTCGTAGGAGTTTATCTTGGGCTCCAGCTTTTCAGCCTTATCTTTGTCTTCAGGAGCATCACCATAATGTACCCGACCTTGCGCATCGGTCCATTTATAGATATCACCCGCTTGTGCTGAGCTCGCGATCACCCAAAGTATTAGAAATAATGCTTTCAATATTAATTCCCGGTTGGCTGAAGCAGTGCAATGTTTACAAGCTATCTCGGTAGCTCTGCACGAATAAGCGCATGCACGCTGTTGTCAGCATAGCCAAAATCGGGTAAATGTTCAGCAACAAAACTGACTTAAGGAAATTCTAATAAATGAGAAATTTTTTGTGGAAGCAGTAAGTACTCCCAAGCCTAGAGTTTACTTCCGTAGATAAGGATCGACCGGGCTGGCGCTCGCGGAAGGAACTGACGCCGCCGTGAGGGAAATAAGTCATTTTTAACAGCTCCCTTAAATTTCAACGAGCGTCGCATTGGTGTGTGTGAGCACCGGCACGAAGAGTTCGCACTCGAAGGCACCGGTTAGCGCATTATAGGCCGCAGTCGGTGCGAAATATTCAAAAGCGGGGCGTAGCCCTATATCCTGTCTCGCTGTGGGCAACCAAGTGCGCAGCAAAACACGCCATGCCTGCGCCATGTGCTCCACATTGCCCTTAAAACTCAAGGTCGCGTATTCTCCGCCAGGAAGATTTCTTAAAAACGCACCACTGGGGGGTATAAAGTCATCGGGCACTTCCACACAGGCATCGTAGCGGCACTCACCCTGTGGAGTCACATCGGGGTCGTCGTACCAAATACCGTATCGGGGTAAGTGAATCAATTGGTGTTCGATGGCCCAGGGAATATAAATGTCCTTCCAGAAACTGGCGATAGCCTCACCATAAACCCCAACATGGCGTAAACACGCCAGTGTTACAGGTTCACGCTCAACCACTTTTATTTGCACCAGTTTCTCCCCGAATATCCTATTAACCCTGGAGATAATTCAACCCTAAGGATACATTCTCGCCGCCGCTCTCACTGAGATAGGGCCTGAGGTTTTCGTATCAAATAACACCCCAAGCATACACGTGTTTTCTCCCCGGAAGTTAAGTGGCAATCGTACAATCGCCCGGGGTATTGATGTTTCGCAAAGCAACTGACACTAACACAATTGCTCTGTGCAGTGAGTTTTGATTTGCGCCACAACGCCGCAACGCAAAAGCTTCTATTATTAAGGAAACACCAATAATTACCCCACGATTACATGCCTGCACTAGAACACCCCCTCGAAATTAGCGTATTACTCACCGGTTTACTCGGTGGTCTGGCACTCTTCCTGTACGGCATGCGCAAAATGTCGGATGCCTTAAAAACCGCAGCCGGCGACGGTATGAAGAATTTGTTGGCGAGCCTCACCAGAAACCGCTTTACCGCGGCACTGGCGGGCACAATTATTACCGGAGTGATTCAGTCGTCTTCTGTGACTACAGTGCTAATTGTGGGTTTCATTTCAGCGGGTTTGTTAAATTTATCGCAGTCCATTGGTGTCATTATTGGAGCCAACATCGGCACAACCATTACCGCCCAGATCATTGCCTTTAAGGTCTACAAATATGGCCTGTTAATGATTGCGAGTGGCTTTTTTGTTGAGATACTCGCGCGCAAAAAACGCACCCAACATTGGGGCACCGCGCTCATGGGGCTTGGGCTGCTCTTTTTTGGGATGCAGTTAATGAGCGACGCCACCGGACCGTTGCGGGAATGGCCTCCCTTTATTCACGGAATGCAAAGCATTAGCTCACCTTTTGCCGGTGTTTTTATCGGGATGGCCTTTACCGCTGTGGTGCAGAGTTCGTCAGCCACAACCGGCATCGTCATTGTACTGGCCAGCCAGGGGCTTCTGTCACTCGAACTGGGTATCGCGATTTTATTCGGCGCAAATATCGGCACCTGTGTTACCGCAGCCCTCTCGGCGTTTGGACGCCCCAGGGAAGCGGTACAGGCCGCCTGGGTACACATTATTTTTAATGTCGGCGGTGTACTGTTGTGGATATTTTTTATACCCCAGTTTGCCGAGCTGGTACGGCTCTTGTCACCGGCATCGCAGCACCTGGATGCGACCCAGCGTTTAGCCGGCGAAGCACCACGCCAGTTAGCGAATGCTCACACCATTTTTAATATTATTAATGCAATTTTATTTATTGGTTTTACCGATCACCTGGCGCGCCTCGTGGAACGCCTCGTACCGCGAAAAGCAAAGCCACAGCAAGCTGTGGCGATGTATCTCGACAACATCTATCTGGAACAACCCGCTTTAGCACTGGACCAGACGCGACGCGAAATTCTGCGCCTGGCGAGGCTTGGCCGGGCCTCTCTTTCGCGTGTATTCCGTGTGGTGACAGAGGGCCGCGAAGAGCAGGTGCAAGAACTCGCCAAAGCCGATTCGCAAATGGATGCCCTGCACGGTGAAATTATTCGATATTTGGGTAAGTTGTCGCAACGCAATCTGGTAGAAGACCAATCGGAAATTCTGGCTGACTATATGGCCATTGCCAACGACCTGGAAAGCTTCGGCGATGTTATTCAGGACAACCTCTTGCACAACGCTATGAAACGTTTGCGCCTGAATATTCAGATCAGCGTAATAACGTTGCAAACGTTACAGCCGGTTTACAAAAAAGTGTGTGAAAGTTACGACCAGATACTTCTGGCATTGGAACACAACGACCAACAGGCCGCAAAGACCGCCGCCAAGAGTAAAAAAGACGTTCACAAACTCGCCGAAGCCGCCACCAGTCACCTCACAAAACGCTTGGCGGCAACAGAACCAAACCGCGTTGCGGCCTTTAAAATAGAATCGGATATTATCGAGCATCTGGTGCATATCAACCTGTTGATTCGTCGCATCGCGCGCAATCTCAGCAAGGTCAGTTGAGCCCCCAGAAATTCAGCTATTTTTTTGAAGCTGCTTTTAATCGGTTCAACATAATTTTGGTGCTGGTTTTCAAGCGCTCAATCGAACGCGCCAGCTCGCCAATTTCGTCCGAACGCGAAGTTTCTGCTATTTTTAAATCGAGATCTTTACCCTTGCTGATTTGCTCGGCAACCAAGGTTAAGTGCTGAATCGGTTTTGAAAAACTACTCGATAGCACATAGGCTACAGCCACAACGAACATCATAAAAACAAACGAAGCCATAATGTTGCGCTTTATAAGCTGGCGCACCTGCTGTTCGATTTTGGACTGCTGTACCGCAACCGTTTGCGAAATATTATCGATATAGGCACCAGAACCGATAATCCAACCGGTGGGTTTGTGCAGTTTTACATACGAAATTTTTTCGGTACGTTCGCTTAAACCATTGGGTGTCGGTTTCGGCCACAAATAATCCACAAACCCCGAATCGTTTGCGGCTGTAACCTCTGCAAATGCCTGAAATAAATTCTGGTCAACCCCCAGAGCATTATTAAATTTGGGATCATCCAATACTGTGCCATCCAATTCTGGCAGTGTGGGATGCATTATCATTGTAGGGTAAGGCAGAGTATTGTCGTTAATCCAAAAATAGCCGGTGCCATTGTCGTAGCGCATGCCTTTAACCGTGGTAATAATGCGCTGCTTAATATCTTCTTCGGCATCGTCAATATAAATACCTGTCCCTAAAATCCAGCCCCAGTCATTGTGACGACGCACATAGGAAAGCTTTGGCACCATCTCATCGGTAACGCCATCTTGCGTTGGTTTCGGCCACAGGTAATCGACATAGCCATCAGGGCTTTCACGGGTAACGTCAACAAATGCCTGAAAAAGATTTTTCTCTCTGCCCAGGGCATTGTTAAATTTCCGGGAATCTAAAATTTTACCGTCGAGCGTTGGCACAGTGGGGTGCATGACCATGCGGGGAAAGGGTTGCCCGGTATCATTTATCCAGATGTATCCAGTGCCACCATCAAAACGCAGAGTTTTAATTTCTTCTTTGGCGGCAAACTGGGCTTCCTCAAGTGAAATTGTGCCGCGCGCAACACGCTCTTTGTAGCGCTTAATAATGGCATCGCCTGAATCAAGAATATCGCTAAGGCGTTTGCGATAGTAATTACTTAAAAACTCTACCTTGGAAAGATTCTGGTAATTGGAATCGATCGTTTGATAGGCCACCTCCACCAAATCGGTAAGATGGTTTTTAATTTGCTCCAAGGCTTCGCCCCGGTAGGCCGCAATGCGCGCATCGCCCTGAGCACGAATGTTGTAAGCACTAAGCAGCGTTACCAAAACAACCATCGCCAACAAAGTGACGGTGGTAAACAACATGATTTTTAATCGAATAGTCATAACGGCACAATATTATTAAGAAGTTGATTTGTGGGGCCTGTAAACAGTAAGTGCATCCAAGTCGTAGACTTTGGAGATAAAGCGTTGTCTATCTTGTGGGTCTTCTATCGCTTGCGAGAGGTGCGTAAGGTATACGTGAATATTGCGTAAGCTCGGTTTTTTATTGGCTTTCTTGGCTTTTGCAATCCAGAATCGCAGTGATTCTTCGCTCAGCAACTCTGCGACGGGGCCGACTTCTTCGGCGAAGAGGTCGTTGATTGTTTGCAACAGATCTTTAAGACTTACGTGTTGGGTCGCCATTTCGATACTCTGTGAAGAGCAAAGCAATACTCTGCTCGAAATACCTAACGCTTATTAGGTTTTATACGCAGCAATCCCTTCACCGAAACGCTCCCGCAATACCGCTGCTTAACGGCGATGTCGTGTTGACTTGCCTTTTGACAGAAAAAATTACACAAACTGTGGTGCTGGACTTACCTCAAGTGCGCGAATTTTTGCTGCAGGACCGTTAATGATGACAAAGATCACCCAGAACAAGGTATTATCTTTTAGTCTAGATATTACAATTTTATGGCTATTTAAATCTAAAAAAGCGAAATTTACCTGTCGCGCAATCCATCCACAAATTTAACTGTCAAATTCTTGTCGTCGAAATCCAAGAACAGTTGACCACTCACACCCGACCGTTGATCAATAATTTTAACGTAATAGTTACTTTTCACGACAATAAGGGAGCATTGGCGCTACCATCAATAGGGACTTGAAACCCAATTCAGCGTCAAAAAAAGACCCATAACCCCAGGATCGGCACGACCTGCATGTTGATGCACAAGCACCATGCCTGCCCTACAATAGGGGTAATTATTCCGGTGTACACTCACAGCAACTATGTGCCAATCTAACCTCGACAGTCGATTGATTACCCTCGTTTTAGCGCTTTTTTTCTCTGCAACCGTGGGGGCTCAAAATTATGATTACCGGTATTTCGACTGGGGCGAAACACCCAAAAGAGACAACTACGAGTATATGGCGCTGCAAATGGCGCTTGAAAAAACCCGAAGTTCGCACGGCGAATTTAGTCTCGAACGTGTGGTTCGTTCCGTTTCACGTAAACGTGCCATGCGTGAGATAAACGTGGGAAAAATTATTAATGTGCGCCCCGGCCCCTGGTTAAAAGGCGACAATGAAAACAGGCCCGAAGCAGAAATAAATCTTCCTGTGGAAATACCCATCATGCAGAGTTTGCTTGGCTATCGCAGGCTGATTGTTCGAAAGGAAGATTTACCCGTATTTAACAAGATAACATCAAAACTGGAGCTGCAGCGCTTAGTCGCTGGGCAGGGCCAGGGTTGGGTAGACATGTTCATTTACAACCACAACAAATTCTCGGCCAGCGACAGTGCAGAAGTGGTTGAGAATCTGGTACCGATGCTCGCCAAGCAACGTTTTGATTACGTACCTATGAGCGTGGTGGAAATCGATAGCTTGATTAATCGGGCGGGAGATATTCAAAATCTCGTGGCTGAGGCTCCCAACATAACCCTTTACTACCCTCTGCCGGTAATTTTTTATGTGAGCATCAACCGGCCGGAGCTCGCGGAACGATTGCAACGCGGTTTAACTCTCGCAAGCGAAGACGGCAGTATGGAGGCCCTGTTGCGCAAACAGTTTGCCGCAGAAATTGCCAAACTGGAAAGCCCGCACAATCGTTTTATTGTATTGGAGAACCCCTTTCTCCCTAAAGCAGCCAGGGTACCACCTCCCATTTTTGATAAGTCTATCGACCAGGAACTTCCTGGCAAACCAAAATTTAAACCCTAGGGAAGCTCTGAACTTTATTTCGAGATAAGCCAGACTCCGAAAATCCTGCGTATAATCAGAGCTAGAAATATTGGAGTACACCTAAGGTTTGCAAGACATTTCCGTCAGTTACTGAGACAATAATCCATCTTCTGAACTCTTCCAAGGACAGCCCGTGAGCGCCTGCAAATCATTAACGAAAACACTAATAGCTGTTGTTGCCATAGCTCTTGCACTGCTGCAGTCTTGCTCCAACGTGTCAATAAACTTGCCCCCAATCACAGAAAGCGCCACAGGCAATCACCAGCCCGGGCGGGTAATATGGCATGATCTGCTAACACCGGATTTGAACGCGGCAAAACAATTTTATGGCGAGTTGTTTGGCTGGCAGTTTAAAACAGTGCCTATGTTTCAGGGAGTCAGTAACTCGGGAAGCTACACATTAATTTTACTTAACGGTAACCCCATCGGCGGCCTGATAGATACCACTAAACTCCGCAGAGACGTTAACTTGACCCAGTGGGTTTCGGTATTTGCAAGCGCAGATATCGAAGCTACGGTTAAACGGGTTCAACAGCAACAGGGCACCGTGTACACAGCCCCTACATCGCTGGGTAAGCGCGGTGAAATCGCCATAGTGGCCGACTCCCAAGGCGCATTGTTTGCCGTGTTACAAACCCAAGACGGCGACCCGCCGGAATCCGAAGCCGCACTTGGCGGCTTTTTATGGAATGAACTTTGGACCGAGGATGTGAGCCTTGCAAACACCTTTTACCGCGATTTATTTAACTACCAAGAGCAGGCCATCGTGTTAAAGGGAAGTGAAACCTATAAATATTTCAGTACTAACAACAAGCCTCGAGCGGCTGTTGTAAAAAACCCCATCCCAGATTTAGATCCCACCTGGGTAACTTTTCTTCGCGTTGAAAATCCAGAAGACATTGTCGCTCGCGTTCCTGCGCTGGGTGGCGAAGTTTTACTGGATGTCCAGAACAACCCAATCGGTGGCAAGCTGGCCATTATTCGCGACCCCAGTGGCGCTGGGTTTGTTATTCAAACCTGGGAATACAAATCATGGAATTAGTGATGATAACAAAGCTTTTTAAACACACGCTGGCGACTGCAATAGTGCTTGGCTGCCTGATGCTTAGTGGCTGCAATAATGTCGCCGTATACGGTGGTGTAAGCGTCGGCAGTTCCTGGGGTAGTTACTCGGGAGGACGCGGAAGCATGAGCGTTTCTGTATCAGGGCGAATCCGATAGGGAAATGCCTCACTTATAACGCCCTATAAAATGGTTCCGCCGGCAACCCGGTGTTATCCATTAAATTAGCGTTTTCCGGATTGTCGTCCCAGGCGTAGCAGACGGCAGAAATTTTTATGTCCGGCTCCAAGCTCAGCGTCACCTTGCTTCCCTTAAAGCTCCCGGTAACCGCATGGTAGCGCCCCTCGTTATCAACAATTTCAAACCCTTGAACCGCACCACCATCTCGCGTTGCTAATTTTTTAGATGTTTTAAATAAAATTGTTATGCGATTGTTTTTTTGTTTAAGGGACTTAAATACCGGGCCTCGATAATGAATTTTGTGGAAACCATACGTTTGATTGAGTGCGATGTTGGCGAGGCGCGTGCCCACCGTTTTTTTATCGCGCGGGTGAATATCCTTCGGGTTGCCGACATCGATAATAACTGCCTGCCCCGTGTGTGGCAGTTTTAAGGCCTGAGTTTGCGTTTCCCGCAAAATCGCCCAGGGTCTGCCGTATTCGCTCTGTTTACGGGTTTCGTAATTTGCCAATTGAACCCAATAAAAAGGTAACTGCGGATTTTGCCAGCCTTCGCGCCAGTCGTTAATTAAACGCTGAAACAAAGATTCATAAGCGTAAGCGTCCCCCACATTATTTGCGTTGGATTCGCCCTGGTACCAAATGACACCTTTGATTGGAGTGTGAAATAAGGGGTACAACATTTTGTTATACAAGGCGGTGGGAATGTAGTTCGCATCACCCAAGCCACCAACTGTGATTTTATCAGGCCTTATCTGCCACGCCCCCGCCAACGAATATCGGGTTCCCGCGCCGGTTTCTACAAATAATAAGGTTTCATCGCCGTAAAAACCGCCACCACCACCGGTGTCTTCAACGCGCACCGCAACGGTATTTTTACCGGGATGTAAAAACGTGGCAGCAACACTGTATTTACGTTTTACATCATAGGCTTGCGTGCTGCCAACCAACTCGCCGTTAACCCAAGTGGTGTCGTTATCGTCGATGGTACCCAGGCTCAGTAACAGCGGCTGCCTCGCCTCCTCGAGCGACAACTCAAACGTTTTTCGATACCAGATCACGCCATCAACGTCGACGAAATTTTGTTGTTCCCACAACTTGGGTGCTTGCAAACTCTCCCACTTGCGGGTATCCAATTTAACGGCACTCCAGTTCGCAGTTGCCTCGCCAGATTCCATGGTGGCAACCACGGCCCCAGGCCATTTCTTAAGGCGCTGCATGAGCTGTTCGGTTCTCACGCGGGATTCCGCAATACGTTTATCGATGTAGGCCTGCGTTTGCGCTGCGGGAAGACCCAAAGCTTGCGGGCTCATCCAGGGCTCGATGCGGCTGCCGCCCCAATTGCTGGAAATCAAACCAATGGGCACTGCGGTTTTTTGATAAATGCGTTTTGCAAAGTAATAACCTACCGCAGTGAATTCACCACTGGTATCGCCCTGTGCAGTTTGCCACTGCCCGGGCAGCAGTTCGCTTTCAGGTGTGCGCGCCCAACTGCGCGCCACCTTAAATTGACGAATCTCAGCGAGATTCGTTGCAGCCATTTCTGCGCTGGCATTTTCGGTGTTGCGCAGCACCCACTCCATGTTGGATTGCCCGGAACACAGCCACACATCACCAAAAAGCATTTGCGTTTTGGTAACTCGATCGGTTCCTGCCACCACCATAAGGTCAATCGGGCCACCCGCAGGCCGCGCTGAAAAAGTCACCTGCCATTTTCCGTGGGCATCACTGATTGTTGTTAACTGCTGCTCCCCCAAAGTGACTGATACGTTTTGATTAGGCAGTGCGCTGCCCCAGACGGGAACCGGTGTGTCCCGTTGCAACACTGCATAATCATCAAGCTGACTTGGCAGCTGTATTTCAGCAGCGCTGAATGAACAACACAGGAGTGTGCACAGAAGTGCGGCAATGTTGGTTGATCGCATAGTCATTCTCTTTTTTATTTTGCGCCAGGTAAGCAAGTCACTATTTTACGATGCAATTGCGGCGGCGGTAATACGCAGATTGCGGTGCACTAATTGCCTTCTGATTGGCTTGTATTGCGCCTGATTACAGCACCAACAACAGTCGAACTTAGCGGATAATAAATACCCAAAAACTCTACTACTTTACTACCAAGAAGCCGCTGCATAAAAGTTAATCAAAATTTGTTCTAAATCCTTGTGGATAATTTAATCGATGTGATAATGTGTCCACTGTGGCGCGAAAATAAACATATACCGTACATATCGATTAAAAATCATTCGTAAAGCGCCCAGAAAAATAATACTAAAGAATTGTTTTTCTAAAAACTAAATTAGCACTTAATTATTGTTTCTTGTTTTCAACTTTCGTTTTTCCTTACCAGTAGGAGGTTAAAAAATGCGCTTTACAAAATCGTTGCTAAGCGCAACTCTGGCAGCGACTGCCCTTGTGCCACTGGCGGCATTTTCAGCCCCAGGTGCGTCACATCCCGGTGCAACATCCGCCAAGTCTCAGCTAGTATCATCCCTGTCTGATGCCGCCGAGCAAAGCCGCCGCTTAATTGGCAGCGCCGCCAGCCACAGTTTGCTAAATTCTGCCGATGGCGAATTCGCCAATGTACTGACTCAGGAGTTCAATTACATGACGCCTGAAAACGTTGGCAAGTGGGGCCCCTTACAACCCGGCGCCAGTGACCAGTGGTATTTTGATGCGCACGACGAAATGGTCGATTTTGCGGCAGCCAATAACATGGCCTATAAGGGTCACACACTGGTTTGGCACAGTCAGGCACCGAGTTTCATTAGCGATGACCTCAGCGCGGAAGAACTTCAGGAAGCCATCGACAACCACATTGAAACGACCATGCGCCGCTACAAGGGCGACATTTACGCCTGGGATGTCGTTAACGAAGCTATTGGTGACGACGCCGAATTTCGCGACTCGGTGCTGTATCGTACCTTGGGCGAAGATTTTATCGCCAACGCCTTCTACACTGCCGATGCGGTAGATCACAAAGCCCAGTTGTATTACAACGATTACAACATCGCCGGCATCAACGCCAAATCTAATAAAGTGTACGACGTATTAAAAGGCTTGGTAGAAGCGGGCGTGCCTATCGACGGTATCGGTTTTCAGGCGCACCTTGTTGCCTCGACCGCACCAAGTTACGCAGAACTGGTGGAAAATTTCACTCGCTTCGCCGAGCTGGGGTTAACCATCAACATCAGCGAACTTGATGTGCGCATCAGCAACCTTCCCTGGGACAAAGCCACCAATTTCGCGATTCAGCGCCAGGTCTATCACCGTGTGGTGGCCGCCTGTATGCGAGTTAAGAAGTGTGAAGGCATTACTACCTGGGGTATCAGCGACCAGTATTCCTGGATTGACTACACCTTCGGTGCCGACGACCCCCTCGCCTGGGACGAGCACTACAACAGAAAACCAGCCTACTACGGTATGATCGATGGCTTCATGGGCATAAACCCCGACGGTGAGGGCGCTATGCCCAACCTCATCGCCAACGGCAATGCCGAAGCCAGCGCCGATGGCTGGAGCAGTTGGACGGGCACCGTAGAGCGCATCGATATTCCCGGTGTTAAAAACGGCAACGCTATTAAAGTGGTTGATCGAACAGCAAGTTGGGACGGCGCCATCTACGATGTGACAGATGTGGTTCGTGAAAACCAGGCTTACGACGCCGCTGTTTGGGTTAGGGTCGACCAAAAAGCCAAACAGGATACTGTGCAGCTCAACGCGAAATTCCAGTGTGCAGGGGAAGACGCCCAGTACACCACCTTAGCGCAAAGCACCGCGCGCTTTAATAAATGGACACGCCTTACCGGTGAACTCACACTGCCCAATTGTGAGTTACAGGAAGTAGCCGTTTATGTTGCCGGCGCCGCCCCCGAAACCGATTTGATTGTGGACCGCGCCAGCTTGCGGCCCCAAATGTTTGTGCCTGATGCCAAGGGTTATGGCCCCAATATCGTAGCCAACAGCTTCTTCGAAGATAACGCTGACGGCTGGTTTGGTTTTGGGGATGCCATGGTAGAAGCGAGCCCGATCGATGCACAATCCGGCACCCAAAGCCTGTACGTGAGTAATCGCCTCGCCAGCTGGCAGGGACCAGCGACAAGCCTGCTCGGCGCGGCTGATGCTGGAGATACCTACGAACTGTTCAGCTGGGTGAGCGTCGATGGTGCTGATGCCTGGGTAAATGCCACCGTTAAAGCCAGTTGCCCCGACGGCGATCAGTACATCAACATCACCGGTCAAACCGTCTTTTCTGGAACCTGGACATTATTGCGCGGTACCTTTGAAGTGCCGGATTGTGACCTCTCCGGGTTGACACTCTACTTCGAAGGCCCTGGTGCCGATCTGGCAATGTTCCTCGACGACGTGTATGTGCGCAAAGATCTCGAAGCCTCCAGCGATAATCTCCTCGATAACGGTGGTTTCGAAAATGGTACCACTGGCTGGCAGGCATGGGGCGGTTCGAGCATTACTACCGCCAGTGATCGCGCCCACAGTGGTGACTACAGCGGCCTGCTTACCAATCGCAGTGCTTCGTGGCAGGGTCCGGTTTACGACCTGTTGAGTGAAGTGGTCGCCGGCGGCACTTATGACGTCAGTGCCTGGGGTATGGTGGCCGGCGTTGCCGAAGATACCTTGAATATCACGGTGAAAACCTCGTGTATCGTTGAAGGCGACAACTACCATCAGCTCGCATCCGTGACGGTGAACGACGCCAGTTGGACACCGTTACAGGGCAGCATCGTGTTGCCTGATTGTGACCTCACTCAGGTATTCCTGTACTTCGACGGCCCGGCTGCAGGAGTGGATGTTTACCTTGATGATGTTGTGATTACCGGTACCGCTGCACCAGAAGCCATCAACCTGGTGGCCAATGGTGACTTTGAAAATGGCTTGAATGGCTGGATCAGTTGGGGTGGAAGCCTTAGCGCCACTACCGAGCAGGCCAACAGCGGTAGCCAGAGTGCGCGGCTCTCAGCGCGCGTAGGAAGCTGGGAAGGCCCGGTGTACAACCTGCTGTCTGCCGGTCTCGAAGCGGGCGCTACTTACGATGTTAGCGCCTGGGGAAGAATTGCCGGCGTGGCGCTGGACTCCATGAGCATCACTCTGAAGGTGGTGTGTGACGATGGCGCCACCTCTTACCTCTGGGGCGGTGCTGCCGATGTTAGCGACGCCGCCTGGGCAGAAGTTTCGGGCAGTGTAACGGTTCCCGATTGCACCTTAACCGAAGCGTCACTGTATTTTGGCGGGCCAGCGCAAGCGGCCGATATCTATCTGGACGATGTTTCTGTAATCGCACAGTAACACCTGTTTCCGCTCACAGGATTAACGGCCGCCGAACCTCATTCGGCGGCCGTTTTTATTTCAGCTTTTACATTTATTAACAGATCAAATTTATATTAGCGTTGTCTACTATTTTACAGGAGTTGAATTTTGCTCTTTGTAGGGCCTACAACAGGCTCAAATGGATTTCATAAGGCGAAGCGCAATGCTATTTAATTCGCACAACAAAAAAGAGATCCATTATGCCCGACTATTTCAAAGCAACCCCAACAACCGACGGCCAATTTGGTGAATTTGGCGGAAGTTATATTCCTGAAGAATTGCAACAGGAAATGGACCGAATTACCGAAGCTTATTACTCCATTAGCAAATCCCATCAATTTATTTCCGAACTCCGCAGCATTCGCAAACATTTTCAGGGGCGCCCAACACCGGTTTATTACGCGGCAACACTTTCCAACAAATATGGTGGCCGTATTTATTTAAAACGCGAAGATCTCAATCATACCGGCGCCCACAAACTCAACCATTGTATGGGTGAAGCCCTGCTTGCGAAAACCATGGGCAAGAAAAAACTCATTGCAGAAACCGGGGCCGGACAACATGGCGTGGCCTTGGCCACTGCAGCAGCCTACTTTGGTTTGGAATGCGAAATTCATATGGGCGAAGTGGATATCGCCAAGGAACACCCGAACGTAGTGCGCATGAAAATTCTCGGGGCTAAAGTCGTACCTGTAGGCCACGGTTTAAAAACTTTAAAAGAAGCGGTTGATTCCGCGTTTCAAAGTTACCTGCAGGACCCAATTAATACCATTTACTGCATCGGTTCTGTAGTCGGGCCACATCCATTTCCCATGATGGTACGCGACTTCCAGCGTATTGTGGGCATTGAGGCACGCGAGCAGTTTTTTGAAATGACCGGAGAATTACCGGATAACGTTGTCGCATGCGTTGGCGGCGGTTCCAACGCCATGGGAATATTTTCCGGCTTTATCGAAGACGAGACATGCGAAATTTATGGTGTCGAACCATTGGGCCGCGGCCCGGGTACCGGCGACCATGCCGCCACCATGAGTTACGGCAAACCCGGCATTATTCACGGCTTTAAATGCTACCTTCTGCAAGATGAAAAAGGCGAACCTGGCCCGGTTTATTCCATTGCAAGCGGCCTGGATTACCCCGGCGTTGGGCCGGAGCATTCCATGCTTAAAGATACCCAGCGTGTTAAATATGAAGCGATTTCGGACGAAGAGTGTATTAGTGCGTTTTTCGAACTAAGTCGTAAAGAAGGCATAATTCCCGCACTGGAAAGCGCACACGCAGTCGCCTTTGCCACCAAGCTCGCGCAACAGAAGCCACGACAATCCATTTTGGTTAACTTGAGTGGCCGCGGCGACAAAGATATCGACTTTGTCACTGAGCACTACGGCACCGGCGAACCCAATTAAGCTAACAATTGACATGCCATTCCCAGAGTGACCCGCACAGCAGGACAGCGATAAATAATAATAATTTCAAGTGCCTTGTGTGTGCGGGCACTTCTGGATCGTCATACATTTCCCTGGATCGTCATACATTTCACGCGCACGAGACGTCGAGCGAATACTCAACAGATAAAAATTTCGACAGCGATGATCAGCTCACAAGGGGGTTAACTGCTCGATGTAGCGCATCCAACTCTCAGCGTGCTCAGATAGATAATTTCCAGCTATGTTTTTGATAAGAATACGGGATATTAGGCTTCGCGCTCACAAAAATTTTTAATGCGTGTAGAGTGCAACCAACACCTTTTCTATTACGACTATTAACGAAAATATTTTCACGCAATATTAAGTGCCAACAAATCAATTCTAACGACTAAATACATAGCACTATATTGAGCAAAAACTCTGAGCCAAATGAAAAAACAACCATTAACCAAATCGATAGCGAATAAAAGTTAAAACGTAAATTTTTATAACAATAAAACACGCCAAAACAATAATTAACACACCAATTAAAACGGCCTAATTCGTCAGATATTTTTACAAACAACCTTACCTGCAATAAAAATATATTTCTTAAAAAAAACCAAGCAACTTAAACCCGCAATATATATAGAGTTATTTTTTAAGGCGCAATTATTGCAGAGTCTAGGAGCTGCTTAAAGGTGTAAACATGAACAGGCAAATTAAAGCAAGCAGCGGCCAACAGTTCTTTGCTCAGAGGAGCACCTAGAAAAAACAGTTTAACAAAATATTTCACTCTTAATAATTTTTTGTGACACGCTCTTTTTAGCAGGAATAAAACACACCAAGAGAATTAGGGAAGCTCTTAAAAATCAGACTATTTTTTGTTATGGCAAGAAAGCACCACCCATAAGTCTGAAATTCACCGGCGCGAATTAGACACCGAGGATGGACCTGTCGCTGCGAAAAAATAACCCCTTTTTAAGAACGTCCCTAGAGGTACGCGTAAGCCTACAACACACGTCCAACACATAGTAAAGGAGTGCTTTGATGAAAAAAAAATCTAATTTGGCGATTTTATTAGCCGCCGTTGGCCTGGCCGGCAGTGGTTCAGCCATGGCAATGACCGTAGATTTTGAAGACCTGCCCGACCTCACCTCCGTCGGCGAATTTTACGCCAGTGATGGTTTGCATTTCAGCAATGCGATTTCGCTTACTGCTGGTTTTAGTCTCAACGAATTTGACTACCCACCAAGCAGCGGAAATGTTGCGATTGGCGATGATCTTGCGCCCATGGTTATTAATTTCGACGGGCTTACAAACGACATTTCTGCCAATTTTACCTACGCCTCACAACTTTCATTTTCTGCGTACGACTTGGGCGGCAGCCTTATAGGTAATTACCTGCACTTTAACGTCGACAATCTGGGCACTTCTGAATTAATTTCCCTGCCATTTACAGATGTGAGCCGTTTGGTTGTTGCCGGTGAGTGGGATGGCTCCTACATTATGGATGATTTCAACTTTTCCATATCCAACGTATCTCCCGTGCCGTTGCCTGGCAGCTTTGTTCTTTTTTCAACAGCCTTACTCGGGTTTGCGATCAGCATGAAAAAAAGAAACTTGCAACGCAAAAGTTAACGCGTATTTCTGGCAACTTTTTCAATCTGTCGCTCTTCGTGTTAGTTAGACCTAACGCGTAAAGAGCACATCTATTATTCTGGTTAAGGAGAACACCTATGTTTCGTTCCATGTGGCAACTGGGTTTAACCGCGGTGGCATCGGCGTTTCTGGCGCTGCCGGCTATCGCAGACAAGGGCGTTTTTAGTTCACAGTTATCCGTTGACGAACTCTTCGTTGGCGAACCTACATTAATTACCGTTTCGGCAGAAGTGGGCGCTGAAGATCTTTATATAAATTCTGTATCGCTCTACGAAACAACTGCGGAAGGGCAACCCCTGCAACGCCTGGGCAGTTTAAATGACGACGGTATCAATGGCGACGCCCGTCCGGCCGACACCATTTTTTCAATGCAGTTTGAAGTTTCTGAAAATGTAGCGACTACTCGCTATTTCAGAGTCTCGGCAGCCTATCGAGGAGATCGCGGTCGCTACCTGAGCCCGGTATTACCGGTAACGGTGTACGAACCTATAGCAACTTCGGTTTTCGAGGATATGCTCGCCGATTTGGCGGCACTGGAGTCTGCCTTCCACAATTATTTACTAAACATGAGCCTTACCGAGGCGCGCCTTGCGGTACTCGGCGACGCCCAGGCAAACCCTAATATATTAACAGCGGAGCTCATCGATGATGATTTGTCTCTGCTCTACGCGCCGGGCATTAGCGGTTGGGTGCCACTCACCGACCCCGATGAAATTCTCGATGCACCTGGCAACAGTGTGCCCACCAGCTTACCCGCTGATTACAAAAGCCCGGGCAACGATAAATTGCTGATTTTCGCGCCAGGCTACAGTGACGCATCACCGCAAGACAAAATAGCCGATCATGCAAAAAGTCAATTTGATAATGCGGAATTTATGGAGTTTGATCCCAACCCGGTAACCATTACCAAAGACTCCGCAGCGTCGCTGGCAGTGGTAAAAACCTGGGGTAATTACGGTACGGTAATTATGCACACCCACGGTGGTTACCTGAACGATTCCGCCGGCAATAAAAAAGTCGTGCTGCTTACCGGCACCCATTCCAACCTCATAAACTACATTGCCAATCTCCTGGATATCGTTGCCGGTCGCATTGGTGTTTCCAGTGGCAAGTTTTACATTTATCCCTCCTACATCACCAAACACGCCGCCAGTATGCAAAACACCTTCTTCTATCTCGGTGCCTGCGAGAGTATGAAAGACGATAGTATGTGGAATGCTTTAAAAGCCAAAGGGGCCAAAGTCGGTTTTGGATGGAGTGAAACGGTCTTCCGCACCTTCAACACCGATAAATTTAAAGACCTTATCAACCCCATGGTGCCCACCAACAACACTCAAGACCCAATTACCGCTAAAGCATCGTTCGATGCGATTGCCAACAAATGCGACGCTCACGCGACACCAGCCTGTTTAACCATGCGCACCGCCAGTGCGGATTGGCAAAAATTTGTATTTGCTGAAGGCGGCCTGATCAACGGCGATTTCGAAACCGGCGACTGGACTGGCTGGACCCATGGTGGCGATTACAATTTTCGAATTGTTTCCGGTGCGCGCAAACAAAACGGCAGTTACTCCGGCGCTCTCGGTCGCTGGGACACCGCTTACCACGGTTTTGATCCCACCTCCGAGCCATACGGCTACGAATGGTTCTATCAGGATTTTGTAGTACCGAACGCAGTGACTAAATTAAAATTCGCCTGGTGGATGGAAACCTACGATACCGCAGTGTGGGATTGGTTTGACGCTTACCTAAAAGATACCAGTGGCAATACCCTGGTTACTATCCTTGAAAAGGCGGGCAAACCGGGCACCAATTATGGCCCGTACTGGACTACCTCGGGCTGGCAACAGGTTGAAGTGGACCTTACTCCCTATCAGGGGCAGGAAATTCGCATATACTTCGACCAGCGTCTGGACGGCTACGGCGATCAGCAACGAGTGTACGTGGATGACGTAGTTCTGGAATAACAGCTAGCGCCTGCCCCGAAAATACGGGGCAGGCATTTATTCGACAATTTTATTGCACACGTTCATGAATCATTTTTCATGTATAACTTTGAAGTCTTTGAAAACACTGTGTCTTACAGCTTCGTTAGCCGTAACCTGCAACTGCAGCCCCGCGCCATCAACGCCATCTGAGCCAGTAGCTTCACCCAAAGAAGCATCGCGCGACGAGAACAGCACCATGCAAATTCGCGTACAACAAATTTTGCAAAAATTACCCACACTCGACATTCTTGTGCTGGACGAATTAACGGACTCACTGAGCGAGCCGAAAATCCATAAACCGGAGTTACCCCAGCCCTTCGCCGCCGCACGTTTCAAAGTAGGGTTTGAACGGGGGATTTTACTCATCATCGAAACCGAAGAACGCATTGGGCATATGGCGGACATTGTGCCCGGTAAAACTGTGATCGACGGTTATGTGGAATTAACAGCAACGCAATCGGGCATTAACAATTACCGACTCAGCGCCAGCGAAGTGCAGTATTTAATTGAAGCAATTTACACCCGATTCGCAGCGCCCATGAACCTCACACAGGCCGACGCATTGAATTTTGTGAAAGATCGTTTGCTGGCGGTTTATTTGAATGGCAATGATCAGCTTGCGGAGTTCCATCGCAAACACCTGCCTTAAGTTCATAAAACCCGCTGTCTTATTGATCCACCTAGAATCATCAGTTTTGCAAATTCGCTAAAGTGCGTGGCTTCCAGAATCTTTTTTCCTCCAGGAACACGTCGAGCCTTGCAATGAAACTTGAATCCCTCGCTTTACACCACGGCTACAGCGCCGAAGCCACCACCAAGGCGGCGGCAGTGCCGGTTTATCAGACCACATCTTACACCTTCGACAACACGCAACATGGCGCCGACCTGTTCGATCTCAAAGTGAAGGGGAATATTTACACGCGTATTATGAACCCCACCACCGATGTACTGGAGCAGCGTGTAGCAGCATTGGAGGGCGGAATCGGCGCGCTGGCGCTGGCATCGGGTATGGCGGCGATTACCTATTCCTTGCAGTGCTTGTGTGAAGCCGGCGACAACATCGTGAGCACCAGTCAATTGTACGGTGGCACCTACAATTTATTCGCGCACACCTTTCCAAAGCAGGGTATCGAAGCGCGCATGGTGAACCATAACGATTTCGACGGTTTCGAAAACGCCATAGACAGCAAAACCAAGGCGGTGTTTTGCGAGTCTATCGGCAACCCGGCAGGAAATATTGTTGATGTTGTACGACTCGCAGAAATCGCCCACAAGCATGGTGTACCGCTGATTGTCGACAACACGGTCGCCACTCCCTATTTGTGCCGCCCCTTCGAGTTGGGCGCGGATATTGTAGTGCACTCGCTGACCAAATATATGGGCGGTCACGGCACCAGCATCGGTGGCATTATTGTGGATTCCGGTAAGTTTGACTGGGCCGCCAATGCAAAGCGCTTTGCCGTTTTTAATGAACCAGACCCTTCATACCACGGTGTGGTTTACACCCGAGACCTGGGCGAGGCCGCCTATATTGGCCGCTGCCGGGTGGTGCCCTTACGCAACATGGGTGCGGCAATATCCCCGATGAACGCCTTCTTAATACTGCAAGGTATCGAAACTCTGGGCCTGCGCATGGAACGCCATTGCAGCAACGCGCTGCAATTGGCAAAGTTTCTGGAAACGCATCCTAAAGTCGCTTGGGTAAATTATGCGGCGTTGGCAAACAGCCCCTACTATTCCACCTGCTCGAAAATAACCGGCGGTAAAGCCTCTGGCATTTTAAGTTTTGGCATTCGCGGCGGTTTGCAGGCCGGGACACGTTTTATTGATGCTCTGCAAATGATTTTACGGTTGGTTAATATCGGCGATGCCAAATCTCTGGCTTGCCATCCGGCGTCTACCACCCACCGGCAGCTCAATGAAAAAGAATGCGCCGCCGCTGGAGTGAGCAGCGACTTGGTGAGAATTTCTGTGGGCATCGAACATATCGACGACATTATTGGCGATGTGAGCCAAGCATTGGAAAACGCCTGACGCCGCTAGCGGCTGACAGCTTTCCGGCACTGACTCACAGTTATGCATAGATCGCAGCAGGCTGATGATAGCGTTCGCTATACCATTCCCAATGCCATTTTGGCGCGCGGAATCCACATCATAAGCGTGGTGGCCGCAATACCGCCGAGCGTGATAAGAAACCCCATTGCCATCAAGCCAGATACCCACCATTGCTTCCAAGTCTGCTGTTGACGCTGCGCCCAAAAGACCAGCTCAGCGACTGCCATTGGCAAGAGATAGCAGGCGTAGGAGATGGCAATGTCCGCTGGGCCATCAAGGTTTTGAGTATTGCCATTGGGGCCCAGGTTAACCATGTACCAACCCATCAGGTAGAGGCGAAATGTCCACACCCCGTTTACCAATAAAAAGCTGTGAATCGCCCAACGGCGGTGTTCTACAAAATCGCGTTTCAATGCAAAACGCCACGCCAGTGCCACCGCTAACGGAATCAACAAACCGTTTAAGGTGATCCCGAGAGAACCGAAATCACTCAGTCGCGACCCCCGCACCCAGTTTAGGTAGAGTCCGGAAAAAGCGCCCATCAAACCCATCACCAAAAACAGACGACCATTCCAGCGGTGCAAACCGGGACACTGGCTTCGCAGTTGCGGCACCAACTGCAACACACCACAAAAACTCAAAATTGCCGCAGGAATAACATGCGCAAACAGTATCCCATTGCCCAAACCATCCCCATCGACGTAACCGGTGATCATTCCGGCGCTATTGATGTTTTCAGGATGGCCACTCAGAAACGGTATCGCATACAAAGCGACAAGGTAAAACGAAAAAAACCACTGCCCTATCAACACCACCAGCACCCAACTGGTGACGGACACGCGCAGGGCACCGCTGGAGTTTATCTGCAGTGAAGGGGATTGTGGAATTACGTGAGTAGTCATGGCTCTGGCCTCGTCATCATTGAAAACAGCAGCAGAATGCCGCCAGACGATCGAGGATTCGCGTCAAATTCCGAATTCAGCGCTAATTATTGCAGAAAATTTCTATTAGCCCGACAGAATTAATTGTTATACCGGTTGCATTGGCGGAGCGATCAAAGCACAAACGCCTTTAAATACGGCTTCAACAATTGACCCTGTTGTGATCTTATAAACGCTATCTTGAAACACAACCAGCCGTATACAAGCGTTGTAAGCGACCATGATGATCGATCACTTTTATTGGGCCTTGCTGGCATTGAGCCTCGGGCTACTGCTCAGCCAAACCCTGGTTTACCAAAAACGCGCCGTGCATTTGGTATTTGCGTTGTTTAGCGGTTCCATCGCTATGGTGGCCACACGGCATCTCACCGCAGACAGCCTGGGCCCGTACCAACATCTGATCGCGCTGGGCACCTGCGCCACCTGCAACGGCTACTGGCTGGTGTCACGCGCCTTGTTTCGCCGTGACAAGGCTATCTCCATCTACCATGTTTTATTTGCCTCCAGCGTAGCGATTCTGGTGGTGAGCAGCGAAAGCCTCAGCTTTGCCGAAGCCAGATTTCAGCTAAGTCTACAAAGTTTCGACACGGCACACTCTTCAATGGATAGCCTGCTAAATCTGCTCTCGTCGAGTATGTTGGTGCTCACAGTTTGGGAAGGTTGCAAGGGATTCAAGAAGGCCAACACCCGCGAACGGGCACAGCGATTGGTATTTCTGGGTAGCTTTGGTGGCGCGCTAATGGGTTGTATGCTGCTAAACAGTTTTGAAACCTTACGCCCCTGGTTAATGATTTTTTCGGCCTTTGAAATTCTTATAATTACCCAGGCATTGATTTTATGGCGTTTCCACGGCAATACAATTGCAAGCTGGTTAAACCTCAAAACCGCAAACGAAGCGCCACCTGAAAACGACGTCTCTGGCGAAGAAAGCGCCCCGGCACACAGTGACCCGTCTCTACTCAATGCCATAGAACACGCCCTGCACCACGAGAAAATTTATCTACAGACCCACCTAAAACTGGTTGATTTCGCGCAACGCCTGCAAGTACCGGAATACCGAGTTAGCCGGGCTCTGCGACAACATTTCAATGCACGCAATTTCAACCAGTACATCAATGAACTGCGCATTCAGCACGCCACGCAATTACTGCAAAACCCCAAGCACGACCACTGGCCCATGCTCACTGTTGGCCTCGAAAGCGGTTTCGCCTCGGCCGCACCATTTACGCGCGCCTTCAAGGCGATGCACGGCTGCACACCTCTGGAATTTAAAAAGCATCAAATTGATGATTTAAAATGGGTTAAATCGTAACTGGACTGCGCGATCTTGTTAAGCTCAGCGGTTTCGTGACGCACTTTTGGTCATCCAACGCGGGTAATCAAACCCATAAAACTTGGTTTCATAGATATAGGTGCGTATCGGTGTTTTTATTAACAACAGCAACAAACCAATGGAATACAAACACCACACAGCAGCCCACTCATTGGGGTCGCTGGTAGTAAGCGCCGCAAGCAGCGGGCCGGTGATGATGTGGTAGATGGTCATGCGCCAGGCGCCGTAAAGCAGCGGCAGCGCGAACGCAACAATCACATAAGCGTTGGAAAGAATCAGATTCCCCGCTGCCGGTGTCGCCCAGGCAATATGCCAGGCCCCCGAGGTGGAACAGGTTTGCTCGCCGCAAAATGGCAGCTTGAACGACAGCTCTTTAAAAAAAGCCAGGTAGTAGGTCATTTCGTAGCAATAGCGCGACCATTCAATGGGAAGAATGCGCACCAGAAACATCAAGGAGCCGAGCAACGCCAACAACATTACCGGCACAAACAAGCGACGCCGCACAGGCTGCGGCACGAAATACAGAGATACCAAATTAATAAAAACCGGCTGAAACGCAATATGAATGTACCCGAGATAAGTCGCCACCGTATTGCGGGTATCGAAGCATTGATCGATCACCGAATAGGTGTACGCCTGCAATAATTCCATTAACGAAAAATACAACAGCGCGTAACACAGCGGTCGTGACTCGCCCTTTTTATAAAAGTACGCCGTACTCGCCAACCCGGTAACAGCTACCACCGCGGAGGCTTCTCCACTCCAACACATTTCACTCACTCCCTAAACTGAAGATCGCCATGACGCTCGCTGCAGCAGGCTTATTATCGCGATAATAACGAAGCATCCACAATGTGTGTACTCCGAAAGCGTCCCTGGTGCACAAGCGGCAATTCGTCACAATAAAGCCCCACGCTGGCATAAGCGCCCGCTTGTACGCTAACTCGCAGTTGAGATTGAACTGGTAAACAACTAAGGTTTACAAAACACCTATTGATGCAAGGGATTTGTATGATACACCTCGTTTACGTGAGTAGTGGCACCCGGGAATTCACGCATCGGGATTTGGTAGCGCTGCTAGAACAATCCCGTCGCCGCAATTTACGCCAGGATGTTACAGGCATGTTGCTCTATGCCGGGGGAAATTTTATTCAGGTACTCGAAGGGCTCGCATCGGATGTCGATGAGATCTACGCGTCCATTGAAAAAGATGAACGCAACACCGGTAATGTGTTGTTGAAACGCGAGCGTATTCCGGAACGAAGCTTTCCCGACTGGAGTATGGGCTTTAACTGGCTTTCAGATCAGGCGGTGAAATATACACCGGGTTTCTCCGATTTTTTAAACCGAAAAATGACCGCTACTGAACTCCACCAGGTAGATATCGCGTTGGAGCTACTCTACCAATTTAAGGAGTTTAATTTACAGATCAGTACAACGCCCAAGCGTGTCAACTACTAGTGCCGCTAAATACACGATTATTGATTCCTGAGAATCCGCTGTGTTGCAAACCACAGCAATGGGGCCTGGCCATGCAAATCACCGCGCTCACGTGGCCGTTCTAAATAATAATTAACATCAGCACTTTGGCCAGTACCCACACAAACTTGCCCGAGCCGCCCGCGATTATCGATAATTTTTTGCAAGCCCTGCCAGGCTTTATCGGCTGCCTGTTGATAGCTAGGCTCAAGCAGTAACCCCAAACGCACGCCCACACTTATTGCGTAGCCAAACATGGCCGTCGCAGAGCTTTCATCCCACGCCGACGGCATATCGATTAATTGCTTCCACATGCCGCTGGGCGCCTGGTTCTGCAACAGAGCCTTCATCATTTTGCGGTAGCGACTCGCAATAAATTCATAGCGCGTGTGCGTGCGAGGGAGGTCTTTCAACAATTCCGCAACACCGGCTGCCACCCAACCATTACCTCTCCCCCAAAAAAACGGAGCCTTTGGGCCGTGAAAAAATAAGCCATTGGTTTGCTGTAATTCACGCAAATAGATTTCAGTTTGCAAGGCCGCTCGGTCGATATATACCGGATTTTTTGTGGCGCGATAGGCCTGCATTTGCAGAACATTGACCATCCAAATGTCGTCTATCCAGAAGCGCGATTGCGCAGTCAAACCATCACCGCGAGTGTCCACCCACTGGGCATCAGCCATTTCCAAGCCTTCATACAACTTTCGACCGTCTTTTTTAACCAAATACAATTCCAGCGGCAAAATTCCATATACGCTGGCATCCACATGCCCTGCCCAGCGCAATTTGGCAACACCCGGCGGTTGCCAGTAGCGCTGTTTTAATTTCTCGATACGAGATTCGTCATGGGTCGCCTGCGCATACTCTAACGCGCCGTACCCAGCAGCGGCTTCAGCATAATGCAGGCCGGTGAACTCTTCGGTTTGATACATCATGTAGTCGCGCGACAACAAATCATCCACTATGTGATCACCAACATTTTGCAGGGGGAGATTGTGTTTTTTAGCCGATGATTGTTTTTCTACAGATTGAGTAGCGGCAGGACTACTCGTCGGCCTTGCTGACCCTGGCGGCTGTGATTCATTCTCAGGTTTGATGGACGAACAGCCCACCAGCCAAAACAAGGTAATAATTCCGGCAGACCGTATATTTTTAGTAAAGATCATAACGAGAGTTTAATCGCCTAAGAGTGGATTTTAATAAATCTGGCGCTGCGCCTATAAGTAAGTGATCAGAACATCTTGGCTCAGCGCTTATTCTGGCGCAAATTGTTATTGCGGTAAATGTCACCATGACCACGGAGGCATTGCCTTGGTCCACCACAGCTATTTCCAGCGCCACGCGGCCAGTTTCGCCAAGCTAAATAAGAAACTACGTATATTAATTGTGTGCGCGAAAACGCCAGAACACGCGCAGTATTACACAACAGGGGAATATAAACTCGAGAATAGGTCTGACGACGCAGCACAGAGTCATATTTTTTAATGTCGAGGTAAGAATTTACCTGGAGAGAGAAGAAGCATAAACCTCTGGACTCGGCAATGCCCCTTCACGTTGCTCGTTAACCTGGCGAACAAGCCGCCAGGTTAATACTAACGCGGAACTTCTACGGAAAACCTAACCCGCTGGGCAAATTACACCACCATTACCCCACTGATTGCTGCAGGTGTTAGCACCGATACAGCTCTGGTTATTTTCCCAACCCCAGCCATCGTTCTGATTATCGCATAGCGCAAACTCGGTGCCGTACCACAAGCAACGACAATCACCGCCGCCGGAAGAACCGGAGGACGAACTGCTCGACGAAGAGCTGCTTGAACTTGATGAACTGCTGGAACTTGAAGAGCTGCTAGAGCTTGATGAACTGCTTGAAGACGAAGAACTGGAAGACGATGAACCGCACTCGGTTGTTACCACATTGGAACCCCAATCCGCCTCACAGCTACCGCGGCCGATACAGTTAGCGCCGTTTTCCCAGCCCCAGCCATAGGATTGCCCAGTACACAAACTCAACAGGCTGCCGTACCAATTGCATGCCTCACATTGTTCAGTTGCTTCCCAAACCCGCACCGAAGCACTCCCGGCGCTCTGGTAGCCATTTGTGGCCATAATCATATAATCACGTTCGCCCAAAGTTACACCGGCGTTAGCGAGCGCGTCGAAGTGATGGGCCACCGTAATAACACCGGAGGTTCTCGGCGTTTGACGAATCGCATAATAGGAAACGATCGAATTACCAATACTTAAACCAAAAGTGCGGCGATAAAGCTTATAGGTGGCAGCGTCACTTTCATAACTGGCAAGGGGTGTTGAATTTTCGTAGGGAAACCAGGTTCCCCAGTTTTCCACAATAAAATACTCCACGTCCGGGTCGGTAAACCAACCATAAAGCCCTAATAGATCTGGGCCACCGGGCGAAAATGAGGCTTCAAAACCAACAAGTTCAGGCTCACCAAACTCCCAGCCCTTTCCGCCTATAAATTCGTTAATATCAGACCAATCCGCTGAATAACTGCCGGCATCACCCAAGGTAATAGAAGCTCCGCCATCGGGGGTATCCGTCCAGAACCAATAATAAAAACCGTCGTGATAACCTCGTTGATTTTCCGTAACCACTAAACTTTGACTGTAAGCTGGCGCAGATAACTGAACCCAACTAACAAGCATGACAAACCACATCAGGCCGCGTAGAACGCGTTTTTTCGAACCACCAAGATATTGCATCGTTACTCTCCCTATAGTTAATACTTACCTCTTTGGATTTTAATAAAAACAATCTGAAATATTTATTATGCGGTTGACACCTTATCTACACACTTAATAAAACAGTTAGTACTAAATAAAAGTAGCGGCGCTCTCTACCGAGGCCACCACAATTTATTTTCACACCGCTCATTAACCACCCGGGCAAATTACACCACCATTACCCCACTGGTTATTACAGGTGTTAGCGCCAATACAGCTCTGGTTATTTTCCCAACCCCAGCCATCGCTTTGATTATTGCATAGCGCAAACTCGGTGCCGTACCACAAACAACGACAGCCACCGCCGCTGGAAGAACCAGAGGACGAACTGCTCGATGAAGAGCTGCTGGAGCTTGATGAACTACTGGAGCTTGAAGAGCTGCTTGATGATGAGCTGGAAGACGAACTGCTTGACGAGGAACTCGACGACGAACCGTTTGCGTTACATTCAGTTTGTTCTATAAATGTGCCCCAGCCACTTTCGCAACTCGAGCGGCCAATACAGTTTTCACCATTTTCCCAACCCCAACCGTAATTCTGACTGGAACATAGAGGTATTTGATTTCCGTACCAATTACAGACCTCGCAGTTGGCCACAACACCATCCCAAACGGTAGCTTCTGCAGAGCCATCGCTTTGATAGCCTTCTACGGCAAATACCATGTAACTGTATTCACCGGCTTCAAAACCGTGTTCCGCCCAAGCGTTAAAATGATCTGCCGTATTTACAGTGCCTGCGGTACTGGGTTCCTGGCGCACACTCCAATAAATATAAAAATACGTGTCGGGTGACGTATTGAATCGTCGGTAGAGATCGTAGGTAGCACCATTTGAGACCAACTCCCCTAAATACTCATTAGCCTCAGGCCGCCAATTGCCCCAGGATTCAACGATGTAGTATTCGCTGAATGGATCAAGCGTAAAACCATAAACACTCGTCCAGGCATTGCCGCTGGTGTTTACCTCACTTTGATAACTGATAACCCTAGGGCCACCAACTTCCCAACCCTTGCCGGCGAAAAAATTACCAACACCGCTCCATTCCACTGAATAATTTCCTGCCGGGCCGAGCGTCATCGCGAGCTCAGAATCGGCTATTTGATCAGACCAAAGCGCATAGAAAAAACCGTCGTGCGTGCCAGTATCGCTGCTGGTAATCACCTGCGCTTGAGCAAAAGAAGCAAGTGACGCGAGTAGCAATATTGCTATATTTCGTATTAAAAGCTGCAACTGTGAAACACTTCTCTGCAATCGAAATTCCATATGATTTTTCATATCTGTTCTCCGAATGAAACCAGGCGGCATAATCCGCAGACTGGGAGTGATTGGATAAAAACCACAATTCCTTATGGATTTGGCTGAAATACCAGCAACAAGGCTTAGCGGGAGCAGAAGGTTCAGCCAACGAGTATTTATTATGTTTTTATGACAAACATGGTTTGTAACCATCGACTATAGCGGTCGAATACGTGGAAACGTTTTTTAGAAATGTAATTTATCGAGATGTCAGTGAACTTGTATTGTTATATTTCACTGTGTCACATATTAAGTATTTTTCGCTTATTGTCAATTTAACAATAATTATTGACACACTCGACTTTCGTCGCGGAATTCATGGATTTTATTATATGCAAACTTGTTTATTATTTCGATTTATCTGAGTTTAAAACTGAGCGCTGTATTGATGCACAAAACCAAGCTTTTTTAAAAATTAATACGTTAATACAAACTCAAGACGCAAAGCTCTACCGCGCGAAGGAATAACATTGAGGTTGTCGCCCATGGAGGCTTCGAAATATTCAGTGTTTGTAAGATTGTCAACCGCCAGATTAATAAGGTATGGCTTACTGAGTTGCAACCCGGCACTCAAATTATGCAGCCAATAACTCTGTAGCTTTATAGGTTGATCGCTGCCGGGTGGATTGCTGTCACGTTCGCTCACATAATTCGCATAGTAACTCCAATGCCAGTATTTTTGCTGATGAGTGAGAATCAAACCCGCAAGATCATCGGGCATGCGGTATTGATCGTCTGGTTTACGTGTTAAGTGACTGAAATTAACCCGACCAATCCAGTTTTCGTGAAACTCGTAACTCATATTTCCTTCAACACCCGCACTGCGACTCGCCTCCACGTTTGCAAACTGCCGTAAGCCATCGACTGCCACTTGGCTAATTGCGTTATTGTAGCGACTGTCGAAATAACCCAGCTGAAAGCGAACACGAGAGTTTTCAAAAAAAGCAATAAGTTCAGATGTTTTAACTGTTTCCGCTTTGAGATTGGGATTTCCCAACAACACCGGGTTGTTTTCTAAATAAAGTTCGTTGGCAACTGGGACCCGAAACGCCTCACCGTATATCGCTTTTACTGAAAAAGATTCTCTAAATTTATGAACCCAGGCAATTCTTGGCGAAGTCCGCCCCCCGGAAACATCCGATTCATCCTGCCGTAAACCCAGGGTGATTTGATCGTACGCACCCAGGGATAATATCGTTTGTAAATACGCACCTAGAAGCTGATCATCAGCCTCGCCTACCGCAGTCGTTACGATTGATAAATCGTCACTGGATGCAATGGGATATTCAGCACGAGATAAAGCACCGAGATCATAGTTTCCCGAAGCTAGCGCCGCCGATCTATCGATATCCCGGAACTCCAGGCCAAGCAGCGTAGTTACCCAGTTACCCCATTGAAAATAATTTTTCCAATGAAGCCATATTTCATGTTCTTGATTGTTTCGCAACTCAACCCAGAGCGGCAGAGAAGAGGGGGGTTCACTTATAGGGAATAGCGCACCAGAGGGTGCAAACTCACCATTGATCTGATAATCAAAATAACGGTACCCCCCTTGAATATGTGATCGATATGAAGCCGTCCACTGCTTTTCATGTTTTAACGAAAGATTATAGAACGTTCGCTCAGAGCCGGAAAATTCGGGGGAAAAGTCCCCTGCAACATAATATTTATCATTCGTAAAATGACTAAACAGGGCATGGCCGCTCCAGTCTGAAATATGCACCTGATAATGGCCCACTGCGCCTTCACTGCCATCCCTCAAAGTAACATTTTCACCCGTGCCAGGTTGCGGAATGTCGTAACTGGCGCCGCCATCTTTTTTAAGATCCATAAATAGTTTTTGCTGTACACCGCTTAGCTCACCGGCGATATTGGATTGCACGCGATATAGATTATTTTGTCCGAGAGTAAACTTAGTCTCATTCAACGTGGGGTCACTTACGAGATTGATCACCCCTGTAAACGCATTCGAACCGTAAAGCTGTGAGACGGCACCGCGAATAAATTCCACTTTTTGTAAGCCAAAAAGACTGATATCCGGAACTGTAAAAGTGCCGCCCCCTGAGTACCAGTTGTCGATACGCATGCCATCCAAAAGCAATAACACTTCGCGACCAGAGCTGCCTATTCGGCGACCGCGAACCGCGATACTCGGGTTATTATCGTCATCAGCTCGCGCGACATGAAAGCCGGGAGCCAGCGGTGTTAGCTGGTGTAATGAATCGATATTCAGGAGACGGAACGAACGCTTGTCGAACAGGTTAATACTCGCCGGAGACCACAAAATCTCAGACTCAACCTGAGTAACTCCGGAAACTTTAACATCAAGCAGCTCTTCCAAGGAAAGACTAAAAAATTCCGCAGGCTGTGTTGGCGAGCTCTGTGCCGGTAAACACACGTTGAAACAATATGCCAAAAACGCATAACCAAGCAGATATTTTTTGCGCCATTTTAAATAATCACACGCCATCCCGACATCCCTTTGACTGAATTCTTGGGGTATGATTTAAGAATTGAAAGTATAGTACTCAGTATCCTATTCCGTTTATATTTATGCCACCTGGAGGATCTTTTTCTCGGAAGTTTACGAATTCTAGGAGCAAACTGTTTCACTCAGGCAAATATTCACAATTGCAAGCACCTATGAATATACCCAGCCACAAACACTCAGTCACATCGCTTATTCGCTAAGGCAGAAAGACCCAAAAAAACAAATAATCAATTTCTTTGCTTATGCGCCATTGGCAAATTCTTCACTTTTACAATCACCGACACTCGCGTCTTAACGTCATTTTAATTACCCCAGTTTTTATTACAGTTTTAAGAAAAATCGCAAATATGACACTACTAAAAAATATGTCTGTCGCGGACGACAACATAACATTCTAGATCGACCGCGGTGACGGTTTTTGGTTTTTCTGCCAGTAATTGCCCCGTATAATCGCCACGTCTTCGTAAATAAATCAGCGTATGAGGTCTACACGGATATGAAACAAATTAAATTAGGATCGCAAGGCTTAAAAGTCCCCGCCATTGGCTTGGGCTGCATGGGCATGTCTGATTTTTACGGTTCATCTTCGGAAGCACAAAACTTGAGCGTACTCACCCGAGCCGCGGAAATAGGGTGCACCTTTTGGGATACCTCAGACATGTATGGCCCATTCACCAACGAGCAGTTACTGGGCAAAGCCATGCAGGGACGACGTGAAACAATTACCCTGGCAACCAAGTTTGGTGTAGCCCGCGCCGAAGATGGCAGTTGGCTGGGCCTGAAAGGCGGTGCTGATTATGTAAAAGCAAGCTGCGATGCATCGCTTAAACGACTCGGCACCGATTACATCGACCTTTACTACCAGCATCGGGTCGACCCCGACACCCCCATCGAAGAAACAGTTGGCGCCATGGCCGAATTGGTATCAGCTGGCAAGGTACGCTATCTGGGTTTATCAGAAGCGGAGCCCGAAACGATCAAGCGCGCCCATGCGGTACACCCCATCAGCGCGTTGCAAACCGAATATTCGCTTTGGACGCGTGACGTTGAAACCGAAATTCTGCCCACATTACAGAGCTTGGACATTGGCTTTGTGGCATACAGCCCTCTGGGGCGTGGTTTTTTATCCGGAGCGATTCGATCGCGCAGTGATCTCGAACCCGGTGATTGGCGATTGGAAAACCCACGTTTCAGCGAAGAAGCCATCGCCCAAAATATTCTCTTGGCCGATGCGGTTGCTGAAATTGCCCAAACACTGGATGCCACCCCAGCACAAGTTGCATTGGCTTGGTTGCTGTCACGCAGTGATGCGATAGCCAGTATTCCGGGAACACGAAAAATAACGCGCCTGGAAGAGAATTGGGAAGCGCAAAACATTGCTCTCAGCCAACAACATCAAGAGCAACTCGAAGCACTTATTGGCGAAGGCGTGGCGGGTGAGCGTTACTAAACGCGTTAAATAAATTATCGTAGCATAATCAATGGCGCTTTGTTACTTCACGCAGGGCTAGATTAAGACACATACGGCGGAGGCAGTAGTAATTTATTAGCAGTAGCTAATACCGACGCCACCAAAATCGCGCTATTACAAAATTCATCATTTACCGAACCGCACTAACTTGAAATAATCACCACCCGGCATGTAACACAACAATAACTGCATGCCATTTGCTCACCTAAACTCATCTTTCGCGTCCTGCTGTCTTCACCCCATTAAAAGCGGTGAAGTGTGTCCGAATAACAATAATGGAGATAGCCACATGCATACGAAAAGTAGCAAGGGATGGCACGGATTACATGCGGTATTGTTAATCTTTGCCTCAACGTTTTCGGCTCAGCTTTGGGCTCAAAACTGCACAGAAATGTGCAACTGGTACAACATCATGGAAGCTCCCCTGTGTGAAAATCAGGACGACGGCTTCGGCTGGGAAGGCCACACCTGTATCGGCCGCAATATGTGTGAAAGCCAGTACAGCGGCTCCGGTGTTTTTTTACAGTGTGAAGGTATTAGCGATGAAGAACTCTGTAACACAATAAATGGGCGCAGCTATTATTCCGATGCGCTATTTGAAATGGGGCTATCCCCAACTGGTGAATACAAAGGTCACCGCTTTGTCAGTTTCGAAGACGGCTTACTTCAGGCCAGTCAAAGCGACTATATTATTTCCGCTCCCTATCGTTGTGAACAGGGGCAGGTTATCGCCGATGTTCCCGGCATGACTAATTACCTTATCGATTTCTCACAAGACCTCAGCACCATGAACTTTGATATCGATGCCACGGACCCAGTGCCCTACACCCTGGCCAGCACCGATAACGCCAACTGCAGTCAGGTACGTGACGGCCGCTATGTCGTTGACCCTGCTGAACTCGCCAATGTGACCCTGCCGGCTGGTACCAGCTACGAGATGCTATTCAGCGGAGATCATGCTGCGCAAATAAATATTCCTGCAGGCAGATATGACAATGCATTTTATGATTGCACGACAGGAGCATTGCATGTACATCGCACCACCAGCGATAGCAACCCTATTCCCGTGACCATCGAAAACAGCGGCGATGTCGTTGTTGCGCAATTGGATGCAGACACAAACTGGCGTTTCCTACGGGACGATGGCCAGGCTTGCACCACCCAGTACGACCCCGTTTGTTCGATAGAACCTATTGAAGTGGCGTGTTTTGCAGAACCCTGTCCGGTGGGGGTTTACAGAACTTACTCCAACCAATGTAATTCCGATGCCGCAGGCGCGATGTTCATCTCGCAGGGCGAATGCGGAGACCTGGAGGGCGAACCCTACTATGACCCGGGTGTATGTACCACCGAATATGACCCAGTGTGTGCCGTGGAAACCCGTAATATTGTTTGCATAACCGGCCCCTGCCCCAATGAGTTTTATAAAACTTACGGCAATGCCTGCGAAGCTCAGGTAGATCGTGCGCCGATTTTATTTCGGGGCGAGTGTGGTGAAGAGCGCGAAGATGCGCCCTACTGGGGGCACACTGAAGCCTGCGGTGCTGAAGCGCCTTACGAACCTCTCTGTGCTGCGCGATCCTTTACGGCGCCTTGCTTAACGACACCCTGCCCCATAGAAGTCTTTGCCATTTACAGCAATGAATGCGAAATGGATAACGCAGGCTCACGCTTTGTTCATACTGAGCATTGCGGCGCGAAAACCGATTCGCGGGTTCGCGACCTCAGTGAATGGGGTGGTATTTGCGGCGATATTTATCTGCCCGTGTGCGGTAAAGATGAAGTTGTGCCAGGAGTAGCCGGAGAATACAAATATAAAAGTTTCGGCAATGCCTGTGAAGCGAGACGCAGCGTGGTTGACCTCACTTGGGATGATCAAGCCTGTGGCGCTCTCGCGGGCGTAAGCGCTGGCGCCGAACCACCGGTGAAAATTGTTAACAATCTTTCCAGTAGCAACAAAATAGTAGGCCTCTCCAATGCGAGTATCACAGGCGATGTGCTCACCGTCGACTTGAGCTACTCAGGTTGCAGTGAACAGCATTTTAATTTTGAAGTTATGCGCAGCTTTGCTGAAACTCAGCCGGTACAGGCCCGCGTACGATTTATTCCCCTTGTGGAAGACGATTGCGATGCCGCTCTGAGTTTTACCTATAAATACGACCTACTGCCTTTAAAAGCCACCTATGAAGCCATGTACGGTTCTGGCCCAGCTACTATCGTGCTGCCAGGTTTAGGCGACTACGAAATTAATGGTGGAACCGCGCCTGCCACACTAGATATCAGCCATCCCGATACCGGCGTGGTGGGAGAGCTGATAACTATCGAAGTGCACTCCTCAGCAGCAACTCCCGGCCGCCCCAACGTGGAAATTCTCGATCCCAATGGCAACTCTGTGGAATCTAGCTGGAGCAGCACGCTTCCCTCGGATGGGCCACCCTGGGTGTACGATGCGCAATACCCATTCACACCAGAAATTCCCGGTGAATATCGCGTCAATGTTAGCTTCGAGCCAGCGCCGGAACTGAATCAATCCAGTATCATTTCGGTCGCGCAAATTCCTCTTAGTGAATGCGCCGCCGCTGGCGTTGATGCGGGTACCGTAAATGCTTACCCCAATTGGACAGCACGCGATTGGGCTGGAGGCGCCTACAACCATGCCAACTCAGGCGACCTTATGAGCTACCAAGGAAAAGTTTATCGCGCAAACTGGTACACCAGCTCGGTGCCAGGCTCAGATAACTCATGGAGTTTTGTGTGTAATTTGTAATTTTTACTCCCTCGATTTCTCTGCCGGCTTTGCTGGCAGAGTTTTTTCAATTTAAATTAACCCTCAACTATCGAACGTTTTTTCTACCGTCAAAACGATTTTGGGATTTAAGCCAAGCAGCTCCCTCAGTAGTTTTTACTTCTTAAAAACAGCATTCTGCATCGAAGCAATTCACCTTATAGAACTCAATCCACTTGTTGTCACTCACTCAAAACCAGATTACACATATTTCGTTATAACAGCCCTACACATTCAACATAAGGCAGACACAATTTCAAAACCAGGCAACTGGACGAGGATAAATAGCTCAGCACATACACAGCAATTATTTTAACTCTGCAGGCTCTATACGCATTAGAAATTCATATAACAAACTTCCAATCTATAAAGATCGATATTTTCACTATCGATCAAGATTGCAAATTCTATTTATGCCTAAACGTCGCCCACTCCATCCTGCAGTTTTATGTGCAACACAGCCTCACAAAAGAGGCTCGCTTATAGCAAGACTTTAGAGCGAAAATCGTTCTTTGCTACTTCCATGAACATGCAGTTCCTAATAAATGAATATGATGTGACTCACTTTCATACATAGCATTACACTCTATCAAGCCCGCACGCCTAAGTGAATATACACGTATTTAATAAAATTTAAACATTCATAGCGTTAAGCATTCGCTGTTCAACATACAGTTCATGGAGGCCCGTATGTTTGTACATCTAATTCGAAAAAATTTATATCCAATTCGAAATATTATTCGCCTACTTATCGCAATAGGCACCTTAACGACGAACAATACTCTCGCAGTAAATAATGAAGACGTAGACATCGATAACGATGGGCTAATTGAAATTGAAACATTTTCTGAACTTTATCAAATGAGGTTCAATCTTGCCGGCACAGGATTTAGCAACGCACAGGGTATAACGATTAGCGCAGGTTGCCCGGCCTCGGGATGTATTGGCTACGAGCTAACGCAAGATATAAATTTCGATTCCAACGGCGACGGAAATTTATCTGATGAAGCGGAATGGAACAATGGTGAGGGCTGGCAACCGATTGGCTCAATTGATCACCCCTTTGCCGCCGTCTTTGATGGGAATAACCACACAATACGCAACCTTTACATTAATCGAGCAACTGAAGATTATATCGGATTGTTTGGCGTAGTTAGCAAATCCAAAATTCAAAACTTGATTTTTGACGGGCCACTCCATGAAATTAGAGGAAACAATAACGTTGGAGGCTTAGCTGGTGCGGCTATTTATGACGATTATCCCGGATCCAGTCAGATCCAAAATATTAAAATTGAAGGCTTCATAAAGGGCATTCGAAACGTTGGTGGTTTAACCGGTCTAACCCAAGGCTCTGCGCCAAAAAAAATACTTGGCAACCAATTTTCCGGTATCGTTCAAGGGTGGACACGCGTAGGCGGCATCTCAGGTTATCTTGAATCCAGTTATTTATACGGCACAGCTATCAACGACAATATTATTCAAGCACATGTATTGGGTACAACGGAAAGTGGGGGAATCGTGGGCGCTATCTCTCTGGACTCAATGTCCGAAATGGAAATTCGAAATAATTCAATTACGGTTACGATTCGCGGTGCAAAATATCTTGGGGGCTTAATAGGCAAAAGCGAACATCGAGGCTATTTTGGTCTTATTAGTTTATCGGAGAACGCCGTGTTCGCTAACAATTACGGAAAGCAACGATACGTTGGGGGTTTAGTCGGTTACGCCTTTTTAGATCAAGATAGTAATATTTCTGTTAGCAGCAGCTTTACTGCAGGAATAAATCTTGGCGAGGATTTCGTCGGTGGATTTTTTGGCCATATTAATGCCGGTGACGGTACCAGCGCCTCTATTCAATATAGCTATTCCGAGGCGCAAGTACAGGGCGATTCATACATCGGCGGATTGGTTGGAGCAGCGAGTACCTATTGCCGCGATCCAGTTTCCTACACAGGAATTAGCCTTTATATGGTGTACTCACGCGGACTGGTGAAAGGCCATTCAGGTGTTGGTGGAATCACAGGTTATATTGAATCGGATGGTTGCGAAGATGACTCCATACGCACCTATTCTTCATACTGGGATGTCGAAACTAGCCAGCAGCAAAGTAGTAAAGGAGGGCTTGGTTATTCATCGGCAGAGTTAAAATGCCCCACCGAGCCCGGTGATCCATGCTGTCAAACTATTTTGTACGAAAATTGGAGGGACACAATATGGAATTTCGGAACCCGGAATTCGTACCCGGTGTTACTAAACATGCAAACGACTCCTTAAGTAAAGGAGCATGGCACTCTCCAGTATTTGTTGCATGAACAAAAAGAGCCCAACATTAATTGTTGGGCTCATTGATACAACAGCGGCTTCACAAACACATTTTTACAAGCACTTAATAAAAAATTAAACCGTATTCAACAACATCCAAGCGCCCGGAATTAATAAGCAACCGTACGTTGTAAACATTGCCAGCGCGCGCGGCAACGGAAATCTTGGGTTGTATAACATTGCAATGGCATGAACTATTCGCCCGATCACAAAGGCAGCAGCCAATGACCACAATAGCGAATTGGGAGCGTGCTGCAATTCTATGAGTGCGACCATTACCAAGGCATAGGGGCTGTATTCAACAAAGTTTCCAAAAGCGCGAATACGCCGTCTCAGCGTTTCATCATCACCATCGCCAAAAACAAACTTGCCAATATCGCCCGCTTGCTTTCCAAGCACTGCGCGACGCATAGAGACCAGCCAAGTCAACAAAAACATCAAAATGCCCAAAGACGCTGCCATAAAGGAAGTCACCGGTAATACGCTTTCCATATCATTGCCTCTTTGTGATGAATCTATTTAATCGATCCAGGGCACCGTTCCAACCCTCGGTATGGCGTTCGACAGCAGCGCTGAGATCCAGGCTTTCGTGAGTGAGCTCTAATTCACAACCCTCACCACAAATATGCACCCCGATCGTTACCAGCGAGTTGATACCTGCATGTGGATCAGGCGCTTCCCACTCCCAGCTAAAAATCAATTGGCAATGCGGTTCGATAAGCACAAACTCGCCGCCAAGTACGCTGCGCTGACCATCCGGTAAGGTAAATTCGATTCGGTAGCGACCGCCAACACTGAATTCATAACTCAGAACTTTCGCTTTGATCGCATCCGAAGGGGCGAGCCATTGCTCAATGGCCCGACTCCGAGTAAACGCATTAAACAGGATCTCTGGTGAACACCCAAAAAAACGTTGTATTCGAATAGTTTCGCCGCGATTAATCGTCGCCACTATGCTCGCTCCCCGCTTCACTGAATAAATAACACTCTAAACGATCAAGGCTGTTATTCCACAGTGAACGATGCCGCGCCAACCAGTCGTCTACCTGACCGAGACCAGCGGCATTCAGGCTAAAATAATGACGGCGGCCTTCCACTGTTCGGTGCACTAACCGCGCAGCTTCCAATACCTTGAGGTGCTTGGAAATGGTGGGTTGTGCAACATCGAAGAGATCCACCAACTCACTTGCTGTGCAGCGTGAATTTTTTGCGAGCGTTGCCAATATAAGCCGACGGGAGCCATCGCCCAGAGCGTGAAAAACTTTGTCCAGCTCGCTGGAATAACATATAGCCATATGGCTATATGTTGAAGAAGACTCCACTAATTGTCAACAGTCGCTAAGCAAATACAAAACGCAATCGAGTTCCCATTGGGCTGGAGCGGATTTGCAGATCACCACGCAACTGTTCAGCCCGATAGCGAAGATTATTTAAACCGCGAGAAATTGCTGCGCAGTTGCAATCGAAGCCACGACCATAATCTTCGATTTCAATAAACCAGCACCCCATATCATCTGCGCCACTGGAGATTCGCAACTGACCAGATCCGGAATGCTTGATCGTGTTGGTGACCGATTCCTGAATAATTCGCATAAGGTGTAAGCACTGCTGCGGGCTTAGGTTTACGTTGTTTGGCAGCTCCTGAATCTCCCAAATAAGCCCTATGTTGGCACGCTCCAAAGGCCCCGCCAATCGCTGACGCATTGTACCCAATAGCGTATTAACATCCCCCAGCATCGGATCTAACGAGTCGATAACCATGCGTAAATCGGCAATACTTTGAACCACCTGCTCGCGCACACCACACAACGCTTTGTCGGTGTTACCTTCCAGCTGGGCAGCGACCGATACCAGTTGGCCGCCGATGCCATCGTGCATATCACGCATAATACGTTCACGCTCTTCGGCAAGCACTTTTTCACTTTCCAGGCGCTGAAAATCCCTATATTGCTTTTGCAATTCAATTTCTTTCTGACGAATTTTTTGCTCTAAATTGTGGCTTAACTCTTCTGCGATATTGAGGGAATTAACAAAGCGACGCACCAAAAACCAAGTGAAAAGAATTACAGCTGGTAATGCACTGTACTGAATAATCAAACCTTCCGATCGAGATCGCAAGTTATTAACCAGGAGAATATCGTGCAGGCCAAACACCAGCATCGGCACCCCCACTATAATCATCAACAAGGCATGCTTATTACGGGTATGAAGATATTGCTGTACCAAATAGCCAATACAGTAACTTCCAATTACGATAAGAACAGCATCCCAATAGCGGTAGCCAATCACGAGTATCGATTCAACATCGGGCAGAAAAAATATGCCGCAGCCGAACAGCGAAAATAGCAGAGCTACAGCCTCGAGCCTTGGCTTTTTATCTCCCAGATAACGATGATTAAAAATCATCATAAGCACCACTGTCCAGCCGAGCGTTGTCATTATCAGGGCTTCCCAAAGCCGCGCGCTCACCGGAATATCGGTAACAAACAAATTAAAATTATGAACAGACCATATAACGAGCTCGGCGGAGAAGACCAAATAAATGGTGTCTTTTGTACGCGCGATCCAGAATAGAAATACAACGACGGCAAGCAGTAACATACCAACTGTTGCCCAGTACACCAGATCGATACGTATCAGTTTTTTCCAATCGCGATACGGCTGTATAAAGTTAGCAGGACCAACGAAAATCTGATCAAGAAACCCTTGCCGGTACGACGCGGCTTTAACGCGTAGCAGTAATTCATTTTCCAATTCAAGCAATTGGCTATTGAATTCAAAAAGCAGCGGTCGATTGTGATTACGGGAAACCGGATCTGCAAATTTTCCGGCACGCCCCACCCAAACACCATTGAGGTAGACCTCTGCGTTATGACTCACATAAGGCAAATAAATTGCCCAAACCTTCTCGCTTGAGTGCTGCCTGGGGAAGTTGATGCGATACCAAACTTGTCGCGCCTGATAGTCGCCCTCAAGCCAACTATCGGGAAGCTTTGCCTCATGCCATTTATCACTAAGTAACGCGGGAGATTCAAAGTCGCTCGCCTGCATTTGTACAGCAGTAAGCGGCGATATCGGTGGCTTGGGGAAGATATCGAAAGGTGGGTGCAAGGTTACAAGATTCAGCGCCAACCAATAGATGCACAGGGCAATCAGCTGCGCTGTTTTGCCAGACATTGTGCGTTTCAGCGAAGCTCGCAGCATTCTCCAAATCCAGATATACACCGGTTCCGCCGGTTATCGTCCTGGCAAGAGACCTGCTATTTCAATCGAATTTTAGCAATATACCAAGTTTTTGGTACGAAATAAGCTGTTATCTTTATTAGACTATGGGCGAAGGTCGCGGCATCGTCGAAGTATTTAACAATTTTTGCGAAAGCAGTTTTGAAGGGAGAGGGGTGTTAGCCCTGTTGTATGTCCAAAACCAAGATTTCTATTGTGATTGTGGAAGACGATACCGGTATTCGTCAGCAGCTTATAGATACCATCAATGGTGATAATAAATTTCAGCTCAAGGAAAGTTGCGCAAACTACCAAGCCGGCTTGGAAGCTTTGGAGTCTCACAAACCGGATGTGCTGCTCGTTGACCTTGGACTTCCCGATGGATCAGGCGCAGATTTAATTGCACATATTTATAAGAAACGCTTCGACACTCAGGCCATAGTGCTCTCAGGCTTTCAGGACGAAACCGTGGTATTTAAAGCCCTGGAGGCAGGTGCACAAGGCTATATCCTCAAGCAAGACTCAAAACAATATATTCTTGGCGCTATAGAGCAAATGCTTGCTGGTGGCTCCCCCATTAGCCCGGTAATTGCACGCTTGTTGCTGCAAAAATTTAATCGACCCGATTGTTCCAACTTACTGCCCGAAACGCTGACGGAGAGGCAGATAAGCATCCTAAAATATGTCAGCCAAGGTTTTTCCTCCGCAGAAATTGCCGAAAAGTTAGGACTTTCCTACCACACGGTAACCACACACATTAAGAATATCTACAACAAACTACAGGTAAATAGTCGCACAGAAGCGCTCTATGAGGCTCGCCGACTCGGTTTGCTGTAACTCTTCGAAATTAACAGTCCAGCACTATATTTTGTTGGATAAAAAAGGAAAAACCTGATGTTGCGATACAAAAGATTGATGCTGGCCATGCTATTCCCGATCACATTACTATTCATTGGATGCGGTGGCGAGGGCGGCGGAAAAAAAGAAGGTTCCATCAATCAGAACACTGATGTAACTGGCTCCATCCAACTCCCCGCCGGAGTCGCCACTGATGGCGAATACCCCGCCTCTGTTCATGCGTTCTACACCGAGGGTTGTACCGAAACACCGCCCGCCCCGGTGTATTCCGATGAAAACGGCGATTATGCCATTACAGTAAATTGTGGTGCAGACAGTGACGGAAAGATATATCTCGTATATGCCAGCCGCAGTGGTGATTATGCCCTGCTGCTCTTGGTTACGGATACCAGTGATGTTGTATCGTTTTCCGAAGCCGTCACCTTGCAGCCGCAGTTGCATGCAAGCGTCGACGTACAAATTGCAGAAGGGTATAACAATGCCTTCGACAAGCTGGATCTCACCTTTGGAATTCATCACCGCAGCGGTGCGGACAGTTTCACCATTCCCATTGACAGTGTTACTAACGTCGATGGTGACCGGATATTCGAAGATCATCACCAAACATTAACTACCAGCGATCAAGTAATCATCAGCAGGGTGCCATATTACGAAAATGGTCAGGCGCTCGTCGTTGAAGGAGTTTTGATTGGGAATTATGGTAATGACAACGCCCCGACAAACGGAACCTTGGAATCTCACCGTGATTTCGCGCCCCACGAGCTCACCAGCCCTATTGAGCTGGAATTGGCGTTTGTTAATACCGACGAAATACTAAAACAGGAGATTCGATTTACTACTGAAGGCGAGTACGATCCCGAAGCCCCATCGGGCATAAGTCGCGCCGGGAACTCTGCAACCATCAGTTTGAGTAACATCCCCTATCGCCAAGATATTTTTCATTTAATCCCATGGTTTATGAAAAATCTAAGCGTGTCTATCAACGGTGAGGCACTTGTTTCCGGTGAAGAGTGGCAATTGGATTTGTCGATAACGCCCATTGAAGATGTGGTTCTCGATATTCTCAATGTGGTAAGCGGAGAAGCCAGTAGCTACTCCTACCACTTTTATCCCGATACACTTGATGGCAACACAGATCTGATGTTTTCCTATCGAGTTGATTCGGAGATTCGTGGAATTTACACCAATAGCTCTAATCCCCATTTCTTTAAACCTCTTCAAAATTATGAAAACTACAACTTGTATGTGGATTACACCGTTAACACACTAGAACTCAAATTTACCAAAGCTGAAGAGCTGCAGCAGCTTTTCATTAACGGCGTTGCTTACCCGGAAGAAACTAATTTTGCGGACGAAACCTACACCAAAATTGAGCCAGAAGTTTTCGAGGGCGATAATCTGTTTGAGATTGTGGTGCTACCTGAGAATACCTCGGCAAGCAGCGAGTATCTGCTCACCGTTGTAAAATCAAAACCTGAAAACGCTAATCTACGCACTTTGAGCGTGAGCCGTAATTTCATTGAATTGCTCAGCGGTTTCAGTGAAGAGATAACCCAATATTATCTCACCACCGAAGAAGAGCTTGTGGGCATTACGGCTAACGCCTACGCCAGTGCAAATATTCGTTTACTGGTAAATGGCACAGAAATAGCGACAGGGCGCACCCAACTTGACAGTGCTACCGCGCTGGAACCGGGAGTAAACACGATAAAACTTGAAGTAAGCTCGGCCGATGGAACGGTAACCAAGCAGTATAATATTGAAATTACCCGTGGCGCCGATTGCATGACCGATACAGATCTACCATGTACGACATAAAAAGAGGCCGTGTAAACGCAAATATACTCAGCTCCAGCGGCGCTTAATCTAAAGAATACAGGCGCCGCCGCCATTTAAAGTCAACCTACAATAGTGCAACTCAAGACAAGCCCAAACGCTAGATCACAAAGCGCCCGGAATAATCCACGTTCAGCAGGCTAGAAAATAACAGCCTGCTTAGACTATCCAGCCATCCACCGATGAACAACGGTTTACTTTATAAGTAGCTACCACGCCGGTACAATAGGCATAGATTTCACGGAATCGCTCAGTTTATAACCTGAGTCTGATTTATACCCAGGAGATGGAAGTACAAACCAGTAAAGGACTGCTCATGCTCTCTACCAATAGATTTTTTGGAGTAATGTCATTACTCCTCGCTTTCTCTTTTTCGTGTTGCACCTTCGCTGCCAATAGACCAAACAATACTTTTACCGACTCGGACATTCCAAAATTCAAAGCAGGTGCCAAAATATTGGTGCTACCTCTCAACTCAGGCTTAATACTAAAGCAGCAAGAAGTGGACGATGTTGAGAAGGAAGTCATCAAGCAACTGAGTCAAGTTGGAGCAGCGCCGATTCAAGGACGTATAAATAACCAGCAGGATTACGTCCAGTACTTGATCATGACGTCACCAAAAGGGTTTCAATCGACAGAATTACATGCCGCAAAAGCCGAGTTTGCCCGCGAAGTGGGTGGCAATTACGAATTGGTGGTAATGCCGACGGTATACCAAGCAGCTGGCGAGTTGAAAGTGGATTATTTATATCTTGAAGGTGCCAAAATTAAAATAGAGTTTAAAGGCTCCATCAACGCCAACTTTAACGGAAAGCAACTTGGCACTGTTCTTAGATTGGACATTATTACATCAAATGGACACTGGTTAATGGCCGTTCAGGGGGGCATCGCCATGCCAAGCTACGCTAATTTGCACACCCACGAATTTATTCGAAAAGAGTATCTTTTCGCGAGAAAAGCCGACAAAAACTCTTTAAGAAAAGGGGTTAACATCGCCATAAAACCCGTTAAGAAAAAGTTGAAGTTCAAATAAACAAGCTTCGACACCCTATTAACTTTGTAAAAAGCATACCATTTGTAACCTACATATTACACAAAACAAAAATCAAATCACCATTGAGCATATCCATGAAACATCGTAAAACACAAGCTATTACATTACCCAGTTTTTCACTTATTCTACTTATTACAGTCATTATTCCCCGTCTTGCATTGGCCGAGCCAGATACGAGAGGTTTTTATTTAGGGGGTATGCTTGGCAAGATGACTATCTCAGAAAACTCACCCGACTACGATCTAAATGAAAACACGGAGCTTTATGGTGTACTCATGGGTTATCACATCACCCGTAATTTCGGTGTGGAACAAACTATTCTGATTGGATCAGATGACAATTTTTTCAGTCAGTCACTGTCTATAGCCCCAAAAGCAACAGTATTTTTTAACGACAAATTGAGTATTTTCGGTAAGCTGGGATTGGCAGCATCCCTTCTCACGCAAGACGTAGAAAGTGATGAATATGGTTGGTGGGACAACCAATCTGGCTTTGGTTTTACGTTAGGCGCAGGAATTAATTTGGCTCTCACAGACAGCCTTTACCTCGGTGCTCGTTATGACTATCTCAAAATTGACATGGAAGACAGCGATAACAGAGTAGCAGATACGGATTTTGACTTCGATTGCGTCACAATGAATTTGTATTACCAGTTTTAAGACTGGTCATATTAAGGAAAATTTAAATTATCCACAGAATACTTAAACCGCGGCACCTATTTACCTCGCAGTAAGTGAGTGAATCACCAAGAGTAATTTCTCGGAGAAAATTTTGAATTTGCTGCGCTACAACGAATTTTGCGAATCCCTACCGGCCACCACACATGTTGTGCAGTGGGGTGATTCGCATGTTTGGAAAGTCGGCGGTAAAGTTTTTGCTATCGCGGGTTGGGCGAAGTCGGATGACTTAGCGGTTTCGTTTAAGGTTTCAGACAACAATTATGAAATACTAAAAGATGAACCCGGTTTCAAGCCTGCTCCGTACCTGGCTTCGCGAGGCATGAAATGGATTCAACAGCTAGACACAAGTGGCAAAAAGGAAGACGATTTAAAGTACTATATCAAAGAATCTCATCGCATTGTTTCTATGGGGTTAACGAAAAAACTACAGAAACAACTGGGATTAAATCAGGCTTAAACTTTTCACGGGCCTTATCCAACACAGAACTTATCCAATAGACACCTTTTTAATTGGCGCCCATTAGTTCAGAACGACAACAAACCATAATGAGGTGTTAGAGCTCTTCGAGTTTACGCTACAATAGCAGATGGGCCGTGTCCACCTGAAGGTATATTTTGACATTCTGCTCATCGACAATAATAATATCCTGCAGATTATCCTGATTAACATCTCCCACGGTAACTTTGTTGCCACCCATTCCGATATCCACAGCGCTATCAACAAACTTGCCTTGTCCGGCATTAAAGAATATCTGGTTGGGTTGATCTTTACTGTTAACGGCGATCACATCCGGTAGAAAATCATTATTTAAATCACTTATCACAACGCCATAGCAATCGTTTTGACCAATAGCTTGCGATTTTATAAATTTGCCATTGCCTCCATTCAACCATATTTCAATACCTTTAGGTTGCTTACCCCATGCACCCTTCGCGATTACAATATCGGGATTTGCATCACTGTTAATATCTCCCAAGGCAAAATCAATATTTTCACCCTGCCCCAAGTCAGCATAAAGTTTCGACAGAATTCCCTTTCCGTTGTTTATCCACAGCCTATTTTTGGCATTTCCGTTTAATACTATTGCGTCTAAATGATTATCGTTGTTTGCATCGATAATTTTGACCCGCCGGGCAGCAACTGGCTCCCCAAGCACCTGGTCAGATTTTTCAAATACACGATTACCTTTATTTATCCAGATCAAATCGTCCCCACCAGCATTATCACTATACGGATGATTTGCCATAATTACATCTAATAGACCGTCACCATTTATGTCGCCCAAAGCGGCACTACTGGCATTGGAACTTTCAGAAAATTTCAAATTTTCTCTGTAGTTTCCGAGGCCGTCATTCCACCAGATGCGGCTATTATCGCCATTATTCCAATCCCCATTGGCGAAGAGAATATCCGGTTGACCATTGCCATCAATATCTGCCACCGACACGCTGTTGGATTTGGCCTTACCAATCAATTGCGGATGAATATCGAATTTTCCCAGACCTTCATTTCTGAACACTTTGGAGGGCAGCGCCCTGTTCCACAATCCGTTAGCCACAACTATGTCAAGGTCTTTATCGTTATCAACATCTGCCAACGCAACATCATTACCACCAATATTTTCGATAGATTGCGACAGTGCGTATGTGAGCGTTTGCTTTTCGGCAGCCTGACCCGAAGCCGTCAGAAGCGCCAATAAAAAAATAGATTTAAACAGCATATAAACATTATCCTTTTTATAGGTGTTTACGCGAGAACCATTAATAAATTTCCGTGAAGCTGTTGCAAATGCAAAATTACCACAATCACCCCATTCATCCCTTGTATGAATTCAGAAGATTAAATCGCCCTATAAAAATAATAGCGCTCACCCTATTGCTCTTGTAGCAGCGGTAGTACTGTGCAACAACTGCAAAGTTACGTAAAGATACGTAAAGTTACCATCCAAGCCCCTGCATCCATTGAACTTAGCGCATACACTAGGCGTCGAACCTGCCGTTACTCGTTACTAACCCCGGAGATGGTATGCAGAAAGATTCCAGTGCATTGCGACACAAACGACGTTTTTTAAAAATCATGGGCGGTGCCGTTATAGCCTCACCCTTTGTTGCGCTTACGAGTTGCGGCGGTGGAGGCTTTGCTGAACCCACCGACGATGAAGATTCAGACACAGACACCAGCAGCGAAGATACATCCAGCTCATCTGAATTCAGTGCCGACGATTGGGCGGTAGGAGGAACAGCCGCAATCACCACGAGCTTCCCGCCCAGCGACCCTTTCGTCAGCGGACTCGGAAATATGTGCACCACCACACGCAGTTACACCCTGGGGCCTTGTTATTTCAATCCAGATGAATACCGCCAGGATATTTCGGAGGGTGAGCTGGGCATACCCATGGTGTTGGTTTTAAAACTGGTGGATGCCAATTGTCAGCCCATAACCGGAGCGGATATCGATATTTGGCACTGCGATCGCGATGGGATTTATTCAGGCTCCAGCGCAGGCAGCTCAGACGCCAGTAGTTTTAATTCCAGCTTCTGTACCGGTAACGATTCCGCTGCACTTGCATCTCGTTGGTTTCGCGGCGTACAAACTACTAATAGCGACGGATTGGTCTATTTTAAAAGCTGCTTTCCAGGTTGGTATCGTGGGCGAACTACTCATATTCATTTCAAGATAGTTTATCAGGGCACCCAATCTCTGGTATCGCAATTCTGTTTTGAAGATGCCATGAGTAACGAAATTTATGCAAATCACGCGGAATATACCGGTGAACAGAAAGACACCCTCAATAGCCGCGACTCGGTATTCGGGTCTGATTACGAAGCCTATATGTTTACCGTAGAAAAAAACGGCGATGATTCCATGTTGGCGTACAAAGCAATTCAATTAGCCTAGCGGGCCGTCAGCGTTCAGTTTAAGTGTTCTCCGCACACTTCTCTTTGTCCGACCTTGTTACGGACATCTCAGGGCCGCAAGGCCCTTTTTTTTGCAGCACAAATATTTTCTCGCCGAATACACACCCGTGCGGCGGATGGCCACTTTAATAGCTTCATTTTAGAAAAGCAGCCTGCAATTATTTCACCGGAAGATTTATTCTCATCAGTGGGTTCTTTTGCGTTGGCGATGATCGAAAATGGGCTGATGGACGAGAAAATCGCCAGTGTTAGCTGCTGAGCTTTGCTGCAGGGTGAGCACGGAAAATTCACCAAGCAGCTCCCCGGCGTGGTCTACAAAAGCAGCCATACCGGTTTTGCCCGCACAATGTCAGCGATTTTATTCGGTGAGCTTCACTCGAGCGGGAGTTTTCACTCCCCGATCAAGTGTTGTTCCCAATCGAACTTGGGTAGCGAAGCAAAAGCTTCTTTGAGTTTGGAGTCCCAGATGTTGCGAAGGCTCACGAGATAGGCGTCGTCTGTATCCAGTTTTACATAGTGGTCGGAGTCGAAATTTGCGAATTCACAAATCAACACCTCAATAGGTGGGCCAACCGTAGCATTGGATTTAATGGTGGAATCCATAGAGACCAAGGCGCAACGCGCAGCATCTTCCAGTGGGGTATTTTTGCGAACCACGCGATCCAAAATAGGTTTGCCGTACTTACTCTCGCCTATTTGCAAAAACGGAGTATCTATCGATGCAGCAATAAAATTGCCCGCTGAATAAATCAGGTAGATTTCCTGTTTGCCACCGCGCATTTGGCCACCGAATAAAAGCGACGCCGAGGCATCGATACCAACAGCTCCCACTTTTGCCTGCGCGTCCATTTGAGCGTTGCGGCTGACTTCAGTGACATAAGCAGCAACATCGTGAATGCGATCAAAACTCAACAGGTTATTTCGCTCTGTTTGTTCAAGATCTACTTCCAACTGATTCACAATGGCTTGAGTCGTGGCGAGGTTCCCTGCAGAAAGTACGCAAAATTTTCTGTCAGGATCTGGGCGAAAAATGTGCATTTTGCTGTAAGACGACAGCATATCCGGCCCCGCATTGGTGCGGGTATCGGAACAGAATACCAACCCTTCGTTGACCGAAATGGCCAGGCAGTATGTCATGGTTTAACCTCACATTAGTGGAGTGTATTATAAGTTTGTCTGGTGGTTCACTCTATAGTGACACAACACGTTTGTCACCCCGCCTCTATGTGAAAGTAACGACAGTAGCTATTCCAATGCACTTTCATAAAAATACGATAGCTCAGCTTATTTTAGATGACCCTTACAGATTAGAGTTGCTTAAATCCGTAGCAGCCCTTCGCCTACCGGACTGGTATATAGCGGCCGGTTTCGTTCGCAACCTGGTGTGGGACCATTTACATAATTTCGTGGCCACACCGCTGAATGATGTAGATGTAATATATTTCGATAAAACGAATCGCTTTAAAGATGTCGAGGTCTGCAAGGCGCTAGTTTCTAGCCAACCAGGAATCAACTGGCAAGCGAAAAATCAAGCAAATATTCATTCTAGCAATGGTTACTTGCCGTATCGCGACAGCGAACACGCGATGACTTTCTGGCCTGAAAAAGAAACCGCAATTGCTGTGAGATTCACTTCGAATGGACAGATCACGGTTACGGCACCTTTTGGAACAAAATCGCTATTCGAAGGGAAAATTACACACAATCCAATTCGAGATAAATCGATTTTTCTGCGACGCATTGAATCTAAGCAGTGGTTGCAGCATTGGCCGAAACTGGTGATAGCTTAATCACTGTAAAATCTTCCCCGTGTCGCAAATTTACAATACGCCGCCCTCTAATAGCGACAGAATATCGCCTCCAATAAACAAGGAGACTACCTTATGCAACCGAGAATTTCCCCCGACAAAGCCTTTGATCTATTCCCGCAAATTGCCTCTTCGCTTTACGGCTTGGCTGATGCCATTAACGCGACGGAGCTGGATTCCCGCCTGCAGCTCTTGATAGAAATACGTGCTTCACAAATAAACAGCTGTGCCTACTGTTTAAATATGCACAATCAAGAAGCTCGCAAGCAGGGTGAAGATCAACAGCGCTTGGATGCCCTTCCTGCGTGGCGCGAAGTGCCCTGGTTTAGCGAACGCGAGAGAGCGGCACTACATTGGTGTGAACGCTTGACGTCGGTTAACCAGGGCCACCCCAGCGACACCGATTACGAAACGCTTGGCGCACATTTTACAGAACGGGAAATACTGGCACTCACCGCCCTGATTCTAAAAATAAACAGTTGGAATCGCGTAGTCGCTGCACTGCACTTTATTCCCGAACGCGCTTAAACATTACACCTGCCCAACTTTATACCCGACATTTCGTAGGGGTTTACGCTCGTGTAACACTCGAGCCGTAAACCCTATAAAAAAAGTGCCAATACACTCTTAAAACCACTAGTGCCACACAACCCAAGTACTTATAAATAAATTTAAATTTGCGACCAAATTTCCTCAGATTTTCACATTTCTAATGGGTTTTCTTTCAAATCGCGCCGAAAACGCGCTGAAAACACCGTCTATACTTCAATTTCGATGCGTATCACTTTTTTAAAAGATCTACTCCTTTAAATAGCAATTTACGCGGAAAAAAATATGCGTGAAATGAGTAAGTCAAAGAGTTTGGTTATGAACTCAGGGCAGATGAACGCTCGAGAGTTATTACAGCAGTTTCAAATTCAGGACACCGATTTACAGCTTATTCGCCAATTTGGCGCACAAAAGCAGGTCGACGTTACTGTATTAATTGATGACTTTTATACCTGGCTGGAAAATCAAATTTGGTATGAGCAATATTTTTCAACTGGCGTGCCCCCCGCTGTTCAGTCCTTACAATGCGATTACTGGAAAAATTTTTTACTCGCACAAGTTGATGATTCCTATGTAAAACAACGTGTCACCGTCGGCCGGGTACACGCCACAATTAACCTGCCAGTAACTGCTTATCTAGCAGGCATGAATTTCGCGCAAAGTTGGTACGCCCAACTCGCCACAAAAATCTCACCCAACTCCAACGAATGCGTCGCGCTACTGGGTGCCATTAACAAACTCATTCAACTCGATAGCAATATAGTAATGCACGTATATTCGCTACAGAGCATGGATACTATTCGTCGTCAGGGCGAGCTCACAAGTCGCATTGTACGCGAAGCGACCCGCGTGGTGCGCACCGCTGCAACCGGGGATTTTAATACCTTCTATCAGAGCCAGGACGATACCGACACCCTGGAAGAGCCTATCAACCGCATGATTGATAGCTTGAAACGCTTTAGCGAGGAAAATGAAAAAGAGAAGTGGTTAAAATCAGGCATTGCCGATCTCGCTCTGGAAATGCGTGGGGGCCTGCAAATCGATGAACTCGGCAATAACGCAATTAGTTTTCTCGCACAATATCTCGGGGCACAGGTAGGTGTTCTGTATGTGGTTGAAGAAGATGGAACAGCAACGCTGAATGCCGGCTATGCGCACAACCCCAATAAAGCTAAAACCAAGGTGATTCATCCCGGTGAAGGTTTGGTTGGTCAGGTGCTGAAAGAACGCTCAGTTATACGGGTTAATAACGTTCCACAAGACTACATCAACATAACCAGCGGTTTAGGAGAACACTCGCCTCGCAATTTAGTGGTGCAGCCCCTGGTTTACGATAACGACGTTAAAGGCATCGTTGAACTGGGGTCGTTTCAGGATTTTTCCGACGATCAGTTGGAATTTCTGAATCAAGTCTCAGAGTCTATCGCAGTGGCAATTAACTCGGCACTGGATCAAGACAAAATGCAACGCCTTCTCAAAGTTGCTCAGCAAACTTCCGAAAAGTTGCAACACCAACAACAGGAACTCGAAACAGCTAACCAAACATTGGGCGAGCAGGCTCAGGCGCTAAAACAATCGGAAGAAAAACTCACCGCACAGCGTGACATGCTGGAAAAATCCAACCGGGAACTACAGCTCAAGACCCACGACCTGGAACGCCAGAAAGCCGAAATGGAACTGGCGCGGCGCGAGCTGGAAGAAAAGGCTGCGCAACTGGCAGATTCCAGTAAATACAAATCTGAATTTCTCGCCAACATGTCACATGAATTGCGCACACCACTGAACAGCCTTTTGCTCCTGTCACAAACACTTATGGCGAATAAAGAAGGAAATTTCACCGAGGATCAAGTAGAAGACCTACGGGTAATTCACAGTGGCGGTCACTCACTGTTGATGTTGATTAACGATATTCTCGATTTATCCAAAGTTGAAGCGGGTAAAATGCACATCGTTACCGACCGAGTTGACCTGCAAAATCTCGCCAATAAAGTACACGAGCAATTTAAACCGCTTGCTGCACAGAAGAAACTCGAATTTGTCGTCACTACCGAAGGTATCGAAAAACTCAGCTTCTACTCCGACCAACACCGCTTAGAACAAATACTGCTAAATTTATTATCCAACGCCTTTAAATTCACCCACCACGGCTCGGTATCACTCACAATCTGTAAACCATCGCCCGATGCGAAATTTGAAAACAGTCACCTTTCTGCAACAAACTGTATCGCCTTTATTGTTCGGGATTCCGGTATAGGGGTTGCCCAGAAAGATCACTCGGCCATTTTCCAGGCTTTCCAGCAGGCCGATGGTTCGACCAGTCGTGCCTACGGTGGAACTGGGCTCGGCTTAACCATTTCACGAGAACTCTCCTTTTTGTTAGGAGGCGAAATTGCTCTGCGGAGTATCGAAGGTGAAGGCAGCGAATTTACACTCTATATTCCACTTGAATTTGTAATTGGTATTCATGCGCCACAGGAACAGAACGAAGCTCACGATGCGCCATTGCCTCGCCCCACGAAACGAACAGCGCGAATTCAACCCTCTCCGAATTTACTTGACCCCAGCCAGCTGGCACTGGCCGGTCGAAAAATTCTGCTGGTGGATGACGATCTAAGAAATGTTTACGCATTGAGCAAAGTGTTGCGGGAGTGCGGCGTATTGGTATTACTCGCGGATAACGGTCAACTTGCTGTGGAAAAACTAAAACAAGACCGCAATGTGGATCTCATTCTTATGGATATTATGATGCCTGTCATGGATGGCTACCAGGCCATGCGAGAAATTCGCAGCTCTATTTCAAATTCTATTCCCATTATCGCGCTTACCGCAAAAGCCATGAACAGTGATCGTGAAAAATGCATCGCTGCAGGAGCCAGTGACTACATGGCGAAACCGGTAGACGTAGATAACCTGTTATCCAAGGTGAAAACATGGTGCATGCATTAAACCCTGCAGGGAATACCATGCGACCAGTCTCCAAGCCGTCTTAGAGAGTAAGTGAGAGTTACAGCATGCAGCAAAATGCCATTCAAAATGAAAGCAATCTCCGCATCAAACATTCGAAAATACTGGTAGTCGATGATCTCTGCGAGAATCACCGTGTGTTTAACAACATACTGGGTGATCTAGATGCACAGATCTATTCTGCCAATTCCGGGGAAGACGCTATTTCATTAATTCTGAGACACCAATTCGCGGTTATCCTGCTTGATGTCATGATGCCGGGCATGGACGGATTTGAAACAGCCCATCTTATTCGCATTAACGAAGAAACCAAATTCACACCCATTATATTTATCACTGCGATGGAGCCAAACGAAGAGTATGAAAGTCGCGGTTACGAAATGGGTGCCGTCGATTATTTATTTAAACCCATAAAACCGCAAGCGCTAGTAGGAAAAGTTAAGGTTTTTCTTGAATTGGAACATCAGCGCTACCGGATTAAGCAAACATTAGACGATATTCAGCGACTCGAAAATCGCAACGAGCTACTTTTGAAATCTGTGGGAGAAGGTATACTCGGTTTGGATCAAATTGGAAAAATCACGTTTTCCAACCCCGCAGCGCAAGAGCTTTTGGGGTATACAGAGCGTGAACTTGAGCGCAGAAGCATTTTAGACGTTATGTGCCTTTCATCCACTGAAAATGCAACACTAACCTGGGAACACACCGAAGTTTATAAACGCTGTATAAAAGGCCTGGGCCTGCACGAGCACATAGGCGTTTTTTGGGACAAAAACAAATCTCCCTTTCCTGTGGAATATTTAGCAACCCCAATCAGAGATGGTCACGACAATGCATTTATCGGTGTGGTAATTGCTTTTCAGGATGTCACCGAGCGTAAGAAAACCGAAGACCGCTTGGCGCAACTGGCACAAATAGACACACTCACAGGCCTTTACAACCGTTATGCCTTTGGCAAACAGCTGTCACAATCCCTGGCGCGGGGCGAGCGTTCCACAAATAAGCTCGCGTTATTATTTGTGGATCTCGATAAATTCAAACAGGTTAATGACAATTTAGGGCACGAAGCTGGCGACTTGTTGTTAAAAGCCTGTGCTGATCGCTTGCAAAATTGCGTACGCGAAGGAGATATTTTAAGTCGTATCGGCGGTGATGAATTCACGGTGATTTTGGAAGCCATCGACAACGGACGCAGCGCTGCAATTGTCGCAAAAAAAATTAACAACGAACTTTCCAAGCCCTTTGAAGTGTGGGGCAATGAAATTTACATCAGTGCCAGCATTGGTATTGCCACGTTTCCAGAATCTGCCAAGAGCTCAGATGCCTTGTTGCGTTGTTCTGATATAGCTATGTACAAGGCTAAAGAATCAGGTCGCAACAGTTTCCAGTTTTTTACCAGCGAAATGCAAAACGAGGTGTCTAGCGAGCTGGCGCTCGAAAATGCCTTGCGCCTCGCAGCGCAAAATAATGAATTCAGTCTGCATTATCAACCCAAGCTAGACCCCAGCACTGGAGAGACCGTGGGCGTTGAGGCTCTGCTCCGCTGGCAGAAAAAAAATGGAGAATTTATTCCCCCCGATATTTTTATTCGCAAAGCGGAGGAAATGGGCTTAATTCAAAGTATTGGCGAATGGGTACTAATTAAAGGTTGTGAGCAAATGCACGCTTGGCAACAACAGGGGTTTTTTAAAAATGGCCACACCATCGCCATTAACCTTTCCATGCGGCAGCTGGTGTGCGCCGACCTGATCTCCACAGTCGCAAATATACTCGAACAATCTCAATTGCCAGCTCATAATCTGGAATTGGAAATCACCGAAAGTATGATGATGAAAGACCCGGAAACCACGATAGACACTCTCAATGGTTTACATAGGCTCGGTGTAAAGCTCACTATCGATGACTTCGGAACCGGCTATTCTTCACTCAGCCATTTGCGCCAATTGCCCATCGACTGTCTTAAAATCGATAAGTCATTTGTACAAGCGCTGGACCAACCCAATGGCGAGGCTATCGTAAAAGCGATTATCGGGCTGGGTAGAAATCTCGATTTAAAAATTGTAGCCGAAGGTGCCGAAACAGAAGCTCAGGTAAATTTCTTAAAAGCTCACAATATTGATTTAATTCAGGGCTATTACTATAGCCGGCCTATACCTGCACCACTCATTACCAAGTACCTGACGCAGCGAAATACCTAATACGGCTTAAATAGGGCGACCCATAATTATACAACTCGCCCAGTCTCGTCTAGCGCCCTTTTAGCTTCCTTGAGTCGATCATAGTACGCTTGTAGTATTTTCCAAGTGCTTTGTCTTTAGCGCGTTTTTCTTTCAAGCTCGCAGAATTCAGCGCTTCCTCACGCCGCAACTTTACATAATTATGCACGCGTCTTTCATCCAGTTCACCGCGTTGCACAGCGGTATTTACAGCGCAGCCCGGCTCATTTTGATGCTGGCAATCTGAAAACCGACAACTGTTTGCCAGCTCCTCGATATCGGCGAAGGTCACACTCAAACCATTGTCGCAATCAGCCAGTTGAATTTCACGCATGCCAGGAGTGTCCAACAGCAGGCCACCACTGGATAGGGCCAGTAGCGCACGGCTGGTAGTGGTATGACGACCCTTGCTATCGTCCTCGCGAATAGCGCCGGTAAGCTGCGCCTGTTCACCCATTAGGGTATTAATAAGCGTTGATTTACCGACTCCCGAGGAACCCAGTACCGCGACGGTTCTACCGGTTTTTACCCAGGGTTGCAAACGTGAAACGGCCTCGGTATCTAATGCGTTTACAGCTTCCACCGCCAGCCATTTTCCAAGAGACTGCACCTCATCTATGAAACGCTGCGGCTCTTGGGCAAGATCGCTTTTACTTAGTACCACAACAGCTTCAGCCTGTGATTCGTTCACCACAGCAAGATACCGCTCGATGCGATTGAGATTAAAGTCGTCGTTCATGGAACACACAATAAAAGCCGTATCCACATTGGCGGCAATTAACTGCTGTTGCACTTCGCGACCGGAACCTTTTCGTGAGAAACAGGTTTTTCTTTCAAGCAAACGTAAAAAATGCTGCTCAGAGTTCAATAACAACCAATCGCCCACGACCATTTTTGGCATAGAAGCTAGCAGCGCCAGATGCAAGGTATCGAAATCTCCCGACACCAATACTTCAGATTTATGTTGCGCCACGATTCGGGCTGGAATGGCGTTTTGCCATTCTTCGAGTGAAAGCTGTTGTTGAAAATAAGCTTGCCAACCCAGATTGACAAGGTGATTAGTAATAGACATGACAAACCCCAATTAAGGTAATCGCTACGATTACACCCGACAATTGCTATTGACGGACAATTAAATTAAAGGGGGGCGATGAGGCCCCGGTTAAAATACCGGGCTTAAGGCAGGGTTTTAAATCAAAGTGTACAGCTGGAGCCCGGTTAGGTCTGAAACAATCATATTTTGTCTCCTATTTATTCGATAAAAGTTCATTCGATAAAAGTTATCGCCGGGGGAATAATGCAAACGAGCACTAGCTTACACTCACTCTGAGCCTGTTTAAAGCAAAAAATACTTATGCATAATTGATGTATAAATATAAAAGACTTATAAAAAAACCGGAAACCAAGTTTCCGGTTTTTCAAACACGGTCAGTAAACAACTTTATTCGTCAAACTTCGGCCAAGCGTTTTCCAAAAGCAATTGGAAATGTTCCGGGAACCAGTTTCCCGCGTGAGGCGCACCGGGCATCGCGTTAGTGCCATATATAGGATTCATCCATAAAGGCTCGGTTGGGCTACAGCTGCGGTCATACCGGAGATTTGGCTGATGCGGATCTTGCGGCCCAGGCTCGCTAATACCGTCGGATAAACCCGGTGGCCAGATCCAGGCGAAAGCATCGACTCCAGGCAGAGGCGCCGCTTGAGGGCGTGCTCCAATTCCGCCAGGTTGATTACACCAGTTAAAACGATGACTGCGGTGATCGATGCGCGACTCATCCACATAAGTGTTCAGGTCGTCGCTATCAGAAACCGCTGTGGGTCGCTGCGCATCGCCCCATCCGTTGCGGCCGGTATCGATCAGCAAACCAATGGTTTCTGGCATACCTTTACTAATCATGGCCTCGCGGAAATCACTGGCGTAACTGAGTTCATCAAAATAGTTATTCCACTCATAGAAATCTGAAGCGCGAATTGGTATCCCTCCGATAGCCAGCTGAGGGTCTGGCAGATAGGGCTCAATGAGTGGCGAATAATACGCTACGTTTGCTGCGAAGCCGGCAATACTGTTAACCCCTGCATTCGCACTTTCAATAACGTCGTAATACAAGGTTGTGGCTATTGCGAAGTTATCATTCCAACCGAGCCAACCGGAATGTGCGATATCGAGATAAACGTACACATTACTTAAGGTGTTAAGTTGATTCAGCGTATAGTGTACTGCATCGATATAGCCGCCAGGGCCTTCAAGCTCCGCGCAGCCGGGGTCATCAAGGTTAGTCACTAAATTGGCCAGAGAACCCCTGCCGAATACAACCGCAATTTTCAGCTCCGCATAGGCCGGGTCGCCCAAGATCGCAGTAATCGGGTCGATGAAGTCCTCCGCATAGCGACTGTAGCCGTCATCGATCAACAGCAATTCACCCGACACACTTGGGTAACCACAGTTTTTATTGGGAATATTATCTAACACCAAAAGTACAAGATTTGCATTTTGCGCAATAGCCTCATCCAAATGCGCCCGCAACCCCATGCGCGTGCCATCCTCATAACCCGCAATGGTGCTGGTGTGTTCTAACCATACTCCTGTGCTGAATCCGGCAACCGAATCGCCATTTTGTTCCGCTGCCGCCATTTGCGACCACTCCGGGTTCACATACCAGTTGGCGTCTTCAAAGGGATTGTCCACCCGGCCACCACTTGAACTGCCGGTCGAACTGGATGATGAGCTAGACGATGAACTGCTGGAGGAAGAGCTCGAAGAACTGCTAGAAGAAGAACTCGACGATGAGCTGGTGGAAGTACAATGCTGTTCTACGCCGCCATTGCCCCATTGAGTTTCGCACGTATTGATGCCAATGCAGCTGCGGTTGTTTTCCCACCCCCAACCATTACTGGAGTTCTCGCATAACGCGTATTCGCTGCCATACCAGTTACACACTTCTTCACAGGTGCCATACCCAGAAGAACTGCTCGAACTGGAACTTGAAGATGAGGTGCTCGATGTCGATGTACTGGACGATGACGAACTGGAAGAACTCGATGACGAAGTACCGCCCAACGCAGAACAATCCGGTTCGCTCAAGCTCGTACTGGCCTGGCCTTGAAAACCGAAATACACTACCTGCCCAGGCGCGACATAACTGTTCCAACTCAGGCTGGACGCCGTAACACTTGTCTCACTCGCCTGATATGTAGCACTCCAGCCACTCACGAAGTTTTGGCTTTCTGTAAAATCAATGACAGCTTGCCACACGTTAACCGGCGATGTGCCAGAATTACTGAGTTGCACATTCGCCTGGTAGATTCCCCCCCATTGGCTAAACGACGTAATATTGCAATCGAGCTGTGCAGCAGCAGAAGCAGAATACAGCATGCCTGCGATACTGCACATACCGATGAAATGAGTAAATTTCATAGACCATTCCTTTGTTGTGGTGGCGCGCAATTTACCTCTGCGCTGGATATGTAAGTTTTCGCGGCAGCCACAATTTAGGGACACAAGAGGAGCGTAATTCCTACTCGAAGCAGTAATCTGATGCCGCGACAACGTTAATTAATGTGCAAATTGCTCATAATAAATGGACTGTATGAGCGCTCAGTACGACATAGCTGATAATTATTATGTAAGCCTAAATGCCACACCGGCGATGCACATAGATGAGCGAGCGTATTGATTGTCGTTTTTTATTATTAATTATAATGACGCAATTACTGAAACCGCCAGCAGAGCACCGCTCAAGCGAAGAAAATAATGCCCATATTTTTCGAGGAATTCAATGTGTACCGCCACTATTTTTAACATATCAATTATTTTGACTCCGTTTTTTGCACCACATTAAAAAGCCACTGAACACCTGAAATTTGTAAATTAAATTTGGAGGATTTATGAAAGTTTTATTAAGCCTAATTTTATTATTCGCAGTAACAACGGTTACAGGTGCTGAAATTCCCGACTTTCCCTACGTAATGGCAACAGGCTATGCCGAGAAAGAAGTGCCACCCGATATGGCGACGATCCATTTAAACTTTCTCGCATTCCACAAGAGTTCTGATGCCGCTGTAAACCAGCTAAACAAAGCGACGGATACGCTCGCCGTAGTAATGGCAAAATACAAAATCCCCAGTAACAAGTTGGACGCGAGAGACATTCGCAAGAATATCAAGCGCCAGCGTGATCGTAGTTATGAAAGCCTGGAGATTTTGGGCTATGAGTTGTCACGCAGTATGACGCTCACACTGGACAACATCAGCGTTTACCCGAAACTCATCGAAGAGCTGGCAAGTATCGATAACCTCACCAACATTAACAGTGATTTTGACACCCAGCAGCGCAAATCTTTCGAGAGTGACCTAATGGCCCTGGCCGGTAAAGCCGCTCGTGAAAAAGCGGAAGCCATGGCTGTAGGCTTGGGGAGCAAAATTCAATCGGTATACGGTATTTCTTCAGATGCACAATATGGCAGACCAGAAGCCAAGTTTGAAATGCGCCGGAGCGCATTGGCCATGGAAAGCGAACAGCCGGAAACCAATATGATGCTGGTGCCCGAATCCATCAAATTAAGCCAAACAATAAGCGTTATTTTTCGCATTAAGTAACTTCAATAGACCGCAAAAAATACTTATCTGGCGGTGCAGCTCAACCATCATGCTATTGAGCAATATTTGATTGAAGACATTTTCTTTGGGCTGTCCCCACTGTCTCAGGATCTGAGACAGTGATCTCTGATAATAGCTCCCGAACAGCGCAATTCACCACACGCACAAACATCGCATCGGTGAACAACGCGATACCCGCTAAGTAGGGAGACACGGGGGTCAGGGATGACCCATTTTAAGCAGCGGTAACTGAACGCTAACTGGCCGTGTAAGCGCTCAACGCTTTGGTGAGTCGCGAATGATTTTGCAGTAATTCAGTGAGCAATGGTTGAATTTGATGTAGAGCCTGGTTTTTTCCTGCCAGCTCCAGCTCGAAACACACCTCAGCCAACATGTTAGCGCCGAGATTAGCGCTGGAGCCCTTCAAGGAATGGGCAGCTTTGGCGAGTTGTTCAGCGTCATTGCCTTCTATGGCATCGACAATATCCTGGATGCGCTCATCAAACTGTTCGAGAAACATACCTACCAATTTTTTAGCGCGGTCTTCACGGTTGCGAACCCGGCCCAGCAATTCATGCTGTGCCCAAAATTCATTTTCGGATTTTTGCGCGACTGGAGGGGGCTTGGCTTCACTGGCAATATCTGCGGCTTGTGGCAACCAGTTATTTAACACTTTAATAAGTTCACTTTCTTCAAATGGTTTCGCAAGATAATCATTCATCCCGGCGGCCACGCATCGCTCACGATCCCCCTGAATGGCATTTGCGGTAAGTGCAACAATAGGTATTTCGCAGTAATACGAACCACCCAGGCCATTGCGTATTCTGCGGGTTGCTTCAAAGCCATCCATTTCGGGCATCTGACAGTCCATAAGAACAAGCGCGTATTTCTGTTGGTTACTCACCAGTGATTTCAGCAATGCCGATAAAGCACGAAAACCATTTTCAGCAACACTTACCTTCAAGCCCAAGTCTTGTAAAAGATCACTGGCCACCTGAACATTCACCACGTTGTCTTCCACCAATAACACGGGCCCAATCGATTCGCTATAACGCACATTCTTGGCGTCATGGCTTACGGCTGTGGCCAGCAGACTACTTTCAGTTATCAGCTGCCCGGGCGGTGCTTCGCGAAGTAAAGCCAGGCACATATTCTGTAACAGGCGCGGCGGAATCGGTTTGTTGAGGTGCCCGGAAAATCCCAGTTTTTGCAATTTTATGTGGTCGATGTCAATAATGCTGGATGACACCAGAACAAGCCGAGTCTCGAGCTCGAGCTTGGTAATTTCTTTTGCCAACCAAAAACCATTTTTAGTGGGCATGTTGAGATCAATAAGTATCAATCGATAACTTGAGCTGTTGCGTTGTAAAAGCTCGATCGCCTGATCTGCGTTTGCGACACTGTCTACAACCACACCCCACGCGGTTAGCTGCTGCGCGAAAATCGCTCGGTTTACCGCATTATCGTCTACCACCAAAACCGTACAATCTTGCAATGCCGTTTTGTCGGGCACATCCCATTCAAATACTTCACCCTGTTCAAGACGCACATTAAAAATAAAATTCGAACCCTCTCCGACGCTAGACTCAACATGAATGTCACCGCCCATCATTTCCACCAATCGTTTGCAAATAGCTAAGCCCAAACCTGTACCACCAAATTTTCGGGAGGTGGAGCTGTCTGCCTGTGTAAAAGACTGAAATAATTGCGCGGTCTGCTGTTCGGTAATGCCAATACCAGTGTCTTTTACTGAACAATTTAGTCGATAGCCGGATTCCTCCGGTTGCATTTCTGCGCGAATGGTAACTTGCCCCTGTTCGGTAAATTTAATGGCATTGCCCACCAAATTAGTGACCACCTGTCGCAAACGTATGGAATCGCCTTTTACCATAACATCTTCTACAGCCACTAAATCCAGAATCAGCTCCAAGCCCTTTTCGTGAGCGCGAATGCTAAAGGTGCGAACCGCGCTACTGATAAGATCGTGAAGATTGAAATCAACCGATTCCAGAGTCATTTTCCCGGCTTCAATTTTTGAGAAGTCGAGAATATCGTTAATAATTCCCAACAGGGTACGCGCACTATCGTCGGCAATACCTATTTTACTCATGGTATCGGCTTCGAGATTTTTCTTACGCAAAATGGAAAGCATGCCGAGAATGCCATTGAGTGGCGTACGTATTTCGTGGCTCATCGCTGCGAGGAAATCGCTTTTTGCGCGATTGGCTTGCTCCGCATCTTGGAGAGATTGTTTAAGTTGTTGTTCGGCACGTTTGCGTTCGCTAATATCGCGCACCAAACCAAAATAACCCGCGTTCGAACCCCCGTTTAATTTCGCGACTTTGAGCTCGATAGGAAGCCGTTCACCCGTTTTTTTCATGCCCTGCAATTCACGATTTTGACCAACAATTTGAAAAGTGTTGAGACGGGAACTCTGTGCGATGTACTGATCGTGAAATTTGGCGTGCTCAGTATCCATAAACATTTTCACGTTGTTACCTAACACATCCTCACCGCAATAACCAAAGATATCACTGGCCGCCTTGTTAAAATATTTAACAAAGCCCTTTTCATCGATCACTATCAGGCCATCATCAATCCCTTCGACAATCTGATGATAAAGCTCCTGTTGCTCGGAAAGTTCTCGCGAAAAATTGCTGAGCTGCAAGCCCTGTTGCTGGGTTTCCTCCTCCAGGTCTTGCTTACTACGCAATAATAATTTCTGGGTTTCTAATTCACTGCTCCAGGCAAACCAAAGGGCGACACCATAAGCAAGAAAACGCAACGCATGCCATCCCCACCAGGGAAGATCCCACAGTTGCGACTCCCTAAACATTATCGCTGCCATACCGAACATGGTGCAGTGCAACACGAACAGAAGATTATCGCTTACGCTCAATTGGCGATTGGAGAGATAAAGTTTAACGGCCGCAGCCAGCAGTAACACCCCGCCGACAATATTGAGTTCCATAGCAAGATCGGTAAAACCCTTGGTGTCCACCATGGTAGGAACAGAATCGGGAAAGAGTAGCACCAAACTGCCTACGATCAACGCGAGCAGTGCAGCCAGCAACACTGCCCCCCGGTCGAATCTCTCGGTAAGCTTTCGCGGTAAGAGTACACAAGCGAATAACACGCCGCCGTAAAAGGTGGCAAGTGAGTGGAGAAAGACGAATGCCTGCCCAGGATGCGTAAACGCATGAAAGCCATCGAGAATGCCCATGCCAAAAAGGGCAGCGGCGATTTGCAAATTGTAGCTGGTTCCCTCGCCACGTTTTTCCAGCGAAAGCAACAACAGGCCTACATAAATCGCAATTAATGAGCCCGCCATTTCCAAAGCCGCATGAAACGCAAGGTGATTCCAAACCCAGCCCGAAAACACGGTTTTACCCAAACCTAAAAACAGCAGGTGCAGAACAAAACTACACGCAATAACGGTGACGATCACCCGCCTTTTCGACGCATTCACAACTCATCCAGCAATAGCAGCACGTCTCTTAATACTAGACTAAAAGGCTGAGTTTTCAGGCGCGATCAAAGCGATGCAAATTGCAATACTCTGGGAATAACCACAAGCGAGTTTATTCCCAGAGGTGATAGGTATCGATATGTCCGGCATTATAAAAACTTACCCGGAAACACCTTATTTATTGTGGGATTCGCTCTGAGGAGTTATCTGAAACTTAATGGTCGCTGGTGTTTTCGGAGCGACAAGAGCATTTTCCACGTCAAATGTCAGGCTAAATTGTGGCACTTTTTTTCCGGGCTTAACCACCAGAGCGAATTGTGCGTGGGGTGGTACAACAATTCGGTCGCCGTAGTGCATGAAGCTGTAACCACTTTTATTGTTTAACGCAAAGCTCGCATCGCTGTTGTTGTCGATAAGCACTTCCACCACTTCGGTGTCTTTTTGGTACTTTGCACCACTCACCTTAAGACTGGCATTCAGTAATGCAGTCACTTCGGAGCTGCGACCAATCAATAAGTTTCGAAACCACACTACGGTGCGCTTGGCAAACAGAGCTTCTTTCGCCGCTTCAGCGCTGCGTTCTTTTGCCAATATTAAAGTGACCGGTCGATGACCGCCGTTATGGGGCTCGTAATCCCAATCCACCAGATCGTGAATATCAGAAACGCCAATAAGCGTTAAATCATTTTTCAGGCCAAAGGCAAAAGCCTCTTCTGAATAATCCTGCCCGTTGGCGACTTCAACCCCGTGCAACTTTCCTGCTTTAACCGCCTTGCTTTGCAATTTACTGAGTTCAGCAATACCGTTGGGCTTTTGAGCCGTCCAGTAGGGGTGATTGATAAACAAGAAAGCCCCCTGCTCGTTGGCCGCGTCGATAGCATTTAGCGACGGCCATTCCTGAGCGGCCTTGTAATATTCAACGGCATCATCCGGAGCGTTTTCGAGCGGTTTAAATAAGGCATTGGCATCTTGCAGAAACACAGCGTTGATGTGGCCAGTTGGCTGCTCGCGGGTGATTTCGGAGCCCGCAATAACTATGAGCCCACTGCCTTCAGCAGCAGCGCTTGCTTCTTGAAAGGAACGATTGCGATCAGGATGAGGAATATCCGCTCGGTGCGGCTGGTATTCCAGATGTTCGGTAATCGCCAAAGCGTCCAGGCCATCACGCAACGCTTCTTCAACACGAATCTTGGGCCAGACGTGACCATCGGAAAACACACTGTGAGTGTGCAAATCGGCAACCAGAGTTACGTAACCATCAACATCTGGAAATTGAATCATTCGCTCACTGCTTTCTGCGGCCGCGGCTTTGCCATGAGCTGAAACCGTGTGAGCATAGCTACAGACAAGCAGTAACACCAACCAAAAATTTGTTTTCATACTTCCCCCCGAAAGTGTTAGCGCATAAAAAGTTGTGACTGTGCAGCTTAACATCGTCATGCGGCGGAGATATGACAGTAATTTTGATGATTTCGAACGCGGTTTTAGAGGGGCAGGAGATTTCGTCAGTAAAAAAGAAGGCTTCATTAGAAGCCTTCTGGGAGTAGGCCTTAGTTGTTAGCAAACATCATCGGTAAGCAAAATATTTAAACTGCTTTCAGAACTGCCTGCAGAATTGCTCACCCGTAAAATGATACGACCCGCTACACCACCACACGCGGTAGGCACGCTGCCGGTTTCCCAACGAATGGTTTGCCCGGTACCAAGCGGTGTCACATTGCCACTTGCCGAAGATTCATAAAACCATTCGTAGCTGGCTCCCGCTCCAGAGTCACCAGCAACCAGCGAGAGCGGCGTTCCGATCCGCACGCCGGTATTACAACCATTATTGTTACACAGCACCGGTAACACTTTATTCTCTGGAATGTTAACAATATTTAAAATACTGGCAACAGGCGGAACTTGATTGGCCCCCACAACATTCACTGAGATACTCAGCGAATCCGTCAAGCCAAAGGGATCTGTCGCTGTAAGAGTAAGTATACGCGCCCCGACGCTGCTAAATCGCACAAAATTATGAGCCGAATTACTGCCCCAAAATTCATCTGCGGCATTACTGCTGGTATAGCTCACCGTGGCATCGGTCGTTAAAGAATTAATATCGAGCACACTGCCTTCTAAAGTCACCCACTGATTAAGTGGAAGGCTTTGACCATTTAAGGGCGCAGCGAGGGAAACTTCAGGCGGGTAATTTAATACATCAATTACAATGGTCGCGGTCGCGCTGAATCCATTGTTAAATGTGAATTTGGCAGTAATATCTCGACCACCCAGTATCGCGGGGAACACCACAGTAGGGATACTGCTGAAAGGGGGCAAACCGGGCGATGAAAATTCTGGCTGGTTGGTATTCGCTCCCAACCGGTCGACAACATCCACTTTGAAAGTGCTAACTGGCGTACCTATTCCGCCGTAAGGAAAATTTTGCCCAACCAGCGGCGAGGATATACGCAGTTCACCCAGCATACCGGTAGCAGTAAGTGCGTTATTAACCTGCAAACAATCGTCTTCGGTGAAATTTTCAAAGCCGATTCTTACAAAATCCTGGCACTTCAATGCAGTGGCCACTGCAGCATCGTGCATATTACTGGTGGTCGTTAACCCAGTAGTTAACACGTTAAAATAAAGCATCGCCAGCTTGCGGCGGCCGATACCGCGAATATTCTGATGAAAGAATCGGCCACCTTCAGACATTAAATACGCTGTAAAATTCGGAATACCACTATTAATATGTACTCCCCCACCATCAATTGCGCCGGTATACAGCTGCTGCCAAACCATCGGTTGTTGCGCTAGAATAATATTAGCTCCCGAACGGATGGGGCACTCATTCGGCCGACGGATACTGCGCAGCCCACCACATCCGTTAGGGCCTGGGTCTTCCAATACAGTGCCTTCACCAATGAAATCGTTGGCAGGGTCAAACAACCAGGCAAACACATCGGAGTAGCTTTCATTGAGTGCCCCAGACTCATTCGCATAAACCAACCCAGCTGTATTATTCGTAACCCGGTGAGTAAACTCATGGGCAACGACATCAGCGCTCACTGTACCGGTACAGAACAACATGTCTGCAGTCGCATTAGGACAACCGAAGTTGTCAGCGGCGGTTCCCAAAGCCGTGGTGTTACCTTCAGCTATAAGTGCTGCACCACTCCCGGTATCGCCATCGCGACCAAAATTGGAAAGAAAGAAATTGTAGCTATTGATAATCCACTGGTGGAGCGCGCAGATTTCCGGATCGGCATCACTGGGGCAGGTATCGGATACAGCGTTAAAAATGACCTTGGGAGCGGTAGTAGCGTCATTTTCATCATCCGAGGTTTGCAGCGTTAAAGCGGTTTCTACACCATCGAAGTAAAACAGAATGTCAGCACTTTTAGCATCAACAAACCCCACGAAACCCGCCGATTCGACGCGATAGGCCAAAGCAGTTGCACCGCTATTCTGTAAAATCAGAGGGCTATAAATACCCAATTCAACCTGCTGTGGATATTGCGACCTGCCCTGGCTTAAGTTCTGGCTGCTGAGAAAGCTGTTGAAGGCCACCAGGGCTGCATCTTCACTAAGTGTGGGGGTTGCGTCCAGTTCGGGACTGGGAATCAGACGCGCCTGAATGGACTTGAGCTGCATGTCGTTCCCGACCGTGCCGATCGCTTCGGCTCCAAATACCAACAATCCTGCGTACATTTGCTGCAACCTTACATAGGTGTTACCCAGGCTTTCGAACTCACCCGCGTCCTGCCTGATACTGTGTAGCGCCAGCTCAGTATCCAACAGTTGATAGGCAGCAGGATACGACCGGAAAAATGCCCGCACGATGCTTTCCGGGCTGTTGGGGTCTGAGGGCGCAACCGGCAACTGGATGGCGCCGCCGGAAGGATCATACACAACTGCGGGAGTACCCAAGTTTGGGTTCAGCGGTGCAACAACACTCAGCGGCACCTCCCCCTCGCCGTTAAAACGCAAATTGGCTAATTGATGTACATTGGAATTGTTGGGGGTGTTTAACACCACGCTGAATTGTAAATCGCTGTACACAGCACCACGCAATTGATTCTGTACATAGCCGGGTATAAAGAAGTTAAGTTTATGCCAAACCCCTTTCTGTAACCCAAACAACTCTTCAGCACCGAGTGGAACGTTGTACACACTTCGTGACGGCACGCTGATAAAAACCTGGATCTGGCCATGCCAGTAATCATCTACCTGCACAACTGGCAGTTTAATATCCAGTGCCACAGAACCCGGCGCGCCCTGGCCGTTTAACAAGGCAGTTTTAAATTCTGTCCAACCACTGGGGCTTACGGAGATGGGCGCTTCACCCACGGTTGGAACCTGGGGTGCGGCGAAGAGATTACCGCACCATAAAAGAAATGCGAATAGCACAATTCGTAAAGGGAGTCTGTCCATAATTTCATCCTGATAAACTGATTAATTATTAATCGAATCAAAAGCCGCAACGCAAATTGATAGCTTTATAAAAATTGGTGGAGCAAATGAACCGTGTTGCGACACGTATCCCCTTATCCCACAATTGCCAGGTTCGGCTCCGTTTTATTCCCGTTAAATTTCTGTAAAATCAACACAACGGCGCGGTGGAAAACGTTATTCAAACGTTAATAATGACAATTACGCCATGATGTGCGAATAAATTCCGTTTTTACATTTTTATGAATTGACAGAACGTTCTATTGGTCGCGCTGAATTTATGCAGTACATGGTTATTTTGTGTGCGGTAGGAAAGCCCACTGTTTCAAGATAGGAATGCTATGAATCAACCGGAGACCGCCACTCCAAATGCCTTGCAGCAGGCAACCTTTAAATTGCATGTTGAATCTTTATTCGCGTTCAGGTTACGGGTTAACGATGTTGATCTTTTTGAACTGTCCAACACCAAAGCCAAGTTGTTGATAGTCTTCTTATTACTCAATCGCGATAAGCAGGTAACGCGTATAAGCCTTGCCAGATTGCTTTGGGCGAGGCATGACGACGAACAAAGTTTGAATTCCCTGCGCCAAGCCATAAACAAGCTTAAAAAAGCCTTTGGAGACAACTTCGATAAGTTCATCACGGTGAAGCGCAAGACCTTGGCCGTAAATACCCAAAATGTTTCCAGTGACCTCGATTGGATGCATCACCTCAAATATGACGCTGCCATTACAGAGTTGTTACTTAGAGAGCTCCCATTTCAAGCTATCGAAGTGCCTTCTGATCAAAATATTGAATCCTGGATAGGGCAATGCAGGTTGCAAATATATAAGGCCGCAATTGAAAGCTACCGGAAATTCCTCAGCGAAAAACACCTCGTGGCAAATGCAAATCCTCTCGCACAGATGAATCAGACCCTGCAACAATTACAGATCACTTATAATTCCTTGGCATTGCGCCTGGAATCGTTTGTTACTCCAGGCGCGCTAGAAGAACCTGAATTTTGCTCGTCCAAAATAAGCGAATTGGAACCCCCCCAGGAGTACAGTCATAAATTTCTTTTGAGCTCAGGAGAAATCGACAAAAAGTCTATCCCCTACCTTCAGGCTATTAAAGAAAAGATCATGTTGTTTTGGCTCGAAGGGGTCCTGTTTAAATCCCAGGAAACGGATATTTATATCGGTCTTCGTTTTTTGGAATGTACAAATTTTATAAAGCTCCCTTTTGAAGCTACTTTCGAAGGGGATACGTCGCTCGTTAACAGCAGCAAACTGTTCGACATTTATTGCAAGAACAAGGGCAAAATTCTGATTACCGGTGAGCCCGGCTCCGGAAAAACCACAGCACTGCTGCGCATTATTAATAATTTTCAGAACAGTGGTTTGCAAGACACCCAGAGCGAAATCGCAGCGGCACCGGTATTATTGAATCTTTCTTCCTGGAAGCAGGGGCAGCCACTTGATATATGGGTTGCCAAGGAATTAGACAGACTTTACGACATACCCATTTCCATCAGCGAAAAGCTGTTGCGCAATAATCTTTTAGCGTTGTTTCTCGACGCTTTTGACGAATCAAATTCAAAAATCCAGGCGGAACTCGCTAATACCATCAATGCATTTATAAAAAACCACCCGGAAGTTCCGCTGACGCTTACAAGCCGATCGGCAGAATGTAAAAAACTCAACTTGAAATTCTCCCTGAATCGTTGCTACCAGATATGCGATTTAAACACCAAGGAGGTACTCGATTACTCCAGAGACATCGATCCGGAATTTCATTCATACCTCGCCAGCAAAAACCTTGAATCCTGGCAATTTAGATCACCGCTCTCGGTAACCATCGCGCTAAAAACCTTTAGAACCAGTTCGGATACGGATCAACTCGACACCCATCGTCAATCCCAACTATTCTTCAATTTCAGCCTTGCTTCGGTTCCCGAAAACCAGCGGCAACACCAAAAACAAGGGCTTGAGAAATTAGCGAGGTACCTGGCAACGACCAACAGTAGCATTTTTCAACTGGATGAATTGCATTTTGATCACATTCAAAACCGGTTTCTAAGAATGATCGCCAGCATTTTACCCATGGCAATTGTAGCATTTAGCATCGCGATAATTACCAGCCTCACCAGCCTTGCCCAGGGTGGAGAACTTTACCGGTCGCTAACTCCATGGCCACTCGCTGTTATAGGGCTGATCATACTTACCTTAACGGGTGAAACACAGAAACTTAAATTGCTCCCTAAAATTCAATTCTCCTTCGATGCCTTAAAAAGAAACTTAAAATCACGCCTTATTAATACGATTTACCCCGCACTCGCCATTGGTGGTTCCTGCGGCTATATTTACGGCCTTTACCCAGGGGTGGTTACCTTTGCGATGGTGGTATTTGCGTTTTCTTTTTTTCTGGGTATGGATTTTGAACACAATAAAATCGATCGCCGATATATTTCTGCAGTAAATAAAACGGTAGTTGATACCCGGGCAAATGCCGTTAAGGGGCTCGCATTTGGGATTGCCATAGGTGCCACCTGCGATCTGTTATTACTCAACTATTGGTTCCCGGCAACCGGTACATTAATGTTCGCAGCGATTATGTTTTATATTTTTGGCGGCTTGGGGCTAATCCAGCATTACTGCATTAGAACCGCACTTTTTTTAAACCGACAACTACCCTTTAAACTTAGCAAATTAATAGCTCGCGGCTACAAATACCGATTACTACGCAAGGTAGGCGGAGGCGTTATGTTCCCTCACAAAACTATTCAAGATTATCTCACAGAGGTTAACGGATAACAGCGCTGCGCACCATATCCAACCACCCAGCGCTAAACTAAGCTAAATAAGCCGTTCACCTCACAGTCGAAATGAGCAATCCGATGCCAAACCAGTGACGCTCGATTATAAAAAAACAGCCAACACCACCTGTGTTCCCAACGCTAAATAGATCTGCCTTGATTTTATGGCAGGGCTCGCAATTCGGATTGCATGCACTATTTTTTTAGCGCTATTTGATCAATACCCCAATAAAAGCTATGCATCTCCTCTAACATAACGCCTCACAAATCAGAGCAAAAGGAATCTGTGTATGAAACTAAAAACGCTTGTTATCGCGAGCCTGCTGATGATGAACAGCAGCTCACTGCTGGCCTCTGAAAGCACGCATAAAAAAGCGGTATCAGACGACGTAATCGCAAAACAGCGTGCGGCGCTTGCCGCAGCCACGAAAAATCAGGGTTTTGGGCCGCAGGCACCGCGTGATATTGATTCACTCAATGGTAAAAACCCTGTTACCTTCACAACTGCGCCACCCGCCAAAGAAATGAACCTGTGCAACATTCACTTCCATAAAAATGCCGAGCACAAAGGTGGCGAGTTCACAGAATTTGCGGGCAACGGCGATGGTCATGGCTACAACAGCGGCTATAAATATATCGGTAAACTGAGTCACAAAGAACACAAGCCCACATCGCAAGAAGTTTGCCCCAGTGAACATGGCAGTCTTTCTGCGGGCGACACCATTGAAGTACATTACGTGTACTCTAGCGCACAAATCTCTCCCGGCCCAAGCCTGGGCTCATGCTTTAACGACGCCATCGTAAACCCACAACTTCGGGTTGAGGCCCAGGTGTTTGTACTGGTTAACGATAAAAAAGCGCTGAGCTTTACCGACTTAACCGAATATAAAAAGTTAGCGAACCACTACCAAGCCACGCAAATTCCAAGCAATACCGGCACGCCCATTCAATACGCTGGCTCAACCACTGGGCCGGGTTACAACGAATCGGGTTCCCCCTATCAGGTAACCTGGAGTGTGCGCCCAAAAGTTGCCAAAGTGAATATCAATACTGTTGCCAAGTGGTGCGAGGGTAATGTGTTCGAAGAAGATCACGCACACGGCGTAAGAAATTTAGTGATTAACCCTGATTTACTCTCGTCTTCGCAATAAGCTGAAAATACGCGAGGCTGCCTTTATAGCAGCCCTGCGTTTATTCATTTGATCAACCCGCAGCCACCTTGTAACTTTTTAACTCCTTGCGAAAGATTTTTGCAAAATCTTTATGATCTTTATAGGGGCTGGCTAGAATGGCGTCAGTAATTTCCTGGAATTTCTGTTCGCTACCCGACGCGTGATAGGCCTTGGCCAGGTTCCAGCGGGTCCAGAAATATTGCACGTCCCCGGTATTTTTATTCTTGGAGAGATTCGCCTGTAAATACTCAATGGCTTTCGCGTATTTCTGCTGTTTTAAGTAGCTTTCACCGAGCTTTTGCAAACCGTTTACCACGACCCAGCGCGTATCAAAATTATCATCTTCTTCGACCAAAGACAGGAGCAGTGACTGCGCCGATTCGAGATCGTTATTTTCAAGATAATACAACGCCACCTCAAATTTATTACGAGGGTCTTGTAATCCTGCTTCTTTTAAACCGTCGGCCAATTGCGTCGCTTCAGCGAATTTCTCAGCTTTTTTTAAGAGAACAATCCGATAAGTGTTGTAATGTTCAGGTGAAACTTTTTTAAGCTTTTCGAGATACTGCATGCCCTCCTCCTCATCACCACCCGCAATTCCCGGTGCTTCTAATAGAAACGCTGCAGCCGCTATTAGTGCAGCGGGGCTGTTCTCATCTAAGGCGGCAGCCTCGCGGTAATGGGTAATGCAATGCTTGGCGAGCTTGAGCGCTTTGAACATGGATGAGCGTTCTGCCTGATGGCAGTAGATATCACCCGCAATCAAGTGAGCTCTAGAAGATTCAGGTGCCAGCTCCATGGCCTGCGAAATATATTGCAACGCGGTTTCATTTTGACCCATAAAACTATAAATATTGGCCAGGCGTGATAGCGCTGATGTTTTCGTTTCCGGTTGTTTTGAGAGCTCTTGGTAAATCGCAATGGCTTCTTGGTAGCGGGCTTGCAGTAACGTACTCTCAGCTTGCTGTTGCATTGTGGTTACATCCGCCCATGCCGCAGCATTTATAAACAGTAAGAAAAGAGCAGTAACAAAAGAGTAATTTTTACAAAAATTCATACATTCTTCCTTGGAAAATTAAGCTGTCGTTTTTTGAAGGTGTGTAACATCCACACCTTTAAGAATTAAGCAACTCGCAAAACTGGTTTCAGCGACTAAACAAACAAGTAATAAGGGCATTACCAGGCCGCTCAATTGCGGTGCTAGAAGTAGTACAAAGCTATTGATCAAATAACACACCCCCGCACCCGCCAGGCCAAATCCAAACACTTTTGGAACTAGCCTGGCTTTGATCAGAAGAGGCCCATATAACACACAAGATACGCCGAAAAAGATAAGTGCCAGACCAAAGCCGTAATCGTGCGCATGGACAAAGGTATTTATCAGAGAAACATCGACCACACCGTGGGGATCAGGTTCCAGCAGCAATAGGGGAAACAGCAGGTTCATCTTGTTGGCAACGGCAACAGCTGTTTGAAATATATTCGATACCAGCGCCACCAAGGCGAGTGGCCGATTCACGCAGCTCAACAAGCCGTATAAAAAAACGATAACGGGAATGTCGCAAATGTGCATAATTACGTCGGCAATAATACCGACGCGCCAAAGCCCAGGGTTTTGCGAGATGTTAGCCACAGTTGCTGCCGCATCACCGGGTACAACCATTGAGCCGCGCACAATCACCTGCCCGACGATACCCAAGGCGATAACCGCGAAGTACGCCAAGCCCACCAAGCGCGCGTAACGCGCAAATGCATTTTGTGAGTTCGCCATCATGATTCACCCCCGGTGGAATCCAGGCGGACGCCAAACCATGGCTCCCGCAGGCGTGGCTGGTAGCTGTGATAGAGATACTTCCAGGGGAGCACCAGCGGCACGGTCACCAGGCCAACAGCTACCGCAACGGCCGACTCCTGAGCGTAGCTGTCCAGGCCACCATCCAGCCACATGCGCAGGGCAAAGTTAAACATCCAGATCGTCTTCCAGGTGAGCTCCCAAAGCAGGATAGGGAGCATTTTCGTCGGGAACAGAATTCCGACGCCGGATAGCAACATCAATGCCCCCAGCATGGATGCCACTACGGTGTTGGCGTCGGCAATATTGTTTTCTGGAAATACAATAAGCGGCAGAATGGTAAGCGCGTTACCAAACACAATGAATAGATACATCACCCTCAACAGGGTTACCCGGGTGGGCGAAAGTGTGTAAGTCGTCATAGAGTTTCACTCGAATAAGGTCGGATTTGGGCAAGCCACTGGGTGAACACAACAGAGTGCGACCCCTGTGAATGAGGCTTCATTGTGGGAATTTAGTGTGTAGAATTCGTCGCGAATGCTGGTTTTTCGTAAATCAGTACAATTTTTTTTGGGTTTTTGTCAATTTTTGATCAATTTGAGGGTCGTTCGTTGCAGTTTTCACCACGTGACATTGTTGTACTGTTCTCGGGGTTTCTCGGCATCTTGTTGGCCGCCTATTTACTGCGGCACCCGGGCACCAACAAACGAGCCAGCCAATGGCTGGCTTCCTTTCTGCTGCTGCAGGGTTTATTGCTGCTGGTAACTGTCTTTTTGTACCGTCACATTCTGTATTTGCACTGGGAGCAAACCTTTCGCGGCCTGTTCTATCTGGAAAGCACCCTATTAGCTCTGGATGGTATCTTCTTATACGCCTATTGTTCGGTGTTACTGCTGAAGCGTTCATTTACCTGGCAGAAGCTGCTAATCCATCTGGGCCTAACGAGCATCGCTGTTGCAGTGAGTCTGTACATTTATACCCAGAGTGATGTGATGAGCTACTTCAACCCCACGGCAAGTGATCGCTCAGTGTCAACCGGGCTCGGTTATTGCCTGATGCAAGCGGTGCGCGCCGGCTATGGCTTACTCTGCTTACAACTTCTGGGTCGTTACCGAGCACGCATGAGCCAGCAGTTTTCAAACCTGCAACAGCGCGATGTCACCTGGGTGTTTAGTGTCATCAAAGGGTTTGCAGCCTATCGAATTGGCTGGTTGCTGTTTCACGGCTACTTTACCGCTGCCGCGTTCTATTCCTGGAACATGCTGGATTACAAATGGTGGGTTGGTGGCGGACTGTTCTTATTAGATTTCAGCTGGCTCATCATGAATATTGGCCTACTCTACTTTGGGCTTAAGTATTCGCCCGGTTTCCTGAGCCTCGCCTACGATCAGCCCAGTGCCAGCCCTACACGACCAGAGGTGGATCACGCTCTCATTCAAAAGCTGGAAACCAGCATGACGGAGTCGCGCCTGTTTGCCGATCCGGATCTGCGCCTGGATGACCTGGCAGCAAAACTCCGCTGCCCAACACGTACGGTATCCGCAACGATTAACGAGCACTACCAAACTAACTTCTGCGAATTTATAAACCGCTACAGAATCGATGAAGCCAAGCGCTTGCTCGGCAATGAAAAGCGCATGAGCGTTTTGGATATTTCTCTCGAAGTGGGATTTAACAGTAAATCGGCCTTTAATCGCGCGTTTAAAAATTCCACGGCGATGACGCCGCTGGCGTATCGAAAACAGATTCAAAGTGATAATTTACAGATACCGGCATAAAACCGCAGACTATTTTTTGCAATAAAGCTGTCATGTGCTGCGCACACCCGGCGACAGCAGGCCAGAAGAGATTATTTAATACACATCAACCCACAAGCGGCTACACTCGGTTACAATAGCACCACTAATCCACTCCAGCCCTTTGGGCTGAATCAGTTATACCTCCGAGTTTTATTCCATGAGCGAAGTTGCATTATCGATACTGGTTTTATCAGTAGTCGCGGTTATTGGTCTTTGGCTGGGCAACCTTAAATTTAAAGGTATTGGTCTCGGCATTGGCGGTGTGTTGTTCGGCGGTTTGTTCGTCGGCCATTTTACGGCAAAATACGGCTGGCACCTGGACGCAGACGCACTCCATTTTATTAAAGAATTTGGGCTTATTCTGTTTGTTTACACTATTGGAATTCAGGTTGGCCCCGGTTTTTTTGCCTCGTTAAAAAGCAGTGGCTTAAGGTTAAATGCCTTAGCAGCTGCCATTGTGATTCTTGGCGGTGTAACGGCCATCTGCCTGCATTTTATATTTGATTTACCCCTGAATGTGTTTCTCGGTATTTACTCTGGTGCGGTAACCAATACGCCGTCGCTGGCCGCCGGTCAGCAAATTCTCGGCGAACTGGGCATGGATTCCAACGCAACTGCGTCTCTGGGGCTGGGTTACGCCATGGCCTACCCCTTTGGGATTTTGGGAATCTTATTGAGTATGTGGGCGGTGCGCATGCTGTTCCGCGTGAACATTGACGCTGAAGTTGAGGCCTTCGACAAAGGTAGCAGCGGCCAGAAAAGTTCTATCGCTTACGCCAATGTGCTTATCGAAAACAAAAATCTATCCGGGCTGCCACTTTCAGAATTAGTGACCTTGATTAGCGAAGAGGTGGTTTGCTCGCGTTTAAAATCCGGTGGCGAATTGCGGGTACCCATGCCCGACACCGTTCTGCACGAGGGCGATATTATTCGCATCGTAGCACCCAACAGAGCCGAATTGCGCAAGGCCGTTACAATTATTGGGAAGGAAGTGGAAGACTCACTCACCACCAAAGGAACCGGATTTCGCAGTGATAGGGTGGTTGTAACCAATGAACAAATTCTCGGAAAAAAACTTTCCGAAATCGATTTAAAACACAAATACAATGTGGTGATTTCACGACAAAACCGGGCCGGCGTTGAGCTGGTTGCCAACAAAGATTCGGTCTTGCAATTTGGCGATATCCTCAACATTGTGGGCGACAACAACGATATTGAAAAAGTCAGCAAGTTATTGGGTAATGTTTCCAGCAAACTCAACCATGTACAAATGTTGCCAATTTTCGTGGGTATTGGTTTGGGTGTGCTCTTGGGTTCGATACCCATTCACATTTCCGGTTTACCCGCCCCACTTAAACTCGGCTTAGCCGGTGGACCATTAATCGTTGCCATTATCCTGGCTCGAATCGGCAGCATTGGTCGCGTTTATTGGTTTATGCCCCCCAGTGCTAACCTGGCATTACGCGAAATAGGTATTGTGCTGTTTCTTGCTGTGGTCGGCTTAAAATCTGGCGCGCACTTTTTGGATACCCTGGTAAACGGCGACGGCCTCAGCTGGATGGGTTATGGCATTATTATCACACTGCTGCCTCTGCTTCTGGTTGGTGGCATTGCCCGCTGGCTGTTAAAAGTAAATTACCTTTCGGTGTGTGGTCTAATGGCCGGCTCTATGACAGATCCACCCGCACTGGCATTCGCCAATGCCATACACTCCACTAGCGGCGCATCGGCGCTGGCCTATGCTACGGTTTACCCGCTGGTAATGTGCCTGCGAATTCTTTCGCCGCAAATTATTGCAGTACTGCTTTGGGTTGCGGTTTAAGCCCTTTTAGCCACGCTCCCCTCAGGTGGACTGCACGCGGTATTGGTGCAGCCACCTTCTCACCACCTTTCAGCATTTGCATGAATCGTAAAAACAGGCCCTTTAGTCCAGAGCCTGCTAACACTAACTAAACGCAATTAATACGCACAGCAACCACATACCGTCATGGGCAGCTGCGCACCGGTTTTGGCATTCTGATTCGTCCACTGACCATTCCACTTTAAGCCGGCACCGCTACAACTCCCCGGACAAATCTGCTCGGCCTGCTGTTGATTGTTAATCAGCGACGTCGCGGTCACGTCTTTACATTGCCCTGTTATCACATCATCGAATATATGACTCAAACCAGCGTTAGTCGCTGTGTTACTGGAAGTTGCAGAATAATTGTGACACCCGAAACAATTCACCGAGCTACCGGCCGTACCCGACTGCCCCTGAAATTCCGTTTCCATGACCGTATTCGCCAACTCCAGAGAACCGCGCTGGTTGCTTGAATCGCTGGAACCCTTGGCAATGTCACTTACCCACAGTGCGCCAGTAAAGCGATATTCACTCCATATTTTCAAAGATTTGGGCAAGCCACTTGCTGCAAAAATGGTGTCCATATTGGTATTTAATTTTTCGACCAAGGCAACGTTTAAACCGTCCGGCGTGTCGATACCCTGCCCCGCCAGAGTTCCATATTTAAATTCCTGACAAATATCGTTGGGCTTGGTGCCGCTTGGCAAGGTGATACTGGTTGATTTAAGCGTTTTATTGAGGTTGATACAGGAACTCATATTTTGAGCACAATTGGCGCTGGTAAAATCATACCCAGTCTGTTGGCCATTAATCGCATCGCACTCAACTGCATTACCTTTATGATCCATAGTAATCCATACCATTTCAGGGTGATTATCCGCCGCAACCACGATATGCCAGCCAATAAGCCCCAAGGTATAATTCTTGCCGTTAATTTTCGCCTTAGTGGTGTAGTAGTCTGATTTTTTATCTTTCTTGGTAAGTATGCGCCACGCCATTTTTAGTTCTGCGGTTTTCCCAGGAAAATTATTCGCCAGCTGTATTTTTTTATAATCGCAAAGATTTTTTGAAAAGCGTACTTCATAAAAGACCACGTTGCCCTGCTGATCATAAATCGCATACACACCTCCCGCCTGATCGATTCGTTCCGGTAAAACAAATTCGCCACCGGGATCACTCGATTTTACGGTACGCAAATTAAAGGCATTTTTAGGAAACTCGGCATCGCAGGAATTTGTACCCGCTGTTTCCAGCAAAGGGTACTGTTGCGGGTCTTGCCAATTGGCGATTTTTTTATTGTTAGCTGACGGTGAGATTAAATACAAAAACCAATCTTGCGCGAACTGATAAAACTCGCAAAATTCCGGCGAACCCGTCACGGGATTGTTGGCGATGCTGGCAGGTAGCGAACTATAAGCCGTGTTCCACCAGCTACCCGATTTGGTAAATTTACAGTCTGCCACTTGTTGTTGGTTGGAAAGTTTGGCTGCTGCGGCCCAGTGTGATAAGCCTAGAGTCATACACACTAACAGCAAGATTTGAGTCGATATTTTTCGCATTTTAAATTTCCTTTATAAAATTATTGTTGGCTTGGGGGAACGATTGCGACAACTGATAGGTATAGCTCAGCGCCATTGCGTGCAAAGCCAATAAACTCAAAAAGAGAAAATAATGACGTCGGGTATTGATGACTGGCGCAGAATCTCGCTGATCTTAAGCTTAGAACGCTTGTTTAGCTACGTAGTTAAAGCAGGAACAAGTGTGTGCAAAGCAATTGTTTGGAAGATTAGGCAATAAATTTTAAACACCAGGGGCGCTTCGTATACATTAAAATAGATACAATTTACACCAAGCTAATACGCCAAATGTTGCGACAGACAGTGCGCCTTGGCGCCTACAACTTGCGGAGTGTTAAGCAGTTTTTATAGGTAATACGTGTCATCTTGGTTTTGGTAGTTGAGTTACACGCGAACCATTGTTACATTCCGGCTCGCTGCTACATTCCAACTCGCTGCTACATTACGAATCGCTTAAACCAGGACAAAAATCCTGGCAAGTAGTATCAGTTAATCATTAAGCATCATTTAAATGCGCATTAAGTATGAAGACTTTTTATACAAAAGCGGGCTTCGTTACATTTCTCGTGTTGGCTATAGCGCTGGCAACGCTTTTCTTGGTGCTATCAACACTGCGAGACCCACTGTTACCTTCAGCTAACAGCAAATACGCACACGATGTGTTTGTAAGCACAGACGCCCCAGATGGCGGCTCCTCCCGTATTGTAATGCACAACACTGCAACAGAATTGCAATACAACTACCATCTCGCTGAAGGTTATCAATACCCCTACACCAGCATTACTCTGGGTTTTGGAGAGACTTTGGTTGACTGGAGTATGTATCGGAACTTAGAACTTACGGTGGCGTGTGACCCGGCGAATGTTCTCATGTTAACTGTGCACACCTTCGACAACGAGGTAACCAAACCTGATAATTATTTGAGCTATCGTCGTGCGCGAACGACGTTTTCGTGTGCTCCAAAATCACAAACGGTGAGCATTAATTTACAAGAACTGGCAACACCAAAATGGTGGCTGATGCGCTTTGAATTACCCTTAACACAACGCGACTACGATTTAGCTAAGGTGTTCGAGCTTGCCATAGAGAATTCCAGCCAAAGCCCACTTCACACTGACTCCCAGGTACAGATTACAGAGGCGACGCTGGTGGGGAGTGATTGGCACTATATCCTTGCGGCCATTATCGTCGCCGGCGTGGTTACACTGGTATCGCTTAGAGTTTACATAAAACAACAGTGGCTTAAATTGCGCAGCGAACTGCGTCGAAAAATTGAGCAGGAAAATATAATACAAAATTACCAGCCCGTAGCAACAAGCTGTAAAAGCGATCGCGCGCGCAACGCGGTGCTGGAATTTATGGCAACACAGTATGCCAACCCCGACCTTAATCTGGAATTCACTACCCGCTCCCTGGGCATCAATCGCATAAAAATCAACGATATATTGCGCGAACAGCAAGGCCTTACCTTCAGCGGCTACCTCACTAAAATACGCCTCACCGAAGCCGCCAGGCTGCTGCGCGAGAAAAAAGCCAGTGTCGCCGAAATTGGTTTTATGGTGGGTTATAAAAACGCCCCCTACTTTAACCAAATGTTTAAAAAAGAGTTTGGGTGCACCCCCAACGCCTATAGAAAAGCCATGTTGCATCCACGGGCCTCTGAAGCTCAGAACGGCTGATGTCGTAATCTGCAATATCTCTTTCAAATTCTGTTATTTTTTATAAAACCCCACCCTCATTCAAAATAATTCACGCCCGTTGCGGTAATCATTGCGAGGTCTCTTAGGTGCGTCTGCGTCGCACCTATCACCACAGGAGTCCCCAATACATTAACAACGCACGAGGCGCGAAAAATGAAAATAAAATCACCACACTTGCTCCACCAAGTACTGCCATTCCTGGCCTTATCTTGCCTATTACTTACCACGCTAAGTACGTCCCTAACAGCTACCGCAGGAAGCTTACGCGATAAAAACGGAGACATCATGCGCGGCACCCGCATGGTGCTGGGTAAACCTTATGCACCCGGCAGCAGCACACCCACTGTCGAGAACACCCTCGATCTGGATGAATGGCTGTATTTGAAAGAACTCGGCTTTAATTCAATTCGAGTGGTGTGGGTCGACCCCTTCGTCAAAGATGACCCCAATTGGAACTCTCCCGGTAGCTGGTGGGAAGTCGACGACGTGCTGCCGTATTTGGATGACGCTGTGGCCACTGCCACCCAGGCGGGTATGAATATCATTATTAATTATCACAACGTCGGTGAATATGTAGAGCAGGAAGGCTTCATGGATGAACTCGCCGATTTTGGCGAGATGGCGGAATTCTGGGAAAAGGTTGCGCCGCGCTATGCCGATAACGATTTGGTGTATTACGAGCTGAACAACGAACAAACCTGGAACAGTGCCGACTATTACACGGAAACTTTTATGTCTGCCATGCAGGCGGTGTACGAGCAGGTACGTAGCGATGCGCCCGAGCGCACCATCATCATGTTTTCATTCAACAATATCGCACAACCCATGAAAGATATTGCCGATAACTATGGCTTTATTGACTGGGATTACACGGCGGTGGGCTACCACTTTTACGGTTGGGTAAGCAATACTGAAGAAAGCGAAATTGCCAGCCTGGAAACCCTGCTGGCCAGCGACTACCCAACAATCTGCACAGAATGGGGCTACGATTACGACGCCGACTACTATAAAGCCTACCTCGGTTACCCCATTAACGCGCAGGCATTGGAGCACTATCAACAGTCGTGGTTCGACTGGCGCGATTGGAGCGAAACCCGTTTAGATCAGATTACCGAGGTGTTAATTCCCGATGCCAAAGAGAAAGGCTATTACTGGCTTAACAGTTCATCCTCGTCATCCTCCTCAAGCTCCAGTTCGAGTTCTTCCAGTTCAAGCTCTGGACAAATCTGTACCACGGGCTGCAACTGGTACGGCACCCTCTACCCCGTTTGCGAGCACTACGAAACCGGTTGGCATTGGCTCAATAGTCAATCGTGCATAGGAGCACAAACCTGCGAAGATCAATGGGGAGATGGCGGCCTGGCGGCACTGTGCCCTACATCCAGCTCATCCTCGTCGTCATCGTCCAGCAGTAGTTCATCGAGTTCAAGTTCAAGCAGCAGTTCGTCCAGCACCAGCGCATCAAACAGCTCCAGCGGATTGCCGCTACCACCGGTCTGGGACTGCGAGCTGACCCAGCTCAATCAATGGAGCGGTGGTTTTACCGCAGAATTCAAAATAAGTAATAAAAATGGGCCGATCAACCGGTGGGGCGTCGCTATTTATTTTTCACCGGAAGTTCAAATAAGTAATTCCTGGAATTCAATGGTGGAGGAATCTGGAAGCTATCTTTACGGCACCTCACTCTGGGTAGAAAATGCCGCCTGGAATGGCATGCTCGCAACGGATGAATCTGTGACCTTTGGTATGCAGGGTACAACCCAATCTCCCATAAGCGACGTACAGTGCAGACAACAACAAGATTAACCCTGACTTCAAGTTTGAAGTGCAACTGCACTAGTTCGTGTTTAATTTTTATAATCAGGCACGCTAGAATTCTTTAAAGTAATGACGTGCAGTGCTTATCATTCAGATTTAGGTCGTCTGTTTTACCCCCGCGCTCAGCTGGAGTGCGGGGTTCATTTTTTCATATGAATTTACCCGTCGCTTTTATTCATACAAGCCCCTTTATTTAAAGCATGACATCCATGCAAGACGTGTAATCGCATTTCGCGTAATATTCCACATTAATCCGGTAAAAATATGCTGTAAAATCGTTTTTATAACAATAAAGCCCAGCCAAGGAGGATCGTACCGTGAATGATCAACTACGCGCCGCTCAGCGAAAAAGGGAAACTCGTGACCTCAACGAAGCCCTCAAAAAGAACGAACACGCACTCGTAGTTATGATGCCCAATGAATTCATGGAGTTTTTAGTTATTGCAAAAAAACGCCAGGGCCTTTCGAACGAGCAAATCATCGCTTGGTTGGATCAAGTTATTGAAAACGCGGCCGAATTACCTCAAGCTGCGCGACAACAATGGCAGCAGCAGAAGGCAAGGTTAAAAAACGTAGGTTCATTTCTCCCAGCGATTTCAGACAGCCACACGCTTATGGTGCTAGCCAGAGAAATGGCGCGTGGTGGCCATATATTATCGAAGTACCGCGTAAATACTTATGCCGGTCGGTCTTACGTTGTGTTGAAAGGTTACGCAGGGCTCCGCAACCAGCTTAACGGTACCCGATATTTAATAAATAATCCCAAAATCGTCAGCATGGGAATTGGTAAACTCGGAGCCGCTAAAGCGATAAAAGGTGGTGTTGTTATTTCTATCATCTTTTCGGTTGCCTTCCATGCACTGGAACAATTGATGAATGACCGCGCGACCTGGCATGATTTCGTGGCAGGGGTAACCGTCGATGTGGCATCCAGCCTCATCGGCGCCGGCATCGCCTGGGGTGCCGTATCGGCCGTTGTGGGTGCGACAGCAATGGCAGCCATTGGCCCTATTGCTCTCGTGGTGGTGGTTGGAGCAGGCATTACCCTCGCCTTAAATGCTCTCAACGAGCATTACCAAATTACCGAACGCTTGGCGGGTATGTTAAAAGAGGCAGAAGCTAACATGCGCGCAAATCTTCGGGAGATGCAATACGAAATAAATAGAGGGCTGAATTTTGCCAATGAGGACCCCATCGGCTTTCTGCATCGAATGTTTGGTATACCCTATTTTAACTACAGGTAAGCTATGACTGAGGCACATGCCCCGGAAGCAGGAAATACTCCAGGCTACAAAATAAAGCTACAACTCATTTTCTACATACTTGCGCTTGCTGCAACGGTTGTGATACTGCTGATATTTCGCGTCGGCAGCCTTTTGGAAAATAGCGAAAAGCTGGCGAGTGGAAAAATATACGTGGCGGCTTCGGCGTGGGATATTCCCGTACTTTTGAGCCTGCCAACATTTATCGCTTTAATATTTGCGATGCTGCTCAAACTCTTAAATAAAGCAACGGATACACGTATTCAGGCGAGTGTGAAAGTGGCTTTAATATTTGCGTTCATTGCAATCGCGGTGCGCATTCCTTATGGCTTGTTGCTTAGCAAGCATCTGGAAAGTCACGGCTATTCCCGCTGTGTGCCTTACACCGCCCCGGCAATGATGAGCGCCACCGTTTGGGTACGCGATTCGCGCTACTGTATTGAAAATTCAGGAAGCGTTCGCCGCTCTTTGTTGGCCTGGCTGGATAAAACTCAGTTGGAAAATAAATACCTCAGCCCGGCAGACGTCAAGGTGAAAGTAAACTCCTTATTGGAAGAATTCGACAAGCGGGAGCGGGAGCGTTACCCGGAGCTGTACGATTAATCCTGCTGCCCGCGGGCTTTTTTATTCATGCGATGCGAAGTTTTCGTCTTGAAGATTTCTAAGTACCATTGCACCTATATTTTTTAAATACTGTGAATAGATTCATCCAATTCAAACCTCGCTCAATCTAACCCGAGTAATTTGCACAATCATTTCTACTATTTTCTTGGCCTCGTCTATACCCCCACCAACGGCTTTACAGACCTGGAACAAGCGCGGCAACAGCTTTTTACGGATATCAGCTTCGACGTTTTGCGAATGGATAGAGTTTTCGGCAACCGATATTTCGACAGATTGATCAATTTCAAAGGCCAGTTGCACCCATTTGTCCTGCACGGTTCGATCGATAAGCGACAAGATTTCAGGTAATACTTTTTTAAATACACCGAAATAAGCTTGTGCGTGACGATTACCACCAAACACGTCGGGCATTTCGCTTAAGCGTCGCTCATTAACGTTTTCTTCAAACGCCCGAAATAACAAATATTGTTTAAGTGGATGCTCGAACAACCTAGCAGCTTCGGCAATGACTTCTCCCAATAAGATCGAGAAGGCTTCTTGAGCATAAGGGTCGTCTCGCAGTTGCTGCTCAATCGTTCTCGTCACGCGAGTTAATATAATGTCTTTCTCATTAATTAACTTATCGTCTGACCAATCTTTAGGCTCTGCATTACAGCCCATTTTATCGACTTCATAAACTCCGCTCGGTTCTCTTACCTCCACGCCAACAAGGTTTTTATCCAAGAGATTTTTAACCTGATCCGTGTATTCGTAATCGATCCTGTCGCCTGCATCGTTCTGTACCAACAGGCGCAGGCTTGAAAACTGTTTTAGCGTTTCTTTATAGTGTTGGCGATCCTGATCGCTGAAGTTCTTGTCTTCAAAAAAAGTCGCCGATTGCAAAGCGATTTTCAGGCAACTGGCGAAAGCATCAAGCGCTTCATAAAATTCTTCCCGCTCTTTCAGATGCACATCAACTAACTCTGCAGGAATACCCGCTGACGGATCCCCACTTCGCTCCGCAATTTTCGGCACCAGCACCTGACGTAATTGTTCAATATCACTTTTGTTTTTCACGCCATCGAAGATAGCCCAAAGTTGCTTGTAAAGCTGCGGTAAGCGTTTGTACTCCGTGCTCATCGGCTTGAATAAACCGGCAATATCGTTAATGTCGTAGCCGCCCTGGGTGCGGGAAGCAAGATCCTGATATTTTTCAATGGTGGTATCCAACTCAGCCAGAATACCGCGATAGTCGATCAACAAGCCAAACTTCTTCTTCGGATGCAAACGATTAACCCGAGCAATAGCCCGGATCAGGTTGTGCTCTCTCAGAGGTTTGTCGATATAAAGCACGGCATTTTTGGGTTCATCAAAACCTGTAAGCAGCTTATCGACCACAATCAACAGTTTTAATGAATCACCCCCACTTTCCTTATCAGAGCCGAAGCGCCCTATCAGGTGCCTTGTGTAAGCCTGTTCGTTCTGGCTGCCAACATTGTTCTTCCACCACTGCGTCACTTCCGGGGTTGTAGCCTCGTCCACGGCCGTATTGCCTTCGCGAGTGTCCGGCGGACTCATCACCACGGCGGACTCAAACAAGCCTGCTTCATCTAAATACTTTTTATATTTAATGGCGGAAGCTTTACTGTCGCAGGCCAGCTGCCCTTTTAAGCCTTTATCCATGTGCTTCACAAAATGGTTGGCAATATCCAGTGCAATCAGGCGAATGCGATCATCCGCTTCATACACCGGCCCTTTCTTGGCGAATTTGCGTTTCAGGTCGGTTTTTTGTTCATCAGACAAGCCCTCGGTAATGCGTTCGAACCAGCTATCGATGGCTCGTTCATTTACGTCCAAATCCGGTATGCGCTCTTCGTACAACAAAGGCGTTACGGCTTTGTCATCAACCGCGCGTTGCATGGTATAGGCGTGCACAATGGGGCCGAATTTATTGGTGGTTTTATCGTCTTTGAGTAGTGGGGTACCTGTAAATGCTACAAATGAGGCCTTGGGTAAAGCCTGCTTCATGCGAATATGGTTTTCACCGCCCTGGCTCCGGTGGCCTTCGTCAATCAGTACAATAATATCGGGGCTGGAGTTTACGCATTCGGGTAATTTTGTTGCCGTGTTAAATTTTTGAATCAGTGAAAAGAGTATTCTTTCTGTACCTTTGCCGATCTGCTCCGCCAGGCGCTTGCCGGAGGTCGCCATAGCTGCATCTTTGTCTTTCTTACCCGCCAGCTCTCCGCCGGAGGTGAAGGTGTTACTCAATTGAGTTTCCAGATCCACCCGGTCGGTTACCACCACGATACGACACTGTTTTAAGCTGTCGTGTAAAATCAGCGCCTTGCTTAAAAACACCATGGTGAAGGATTTGCCGGAACCCGTGGTATGCCAGATAACACCACCCTCACGGCCACCGGCGGGGTTATGCACATTAATACGCTCAATTAAGCGCTTAATGCCAAATACTTGCTGATAACGTGCGACAACCTTTCCAACTTTTTTGTCGAACAGCGTAAAAAACCGAATCATTTCCAACAATCGCGAGGGACTTAGCAGGCTGATCAGTAACTGGTCCTGCCCAGTAACCGCCAAATCGCCACCACCAATCAAATTTAAATACCAATCGCGATATTCGGCGGTGCGATGGTCAAATAAGCCGTTAATCTGTATGTCGCTCAGCTTTTTATTTTTGATGGCGAACATCTCGGCGTCTGCAATATCTTCCTCGCGCCATGTGGCCCAAAATTTTGCGGGTGTCCCACAAGTGCCATAACGCCCCTCGTTACCGTTGATGGATAACAACAACTGGCTGTAAGCAAATAGTAATGGGATTTCGTCGTGGCGTTGGTTGCGCAGGCTTTGCGAGATGCCTTCTTCGATAGTGGGGCCTTTCTTGGCGTTGCTGTCAGGGCGCTTGGCTTCTAACACCACGAGCGGGATACCATTCACAAAGCAGACAATATCGGGGCGGCGCGCCTCCACACCGCCCGTGCGAGTCACCGTCAATTCTTCGGTAAACAGATAGCTGTTGTTGGCAGGGTTATGCCAGTCAATCAAAGCGACTGTTGGGTTGGCTTTTTTACCGTCTACAAACTCTGTAACGGAGATGCCGTACAACAAATGGTTGTACAAGCGCTCATTGGCGGTGAGCAGGCCTTCATTAAGTGCGGGGCTGCACACCTCGGCAATCAGATTATCGATGGCCTTTTCAGACAGCGGGTAACGTTTACCGGCAAAGGTAAAGCGGCGCTTTTGCAGCTCGCCTCGAAGTATCTGGCGTAACACCACTTCATCGGTTTTACCGCCCCGGGCTTTTAGGACTTGTTCAGGAGAAAGAAATGTCCATCCCAGATTAGTCAGCAGGGCTAGTGCGTGTAATTTTGCGCTGTATTCTTCTTGAAAACTTGGCCGTTTTCGCATCGTATTTTACCCTTGGCGCGCAGGCGACTCGCCTGTATTACATTATTTCTTACACATACGCATATGCGAGCGGGCCGCCCTCGCTCCCAGCAATTCGACGCTTGCCCTTGAGCAGTCGTTGCATTAGGGCTTTTTTTCTTGTTTCAGCGGCTCTCACTCAGCAACTTTATTCATCGTCGTTTTCCCTTCCGCTGAGCGTGACCGGATTTTTCAACGATTTTTTATCGGTGGAAAACAAACGGCGCTCCGCCTTTTTTTACGTCTTCAGTCGGCGGCAGGCTTTCTGGCCGTATACCTCCGTTAATCAATGTTTGATGTGCGATTTGATTATGGGTGACGTGCTCGTTGGGAATTTGTTGCTTTCGTAAAATTGAAGTAACCCCCTCCCGACCTCCCCCTTCGCAGGGGGAGGAGACGATGTCCCTTCGAGTGATATTCTCGCTGCTGGCAGGTTCTACCCCCTCCCCTGATAAGGGGAGGGTTGGGGAGGGGTCCTGTTGATTTCGTAACATCGAAGTAACCCCCTCCCGGCCTCCCCCTTCGCAGGGGGAGGAGACGATGTGCCTTCGAGTTTCATTCTCGCTACTGGCAGGTTCTGCCCCCTCCCCTGCCAAGGGGAGGGCTGGGGAGGGGTCCTGTTGATTTCGTAACATCGAAGTAACCCCCTCCCGGCCTCCCCCTTCGCAGGGGGAGGAGACGATGTGCCTTCGAGTTTCATTCTCGCTACTGGCAGGTTCTACCCCCTCCCCTGCTAAGGGGAGGGTTGGGGAGGGGTCCTGTTGATTTCGTAACATCGAAGTAACCCCCTCCCGGCCTCCCCCTTCGCAGGGGGAGGAGACGATGTGCCTTCGAGTTTCATTCTCGCTGCTGGCAGGTTCTACCCCCTCCCCTGCTAAGGGGAGGGTTGGGGAGGGGTCCTGTTGATTTCGTAGCGTCGAAGTAACCCCCTCCCAACCTCCCCCTTCGCAGGGGGAGGAGACGATGTCCCTTCGAGTTTCATTCTCGCTGCTGGCAGGTTCTACCTCCTCCCCTGATAAGGGGAGGGCTGGGGAGGGGTCCTGTTGATTTCGTAGCGTCGAAGTAACTCCCTCCCGGCCTCCCCCTTCGCAGGGGGAGGAGACGATGTGCCTTCGAGTTTCATCCTCGCCGCTGACAGGTTCTACCCCCTCCCCTGATAAGGGGAGGGCTGGGGAGGGGTCAACAACCTCCAACACCCGCAACAAAACCCCTTCAAGGTTTTGCCGCACCTCCTCATTGGTAAAGCGCATAACCCGAAACCCCAAACCCTTTAAATAAGCATCGCGCTCCGCATCGCTTGCCTGCGCAGTGGGCGAATAGTGGCTATCACCATCCAGCTCAAGCACCAATTTTTTTTCGGCGCAGTAAAAATCAACGATGTAAGGCCCAATGCCATGTTGGCGGCGAAACTTTACACCGAGCTGTTTGGAGCGCACCGCTCGCCAAAAACTTTTCTCGGGACCTGTTGGATTTTTTCGAAGTTCTACCCTTAGCGATTTAGTCTGCTCACGGTTAAAGACTCGCTCTTTATTATTCATTAAGGCCTTCTCCGTTTGGAGAAAGTTTCGGATGTTAAATACGTATTTCTCCACGGATTCCAGTCAATCGCAATTCGGTCGTTTTCGGTTTGTTGGACGTGCCGCTCTACAGTACTGGTGAGAGCTTGAATCTGTTGCTGTTCCACAGTGGGGACTCCTTATACGGTGGTATCCGGGTAACCCAGCTCTGCCAAATAACCCGCCATGTCTGTTTCCAGTTGCGCCAATTGAACTTTCAACTGCAGGCGCTCAGCCCGCACCGCCATCAAATCAATTTCTTCCTCTTCCTCAAAGGTATCCACATAACGCGGAATATTTAGGTTGTAGTCGCTCTCTTTGATCTCATCGAGACTGGCGACGTACGCATATTTATCGACGTCTTTGCCAGTGCGATAGGTCTCAACAATTTTGCCGATATTGTCTTCAGACAATAGATTCTGGTTTTTACCGACCTTAAATTCCTGCGAGGCATCGATAAACATCACCGAATTATCGGATTTATCTTTACTGAATATCAAAATGGCTGCAGGGATACCTGTGCCATAAAACAATTTTTCCGGCAGGCCGATCACAGCATCTAATAAATTTTCATCAATCAATTGCTGACGAATCTTGCCTTCGCTGGAACCTCGAAACAGCACGCCGTGGGGCACCACCATACCCATGCGTCCCGTTTTGGGTTTCAGGGTTTCGATCATATGCAAAATAAACGCATAGTCGCCTTTGTTTTTGGGCGGTACGCCCCTGCGGAAGCGACTGAATTTATCGTTCTCAGCTTCATCGTGCCCCCATTTATCCAAGCTAAAGGGTGGATTGGCGGTAACAATATCAAACAGCATTAGATTGCCATTCTTGTCCAAGAGTTTGGGGTTGCGAATGGTATCGCCCCATTCGATTTTGTGGTTGTCCTCGCCGTGCAAAAACATATTCATTTTGGCGAGCGACCAGATGGGACCAATCGCCTCCTGACCGTAGAGTTCGTATTTTTTACTGTTGTGATTGGCAAGCACTTTACGGCCGCATTTCATCAGCAGTGCGCCACAGCCACAGGCTGGGTCGCAGATACTCTCGCCAGGTTGCGGGTCGAGCAGCTCGGCAATTAAATCGCTAACTTCAGGCGGTGTATAAAACTCCCTGGCTTTTTGGCCGCCACTGGCTGCAAAGCGTTTGATCATAAATTCGTAGGCGTTGCCGATAATATCCAGCGTGCCTATGCGGCTCGGTTTTAAATTCAGTTCGGGTTTAGCGAAGCCTTCCAGCAGGTGGCGAAGTATGGTGTTTTTTTGTTTTTCTCCGCCCAGGCGATCGGTGTTAAAACTGATATCCTGAAACACGCTTTTACCGGCCTCTTTCAGTTTGCTGCCGTTAGCGTCTTCAATGGCGTACAGGGCCTGATCGATGCGCTCACCGTTACCGGGTTCGTGACGCCGTTTCCACAAGGTATAAAAACCGGTGGTTTTAGGCAGCACAAAGCGTTCGTTTTTCATCATTTCTTCAATGAGTTCGTGGGCATCACCGTATTGAGTTTTGTACTCGTTGAAGTGGTCTTGCCATACATCCGAGATATATTTAAGGAACAGCATAGCGAGAATAAAATCTAGGCAAGTATCATCACCGATCGCCCTACGAAAGCTTTCGCAGGCCTCCCAAAGGGCTTTGTTCACCTGTTCCTGGCGGACACTGCTGGAATCGCTTTTATTGTTTTCACTCATGATGGCTTTACTCAATTAACTCTGCTCGCTCACCAAGTACCGAAACACCACCTGAAGTTCGGCTGCGCGGTTGTTCAATAGCTGTTGCGTTAGTTTTTGCTCTTGCTGCCACAGGCGATTAATGTTCAGCACTTTTTGCTGGGCTGTCAGCGGTGGAATCGCGAGCTTAAATTGCTGCAAGGTCGTCGCCTTCAGCAAGGCTATGTTGCTCCCTTGACTGGCATCTTCCAAAGCTCGTTGTGTATGTGGCTGGTTGAGCGACCAACACAGAAATTCAGCCAACACTGAAGCGTGGGGTTTGATCATTAAAAACTGGCTGCTGGCGATCACCGGCAATTGTGAGCTTTCTGAATTTACCACGCAGCAAGCACGACAGTAGCCGCCCCGCGCTGGTAGCAATACCGTACCCGGCTCCACAAAGGCTGAGGGCTTGCCTTGCCACGCGATCAACGGTAATTGGTGTGCGGCGATAGTGGTATTTTTCGTGTTCTGCCACAGGCTGCGAGCGTCTTTTATTTGCGCAATATGCGCGTTTCCCCGCGGTGGCTCCACCTCTTGAATTTTGCTGCGAAAGGTATAGCCGGTGCGAACCTCGCTGATATCTCCCAGTGCGCGTAGATTTTTTAAGAGAGGCATAAGATTTCCTGAATTTGGATGCGAGCCGTCCCTGGCTCTACACACTGACCAGCGCTAAACCGGCTGATTGAGATATTGTTTTAACCAGTCGGTCATGTGATTGGCGGCATCACCGTTCAGCTTTTGCCACGCCGCCTCCCCCCACAAGCGCGCTACCAGTAGCCCGTCATCGGCGTCGACCACCTTGGCAAGATCATCCCGAACTTCACCGGTACTCTTATTGGTAACAATCACCCAACAGGATTCCAAAGGGCGGGCCCAATTGGCGTACGACTGCAAGAGCTTGAAGAGCGCCTGATAACTGCGCTGCTGCCGCAAATCAAAACTGATTTGGTATACTTTCATGATTCATTCCTTTTAATGGTTAGCGTCGTTAAAGGTGTGAATGTAGTGGCGGGTTGCCGCCCGCCACTACCCCCTTCTGGTTCTCCCTCATATTTCACCAGCTGTTACATAACTGGCTTGTTCCGAGCTGGAGAGAGCGTATTGTTGCCTTGTGTTGCCGGAGCGTCAAGGCAAAAATATTGCAGTATTTAGCCTACTGTATAGGACATTTGTGCGCTGTGTATCATTGCGATAATACTGGTTATAAATACAGCAGTGATGCGAGCTCTAAACGAGTGAGAGGATTGAATTTCATCCAAGAAGCGAGCAAAAATTTAGATGCCGGAAGGCTTAGACTAACGTCAGCACACGCGCTGTGAAAAAAAGTCGCACAATCCAGACGCGATCTTCGCCAAGCGCCAAAAAGCTTTGCTGTAGCTTTTATAACCTATATTTATAAGCGGAGATATAACAAAAGCTATACTAAAACAGTTAACAGCCACTCTCCTTCTGCTCTGATCCCTATGCCTGAAACCGAAGCAACGCCTCAGAAACCCCGTATATTAATTGCAGACGATTCCAAAGTTGTGATGCTCACTGCCACCAAAATTCTGGACAAGCATTTTGATATTGTTAAGGCCGCAGACGGCCAGATCGCCTGGGATACGCTTAACTCCGACCCCAGCATTCAAGTGGTTGTGACCGATTTGGGTATGCCAAATCTCGATGGATACGGGCTGATTAAAAATATACGCCAGGCCGAGCAGGAAGACATACGCAATCTTCCCATTATGGTGATCACTGGCAACGCTGAAGACGAAGCCGTCAAAAAGAAAGTACTGGAAATTGGCGCTACCGATTTTATTACCAAACCTTTCGCCGGTGCCGAATTCATAGCCCGGTTGCAAGCCCATGCCAGTTACCGCAGAGATCGCTCCAGCCTTCAGGAAAGCACCAATATCGACCTGCTCACCGGCACACTCAATCGCAAAGCATTACAGCAAAAGCTGGAGCAGGATATCGCGTTTGTGGCCCGCCACGGCCAAAGTCTGGTGGTGATAATTTTTGAATTGGACAATTACAAAACCATTGCCGATAAAGCAGGCCAGGCCACTGCAGATAAAATTGTGCAAAATATTTCGAAAGTACTCACCTCGGCAATTCGACGTGAAGACAGCTTCGGGCGATACGGTGCTGCAACCTTTATGACGATATTGCCCATGGCGAAAATAGACGGCGTTGTGATGCTGGTGAAACGCCTCTGTGATCATATAAAAACCTTCACCTATAAAATCGGAAACGAAAGCTTTAAATTTACCTTGTCAGCGGGTATTGCCTCACTGCCACGGGGCTGCCCTACCGATGTAAAAACCCTGTTCGCCGGTGCCGAACAGGCGCTGGAAAACGCCCACGCGCTTGGCCCCGGTGAATTTCAATTATTAAAACTTGAAAGTAACCGTGCAGACGATACTTTCGGTAAAGTGTCAATAGATGACCTGCTGGAAATTATTTCCGAAAAAGAAAGGCCCATTAGCGAAAGCGAACTGATTGCAGCAGAAAAGCAATTACAGCCCTTATTGGCCTTAATTAGTAAAGTCAGAACCGGTGTCGGACGTCCAACATAAAAAAACAGGAGCCTGAAAGGCCCCCGCACGCAATAAATTCCGAAACCTTTACTCCCACAGCTCCGAAAAATGCCCTTTCATCACTCGCCGGTAAGTCGTCGCCTTGCCATTCAGATGATTCACAACGCGATTATCCCTCTCCCGATAGGTACGAATTTTTTCACCTCGCAAACCCATGCCAATTTGTTCCAGGCGCGAAGTATTAAGGTCAGTGTGCAAAGACAGTTGCCGATTCAATGCCAACCGCTGAGCGAGGGCGACGATCGCATCACGTCGATTAGCTTCGCGACTGCGCCCCTGGCGAGTTTCCACCAGACCCGAGGGCAGATGAATTACCCGGCAACTGTTCTGGCGTTTATTGCGAAACTGACCACCCGGGCCTGTACCACTAAACCACTCAATGCGTAAATCGCTTGCAGCAAGCTCCAAGGCATTGGCGTTACTAGCTGTTTCGCGAAATACCGCAACAGTTACACTGCTGGTATGTACGCGGCCACGTTTTTCGGTTGGGGGAGTGCGTTGTACGCGATGTCCGCCGGCTTCCTGGAAAAGATCTTGCGTCTTCTCGCCGGCAATGCGTAGCGAGAGGGGGCTAAAGGCGAGTTGTTTTCCAGCTGTGGATGTCTGCCATGCGAACGTATGCGTTCAATAAATCGTGCGCAAAAAGTTTACTGTCGTCACCGCCTTCAGCAGCTCGGACTTCAATAATAATAGACATAATTCTGTCTCCTTTTAAATATGCCGACAATTCGACGCCGCGCATTCTATATAAAATAAGTGTGCGACGCACCCCTTTTAAATTATTCTCCTACAGATGAATCTGGGTAGATAACCCGGTGCAAGCAAATACCGGGTTATCTCCGTTCAATTAATTGGATACCGACGCGATAAAATCTCTACCACCGGATTGCGCCTTATATTTAAAGCCCGGTTTCAACAAGATTCTACTGCTCGCAGTTACCCGCATTGGATTTTGCTGGTATGAATTGAGGGTAATCGTACTGCCCGATACTAATTCAGTTGTAAAACCACCAACAGTGTACGGCCCAAGACTGCTGTCGTTGTCGTTGGCATCGTGCCCCTCACAGTTCAAACCGACCGGCAAATCGCCCCACGCTATACTGCAAAAACCATCGCCATCACTATCCAATGGCCGCCGCTGAAACTGGCTGCAGCCAGCGCCAGAACACATGGGAATGCCATTAACCCGCCCGACTTTCACATTCGTGTATTCACTGATATCAAAGGCTAAAACCCCAAAGGTTTGATCAACACCGCGACCGGCAAAGTAATCTTCAGAGGAATTTTGAAAAACCCATTCATTACTGCTGTTCCACCCGAGTATGAGTATCGCGTGCTCGGAATTCACATAGGGGCCGTCAAGAAAATACAAACTGTGTGGCCCGTATTTGATGATCGATGCTTTAAGATCGTCGTTACTATTTATGCCCATCTGATAGCTGTAATTTACGTACTCCAGCGGAGCGGTAAAACTAAAATGGGCAGAATTCGGTTGATTGTAGCAAGGGTCAATGCAATGACTGGCAGATAGCAACGTTCTGCTGTATTGCGAGATGCCATTCTGAACCGGTGCCGGCAAACAGGCTTCATTGGCAATTCCATAATCCCGAATAAAGTCAGCCATACACAAGGCCGTAATACTCTCCGGGCTGGTGCAAGACGAATACTGACTCAAGGACTGGAAGCAGCGCTGGTATATATGCTGTTCTGAAAGGTTAATCTCGGGTCCATCCACGTCATACGCCATACGTATCGCATACTCCACCGCCCAGGTACGCGTGATATATTCACAGGGGCCATCACCGCCTTGATTAACACTCGGTCCGGCATAGCGCTCCCAACTAAATTCATTGGCTAACTGAGCATTTCCCGATTGGGCCAATATCATCGCAAGGCTCAGCAGTGCGGAATAAATGCTTAATTTAATCATTTCTCTCTTGCTCCAAGGCTTGTATACGTTTTTCCTGCTGAACGATGTAGAGGGTTAGTTCTTCCACCTTTTCAAGCAGCATATTATCCATTTCCCCAACGCCATAGCCTTGCTCGGCAAATTCCTGTGCAGAGGGAACTCGCGGCAGATGCTTGTTTTCTTTGATAAATAGCTCAACTTCATTTAGAGGCAATAATTGGTAACCGTGCTCAAACACATAATCTGCGGATGGCACAGATTCTTTAATTTCAACCTCCTTGGCGTAAATTTTATTTTTGACATACGCATTGCCATTTACCTGTAAATCGGCCTGCACAAAGGTATCGTCTTTTAAATAGATATCGCCGGTATGTGTCGCGGAGCAGCCCCGACCGGCATCTAAAATAATATCCGCCGCTTCACCTTCGCGGCCCTTTTCAACTTCAAGCGTGGCGCCAATCACGCAGTACACGCCACCGGGTTCTATTATGGCATCGCCATTCGATTGGGTATTGTAGGGCGCTGAAAACGCAACCCCGGAAATTACAACAGAAAACACAACTACCGCGGATAATGGATTTTTCATTGGTCATCTCCAGATTAGGAATACAGCAAGGTTAGTAGAAGGTGTGCAATCAAATTTTCCAGACATATTTCAATTGGAAATTTCGATGACAACGCAATATGGCTATTGGATTTATTAAAAGCGCTGATACACACCCGAATCACGCTAACGCACTTTAAATAGTTAACAACGCATCTAAATCAAAAAAACCAACAATAGAATCGCTCCACCACCCAGACTGAATAAATTTCCAATCTAAAAATCACATTTGAGCACTCAATATTATCCGCGCGTATCATTCACGCATTGAATACTGATATATTAATCCCCAGCGGGAGCGCGGGCTGCTCGCCCCATATCTACAGAAATTTTACCCTTACGAGCTTATGATAAAATTTGCATAGCGGGGTTAAAATAACCAACACAAAAGGACACCTCCCATGAAGCGCATACTCTTTTATTTCCTCCTTGTTAGCGCCCCTCTCACCGCCGACAGCCTTCACGCAAAAACATTAAGCATTTCCGAGAAAAAATCCGCGGTTTTACAATACATCACACATTTATCCTCAGATAAGTTCAATGGTGTCATCGCCGGTCAAAATGTTTACCACGGCAATGAAATTGTGGAAGGTTTTGCCACGCTTATTACAGAACTGCATAATCAAACGGGTAAATGGCCAGGTATGCTGGGCGTAGACTACGAATTCTCTAAATGTTTCACGCCTGAAGAATTACACGCGGCCAACAAAATCATTATCGATTATTGGAATCACGGCGGCCTAATTACTATCAATCTAACCCCGCAAAACCCGTGGATTAATGACGAACAAGACATTCGTAAAAACCCCGGCACCTGGAATGGCCCAGGCCACACACAGGATAAGTCTAAAGTCACCTCGCTGCGCGATTTACTCAACCCTGAAAAGCAGGTGCATAAAGCATGGCTACGAAAACTGGATAGAATCGCCGACGCGCTTCGCGAGCTTCAAGATGCCGGCGTTATTGTTTTGTGGCGCCCCCTGCAAGAAATGAATGGCAGCTGGTTTTGGTGGGGAATGGCCTCACACCCCAATGACCCGGCACCTTACATTGAAGTTTACAGGCATATGCACGATTACTTTGAACAGCAAAAAGGTTTACACAATTTAGTGTGGGTGTATTCGCCGAACAGCAGTATGGGACAAAACAATCGCTCAAGTTGGAATCGCACCGTTGACTGGGCTTATCCCGGTGACGACCTGGTGGATATCGTCGCCGGAACCGCATACGGCGATAAACTTCTTATAGAAGATTATCAAGCCTATGTGGCACTGGGCAAACCTTTGGGAATGGCCGAATACGGCCCGGATATATCTGGCAAAAAGCTGAGTAAAAATGCAAAAATGGACACTCGAAATTACCTGGAACGCATTAAAAACGATTACCCAAGAATCGCTTACTGGGTTAGCTGGCACTGGTATGAAGATGCGAACATGGGAGCCATTGTTAAAAATACATTTTTTAATGAGCTGATGAACAACCCAGGTGTAATCACACGGGATAATATTCGCTGGCAAGACATGAGTCAGTAGATCTGGGAACGCGGGCGGCCCGCCCGCTTTTTTGTTTATCCTGTCGAATCACACCTGCTCCCAAGCAATCAACCCACCCCATCGAATACAGATGGCGAACTTCTTATCACGTAGCCCATGGCGTTAATTAAGATTAAGCTCAGCAGCAGACGCCGGTGCCTCCAATAGGTTTTCCGAAAATGCGTTTATCGAAAACGTTCTTCCTCCCAACAGCATTTTGAGTTTTTCTTCGTCTTCCTGCTGTCCTCGAAAAGCGATTTGTAGTAACAAGCCATTGCTGGACGGATAGGCTTCAAACAGAATTCCTTCCAAGTCTTTCAAGACTTCATCCATATTTACTTTGGAGATGATTAATTCGGTCTGTGCGTTTAAACCTTGAGTAACAAAGTTAAACACAATCTCCTGAACCAGTACCGGCGCTGCCGCAACACAGGCCTCAAAACCCTTTTGCTTTAGTGCGAGGAAGTTTACTCCCTGGTTTACCATATGTTCGACACGCTGGCTTACATCTTCCAGGCTGGTGTCTTTTTCGATAACACAGGGAATTTTGTCCAGAAACAGGCCGACCTGGTCAAAGTAAGTACGCTCACCCAATTTTCTGCCGTATTGGTTCAGGGTCATAACAAATTGGTCGACATTTAACAAATAGCTTACTACGCGTTTAAACAGTTCGAACGCGTCGTCCGTCAAACGGGTTTTGTTTTCCAGGGGCACTTCCAATTGCACATGACGTAAATCGTAGTTGCTTCGTTGTTGCAAGTGAGCGGCAACGATGCTCCGGATATGCGCAATGTCGTTGAACATTAGATTTTGATCGGCGGTTTCGAGTGCGGCTTGCGTTGCACCGTCCCAAACTTGTTGTACATAATCGCGATAATTAACCGTCAGGGCTTTTGCGGAACCTGCTAATAAGCCACTCAAGCGCTGTTTGATAACGGTACTCGAAGCACCATCCGTCACCAGGTGATCCGCTGCCATTAAAAAGTGATGCGCGGTATCGTTAACACTCACCCAGGCGGCAGCATACGGCAATGGTGACTTGCTACTCGTTTTTAGGAGCAGGTCGACGACCTCCAGCAGATAGGTTTGCAACTCGGCTTTACTCGCAAACCCCGCGCTTAAAACCGGAATATTGATAGTCTGCTGTGTGATGTCCAATTCATTCCAACAGGCGTTTTCCTTATCTAAGTAGGAATGGAGTAAATCCTGTTCCTGAAACAATTGCAGACTGGCTTTTTGTAACTGCTCCGGGGTATAGAAGCCATTAATCACAATCCACTCCACGCCGTCGCGGGCGTTCCAAACCAGCCATTCTTTTTGCATGGGGCTTAAGGGCAGTTGCGATTTGGCATCGCAGGCCAATATGTCGCGTTCAAAGTTGAGCAGCGTCGCCGGTAATGTTTCGACGGTTTCAAAGTGGGTAGCGCGGTGGTAATCCGGGAGCGACGCTATGCCATTGCGCTCTATATCGTGTGCAGTATTGTCTAACGATTCCGTAAAGCGAATAAAATCTGGAAAATGCATGCACGTAAAATCGCTGCGCAGCAGTAGGTTACTAAACTCGTTAATTGCCATTTTATCGATCAACACCGTCGATAGAACGTCGTTTTCTATGGCGACCTGCAGTTCTTTGAACGCAATGCCCTCTGAGCGCAACCAGTCGCTGAGTTCACGATGGTCACGAACAAGCCCCTCGCAGCAATCCATAAGTACCGGGTGTTGGTAAATTTCATTAATGGTTAACTGCACATCACGCTCTTTAAGGTGGCTTAACATACTGATGGCCAGAATGGAATTTCCGCCGAGATCAAAGAAATTGTCGTTACGCCCTACCCGCGAAACGCCGAGGACAATTTGCCAAATCTCAGCCAAGGCCGTTTCAATCGGCCCCTCTGGGGCAAGGTAGTCGTTACACCGCCAAACTTCCTCGTTGGGCATGGGTAAGCGGCGACGAACGATCTTGCCGTTCGCAGACAGGGGCATCTTGTCTAACACCATACAGGTTACCGGCACCATATATTCAGGCAGACGGGCGCGCAGGAATAAACGCAGTTCATCCCAGCGCACTGCGGCGTCCGCAATAATGTAGGCGACGAGCTGCTTGCCCAATACACCCGAATCAACAGCGTGCACAACGGCTTGAGAGATACCGCCAAATTTGAGTATGTGTTTTTCTATTTCACCCAGTTCGACGCGAAAACCGCGAATTTTAACTTGAAAATCTTTTCTTCCCAGATACTCCAGGCGACCATCATTGTGACGTCGAACCAGATCACCGGTAAGGTACAGCCGTCGATCACTTTCGTCGAAGGAATAGGGGTTGTTAATAAACGCATTTGCGGTTAAATCTGGCCGGTTTAAGTAACCCCTCCCCACGACGGCTCCGGAAACGGCCAGTTCCCCAACAGCGCCCAATGGCACCAGCTTAATATTTTCATCTACCACATAGAGTCTCGCATTCGGTACCGGCTTGCCAATAAACACCTTTTCGCAAGGTTCTCTGATTATTTCGAATGCGATAGTGTCGGAACATTCCGCCGGACCAAAACTGTTGTAGATGGGAACGGTGGCATGCTGTTCAAACCAAAGGTGTACGAGCGACGGCGGAAAAGCTTCTCCCGTGGAGAGCACCCAGCGCAATTGTGGCAGCGGCTTTTTAAAAGGTAGCAAGGCATGTAAAACGGAAGGCACCACCACCCAGATACTCACCCGCTGCTGCGCAAGGTATTTGAGAAACTGTTCCGGCTCAATGACGTATTCATGGGGCACTATCGCGACCGATCCGCCAAAGGTTAGCGCCGCGAGGAATTGAAAAACCGAAATATCGAAACACTGCGATGCGGTTTGCGCAACAACGTCTTTTTCAGTTAAGGCCAAAGGCTCGACTTTGAAAAGCATGTTGTTAAGCATTCCAAAATGTTCAACCATGGCCCCCTTGGGTCTGCCCGTGGAACCCGAGGTAAAAATAACGTATGCGAGATCATTTAGCGTCGGGGCTTGCAAATCCTGGTCGGCTTCGTTTTCAGCTACAAGCTCATCGAATGTTGTTAATTGCGCTTCGTCAATATGGGGAATCAAAGACGCGCGCGCTTCACTCAGTCGGTTTCCGACTACCAATAGCGCCGGCTGCGCTTCATCAAGTATGTCGCACCAACGCTGCACAGGGTGGGTGGGGTCTATGGGTAAAAACGCCGCGCCCGCCCTGAGTACGGCGATAATCATCACCGCAAGATCGAGGTCCCGATAATCAAGCAAGGCGACGATGGAGCCTCGAGCAATTCCCTTAGCGCGTAACTTTTTAGCAAGACTTAACGATAAGGACTCCACTTGCGCATAGCTGAGGCTTTTATCGCAGCAGGTAAACGCTACGCTATTGGGCGAGCGTTTCGCTTGCTGCTCGAACAACTCCAGCCAGGTTTGCGATAAATTTAAGGGGTTTTTGGCTTGAGGCCTTGTTGTGCCGGTCGTGGCTTTTTCAAGCTGCGATATTTCCCGCAAACGATTCAGATGAATCAGGTTGTCGAATACCACGGCATCATCGACGCCGAAATCGATTAAGCAGGCCAGTTCATCGACACCCGACGACTTTAATTCTTCAACAATGGCTAAACAGCTTTGCGGCGTGCCTAACAGAGCGCTGGTTTTGTAATAGCGACTAAAGGCTCGTTCAATTAAAATTTCGACATCATCTGCCTGGGTTTCCGGCGATGCGTTAACGCCCAGGTGTTTTTGTAAAAACTGCGGCGAACCGATGGATTCTTTCAAATACTGTTTAAAGGGTTCCTTAACCATTGAGTAAACGTAGTTTTGATCTTCAGAAACAAAGGCATGTATCAAAACCGTCACGCAGCCGTTACCGCTATTTCCCGCAGCACGCCATTCTTCCCGGTAAGCGGCGATTTTATCTTTGAGCTCAGCGGGGCTCTGCCCCATTAAATGCGTTAACACGTGAATACCCATTCGCCCGGCACGTTTAAACGAATGAATATTTCCGGTGGTGGTTAACCAAATGGGCAATTCGGCTTGTATCGGCAATGGACGAATAGTGACATCATCCATTTCTTCGAGGCCATTGCGCAGGCTCAGCGATTCGCCCCGCCAGAGTTTGCGCACAATCTCCACCTGCTCTAACATTTTTTCCTGACGGGAATGATAAGCTTCAGGTGCGATGGTAAAGTCTCGGGGATGAAAACCCGCGGCAACACCAATACCGACACGTCCGCCGGAAATGTTATCGATAACCGACCAATCCTCTGCGAGACGTACCGTATTGTGTAACGGCAACACACAACTGCCCGCCCGAATTTTTAAATTTTCTGTAACCGAAGCAATTGCCGCAGAGGTAATCGCCGGGTTGGGGTACAGGCCGCCAAAGGTATCGAAATGTCGCTCTGGCGTCCAGATGGATTCGAAGTGGTTGGCATCGGCAAACTTTGCGCCTTCGAGCAGTAACTCATACTTATCTTTCGCGCGGCTCCCCGAGTCGTTTGCAAAATAGAACAGGCTAAACTGAATATCCTTACGCTTGTCGTTATGCAGCGCCAGCTCGCCCGTAGAGTTTGATAACAGGGCTGGCATACCGCTTTCGGGAGCTTGCAAATGATTAAAATCCAGCAGCAACTGGCGCTTTTCTGTTTCTGAATAAATGGCTAATTTGCTCGCCGGCAAGTTCGGATTACTGATAATGTTTTCCAGCAACACCGAAAAATTAACCGCCATGCGCTCGATGGTTTCACGCTCGAAAAGACTGGTGGGATATTCCCAACTGGTGGTTATTCCTTTCGGAGTTTGGGAAACGTACAGGGTTAAATCATATTTGCTGTAAGGCAATTCTCCCGGCAGAGGTGTAAATGTTCTGCGACCGCCGTTGCCGTACCAATCGTCATCCTGACCGAGATCCTGATTGAGCATAGTAAGGTGAATTTGCACAATCGGTTCATAACTTAAACTGCGTTCCGGATTCAGCTCTTCTACCAGTAATTCAAAGGGGAAGGCCTGATTTGCATAAGCGGAGGTCAGATTTTGTTTGGTTTTTGCCAGAAAATCCAAAAATAGCGGATCACTGGAAAGATCGGAGCGCAATACCAGGGTGTTGACGAAAATGCCCATAACATTTTCCAGCTCCAAATGGGGCCGGTTGGCCACTGCGAACCCCACCACAATATCGCTCTCGCCGCTGTAGCGCGATAAAAATACCGCAAACGCCGCCTGAAGCGTCATAAAGAGTGTCACACCCTGCGCTTTTGAAAATTCCTCAAGTCGGCCGGAAACCTCTTTGTTAATTTGCAAGTTGACCTGATCGCCAAGGGTGTTTTGCTGTGGTGGTCTCACCTTATCCAATGGCAGACTGTGCACCTGGGGAATACCATCGAGGGTTTTCTTCCAGTAATCCAGCATATTTTGAATGGCCTGACTCTTTAACCAGGATTCCTGCCAGATCGCATAATCGATATACTGTACGGGTAGCTCTGGGAGCGCCAGCGACTCGCCCTGTTTAAAGGCATCGTAGATCAGATTTATTTCTTGAATAAATAAGTTGGTCGTCCAGTTATCAAAAGTAATGTGATGTTGCGTAATCATCACATTGTAACCATTATCGGGCAATTTAATCAGGCTGACGCGGATCATAAGATCTTCAGCAAGATTAAATTTTTGCAGCGTATCCTGCCCGATTAAGTGTTTAATTTTTTGTTCCCGCTCGTCATCGGAACATTCAGAGAAATCATAATGACGAAAATCGAAAGTGTAATCCTCCAACACGCGTTGAAAAGGCGCACTGCCGTCGATGCCATATACAGTTCTCAGAATCGCGTGGCGCTGAAGAATGGTTTCAAAGGTTTTTCGTAAAGTATCCAGGCAGAGGTTTGGAACGAAAAAGAAGAGTACACAATTGTAGGCGGATATTTCCTGCTCCAGATGTGACACCACCCACAAGCGTTTCTGGGAAGAGGAGAGCACGGCCACGCCATTGTGCTTGGTCAGCTCGATGGCAGGCAGGGTGCTTCCTGCATTGGAATCTTTGAGTGATTTTATCTCGGCTTCCTGCTCTTCAATCGAAGACATTTCAAACATGCGCTCTAAAGCGATTTCGACACCAAATTGATTACGGATTTCGGTGATAACCCTTATCGACAAGAGCGAATCCACACCATAAGAAAATAAATCTTCGGTAATGCCAATGCTCTCCAAACCAAGGTGTTTGCACCAAATGGATTTGAGCGCCGTCTGAATTTCCGTACTCACCTCACCGGTAATTTCGCGGCCGGAAGACCTCTCAAGTGGTGCGGAGGGCTGTACTGAATTTTCTGTAACGGGGAAACTCCCCTCGTCGCCACGGCTGGCTTCGCCCTGATTCTCCGCATCTGCCTCCCGCTCACCAGTCATTACCGTTTGAGCATCGCAAGCCTGCTGCACATCGCTTTTTGGCTCGGGGTAATAGTATTTGTGTTCAAACGAATAAGTGGGCAATGCAAGTCGTTTTCTTTTTTCATCGCCGTAATATTTGTGCCAGTCGATCGCAAGCCCAGCACAATACAAATCGCCTAACAAGGGCGCCAGGGTTTTGCTTGGTTCGGAGCTATTGCCCACTTTTCCAAGAGAGCAAAGGGCTTTACAGCGCTTGGGCACCTTGGCATTTTGAGAAATTAATTTTGTGAGTGCATCACCAGGGCCCAACTCCACAAAGACCCAGTTATTTTGTTCGCAGAGAAACTCTATGCCCGCACCAAACTGTACCGATTGACGTAAGTGATCGCGCCAATATTCACCGCCCTGTAGCGCTTGCGAATCCGCCCATTGACCCGTTAAGTTCGAAACGAATGGTTTTTGTGGCGGCGCTTTGGCTATACCCGCAACGAACTGCTCAAATGATTCTAAAATTGGGTCCATAGTGCAGGAGTGGAAGGCGTGCGAGGTTCGCAACATGGAGTTTGGGATACTGTCGAAATCGAGCCGCTCTCTTAATTTCTGAATTTCATCGGCATCACCCGATACAACCAACCGCTCATCACTGTTAACGGCCGCTATAGACAGAGACCCGAACAACAGAGGTGCAACCTCCTCAGCAGAAATAAACACACTCAGCATGCTGCCCTCACGACAGGATTGCATCAGCTCTGCGCGTTTCACAACAATGGCCAGTGCATTTGGCAAGGTAAAAACACCCGCGAGACAGGCCGCAACATATTCTCCCAAACTGTGGCCAATCATCGCGTCGGCGCTTATTCCCCAATGAGCCAGTTGTTTCGCCAAAGCGTATTCGACCGCGAACAACAGCGGTTGCGCGAAACGCGTTTGATGAATCAAATCGTTTGGGGCGTCGCAAAATAGCGCGCGCCTTAATTCATGGCGAATACTGGAATCACAGGCATCCAAACATTCATCGAGACTTCTTCGATAAACTTCCTCGGTTTCGTACAGGTTTTTACCCATGTTGACATACTGCGAGCCCTGCCCCGGGAAGACAAAACAGATTTTTCTGCGGCTTTTTTCATCCACGACATTAGCCTGCGGCTGAAGCAAAAACGCTTCCAGCTGAGCGCTAAGATCGTCTATCTTGCTGGTAACGAAGGCCTTTCGGTAAGGTAACTCACGCCTCCCCAGGTTTAAGGTAAAACACACATCGGCCAGCGTGTTGGTATCGGCCTGTTGCCAATGGCTGTTTAGGTGTTGCAATAATTTTTGCGCGTTGTTGCGCAAGGCATTTTCTGAATTAGCCGACAGGCAAATAAGCTGCTCAATTCGAGACGGTCCCGATACAAACGAACCGGTGTATTCCTCCAAAATACAATGCGCATTGGTGCCGCCGATACCAAAAGAGCTTACCGCCGCGCGCCGCGGTAAATGCGTCGGCTGCCATTTGGAATATTCGGTATTAACGCTTATACCTGCGCTTTCAAAATTGATATTGGGGTTCGCTTTTTGAAAATGTACGCTGGGAAAAAGACATTGCTTATTGAGCGATAATACCGTCTTAATTAGCCCTGCAACACCTGCTGCCACACCGAGATGGCCAATATTGGATTTTACCGCCCCGATTTTGCAAGCAGCGGACTCGGAGAAATTGTACGCATCTGCAAGCGCTTCGATCTCAACCGGGTCGCCAAGTTTTGTTCCCGTGCCGTGCGCTTCGATATAAGAGACGCTATCCGATGGAATTTCTGCGCGCTCCAGCGCGGCCTTTATAACGCTAAGCTGCCCCTCGACACTTGCGGCGCTGTAACCGACCTTCGTTTGACCATCATTGTTGATGGCGGAACCTTTAATAATTGCCAGAATGTTATCGCCATCCTCGACGGCCTCTTCCAGGAGTTTTAAAACAACAACGCCGCAGCCCTCCCCCACCATGGTACCGCTGGAATTTTCATCAAACGCGCGGCAGCTGCCATCTTTGGATAAAATCATGTCGGGATGGTAGAGATAACCACTGTTTTTTAAACTTTGAATGGACACTCCACCGGCCATGGCTATATCGCACTCGCCAACCAATATACTTTGACAGGCGAGATGAACCGCAACCAATGAGGTGGAACATGCCGTTTCGACACGAATCGCAGGGCCGCGCAGATTTAATTTATGGGCGATACGGCTGCATAAAAAATCCGGCTCTGCCAGGGTGTAATTATTAAAGTTCTCAGCAAAAGTCTGCTTGTCGTCAACCGCAGCAACAGGCAGATCGACCTTTCCGCCCGCTCCGGCAAACAGGCCGATTAAGCCACTGTAGTTTTCATTATTGTAACCGGCATTTTCGAGCGCCTCCCAAACGCACTCGTGAAACATACTGATTTGTGGGTCCAGGCAAGCCGCATCCCGCGCGTTATAATGGAACAGCTCGGCATCAAAATAACCCTTGCCAGCGACGCAGGCGGCTTTTTTTACATAGTTCTCGCGGCTGATTAAATTGAAGCAATTACCGGCTTCAATCAATTCGAGATCGCTGAGCTCGCGGGTACCTTCACGCCCCTGTTTTAGAAGCTCCAGAAACGCTTCAATATTGGCAGCCTCGGGGAATCTGCCCGCCATACCAATCACCGCAATTTCAAAACCATTATGTGTTGTCATGCTTCAAATCCTTATTCATCTCGCGTTTTTTTGCGTTTTAGTTTTTCCATTCTGGTTTTTCCTCGTTGAATAGCCTCGCTACGGCTTGCAGCGCTTTCGTTGGAGGATTCCAGGTAACGACACAGCAGATCAATGGATGGGTAGCGAAATATTTTCGCAGGGGTGATTTCAATACCCGTGTTGACGGATATTTTTTTTACCAGTGCCATAACTCTGAGCGAATCACCACCCGCTTCAAAAAAATTATCATGCACCCCGAGTCGCTCAGCATTTAAACCCAGTACCTCCGCCCAGAGTTTTACCAGTTTTTGTTCAATGTCATTCCTGGCGGAAACATAAGTTTCCTTAAGAACAGAGTCGTCATTGGCTTTGGGTAGGTTTTCGAGATCAACTTTGCCGTTTTCTGTTTTAGGCAGATCTTTGAGAAACAGGTAGTGTGCAGGAAGCATGTACTCAGGTAATCGATTTCTGCCAAAATCCCTGAACTCGCGTATTAGCGCCTGACGCGGCTCTGTTTTAGCGGCGTTATTACGGTCGAAATACGGTGATGAGAACTCCTTGTTAATCGCCAGGTAAAGCGCTAGCTGCTTTTCCTGAGTGCTTCCTTCAATTGCCACGACTTTTGCCGCATCAACCTTGGGGTGTGTTGTATAAACGGCTTCTATTTCGCCCAATTCAATACGATAACCCCGAATTTTTACCTGATGATCGTCTCGCCCAATAATTTCAATATTGCCGTCTGCATAGCGCTTGCCCAGATCTCCGGTTTTATACATGCGCCCGCGGCCGCTAAAATAATTTTCTGTAAATTTTTCAGCGTTTAATTCCTCCAAATTGACATAAGCGCGAGCCACGCCTGCGCCCCCAATCCAGATTTCGCCCACCACTTCATCAGCACACAGCTGACCGAATTGATCAACGACATAGAGCTCTGTGTTGCTGACCGGTGTGCCAATATAAATACGATCCGTTTGAGCGTTTTCCGGCACCCTCCAATAACTGGAAAGCACGGTGGTTTCTGTCGGGCCGTAGGCATTAATGTAGCGGCAAGCGGTTTTCCAGGTATCAATTAAACGGCGTGAAGGCGCCGAACCGGCAGTAATGATTATGCTGTTTTTATCGACACACTCTGGAAGCATCTCATTGAGATAATCCGGCGGGAAGGCTGCAAAGGTGATTTTATTGTCTTTGAGGTAATGACTGACGGCAATTGGGTCTTTAATAAACGCGTCATCGAGTAAATGAAGTTCTGCTCCCGACCACAAGCAGGAAAATATCTCACCAACAGACGCATCAAAAGTGAGCGGAGCAAATTGTGTTACCTTCGCCCCTTCTTCAAGCCACCCTTCTTGGGCGATCCAAGCGCAAAAATTTGCGATATTTTGATGCGTGATCACGACGCCCTTTGGCTTACCTGTCGTACCCGAGGTATAGATGATATAGGCGGGAATTTCGGCGGACTTAACGGGAAGCTCGAGCGCTTGCTGTTCGTGAGCTAAATCGACGCAGTTAATATCAAGCACGGAGGCACCGAGGCCACTCAATGCATCAATATGGCTTTCATCCGTAATAATCCACTGAATACCGGCATCCGATACAATGTACTCACAACGATCTTTCGGAAAACCAAAGCCCAACGGCACGTAAGCGCAATCCAATGCGTACAGACTAAGAACAGTCGCGACAAACTCCGGAGATTTCGGCAGCGCAAGCGCGACATACTCCCCGGGTTTAATCCCCGCAGCAAGCCACGCATTTCTTAAACATAAGCTACGTTGCCATAACTCGCCGTAAGACCAACGAAGACCATTGTGAACCAGGGCACCTGCAGAACTCTGGTTTGCCACAAGCTCGGAGAATCTATCCCAAATATTTAATCTGCCGGGAAGGCTCAGTCGATGATCGTTCCATTCATGGATACGCTCTATCTGCGACGCTGTAAGGGCAACTATTTTTGAAATAGGCGTATCGATTTTATCGCTGAATTCTGAGAGAACCTGACAATAGCCGTCTAATAAAGTGCTCGCATGGTCGCTGCTGTAACTCATCGAGTTGTAAACCAAATCAATCTTTAACTCTTCGCCCGGGTGTACCACCAGGTTAAGCCCAAAATTGTTGTACCCTTGCGTGGTGATACCTTTTACATCCAGGCTGGATTCCCCGGCATTTTTATCCAGGGGAAGATTTTCTGTGGTAACGAAGGAGTCAAACAGCCTGGTACCCGCGGGTATCTCGCTTAAATTCTGAATATCATCGAACGGTAAATATTCAAAATCCATCGCACACTCAAGCTGTTGTTGAATGCTTGCCAGGTGCTCTCTTACGGTGTTTTGTTTCGACAATTGAATTCGCATGGGCAGTGCGTTCAAACACATGCCAACCAGGTTCAGAATGCCGTCAATTTCTGCGGCACTGGCCCTGCCACTGACCGCATAGCCGAATAACACCTCGTTTTCCCGGCTGAATTTACTCAGCACGATGGCCCAGGCTAATTGCACAATCGAATTTGGCGTCACACCCTCGGAAACCGCCAAGTAATAGAGCTGGCCGGTGATATTTTCAGAGAGCTTCTGCGAAATAACGCATTGCTTATACTCACGATCCACATTAGGTTTGGCGAAGGAAATTTGCGTCGCGGCATAAAACCCGTTTAGATATTCTTTCCAAAATGTTTGGGCGGCGCCATAATCCTGTGCCTGTAACCATTCGACGTAACGTTTAAAGGGTACTGCCCTTAATTGTGGAGGAGCCTTTGAGCGAAGCAGACTGGTATATATTTCAGAAAGCTCGCCGATTAATACTGTAAGCGACCAGCCATCGAGGAGCGCATGGTGATAGGTCAAAACCAGAACATGGGAATTTTCTGATTGCCTTATGAGTAAACATTTCAATAAAGGTTGTGAATGTTCAAAAGGAGACGTTCGTTCTTTTTCTGAAAGTGTTTCTATCACATCGTCATTGTTCTCAATATCTTCAGGCGAGCCAGCATCAAGCGCGATTTGTCGCCAATCAATAGCCATTTCAGCCAGTACCACCTGCAGCAGCGCGCCATTATCGCCGTCTTCGAACACGGTACGCAGCGCATCGTGCGCTTGTACCAGAACTTCAAATGCCCGTTTTAGCTTAGCGCAATCCACATCACCCAGATTTAAAACCGCTTGCACCTTGTAAGCGCCGAGATAATCTTCGGTATCGGAAAACGAAATTAGACTGTGCTGCATAGCCGTTGCCGGATAAAGGTCTTTGAGCCGCGGATATTTGCTCAATAAACTTTTTAAACCGGATTCACTCGGCAATACCAGTGGAAACGAGGCAGACGATAACGCTAACTGAGTGGATAAAGACGCTTCGCTTTGCCGAACCCTTTGTTTCCGTGAGACAGAATCTTCGATTTCCACACCCCCTCCTTTTATGTGATTTATAGTCCAATTATTAATTCCGAGTGACTGTCGGAATGTGTTTAGGTGGCGACTTAAAGCCATGCAATTGAGCATGCTGAACATGGTTCAACATCGCAATTAAACGCACAATTTCACACCAGCGCTGCTGCAGTAATAAAATATCCGCATAACACAAAATATACACACATCACAAAATAGACCCACAAAACACAGGCCTTATATTTTGACGACACAATGGCAATTTGTGCACACGACAACTAATTTGTCTTGAAATTAGGCACGGCAAGATACTTGAAAAACATCGGAATTAAGTAGGACATTCTTCACACTTTATTTGTTCTTATTCTGTTTTATTGATGATGGGGATGACAAACTCGCCACACTAAAGCATCTAAACGATAAATTCATAAACCCATAAATCCAACAATCCGAAAATCGAGAGCACAAGCGAAAACAAAGCTAAACGAAAAAGATAACACTATTATTAAAGACAAGACTTTTTACCGTTTCGCAGCGCCCTCTTTTGTTTATTATTTTTTTGTTATAAGAAATATTACTCACAAATTTGTGTCACCCCACTCCACCCAGCATCAAACTTCTCAAACGAAACTCAATAAAATTGTCGCAATATTCCGCAACTGAATAATTGACACTCTAGGTTTTTCGCGTTTTATATCTTTATGACACTTAACATCGAAACCATAGGTTTATTAATGTGAATATCTCATGACTAAATTACAGAGTAAAGCCACAATAAAACACCTTATATGCCAGAACCACACCGCCACTACCTTTACCCGCCAGTCGAGATCATCTCCGCAGCAGAATCCATACATGCTCGAAATCAATAATTAGATAGTGCTTAAGTTAATGGTGCACCGATATCTGTTTGCTGTCGCAGATTGCAAGCACGTGTTATTTAATACATAACATAAGTGATTTTATTAATTGGGATACTTACTCGAAGAAGGCGGCTGTGTTTTGCGATATGCCCGCTAAAACAGCTTGCCACTTTTAGAAAGGTTTTTTAGGAATAGAAAAACAGCGCGGAAGATAATGCCACAGCTTAATACAGAAAAGGCTTAATGAATGTATCCGATTTTATAACGACGCTTGCCGCACCGTAATACGTGGTATATGCAAAAAGCGCGTGGTATATGCACAAGGCGCAAGGCTTAACAGCAAGTGACCAATTCGTTTTATCTCAGGTTTAGATTACCGCGCGTTGGTAACTTATGGACCAAAGTTTCCATCACGCTTTGCTTTTCTTCGAAGTACACGATGCTTGTGAATATGCGGCTGCAATGGAATAAGCTCATGCAATTGAGTGAGCCCACTACCGTGCAGACCGTTTTTTAAGCGCTTTATTGCAAGGTCGTCTCGCTTTTTTAATAAGATTAAATCGCCAACGCCCTCATAACATTATTTTGAGAATAAAACGATTAGCTGAGCATTAAACAAAATGCCAGCGCTAGGTTACACTGCACCTGCATCAGCACCAGAAATAAAAAGGAGACCACCATGTCAGATCAGGACGATTACCAAAACCGTCGCGATGCCATCGCCAGCATCGCCCCCGCCGACATCAAACCCCACAACATCCCCATCGATGTGTATCTTCAGGAAGCCGAGAACCTGTTTCACTGGGCCAAACAAGACTTTAAGCGATTGAATCAAGCCGGCTTAAGCCGTGAATTGCTGGATGAACTGCCAATACGCGTGGGCGTGCTACGCGTTGCCGAAGCGCACTGGCGAGCGGCGATAGGATCGCAACGCAGCGCCGAACGGCAATGGTCGCAACGTTCCAAAGCGGCCTACAAACTGCGCAATGAACTGCTGCGCTCGCTGCGCTACGCGTTGCGCCACCAAGCCAATGCCTGGCGGCCACTTGTTAGCATCGCTGGTGGCAGCGGCCATGCCGACATGATCCAGGATCTCGCCAGCCTCGCCGCAATGGCGCGCAAGCACAAGGACGCCCTGCATCGGGTTGGCGTGAGCCTGGATATCGCGCAACAGGCCATCGACATGGCCGACCAGATGTCAGCCCTGTTGGCCCAAGCCAGCAACGAAAAACGCACCGCGCACCCAGTAAAGGTGCTGCGCGACCAGGCCTATACCTACCTCAAAACCGTGGTCGATGAAGTACGCGAGTGCGGCAAGTTCGTGTTCCATCACCAAGCGCAACGGCTACGCGGCTATGCCAGCCCCCACAGACGTAGCATCAACAGCGCCTCGCGCCAAAAAGCGCAGCAACGCCGCAAAGCTTCCCAGAGCAAAACCAAGCCCCAAACCGCCTCCCGCGACAGCCGAATCAATTAATTACAACGACAAACACCACGCCGCCTGAGATGTATCGCTTATTTGGTGAGATCTTGTACAGATAGGTGAGTTCTAGTGGGTACTAGCTTGAGTTTGGGCACTCATATGGTGAGATTTCGTACAGTTATTATGATACGTGCCAGTATTTTGGCGAGATTGGCACTACTTAACTTGAGACTGATTATGAAATTGGTGAGATTTTACTCACTTAAACTGAGATTGGAGCATTGGAGACTGAGATTGAGTGTTTGAATGGTAGGTTTGATTACACTTTCGTGCAGCAAATCTTTGAAAACAGGGGATTGGTGCCCACGATTGTGGGCAATCGGTGAAGAAAGCGGTTTATGGACTCTTGCCAGACATGGACGATAGCCATCAGAGGCGGGAAGAAAGACACCAGTGGTCGCCTTTGTAGGCTTCGGCTATTTTGCCAACGACATTGGTTCCGTTAAAACCCGCTTGCTTCATTACCCAATTCACACATGATGAACACCACGGCACCTCACTTGTAGCCACTAGCTCATCATTTATGGTGAGATCGGTTTCTTCCTTATACAAAGGCCTCATTTGACCCCCTTGCAAGCCAGTGTAACGGTGGATATCGCAATGCCGGCTTCCTATTGGTGTGGCGGAAACAATATCCATTCCAACAAAGCAAGCATTCAAGAAAAAGTACCGGCTATATTCTTCGGATCATAAACTATCGCTCTACGAGCCCTTTACCTTGCATTCGATTGCCCGCGGTACCCCAGCTTCCACCGGGGATGAAGCACATACCGCATTTAGTTTAGATGGGGGAATACAGGCGAAGGCGAAGCAGCGCAGCCTGCGGGGGCACGCTACTCTTGTCGAATATTGACAATATATGCCACAGGTGGTAGTTTAAAATATGAACAATTACGTCTAAATCGGGATACTTAACTATGCCTACCAGTATGAATCTCTCACTCACCGACGAGCTACGAGAATTTGTGAATAGCCGTGCCGGCGATGGCGGGCTGTACTCCACCCCCAGTGAATATCTTCGTGATCTCATCCGCCGGGATATGGAAACACAAGGGGTCGTGCGCCATGTAAAGGAAGGGCTTGCTGATATAAAAGCGGGTCGCTTTTCCGATAAATCGATTCTAGATATAGCGGACGAAGACTAATTAGTGGCAAAGAAACATTACACACTTACCCTAACGGCAGAGGATGATTTCAGGAAAGCGAAGCGCTGGTCAAGCGCGCGCTGGGGCAACGAGCTAACCCAGCAATATTTCAAAGACTTACATGAAGCGGCAGAAAATATCGCACAAAATCAAAAATCCATTTCCCACAAAGCCTACCTCTCACGCGTCGAGGGACTGGAAATCGCCGTCGTAAAGGAGCATTACCTAGTCTATGTTCCTGTCAAAAAGAACCACATCATAATTATAGCGTTGCTCCGCCAGACACAGGATGTACCAGCCATTCTGGAAGCAAACAGTTTTATTATCCAGCGGGAAGTAAAAGACGCACTTAAATCAATAGAATAGGCGATGAAAGGGAAATAGCTTAGTACGATGTTTAGGAAAATAACCGTAAGTACTGAGGACATGTATTGCCGTTATCTCGACTGCCACGTACATGGCCTTAATCCATCACAGCCATGCGGTGGCGCATTCGGAAACTATTTAAAAAACAATCTCGGAATTAAAATATTTTTGTCAGTGCAGTTCACCCATATTTTGGCAGATCTAAGTGTTTGTTTTTTTAAATATCCCACATTTATTCTGTTACGGTGACGAAGTGAAACTTCGATATTGTTCCTTTACTGCATTTCGCATTTTCAATATCCTTGGCCTTTACGTCATTGACGTATAAGGCCAAGGATATTGATGAATAATGAAATCTCAAGAGCTCGGACCCAGACGGGATTGTCCCAGAGTGAGTTCGCGCAAGCGCTACAGATATCCCCAAGGACGCTTCAAGAGTGGGAGCAGGGTCGCCGGTCACCCTCAGGCTCAGCAAAAGCGCTCATTCGAATCGCTATTCGACATCCTGAGATCATTCGTGAGAGCTTTGAAAGCCTCAAAGAAACCAAAGAGGCTATGGCTATGGCTATGGCTATGGCTATGGCAGCAATGTTGGATAGAATGGCGGATTCGCTGCTTGTGGGTGATGAAATAGCCTTTTCAGATCTAATACTCGATTGGCATCGTAGTGACTATGAGTGTCAGCTAACACCAAAACCGGTAGATACAGATTCTCGTAAACTGGCCCTTAAGGCCAGTATTATAGAGCGGCTTGTAGAAGTACTGAACGCGCCTCCGCACAATGGAAACCAATCGACACCTTCCTGGACGAACTCAATAGATGGTGTTGATGGGATTGTAAAGCTACAGAGTGACCGTCTGCTCGTGGACGAAGCCTATTGCGAAGCTTTTGAGAAACGAGGTTTTCTGGCGGTGAAAAATTTCATGTTTTTCATCTAGCAGTACAAGGGACTTGTGATGGAAAAATATTATGATGTTGGAAGCGGAACACTCACTCGCCAGGTTATCGAAAAAGCTTTAAAAAGGTTGGCCCAGTTATTGAACGAACAGAATAAACGTGTCGAACTCGTCGCTGCTGGAGGAGTGATTAGCGTAATGCTCTTCGGAAGTCGGCAAATGACACGTGATATTGACGTAATCATTCCCCAAAAAAACAAAGCCCTAATCGCTGACTTGGTCGAGAAAGTGGCGAAAGAGTAGAACTTGCCGAGTGGCAACCAGGCATGGCTGAATAACGGCGTGTCATTTTTCGGGTTGCAAACGCGAGGCAATAAAAAAATATTCGATCACCCTAATCTCGTAGTCTTTACCGCAAGTTGGTACGAACTTTTAGGGATGAAATTAAGCGGCGCATGGCGCCGAGACGCTGATTTCAACGATGCGGTACACATTCTCCGTCAAATTGGCTGTGACGACCAATAAAGAACGTTGAAGGAATCTGTCCGATATAAAATTTCTCTCCACATACAGACGATCAAACCTATAAAAAGCGTTTTGATCGAACCTAGAAAGATGCCTTTGAATAACAGTGAAATTAATCACAGCATCAATATTGTTGATATTGAAGCTAGAGGTCTTCACTTTGATTGACACCAAATTGAAACATATCATGTGCCTGCCCTGAAAGCCCTGAGCTAAACGCTCTTGTATTTTGCCGGCCGCCGGTGAAATAAATGCAATCTAAAACTTCAAAATACTTGTTACTTTTACTTGAACTGGATTTTATCCGCTGGTAGGATGCGCTCCAATTCATTGAGGATAGTCAAATGTCAACTTCATTCGCTACAACTTATGCGTCCAGCTGCGGGTTTGCACTTGTTGCTTTTGCATATGCGCCTGAAGTATCAATAAGTTAGCCTCAACACATACAGGAGGCTAAGGCCTCCAGCGAAATACTAAAACCCTGGCAGGCCACAAGCAGTCAGGGTTTTTTTATGCCTGTTTGCAACCGGACAAGCGAGTTTACTATGAAACGTAATAACAGAATTAACGGCAAGAACATTAACGCAATTTCCATGCGCCAAGGAAGGGACTGCTCACGCCTTGAACTTGGTGTAAACGCTCAATCAGACCGAATGATTTTCACTGCTGATATTCGCGTGTTAGAAAAAGTCGAGACAAAATAGTAGCCTTCCATAAATTGTACCTGGAAGGCTAATCACCTGACGGGTACCCGCAAAAGGCCTGTTAGGTGAACACTTAACAGGCCTTTTTTTATGGAAAATCTTATGACTAATTTACATTTAAGAAATATAGGTATTATTGCTCATGTTGATGCAGGCAAAACAACCTTAACAGAGAGAATCTTATTTTATAGCGGCGAAACCCATGCTATGGGCGATGTTCACGATGGCAATACCCGAACAGATTCCTCTGTTCAGGAAAGGCAAATGGGCATCACAATTGCCAGCGCAGCGGTAAATGTGAACTGGAAGAATCACCGCATCAACATTATTGATACCCCGGGGCACATAGACTTCAACATTGAGGTTAAGCGCTCACTCAGGGTTTTGGATGGCGCAGTAGTTGTATTTGATTCTGTGGCTGGAGTAGAACCCCAGTCTGAAACGAACTGGCGTTTAGCTGACGAATACCATGTACCAAGAATTTGCCTGGTAAACAAAATGGACAGAATGGGAGCAGATTTCTTTGCCGTGGTGAGCGCGATCCAAAAACAACTCGGAGCAAAACCATTGGTAACACAGTTACCCATAGGGGTAGAAAGTGAATTTGAAGGTGTTGTTGATCTTATCGCACAAAAAGCTTTTGTTTGGCAGAAAGGAAATACTAATGCAACAGAAATTGACGTTCCCGAAGAGCTTGAAGGTTCCGTAGAGCACTTTCGAGAAGCGCTTTTATACGAATTAGCCGAAAACGATCTAACCCTTATGGAGGCGCTGTTAAGTGAAGAGGAGATATCAGAAACTCAAATTAGAACTGCAATACGTAAAGGCACTCTTGAACGGATATTTGTGCCGGTTATGTGTGCATCGGCTTATAAAAACAAGGGCGTAGAACTTCTGCTTAACGCAGTTATCGATTATCTCCCTTCACCAGGAGAACGCCAGGTAATCGAAGCCGAAACACAAAATAAAGAGCCAATTACGTTTACAGGAGACCCAGAAGGAAGTTTCTGTGGTTTAGCCTTTAAAGTGACAGCGGATAAACACGGCACACTGACCTACCTTCGGGTATACAGCGGTAGGCTCGCAACCGGTGAAAAAGTCGTGAATGCCACACACGGAAAAATAGAACGTATTGGCAGAATGTATGTGATGCAGGCGAGCCAAAAACAACCTGTGGACGCTATAGCTGCTGGCGATATTGTTGCTATTCAAGGATTAAAGCACACGAACACTGGAGACACTCTTTGCAATGAACATTGCGTCGTTCAGTTGGAAACCATTACTGCCTCTAAACCAGTGATTGATCTGGCAATAGAAGCAAAAAATAAAGCTGAACAAACCAAATTAGGTGACGCACTGCGTCAGATAGCAAGAGAAGATCCTAGCTTGCATTTCTCAACCAGTAACGGTCGGGAAATGATCTTGTCTGGCATGGGAGAGCTTCATCTTAAGGTTGTCCTATCGCGACTGGATACGGATTTTGGGGTAAACGCAAAAATTGGTAGGCCCCAAGTAGCCTGGCAAGAAACTTTTACGAAAAACGTAGAAGCCAATGTTAGACATAAAAAGCAAGATGGCGGCCCAGGCCAGTTTGCAGAAGTTAAATTGGCGTTTGAGGTAATTGACAACGAAAAAATTGAATTCGATAACCGCATAACCGGCGGAGCCATACCTAACGAGTTTATTGGTTCCGTTGAAAAGGGAATACGCACGGCCGCCCAATGCGGTGTGCTTGGCGGCTACCCCTGTGCGGGGTTCAAGGCAATTTTGTTAGATGGCAGTTACCACGCTCAGGATTCTTCGCAATTGGCATTTGAAATTGCGGGTACCAAAGCCTTCCTGCAAGCTGCAAATAATGCAGCCTGTGCTCTGCTGGAGCCTGTGATGAAAGTTGCAGTCGTATTACCTCATGAGAATGTCGGTGACTGCATCGGAGACTTAATTCGCAGACGCAGTGAAATACTGCAACAAAGCCACAGAGGAGGCAGCGTTGTTATCCAAGCCAGAGCTCCTCTTGCCAATATGTTTGGCTACATTGGAGACTTACGCTCTCTAAGTGCGGGCCGTGGAAATTTTTCTATGGTGTTTGAACAGTATCAACAGGTTCCTGCCAATGTTAAGGCAGAAATTTTAAAGCAGAATTAGTCCTGCTATTAACCTGGCGGTGCTTCCATGCGCCGCCTATTAACTTAACAATAATTATTGCCAAGTTAATAGATATGGAATTGCGGGTACTACGCTTTCGTAGTACTCGTATTTAACAGCCCAAATTGGGCAAAACTTTAAACAGGAGGGTTATTTAACCTTTATTAGGAGAAGTCCGATGGAAAAATTGCATTTAAACGTAGGAACAATTGGTCATGTCGATCATGGTAAAACCACTTTAACAGCAGCGATTACGCAACACCAGGCCTTGAAGTTTGGTGGCACCGCTTGGTCTTTTGACCAAATCGACAATGCCAAAGAGGAAAAGGAGCGCGGTATCACGATTAATACTTCCCATGTGGAATATGAGTCTGACAAGCGTCACTACGCTCACATTGACTGCCCGGGACACGCCGATTACATCAAAAATATGATTACCGGTGCGTCTCAAATGGACGGTGCAATTTTATTGGTTGACGGCACTGAAGGTGCGGCCAAGCAAACCATCGAACACATCCTATTGGCTCGCCAGGTAAATGTCGAAAACCTGGTAGTATTTGTGAATAAAATGGACATGCTGGCCGACAACGAGAAAGAGGAAATGGCGGATCTGGTTCAAATGGATTTGGAAGACCAACTGGCCTCTCAAGGGTATACCCATGTGAAGTTTGTATTTGGTAGTGCATTGCAGGCGCTGAACGATGTCAGCAAGGGAAAAATTAATACCCGTGCTACTGAGTGTATTCAAAAACTGATTGAGGCGCTGGACACAGAAATTCCTGATCCAGTTAGGGACTACGATAGCCCCTTTATGATGCCAATTGAAGATGTGCACACCATTGGCGGTCGCGGCACGGTGGTAACGGGTCGTGTTGACCGGGGAATCATAAAGGTGGGCGACACGGTGGAAATTATTGGTTTGGATAACCAGCACAACGAAGCTGTTGTGGTAACAGGTACCCAAGCATTCCACAAAGACGTGGAAGAAGCCCGCGCTGGCATGAATGTTGGTTTGCTGCTTCGAGGTGTTAAACGCGATGAAGTGCAACGCGGCCAGGTAATTACCATTCCTGGTGCGGTGAAACCCTACACTAAAGCTCAGGCAACTATTTTTGTATTGAGCAAAGAGGAAGGGGGGCGCCACACCGCGTTCAGCTCTGGCTACCGCCCGCAATTCTTTTTCGGCACAACCGACGTAACAGGCGTTGTAAACGTGGAAAATGAAACGGCTCAGCTACACCCCGGTTCTCAAGGCCAGATTAATTTTGAGCTTTTGAAACCCGTTGGTTTGGAAGCGGGTATCCGCTTTGCCATTCGCGAAGGCGGTAAAACTGTGGGCGCTGGCGTGGTAACTGAAGTTACCGGTTAGCCCGTTCCTAAGCAAACCGGAGGAAACACCTCCGGTTTTTTTTGGAAAATTCAATTAGGCACGTTCTTGACTCTTCCTTAGTGATCCAGCAGAACAGCTACAGAACTAACATACAGTAGGACTGACTTACAGGGTGAATGCGGCGGCTGGATTTTCCTCTGATTATTCGGATACAGTTCGCGCAATATATTGTTTGTGGGCGAGCAGCCCGTCGGCCCGCCCTACCGGGAATCCAAAACGATTTTGTCGAACACGATGTACTGTCTCAGGTGCATCCATGCACCTGCCCCTTCGGGCACCTGCGGTGGAGCAAAATGCTCCCGGCGTTTAGTCAACCGCCTCGCGACAATAGGCTCCTGCATTGATCGACCACATCCGTGTGGCCTCTGGGCACCAAATAAAAAGGCCCCATTCTTTCGAATGAGGCCTTTTTATTTGGTGCCCAGAGGCGGAATCGAACCACCGACACGGGGATTTTCAATCTTAATATTGGTCTTATATATCAATACTTTATATTAATAATGTGTAATTAAATGTGTAAGTTGAGTGGGTGAATATGTGGCTTACACTGCCCTCAAACGCCCCACTTATACCGGGTGATAATCCCAATTTAGCCATCCAATATGGTTATTTTGTAAGCACTCATTAGGCGGGTTGAACCTCACAATCTGCGTCTACCTCTGATGTAAGCTATCCTTATCTCGTGTATTATCTGGATACACAAACGTGTACACATTGGATGCACGAAATGCCCAAATCTTCAGCACTCAGAATCAGAATTGAGCCTGAGTTACACCGCGAATTCCTAGACACCTGCAAACGGCTTGACCTTCCAGCCGCTCAGGTGTTGCGCCAGTATATGCGCAAGTTCGTGGAAGAGCATAATCAGGGGATGCAATCGGAGCTGTTCCAGCCAGAAGAGCGGGACAACAGATGATGCGATATGTAATAAGCTTGGTGGCTCCTAATAGAAATTAGGTTCTTTATGTCTGACACGCTCACAAAAACACAACGAAGCGAACGGATGGGGCGAATTAAGCATAAAGATACAAAGCCAGAAATGAAGGTTAGAAAGCTTGTTCATGGAATGGGTTATAGGTATCGGCTTCATAAGGTGAATTTGCCGGGAAAGCCAGACCTTGTATTTTCGTCGCGGAAAAAAATTATTTTTGTGCATGGCTGCTTTTGGCATAGGCATCCCGACCCGTGCTGCAAGTTGGCTCGTTTGCCGAAATCAAAAATAGATTTTTGGCTTCCTAAATTAGAAGGCAATCGGAAAAGAGATGAAGAGAACCTTAGACGATTGAATGCATCCGGTTGGGATGTGCTTGTAGTTTGGGAATGCGAAATTAAAGACAAAGAAAGATTGAAAGCTCACATAAAGGAGTTTTTAGAATGATGCGCTCAATGGAACTTTTTTCCGGTGCTGGTGGCTTGAGCCTTGGACTGACTAAAGCAGGATTTCACCATAACTTAGTTTTAGAGTGGGACAAACACGCTTGTGAAACAATTCGAGAAAATCAACGTAGGAATCATCCGTTGGTTTCTAGCTTTCCCTTGCTCGAATATGATGCTACGAAACTAGATTATTCTTCTTATTCTAGCGACATTGAGCTATTGGCGGGTGGACCTCCTTGTCAGCCTTTCTCTCTCGGGGGTAAGCACCGTGGTCATAACGATCACCGAAACTTATTTCCTGAAATGTTCCGAGCTGTTCGTGAACTTCAACCTAAAGTAGTGTTGATTGAAAATGTAAAAGGGCTATTGCGCCAGTCATTTTCAACCTTTTTCGAACACATTCTTTTGCAACTGACTTATCCTGAAGTGACTCCTCGCGCTAATGAAACGTTATCTGAGCACTTAGCTAGGCTTGAAAAGAAGCATACACGAGGAAGACATAGGGGGCTGAAATACAATGTTGTTTTTAGATTGCTTAACGCCGCTAACTATGGAGTTCCGCAACGCCGTGAACGAGTTTTTATAGTGGCAATTCGTGATGATCTAAACATTGAATGGGCTTTCCCGGATGAGGAAGACGAAACACATTCGCAAGATGCTTTACTTCGAAGCCAATGGGTTACTGGCGAGTATTGGGATAAGCACAAGGTCGCCACTAAAGACCGTCCTGAGTTATCTGACATACTTAAACGAAGAATCAAGAAAATGTCTCATACAGATGATGATGGAAAACAACCGTGGTTAACCGTCCGTGATGCGATAGGCGACTTGCCCGACCCCGAGAAAGGTCGAAGGAAAGCGGGGGTACACAACCATTTCTATAATCCCGGTGCCCGATCTTATCCCGGACATACGGGTAGCCCAATTGATGAAGCATCAAAAACGCTTAAAGCAGGTGATCATGGTGTACCCGGTGGCGAAAACATGTTGGCGAAGAATGATGGCAGTGTAAGATATTTTACTATTCGTGAGAGTGCACGGTTGCAAACCTTCCCGGATGATTACATTTTTACAGGGTCATGGTCTGAAATTATGCGTCAGTTGGGGAATGCGGTGCCAGTTCGCTTAGCTGAAACTCTCGGAAATAGTATTCACGAAGCACTGAGCAAGGCTTAGTTGAAAGGATTTTTAATGACGAATGGCGAAAATAATATAACGGTGCGCGAATTAATTAACCAGTTAAAAGCCTTGGTAAAAAGCATCCCTGAAGGAATTGAAGACCCAGCTTCAATGACAAATGCATCCCGAAAAAGGCTAAAAGCTGAGTTGATAGAAGTAATAGCCAAGTTAGAGTCTTTCGCAGGTGAGCTAGACCCGATACATCCCCCTGATGTTGTTTTCGATCCATCTGACCCCGCAATTGTAGGTAAGCTGATCGCTAGGACTCTATTGGAACGTCCACGCGTTCCATTGGGGCAGATAGACAGGTTTTATGGGTCAGGGGTTTATGCAATTTACTATACAGGTGATTTTGACGCTTACTCAGATATTTCGGGATTACAAATTCCTATTTATGTGGGCAAAGTTGATCCGGCAAGTTCTGAGGCAGCCACGCCAGAGGAACAGGGCGATAAGCTTTGGAATCGACTTGTAAAAGATCACGCTAAGAACGTAGAGAAAGTAGAAAATCTCAATCTCGAAGATTTTGAAAGTAGATTCTTGGTGGTGCGTAGTGCATGGCAAAATACGGCGGAAAATTATTTGATCAATTGGTTTAAGCCGGTTTGGAATAATGAAATGAAAATATGCTACGGCTTCGGTAAGCATGGGGATAAAAGCTCCACGAGAGATAACACAAAATCACCATGGGATGCGTTACATCCCGGTAGGACTTGGGCTGCTGATAGTAAACTACACCCGAAGTCGGCTGACGAAATTATTGCAGATATTAAACAGCATTACTCGACATATCTTGCTTCGATTAATGATGCTTCGTCGGGGCTCTGAACGACCAAGAAAGAATAATTAGGCTGCACGAATGGAATCTAAATGATAAAAAATATACAGAGCCTCAAAAGTTTTGGAATATTTCAGAATCATACCAACGGTGCCGCTAAAGATTTTGGGCGCTATAACCTTTTCTATGGCTGGAACGGTAGCGGGAAATCAACGCTTTCTTGCCTGTTTCGGTCTTTAGAAAATCGCTCTATATCTCCAAAGTTTCCAGCCTGTAATTTTTCCGTTGGTGTAGATCGTGGTGCTACCGTTGATCATTTAAATATTAGCGGATGTGAGTTGAATCTATACACGTTTAACCACGATTTCATTGAAGAAAATATATCGTGGAATAATGTGGTCAAAAGTATCCTGCTTGTAGATAAAGAAAAGATCACCGAGCGAGAAAGACTTGAGGAGCTAAAGAAGCAACAGCAGGTTGACGGTCAAGCGCACAGCGAAGAATTACAATCTATTCAAAAATTGGAAGGCGAAATATCTAAGTTTGGTACTAATAGTGCCCGACAAATGAAGTCAAGCCTACAGCTTATTGATACCACTGATAATTATTACCTCAATTACAACAAGACAAAATTTGAACAATTTATAGCTGCCAACCTCGAAGCGACCAAGGAAGAGAAGTCTTTACTTGACGATCAAAAAATCATTGAGCTAACCAACGCTGCCAAGCCAAACCAAAAACCGGCTTTAACTTTCAATCTTAACAAAGTTAATGCTGAAAACCTGTCAAAGGCAAAAGATAGGTTAGACGATTTATTAAAAACAAGTGTGGTAAGCCAAACTATAAAAAGGCTCGTTGACCATGGCGATATTAAAACATGGGTGGAAACAGGTCTCGATCTTCATAAGCGCCATGATTCAAAGCAATGTGAATTTTGCGGAAATGAATTGACCGAAGAAAGAATCAAACAACTCGAATCACATTTTAACGATGACTATAAAGCCTTTCAGCAACGCCTAACAAATGCAGATCAATGGCTTTCAGGTCAATACATCCAGCAGCCGCCACTACCTTCTGAAAGTGAACTATACCAAGAGTTTCATAAAGATTATGGTGCCGCTTGTGCTGGTCTTCAAACTGCCATTACAGACCTAAACAAGGAAATCGAGCAATGGCATGAAACCTTAAAGCAAAAGATTAGTAATCCACTTGAAACCGGGTTGACTGTTGTTTACATTACTGAGAAGTCTATTCAGGCTGTTAATAGTGCCATAGACCTAATTGAAGCAGCGATTAAAAAACATAATCATAAATCCGAAAACTTTCAGGAAGAAATTACCAAGGCGAAAAAGCAACTTGAGCTTCACTATGCAACGGCTGAGGTTAAAGAGTTCGCTTATCATGATAAAAAGCAAGAAGTAATAGACCGGACTGATAAAAACCGGACTCTTAAAAGCACTATTGAGAAAAGAAAATCTGAGGTTAGGACACTTGAAGATTCACTGTCTAACGAAAGTTTAGGTGCTGATCAATTCAACGATTCATTGCACAAATTTCTGGGGCGGAGCGAATTAACCCTTCGATTCAATGCAGCGAAGAAAGGCTACGAAATACTTAGAAACAGCTCAGATCCAGTTCAAGGGAATTTAAGCGAGGGCGAAAAGACAGCCATTGCGTTTGTATACTTTATCACCAAGCTAAAAGAGAATGACAACAAGATTGAAGATACTGTTGTTGTCATCGACGATCCTATATCAAGCTTTGACTCCAATCACCTGTTTCATGCGTATTCATTCATGCGGGTGAATTGTGAAAAAGCCAAGCAGTTATTTGTTCTCACTCATAACTTCACATTCTTTAAGCTGGTGAGGGACTGGATTTCAAGGAAGAACAAAAAAGACAACCAGAATATAGCTAATTTCTATGTTGTAAAAGCCAGTAGCGAGGTTCCCAGATCGTCCACGTATACGGATGCTGAACCAGCCCTTGTTTTGTACAACTCAGAATACCACTATATTTTCTCACGGTTGAATTCACTAAGGAGTCAGCAGACGCTTGAAACCGATGATCATTTTCTTGCTGCAAACCTTTCGCGAAAGCTGCTTGAATCGTTCCTGTCATTCAAATTTCCAAAAAATCGGGGTAATTTTGCCAATCTCTTCAATGTGGCTGTGAGCGCAAGTGAAAACCCTGAAGATGAAAAGAAGGAAAAAATAAGAAAATTTATTAATGAATACTCTCACAATGATCTTATAGAAATAAATGAAGATTTTGTTGAAAACTTAATAGGTGAAAGTGCTGCCGTCATATCAGATATTTTTGACTGGATAAATGAACTTGATAAACAGCACTTTGACGAAATGATGGAAGTTTCAACGGGCTAATAGCTTATTTAATTCGCAACATTCTATCCTTTAACAACTGTCGTTTATCTTTAGGAGCAGATGAATGTGACATATAGCGGCTAGAGTATACGACAGTCTGGTTAATGAACGCTTCATCTATCGCATGATGCAACGACTCCATAACACGGGGATTAACATCAAGATTTCGTTCACGCTGATCTATCCATGACTTAACAAAAGGAAACACAAGGGCTTCCAGAAGTTCAGCACGTGAACAACCTTCAATTTCAGATAGGGCGATAAAAAGGTTATGTAATTCCGGGCGTAAGTGTGTGACAGTTAAATTTTTATGCTTGGGTTCGGTGGCTTCCATTATTACGCCCCACGTTCTTTAGCTGAAAATTCCTCGAAGCTCATATACCCGTAAGATTTTCCACTTTCAGCATCCTTCGCGGCTTGTTCTGCCATTTCGCGGACATAATGCAGTTCAATGGCTTCTTCGTCGGTTACGTCACCGGGTTTGTATTTTTCTTTAATCAATAATGAAATAACTGGTTTAATTCGGTCACTGAGTTTGGATTTTATTTTATCCAGATAAGCGGATTTTTGCTTTTCGTTTGGGAAGTATTGTTCGGTCATTGTGTTTACCTCGATTTTTTTGGTTATATCAATAACTATTTAGTCGAGGCTGAAAAATCCGGTTCTGAGAATGATGATAAATACTGACTGTAACCACTGATATTTTCAGTCCCAGTTCGGTCAGTGGTTGCACCCGGTGAGCGAAAAAATAGGACAGCCACTCTAAAAAAATCCGAAAGAGAGTTAAAAAAATGCAATTTTCTTTCGGATTTAAGCTTTGTTGATATTGAAAAGAGTAGAAGCCTGAAGGTTTAGCGTTTTTAAGCAGAATCTAGAGGATTGCATGCGAGCGGAGGCCGCTCTAAACAAAAAGAAGAACTGAATGCCGTCGATGCTTTAATCGTTTAGCACAAAAGCGCTTCACAATTTGAATAAGCCGGCCTTCGTTCCAGGCCAAGCGCTTTCGCAGCGATCGTTAGTTTTTCTTTAGCGCCAACCAGGCTTTTAAAACGGGATTCGAATTGAGTGGTTAATACCAGCCATTCGCGGCTTTGAATACCTAGCCGTTCAAGCACCGGTGGCAAATTATTGTCGATACACCCACGTTTATTTTGGCGAATTGCGCGACCGGTTACATCTACAAGTTCAATATAACCTTTCAAGTGGAACGGCAGTTCTTGAGGCATGGGCTCACGCGGGTTGCCAATAAATTCTGCGAGCTTAAGGGTTTCGTTTTTATTTTCCTTTAAATATTTAACTCGCCGTTTTATGGAGGTATGGTCGGAATTTTCTGGCGTATCGGCCATTTTTGCGCGAACTGGGTTGAGGTCTACATAGGCCATACAGGCGGCTAAGGCTTTTTCATCCAATAGCGCTTGGGATTTAAAGCGGGATTCCCATAAGCGGCCGGTACATTGGTCTTCGGCGTTAGCCATACGTGCAATGGGTTCGTTTAAACACCACATAAAGCGGCTGATATTGGCCAGTTCAATTCGCCACTCCGCCAATTTGGTTTTTACAGCCAGTAATTCCACCTCCGGTAGCTTTTCACCTTTAAGAAATTTTTGCGTGAGGAGCGTTCCCTTGTATAAGCGATGCCAGCGCAGGCAGACTTCTTCGTCGCTTAAATTCGTTACTTCCTGTTGGTTGATATGGAGCACTACGTGGTGGTGATTACTCATCACAGCATATGCGCATACATCAATGCAGAAGGTTTCACCCAGAAACAAAATTCTGTCTTCCACCCATTGACGCCGGTGTTCGTAGTCTTTACCGGTAAAGGGATCTAAGCCGCATAAATAGGCGCGCCTAACACAGCGGGACGTGCAGTGATAACAAGATGTTGCTTCGAGTGAGATTTGGTGCTTCCTTGGTCGTGGCACGTGGGAGTCCTAGCCTTGCACAAATACTGCTCATATATACAGCATTATTCCTATTGCTTTCAATATTTCTTAGGGATATCCGCAATATTTTCTTGCAAAAACCAGCATAAAACTTACTCCAAAAGCTCAATCGGTGGAAGGCTCGCCCACCGTGACCCACGGCCACTCAAAATCGCTCCTGATGATTTTATCGAACCACGCGGGTTCTCATCCGATTCCGGGCATTTCGTACAGACATAAAAAAGCCCCGACCGAATGGACGAGGCTTCTCTGGAATAGTGGTGCCCAGAGGCGGAATCGAACCACCGACACGGGGATTTTCAATCCCCTGCTCTACCGACTGAGCTATCTGGGCAAAAACGGTTTTTGGCGGCGAGGGCCGCGAAGGGTGCGTATTAAACCTGTTCGCAGGCTGCGAGTCAAGCGGTGCTTGCATCCTTTTTCATGTCTTGCCCTGGTCGTTTTTTGGCCATTCGTGTTCGCGGCAAATGAGGTTTACTTCGCTCTGTGCCAAAGGTTGATTCACCAGATTGCAGTGGTAGCCCGCAGCGGTTTTTTGGTGGTGTTTACAGCTTGAACAAAGACCAAAAGTGCGCATTCGGTTGGCCTGCAGCAGGCCGCTGAGTAGTTTGTGCAGTTGCGTGCCTAATGCATCGCGTTCTGCGTTATTCATCGCGTCACTAACCGCCAAAAACGCCGGGGTGGGAATGCTTTCGGCGATCAGCGCCCGGCCCTGGGGGGTAATTTTCAAATGCGCACTGCGCTTGTCGTTGGGGTTTTGTTGCTTGGTGAGCAGGCCCTTGGCTTCGAGCGCTTTGAGGGTTTGCGATACGGTGCCTTTGGTTTGGCCCAGGTATTCGGTAACCGCCATGGGGGTGTCTGAAAACTTATTGCACCCCGCCAGGTAGCGCAGCGCTTCCAGTTGCACCGGCTGTAAGCTGTGAGGCGAGCTGGCCTGACGGGCTGCAACGCGCATCAGGGCTGCCAGCCGTTCTGCCAAGTCGTAGAGTTCATTACTGTTCATGGCAAAATAGTATCGACTAAAAACTTTATTGACAAGCCGAAGTTTTCTCCATTAGGATTTATATGGTATCGATTCGATACTAAATGTCATTAAGGAGATTACAATGAGCATTGCAACTTTTTTACCACGCCGGCTGCCCGGTATGCGTTTCAGCCGAACAACAATTTCTTGCCGCGCTGGATAGCGCGCGTGTTTCTGTGGAGGTGGTTCACCTTGGCGAGCATAAGCAGCGCATTGCTGCCGCTCGCGCAGCGGGGGTGCAATCCGTACCGGCGCTGGTGTTGGATGATGCGGTTTTTCATATTAATTTTGGCGCCGCCCTCAACGATGTGGAGGGTGTGTAATGCGTACCCTGGTTAAACCTTTATTTTTTGGAGGATTGTTAGCGCTCGGCAGTTGCTTGGCGTTTAACGCGCTGGCCCATTCTGGTGGGATTAAATCGAAAGGGGCTAAGCATGCGCTGGCGCCTTTCGATATTGTTCATACCAAAATCACAACAGAGGGCAATGTTGCGGTTTTCCACATGGCGGTTTCGCGAAAAGCCGGTAAGTCCAGGCCCTCCGCGAGCGGTGCATTGGCGGGTAGCGAGGTATTTTCTTACGTTTGGCCCACCACGCTCGACAGCTACCAGGTGGGCTTTGAACACGACGCCGGTATTTTAGCCCTGGCCGTAACTGCTCACCCGGATTTCGACGACACCCCGCTGTTCGACGAAAACGGTGATGGAAAATTAAATAACGATGGCAATGTGTGGCACAGCCATTGGGTGGTTTTACAGCCCAATGAGCAATGTGGCGACGGCGCTTTGGGTGTTGTGGATATTCCCGAGGGCGCGCAACCGCGACTGCCGAAAACCTGGCCGGGTTTGCCAATATTGTTAGACAGCCCCGGCTGGCAGCCCATTTTCGATAAGGAGTCTGTGGAAGTTCGTGTGCCCTTTTCTGATATCGGTTTACTGGAGGCGAGTAATTTCGATGGCGTGACTGCCGCTTTGCGGGTGAATCAGAGCGTACACGCACCCTTGCTCTGTGTCGTGAATGTTATGGATATTGCTTCGGGCGACCTAAGTTTGCCGGGTGTGGTGAATCAATAATGCCACAGCGCGGCTGTTACAAATTTAACAACTTAAGTAATGGCCGCGCGTTTCTCGGAGTTACCAAGTCTGCCAGGGTGTATTCATCCAGCACCGCCCAAAAAGCGCGTAACGCCTGTTGTAACACCCCTTTAAGCTTGCAGCCGGGGGTAATCACACAGGTATCTGCGTCGCCCAGGCATTCCACCAGGGCAAGGTCTTTTTCAGTGTCGCGTACCAGCTGCCCCAGGTTAATTTCTGCAGCGGGGCGGCCAAGCCGCAGCCCACCGCTTTTGCCGCGTGTCGCATTGAGGTAACCCGCCGCGTTGAGTTGTTGTACCACTTTCATCAGATGGTTTTTGGAAATGCCATAGGCGTCGGCAATTTCCTGAATGGTGCAGCTACCTTCGCCTTTGAGGGCGACATAGGTCATAACACGCAACGCGTAATCGGTGTAACGAGTGATATGCATAGTTTGTTTTATTTACCCCGGGCGGCCATCGATACGGGGGCTGCTGAGTATTGGCCAGTACAGCAAGACAAACAGCAGGTTGGCGGCCACCCAAAGGATTGCTGTTGCCGCGAGCCCCAGGCGAAAATCCATCGCCCCGAAAGCTGTAATCAGGCGCAGTAACGCGGCAAGATTAATGAACACGTACACCCAGAGTGCGAAAGGTTGTAGGGCCAAATTGCGACCGGTATGACCAACTGCGACGCGGGTCATTACCCCGAAAATCAAAGTCGCCATGGCACCAGCGCCCAGGGTATGCTGCCAAACACTGGGGCTTACACTTGCCAGGCCCGCGTAATTTAAGGCACGCAGTAAAAGCGCGACGACTATCCAGGCATAGCCTAGGTGCAATACCCACAGCAGCGGCTCACTGCGAACCACCCAACCACGCCACAACAGTAGTCGAGCTCCGTTTAACAGGGCGACCAGCGCGAAGGCAAGGGCGAGAATCAGTTTATCGCTTAGCGATAAATCCAAAACAATTAATAACAACGTGCCAACAATACAGGCAATATCGAGCCACTTATAAGATTTAACAACACCCGGCTGGAGCTTGCTACGCTTTAACCAGTTGCTGCTGAATGCGGGTGTGATGCGCCCGGCAATAATAATCATAACCAGGGTTATAACATTAAAACCCAGCAGCTTGCCCTGCGTTGACCACACAAAATTTTGTGTCGCCGCACCGTAATGCATAAAGCCGTTACCCAGTGTTAATAAGCCCAGCACGAGCACCAATACGAGGTTGCGATAATTTTTATAGCGCAACACAACCGCAACAACATACACCGCAAGAAATACAAAAAAGCTCATGTCCACCGCTGCAACCAGGCTGTAGGGCACTCCCATGTGCACCAGGCTTCCGGAAAAAAATACCAAAGTGCGACCGGCGAGCCACAGGGCTACCAGGGCAAACAAACGCCCACCGGCAATACCGGGGGTCGGCGTCCAGTTGGTGATCGCGGTTAATACAAAACCAGCAATCGCCGCAGGCACCCAACCGTAGAGCATCTCATGGGCGTGCCAGTCGGTAATTATCATACGCGATGGCAAGGGCATGCCTAACAACAGCGCCGCCAACCACGCCAGTAACACCGCTGCACCGTACAGCCCTACCAACAGAAAAAATGGCCGAAACGGGAATGCCAGTAAACTTGTGTTCATTTCTAATCCCCAAACTTTAAAGATGCATTCATTTTACATCTTTAAAAGATGTATCTACAATACATCTTATTCGGATCATTTGATGTCTCTCAAACAGGCGGTTTTTTATGAAGGGCGAGTCACTGTTATCTCTGGGCCACCAAGCCATGCTTACCACCTTGGTTTTATCTGTTATTGCTGCAATAGCCGCTTACGGCGCGAGTGATCACCTACCCCTTGGGTCACAGATCAGCGCACATCTGTTGTTGCTGGTGCTGCCGGTATTTTTAAAGTTGGGCTACATTATGCGGCTAACCGCCCTAAGACATTTAGGCCGAGCGGCACATTGATAAAGGCCTTAAAAAACGCACTATCCGGTGGCGAGCAAACCAATAATAATGAATAGTAAAACAGCGCAGACCCCCTGCCAGAACATCACCGGGTTGCGCTCTAGCAGCGGCGGGCGAGCCTGGTTTAAAAAGGCTTTATTGGGGTTATGTAAATCGTAAAGAAATTCAGACAACACCGGGTATCGCTTATGGGGCTGCACACTAAGGGCTTTTTTTATGGCGAGATCCAACCATACGGGAATATCTTTACGCAGTTGCGTAAGTGGCTGATACACCAGGCGGCGTTGCGCGCTGGTGCTGCGGCTGCTGGCAACGGCGGTGCCATAGGGCAATTTACCACTGAGCATTTGATAGCACATAACCCCCAGCGAAAATAGGTCGCTGCGCGCACTGCCCTCTTCTCCTAAAAAATATTCCGGTGCGGTGTATTGTGCTGTGCCCTGAATATCGTCGCTGTATTTAATTTCTGCAACACCGGCAACCTTGGTTGAGCCAAAATCAATAATTTTAACGGTGCCGTTGTTGTCGATTAACACATTGGCCGGGCGCAGGTCTTGGTGCACCATTTCCTGACGGTGGAATGCCTGTAAGCCCTTTGCGATTTGGTTCACCAGCTCGCGCACGATCTGCACTGAAGGAAACGGGTTATCGTGCATCCACTGTTTGAGCGTTTGGCCTTCCACATATTCAGAAACCAAATACAGGTAATGGCGTTTTTTTTCGGAATTAATCGCGCGCAGCACGTGCGGGTTGTCGATGCGCCGCGCGATCCAGTCTTCCATCAAAAAACGTTCTAAATACAAGCGGTCGCCGCGCATTTCTGTGGAGGGCGTTTTAATAACGACTTTGGTTTGGGTGTGGCTATCGCGCGCCAGAAACACGTGGCTGCGACTGCTGATATAAATTTCGCGCTCAATATCGTATCCATCAAACTGCATGCGCGCTTGCAATTTTGGGGGTAGCGGCAAGCTCGAAACCTGATGATAAATTTCATCGATCTGGCTATCGGGTAACTGCTCGACCCGCACGATCTGAAGGCTGAGGTTATCGCTACTGCCGGCGCGGTATGCTTCATCAACCAGGCAGCGCGCGGCATCGTTGAGTGCGTCGCTGTGCATGTTAAGCGCAGCGTTCACTTGGGGCGCAGTGATAAATTCATACACGCCGTCGCTGGCCAGAATAAAAATATCACCCTGCTCCACCGGTACACTGCGGTAGTCAAGCGACAGGCTTTCATCGATACCCAGCGCGCGGGTTAGGTAACTGTTTTCGCTATCAACATAACGGCGGTGATCGTCGGTTAGCTGTTCCAACTGGCCACCGACAAAGCGGTAGATACGAGTATCGCCAGAATGAAACAGATGCGCCGCCTGGCCTTTCAATATCAAGGCGCTAAACGTGCAGATGTAGCCCTTTTCTTTGTTGTAGCGGTAGGGGCCGTTGCGGGTTTGTGAATACAGCCAGGAATTTGTAGCGGCAAGCACGCACTCTGCAGATTTTTTTACCGACCAGGCTTCGCTGGTGCAAAAATAGTCTTGTAAAAAACTCGAAACGGCGGTTTCGCTGGCTACCTGGCTAACATCGCTGCTGCTAATGCCGTCGGCAACCGCAATGGCTGCGCCTTTGGTGCTCAACAGCGGCTCTTTTGGCAAACAGGCGCCAACAAAATCCTGATTTATTTTTTTTCGACCCTTGCTACTGCATTGGCCGATGCTGATGTGTAGCGCTTGTTTCATGAAGATAACCTCCGCCCGGGTTGAACGGAGGTGCAATCAAAGATTAGGCTAACTGGCGATTTGGGCTGGTGCGAACGTGAGTGAGGTAAAGCGGCAAACCAACCAACAGGAAGCCACCCACCAGATTACCCAAGGCTGTGGGAATTTCATTCCAAATGAAGTAATCAGCGATGGTGAAATTACCGCCCATAATCATGGAGAACGGAAACAGGAACATGTTAACAATGGAGTGCTCGAAGCCCATGAAGAAGAACAGCATGATGGGCATCCACATGGCGGCCATTTTGCTGCCCGCAGAGGTGGAAATCATGGCACCAACAACCCCCATGGAAACCATCCAGTTACACAGCATGCCGCGAATAAAAATGGTGATCCAACCTGCAACGCCATGCTCACTGTAGCCCAAGGTTCGGCTCTCACCAATGCTGCCAACTTTGGCCGCCAGCGCGCCACCATCTGTGTGGTAACCGTAGGTCAGAATAAACGACATAAAAAATGCGACGGTAAGAGCGCCGGCAAAGTTACCGCAGAACACCAGGCCCCAGTTACGCATTACACCGCCGAAAGTGACCCCGGGGCGCTTGTCGATTAACGCCAAGGGCACCAATGTAAAAACGCCGGTAAGCAGGTCGAACTTCATCAGGTACAACATGATGAAACCCACTGGGAACAGAATGGCTCCCACCAGTGGCTGACCGGTTTTAACCGTTACGGTAATTGCAAACATTGCAGCCAGGGCCAGAATAGCGCCCGCCATAAAGGCTCGAATGAAAGTGTCTTTCGTAGCCATAAAAACTTTTTGTTCACCCGAATCTACCATCTTCGTGACAAATTCGCTGGGTTCGATGTAAGCCATTTTGAAAACCTCAAAGTTGCTGTTTATTGATGTTTGTCCCACCCCCCAACTCGAGCAGGCTGGCCAGCAACATAGCAAGTGGCATACCAAAAAACAAAAAACATATAACTCTATGATTCTAAAAGAATTATTTTTTTATGAGGTCACAAAAGCAACTAAACGGTGAACTTTTAAGCACCATTTAAGTGCTAACATGCACCATAAATGCATCTTAAAAACTTATTCCTGGTAAATATTTCGTATTTAAATCACGCATAGCGCACACTAATGGCGCCATATTTCAATAAAAACCAGCAAAGCCCACCCTTCCCAAAAACGGAATGCACCAAGTTTTATCACACAAAAGAGAATTAAAGAACGACTAGGTTCCGCAAAACGTCTGATAGTTGCGGTCACCATCTACGGGCGGGTTTTGAAAGTTAGCCGTGGTAGCCTGCATCTCGTAAGGCTTGCGCAGCACCTTGAGCCAGGCTTCTGCAGCGTCGGGGCTGCCAGTGGCAATACTCTCCGCAATTACAGCTTCCATGTGGTGATTGCGGGGAATGACGCTGGGATTCTGGGCACGCATATTCGCGGCCACTTCGCTCGTTGGCAGCTCTTGAGACTGCAAGCGGGCTTGCCACTGGCTGTACCAATCGCCCAATTCCTGTTGCAAGGCTGTCGCCTGCTCGGGCTCCTGTAGCGAACGGGTAAGGCGATCGTAACTGTTGGTGTAATCCAAAGCATTTTTACGCAGGTGTTGCAGAAAATCATTGCACAGGTTAATTGCTTCGGCATCTGCAGTCACAAGCCCGGCTTTGCCCGTAATCATCTGGTGGTAGGCGGTTTCAAGGTCTTTAACAAAGTCCACTAACAACTGCTCGCCCAGTTGTGTGGCCTTTTCAGGCTCCGGGTGCAACAAGGGTAGAAAACATTCCGTTAAACGCGCCATATTCCATTGTGCAATGGCAGGCTGTTTACCGTAGCGGTAGCGCCCCATACCATCAATTGAGCTATACACCGTGTTGGGGTTATAGGCGCTCATCATGGCGCAGGGGCCATAGTCGATGGTTTCACCGGAAATCGCTGTGTTATCGGTATTCATCACGCCGTGAATAAAACCCACTCGCAGCCATTCGCACACCAGGGTTATCTGCCGGGCAAACACCGCTTTAAGAAATTCCAGATATTTTTGTTCGCCAGTTTGCTCACTCAATTGAGGGTAATGTCTTGCTATCGCGAAATCGCACAGTGCTTCCACTGCAGCCTGATTGCCCTGCGAATAAAAGTATTCAAAAGTACCCACACGAATATGACTTGCGGCTACTCGGGTAACCACGGCACCTGGCACCGGGCCCTCGCGGTAAATTTGCTCGCCGGTAGTCACCACTGCAAGGCTGCGCGAGGTGGGCACACCCAGCGCGTGCATGGCTTCACTCATTATAAATTCACGAATCGCCGGCCCCATGCCGCACAAACCGTCGCCGCCGCGCGAAAATGGCGTCGCGCCCGAGCCTTTGAGTTGAATATCAAACACTTCGCCGTTGGGTGCGGTGATTTCGCCCAGAAGGTGAGCGCGACCGTCGCCCAGGCGCGGACTGAACTGCCCGAACTGATGCCCCGCATAGGCCAATGCCACCGGCTGAGAATTCGGTAACAACTGGTTGCCCGCGAAGATTTCGGCCACCTGCTGGGGCGACTCCATAAGTGATACCACGCCCAGGCTGTCGGCCAATGCCTGATTCCATAAAAATACTTCTGGCTTGGTGGCCTTGCGGGGTTGTGCAGCGATGAAAAAGTCTTCGCCGAGGGATTTATAGGAGTTGCTTAATTGCATGAAATATTCGCTTTAATCGGAGTAGAAAACCGCCAACCAAACGCTGGTTTGTTCGGGGTCGGTCCAGGTTACTTTATGTTTGCAGTGCGCCGGTATATTTACGTAATCACCGGGCTTGAGGTCTAGCGTTTCACCGGTGCAAAAACCAAGCCGCGCCGCGCCCTGCAGCAGGATCACCCATTCGTGCTCGGCCTGGTCGTACCAGCCGGTCGCCGGTGAACTGTGCCCCCGAGAAAGAATACGCTCAATACGCACAGCCTTGGCTGCGATAATTTCCTGGAATTGTTCGTGGGGCAGATTGTCGGGTATCTCACCAAATAAGGTGTGTTTCATCGCGGCTTGTGTGTTTTGTTAAGCGGGTTTGCACTCACCATACGCAGCTTATCAACCGCGCACAAGCAGCGGTGCACCTCGGGGAAAGGCAAAGTTGCCGTCCCTTGGTTTAGTACCAAAGAATGAGGTATTCTCGCGTTTTTCGGATCAGGGATAGCCCATGAGCTTTTCGTTTTATTTAAATAATATTAATGATCTCCCACTCACGGAAACCCTGCTCGCTACCGGCTACAACGATATCGCCTTTGTTGAGGAACCTTCACCCGATAATGATCGATGGCCGCGCAGCCTGAGCCATATCTACCGCAATAAAATTTCCGCCCGCGCCCTGGAAATCGATTACGACGGTGAACAGTTTCAGGTGCGAATAATGGCTGCCAGCTCGCCCGACGATTACAAGCTCGCCCTGAAGCTGGTGTGGTGCATTGCCAAAAAGTATCAGGCCGAAATTCGACCGGAAAACAGCGACGCCCTTGACCTGAAGGGTTTTAGCGAGCAGTTCAATGGCGCCTGGGTAAAACAGGACTGCAAAGCCAATTTACAAATGTTGCTGGGGCAGGTTTTTAAGAACCCGGAGAGCACGGTGCAGGTTTCCGGCATTGAACGCAGTATGCGCATTGGGCCGCGCGTGGCGGCACAATTGCAAAACAACAAAGCCACTGTTGCCAAATCGTTTTATCGCCGCCTGCACCTGCTGAATTATTTCGAGCACGAAGATATTCATCAAGCCCATATCGTGATTATGAAAGCCGACGACGCGGCCAGCGAAGTGCATATTTCCAGCTACGCCGAAAACACACCCACGCTCATCGCCGACAGCGATACTGTGGTAAGCCTCTCCCCAACGAGTGCGCTGCAAAGTTCTGAAAACAAAGAAGGGCTGTATTTACCCCTGCCGCAATGTGCGGATTTGTTGGGTGACAACTGCCTGTGGGTTTCCGAAAACCTATTGTTCGCCGAAGCGTTAAGCGGTGAGGCGTGGGCAAGGTTTTACGAGCAGTTCAAAGAACGCGCCGAAAACGATCCTATGGTGTTTGCTGTAACGGCAGACGCGACTCAGCCAGCGACGGCTGCCCCCGAAGCCGAGCAGAAAGACGAACTGGGCCTTAGCAAAGAACAACTCGAAAAACTCTCTTACGGACCACTTGCCGTGTTTTTCACAGTTGCTGCTGCAGACGGTGATATCGACAATAAAGAAATTGCCAGCTTTCAGAGAAGCCTGGTGCAGGGCCTGATTACCGAAAGTAAAATCATGCAAGCCGCCGCGGCGCTTACCTTGATGAATTTTGAAGCGATCGTGCAGAAGTTTGTTGAGCAGGAGCTTATGCCCGCGCAAGTGCTGGTCGATCTGGTGGCCATTCTCAAGCACAATGCGCAAAAAGGCGATGCCCTTTTGTTCTGCAACTCATTGGTCTCACTTGGCACCAAAGTCGCTGAAGCCTCGGGCGGCTGGTTTGGGCTGTTTGGCAATAAAATCAGCCGTAGGGAAAAGGAAGCCATCGCCAGCCTCAAAGCCCTGCTCACCATCCTGTAATTGGCTGATTTTCGCGCAAAATTACATTTTGGGGCTACATTCAGGCGGGGTTAAGGTTTACAGTGTTTCAATAAACTCCAGATAAACGCGCCTGGAGGTAGGTACGCCATGAAACACATCCTCACTCTGCTCACCACCGCGTTCTTGCTGTTTGGGCAAGCGACGCAAGCCAATGTGCAAGACGAACCCGTGTTCAGCGACGCTGAGCTGGATTCCATTCTGGCCCCCATTGCACTCTACCCCGATACCGTGCTGTCCCACATTTTAATTGCCGCAACCTATCCCCTCGAAGTGGTGGAAGCTGAGCGCTGGGCGCGCCAACAGGATGGCCTGAGCAGTGAAGAGATATTACTGGCGGCCGAGCTACACGACTGGGACCCAAGTGTGCAAGCACTTACTCCGTTTCCTCAGCTTCTGAGCCGTATGAGTGACGACTTGCAATGGACCCAGCAACTGGGCGACGCGTTTTTGCAATCTGAAAGCCGCGTATTGGATAGCATTCAGAAGTTGCGTCAGCGCGCTTACGACGAAGGTAATCTCAAGAGTAACGATTATCAGGATGTCGAATACAGTAATGGCGAAATCGTGATTGAGCCCACCCGCACGCAAGTGGTTTACGTGCCCTATTACGACACCCGCGTTGTGTACGGCAGTTGGTGGTGGCCAACTTACCCACCATGCTATTGGGCGTACCGCCCAATTCACGGCTACCCCAGTTTCCACATTGGCTTCGCCTGGTGGACGCCGGGCTTTTACCTGGGCAGCGGCGTTTACTTCGGTGGTTTTCACTGGCACCAGCGCCAGGTGGTGGTGGTTCACCACTCACAGCCGCGCCACTATTCCCGCCACCACGTGGCCCACTATCAAAATACCCGGCGCTGGGTGCACAACCCCAGCCACCGACGCGGCGTACATTACCGCACACCCCAGGTGGCCGAACGCTATCACAGCAACCGCGCCCCAAACCCACGGATGAGCGTTTACGAACGCAATACGGGAAGGTCTTACGGTACGCAGCGACGCGAGGCCTCCCGCGATGAACACGAGCGCCTGGTGCGCAATATGCGCGACCCGAAAGGCTACCGGGATGCACGTAACGGCGATCAAAATGGCCATGGCCCTCGCAATAACGACACAAACCGAGCGAACGGTGGTGACCGCGGTAACCATACCGCACGGGATAATGAAAACGGCCATCGCGGCGGCAACTCCGGCGGTGGCAATCGCACGGCGGATGCTGGCCACAGAAATTCTGGGCACAGCGGTGGCAGTGATAACAATCGCGGTTCAGAAACCCGCAACCCCAGAGTTGGCGGTGAGCATGGGCAACGGGGTAACGACGTGTCACAGCGCAGTGGTGCATCAGAGAACAGGGGCAACACCACTAACCGAAACAGCAACTCCACCCAAGCACGTATCAGCAACGAATTAAAAGCCCGCAGTCAAACCGAGCAATGGCGCAGCCAATCTGCATCGCCGAAATACCAGCACCAACAACAAAACACCAGCAATGCGCGAAGCTACCGAAGCGATCCTGGTGTGCAGCCAGGCAACGACAGAAATAACCACAACAATTGGCAGCAGCGTAATACCCAGAACCACTCCAGTTCCGGCAACCAACGCGAGTACGCCAGCAGTTCCAATGCAAACAGTTCCAATCGCAGCTATTCAAACCATAACCAAAACAACGCCAGCAGTTCGGCACGTTATTCTGGAGGCTCACAACAACGCAGTTCCGGCAGTGCTAGCCGCCAGCAACATAGCGGCGGATCACGAGCAAGCGGCGGTGGGCGTGGCGAATATCGCAGTCGTTAACGAATAAAGTTAGAAGCCGAGCAGCACGTACCCGATAAGAAACGCTGCTCGCGCTTAAAATTCGATGCCAGTGCCCCGGGGTCGCACGAAAACGCGCCGCCTTCCACACGATCTCTTGAGTAAAAAAACACCTCCAACAATGAATTAACATGCCGTAACACAGCAAAAAACTTTTAGTGACAGAATGTTAATTATTAGTACGACAGCCTACCCCTCACATCTTTATACTGCCCGAAAAACGGGAGGAAACCATGACAACTACACCAAAACTAATCATTGCGAAACTTTTAACCCTGGGGCTGTTGCTTCTCGCCAGCAGCAGTTTTGCCGACAGCTACAGCGCGGCAATCACCGAATTTAAATCGTCACCGGCAGTACAGGATGCCCTGGCAAAATCCTACGGCTATGCCCTGTTTCCCACCATTGGCAAAGGGGGAATAGGCGTGGGTGGCGCTCACGGCAAGGGCAAGGTATACCGCGCGGGCCAGGTAACCGGCAGTACCAGCATGACGCAAATTACCATTGGTTTTCAGCTGGGCGGTCAGGCTTACAGTCAGTTAATTTGTTTCAAAGACAAACGCGCTTATGAACGTTTTACCAGCGGTAAATTTGAATTCGGGGCACAGGCAACCGCAGTTGCCATTACGGCTTCGGCAAATGCACAGGCCAGCACCACAGGGAATTCCGCCAGTGCGACCTCTAAATCGGATGCCGGCGCACAAGCAGCTGAATTTGTTAATGGTATGGCGGTATTCACCTACGCCAAAGGCGGGCTGATGTACGAAGCCTCATTGGGTGGTCAAAAATTCAGTTACAAAGCCGCAGGGGCAAAATAAAATTTTATGCGGAACAAGACCAAGCTTGTTCCGTTTTTTTAAAAAGCTTCTCCCACCCGCAAATATGTTGCACTTTCGTCACCGCTGTAGGCAACATCTATTCCTAAATGCAGTTTTTTCTGAACAATCGGTTGCCAACGCAAGCCCACACCAAAACTGCTAATAAGTTTTTCATCCCGCAACGCTTTAAACGAATCGGAAATTTTTCCCGCTTCGGTAAAAAAGTGTGCCCCCCAACGTTGCGAATATTTATAACGCCACTCCGCGTGTAGTGATGCGCTGCTGTTATCGAGATAGCGCCCGGCAGCGAACCCTCTTAAAGGTAAAGAGGATAAAAAATAGAATGGTGGTTTGCCATCAACATCACTTAAAGTCGCGCGAACAGCCAACACATGTTTTTGCCACAAGGCGATATATTTTCGGAAATTCAAGCTCAATCGTTGAAAATCAAAATCACTTCCCCACTGCTCTTTGTCGCGCGTTAATTTTATGGCTGTATTGCTACCCGCTGTAGGGTAGTAAGTGTCATCTCGCGAATCGTAAGTATAGATAAGCCCCAACGATGATGTTGTTGGCTGTAATTTTATGGGAGGAAAATCCACGGGGCGGCCGCCCTCCAAATCCCACTTCCAATGAAATTTTAGCTCTGCACTGGTATACAAATGATTTATGCCAAGATAACCGTTGTTCGACCAGGGAAGACGTCGGGATGCTTCAATAAATGTGATTTTAGGTTTAATGTTGTAGCCCACTTTATCGCCCGATATAAAATCTCCAAAACCATAAAAATTGAGATTTAAATCACCCACACCCGCCAGAGCCTTAAAACGATACTTATCATCAGCAAAATAATCGTCGTGAAATAGGCCCACAACCTTACTATCCGTAGACGTATACATCACCCCAAGGCCGGAGGTTGCGTTAGGAGTAGATGCGCTATCACCCGGTTTTGCAGGATGTAAATAAAGCAACACACCTTGCAGCCCTGTACCAACAGTGGGATTGGAAATCGGAATTGGTACGGGTAACCAACTTCCTTTCGGAGCAGCATTTTTATCAACGACAGCATCCAAGCCAACATTGGAGTTAGAAGCCAGCTCTGTTTCACCACTCAATGCGTATCTTGCCCATACCATCAACGTAATATACAGCGCCAAAAGAGAGACTCTCGAAGGATTCATAGCGTTTTCTCACAACCTTTTTCAAGTATGGATCGTTAGCAAATTACCGGCGATCTTCGAGAACCAAGCCCAGATGTATCACTCAATCTGGCTCGCTCATATACCGATGTTAATTTTGTGGGTTTTTTGAAGAGCTAAATTGGCATGCGGCACAAAGACATAAATGGTTTTGGCATTCCAACCCTATTTTATGAGTCAGTTAAAAGCCTCCGATACCCGCTTGCCACCATGCCCAAGTTCGCGAACACTTTTAACTTATACCTCAGAATATATTATTATTTACGCCAAAATTACACCCTTAAAACGCTAAACAAGGTTTTATTCGTTACTTGGTAAGTATGCTTTAAGGAATCCTAAGCAAATTACAAAGCCTCAATCGATATTTTTCGAGGAATAATGACGAGCCATTACCTTAGAGCACACGCCTTGCTTCGGACGACGTTTAGCTGAAACTCAAAAACGAATTAAGCGCCAAAGGTCGCATAATATATTCGCCGAAAGAATGATAAATAAATTTAACAACGCGAATTATGATTGCTGAACACCTTAGCACCGGGTTTAATATCCACCAAAATCCACAATAACTCATGATTATTTTTCACACGGAGGAGACCAAACATGAACATCTTAAAAAGCCTTTTGATCGTGATTTTTTCTCTGTTATTTTTCCAAATTGCGGTTGCGGGCAATGATGAGGACGAAAATTACCGCCATGCCTTAGCGAAATTCCAAACCAACCCCAACGTTTCCGCAAAACTGGCCAAGGCCTACGGTTATGCGCTATTCCCCACAATTGGCAAAGGCGGGCTTGGCGTAGGCGGTGCTCACGGTAGTGGTCGCGTGTATAAAGCGGGCGCGGTAACTGGTACGACAAAAATGACGCAGATCACCATCGGCTTTCAGGCTGGCGGGCAAGCGTATAGCCAATTAATTCTGCTGCAAGACAAACGCGCCTACGATTCCTTTACCTCGGGAGAATTTGAATTCGGTGCTCAGGCAACCGCCGTCGCCATTACCGCCTCTGCTGGAGCGGCTGCAGGCACTACCGGAAACACAGTCGGAGCCAGCGCCAAAGCCAATGCGGGTAAGCAGGCTGCAGACTACGTAAATGGGATGATGGTATTTACTTATGCCAAAGGTGGCTTGATGTATGAGGCAGCGCTTGGAGGCCAGAAATTCAGTTACAAAGCCATAAAATAACGATTAACCCGGTGGCCACGCAATGCCGCCAGATTTTTAGGGCGACAGAAGAACGTATCAGGTGGATCTATTCTTCCGCCGGGTTAATGGTAGAACTGTCTCTACATTGGGCCTTAGTGACAGCGTCTTCGCTCATTGTTTCGCTCCGTCATTATTTAAGGGAGCCCTGAACATAGGCGCATTTTTCGGAGCTTCCTTACTATTCAGCAATGCTTACCATGCAGCCGACCGGCATGAACCTATTCGGATAACCCAATTCCTCCATGCCCCCCGTTATGGAATCCAATCCAGCAATTTCCAAACAGTCCGAAAAACTCCGCCATGGAAAATGCAACAAATTGTTTCATAACCGCGAGGAATAGCGATGTCGGATTTCTCAACTTTTCGTAACAATACAGGCCTATGTATTCTCCTTTTGCCTCCAATAATTCGCGCAAAAAGTATACTTTCCCGAAACTCAATAACCGCTAGATATAAGCGCAATGTTAAGGTTGATTTATATCCAAGCAGTATAAAATTTATTAAAATTTATGGAATAAATCGGATATATTGCTTTTTCGTTCCCAGTATTCCAGCAAATCTTTCGAACAGCAAAGATTCGGCTTTAACCTGATTTATTAATTGTTGAGAAAATACAGTTTATGACTGAAGCCGCAAAGTTCGATTCGAGTATAGAAAAGTCCATTCAGGCAACGGAACGTTATTACCGAGAACAAATATTCTCGTCCGGTTGCTCAAGCATGGTGCCTATTTACAGAATCAACGCCTACGGCACCAGTGCCGAGGCACTGAAACAGCAACTTAATGGTTCCCCTTACATTCAGAAAAATGTTGACTTTTCGAGGCGGGTTATCGAGGCTCTGCTGGATGTGGACCTGTATAAATATCAGAACGCTCACTTCTTTTTCCACGGCGACGTTCCAAAAGCCATGGAATCGTTTATTGAGCTGGAATGCACCAAGATCAGTTGTATATCGGAAATTATTAAATCCGAAACCTGGGACCGCCAGCCGGATTGGTGTAACTTCGAGCGAAACACACCAGAGCTTATCGCCAAATACCCGGTACTGGAAAACCTGGACTTAAACAAAATTTCCAAACAAATCTTTTCTTTGGTAAAACAAGTTGAACTGCCCGAAACCGCAAAACTTTACCTGGCGGTTTACACCCAGAGCGAAGAATGGAAGCAGAAGTTTATACAGAACCAGTGCTCGCTGTATTTCATGATGGAAATTGCCAATCAGCTTCATCTCAGTGAGCATCAGAAGAAAGAACTGGCCATTTTGGGTTTGATCAAAGACGTTGGTTACACGCGGCTGTCTGAGCAAATCAGCAACTTTGAAGTTATGCACCCTCTTATTTCACATAAACTTTTCAGCGAAATTGAGTATCCGGAGAGCGAGGACAATTTGTTCACCGAGGACTTCATTTCCACGCTGGCATTGCACCACGAGTTCATTGATGGCTCAGGTCCCCTTGGGCGCATGCGCCACCCCTTGGTGATGAAGCGGATCGAAGCGGGTATTCCAAGAATTTCTCAAATCTCCGGCATCAGCGATTTATATTTTGGTTTTCTCTCAGATTACAGCCCTACGCTGGCCTTTTCGATAACCTGCGGTTTTGTGCTGGGTCAGGGCAATGTACGCCCGCGCTATGATGCAGATGTTGTTAAGGTATTCTCATCAATTTTCGGCAGTGGAAATTTCAGCAGTATGGATGTACCGGTAGATGAAGCCAGCAACCTGCTGGAGAAAATTCTTGGGCTACTAAACGATAGATCCGTGCGCGACAAGGCAGACCATATGATTAAAGGCAAGTCCGAAACCTGGTATGAACGCATTACATTGGCTTTGAATATTGTGCGCAATATTGCTTTCCACCAGCCGCGTCAACTGTGCGACCGCTCGCTGATGGATGTTCTCAACTTACCAGTAGAGTTCGGCTTGCGTTACTAGGGCTTGTCAACACTAATTTATAACGTTTCGCTCCTGCTATCATCCCGCTGCGCATCAGCACTTTATAATTGTGATTCCGCAGGAATAATTCGCATAACTCCGATAGTAAACCTCTGCCACCAGGTGGTTTCGGGTTCCTTTGTGAAGATTTTTTCTTGACCATCTTGCAGAGTTTTCCAGCGCAAGCTGTTGCCCTGTAACTCAACTTTATACGATTTAATGTCCAGGCTTTTTAACAGGCTTGCGGTGAATTTCTGGGCAAGTGTTTTGTTGTGAATCATCGCCCCGATTTCGGTATTTTCTTTTGAGGAGCGCGGGTCTAAATTCATGGAGCCAATAAACACGATTTTGTTGTCCAAGATAAACGATTTTGCATGGAGCCCGGAATACAAATCACCATATTTTTGCTGTTCCCCGTCTGCCGTATTTAAATGGCTTTTAAACTCATAGATAGTAACACCACCACGCAGCAGATTTTTACGGTATTTCATATAACCCGCGTGCACGGCCGGCACATCGTTAGCCGCGAGAGAATTAGTAATAACAGTCACCTTTTTACCCTGAGCCACCATATCGGTAAGAAACTTCACCCCACTCTTTCCGGGCACAAAATAGGGAGAAATGAGCAGCACTTCATTTTCAATTGCCGTGAAATAGGGTTTCAGCTTTTCACTGAGATGATAAGAGCTTTCACTACGGCTTTTCACAACCTTCTCGGGCTGATCATAAATAATATCCACATCGCCCCAATAATACGCCAGATTGTGCTCTCTGATACGCTGTGCCAGATCAGATTCGCTGAGCGCCTCGAGATATTCCGAATTCTGTAACTGAGCAATTTTTTCATTAAAACGCTGTCGCCTATCAACCACTTCCTGCGGCGAAGGTGTCTGTTTAACAAGGGTTGCAAAAGGGTAGACAATCGCATCGTTCCAATATAGATCGAACGACTTCGACACTTCGTTAACAGCAGGGCCGATTAAGAAAACGTCCAAGTCACTAAAAGTATATTCCTTGCTTGCATCGAAATACTCATCGCCAATATTCCGGCCACCGATGATGCTCGCTTGGTTATCCGCCGTCATACTTTTATTGTGCATACGCCGCGTTACTCCGCCAAAGCGTGTCACAAACTGGGGGGTGCGTAAGGTTTTTCGACTAAAGGGGTTAAAAATACGAATTTCGATATTCGTGTGCGCATCCAGAATAGCTCCGCTAAAATCTCGCCCAGCCAAATCCATATCATCGAGCAGCAGCCTTACTCTTACGCCCCTATCTGCAGCCTTAAGTAATTGATCGGTTAACAGCGCGCCCACGGTATCGTTATGATACAGGTAGTACTGTACGTCCAAGGTTTTTTCGGCAAGTTGCGCCATACCCGCGCGCGCCACAAACGCATCCAAACCACTGAATAATGGAAAAGCACCAGTTTCATTGGGATGTTCCTTACCACGCTTGTTTACAGCAGTCGCCAGGCTCGAAGGTTCGCTTTGTTCAATTCGGTAACTGCTCGTACGTTGTGAGTTATCGGGCAAGGTCGCACAGCCGGCAAGCAAAAATAAGGAAAGCGCAAGAAAGGTGTATTTCATATTCATTGTCGACTTTTTAGAAGCGGTAGCCAATGCCACCAATCAGGCCATTGAGGCCGTATTTGATTTCATTGCGATAAGGTGCATCGTTAATCGTAATATCACCAGAAAAATACTTAACACCCACAAAGGCTTCAAAGTGCTTACTCATACGATAAATACCCCGTATGCTGGTGTCGACCACAACGGCTTTTACATCCGCATAAGAGCCGCCCACAAATGCGATTTTGGAACCCAAGCCCCAACGCGAGGTATAAGCCCACCAGAAATCCAAGCCAAACAAGGGTAATGGCGCAAATACCCCCATTGCCTTCTCGTAGTTATTTTCTTCGATAACATCTTCACCGTTGCGAATACCCCCGACTGCCTCAAGGGAAAGCCCCAGGTCCAAGCCGAATATACCAAACGAAGCCAGTACGAAAGAGCGATCGTCTTCGAACAAGGTGTAGCCGTAATTAAAGCTGTAATATTTGGTGGTATCGCGTATTAGTATATTGCCATAAGCGGTATAGTCGCCGAGATCCAGTTCCAGGTTTGCGAGTTCATTCTGGCGTCGAATGCCCACGTAACTTAGAGCCACGCTGTGTTTGTTTGAAATGCGATAGCTCATTAAAAACAACGGCGAAGTGTCTTTCTCGGGAAGCCCCAGCGTGCCTTCGGTATCTATAAATAAATCACTGCCATCATCGGTGTTTGTAATTTTAAAATTGGAATCAAAATTCACCAGTGAAGGTCCAGCGCCGACCGAAAATCCACGGGATGCAGCGCCGGCTTCAGTCGCGCTTAGAGAAACCAGCACTATCGCAAAGCAAACCAGATATAAAAAACTATTTAACATATTGTCTCCACAAGGTTAAACGCCCCAAAATTGTCTTCCAGTCAAGCGTCAACAAACTGAATGCCCCCACTACGTACAGAGTCACTATAAAAATTTGGAAAATTCGCACAATAAATTTCTCGCCGGCAGAAGTTCCATCGCCTAACAGTACCGAGCCGATTAACAAACAAATGGTTGATAGCACCATACTGGCAACGGGTGCCATGCGGTGCGCAGAAAATATGCGCTGGGCACAGAGAGATGCAAATACGAAAGTCATCAAAACCAGAAAACTTAGACTGGGAACCAAGGTGAGTAATGCGTATATTAAAACTGCTATCAAGCCACCCAAGGTGTTGCCAAGCAACAAACCCATGCACCCCTTGTAACCTGCCTGCAAATCAGGATTTTGCGCGAGAATGACCGCGAAAATCATCACTAGTGCGGAATTGGTCAATTCGAAGCTATACACGGCGATGACTACTGGCAACACCGCCACAAGACTGTTACGCGCTTGTTGGATGCGCTTATCGAGCGTCTGAACGCTGTTTATTTCCAGAGGATCTTGCGGGTTTTCGGGTTGTTGCTCAACATCGGGAATAAGCGCGTGCAACAACCAATTAATACAAAGCGCAGTCACAACTCCAATAAAAAGCCCAACACTAACCAACAAAGCCAAACCATAACTCTGCTGTGCCATTAGCGGCAACAGGGTAATGGTGATAAGTAAAAGAGTAACCAGTAGTGAGTTTAAGCCACCGGTATTTAAGAAAAAAGCATTTAGCAGGCATACTGCCACAACCGCTATGCACAATAGTGGAGTATCTGCAAACAAGCTACTTACCAGTAAGCCAAACCCAACAACAACGATAATAACGCTCAGCAGCTCCCCACCTTGTTTTATCGTCATGCAGGGTTTTTCACTGCTCATTAATGAGCAAGTGAGAATAATGGCGATAAAGGCCAGTGGCCAGGCAGCAGTGACAGCAAGTGTCATAGCCAGAGTAACGCCGATAGCCAATCGTAGCTGCCGGCGTTGCTGTTGCGTTAAATTTCGCAATGGGCTAGGTAATTGTCGCCAGTGATGATGCATAATAATGCTGGTCATTAGTTTAAGTAGGTAAACCAACTGGTTAAAATAATATCCAGTTTCGCTAGGATATTGAGCACAAGGTTAGAACTGGTGTAAACAACCACATCGGCTTGGCCTCCTTCCCGTCGAAAACCCAGCGCGCGATCGTCGTTAAACTGAATGACTACGGGAAAACGCTGGGCATCTCGCATCCAACCACTGGGGTTACTCACCACAGGCAATTCGCCTGGGCGACTGCTTTGATCCCATTTCACGCCCACACCAACATTAATCACCTCCCCTTTAAATATTCGGCCAGGCGCCGCATCTAATACAATATCGACTTGATTTCCCGGCTTTATATTGCCGAGATTATTTTCGCGCATGAATGCTTCGACCCACACCGCTCGCGTGGAAACAAAGGTAAATAGCGGTTCCCCGGTGCGAGCGTATTGACCGACGTCGAGTTTCATATTGCTAACAACGCCATCGGCCGGAGCGCGAACAACTGTACGCTCCAAATCCAGCAAGGCATCCTGTAACGCCGCTGCGGCAACCCGGACGCGCACATTGTCGCTGCCTGTATTTCCTAAATTTTGATGCGCGCGCTCCAGTTCTGCGGTGGCCGCCTCGACCTGAGCTTCGGCCTGGCCCAGCATACCCCTTGCTTTATCACCATCGGAATTCGGCAAAATACCGCGCTTTTCCATTTCAAATACGCGTGCAGCATTAGCGCTAATACTTTTAAAATTTGCCTGAGCAGCAGCCAATGCCGCTTGTGCAGAAATAACAGCAGCGCTATTGGCACCGACATCCTGACCGGCTTTTTCGAGATCGGCGCGAGCCTTATCCACGGCCAGTTCGTAATCTCGTTTGCTAATTTCCAAAATTGCTTCACCGGCCGCTATTTTTTGATTAATCGCGGTGTGCACCTTAACAATTTCACCCGTGATCTGAGCTGCCATAGGTACGATATACCCCCTAACCCGTGCTTGACTGCTACTGGGGGTAATGCGATCAGCAAATAAATACCACACAAAATAAACAGCAGCGACCAATAGCACCCACAGCGTCCACTTTTGAATGGGGTTCATCTTTTCTGTGACGGGTTTTACATTCACGCTTTCGGGTTGTACATCGCTCACGAATTCTCCTCCGAATTTTGGGCTTCATTAGCTTGTTCCAAAATACCAACCGCCATGGCTTCGCTGTCTTCGTGAATCCAGGCTATTAGTAACACCCAGCCCAGCACCAATACAATCGCGCCAATAAATAAACCTAAGATACCCATTGAAATAAAACCGCCAATTGCACCGAGAAACACGACCACCATTGGCGCATCAATACCACGCGACAAGAGCATGGGTTTTAAAAAATTGTCCAGCATGGCCACTGCGATGCAATACACTAAAAATACAATTCCTGGGAGGGTGCTCATTTCACCCATCATGTAGATCGCCAGGGGCAAAATAACAATCATCGGCCCGACCTGGATCACCGCGAGAAACAACACAACAAATGCCCATAAACCCGCCGCTGGTACACCGGCAATCGAAAAACCGATGCCTGCCAGAATCGCTTGAATTATGGCAACACCCAGAATACCCTGAGTGACACTTTGGATGAGGCGACCGGCAAGATCGCAGTAGGTAATACCCGAATCTCCGGCGAGACGCACCACTAAATCATGGATAAATTTTTGACCAGCCTGCGCTTTCGCTTGTAAAACTCCCGCTATAATAATTGAAATAATAAATTGCAAAATACCGGAACCGGCGTTTTTCATGCGTTCGAAAGTCCAGTTCCCCACTGCTGTGATCTGGGGCGCAAACTTTTCGAATGCCTGATCCAGGTTTTCTGAAAAAAGCAACCAAACCGCATAAAGCTTTTCACCAATTACCGGCCAGTCGGAAACGCCTTGGGGCGGTGGTGGAATGATTAAACGACCCGCCTGCATTTCGCTTGAAAGGTTTTCCAAACCCGAAAATAAGGTGGAGGAAAGAATCGCCGCGGGGAGAATAATTAAAGCCAAACCCGCGAGCGTATATACGACAGCGGCCAATGCGGTTCGGCCACCCAGTTTATTACATAAGCCAATAAATAATTTATGGGAGGCTACGGCAATAATAATTCCCCATACCAGCGGTAAAATAAACGGTTTAAGAATGTCGAAACACCAAACCAATAACATTAAAACAATCGCTATGCGAACCACAGCCTCCAGGCTCATATTTACAAAACTGCTTTCACTACCGGATAATTTTTTAACTACCATAGCTCGTTTCCTTGATCGGTTTAAACCATTAAAACGCTTCACCAACCCGAAGGTAGAGTGCGCTATCGTCAGTACTTTTTGCCACATCAATACCCAAATTTAATTCTTTGCTGACAATGGGTTGCCAGCGCAAACCCAAGCCAGCGCTGTTCACGTTGCGACTGTCGAAAAGTTCATCAAGACTCTCGCCAATTCGCCCAGTCTCACCAAAAATGTTAACACCCCAACGTTGCGAAAATTTGTAGCGCCATTCGATATGTGCAGAGCCACTGGTGTTATCCAGATAGCGGCCACCGGCGAAACCGCGCATTGCTAATGAGGATAAAAAGTAAAAGGGCGGATCACCGTCAACGTCGCTAAAATTAAGTTGCGTTGCCAATACCTGATTATGGCTTAGCGATACGAAATGCCGATAATTCAGGTTAAGTCGTTCGAAGCGATATTCGCTACCCCAGCGTTCATCATCGCTGGTATACGACACACTGATATTGGCGCCTTTGCGTGGGTAAAAATTATTGTCGCGGGAGTCGTAGTTGTAGACAATTCCAAGACTGGATGTCACTGAGTTGAATGTCAGCCCGGGAAGCGACACGGGGTTTTCCGGGTCAAGTTCGAACTCAAAACGGAATCGTAACTCCGCGTCTGAATATAAGTGACTCAAACCAAGATAATGATTTTCCGCCCTGGGGAGTTCAACTAAAAACTGCAAGTAGCTGATCTTGGGCCGGATGTTATAGGTAATTTTTAAATCGCTTGCTGTAGTGCCTATGCCAAAGAAGTCCAGATTTAAGTCGCCCACCCCAACCATGGCTTTGAGCCGAAAACGATCGTCGGCGAAATGATTGTCGTGAAACACCCCGAGTACCTTGCTCTCGGAATCCGTATACATTCCTCCAATCCCACTTGTGGCTGCAGGTGTCTCCGCCGAATCACCGGCTTTGGGCGCGTGCAGATATAGCAACACCCCTTGTAAGCCGGTGCCCACCGTTGGGTTGGATATCGGGATAGGCACTGGAAGCCATTTGCCCTTATCTTCCTCTCTGATGTCTACCTTTCCCTCAAGACTGGCGTTAGCGTTAGGCATAATTTCACCGGCAATGGCCTGTTGCAAGAGCGTACAACTGCCAAAAACCAAAATTAGTGCACGATAAAGCAGTTGGCCTCTGACATTCATAAGCTTCTTATTGGGTTATTGGGTTATTGGGTTATTGGGTGAATAGATGCGCCGCTTGAACAGCGAGCTTTATCATCATACCTGCAGTTTGCTGCTCGATTCTATCGCACAGCCTGTATCAAAACCCGGCTACAGTGGTGGGACACGGTAAAAAAATCAGAATTGGCGTAATTTGGTAAGCGAGATCAGCCAGAGATGGACGTGCATTAAGATAGGGAGTCTGTCACCAAAATCATCTAAAGCGTGGCGCAGTGCGCCGGCGCATGCATTTTAAGCCAGCTATAAGCCGATTCCAGATTGGTGAAATAACCTTCGTTAGGTTTTGCAAGGTAGGGCTCGGCCACTTCGTGCGGACGCACAAAAGCAGCGCGGTCGATGTGTAAGCGCACAACGGGATCTTCACACAAAAAGCGCTTAAGCCAACGCACGCAATCGAGGGAAGCAAAGGTTTGCTGGTGGGTATCCATCAGGAGCGCAACATGACGATGCTCTCTAAGTCGATTGGCGAGCTCAGTGCGCCATACGGCAAGACGCTCTTCAGTAATGTGCCCCCTCAGGCGAACCACAATAGCATTAATGCTTGCATCATAATCGGTGTCGATAGGCTGCATTGTTTACATTCTTCCGTTTTATAGTGCGCTATTTGCATCCGTTACAAGTTTAAATAATTGGGTTTTAAGGAACTGTTTATTTTTGTAACCCTGCTGCAACAGCCTCAAGCCCTCACATTTATTGCCCCCCAAAAAGCGTTGCATATAAATAAAGTTAATGACTTTTAAGTTTCGTATGGCGGCCATTACCGCCCACCTTTATTGCTGACGCCGGAACTTATTTATTAAGATGGCTCGTCATAAAAATGACTGAGGGAATAACTACAACTATTGGGAGGATGCAGCAAAGAAGCTGCTCTCATAATTTAAATATATAGATTTTCTTTTTAACAATTGAGCGCTCAACAAGGAGCGTTGTTTTCTGTTCGGTTTTATTGCCGAAATTATAAAAACAAATCGTTTAGCAGTTGGCAATGCATCAGCACGCTGCAGGGGGTGCTTTTGCCTTTAAAAAACGGCGTGAATATGCGTGGCGACACGCAACAACCAAAAACAAAAAAAACGAAATTACGTTTATATCAACCGAGGAGTAAGAGTCACTATGTTTACTAGAAGCAAACTATCGACTGCCATACTCGGCGTGATTGCGGCTTCCGCTGCATTACCGTCGTTTGGTCAGAACGAAAATCTAGAAGAAGTTTTAGTAACTGGTATTCGCGCCAGTCTTGAACAAGCAATGGATGTCAAACGTGAATCTGCTGGTGTTGTCGATGCGATTTCCGCAGAAGACATTGGTAAATTCCCAGACACTAACCTGGCCGAATCTTTACAGCGTATTACCGGTGTATCGATTGACCGTGTAAACGGTGAAGGCTCCCAGATCACAGTGCGTGGCTTTGGTGCTGCGTTCAACATGGTGACCTTGAATGGACGCACCATGCCTGCAGGTTTCACATACGGTGGTGGTAGTGGTGCCGGTGGTACTTTTGGGGGTGCTACCCGCGCTTTCGACTTCGCCAACCTTGCTTCTGAAAGCGTCGCTGGCGTCCAGGTGTACAAAACCGGCCGTGCGGATGTGGCCTCCGGCGGTATTGGTGCAACCGTTAACATTACAACAACCCGCCCCCTCGACAAAGAGGGCCTAGCCTACACCGTAGCGGGTAAAGCCGTTCATGACACCACTAATCGTGTCGGCGACGATATCACTCCTGAGTTATCAGGTTTATTGAGCTGGAGCAACGGCACCTTTGGCGTCGCCGGAGCCGCCAGTTACCAAGTTCGCCATTCCGGCGCTGCTGGTGCAGCTGAAAATAACTGGAATATCGCACAATGGGATTCCGAAAACCCACCCCTATACGGCTTTGCTCCCAACGCCGTCATTAATAACCCACCTGAAGACGGTCAACTGTTTGCACGCCCCAATGACTTCCGCTGGGCTTATTCTGATAAAGAGCGTGAAAGACTTAACGCTCAGGTTACTTTGCAATGGGCCCCCACTGACAGCATCGAAACCACATTGGATTATGTCTATGCCGAAAATAAATTGTGGGAGCACCGTGGAGAATGGACACAATGGCTGAACAATAACACCTCAATCACTCGTGTCGATTTCGATAACAGCGCCGTAGCAACACCAATTTACATCGAGGAAGCGCACAATCCACCCAACAAAGATGTGGGCTACGAACAGCAATTGCGTGAACAAACCAACACCTTGGACTCCATCGGATTTAATTTGGGCTGGCAAGTAAACGACAGTTTAGCGCTTAATTTTGACGTGCATGACTCCAGCATGGAAAACCTGCCTACCGGTCTAGGGGATTCCGGTGAAATCGCCATCAGTATCGGTACACCTGTCTCTGCAGGTTTCAGTTACGACTTCAGCGGCGACATGCCCGTGGGTAGCTTTGTGCTCGAAGACTCCAACACCAATAACAATGGTGTGTTAGATGAAGGTGACGCAGGTAGTGCTCAAGGTCGCGTATTCTACGCTGCGCAAAAAATGGATATCACTCAAGTGCAACTCGATGGTGATTTCGATTTCGACAACGGCGTTATCAAATTTGGTATCGACCAAACCAAAACTGACATGGTGCAACAGGCATCAACCCGTCAAGTTAACCTGGGTAACTGGAACGTTAGCTATCCCGGTGAATTTGCTCCCGGTACATTCAGCACCTTTAATTTCGCCGAGCAATACGACGATTACGATATGAGTGGTTCTTTCCAATCGGGTATTCGCGCGAACGACGTAAAAGATTTGTGCCGTCAAACCGAAGCAATTTATGGTGAAAGCCAAGGTTGGAAGTGTGAAATTGAACATAACTTCACGCAAGACAACCGCGTTGAAGAAACCGTTACCGGCCTGTTCTTCCAACTCGGCCTCGAAGGTGAATTGGGCAGCATGCCTTTCCACGTTTTGGCTGGCTTGAGATATGAAGAAACCGACATTACCTCTACCGCTAAATTGCGTCAGCCACTTTACCGTGTCTGGCAGGGTAACAACGACTTCCAGGTGACTCAGTACGCACCCGGCGATAAAATTCCAATTGCAGTCGATCACGATTACAGCAACATGTTGCCAAGTTTCGACTTTGATATCGAACTTCTCGACAATCTTGTGGGTCGCTTCTCCTTCAGCAATACAATTGCTCGCGCGAACTACGGCAACCTCTATGCTGGTGCCAGCAACTTCTCACAAACAGACCCGACCGGTTATCGCGGTGCAACACCAACAGCACAACGCAACAACCCCGCGCTGCTGCCCTTGGATTCAAAGAACATCGACCTGTCTCTGGAGTGGTACTACAACGACAGTAGCTACGCCTCTGTGGGTGTTTTCGAGAAACGTGTTAACAATTTCATCGGTAGTGGCCAGGCCACCGAAACGCATTACGGTATGGTGGACGCCAGCTGGGGCGGAGACGACCCCAACGCTAATACCCGTATGAATAACGTGTATGCAAATCTGCTCGGCATGGGTTACGACGATCCAGACTCGAACCAGCTATTCGCGTCTGCCGTTTGTGCCACCTATGACACCGACTACATGGGTGGATACAGTTCAGCGGAAATCACACAGTTGCAACAACAGTGTGACATTGCTGGTAACTTCGTTCCCAACAATAACCTTGAGTTCAACCCAGTTGACGCGAATGGCAACCCAGAAGTGGATGGCGACGGAAATCCAGTGATGTACAACTGGCTCACTTGGGTGGAAAGTCGTTACGATGTTAATGGTTTGATGACCGACGACGAGCATCCCCGCTACGACAAAGACCCAGAAGCTCAATGGTTAACGTCTTACCCAATCAACAACAAAGAAGCTAAGATCTACGGTTCGGAATGGGCCATTCAGCACTTCTTCGGCGAATCCGGCTTCGGCATTCAAGCGAACTACACCACTGTTAGTGGTGATGTAAGCTTCGACGATCTGGCGTTGCCCACCGAGCAGCAATTTGCGTTACTCGGTCTTAGTGACACTATGAACCTGGTTGGTATTTATGAAAACTACGGGTTCCAGGTGCGACTGGCCTACAACTGGCGCGACAGCTTCCTGCGTCGTACCAACCAGGGTGGCAGCAACAACCCCATTTACGTTGATGAATATGCGCAATGGGATATGAACGCCTCTTACGAAATCTTCGATGGCTTTAGCGTGTTCTTCGAAGGTCTCAACCTGACCGGTGAAAATGTGCGTTGGTACCAACGCTCCAAGCGCATGACCTACTATGTGGAAGAACTGGGCCCACGCTATCAATTGGGTGTTCGCTTCAGCATGTAACCCTGCTAAACCCAATCTTCGGGGCTCTAAGGCCCCGTTAACGCAGCAAACCCCGGCATTGCCGGGGTTTTTATTGGCTGCTATTAATTCGCCAAGCCGTATTGGCTTGCCGAATTAAGCTGAGTTTTTATTGAGAGGCGCAGGTTTGACTGCCCACGCATGCCTGATTATTTTCATAGCCCCAACCTACACTAACGCCAGAGCAGATCGGCACCATCCAGCCATACCAGTCACACATTTGCGGCCCACCACTGGAGCTGCTCGTCGAACTTGAGCTGCTGCTGGATGAACTTGAACTACTGGACGAGCTGGAACTGCTGGATGAACTGCTGCTGGAGGTGCTGATGTCCCACAATGAACAATCTTGCACTTCCGAACCACCGCCACATCCCGGGAAAGTATTGCAGCCGGTGATCTGGATGCTGGCACCAAAACTTTGAACATTGGGTGCAACACCATCGCCATCCACCACCAACTTTATCTGGCCGCTATAGGCGCTGCCAAAGGTCACGCTGTCCCAGACATCCCAACCACCGGTTGGCGGCAGGGCCAGATCGTCGGCGATGAGGTTACCGTCTCGGTATAAGTCCACCACAATATCCTGCGACGAACCATTGGCATAGCTGAGCGAAGCGGAACTGGAATAGACTGGGCCACCCGACACACTGAAAGGTGTAAAGTAAGCTTCGCTGCCTACCCCGTCATCGATATCCATCCAATAAATCGGGCCGTAGCTACTCTGCTCTTCACCGATAACAGTGCCGTTGCTGATATCCGGGCAGAGGCCAACACGAGCACCTACAGACATCTGAACGCCGCCGCCGGAGGAAGATGAACTGCTGCTCGCGGACGTGCTGGACGAACTACTTGAACTCGAACTGCTGCTACTTGAACTGGAAGAAGTCGAGGACGTGGACGACGAACTCGATGACGTACTGCTGGTCGGTAAACCAACCAAAGTACAGTAACCCTCGTTCAAATCGAAGTTTGCGGGTATCAAAGGTTGCGGCGGAGCGGTGATATCCTGAGCTTGGAAGCCAAAACTCACCGAACCGTTTACAGGAATCGTACCGTTCCAATTGGAAGCCACATTCGTTGCAGACACTGTGTTGCCATCACTGCTGTAATTGGCATTCCAGCCGGAAACAAATCGCTCGCCCTCGCCCATTAACCAATCGAGTGTATACCCTTCAATGGGCTGGTCGGTAATGTTGTTTATGGTGAGCTGCACCTGAAAGGTATTGCCCCAGGAACCCGTAATGTCGTAATCCACCTCGCACAATTTGGCTTTATTCTCCGGTGCCGGTACATCGCAACGCCCGACGTCACCGCCATACCCGCAGCCTTGCGAACCGCCGCAGTCGATGCTAAGACGCAACGACATATAATCGATATTAGGGCTGCCGTTATCAGAGGAAGAATACAAATAAGCGTCAGTAAACGAGCCCAGACGCATTTCTATAGCCTGGGTTTCAACCTGCCATTGATCCCAACCACCGGTTGGCGCAAACTCAAAAGGTACCGACAGGATGGCATCGCCATCTACCAGATTCAGCATCATCGGTCGACCGACATCAGAACCATTGGCATAACGAATGGCAATTTCGTCATCAACGGCAGCCGGTCCACCAACGAGAGAAAAATTGGCGAAATGTACGTAACTGTATGGCTCATCGCCTGGATTAAAATATTTACCATTAGACGCACCTGCGTAGCTATCTTCGACAAAGCCATCACTGGTATTACAGATTTCTTCCTCCTGGAAAGTGACGGTGTACCAACTGCCACCAGAAGAACTTGTGCTACTGGAAGTCGACGACGAAGACGACTGCGCCAGGGCGGGTAACGCTATGGAAAACGTCAGAACTCCGCATAAAAACTTATTGAGAATGTTCATACTTGATCCCTGATATTTATTCTTAATGTGTTAAACACTGCCGCAACCCCTAGCAGTGAGCCACCGGTTCCACTGGCAACGCGCACGGTTAGGCCGGCAGCAATTTTCAGGTGCCGGGTTAAGTGACGAAAACAGGGAAATCGGTACAGTGAGCCTGCATGCTCCCAATCATTTTGACAGTATCAAGCATGAATACAAGTGATCCACGATATTTGAAAATCCACGCAACAGTCCGCCGCATTCCGCGCGGTAGCGTTGCCAGCTACGGGCAAATTGCAGAGCTGGCAGGCTTGCCCGGCAGGGCCAGAATGGTCGGTAAAGTTTTGGGCTTGGCACCTGCAAACAAGCCATTACCCTGGCATCGCGTGCTGCGGGCTAACGGGCAGCTTGCGTTTCCCGAAGATTCACAATCTGCGAATATTCAAACTGAACGCTTACGCGATGAAGGAATTGCTGTGAAACACGGGCGTGTTGCGATGAAAACCTATCAATGGCAACCCTCGCTCGCCGATATTTTTGAATTAGATAGTTTTGAGTAAAGCTCCTGACGGGTACTTTGTTACAGAATGTTGCATCGCCTGATATTCGCGCGATTGGAGGTGTACTATCAACATCACTAATGGAATATAGGCACCGCCATGATGAAACTCATTGTGATCGTTTGTTTTGTGCTCTGCGCGCAAGGGTGCGTATATGTCGCACCTAAAGAAAAAGTCGCCATCGACAAAGAATGCGATACTGCGATGGCGTATTACACCCTGGGTGTTGACGACACCCCTGGCGAAGGACTGGTGATTATTAATGATCGCGTGGGCGGCAATTTACCGGCTACCGTGGGTTCCTGCGGCGGCGATGAATGTCTCGAGGTTTTATGGGCAATTGGCAGGCAAATAGCGGTCGAAACAGCGGCAAGCCTCGCCTATGCTGCCGGTCATAATTTGGTTAACTACATCGAAAAAGAAAGCGCCTGTCGCAACAAAACACCAGACACAGAACAAGCTGAAACGCCAGCACCGGTGGTTCTTGAAGAAGACCTCAACTATCTGCTCTAAAGCTCATTTACTGTATAGCGCGTATTTTCTGTATTTCTTCCGCATCAATACCCAAACTTTCCAAAAAATCCTGATGCGCCTGCGGTGCCATACGCTCAAATTCAGCATGCCAGTTGTGCATATCCGCGTCGCTAAGCCCGGTTGCTTTTAGCAGAGCAACCCAGGCTTCCTTGTTGAGCACCCGGGTGTTGCGCACCGCGTCTGTGTCGGCCAACAAACGACAAATAACTTGCTGTTGCAGTCGCAAGCGGCTGATTTCACCATTGATATCGATGAGCCGCTGTTCGAGAACCACAGACCAATCATTCTCGGCGGGTTTCTCTGTCAACATTTGCTGAATGGTTTCGAGCGCTAAACCAGCATCGCGATACAAGGTTATTTTTTGAAGCCGGGCAAGGTCTGCTTCACTGTACAAGCGATAGCCGTTTACGTTGCGCAGGCTCGGCGACAACAGACCTCTGCGGTGGTAATACAGTAAAGTGCTGCGCGACAAGCCAAAGCGCTTTGCCACTCGGCCAATTGTTAACATCTTTGCCCTCCTGCCACTGAATTGAGCTCAAACCCAACACCCAGGCATCGCCGATAATGTGATAAAACTAAACTATGAACCAATAGTCGGGTCAAGTGCAGAGTCCATTGGTTATGGAGGTTAGGCGTAACTGGCGATCCGTTATATACTCGCCGGTTTTAACGTTTTGGTTTGATTGGGGAACCAGCATGAGTAATAAGCCGGCGTTTGTGGTACTCCAGGTATTGATCGCAACGGGTGTAAGCGTGATTCTCAGTTGTTGTGGCCAGAGGGGGCCACTGAAACTCCCCGAAGCAACACCTCAAGAAACCGCCAAGCCACAAGCTAGCGAAACAACTCCAGAACCCAGCGATACGGAAACACCGAGCAGCCATCAACAGGAATAGCGGTTTTATGCCCCACTTTAGTTACATTAATAACCAGTTACATGCGGAACGCTGCGAGCTTGAAAGTCTCGCCCGCCAATACGGAACGCCCTGCTACATATACAGCCGTGCGGCTCTAACGGAGGCATATTCCGCCTATGCAAAGGCACTGGGCAGCCACCCCGGCCGTATTTGTTATGCCGTGAAAGCCAATTCCAACCTCGCGGTTTTACAGGTACTGGCACAGTTAGGTGCCAGCTTCGACATTGTATCAAAAGGTGAATTACAGCGAGTTCTTGCCGCCGGTGCACCAGCGCAGCGTGTTATTTTCTCCGGCGTCGGCAAAACCCGCGATGAAATGCAGTTTGCGCTGCAACAGGGAATATCCTGTTTCAATGTCGAATCTGCCGCAGAGCTTGAAACGCTTGCCGATGTGGCACAGGCTCTAGGAACGGTCGCCCCGATTTCATTGCGGGTTAACCCCGATGTGGACGCCAATACCCACCCCTATATTTCCACAGGCTTGAAAGAAAATAAGTTCGGTGTCGATATTAATATCGCGCCGACAGTTTATGCCCGAGCCGCCGAACTGCCTAGCATAGAAGTGGTTGGTGTAGACTGCCATATAGGGTCTCAGCTAACCACCGTGGCACCCTTCATGGATGCTTTGGATCGTCTCTTAGCGCTCATTGATAAGCTCGCTGAGCAAGGCATTGCAATTCAGCACCTCGATCTGGGAGGCGGCCTTGGCGTAACCTACAATGAGGAGCAGCCCCCCGAACCTGAAAATTACATTGCACAGGTTATTGCTAAACTCGGAGACCGGCCGCTGTCATTGATGTTTGAGCCCGGTCGCTCGATTGCCGCCAATGCCGGTGTAATGCTCACTCAGGTAATTTATCTCAAGCCAACCGAACATAAAAATTTTGCCATTATCGACGGCGCCATGAACGACAATATCCGTCCTTCGTTGTATCAGGCCTGGCAGCGGGTATTACCGTTAGCGGAAAACAGCGACACTGCCAAGCATAGCTGGGACCTCGTCGGCCCGGTGTGTGAAACCGGCGACTGGTTGGCTAAAAATCGCGAGTTGGCGTTACAGCAGGGCGATTACCTGGCTCTAATGTCCAGCGGTGCCTATGGTTTTGCGATGAGCTCAAATTACAACAGCCGGGGCCGCGCCGCAGAAGTGATGGTGCAGGGCGACAGGCATTATCTGATCCGAGCCCGAGAAACCTTCGAGAACCTGATTCATGGCGAAGCGCTGCTACCCGAGGTTCAAGACTGATGCGGGTACGCTTTACCAAAATGCAGGGTATTGGCAACGATTTTGTCATGATCGATGCCATCAGCCAGAAGGTCGCCATCACACCCGAACGCGCCCGCAAACTTGCTGATCGCCATTTCGGTGTGGGTTGCGATCAGGTGTTAGTTGTTGAAGCGCCGCAATCTGCCGAGGCCGACTTCCGCTACCGCATATTTAACAACGATGGCAGTGAAGTTGAAAACTGTGGCAACGGCGCTCGCTGCTTCGCTGTGTTTGTGCGACAAAGGCAACTCACCGGCAAGCAAGTAATCACCGTTGAAACAGCCAAAGGGCTTCTCACCCTGCATGTTGTTGGCGACGACCAGGTTATCGTGGATATGGGCATGCCCGAATTCGAGCCAGATCAAATTCCATTTAACGCCGAACACGAACAGCTCGAATACCAATTAAATTTGCAACACCAAACACTCACCATCGGGGTTGTCTCCATGGGCAATCCCCACGCGGTGACCATTGTTGAAAACCTGGAAGATTACCCGGTAACTTCAGTAGGGCCAGAGGTGGAACACCATACGCGTTTTCCACAGCGGGTGAACGCCGGCTTTATGGAAATTATTAACCGCAGCGAAATAAACCTGCGCGTTTTTGAACGCGGCGTTGGGGAAACCCTGGCCTGTGGTACCGGCGCCTGCGCAGCAGTCGCCAGTGGCATTCAACGTGGCCTGCTCGAAAACTCTGTCACTGTGCACCTGCCCGGGGGCGACCTCGCCATCACATGGGAGGGCGGCGCAAACCCTGTTATGATGACGGGGCCCGCCAAAGCTGTATTTCACGGACAGGTAAAAATATGAGTGAATCATCCATAACGGATAAAAAAGAAAAAATTACCGACAAACAAGTTGTCCAGTTTCTTAAAGCCAATCCGGATTTTTTCAACAACAACCTCGATTTGCTTTGTGACTTACAACTTCCTCACGAAAGCGGCAAAGCCGTATCACTCGTGGAACGTCAAGTGGCTGTGCTGCGCGAACGCAATATGGACATGCGCCATCGCTTGAGTCAATTACTGGATAACGCGCGCGAAAACGATCGCCTGTTCGACAAAACCAAACGCTTAGTTCTGGCACTTTTGGAATGCAACGATTTGGGTGATTTGGTCGACGCACTTTATTACAGTTTCGACAAGGAGTTTCAAATTCACTACACCCGTCTTATTTTATTCGGCAACAATGCCACCCCCATGAGCGCCGCCCGAGTTTGTTCCGTTTATGACGCCAGGGATTATATCGGCAAACGACTAAAATCAATGAACACGGTAAGCGGTGGAATAGACATCAAGGAATGTCAATTCCTGTTCGACGACGACGCCCAAAATGTGGGCAGCGCCGCCATGGCCGTGCTTCAACACGGCAGCCCTCTCGGCGTTCTAGCCATAGGTAATCAAGACCCCAATTACTACCGTTCCAGCATGGGAACGATTTTCCTGGGTTACATCGCAGAAGTTTTGAATCGCTTATTGCCAAAGTATTTATAAAACGGGCAAAGCCCGTTTTGGAGCGCCGCCTGCAAGATGGCTACTGGGGACATCGGCCTTGCCGATTTCTGGGAACGCGGCTAACGCCGCTTCAGGAGATAACATTCCCCAATAATCGAGCGAAACGAAAATTTCCCAGAAGTGAGCAACAGCGAATGTTCCCGGCAGCCACACCCGCAAGCGGGTGTAAAAAACCGCAACGCGGTTTTTTAAATCGGCTGCCCCCCATAATTAGACTCCGGCTTTTTAGGCGGGTCTGCAACCACATTTGGGGGAATTTCATCGATTTTACCACCCCGAGCCAGAAACGCTTCCACTTCCGCCTGGAGACGTCTGCGCTCGGCTTCTTTACTCATTACACCATCCGAGATGGGGAGGCTGTCGTCCGAATCGATGACTGTATCGATATCATCTGAATCCATTAAATCTTCATCCGTCATGGAAATAACCCTCTTCGACCAATAAAGAAAATCTTAAAGCCAGAAGAATTCTGGCGACAATCAATTCGGGTAATTTATAGTCCAGAGTGATAACAATGTCATTTAATTAAAACGCTTTTTATTAGTTTTTTTTGTTCTAGCGAGAAATGAAAATTGCGTTAACAAGTTATTTAGTAATAAAAATAAAAACTTACGCCGGGCACACTTTTGGCAATGCGAGGGAGGATTTTTGAAGGGTTGTCGGGGCATTGCATAGAAACGCAACGCCCCAAAGTTGGGCCTTATTTATATCGCGTCTGGACCTGTCTCACCAGTGCGAATACGGATAACGTCATCACAGTTAGTGATGAAAATTTTACCATCGCCAATCTTACCGGTTTGCGCCGCTTTTGAGATTGCCTCAACCGCCTGATCAACCAGCTCATCACCCAAAACGAGTTCGAGCTTAACTTTTGGTAAGAAATCGATCACATACTCTGCACCACGATAGAGCTCTGTATGCCCCTTCTGCCGACCGAAACCTTTAACTTCGGTCACAGTCATGCCCTGAACACCGATTTCAGACAAGGCATTACGCACATCATCCAGCTTGAAAGGTTTGATTACTGCAGTGATTAATTTCATGGAAAGTTCCTTACGTGCACCTTATTAGTTGTAATTATAGAATCTTACCTGTGCAAAGGCAGACCGAAAGGCAAATTTACACCGAAAGGGAGATAAAGTAAAACGGGCAAGGCCCAAGCGGCAGGATGAGGATTTCTGGGGCGCGCTTTGGCGCTGCTGGGAGCGGTCGTTACACTCCCTTCTGGGTGCGTGACCCCATGATGGCTCACAAGCAAGCAATGATTACTACCGTCAGCGCGCTACTATCTGTGTGAACACATTTCATACCATATATGTGTGCATCCATGCACCCGCGGTATGCCGTACTTCCTGTACATCTCCGCTCCTGTGCATCCATGCACCCGCGGTATACCGTACTTCCTGTACATAAAAAAACCGGAGGTTTTGAGGCCTCCGGTCAGGGTTTCAGGCTGTGGCAACCTGAGATTAGGGAATAGCTGACTTACTTCGCTGTGCCAGCGAACTCTGGGTAAGCTTCCATGCCGCACTCGGAAAGGTCGACACCGTCGAATTCTTCCTCTTCGCTAACACGAATGCCCATAACAGCCTTAATGATCAACCAGGTGATCAGGCTTACGACAAATACCCAAACGAAGATGGTGAGCATGCCGACAATCTGACCGCTGACACTGGCACCACCAGTTACACACACCGCCATAACACCGAAGATACCCACCGCACCGTGCACAGAAATCGCACCGACGGGATCATCAATTTTCAGCTTGTCGAGCAGAATGATGGCAAATACAACAATTACACCACCGATAGCACCTACAATTGTGGAGCCCAGCGCAGAAGGAGAAGCCGGGTCTGCAGTAATTGCAACCAAACCTGCCAGGGCACCGTTAATAGCCATGGTAAGGTCTGCTTTACCAAAAATGATGCGAGCAACAATAAGCGCAGAAATCAAACCGCCACAAGCTGCAGCGTTGGTATTCATGAAAACATTCGCCACTTCGTTGGCAACGCTAACACCAGACAACTGCAAAGTAGAACCGCCGTTAAAACCGAACCAGCCCATCCACAGGATGAACATGCCCAGCGCTGCCAGAGGCAAGTTTGCGCCAGGGATCGCATTAACTTCCCCGTTGGGGCCGTATTTACCCTTACGAGGGCCAAGCACCAGCACACCTGCCAACGCCGCGGCGGCACCTGCCAAGTGAACAATACCGGAACCGGCGTAATCCGAGTAATCGAGGGCGTAGATACCAAAAACCTCGTTACCACCCCAGGTCCAACCACCTTCCATTGGGTAGATAAGGCCGGTCATAACCATTGAGAAAACCAGGAACGCCCACAACTTCATGCGTTCAGCAACAGCGCCCGAAACAATCGACATGGCCGTTGCAACAAACACTACCTGGAAGAAAAAGTCGGAAGCACCAGCGTATTGCAAACCAGCGTCTTCTTCACCAGCGTTAAACGCGGCAACGCCGGCAACAACTTCAGCCACGGCTGAGTCGTCCATTCCGCCGGTAGTGGTAACACCACTCAAGAACCAGCCACCGCCGTACATAAATTCGTAACCACACACCATGTACATGGTGCAGGCAATTGCAAACAAGGCCACGTTTTTCGTTAGAATTTCTGTTGTATTTTTAGCGCGGACAAGGCCGGATTCTAACATTGCGAATCCTGCAGCCATCCACATTACCAGTGCGCCAGTCACCAAAAAATAAAAGGTGTCCATGGCGTACTGCATCTCGAAAAGAACATTTTCCATAGCAGATCTCCGGTGTTTTTTTAAAATCTCTTTTAATTATTAAGTTACAGTGCTTCTTCGCCGGACTCACCGGTACGGATACGCACAACCTGATCGAGAGAGGAAACAAATATTTTTCCATCTCCGATTTTTCCGCTGTGGGCGGCTTTGCTGATAGCCTCAACAACAGAATCCAGTTGATCGTCGGCAACTGCTACTTCAAGTTTGGTTTTAGGCAGAAAATCAACTACGTATTCTGCACCGCGGTACAGTTCAGTGTGCCCTTTCTGGCGACCAAAGCCCTTCACCTCGGTCACGGTGATACCTTGCACACCGATTTCTGATAAAGCCTCACGAACAGCATCCAGCTTAAAAGGCTTGATTACGGCAGTAATTAATTTCATTGGACTGCTCCTCTAATGGTTGGGCAGCGTTGATTGCTGCTTGAAATAGTTATCCTGACCGCCAGTTAACAAGTTAACTGGCGGCGAACATTCTGCTTATTCGATTGGCAGGCTGTAGGAAACTACAAGGTTGGTGTCATCGTTGTATGCATCATCTGGGTTGTTAACAACCTGGCTGATGGTAAATGCGAGGTTGTCATTGTAGGAATAAGTTAAATCAACGTGAGCCATATCGTCTTCGTGCTGGCCGTATTTGATGTTAAATGAGCTGAATGAGGCATCCAAGGTGGCATACCAATAATCTTCAAGATCTTCTACACCGTGGTAATAAGTAGCAGTCACCGGACCGAAACCCAAAGCCAAAACACCTTCCATTAATTTGCCGATATCTGGAGAAGCCTCTTCACCATCATCATCAACGGCGGTTGGATATTGGTACGACCACAAACTAATATCGAATGAGAACATTTCACCGATGGAATTGCCGTAACCGATGTACAGGTCATACTCGGTTCCCAAACTTGCATCACCGGAACTCATCCAAGTACCCAGGTAAAAGCCTGAAGCACTGTAATTCAAATCGCCGGATACCGCTGGGGTACCACTACCGGCACCCAAATCAATACCACGCCACAGGTAGCTGCTGGCAATTCCCACCGAGCCAGAAACTTCAGCATTAGCCACGGGAGCCATTGCACTAACAGCCAATGAAGCAGCAACAGCACCAGCTAAAACTTTTTTAGACATTTTCATACGTTTCCTCCAAATTTTACTTTTTTAAAGTCGTTTTATTAGCTTGGTCGATCACCAATACGAACGAGCTTGCCTTGTTTTAGCACTAACCGAGCCAACTTTCGGGTAGCTATAAAAAACAACAACTTAGCTAATTTTTGAGGGTGTAAAAATGTGGGTTTTAGCGCCTAAAGCACCAAATTAATGCAAATTCCAAATTGGTGCACGGGTCATATGGGCTGTTTTGGTGCGCACTTCACAAGTGACCGTTACGGCCTCAAAAACAACATTGAAGGAGCTCTAAACGTTGGCATTTACTATCTGTTTATACGCTGTGCGAGCCCTATATATCGCATAACGATATTTCACTACACATTAACTAATACCATATAGAATATGCGCCTTTTCTGAAGCCCACAAATAAGGACATTTTATGAAGTACCAAAAATCCCTCATCTTAATCAGTCTCGTAATATCAGCTGCAGTAAATGCCGAGGAATACCAGGTTTTTGGCAGTGCCAGTTACACAAAATACGAAGAAGACAACTTTGACAGCCTGAGTTCTTACGAAATTGATGGAGTTTACTTTTTCGATAAAAAACAGACACTGGGGCCACTGAGCGAATTTAGCCTGATCAACACAGTAAGTTATGTATTAGCAGGTTACGGGCAATCAGATGACGGAGACAACAAAAGCGCATTTATTGGCGGGAAATGGATAGGGAGTCATCTGGGCCTCGGTGCTGTTGCAAATTATTCAGACAATAACGGAGACAGCGGTTACGATTCCGCAACGCTAACAGGTGAATATTTGTTTAGCGATAAACTGCTAGCGCGGATCAATTATCACGATTACGACGAGACTTATCCAGGGTGGGAAGATTCGAACTTCAGTGCCGACATTGTGTACGACCACTCCTTAAACACCACAGACTATATCGGCTTTAAACTCAGCTACGAAGAAAGCCGTTCTGGTGGTGATGACTCTGTGTCTCTTACCAGCAAATATTACAACGATTTCAGCAATGGTCAGTATCTAACCGCAACGGGTCGAATCACTAAAGCTGATGAAAACACAGTGTGGAACCTAGGTGGTACTTACTATTTTTCGAAAATGACAGGCCTGCTTCTTGATTTTACCAGCGTAGATTCAGACGATTTGGGCACGACCCAGTATGCCTCTACAGCTCTAACCCACTACTTCACACCCAACTTTTACGGCATGGTCCGTTACACTGACTACAGCTACAGCAGTAAACTCAATCGTGGCGATGCCTATCGCTATGGTCTGGAACTGGGCTTACAATACTAAAAAGATTCTTTTTTTCATTTCCCGCAAGGGCGCTAAGTGCCCTCCCTCGAAGCAGCGTCAAGCTCAAGCTGCGCTTCCGTTTCCACCGCGCCAAGTGCGCGGTGTCAAACCGTTAAAAACTTCCTCACTTCCGTTTCATTCATCGAAGCAATTTCACCCGAAAGCGTAACCACGCCGCGATCCATCACCGCATATTTATCGCCAAGATCCCGGGCGAATTCGAAATATTGCTCCACGAGAATGATGGCCATTTCGCCCTGCTGGCGCAAAATGGAAATTACGTTGTGAATATCTTTAATAATGGAGGGCTGGATACCCTCGGTGGGTTCGTCCAAAATCAATAATTTGGGTTTCATCACCAGCGCCCGAGCGATGGATAATTGCTGCTGTTGACCACCGGACAAATCGCCGCCTCGGCGCCGTGTCATTTTGCGCAGAATCGGAAATAAATCAAAAATTTCATCTTTAATCTTGCGCTCCGAACGAGGCAATGCCGCAAACCCGGTTTTCAAATTTTCCATCACCGTAAGTTGTGAAAAAATTTGACGCCCCTGAGGAACGTAGGCAATTCCCAAACGCGCCCGCTCCGCTGCAGGCAACTTGGTGATGTCTTTCTCTTCCCAGGTTACTGAACCCGACTTCGCCGGATGCCGACCGGTAATGGCCTGCATTAGACTGGACTTGCCAACCCCATTGCGACCCAAAATACACGTAATCTCACCCTTGGCCGCATCGAGACTCACATTGGTTAATGCCTGGCTGGCACCGTAATATAGATCTATGTTTTTTGCTGAAAGCATAAAAGATTCTCTTGAACGCCCCCATCTGGGCGCGTGGACATTGGAAACAGTGGCTACACCACTTCCTCGGAACCTTCGTGATTGATCACTTCTAGGTAATCCAGGAAGTGAGCAACGCGAACGCCCCCAGCAGGCCATTCATGGCCGCCCCAGAAAGCGGCTCTGCCGCTGTTCCCACTAGCCGTCATCGACGGCGTTCCAGATAAGTCGGCGAAAGTAACTTATCTACCTAAATAAACTTCAATCACCCGCTGATCTGCCGAAACTTTGTCGAGTGTTCCTTCGGCGAGAACACTTCCTTCGTGGAGCACGGTGACTTTACTGTCAAGGGCTCTTACGAATTCCATATCGTGTTCCACGACAATTACCGAATGACTTTTGGCGATATCTTTTAGCAGGCGTGCCGTTTCCATGGTTTCCATGTCTGTCATACCGCCGGCGGGTTCATCCACCAAAAGTACTTCCGGCTCCTGAATGAATAACATACCGATTTCCAGCCATTGCTTTTGACCGTGGCTGAGATTCGCAGCATTGTCTTTTTTCTTTTCCTGCAGACCAATGAGTTCCATAACTTTTTCGATACGGCTCGCCTGCTCACCTTTAAGTTTGTTAAATAGCGTTTCCCAAATACCTCGATTACCAGCGAGTGCTAATTCAAGGTTGTCCCAGACGGTAAGACTTTCGATTACTGTCGGTTTTTGAAACTTACGACCAATGCCCATATTGGCAATATCGGCTTCATCGAAACGGGTGAGATCGATATTGTCTTTAAAGCGTACTTCGCCTTCATCAGGCCGGGTTTTTCCTGTGATGATATCCATCATGGTACTTTTTCCCGCGCCATTGGGGCCGATAATCGCGCGGAGTTCCCCGGGGGCGATGTCCAGTGATAAATTATTGATCGCTTTGAAACCGTCGAAGGTTTTGGTTACGCCGTTTAAATATAAAATACTTTGAATTTCTTTAGGCGCATTGACCGGTGGGTGAATGTCTCTCATGCCTTGACCTCCTCAACATTACCCTCACCACCCGAACCATCATTCGGAGTCGATTTACGCTTTTCCAACAAATCTTCGGCCAGGCCGACAATACCTTTTGGCAGCGTCGTGGTTGCGAGCACAAAGAGCCCACCAAGCATGAACAACCAAATTTCAGGGAAAGCACCGGTAAAATAAGTTTTTGCGTAGTTCACCAACACGGCACCAATAATCGCGCCGTACAATGTGCCACGGCCACCTAACGCCACCCAAATAACAACTTCTATCGAATTAATCGGTGAAAATTCGCCGGGATTGATAATACCCACTTGCGGAACAAACAAGGCACCCGCAATACCTGCCAGCGCTGCAGAAAATACAAACACAAATAATTTGTAATGTTCGACACGATAACCCAAAAATCGCGTGCGGCTTTCAGCATCGCGTATCGACACCATGACACGCCCAAACTTGCTTTCTGTAATAAATCGGCAGGCCACATAAGCAAGCACCAGCAAGATTGCGGTGATAAAAAATAACACAAGGCGGGTACCATCAGCTTGAACATCAAACCCCACTATTTCCTTGAAGTCGGTTAAGCCGTTATTTCCACCAAAACCAAAATCATTAAGGAAAAACGCCTGCATCAAAGCAAACGTTAAGGCCTGAGTAATAATGGAAAGATAAACCCCGGTAACCCGCGAACGAAATGCCAACCAACCAAAAACATAAGCAAGCAAGCCGGGAACCACAACAACCATCACCATGGCAAACCAGAACATGTCGAATCCGAACCAGTACCAGGGTAGCTTGTCCCAATTTAAAAACACCATAAAGTCGGGCAAAATGGGGTGACCGTAAACACCACGATCGCCGATTTGCCGCATTAAATACATCCCAATGGCATAGCCACCAAGCGCAAAAAATGCGCCATGACCCAGACTGAGAATACCGCAATAACCCCAGACCAGATCAAGCGCGAGCGCCAGTAACGCGTAGCAAAGGTATTTGCCGAGGAGTGTTACTGTGTAAGTAGGCACATGCAGGAAAGACCCTTCCGGCATTACCAAATTTAAAAAAGGAACCACAATCGCCAACCCTAGCAGTGCGGTAAGCACATACCGACCGACCTTGTCGTTCATGATCAATGTATAGAGCAGAGAATGTTTCAACATAATTATAATCCAAGGGAACGCCGCTAAGAGCGGCTTCTGGGAACGCTTCGCTACTGGGAACAGTCGCTGCGCTCCTTTCTGGGAACGGCCGTTCACGGCCTGCTGGGTAAAAACTTAACCTAGAAGTGAACGAAGCTCACGCCCTAGAAAGCGGCGTAGCCGCTGTTCCCAGAAGCCGCCTTTGGCGGCGTTCCACGAATTCGGCCCTAGCCGAATTTGTATTTTTAGTCATCCACAAATCGACCTTTTAACGCGAACAATCCACGTGGCCGCCATTGAATAAATAAAATAATAAATATCAGCACTATAATTTTGCCGATAACGGCACCGGTTACCGGTTCAAGAAATTTATTCACCACGCCGAGGCTCATAGCACCCACAAAAGTACCCAGTAAATTACCCACCCCACCAAACACCACCACCATAAACGAGTCTATGATGTAACTCTGGCCAAGGTTAGGGCCGACGTTTGTTATCTGACTTAAGGCCACACCGGCAATTCCCGCAATGCCAGATCCCAACCCGAAGGTTAATGCATCCACCCAATTAGAACGGATACCCATGGAGGTGGCCATAGCACGATTTTGGGTTACTGCGCGCATTTGCAAACCGACCAATGTTTTGCGAAGCAGCAAAGCCAACATAAACAAAACGAACAGGGCAAATAATAAAATGTAAATACGGTTGAAAGTCACCGACATGGCGCCGTTGATCATCCAGGACCCACTCATCCATTCCGGCGTAATCACCGGTACGTTGTTGGCGCGGTAGCTGCGAACGGCTTGTTGCAAAATAAGACTGATACCGAAGGTCGCCAGCAGCGTATCCAAAGGACGACCATACAAATGTCGAATCACCAATCGCTCAATTAAAACTCCCGCCGTGCCCGACACAAGAAATGCTGCCGGGATGGCGAGCAAGAGTGAGAGATGGATCAACTCTGGAAAAATTTGTTGAATCGCAAAGGTGGTGTAGGCGCCCAGCATGATCATTTCGCCGTGAGCCATATTAATCACACCCATAACACCAAAAGTAATGGCCAAGCCAATTGCCGCCAGCAATAATACAGAACCGAGGCTCAAACCAAACAGTAGATTTTCAGTAAATTTAAAAAACCCCAGTTTGGTATTGACGGACTTGAGCCGCTCTTCTGCCAGCTTAATAATTTCTTTATCACTTTCTAGGTAATTGCCCTCATCGTCTTTCAATACCAGTTTATTGAGCACCGCGACCGCTTCCGGTTCCACAGCATCACCTAACTTTTTCACTGCGGCCAAGCGCAGTTCCGGGTCTTCGGATTCGATATCGATTAGCGAAATTGACACTTCCAGCAAGTGCTTAACGCTTTCACTGGGTTCGGATTTAGCAGTACTCACCAAGACATCGCGCAAGCCTTTATCGGGAGATTTAATTAGGTTGCGTGCAGATTCCAAACGGGTTTTTTTATCGTCGGCAGAGAGCTCTAATACTGCGACAGCTTTGCGCAGTTCGTTACGCAACATATTATTAATAGTGACTTTTTTAACTTTGCGCGAACCCGCAATTCCGAGCACCTCACCAGAAACGACGCTGGTCATTTCAACGCCATCTTCTACTTTGCTGACCGTGATAATACTTTTATCAGATTTGCGGTAGTAAAGGTCTCCCGCCAGCATAGTCTGTAACAGAGGTAACACTCGAGGGTCTTTAACCTGCGCTAGTTTTTCAATGACTTTTGCTTTTTTTGCAAAGGACCGATTCGTTAATTTACCAACCAATAGGTCAAAGGATTCGGTTTTGGTTTCTGCTTGTTTAACATCTGTCAGCGTCGGATCACCTTCGGCTTGTGCACTTTCAGTTTGTGCAAACCCCCATGGTGAAATTAGAAAGACGACAACAAGCAAAAGAAAAGCGGTTAATTTTGTTACTTTCATTGTAATTCCGCAGTTGCTTGTGGCTATTGGATTGTTGTTTATGCACCCTTAAACAGCAATCGCCGTAAACGAAGCCCGCATTACACTACTTGTAACAACGGGCTTTTTGATACTTGCTCACCCCCTACGACAGCCGGGGTGAGCTTTTTTCTACGCAATTAACTTAGTAGTTTTGACCAGAACACTTTTTGGTTTCAGTGTTGTAGTTACCGCAGTTGATTTTTGGATCTTGCCAGTCGGCTTCGATTTTGGCGCTCTCGGGCAGGAAGTCAGTCCAGGCATCGCCAGGAACTTCGCCGTCGGTAGACCAAACAGTTTCAAACTGTCCGTCTTCCTGAATCTCGCCGATCAGTACGGGCTTGGTGAAGTGATGGTTTGGCAGAACTTCCGCAGTACCACCGGTGAGATTAGGTACCTTAATGCCGTACATCGCTGAACGAACTTTATCGACATCAGTAGTTTTGGCTTTTTCCACCGCTTTAGCCCACGCGCTGAATCCGATATAAGTTGCTTCCATCGGGTCGTTGGTTACACGCTTTTTATCACCGATGAATTTATGCCACTTGGCGATAAATGCATCGTTGGCCGGGTCGTCAACGCTCATAAAGTAATTCCAGGCAGCCAGGTGACCAACCAGGGGTTTGGTATCAAAGCCCGAAAGTTCTTCTTCACCCACAGAGAACGCCACAACAGGAATATCTTCTGCAGAAATACCGGCGTTACCCAACTCTTTGTAGAAAGGTACATTGGCATCACCGTTGATGGTGGAAACAACCGCAGTTTTCTTGCCAGCGGAACCAAATTTCTTGATTTCGGCAACGCGAGTTTGCCAGTCCGAATGACCGAATGGTGTGTAGTTAATAGAAATGTCGGCGGGCTTAACGCCTTTGCTTAACAGGTATTGCTCAAGAATTTTGTTGGTGGTACGTGGGTAAACGTAGTCGGTACCTTCCAGAACCCAACGCTTAACGGAACCGCCGTCTTCACTCATCAAATAATCAACTGCAGGAATCGCCTGCTGGTTGGGCGCAGCACCGGTATAGAAAACATTCTTGGACGATTCTTCGCCTTCGTATTGAACCGGGTAAAACAACAAACCATTCAATTCTTCAATAACAGGCAATACAGATTTACGACTTACCGAAGTCCAACAACCAAAAATTACATCCACTTTTTCTTTTTCGAGCAGCTCTTTGGTTTTTTCTGCAAACAGCGGCCAGTTAGAGGCAGGGTCTACAACAACCGCTTCAAGTTTTTTTCCGAGTAAGCCACCTTTTTTATTTTGTTCTTCCACCATCATTAAAACGGTGTCTTTTAGGGTGGTTTCACTGATGGCCATGGTGCCAGAAAGGGAATGCAGAACGCCCACTTTAATGGTGTCCGCGGCTTGCGCCGTATATGCACCGAACGTCAGTGCTGCCGCCCCCAAGGCCATACCAGTTTTTTTAATGAATTTATTCATAGAAAGTTTCTCCTCCGAAGAGTGCTTGTTGGGTTAATAATTTTGATTTATCCCGGACAGGTAAAGCGCTTGCTACAACGCACAATGAGTGCCAACTTGTAATATTTACTTTGGCACCGATAAGCAATTGAATTTACGAGATTTTTTCTAAATGAAAGGCAATTAGCCGGGAATTACAGATAAAGCAGCCAGAGCCAACCGCACCACTTTAAGGCACTCAAAAAATGAACTGGTAATATTGGTGCACGAAATCGTGCATTTATGCTGTAAATGTGAGATATAAACCCAGAAATAGGGAAAATGCCGCCATTAATCCCTGAACAAGTGCACTAATGCGGCGGTCGGCACGCTGGATTATGCGCAATGACTGCGCAAACACGCCACCGAGAGTCGTCATGGCCAGGACTACACCCGCACTAAAAAATAGCACATACACAACGCCGACCAATGGCTGGGAAATTTGCGAGATCGGAATTAGAGCGAGCAGTGGCGCCGAGCCTGCAGTTCCATGCAACAGCCCAACCAAGGGGGCACCCAGGCGGTAATGACTGTGCCCCTCAGAAGATTCTCTCCTAAAAATTCGCCACAGCGCGAGGAGACCAATTGCAATTAATACAAACGCAACACTGCGCTCTGCCAGCTCGCTAAGATGTACAGGAATGGCTCTGCCTGCAAGAAACACCGTCAGCGCAATAATCAACAATGCAGAGCCGTGCCCTAGCGACCATTGCAAACCAAAACGCAATACACTTAGTGGCTGCGCATTCCCCTTTGAGGCGCTTAAACCGCCCACTGCAGCGATGTGATCGGGATCAAAGGCATGAACGACCCCCAAGGCTAGGCCCATAAACAAAAAACTGGTAAGTGCTGCGGTTTCCATAGCCTGCCCCTATTTTTTATTAAGCGAGCATGCCTTGCTGCTCGATGAAATTCACAATGGTTTCTACCCCGGTGCCGTTTTTAAGGTTTGAAAATACAAACGGTTTTTCAGCACGCATTTTTTTTGCATCGCGATCCATTACATCTAAATCTGCCCCCACCAATGGCGCAAGATCAATTTTATTTATTATTAATAAATCGGATTTAGTAATGCCCGGGCCGCCCTTGCGGGGAATTTTATCGCCCGCAGACACGTCGATGACATAAAGCGTAAGATCCGACAACTCCGGGCTAAATGTCGCCGCCAGATTATCGCCACCGCTCTCTATTAGTATCACATCAAGATTGTCGAATCGTGTTTGTAATTCAGCAACCGCCGATAGGTTCATCGAGGCATCTTCGCGAATCGCGGTGTGCGGGCAACCCCCTGTTTCAACCCCCATAATGCGATCAGCATCCAACACTTCGTGGCGCAATAAAAATTCAGCATCTTCACGGGTATAAATATCGTTGGTAATCACCGCAATATTGTATTTATCTTTTAAAACTGCACATAAAGTTTTTACCAATGCGGTTTTTCCCGATCCAACCGGCCCGCCGATTCCTAAGCGCAATGTGGGTTTTTTAGGGGTGTTCATAGATCTCCATAATGTTTTAGCACCGCAGATTCACGGCGCTTGTGGGGGTGTATTAATAGTCGGACGTCCAACGCTTTTATGACCGAAACAATCTTGAGTACTGACGTTCGTGGCGGGCGGATGCCATTGCTAAGCCTGGCAAGCCCATTCCCAGTTCATCATCATTTAATTGTTGAGCGTGCTCACATACCTCCGGAATTAATTCCAATAATTCCACCAGTAGTTGCTGCGCCTGGGTTTGCCCCAGAGGCACAATTTTGGTGGCGGCGGCAATTTGGTTTTCAAGCCAACTCCAAGCAAAGCCCTGCATTAAATCATCGCTCGGGATTTGCCAGTGCATTCCGGCAAGCGCAAATTGCGTTACAAAGCTTGGCTTATCGTCAAGCTTGGTATTTGCCTCAACAAGCCCCAAAGAGAGTAACAGCCGCTGTAGCGCGAGCCCCAGTTGCTCGTCTTCCAGCAGTAATTCAGCCGTTTCTCGATTTGCCCGTACGAAGTTATTCCAATCATTAACCGCGTTCAGGTTCTGTGCCTGCCACGCTTTATAGAGACGCAATAAAACCGGTAAATCTAGCTGTGCCACACTGTATTTCAATATGCCTGCCAACCATTCCGACAAGACACTGGGTTGTCGTAACCAACCACAATCAACGGCGTATTCCTGACCTTGCGAATAAGCGTACGCGCCAACCGGCAGGGCCGGGCTAACCAGGTGCAATAAATGCAAAAGTTGTTTATTCATGATGATGGTGATGTCCGCCGCCATGATAAGCGCCGCTTTCAGGATTAAACGGTTTATTGGCGCTGGTGACCGTTAAGCCCAGCCCGCGTACCATATCGTCGAGCACATGATCGTGCTGATAGCGCAGGTAACCCGCCGCCACTTCCAAAGGCACGTGGCGGTTACCCAAGTGATAGGCCGCCCGGGTGAGCAACAGCGCATCGTCGCTGGTTACTTCGCTCACCGATTCATCGGCGGCTACAACACGCACAAGCTGGCCATTGGAGCACTTTAAAACTTCCCCCTGCCGCAACACATGACCCCGCTCAAGAAACCAAGCTATTTCAACACCCTTCTCTGTAGACGCTTTGTGGCGACTTTTTTTGCGGAAATCGTAATTTACGACTATTTCGTCGCTGGGTTCCAGTTCGGCGCTGGATTGTAATTTTTCGTGGGCTTCTAGCATAATTACTCTGTTTCACGTCGTGGAACGCCCGCTTTTTGCGGGCTTTTGGGAACGGCCTTTGGCCTTCTGGGCACGTTCGCTGTTTTACTTCGTGGAACGCCTGCCTTTAGCAGGCTTCAGGGAACGGCCTTTGGCCTTCTGGGCACGTTCGCTACGCTCACTCTGGGAACGCTCCTTTCAGTCGCTTCTGGGTAAACCCTAGAAGCTCGCGTCGCGAGCGTTCCTACAAGGTGGCAAAGCCACCGTTCCTAGAAAGGCGCGTAGCGCCTGTTCCCAGAAGCCGCCGTAGTCCGGCGGCGTTCCGTGCGCGCTTAAAATAGGAAATAACGCTGCGCAAGGGGCAACACCTCAGCCGGCTCACACGTCAAAAGCTGCCCATCCGCGCGCACTTCGTACGTCTCCGGATCAACTTCCATCACCGGTTGATAGGCGTTATGCACCATATCTTTCTTTTGTACACTGCGACAATTTTTCACAGCGACCAGACGGCGTTCCAATTTGTAGCTGGCGGCGATACCCGCATCGATGGCGGATTGGCTCACGAAACTAACAGAGGTCCCTGTTGCCGCTTTACCGAAGGCCCCAAACATATTGCGGTAGTGCACGGGTTGCGGCGTGGGAATTGAAGCGTTGGGGTCGCCCATGGGGGCAGCGGCAATTGCGCCGCCTTTGATAATGAGCGATGGTTTTACGCCAAAAAACGCCGGCTTCCAAAGCACCAGATCGGCCAATTTACCCACCTCGATAGAGCCCACTTCATGGGCGATGCCGTGAGCCAGCGCAGGATTAATGGTGTATTTTGCGATGTAACGTTTTACGCGGAAGTTATCGCTGTAATCGCTGTCGTCACCCAAGGGGCCGCGCTGCACCTTCATTTTGTGGGCCGTTTGCCAGGTACGACAAATCACTTCACCCACACGCCCCATGGCCTGTGAATCGGATGCGATCATGGAGAAAGCACCCAGGTCATGAAGAATATCTTCAGCGGCAATGGTTTCTTTGCGAATGCGCGAATCGGCGAAGGCGACATCTTCGGGAATATTGGGGTCGAGGTGATGACACACCATCAACATATCGAGGTGTTCGTCCACCGTATTCACGGTGTAAGGTCGCGTAGGATTGGTGGATGATGGCAGCACGTTGTCGGAGCCACAGGCTTTGATAATATCGGGAGCGTGACCACCCCCAGCACCTTCTGTGTGATAAGTGTGAATGGTACGACCTTTGAACGCAGCAATAGTGTCTTCGACAAAGCCGGATTCGTTCAAGGTATCGGTGTGAATGGCCACTTGCACATCGTAATTTTCAGCAACCCCCAAGCAGCAATCGATAGCAGCCGGCGTGGTACCCCAGTCTTCGTGTAACTTCAACCCCAATGCACCCGCTTCCACCTGTTCATTTAATGCGGTCGGCAAGCTGGCATTCCCTTTCGCGAGAAAGCCCAAATTCATTGCGAAACTTTCAGAAGCCTCCAGCATTTTTTGTATATGCCAAGGTCCGGGTGTACAGGTGGTGGCATTGGTACCTGTCGCCGGGCCAGTGCCGCCACCGATCATGGTGGTTATGCCGCTCATTAAAGCTTCTTCGATTTGCTGCGGACAAATAAAGTGAATATGTGCATCAATGGCTCCAGCAGTAAGAATTTGGCCCTCCCCTGCAATCACCTCAGTTCCCGGTCCAACTTCAATGGTAACCTTGGGCTGAATATCCGGGTTGCCGGCTTTGCCAATGGTAACAACACGGCCGTTTTTAATGGCCACATCGGCTTTAACAATCCCCCAATGGTCCAGAATCAAAGCATTGGTAATCACCGTATCGGGTGTATCGGAACAGGAAGCCTGACTCTGACCCATACCATCGCGTATCACTTTTCCGCCACCAAATTTCACTTCTTCGCCGTAGGTGGTGAAGTCTTTCTCCACTTCAATCCATAATTCTGTATCGCCCAAACGCACACGGTCGCCCACTGTAGGGCCAAACATATCGGCATAGGCTCTTCTATCTATTTTGCTCATTGCAATGTCTCCCAGCCCTGAGGCTTTTTATGTCCTACAGGCTTCCCATAATTTCGCCGCGAAAACCGTACACATTTTTATCGCCGGTTAATTCCACCAACTCCACTTCACGGTCTTGCCCCGGCTCAAATCGCACTGCAGTACCGGCGGCAATATTCAATCGAAAACCACGGGCTTTTTCTCGGTCAAAACTCAACGCAGGATTGGTTTCATAAAAATGATAATGGGAACCCACCTGGATGGGCCGGTCACCCGTATTGGCTACCTTTAGAATCACGGTATTACGCCCCGCATTTAATTCGATTTCGCCGGTTTTAATGTCGTATTCACCTGGGATCATGGTGACCTCCTTTCAGTCGGTATCTGGCGTCAGAAGTCTGACGGCGGACGCCTGGAAAAATTTGACTTTAGCGTCTGACCTCAGACGTTCCTTAAACAATAGGTTCGTGGACTGTGACCAACTTAGTGCCATCAGGAAAAGTCGCTTCTACCTGCACGTCGTGAATCATTTCGGCGATGCCTTCCATCACATCGTCGCGCGATAAAATGGTTCTGCCGTAATCCATCAGCTCCGCGACACTTTTGCCTTCTCGAGCACCTTCCATAACCTCGGCACTGATTAGTGCGATAGCTTCGGGGTAATTCAATTTCAGACCCTTCGCTTTACGTCGCTCGGCCAACAGTGCTGCGGTAAAAATTAACAGTTTATCTTTTTCTCTCGGACTTAATTCCATTGGGTTTCCTCATTCTTGTCTGCATTGTGACCCCCTCCCAGCCTCCCCCTTGAAAAGGGGGAGGAGCCACTCCCTCCCCTGCGAAAGGGAAGGCCGGTCCCGGGTGAGTTACCGGGGCGAAGTCGCATCAAGTTTTCCAAATTCGCGGCGGCACCGCGTTTTTACCATTCAGGCTCGGCCTCACCTGCTGCCAGATTAATTCAAAACCTTTACGACACAGTGCCACATCATTGCCGAGATAACGGGCAATCAATACATTTTTTTTCTGGCTTAATCCCCAGCAGTCTCCCGCTTCTGGATCGAACGCATCCAAGGTTTCGCAAAGTTGATCTAATAATTCCCTGCCGGGCACGCAAGTGGCAACCAAAGTCGCAAAGGTGTTTTTATTCTGCAGCCCCCACATCTGAGTTTGCATCTCACTGCTCGCGTTAACACGGTTGCGCTCAATTAACACAGGTTTACCATCGCAAAAAATTTCCAGGCTTTGTTGGCAGTAGCCCTCTTTAAAAATTTCGCCGCTGGCAGCCCGCCCCAAACGTACAATTTCCCAACCAAAATAATTCGCGTCTTTGTGAAGATTAACACGGGTTTTTAATTGGGCATTGGCAGAATTAAAAATAATGGTTTCTTGCGGTAGCCATTCCAGGCAGCCGTTTTCGGCGATATCAATGTGGATATTTTGGCGCTGTGCCCCGGTAGCGCCCTTGGTGCCGTAGACTTTACCGGCAGATGGCGTGGTAACCAATGCACTGGCACTCTCACCAACGCTCGCAGAAACCGTTAACTCATCGCCGATAGCCATACCGCCAGGCGGATGGAGTAAGTAAACATGGCAGCAATCCTCGGCCTCTGGATAGAACGGCCGCTGCACTCGCAATGGACCGGTGTGGCGACTTGAAATCACACGGGTCACTGCATTTCGCAGTTGTAAATCCAAACTGAGACTGGCGATCCAGGAGCGCGGTTTAGCATCGACAGGGGTAAACGCATTTTCAGACGCTGCGCAGTTCATGAGATTCCAAATTAATATGCACCAACACGAGGCGATTGAAGTTTTTTGCGCCACGCTGTTGTTTATTATTTGAGCTTATCTGCGTGCTTTACACGATTAAGCTTTGTTCTTGATTATCTTGAGCTTGAAATTAGCTTTCAACTAGCAATCTTCTTGCCTTATCCCGTAAGCCCTCGACAAAACGCACGGCAATAGCGCAGGGCTTATGTTAGCACCAATTTGGGACCTATTAACAACGGCGGTTTGTTTCGCTAAGTCACTGTTATTTATTTGCACCGAAAATAGAAGTGACGTTTATCATTGTTCCAATTGATCGAAAAACTCAGGAAGTAAGAAATTTGAGCGAGCTCAGCAAGCATCTCTTTAAACTGATCAGTTTATTTCGACAATCGAGGGACGCCCTAGGCAAAATACTCCATAGGTTGCGCCTGGCGGATACTGTGCTTGATGCATTCGGCAAGATAATGGGCATCTTGCCCCACCTGATAAAAACGTCCGGAGCCCCAAGTGTGCATCCAGTTCAAGCCCAGGAAATATAGGCCGTTGACGGGTGACACACCGCGTTTCTGTTGAGGTCGGCCGTCCTCACCCAAGGCCGGCAGCTGCAGCCATTGGTAATTGGTGCGAAAACCGGTAGCCCAAACCACGCTGCTAATATCGCTGTTAACGAGCTGTAACTCGGTGACAGTTTCTGGCAGGAAATCGCTGTGAACATTGTCATCGGGCGGTGCGCTGATATTGCTTTCCTGAATATACTTTTCGATGGAATCCGTAATTCGTTTTGCGACCTCATCGGCGTAGGCAAGATTTTCAGCGAGATCATCGTGGAAATACACCTTGCCATCGCTGGCACCTTTTAAGCGACCATACAACTGCATACCCTGCTCAGCGAAAACCCGCAGATTCAGATCGCGACCACCGTCGCGCCCGGTTACATAGTGGTTGGTGGATTTGGGGGCATTCTCGCCATCGGGATGATTTTCTAGGGTGGTACTGTAGTAGCCCATATCGTCGAGCCATTTCACCACATCTTTACCACGATAGCGGCGATTTACTCGCGGCGCCTGGCCCACACATAAATGAACCTGACGACCGGCGAGATGCAAATCTTCCGCGATTTGTGCGCCGGATTGCCCCGTGCCGACGACCATGACGTCCCCCTCCGGTAACTGTGCGGCGTTTTTGTAATCGCGCGTGTGTACATGCGTGATCGTTTCAGGCATGTGTTCAGCACAGGGCAAACGATAGGGTTCGTGATATGCGCCGCAAGCCACCACCACATGATTGGCGGAGTAACTTTGCTGCGGTGTGTCGATATAAAAGGTTTCGCCATTTTTACACACACGCAAGACCGGCGATGAAAACTTTACTGGTGGTTTTAAAAATTCGTAGTAGCCTTGTAGATAATCCAGGATTTCGTGTTTCACCATAAAACCATCGGGATCATTGCCTTGATACGGATAACCGGGCAGTTGACACTGCCAGTTGGGCGTGACCAGGCAGAACGAATCCCAGCGTTGGTGCTTCCAGCCCACCGCTAACTCATCGGCTTTTTCCAGCAGCAGATGATCAATGTTCCAGCGTTGTAACCAATAGCTCATTGAAAGACCGGCCTGACCAGCGCCAATAATAATTACAGAATAATGTTGGCTATGAGTGCACATTTTTAACCTTTTTATGAAAAGGCCAGCACAGTTACAGCGCCGGCGTTACCTGCTTCACGCAGGCAGGATAATTTAAAATTTATTTTTTGTTGCTCATCGGCCGCCGCACTGCAAGCGTAACCGTATTTTTCTGCAACGCGTTGCGAGGCTTGTTCTAACGCACTGTTTACCCGTTGATGAAAATCAGCTTGGGAATACTTATGGCCCGCTTGCAAAGATTTATAAATTACAGTTGAAGGAGAATAATAAATTTGTTGTTCGCCATCCGGCCAGGCGACTTTGAAGTGGACTTCCGGCATTTTAGGCTCCCATTCCTGTTAGGGGATGTTGCTGAATATTCCAAAATTCGCTGGTTGCTCCGGCGTAATCCAAATGAATTTTGCCGCTATCGTTAATAGTGCCAACCGGGCAGCAGGTGAGATGACTTTTTTGAAAGGTACTTAGCAGTGACGACACCTTTTGTGGTTCCACCGCCAATAAAAATCCGAAACTCTGAAAGGCTCGCAACCAGCGCAGCAAATCACCGTCGGGTTTGGGAATAGCACTAAGATCGAGAGTTGCACCGCAGCCGGTGAGCTCCAGCATCATGATCAATGTGCCGAGAATTCCACCATTACTGATATCTTTGGCGGCAACAGCCAAACCAGACTCCGCTAAAAAAGCAGGCACCGCCCACTGGGCGCGAATTTGTTCCGGGGTTTTTCCTCCAACACAACCCCAGTAGGGAAGCTCGCCATGCCAGCTTCCGGTTAAATCGCTAAGCATAAATAAGCGCTGCCCCGGTTCCAGGTGATAGCAAGACAACAAACGTCGCGCTTCTCCCAAAATAGCCACCGCGAGATGCGGCGTGTATTCGCTGTGTATACTGCTGTGCCCACCCGCAAACGCAACACCAAAAACGTCGCAAGCGCGTTTTATATTGGCCAGCAACACATCGCTTTCACCATGGTCGCTGTGCCAAAAGGCATTTACCACGGCGGTCGGTCGCCCCCCCATTGCGGCGATATCACTAATATTTACCATGACCGACGACCAGCCTGCAGCCTTGGGGTCGTTTTTAACAAACGCGGGCAACATGCCTTCCATAGCGAACAACTGGTAACCCTGAGGCGTTTTAAACGCGGCGCAATCATCGCCGGGCATTGCATAGCGCTGCTCCAACGTGGGCACTTCGGTGCCCGGCTTACTCGGAGCGTTAGCATGAAACGCAGCCAGCTTAATCGCCTGCTTGGCGTTCAGTTCCGGCATATCGCGCAGAGTCTCGCACAACGCTTCCAATTCACTCTGCTGATTATGCCCCCAGGATGCGCACACATTTTTTGTCATTACCATTCCCTCAGCTGTTAACAAGTGCGCAGCATAAACGGGTAAGCAGCAAGATTTGCCTGCATCCTCACGTGGGGCTTACCTGCTATTTCAACAAAACCCAGTGTGCGCCAATGCACGGCGTGAAAATACTTTTCATTTTGCGGTTGCACGTTGGCCAGAAATTTTGTGCAGCCCAATTCTTTGGCACGCGCCACAGCTTCGTTAATCAGTGCTTTGCCAATAGACGCATGACCACGATAGGCACGCGCCACACACAGCCGCCCACCGAACCACAAATTATGGCCGTCGTCATCGTGCTGCGAATAAATACGCACTGCGCCGACCACGTCATCATTCACTCCCCAATTGGCCGCCAACGCGACTATTGGAATTGCGCGAAAATCCTGTCCGTCTTGTTCGTTATCGGGCAGTATTTTTTGTTCACGTGCGAAAACAGCCCGACGCAGCGAAAAATACGATTGTTTTTCCCAAGAAGATTCCGCCACTTTCACCTGAATGTGCTGCGAGCGAAACTCCTTAAAACTTTGCTCATCAAATGCATACTGCAGCTTTGCCATGGTCGCTGTCCTCGTAACTTTTTAACGATGAGCAGGCACCGCATTTTGCACAACCCGCTTTTAGAGACTCGGAAGAAATGCCCCGGCGATAAAGCGCGGGGCCAAGTATCTGGAAGATCCGATCCAGCATAACCGGGTCTGCCATGGGTGAGTGTTCGAGGGGGGTACCCGCCACAGGAACGAAGGGCACCACAAAGGGATAAACGCCGATATCGATTAATTTCAAACTGAATTCAATAATTTCATCTTCGGTATCGCCCAGGCCAGCCAAAATGTAGGTACTCACATTGCCGTCGCCAAACACTTTTACTGCCGCTTCAAACGCAGAGAGATATCGACTTATTGGTACACTGGCTTTGCCGGGCATAATATTTTTGCGCACGCGATCGGTAACCGCTTCCAGGTGCATACCAAGCGCATCTACACCCGCGTGTTTTAAGCGCCCAAACCACTCATCACTATCGGGAGGTTCGCATTGCGCTTGGAGCGGCAAATCTACGGCTGCTTTAATGGCTGCAGCAGACTCGACCAAAATCGCTGCGCCGCGATCACCACCTTTGGGTGTGCCTGTAGTTAGGATCATTTGCTTAACGCCATCGAGCTCCACAGCCGCTTTGGCAACTTCGGCCAATTGTTGTGGGGTTTTATGAGCGATGGTTTTTTGTGCCTTAAGCGATTCTTCGATCGCGCAAAACTGACAGGAGGTTTCCCGATTGCGATAACGCACACAGGTTTGCAATACCGTGGTGGCCAACACATCATTGCTGTGTAATGTTGCGATTTTCCAGTAGGGAATGCCCTCTGCCGTTTGCAGGTCGTAAAATTTGGGGCGATTGGGAGCACTCACCTGAGCCAGTAATTTTTCATTTTCGAATATCAAAACCTGCTCATCGCTGCGGGCCTCAGCGCGGTAAGGTGAATTGGCTACCTGCTCGTTAAACACTGGAATCATGCTGGTCTGGGCACCAAAACTTAGGGCTTTATGGTCAGTCGGGCCAGCACCACCGGCGCGGTTTAAACCCAGCTTGCTTTTCCCCCAACGTATGCCCCTGGCCTGAATATCTGTTAATTGTTGCGGTGAAATCATCGAGTGATGTCCTCTTGCTGTGGGCTGACTTCAGTGGCTGGCGCCATCGCTTGAGTGTGTTGCGCGGGCGTCTTATTAATTAACAGGCTCAGTAATTCGGGCCGCGCGTAATGGCCGACACTATCCATCATGCGCTTGCGCTTATCGATCAGCGTGAAATCCAACTCGGCGATGCAGGCTCCCTCACCAGACTCAGTGGTGAGAGGTTTACTCAAGTGTTTGCCTTCGGGCGACACAATAGCGGTAAAGCACCCGCCGCTGATGGCCGCCAAGGCTCCTCCGGTGTCGGCGATTATTTTTTGCTGCTGATCCGGCGTGAGCCAGCCGGTGGCGTTGACGACGAAACATCCTGACTCCAGTGCGTGATGGCGAATAGTGACTTCAATCTGTTCAGCAAAAATCTCGCCGACCAGCGAACCCGGAAACATGGCAACGTGAATTTGCTCGCGATCCGCCATGAGTGCATAGCGAGCCAGCGGGTTGTAGTGCTCCCAGCAGGCGAGCGAGCCAATTCGGCCCGCTGCGGTATCCACCGCGCACAATCCCGAGGCATCTCCCTGCCCCCAAACCATGCGTTCGTGAAATGTCGGTGTGATTTTGCGGCGATGCTGAACAAGCTCGCCATTGGCATCGAACAGCAACTGGGCGTTGTAGACTGAGCCACCATCGCGCTCATTCACCCCTACCGAAACCACCATACCTGCTTTTTGTGCGGCCTCGCCCAGTTGCTGCGTGGCAGATGAGGGCACAACGACAGCCTCTTCCATAAGCTGCATGTGTTGTTTACCCATGGCGCAGGGCGCCTGCACAAACGAAAAGTAGGGGTAGTAAGGCACCAGCGTTTCACCAAAAACCGCCAGCTCCACGCCTTCTTTCCCCAGCTTCTCGATCCAGTCGCAAATTTTGTTTAGCGTGCCCTCTCTTGAATAGAGAACCGGGCTCATTTGCACTGCCGCCGCAACAACGTTTCGCATGGCTTATACCGTCCAGGTGTGAACCATAAAAGCGTTTTCTTTTGCCATTAGCAGTTGTAAATCCATCACATCCAAGGGGTTGATAGGGCGAATACCTTCGATCAAAGCTTTTTCGGTTTGGCCGTAAAGTGCCTGCAAGGCGAAGCGACACGCATAGACTTCGCCACCTTCCGACATAAACGCTTTCAACTGATTATTACAGGCCAAATGGCCGGGAAAAGCTTCTGCGCCTAACGTTGGGAAACCACGCTGCACCCCCAACTGCACACCCGGCCCGTACAAGAGAATTTTGGTCTCGAAACCCTTGCGCAATAAACGCTTGGCCTGCAGCAGGTTTACCAGGCCAATCGAACCTTCGAACGCCACGGTGTGAAAGGTCACCAACGCTTTCGCACCGGGCTCGGCTTGTACGTCTTCGAATACTTTTTCCTCATAATCAACCAAAAAGTCGCCGTCTTGATGCAGGGGCTTATCAACGGTAGGCATAGTGAAATCCTCAATGTTTTTAAAATGGTTTGCAGTGAAATTGCCAAATGAAGTGCACGACAACTATTGCGACAGCCGTACCAAAACCCGCGCCACTGAGGCGATTTAAAAGAAAAACTAACAAAAACAGTAGGATAAGAAAGGAACGCAAAAGCCCGTCTCAAGAGTCAAACAATATATTCAACTACGCAATTGCATTATTCTACGCATAATCGTAGCCTTGAATTACGCATACGCGTAGATACAGGAAATTCCGATGAACGATTCCACTGACGAATGGGGCAAGCTGGCCTACTGGATGCGCAGCAGTGCTTTTGAGCAATGCCCCGAAGCCATGATGGTGTTAGACCCCTTGGCTAACCGCTACATCGACTGCAATATCGCCGCCAGCAAGCTGCTCGGGTACAGCCGCGCAGAAATTCTGGGTTTGCCCATTTCCAAAATTCACGGCAGTGAATTGGGGCAGTTGATTGTATTCACAGAGCAAGCCATGACTCAGGGGCACGCCTGGAGTAACCGCATTGGTTGCCGCCTGAAAAACGGCAGTTACATCGCCACTGAACTGAATGCCGCGCGAGCGGTAATTAATCAGCGCGAATATCTGGTAGTAACCTTACGCGATATTCCAAACGAGCAATTAACCCGCGAACGCGCCAAAGCCGACCGCTTGGTTCGCGGCGGCTTGCTCGAATGGAAGCATTTGCAATCGGTATTTCAACAGGGCGAGCGCGAAAATTTACTGATGCTCACTTCGGTGGGCGATGGCATTTACTGTGTCGACACCAACGGTTTGTGCACCTTTATTAACCCGGCCGCCAAACGTTTACTGGGTCGTACCGACAGTGATGTGCTCGGCCAGAATATTCACTATGTACACCATCACACCCACGAAGATGGCACTCACTACCCGGTCGAGGAGTGTCCTATTTACGCGGCAATACGCGATGGAGTTATGCACGAAGGTCGTCAGGAAGTTTTTTGGAAACACGATGGCACCCCCTTTCCCGTGGAATTTACCAGCACACCGATTATTTCCAACAGCACCATTATCGGCGCTGTGGTGGTATTTCGTGATATCAGCGAGCGCATCGAAACCCAGCAGCAACTTCAGAATGCCCTAAAGGAGTTGAGCAAACTCAAGGCGCGCCTTGAAGATGAAAATGCCTACCTACAACAGGAATTTTTAATAGAACGCAACTACCACGGTATCGTGGGAGAGAGCGAAGCCATTAAACGTGTAAAACAGCAGATTGAGCTGGTGGCGCAAACCGAAGCCAACGTGCTGATTTATGGCGAGTCGGGCACCGGCAAAGAGCTCATCGCGCAGGCGATACACCAGGCCAGCCAACGGGCCGACAAACCCATGATTCGCGTTAACTGCGCAGCAATTCCACATGAATTGTTTGAAAGCGAATTTTTTGGTCACATTAAAGGGGCATTTACTGGCGCGTTGCGTGATCGTATCGGTCGCTTCGAACTGGCCAATGGCGGTACTTTATTTTTAGATGAAGTGGGCGAAATTCCCCTGGAGTTACAGAGTAAGCTGTTGCGCGTGCTTCAGGAAAGTCAACTGGAGAGGGTCGGCGAAGAAAAAACCCGCGAAGTGGATGTGCGCATAATTGCCGCCACAAATCGAGATTTAAAAGCGGAAGTGGACAAACAATGCTTTCGCGAAGATCTGTATTTTCGCCTCAACGTATTTCCTATACAAGCTGTGCCCCTGCGTGAAAGACGCGGCGATATTGGCCTGTTGGCTGGACATTATCTCGAGCAGATCAGCCAAAAATTCGGCAAAAAAAACGGCAAGCTTACGCAGCGGGATTTACAGCAACTGCAAAGTTATACGTGGCCGGGTAATGTTAGGGAATTACAAAATGTGTTGGAACGCGCGTTAATTACCGCACGCGGTGAGCGTTTAAATATCGATTTACCCAACGAAAATGTTAACACCCTGGATTTTAATAGCCACCCCATCAGTAGTGAACCGGAAGCAAATATTATCAGCGACGCCGACATGCAGGAAGCGGTTAAACGCAATATGCTGGCAGCATTACAACAGTGCGATTGGAAATTATTTGGTGATGACGGCGCTGCGAATTTGTTGGGGATGAAACCAACGACTCTAGCTTCCAGAATTAAGCGGTTGGGTTTAAAGGCACCGTAAGCCGAAGAATGGTTCTTGTCCAAAACGGGGTGAAGCACAAAATTGTGCTCAGATAGCCACGTTCATTCTACCCAAGTCGAGCGTATAAATTCAGTGTTTTCAGGGAAAATGGTTCCGCAATCAACTATGACTTATCCACTTTGACTTTTGCGGCGTTTTTCTGATCATCTTTGCCATCATCACTTTTATTAAAAGAATCGCTCAACTCACGAATCTTGATCAAAATTGCCTCAGACGCAAACCCCGAAATAAATGCCAGCGACACAGCGCTCACCGTTGAAGCCGGTGCAAATAGATGAAAGGCCACCAACGCGATAAGCGGCGCTGATACCACCTGCAATACCTGAAAAATTATGCGGTCACGTATTTTATAAGCCACCGCAAAACTTTGCTGAATATCTTCAATTCCGTTTTGCATTTTTGCCTGGCGTTCCACCCAATATTCGCGCTGCAACTCAGGCACGCGACGCATTAAACCGACAATGCCGCCCATCAGCGAAATCAACACCACATAGAGTGGCACCGGAATGCCGCCATAGACAATAAATTTTTGGTTCTCGAAATTCAGGTCGGTAACCCGCACCCAATACTCACCTTGATCATCTTGGAAAACATGATTACTGGCAATTAAATATTCGCCACTCTCTTCGCGCGAAACCACGCTGGGGTCGTAACCGTAACACTGCGTCAACTCGCCGCTGGAAGCATCCCGCTTGGTACAAAGTTGCCGGGTTTTGGCAATAAAATAATCGCCACTCAGCCACAAGCCCTGAGCATCACTACGCAAAACAATGTCAGCGGGCAATTGCACCTGTCGATTACTCATGGGCTGTACCCGACCACCCAAATGTAAAATCCATTGGTTGCCAGCGCCACCAATTTCACTCAAACGCTCCGGGCAACGAATTTCTTCGGGTATGGATTTGCCACCCCCGGAAATATCCAGGGCGCAGGCCTGTACAATTCCGACGGGGGAATACACCATGCGCTTCTGTACCTTTTCAGTTCCCACCCACATCATCATCGCTAAGGGAAAGAAAATCGAGGTGAGACTGAAGATATAGGCGGTTACAAATAAAACCCGCATTGCGGTGGTGGTCGGCGGAGAGGTAAAGCTGATCGAAAATACCGTGGCAAATACAATAGTTGCCACCAGCAGCACGCTTAACATTTGATACATCTCGCCGGCTTCCGGGTCGGCAGCAGAGAGCCGCCCCAAATAGGCAACGGAAATCACACAGAGTATCGTGGCAAATATCGCACCGCCCACCCAACAGCGGATATCGCGAAATTTGGCGTGTGTTGCTTGTTTGGATTCGGAGGAGCTCATAGGCGTCTCTTTTTATTGTTGCTTATAGCATAACTATACCTGTAATTAACGAACTTGCTAGAATGCTCAACTGCTGGAGGTAAGCATGATTGAACAATTCGCAAAACAATTATTTACTGAAATTAATAACAAAGTCTCCGGGCTTTCCAATCTCGACAACAACGCCAGCACACAGGTGCGCGCAGCCCTGGAAGCCGGTTTACGTAAGTTGAACTTAGTAACACGTGAAGAATTCGACGCACAGCAGGCCGTCTTGGCACGCACTCGTGCAAAGCTCGATGAACTAGAGCAAAAATTAATCGAATTGGAACAAACTTCCGAAAAGCCGCAATAGCTTGCGATATCGCGCACGCCATGAGTCGTCAATCGCCCTGCAATCTATCAGCCAAAACCCACACCGGCGGAGGTGAATATCTCACAGCCTCCGCGACGACAGCCCGCTAGAATAGCCGCCAACCAAAACAAAAACTCACATTCGCACCGGGGGCGCAGTGCATTCTGCCTTTGGCGCGGCTTCAAGGAATTGAAGGCGTATGTCGCTTGCTATTGTATATACACGGGCTCAATTGGGGATTGAATCACCGCTGGTTACTGTAGAAACCCATCTCTCCAGTGGATTACCCGGCTTCACCATTGTTGGACTGCCAGAAACAGCGGTTAAAGAAAGCAAGGACCGGGTGCGCAGCGCCCTGATGAACAGTCATTTTGATTTCCCACAGCAGCGCATAACGGTAAACCTCGCCCCAGCAGATTTACCCAAAGAAGGTGGTCGCTACGATCTTGCCATCGCACTGGGCATTCTTGCAGCTTCCGGCCAAATTCCCAACGATAACCTGGAACAATACGAGTTTATCGGTGAGCTGGCTTTAAGCGGTGACCTGAGACGCGTGCGTGGCTCTATTCCGGTCGCCATCGCCTGCGGCAAAGACGAACGCACTTTGGTGGTACCGCGTCTTAACGCCTCTGAAGCAGCCCTTTGCGGCCAAACCCATATTCTTACTGCATCGAATTTGCTTAACGTGTGTGCACATCTGCACCAGCGCGAGCTGTTGGAAGAGCCGCTTAAGCCAGTGCCGCACGAGGCCTTTTATCCCATAGACATGTCGGATGTAAAAGGCCAGCCGCAAGCGAGACGCGCCCTCGAAATTGCCGCCAGCGGCGGTCACAACTTATTATTTTATGGCCCACCCGGCACCGGTAAATCGATGCTGGCATCGCGTCTCCCCACCATCATGCCGCCGCTGTCAGAAGATGAAGCTCTGCAGGTTGCGGCCGTAAAATCCATATCCAGCCAAACCGCGACCGGAGATTGGCTGTCGCGACCGTTTCGCTCACCACACCACACGTCTTCTGCCGTAGCATTAGTGGGCGGTGGCAGTAATCCGCGCCCCGGCGAAATTTCATTGGCGCACAATGGCGTATTGTTCTTAGACGAGCTTCCGGAATTTCCCCGGCAAGTGTTGGAAGTGCTACGAGAACCTTTGGAGAGTGGCCATATCTGCGTTTCGCGAGCCAGCGCACAAGTGGATTACCCGGCACGCTTTCAGCTTATCGCAGCCATGAACCCCTGCCCTTGCGGTTTCCACAATGACGGCACCAGTCGCTGTCGCTGTACACCGCAACAAATTTCCCGCTATCGCGACAAAATTTCTGGGCCATTGCTGGATCGCATCGATTTACAAATTCATGTAGCTGCAATTCCCTTACAGGATCTACAGACCAAAGCGCCGGGGGAAGACAGCAAAATCATTCGCAAGCGCGTAATTCGCACCCGCGCTTTACAAATGGAAAGGCAGGGAAAACCCAATGCAGAATTACAAGGCAAGGAGCTAAGCACTTTCTGCGAACTGGGCAAACAGGAAAGTTTATTACTGGCAACGGCCTTACAACGCTTGAACCTATCCGCACGCGCCTACGATCGTGTGTTGCGCGTTGCACGCACCATTGCCGACATGAATAAATGCGACTCAATCAGCGTAACCCATATTTCAGAAGCACTGGGCTATCGCAATTTGGATCGCAGTAATGTGGAACCGATGAAGTTACGGCCAGTGGAGATTTCAGAAAGCTAAGCAATGTAGAACCTGTTACCCCAATACCTGCAGTGCCCTCCCGGCCGCTGCAGTTCTATTTTCGACCCCTAACTTTTTGTATACCTGCTCCAAATGTTTGTTAACGGTACGCGGGCTGGTACCTAGTATTTGCCCGATTTCACGATTGGTTTTACCCCGAGCCAACCACAACAACACCTCTGACTCCCGCGTAGTCAACGGTAGATGCTCGCGCAGCATAACGGATTCATCCGGTTTATCGTTGTCTATTAAGCGAATTAGAATTTCGTTAGGTGCACTGTTGCCCAAGTATTCGAGCCGTAATGAGCGTTTCGGCGATTTCAAATTAACCCCCATACCAATGTTGGGAGAGTGTGCCAGCCAATGTTTAATCTCATATTGCAATTGCATTTGCATCCATTCACCCTCGTTGGCGGCTTCGAGTAATTGGTTAACCTGGGGCGTTGTCCAGATGACTTCACCGGCATTATTTACCGCGAACATATACTGCCCGGCAGTATCCAACGCGGTTTGCGCACTCAAGGTCACCCGGGCATTGGCGAGATGCACGCGCATACGTGCGATTAATTCATTGTTGACGATGGGCTTGGTAACGTAATCCACGCCACCCACTTCAAAACCACGCACCACACTTTCGGTATCTTTTAAACCCGTCATAAATATAACCGGTATAGAGCGTAGTTCCGGGTCCGCTTTTAATTGGCGGCACACTTCGAAACCATCCATCACTGGCATCATGGCATCGAGCAAGATGATATCGGGCATCATACGACGCGCGATTGATAATGCCTGGCCACCTTCCAACGCAACCAGTGTCGTCATTCCCGCCGCTTCCAGCGTATCGTTGAGCATCCCAACCGTTTCCGGAGAATCGTCGACCACCAAAATTAAACTGCCGGTACTGGTACTCGGCGTTAGTGCTGCCATCATGCATTGGCCTCCCGCGCAGGGCTGTGTACATCGGTTTCGCGCAACAAGCTGATTATGATATTGAATTGCACACGATAAACGAGTTGTTTGATTTGTTGAGTAAATGCTTCGCCAGCGAGATGCTGCGTTTCGATTTCTTCGATTTTGGACTTTAACGCTGACAAATGACCTATTTCAGCAAACTGGCAAAGCTCATTAATAATTTCCGGAGAAGGCAAATCTGAGGGACTAAATTGCGGTTTTCGCAGTGATTCACTGCGGCGCTGTGTAGCAGCTAAAGGCTGGTATTGCCATTCCAGATCGAGGTGATAACGCAGCTTTTCCAGCAAGCGTTGTAATTTCACTGGCTTTACTAAAAAGTCGTCGTAGGGTTTATTCACTAGGCGCAATGAGGGTTGTTGCTCTTGCTTATCCTCACGAATAATCGCAGAAAGCATAATTATCGGTCGGTTATAGCCTAACTCTCGCAATTGTTTTGCGAGCTGAATACCGTCCGTTTCTGGCATGGAGATGTCGAGTAAAAACAAATCGGGGAGTACTTCCCTGCAAGCGACCAGGCATTCACTAGCCCCGGAAGCTTCCAGAACATAAAAACCCAACGGCGCCAATAAATCACTGATCAGGCCGCGGTGTGATGCATCATCATCAACCACCATAATTGTTTTGCGTGGATTGCTATAACCATAAACTCGTAGACTGGTATGTTCACTGCTCAGCGGTGTGACCACCTGTGATAACATCATCCAAACCGTAAAGGTGCAACCGCCCTCGGGGTTGTTAACCACTTCCAGGTCGCCACCCATTATATCGACCAACAATTTGGTGATGGTGAGCCCCAAACCTGTTCCCCCAACCAAGGGTGTACCCGGGCGGCGCACCCGTTCAAAAGGTCGAAAAATGCGTTCGAGCTCATCTTCGGGAATTCCGATACCGGAATCTTTTATACTGAATTCCGCCACCTGATTGCGATACCGAACCGAAAAACTAACCCGACCGCTTTCGGTAAACTTCACGGCATTCGAAAGCACATTAATCAGAATTTGCCGCAAACGTTTCTCATCGGTTGTTACATATTCCGGCAGGGCGGTTATGCGCTTATATTCAAACTCCAAACCTTTTTCTTCCGCTTGAAGTCGGAACATGTACACCAATTGATCCATCAAGGCCGGTAAACGCAGTTGGTCGCGATGAATATCCAAGCGACCGGATTCAATTTTGGAAATATCCAACAAACCTTCAATTAAATCTGAAAGATGTTCACCACTGTTTCTTATAACCGACAGCTGATAGCGTTTGTTTTCACTAATTTCGCTATCGTTCTCAAGCAATTGCGCGTACCCCAAAATTGAATTGAGTGGCGAGCGCAATTCGTGACTGATTCCTGTGAGGTAGCGACTTTTGGCGCTATTGGCGGCCTCGGCCTTTTCTTTGGCCTCCTGTAGTTTTTTATCGGTCACTTCGTGCGCTGCAATTTCTTCCTGTAACAAGCGATTCTGACGCTGCGATTCCTCCTGTGCAACCAAACGACTTTCGTGAGCCAGCACAAACAACCACGCGACGACACCGGCAATAATCAACAAAATAAAAAATACTTTCCAAAGCATGGCCGACAACAGCCCGTCTGTACCTGCATCGCCCGTTAAACTGTTGGTAAAAATAAGCGAGAGCAATACCCCGGTAATACTTGCCACAACCGTCAGTAACGCAGCAAAGTGAACAAAGCGAGAATTTAGGTGCTCGACAACGCGCTGTGGTGCAAAATGCCCAACAAAATCGATAAACAATTCGGGGAGTTTTTTAACGGTTTTACAGGCATCTTGACAACGGGAATCCAGCGAGCAGCATAACGAGCAAATGGGGCCTGAATAAGCCGGGCAATGCGCCATATCTTCCACTTCATAATTATTCTGGCAGATGCAACATTTGATTACACCATGGTGCTCACCGTGCTTATCACTGGCAAAGCTGTATGGCTTGCGTGCGATGTAAAATTTGCTTCTAGTTGCAATAGCAATAACAGGCGCTAGAAAAAACGCCATCGCCAAGGTAATAAAATGTGCGAGCGCTTTTGCGGTTTCCCCTAAAATGCCAAGATAACAAACAATTCCCAGCAATGAAGCGGCAACCATAGAGCCTACCCCCACCGGGTTAATATCGTGCAAATAAGCGCGACGAAACTCAATGGTTTTTGGGCTCAGTTTTAATGGCTTGTTGACAACTAAATCAGACAACAACGCCCCCACCCACGCCACCGCAACTATGGCATATACCCCAAGAGTATTTTCAAAAGCATGATAAACACCTAGCTCCATCAGCAATAAAGCGATAGCAACATTGAATACTAACCAAACCACCCGGCCGGGGTGGCTGTGGGTAAGTCGTGAGAAAAAATTAGACCAGGCAATTGACCCGGCGTAGGCATTGGTGACGTTAATTTTTAATTGCGAGACAATCACAAAAATACCCGCAAGTACGAGTGCTACTTCCGGTTTTTGCACCACATAACTGAACGCCAGTATGTACATGCGCGTGGGATCGGCAGCATCCTCGGCATTCATTCCATGCCCCCAAGCAAGCACTGCCAATAATGAACCCGCAAATACTTTAATAACGCCGACTACTATCCACCCAGGGCCTGCACTGAGTAATGCAAACCACCAACGCCAACGATTTTTTGAATTTTTTTCAGGAAGAAAACGCAGATAATCGACCTGCTCCCCAATTTGCGCAATCAGAGAAAACAATACCGCTGCGGCCGCGCCGAAATAAATGATATTAACGCCGCGATCCGGTGTTTGGTTGGCCAAACCATCAAACTCAACCCATTTCAACATGAGGTTAACCTCATGACTGAACAGAAATATAAAGGGTAAAAGTTGCAGTACCACCCACAGTGGCTGCGTCCATAATTGGAAGCGACTGATAAGCGTAATACCGTGCGTAACAATGGGTACAACAACAATGGAACAAATAATATATCCAAGCGCGAGCGGCAGATTGAACATGAGCTGCAGCACCATAGCCAAAATGGCCGCTTCCAGCGCAAAGAAAATAAACGTAAAACTCGCGTAGATTAAAGAGGTTGCGGTAGAGCCAATATAGCCAAAACCAGCGCCCCGCGTGAGTAAATCTATATCCACGCCATAGCGAGCTGCGTAGTAACAAATGGGAATGCCCGCCAAAAAAATAAGTGCGCCTACCACCAATATTGCGGCGGCTGCGTTTTCAAAACCGTACGAAAGCGTGATGCTCCCACCAATAGCTTCCAGAGCAAGAAATGAGATAGCGCCAAGTGCAGTATTGGCAACACGGGATAAGGGCCAGCGCCGCGCACTTTTTGCGGTGAAACGCAATGCGTAGTCTTCCAGGGTTTGGTTATTGACCCATTGATTGTAACTTCGCCGAACGCGAAAAATTTCTTGTTTTGCAGTCATGGACAACATAATAAAAACAGGTGTGGCTTACACAGGTATTTCTGAACAAGCGCTTCGCACCCTATTGGCGCACACCGAATAATGCGCACCTTTAACGAGCTTTATTGCGGCTCGTATCCATGAGCCTGCCAATACTTTGTATACATTGGCAATGTCACACAGCAAGTATCGAGCCCTAATCTACTTTTATGGTTATTCTTTTCTATCCACGCGCGACTCTAACATCGCTTTATAAAACTCGCCTATGCGTAAAATGACGTAGTTCCCTGCGCAGTTACGCGAATAGGCGTGCCCTCCAAAAATCCCAATACTGTGTCCCCGTTGATACACACCTGTACCACAGCGAGGAAACCCCATGAAAAAAATGCAACTTAGCTCTGTACTTGGACGCTACTCCCGCCGTGCGGTTTTATGCACTGCGGCAGCATTAAGCGCCTCATTTCTTTTTTCTCCAGCAAGCCAAGCAGCACCCGCCACGGCCGAAGTCAATAAAACCGGCCTGGCGGTTACCGACGATAAAGTCACCGTCGGTATTCTGCATTCCGTTACCGGCACCATGGCCATCAGTGAAACCGGTTCTGTGCAGGCAGAAAAACTCGCCATCGAACAAATCAACGCCATGGGCGGTGTGCTCGGTCGCAAAATAGAATATATCCAGGAAGATGGCGCCAGTGACTGGCCAACTTTCGCGGAAAAATCGAAGAAACTATTGGTTAATGACAAGGTTGCCGCAGTGTTTGGATGCTGGACTTCCGCTTCTCGTAAAGCGGTTTTGCCAGTGTTTGAACAATACAACGGCATGCTGTATTACCCCACCTTCTATGAGGGATTGGAAGAATCACCCAACGTGATTTACACCGGACAGGAAGCCACCCAGCAAATTATTGCGGGTATCGATTGGGTGGTAAAAGAAAAAGGCGCGAAGAAATTTTATCTCTTGGGATCAGACTATATTTGGCCACGTACTTCTAACAAAATCGCACGCAAGCACATTGAAAAGCTCGGTTTGAAGGTAGTGGGCGAAGAATACTACCCGCTGGGTCACACACAATTTAACTCTGTTATCAACAAAATTAAATTGAAAAAGCCCGATGTCATCTACGCGATTGTTGTGGGTGGTTCAAACGTTGCGTTTTACAAGCAGTTAAAAGCCGCAGGTATTGATCTCACCAAAGAAAAACCTGTTCTTCTCACCATATCGGTAACCGAAGATGAAATTCGTGGAATCGGTGGTGAAAATATTGTCGGCGCTTATGCGGCTATGAAATATTTCCAGAGTCTCGACAACGACAACAACAAGGCGTTTGTAAAAGCCTTTAAAGATATGTGGGGTAAAGACATCGTTATTGGTGACGTCACCCAAGCCGCATACCTTGGTCCGTGGTTGTGGAAAGCCGCTGTCGAAAAAGCAGGTTCTTTCGATATCGACAAGATCCGCGAGGCTTCACCAGGCATAGAATTAACAACCGCACCTGAAGGTTACGTGCGCATTCACGAGAACCATCACCTCTGGTCGAAAACCCGTGTCGGGCTGGCACAAAAAGATGGCCAATACAAAGTGGTTTACGAAACAAAAGAGTTAATGGAACCAGACCCCTTCCCAGAAGGCTATCAATAAACAGAACTTGGGGCTGCCACGCAGCCCCTTCCCGCCACACGGTTTAATACCGGATTTCTCGGTCAATTCAAGAAAACCGGAAACACGCAAGAGGAAAAACCATGTTCTCTGAATATTCAACGGCAGAATTGGTATCGATATTCGCCATGCAGGGATTCGCCGGACTCATCCTGTTTTCGGTATTCGTGTTAATGGCGCTGGGATTGGCGATTATTTTCGGCCAGATGGGCGTGATCAATATGGCCCATGGCGAATTCATGATTTTGGGCGCTTACGTCACCTATTTGATATCAAACTTATTTTCTGAATATATGCCAGCACTGTTTAGCATATATTTCTTTCTCGCAATGATAGTCGCATTTATCGCTGCTGGAGCACTGGGCGCATTCGTAGAATGGGCCATTATACGGCACCTCTACAAAAGACCACTGGATACGCTGCTAGCAACTTGGGGCCTAAGCCTCATTTTACAACAAATATATCGCAGTGTTTTCGGCGCCCGTGAAGTGGGCGTTACTCTGCCAGACTGGCTTATGGGGTCTGTACCTCTCACCGATATTATTGAAATTCCCATCAACGGTTTATTTGTGATGGGGCTCACGATTGTCATTTCCGTCTCCGTTTACTTACTGATGTTTAAATCGCGCTTCGGCGGTCAGGTTCGCGCCGTTGTGCAAAATCGTCCTATGGCCGGAGCCGTCGGCATTAACACCGAAAAAACCGACCGAGTAACTTTTGCTCTGGGCTGCGGTATAGCCGGTGTTGCAGGTAGCGCATTTACCATGATTGGCTCCACAGGCCCAACAGCTGGTCAGCTTTATATCGTCGATACCTTCTTGGTTGTTGTGTTCGGTGGTGCGCAAAGTCTGCTCGGAACCATAGCTTCCGCATTTACCATTTCTCAAGCGCAATCCACCATGGAATTTTTCCTGTCAGGTTCTATGGCAAAAGTTCTCACCCTGCTTGTTGTTGTTGGCATCTTAATGTTGCGCCCACAAGGGTTGTTTGCACTCAAGATTCGCCATTAATGGAGGTTGTGCATTATGTCTAAACAAGAAATAAAGGCTTTTATGCCACGCAAAGATATTGTCAGCTTTTTAGTTCTTGCTGCGGTTATCTTTATTGTTATGCCACTAAGTATGGATATATTTCGGCTCAATCTGTTTGGGAAATATCTCACCTACGCCTTTGTGGCAGTTGGCTTGGTTTTATGTTGGGGATATGGCGGTATTCTCAGCCTTGGTCAAGGCGTATTTTTCGGCCTTGGTGGTTACTGTATGGCGATGTTTTTAAAATTGGAGGCCTCAACACCTGAAGCCACCAAGATTCAATCGACACCCGGTATTCCCGATTTTATGGATTGGAATCAGCTCACAGAGTTACCGTGGTTTTGGGAACCATTCCACAGCCTGCCCTTTACCTTAATCGCCGTGCTGGTTATACCCACGATATTTGCCTATATCATTGGCGTCGCCATGTTTAAACGCCGCGTAGGCGGTGTTTATTTTGCGATTATTACTCAAGCAGTGGCTTCCATTCTCACTATTTTAATCATTGGTCAACAGGGCTATACCGGCGGCGTCAATGGTATTACCGATTTACGTACTCTGTTAGGTTGGGATATTCGCACCGATTCCGCCAAATACGTATTGTATTTTGTTAACGGCGCGCTGTTATTCGCTTGCCTGCTCTTCGCACAATTTGTACGCAAAAGTAAACTCGGTCGCATTCTTCTAGCCATGCGTGAACGCGAAGACCGAGTGCGTTTTACCGGCTACGACGTTTCCAACTTCAAAATTTTTGTATTTTGTTTAGGGGCGGCATTCTCTGCTATCGGCGGCGCTATGTTCACACTGCAGGTCGGCTTTATGTCACCCTCTTTTGTGGGAATTGTGCCCTCTATCGAGCTAGTCATTTTCTGCGCTGTAGGCGGACGCATGTCGATTATTGGTGCCGTGTACGGAACCCTTCTCATCAACTGGGCAAAAACTACCTTTTCAGAATCTTTCCCGGAACTGTGGCTATTCGCCATGGGCGCACTATTTATTGGTGTAGTAATGGCTTTCCCAACCGGCTTGGCAGGACTGTATCGAAATCACGTTGGTCCATGGCTGGAAAAACTGCTTAAGAAAATACGTGAGCAATACTCACAAGCCAGAGCTAACCAAGCTGTTGTCACTGACTGAGGACGCTACTATGAGCCCCGAACAAAAAGATTTTGTATTGTCTGTTGAAGGCCTGACAGTTTCCTTCGATGGGTTTAAAGCTGTTAACGACCTTTCGTTTTATGTTGAAGAAGATGAAATACGGGTGATTATCGGCCCCAATGGTGCAGGTAAAACAACAGTTCTCGATTTAATTTGCGGCAAAACCAAAGCTACCGAAGGTTCAATAAAATTTCGTGGTAAAGAGCTTACCAAAATGTCAGAGCACACCATTGTTCACAACGGCATTGGTCGCAAATTCCAAAACCCTTCAATTTACGAAGACCTTACCGTTTTCGAAAATCTGGAAATCTCGTTCCCGCGCGGCCATGGCGTATTCGGCGCACTGGCTTTTAAGCGAGATGCTGAAGTAATCGCCGCAGTTGAAGAAGTGGCTGAAACCATATTTCTTTCAGAGGATTTAAACAAAACTGCAGGATTATTAAGCCATGGTCAAAAACAATGGCTGGAAATCGGCATGTTGTTAATTCAAAAGCCAGACCTGCTGATGTTGGACGAGCCGGTTGCGGGAATGTCGGTAGCAGAGCGAAAAAAAACCGCCGAGCTGCTTAACCGCATTACCCAGGGTCGATCTGTGATTGTGATTGAGCACGATATGCAGTTTGTTGAAGATATCGCACATCGCGTTACGGTAATGCATCAAGGCAAAGTACTTTCAGAAGGCTCCATGGAGCGCGTAAAAAACGACCCGAAAGTGGTTGAAGTTTATCTGGGGCACTAAACGGAGGAATTTTTATGTTTGCTGTTTCCAACTACAACGTGGCTTACGGCCAAAGCGAAGTTATACGCGATATGAACTTCAAGGTAAACAAGAATGAAATTGTTGCCATTCTAGGGAGAAATGGCATGGGCAAAACCACGCTTATGCGCTCCCTTATTGGCATGATACCGAGTAAGAGCGGGGAGGTAAAACTAGGCGATAAGGACATCGCCAACTTAAAGAGTTTCGAACGCGTTAAAGAAGGCGTCGCCTTTGTGCCGCAGGGTCGTATGATTTTTTCAACCATGACCGTAAAAGAAAATATCGAAACCGGTCTAACCACAGTGAAAAATAAAAAAATACCAGAAAATTTATACGAACTTTTTCCAGTACTGAAAGAAATGAAATCCCGACGAGGTGGCAATCTTTCCGGCGGTCAGCAACAACAACTAGCCATCGCCCGTGCGCTCGCCAGCAAACCCGATCTATTGCTACTGGATGAACCCACTGAAGGTATACAACCCTCAATCATTCGCGATATGGCACGCACACTTAAGCGAATTCGCGATGAAATTGGGCTTTCTATTATCGTGTCGGAACAGGTACTGAGTTTCGCACTGGATATTGCCGATCGCATTCTTGTTATTGAAAAAGGCGAAATCGTGCGCTCGGAAGATCGCGCATCGGTAGATGAAAAGCAAGTCGCTGCCTATCTCTCGGTTTAACTCACTGACGTCTGTTACAGGAGGTAACAGATTATTCAGGTCACAACCTTGGTGCCTGAATTGGAACGGATTCTTTTCCCGGTAACTACATAAAACTTGGAGCGCACCATGACTGAAACAATCATTAAAATCGATTTAAATACGTCGCCGTACGACAACGAAAAAATTCACAACCGTTGGCACCCGGACATTCCCATGTGTGCCATGGTAAAACCTGGCGATGACTTTATCGTCGAATGCTACGACTGGACTGGCGGCCAGATTAAAAACGATGACGATGCTGCTGATGTACGCGATGTTGATTTAAGCCAGGTACACTTTCTTTCCGGACCCGTTGGAGTTGAAGGCGCAGAACCTGGTGATTTGCTGGTGGTCGACATTTTGGACATCGGTGCTTTCAGTGAAAGCGAATGGGGTTTTAATGGTTTTTTCTCAAAGAAAAACGGTGGTGGTTTTCTCACCGACCATTTCCCTGAAGCTCAAAAATCCATTTGGGATATTGATGGCATGTTCACCAGTTCCCGTCACGTACCCGGTGTTGAATTTGCCGGACTGGTTCACCCCGGGTTGATCGGCTGCTTACCATCCAAAGAAATGTTGGAAGAATGGAATACCCGAGAAAAGGCGCTTTACGATACTGAGCCCGATCGTGTTCCGGCGTTAGCCACGCTACCCTACGCTGATACCGCACACATGGGAACGATGGATGCAGAGGCCGCCAAGGTCGCTGGCGCAGAAGCCGCCCGCACGGTGCCGCCTCGTGAACATGGCGGCAACTGCGATATTAAAGATTTATCGCGCGGCTCCAAGATTTATTTCCCGGTTTATGTAAAAGATGGTGGCCTTAGCGTGGGCGATCTGCACTTCAGTCAGGGTGATGGCGAAATCACATTCTGCGGCGCTATCGAAATGGCCGGTTGGATTCACATGCGCGTTAATCTAATCAAAGATGGCATGAAAAAATACGCCATTAAAAACCCAATTTTCAAACCCAGCCCAATCACCCCCACCTACAACGACTACCTGATTTTCGAAGGTATTTCTGTGGATGAGCAGGGCAAACAACATTATCTTGATGTGCACATTGCCTATCGCCAGGCCTGTTTGAACGCCATTGAATATCTCGCGAAATTCGGATACTCAAAAGCGCAGGCTTACGCAATTCTAGGCACTGCCCCAGTTCAGGGACATATCAGTGGTGTGGTGGATATTCCCAACGCGTGCGCAACCTTGTGGCTGCCTACAGAAATTTTTGATTTCAGCATACAGCCCGGTGAGGATGGCCCAACCAAGGAGCTGGATGGCTCTATAGATGTGCCTCTGGCTCCAGATTTGTAATTTGATGCCGTTGGTTTACCGATAAGCGGTCGCCCCAAGCGTCACTAACTGGGGCGGCCTACAACCACTTTCGTTTTGTATCGACTCAGAGAGAACGTCATGCCCGTTTACGATTACAAATGTCAGGATCACGGAATTTTCAACGAACTCGCAACTATCGACGATGCCGCAAAACCCGCTGCCTGCCCCACATGCGGCAAAATGTCGGGACGAGTGATTATGTTATCTCCGGAATTTTTAAACATGGACCCTGATAAACGCCATGCAGAAATGACCAACGAGAAAGCCCGGCACGAACCGGAGTTTTCCACCAAAGAGCGCCGTGAGCACGATCATCAACACAAACACGGCTGCGGTTGTAACAAACAAAAACCGGGAAAATCAAACCTTATATATACCGCACAGGGAGAAAAAATGTTTCCCTCCATGCGCCCATGGATGATCAGCCATTAATCAAACCGAACACAAAAGTATTCTCTGGTGGTGATTTGGGTAAAGCACCAAAGGGCGTTTCATTGAAACTTGGATACGCCCTCTTTTTGCCCGCTTGTTCGCAGCCAAATTTCGAGTCTCCCTCCGGCTAAAATACCACCCCAACTTGCATAACTATTATTAAAAGTTGGAAGCAGTCCTATTTCTGGAAATCACGGATTGGAGGTAGGGGATTTTTAAGGTATCCTTTGCCGAAAAGCCCGTTATTGCCACTCAATAGTTTAAATACCATGCCTAAAGTTGATGTTGGTTTTTTCTTGAGAACCGCCGTTTATATGGTAACGGCCATGGTAATCCCTCTTACTCCCCGCACTCTCCTTGCGAGCGAAGCCCCGGCCATTACCGAGGTAAAATATTACAGTCGCGGTAACTCGCCGGGTTTGTGGCCCTACCAAAATGCCCTGCTATTGCTCGCACTTGAAAAAACCCGCCGCGACTACGGCGACTACGTCATTACTTACTATGCAGAAATGTTGTCTTCTTCTCGCGCAAAATTCGAAACCGAGCGTGGCCGTCTCATCAATCTGCATTACTCAACCGGCTGGGAAGGTGAATTCCTCAATGAAGAAAATATAATCAAAATTCGCCACCCTATACTCAAAGGCTTGCTCGGCATGCGCAGCCTAGTGATTCGTAAAGAAGACATCGCAAAGTTTGAAAAGGTTAACTCGGTGCAAGACCTGAAGCGCTTTCGTGCCGGTCAGGGTAAAAGCTGGTACGACGTGAGCATTTTACAAAACCAGGGTATTCAGGTTGTACCCTCTACGGTGTTTCAAAATCTTGCTCCAATGCTCGTAGCCAAGCGTTTCGAGTTTCTACCCTTAAGCATTCTGGAAGCGCAGGCGGCGGTCGATAGTTTCGAACACCCCTCTCGTAAAATAGCCATCTCCGACGACTTGGCCCTGTTTTACCCACTGCCAATTCACTTATGCATCAGTAAGTCAGCTCCGGACCTGGCTCAACGCCTGGATGTTGGCGTCGCGCGCACGGTAGCCGATGGCTCATTGGAACAACTTTTCAGTGCACATTTTGGATTTGTAGAGCAACAAATCCGAAACAAAAATATTAAAACGCTATTACTCGAAAACCCCCACCTTTCAAAAGCCGACAACCAGACTCTCACGGCAAATTTTATAGCCCGCTTCGGCGATAAATTGCAGATTGTTCCGCAGCACCAATAAGCACCACGAGCCTCAAAAAAACGGCGATGCCATCAAGATATATGACACTGGCGCGTAAAGATGCGGGCACGCACATGGTGTTCTATGCTCAAGTAACCTAATGAGTATTTAGTGTGGTTGTTACAACGCAATGCAGTGTTTTCGCGCAATTTTATTATTTATTTTTATAATAAGCCCTGCTTCTTGGTCTGCCGACAGAACTCTCAATATCGGTTACGCGCCCTTATACCCATTTATATGGGTCGACGCCCAAAATCGGGTGCGCGGTATATATGTCGAAGTATTATCAGAAGCCCTCGACAAAAGATTGGGCTATAAGATTACTTATACCAGCTACCCCCACAAAAGGCTGTCTTATTCACTCGATAAAGGCAGCATCGATGCCTACCTCACCGTTGGTAACAATGCATCGGAAATCAGCTCAGCGGCAAACAACGGGGCTAATAACCAAGAAGCGCGAATGTCCATGGGGGAGGTTCCCATCGCAGTGAGTATGATGAGCGTGTTTACCTATAAGGATCATCCGCGCTTAAAGCAAATTGCAGACATCGACTATGTTAGCGATCTTAAGAACTTCAATATCGTGTCTTATTCGGGCGATAGCTGGGCACAACAGAATCTGGGTAAATTCAACGTCGACAGCTCTGCAACCAATTACTCCCAGGTACTGCGTAAGCTGGCAAAAAAACGTGGTGACGTGGCGCTCATTTACGAGATTATTGGCCTCAATACCATTCGCATCGAAGATCTTTCCAACGATGTTGTACTGGCTTCGCGTCTTACGACCAACCCTGTTTTGCATAACATCATACTTTCTGAAGCTATTAGAAACTCGAAGTTACCCGCGCAATTAGACAGCACTTTAATTGCGATGTTAAACGATGGCACCACGCAGCGTATTTACGACCGCTACCGCCAAACATCCGATTTAAAAGTTGAAGGTCAGGCAGAGGAGCGCAAAGTGCGTATCGGACACTATGCTGGAGATGCCGTTGGTGATGCACTCACTAATCTGGCTAAAGATTTTAACAGCCACGGCCTGCCCGATGACGTTAAAATGAAGCCGCTGTTTCTTGAGTTGGTTCCCTATAAAGACACCATGAAGTATGCGCTGCTTAGCCAAACTCCACCAGAAATTTTTATGACATGGGCGGGTTACCGTACAAAATTTTTGGTTGATAACAACTTTATTAAGCCCTTATCACTAAGCCCTGACATGCTCAAACAATTCGATAGTTACTCCATTTCAAGCCTGACGTACAACGAAAACGTGTACGGCCTACCCTGGAATCATCACATTATTCCAATTATTTACAACCGTAAATTATTTGATCAATTTCATTTAAAGTTCCCTGCGACGTTGGATGAAACACTGAAAGTTTGCGACATGTTCATCGAAAATAATATAGTGCCCTTTGCGTTGGGCAGTAAAAATAAATGGCCTGCACAATTTTGGTTCGACTATCTTTTATTACGCACTGCAGGCCGGGAGTTCCGCGATCAGCTGTTAAATGGCGAGCAACCCTTTACAGACGAACGCGTGAAAAAAACCTTCGTGCTTTGGCACAACCTATTAAAGCGTGGCTGTATCGACTCAGAAAATACTGATAACGACTTTAGATCGGCCACTTTAAAAGTAGTTAAAGGGGATGCCGCAATGACGCTCATGGGTACCTGGGCTACCGGCACTTTCGAAAATCAGTATCAGCAAACCTTTGGTGTCGATTTCGACATCGCCCCATTTCCCGTCATCAATCCAGATATCCCCAGTTATTTACTGAGTGTTCTCGACGTTTTCGTGGAATCCAAAAACAGCGCCAAAAAACAAACACAACCTGTACTGGAATATTTAGCATCATCCCAGGCACAGCTGGTGTATAGCCGCGCTAGCGGATCACCCGCCCCAAATAAAACCATAGACGCAAGTAATTACCCAGAAATGCAGCAAAAAATGTTGCAATTAATCAGGCAAAACCCCCACGACCTCACGGCTTTTGACCTTTCCACTCCACCGTTGGTTGCAGAACTCGCTATGGATTTATTTAAGAAATTTCTACTGGACCCAGACTCACTGGATATTCTTCTTGCCGAGGCAGATCGAGAAATTAAAAAAGTGATTCACAATCAGAATTTGGATTTCTAAACATAAACAAGTCGAAAAGACTCGCTAGCCAGGCTTAAACTGGCTTGAAGATCATAAACCTTTATTTGCACTGCCTTAGATCGCAACCCGCCACAACCATACGCTTAACAAAGACAACAATAAACTGTATCCGATAATGGACGACGCCAATCGCGGAGCGAGTTGGTAACTGCTGGCCAGTGCGCCTGCAGAAATCATTGCAGGCATGGCAGCTTCCAATACCACGACCTGTGATACAAATTTATCTGCAGGAATCCATTGCAGCACTATTAGAGCAAACGCGGGTTTTAACACCAGGATAATTGCCAGAGCCAGCGCGATGATTGCGCCATGCCCCTTATCGGGGCGTAAGCGCCATTGCATTCCCACAGCCACCATTACCACTGGTACAAGCGTATTTGCCAGGTTGGTTAAAATTTCATTGGCCCATGGCGGATAGGTAATAAAACGCAAAACAAACGCCACTATCAATGCAAGAAACGGAGGGAAACGCAAAATTTGCAGGTAGACAGTACGCTTGTCGAAATTGCCAGTTGTGCCACAGGCATTAGCTACCACGATGCCAAAGGTATTAAGCGCAAGGAAGGTACCCAATTGATCGTACAAAATACCATAGGGAATTGCCGCTTCTCCTAGATGCGCTTGCAATAACGGCAGCCCGACAAAAGAGGTGTTGCCAAGAACGCACATCAGCAATAGCGCCCCGGTAGTGTTGCGCGAACAGCCAATAATTTTTGCGCTCAGCATTACCAGGCCAAACGCAAAGAACATCACCAGCCAGGCGACAATGATGGGGATCAGGGCCTGCCCATTCAGAGCGATGCGCGGAATTTCTTTCAAGACTAAAGCAGATAGGGCAACATAAATAACGTAGTTATTGAGAACGGCGGGCGCCGCGTCATGGAAGGTGCGCAGCCGCTGGAACAACAGCCCCAAACCAAGGCACACGAACACCAAAATCAAATTCGACATCAGATTCCACTCACACGGTGCTTTAACGGGAAATCGTTTGCGTAAAGCCGATTCAACTTGCCATCGCTGAGTACCAGTTTAACGCTTTGCGCTTCGGCTACGCGCGGGTATATTAGCGGCGCAATAGAGCCAATATCATTTTTTGCAATGCAAAAGAGGGTCACGATCATTCAATTGCATTGCTGTACGCACTTAGCCCACGCATGATTGAATCGCTAAATAGCCCTCCAGAAACAACATATCCAGACAAAACTTTGCACAACTACGGAATGTGCGCAGCTATGAATGGGCTCTACCTCAAGCAGGCCTGCTTATAGGGATGTTTAGCATCATCCTAAATGGAATTCTAATTAATTAAACAAGGCAATCATTATGAAAACGGGAATTGTTTTACAAAGTATTACCTGGATTTTAACAGCGACGCTGAGCCAGATCGCTCTCGCTACACAACGCCTTCCCGAAGCACCTGAAGATAGTGATTACTATTTCAACGGTAGCCAGGCACCCGCCAAAGTGAAACTCGGGCAGTTACTTTTCTTCGATAAAATACTCAGTGGCAATGAAAACATTTCTTGCGCGACCTGTCATCACTCGCTAACCGGCACTGGCGATGGCCTGTCACTACCCTCAGGCGAGGGCGCCCTTGGCCTGGGGGTTACCCGCGATACCGGCTCTGGCGCCGATACCATTCATGAACGCGTTCCACGCAATGCACCACCAGTGTTTAATCTTGGCGCAAAAGAATTTGTTGCCATGTTCCATGATGGCAGAGTGGCAGTTGATGCAGAACAGCCCTCGGGTTTTGCATCTCCGGCAGGTGCGAACTTACCCATGAACCTCGACAACGTGCTAGCGGCACAAGCCATGTTCCCTGTCACTTCGGCAACTGAGATGGCGGGACAATTGGCCGAGAACCCGCAGGCAGACCTCGCCGCCGCCGGCAATCTGCCTGGTGTCTGGGCGTTACTCGCGGCTAAGCTGCAGGCGATACCGGAGTACGTGGATTTATTCAAAGCAGCGTTTAGCGATGTGACTTCTGCGTCTGATATTACTTATGTGCACGCCGCCAACGCCATATCTGCTTTCGAGGCGGTTGCCTGGCGTTTCGACAATTCTCCCTTCGACGAGTATTTGCGAGGCGCAAATGGCAGCGACTCGCCTTTGGCTCCACGCGCTAGAAAAGGCGCCATGCTGTTTTATGGGAAAGCCGAATGCTCCACTTGTCACATGGGTAAATTCCAAACTGACCATCAGTTTCACGCCATTGCCATGCCGCAGGTCGGGCCCGGTAAAGGTGACGGAGACGCAGGCAACGAAGACTTCGGCCGGGAACGGGTAACAGGTTTAGCTGAGGACCGCTACCGTTTTCGCACACCAACCTTGCGTAATGTGGCATTGACACCACCCTATGGGCACGACGGCGCCTTCAATACCCTGCGCGGTATGGTGGAACATCATTTGAATACGCTGAACTCGCTATTCAGTTACGACGTTGAACAAATTGTGGTGCCCTCTAGCCCCACGTTGGATGCAATTGACCGCTCCGCGATGGCCAACCAAGCGATAGTCAGTAACATCGCGACCGCCAATGAATTAGCGCCAATTGAATTAAACGAGCAGGAAATACAGCAAATTCTTGCGTTTTTGTACGCGTTGTCTGACCCGTCGGCATTGGATCTTCGCAATGCTGTACCACAGCGGGTGCCCAGCGGTCTGGCGATTTTTGACTAACATCGGGCATAGCTAAAAGGCAGTTGTTGTATGCGGCAACTGCTTTTTATGAGATGAGACTCTACTTCAGTGCTTCGTAGACACAAACACGATTGCGCCCTTGGCGCTTGGCGTCGTAGAGGGCTTTGTCGGCCTGAACGATGGCGTCATCTAACTTGAATTTCTCTGATGAGGTAACACCAATGCTCACTGTAATGTGCTCGCCGTCGGGAGTGGTGATTTTATGAATATCCTCAAGGAGATGTTCGGTAAGGGCGAGCACTTGCTTGGGGCCAGTGTTCGGGCATATCACTAAGAATTCTTCGCCACCCCAGCGCCCGACCCTGTCGGTATTGCGGGTACATGCAAGCAACACAGCGGAGACCGATTTGAGAATATCATCCCCCAAATCATGACCGTAGAGATCGTTGATACGCTTGAAAAAATCGATATCAATCATAACGATACTCACGCCGACCTCTGCGTCGGAATCGTCAATTTGTAAGCCCGCCTGAGTGATACCGCGACGATTGTAGATATTCGTAAGTGGGTCGATCAGCGACAATTCCCGATAGTGCTGTGACTCTTCAGCAAGATGTTCTGTGCGGTCCAGAGCATCCTCGAGCAAATGCTGTTTCGATTGAACCTGCGAACGCAGTACCTGATATTGCTTCAGGCTACGCGCCATAAGCACAAGAAACCAAAGCGCAATAACGCATAAATACCAGTTTTCGCGGCGGATATAGGGCCCGAGTACCGAGAGTTCATAAATGACAAATTCGTGATCGCCGTTGGGTGCTGGGTAGGGCGCATCGACACCTATGTTAACAATATTGCTAAATTCAACTTGAGATAATTCTCGAGGCATTCGCGCGGCGCGTAACCACCACTCAGCCACTGAAAATTCATTGAGCTGTATGCTCAGTTCGGGTTGCAGGTCGTTTACTGGAATGAAGACATTGTTGTATTTCATTCGATTATCTTTGCTAACACCCGCAGGCAGGTTTCTCATCGCCTGCCGGGCATACACCCGCAGCACCTTTGCGGCACCTCGATAGCTAATACGAAGTTTTATGCTTTCGTAATCGGACAGGTCGACGCCATTTAGACCACCTTCCCCCACTCCCAAACCAATATCCAAGCCACAAAATTTATAATTCGCCTGTTTTTCAGAGTAAGTACACTTAAAGTGATGATTATCAAAGTTCAACCAAACCGCAGTACTGCCGTTGTTGTCTTTAAAAAGCGATATATTGGCATCGCCGGGAATTAGCGACAACCTGCGTAATGGCAGAATATCGTAAGCGAGAATGGCAATGGCAGTCGCAATCATCGCCAAAAGAAGGGAGAGTAGTGGCTTCATGTTTCAATAATGCTGGGTCCTCTTTTTAGTATAGAAGAGATTTTAAGGACTAGATTATGTGTGCAATGCGGCCCGCGATCTAAGCCAACTACTTGAATTTGGCAACAAAGCCGCTACTGGGTTTTAAACTCAAGGCAAAGTTTTCACCGCTCCTCAGGGATGTTGCCGCTAGCCTGGTGTGTTCGTCATCCGTTATTAACACACCTTGGCACTGTGCGATAAAGCCCAAATTCAGCATAAGATTCAAAGGGGTTTTACGTGCATTAATTCCAGCAACATACCAGGTTTTATCCTGCCTACGTGCTAGAACTACGTAATCTCCAGGATAGCCCGCGACAAAGCGGGTTTCATCCCAGACAACGGGCATGTCCTGCAGCAACGCCTTCACCGCACGCGGTATTTTTAACATTCCCTCTGGTGTTTCAGCGATGTGTTGCAAACCTGAAAGAAACAAAACAGGTAATGCCAACTCAAAGCTATCATGAGTGCGTTTTTGAATGCCCGGTATTTTACTAAATGCAGTAGGCGTAAAGTCCATCGGGTCGAATAAATTTCGGGTAAACGGCAGCATTGCCATATGCCGGGGGGCGACATCGGCAGAATGCTGGTTGAAGGTTATCATCTCAAAACCGTGCACAGCCTCCATGCTGAGTAAATTGGGGTAGGTACGATGCATGCCTCGCGGTAGTGTCGAGCCATGATAGTTCACCACTAAGCCAAAATCTGCGGCATCTTTGGCGAGTGCATTGTAGTACCCCATCATCGATTTGCCATCGCCGGCGAAGAAATCAATTTTTATTCCCTTTACACCTATATTTTGAAGCCAGGCAAATTCGTTTCGCCGACGCTCTTCAGTGAGCAATACACTTTTAGGTGTGTAACTCGTCGTATTCCAATCACCTGAAGAGTTATACCACAACAACAAGCCAACGTTTTTGGCTTTCGCGTACTTCACAAGTTCCGCAATTTTCTGTCTGCCTATGCGGGTATCCCAACCAACATCCACCAAGGTATAGGGCCAATGCATTTCCGACGCAAAATCAATAAATTGTTTTTGGGTTTCGAAATTGACTGAATCATCTTTGAGCAAAGCCCAACTCCAGGATGCCAAACCAGGTTTTACAAAATCTTCTGCGACAATTGCGGGATCGGCCAGATCAGTACCGAGTGTGGACTCAACCAGCGTAGCCAAATCTCCCAAGGCTACAATCCGCCACGGTGATTCAAAGGGAAGCGCTCCACTTGCGAGTAACTCACCCTTGGTGAACACTTCGGCGGGCATGGGTAAGCCTAAGCGGTATTCTCCTTTTGGAGATTCAGGCCATAAACGAGAAGCGTGATAACTGCCATTCATGCCAGCCTCTGTAAGGGCAATCCAGGTTTCATTCACTTTGAACAACGCGGGAAAAACCCATCCCGCAGGAGACGGCGATGCCCTGTCCGCGGGTATCCCCATCTGGTAGTGCTCTTCATAAGAGGGGTTCGTGTGATTCCAACCGGTTTGCGCGACCGCTACAGGTTGCAACCACGCCAAAGATTTTTTCGGAAATTTAAAGCTTGTGAGTTCGCGATCAAAGGTCACCCATTCTGAAGGCTTTCCGAGGAGCCGATATTTAAAGGCCACGCCATCGTCGGATACTCGAAAAATAACCTGAATTTTATGGCCTGCAGTATTTTGAATGGTGAGCGTCTGCTCATTGGCGAGATATTTAATTTCCCGTTGTTTGCCATGCAGTAGATGATATTGCTCCTGATGGAACGTAATTTTGCTGCGTCGCTGTAAACGCAGGCCATTGGAAAAGTCCCGATCTTCCAAATTGGCGTCTTTAAATACCACCCCAAGACGGGATGGCTCAATAACCTCAATACCGCGGTAATTAATCGAGTAAAAAAGCGCGCCGTCGCTATCAATTTGGGTAAAAACAGCAATTTCCTGATTCGGGCTCGCAACAAACCGCTGCGCTTGATTACCGGCAAACACTGAAACACTTATAAATACTGCAATAATTTGCCAGTAGGGTTGGTGGATCATGATTATTTTCCGTGCGCGATCACACACAAGACAGCTGCGCACAAAGACTTTGTATGCCATCTCGCAGCTTCATACCGGAGCTTAACAAAACAAAATAGTACCAGCCCCGTAAGTTGTTATTAATTGGCTTGATGATCACGTGGCGACGGAGCATTAACGCTGTGCCGGCTTCGTAGTGAAACGAATAAAATTCATAAGATGATTGTGATCATCCTCCTGGCTTAAACGGCATTCACCATCAACTACCTCACGTACCGCAGCCAACCAAAAACTCAGCGCACCTCGACTGTTTGGTAAAACCCTGATTTGCCAAGTGCCAGGATGAAGTGTCGCGATCTGGTGAAACGCCGATTTACCCACGCCAAGTTTACGGTAGGATCGCAAGACAAAATATTGTTCCATGTCATAGCAAAGGGTCGGCTCATAACCTTGCTGCATACGCACTAGCGCAAAACCCACTAGATTGCCGTGTTGCAAAATAAAATAGGGCGTATGCTGTTCAGACTGCCAGTAAACATCATGTAATGAAAAGTCGTAACTGTAACGTCCATCGGGTTCGAGACCGCGCATCACAAACTCTTCCAGATCATACATGTAATACTGGAAAAGATTTTCCAGTATTGGCCTTGAATGCGGTTCAATTATTTGCAAAGAAACTTTCATTTTTAGCGGCCTTGCGAAAATTAATAGACTTATTGCATATGATTAATAACGCGACAGTGTGTGCACTTTTAACCCTCACTTGCTCTTCGCCGACCTATTGCCCACAATTTATGTATCGCCCCTCGCTGAGGTAGGTGCTCTTGTGGAATTACATTTCCTGATCGACACCATAGTATTACTCGGAACTGCGGTTGTCGCAGTGCCAGTCTTCCAAAGTATAAAACTAGGCGCCATACCGGGGTTTTTAATCGCCGGTTTTCTCCTCGGCCCCTCGGTTCTGGGTTACTTCAGACATATTAACGATATTCGTCACCTCGCGGAGCTCGGTGTGGTGCTCTTGCTCTTTGTGATCGGTATTGAATTGCGCCCCTCGCATTTTTGGCGTATGCGACATCAGGTGTTTGGGCTTGGCAGTGCTCAACTAGGGATCACTACTCTAGCGCTCAGCTTCGCTATCTCTCAACTTTTCGACCTTCGTCTGTCTGAGGCAATTCTCATCGGAGCGGCTTTATCATTATCTTCCACAGCCTTCGTGTTGCAATTGCTCGCCGAGCGGCGCGCCCTAAAAACAACACACGGGCGTTCCGCACTGGCCATTTTGCTGTTGCAAGACCTCGCTGTTGTGCCGCTGTTGGTTTTTGTTTCGATTCTTACCCACAAGCAGCAAAACTTCGCATTTGACATGCTAATTGCCGTCGCAGAGAGTGCCGCGATTCTGCTGTTTGTTATTTTTGCGGCACGCTATGTGCTCAACCCACTGCTCACTTTACTGGCGCGTTTCGGTTCTACCGATATTTTTACGGCAACCGCGCTATTGCTCGTGCTTGGTTTTGCGGTGGTCTTTGAAAGCCTTGGCTTATCGCTGGCCATGGGCGCCTTTGTCGCCGGCTTATTAATTGGTGACTCTTCTTTCCGCCATCAGATAAGTGCCGAAGTAGAGCCATTTCGCAGCCTACTTCTTGGCTTGTTTTTTATGACGATGGGCATGTCACTGAACCTCGCAACGCTACTTAACTACCCTGTCGCAATTTTCGCTTCGCTGCTCGGCTTATTGCTCGTCAAAGGCCTAATTATCTGGTTACTGGCTCGCGCTTTTGGTATCGCCGAGCACGCTGCCACAGCATTGGGACTGCTGCTGTCACAAAGCGGTGAATTTGCCCTGGTCTTATTTGCTGAAGCCTACAGCAACAATATTGTTTCCATGGAGCTGTTTCAGTCACTGTTGGTGGTCGTGCTGCTCAGCATGCTCGCCACCCCAGTGCTTAACGCCGTTGCCCAATTTGCTCTCTCAAAAAAAAGCGAGGAAACTCAAGCAACTATTGCCAGTCAGTCGCTTCACGATGGCGAGCAACCTGCTCTGCTCATTGTTGGATTTGGCCGCATGGGGCATCGCATCGCAGAGCTGCTGGAAAGATTGCACATTCCTTACGTGGCTATCGATAATAACATCACCCTGGTCAATGAAGCGCGACGCCGCGGGAGACCAGTGTACTATGGCGACGCCCAAAAGCCGGAAGTACTGCGCGCTGCGGGTGCCCCCCAGGCGCCACTGGCAATCGTCGCCATTGATCATTTGGAAGGGGCAGAAAAAGTTGTTACTTCATTGCATTCAGCCTTTCCGGATTTACCCATTTTCGCCCGCGGCCACAATCGCGCTCGCTGCCGGCAGCTGCGCGCCTGTGGTGCCACTGCCACAATTTCTGAAACCTTTGAAGCCAGTTCGGAAATCGCACGTGAAGCCTTGCTACTGATTGGTTTGGAAAAACAACAGATTGAAGCGACGCTCGCCAATTTCAAACGCGATTATTATGCCGCCATCGAAAAACCTTGAGACCAGAAAAACGCTTAATATTGAAAATATCAAAACCCTTTACGACACCCTAAATATACGTTTCAAAGTGTGCAGGTTTCTTGAATCACGGGCTTTCAATTTGCACACTACACTCGACCATCATGGGTTTCAGTTAACCTGTAAATCACATTTGTGGAGGCCTTATGGGATTGCTGTTACTGTTTTTAGCCTTGGCTTTGGGCGTATCATTTTTATGCTCAATTCTCGAAGCAGTGTTGCTAAGCGTAACACCAGGTTATATCGCCAGCGAAAATGCCAGGGGTAACCCTAACGGAAAGCGTTGGCAAACCATCAAGCACAATATCGACCGAGCGCTTGCTGCAATTCTCAGCCTCAACACCATTGCCCATACCGTAGGAGCTGCCGGAGTCGGTGCGCAGGCCAGTCACGTTTTTGGTGAAGCCTATTTTGGTGTGATATCCGCAGTGCTCACGCTTCTGATTCTAGTGATTTCGGAAATTATCCCTAAAACCCTTGGTGCCGGACATTGGCAACGGCTGGCCCCACTTTGCGGCCGAATTCTTGAAATTGTGGAATGGACAATGCTTCCGCTGGTAATTCTTTCGCAAGGAATTACGCGTTTGTTTTCCCGCGAACCCGGGCACCACCAAGTGAGCCGCGACGAAATCGCCGCACTGGCCTGGGCTGGAGAAAATCAAGGCGTACTCATTCCGCAGGAAGCGGCTGTTATTCGAAGTATATTGCAGGTTCGAAACCTTACAGCTAAAGATATTATGACACCGCGAACCGTTATCGCCTCATTGGATGAGTCCTTGACAGTGAACCAAGCCCTGCAAAACACCTTGGTGCTGCGGTTTTCACGGATTCCCATTTACAAAGAAACGCCCGATAAGATTTATGCTTTTGTGCGCAAAGATGAGATTCTGGCTAATGCTGCACGGGGTGAGGGAGGGTCTTTGATAAAAAATTTACAGCGTCCCTTACTAACGGTTTTAGAAAATACACCACTGCTCACGTTGGTGCGCGACATGACTGTCAATCACTATTCACTCACCCTGGTGGTAACCGAATATGGAGATGTGCTGGGCTTGCTGACCATCGAAGATTTAGTGGAGACAATGCTCGGCCTCGAAATCGTCGACGAAACAGACAGTCACCCCGACATGCAAAAACTCGCCAGAAAACTTTGGGAAAAACGCTCTAAACAAGTTGGAATGTAAGCACTAGCCGGTGAATGTTATATCGTGTATTTAAACACGAGATTTTTATAACATTGCCCTTCAAACTCGTACGATGAAATACCATCTTGATTAAAACCGTAGCTGCGGTAGAAGCTAATTGCGCGGCTGTTACCTTCCCAACAACTTAAAAACACAGCACCAAATTCTGCAATAATAAAATTCAATAATCTTGAACCTATGCCCTGGCGCTGAAATTTTGGCAGTACGTACAAGGTTTCGATTTCGATTGGCGCCTGCCGTGTAACACAACAGTAGGCCAGCACATGCGCTTGCTGTGCCACTACAAACACATGGTATTGCTCTAAACAATTACTAAGGTTCTGCAGCGTAAATTTTTTGAGAACCTCATTTGCTATATCTCTGCGCACCCCGTGGATTGCGTATGTATCGACCCAAACGCAAAGTCCCAATGCGGTGATCTGTGGCACGTCGTCGTGCCTTGCTTTGCGGATAGTAGTTGCGAGCACCAGCCATTACCGCGCCTGACTGGGATAGGATATTTCCAACACGACACAATCCTCATCGGCAATAAATGGACCGTGCAGCTCGCCCGGTGGCCTGGAGGCGTAATGGCCGGCTTCCAACCAGCAGTCGAACGCCTCATCGTACAGTCGCCCCTGCACAATAAAAATTTCTTCGGGATAGTCGTGACTTTTACTCCCGACAGCTTCGGTGTTGGCTCCCGCTCGAAAGCGTGTGAGGCGCGTGTAGTCCCCCGTTTCGGTATCGATCGCCAGGGTAAGCTCCTCAATCTGACCTTCAAAGCCCGCAATGGCTTGCCAACGTCCGTGACATTCAGGCTTAAGGAAATTGCAGTAGGTGCTCGTCGATTTTGACATTTAAATGCCTCCGTAATAAAACCAGCGTGCGGCAGCGATAGATCCACAACGGGCGCTACAATATATCCCTGAGGGTTAACGACGAGACAAATCCCTTAGGCGGCTTAGAATCGTCATCGCTATCTGATAGAATCCACCGCCATTTTCGCCGCAGTGATGTGTTGCCGTGAACAAACTCAACCCCCGCCAAAATGAAGCCGTCAAGTATATCGACGGCCCCTGTCTGGTACTGGCTGGCGCCGGTAGCGGTAAAACCAGCGTGATTACCCGCAAAATCGCCTATTTGATTCAGGAATGCGACATACCAGCACGGCATATCGCGGCGGTCACCTTCACCAATAAGGCCGCTCGGGAAATGAAAGAACGCGTCGGCAAGCTGGTGCGCGGGAAAGCCTCACACGGGCTGACGGTTTCCACCTTCCACAATCTCGGCCTCAATATAATTCGCCGCGAACTTAAACACCTGGGTTACAAATCCGGATTTTCGATTTTCGATGCCGAAGACGCACGAGCGCTGTTAAAAGAAATTATGCTCAAAGATGGGGATTTGGACACCGACCTGGTGGATTCCGTACAACATCAAATTTCCAACTGGAAAAGCGGCCTGGTTGAACCCCCGCAAGCCATTGAACTGGCCCAAAGCGCCGGGGAACAAGTGCTAGCGCGGGTGTATGAACGCTATAACAAGGCATTGCACGCCTACAACGCGGTAGATTTCGACGACTTGATCCGCTTGCCTTCACAGTTGTTCGCCAACAACGAAGAGGTGTTATCGCGCTGGCGTCAGAAAATTCGCTACTTGTTGGTGGATGAATATCAGGATACCAACTCCAGCCAATACCAGATGGTGAAGCAGCTTATCGGGCATCGTGGTGCACTCACAGTGGTTGGGGACGACGACCAATCCATCTACGCCTGGCGCGGCGCCCGACCGGAAAATTTGAGCCTCTTGAAGCAGGATTTTCCCAACCTCCAAGTGATCAAACTGGAGCAGAATTACCGCTCCACAGCGCGCATTCTGAAAGTTGCCAACGAACTCATTAGCAACAACCCCCACGAATTCGATAAGACCCTGTGGAGCGACCTGGGCATGGGCGAGCCACTGCGCTTAATTCGCTGCTCCACAGAGGAAACGGAAGCAGAGCGCGTCGCCACGGAAATTCTTACTCAGCGCCTGCGACGCCAGTGCAAATTCCGCGATTTCGCGGTGCTCTACCGCGGTAATCATCAGGCTCGCCTGATTGAATTGAAACTGCAACACCACCAGATACCCTACAACATTAGTGGAGGCACCAGCTTTTTCGCGCGCGCCGAAATCAAAGATATTATGGCTTACCTGCGCATGCTCATTAACCCTGCAGATGACAATGCCTTTCTGCGGGTGATCAACACCCCAAGGCGCCAGATCGGCACCGGCACCTTGGAAGCTTTAGGGCGCTATGCCACCGACCGAGAAGTCAGCTTGCTGGACGCCTGTGATGAACTTGGGTTGCAAACAGTGATTCCCAAGAAAGGGCTCGAAAACCTGCGCGAATTCTGCAGCTGGCTGATTCGCGTACGGCAAAACTGCCACACCAACGACCCGATTGCAGCGATCAAGGAAATGATCAACGACGTAAATTACGAGGGCTGGCTCTACCAAAACGCCAGTTCCCCAAAGGTTGCTGAAAAACGCATGGAAAATGTATGGACCCTGGTGGATTCCATACGCAATACCCTGGAACGCATCGAAGACGATGAGCTCAGCGGCGAAGAACGCGTAAATACCGCAATCTCACGGCTGGTATTACAGGATTTGCTGGATCGCCAGGAGGAGGAAGACCTCACCGACCGAGTGCAACTGCTCACCCTACACGCCTCGAAAGGCTTGGAATTCCCCCATGTTTACCTGATTGGTATGGAAGAGGAACTGTTGCCGCACCGCACCAGCATCGAAGAAAACAACATTGAAGAAGAACGCCGCCTTACTTATGTTGGTATCACCCGTGCTCAGAAAACACTCACCATGACCCTGGCAGCCACACGTAAACAATTCGGTGAAAAGGCCGCAACCGATCCCAGCCGTTTTCTCGAAGAACTACCCGATGAAGATGTTGAACGAGAGGGTTTTGTGCCGGTCACTAAAGAAGAGAATGACAAGAAAGGCGCTGAGGCTATGGCTTCTATTCGGGGAATGTTCGATATAAGCGAATAAAACAAAAAAGCCGCAACTCGCCGTGCGGCTTCTCTTTAGTTACATCAAAATACCAGCGATGCAATTATTTGGAGTGCTCTACCATATAGTCGACGGCGCCTTTAATTTCATCGTTAGAACAATCAAAACACAACCCTTTGGCAGGCATGCCATTGAATCCTTCGATGGCGTGGGTATAGAGAACATCAACCCCTTTAGCCACACGGGGAGACCAGGCGGCGGCATCACCAAATTTGGGAGCACCCGCGGCACCAGTCGCATGACAGGTAGCGCACTTCTTATAAATCTCTTCACCAGAACGAGCGCTGGCCGCTGCGCCTGCATCTGCGACCTGAACCGCTGCGGCGCATTCTTCGCCAGCCATACAGGTGCTACCTACAGGTTTAATTCGATCTTCCAGGGTTTCCGCCGTCGCAACAACTGCAAATAGAGCGAACACCCCCAATGCGGCGATTCTTATAACCTTCATAATCAGTTCCTAGGCCAATGATGTAATTAGAGTGTTAAAACATGGGGCCGCAATTATAGCGACAACCCCAGCAAATAGGCAGGGGCAATTTCGCAAAGCGCTGGACGCACGCGAATCGCATGGGTATCATTCGCCTCGCTGCCGATAAGGGGTATACGGTGCCCGTTGCGATACGGACTTTCGCTCCCTGTGCAGCAGCAAATGGCATTACGCACCCGTAGCTCAGCTGGATAGCGTAGGTGGCTTCGAACCACTTGGTCGGGAGTTCGACTAAAAATGTCGGGAACATTTTTGGGCAGCCCTTGGCTGGCCAACGGCCGAGGCGCAGGACGCGCCGAGTCCATCTCTCCGGGAAACCGGAAGCGCTCGTGATAGCGAGCAGCATTAACAACAATTTTACGCACCCGTAGCTCAGCTGGATAGAGTAGGTGGCTTCGAACCACTTGGTCGGGAGTTCGAATCTCTCCGGGTGCGCCAATTCTAAAAAAACCTTGCACACTGCCGAGGGATTTTTTTGCTTACACCTCCATAGCCCTACCTCAAACTTAAAAACTCAGAAAACCTCAAAACCGTTCTCGAAATTTAATATCATACCCGAGTCAACTAACAAACCTGCCACTGCCAAGAAAAATAAAGTTCAAATCGCGAATTTCCAACTTCCATGATTATTTATACGCGAACAGAAACTTTATTTCTGTGCAATTAAAATAATTTGTGAAGTTTTTATATGATTTCATACAACAGCAAAAAGCCTTTAAAAACAGGGTTATTTAAATTTATCTTTTAAAGAAATAAAAACAATTTCACACGCCAACAATGGGAAAAGCTTCACATTTAAATTAATTAAATGCGCCTAAATGTAATAGTTTGTGCATTACGATAGAAATTTACGACATTAAAAACTTACAATGCTGCTCAGATCTTGTGGCGACAATTTCCCGCTACGGAAGCCTCACCTAAGCACACGGTTGCGCGCCAGGGTACTGAAGCACCTGCGCTATCAGAGAACGTTCGTTTATTAGAGGTCTGCTCGGACTCTAAATTTCTAATACCCCACACACAATGATCCACGCGACACAGATGTGGAAAGACAAGTGACCTAAATAACGGCTCAAGTATTAAGCCAGTCACAGTATCGAACTAATGGCGCGAAATAATACTTTATTATTACTACGCAACAGCATTACATCGTCCTTATGGATTAGTATTTCTGGCGTTAGGCTAAGTAATTATTCCCATTTTGGGCAGAGGTTATTAAAAGATGTATAAATATTATTTTATAAGTGTGGCGCTTTCTGCAGCGCTGCTATCGGGGTGCGGAGGATCGTCAGGTGCCACTACAGGCCTTGTGCAAAACCCTAATCCAGATAATGGAATTCCACTAAATCCAACAGTTGAACCAACTGTAGCGCCAACAGCAGCGCCTACTCCAGCACCAACTGCGATCCCAACAGCTCCACCGACACCCGCAGCTACTGGAGCACCAACGCCTGCACCAACAGCGACACCTGTGCCGACGGCTACACCGTCACCGACTGCAGTACCATCTCCTACTACGGCTCCGACAGCCACGCCTGCACCAACGGCTACGCCTACAGCGACTCCAACACCGGCGCCAACGGCAACCCCGACACCAACAGCAACACCGTCGCCAACAGCGACCCCAACGCCCACGCCAACACCAACGGCAACCCCGTCGCCCACAGCGACACCTGCTCCCACAGCAACTCCAGTTCCAACACCGACTGGAACCCCGGAACCCACTCCAGAGATCACCGGGGACTGGCTCGATATAACGCAATTTCTGGTTACCAGTGATGGCAGTCGCAGCCTGGGGGATACCGGAAAATCCTTTAACGATACCCGCGATCAGGGCAGTAAAATCGTTTATTTCAACACCTCCAGCGGCAACAACGACAGCGCTGATGTGTACTGGTGGGATGGTTCGCAACTGGTTGACTCTCAAGGTCGCAACGCCAACCCGGATAACGGCGAAGTTTATGGCAGCAACCCGCTGGAGCCAAACGAAGCGGCTATTAAGGCCTTTGCGAGTTTCATTGGCGAAAATCACGACCGCATTAAAACCCAACGCGGCGGCGGCTGGGAGTTTGACCGGGTCGCCGGCGGCTACCCTGACTGGTTCCTGTTCCGTCGTGGCGAAACCTTTACGGAATTCGACAATGACCTCGCCGGTGGCCGCAGTCGCAGTCAACCCATGGTGGTATCGGCTTACGGCCCTAAAGGGGACGGACGGGCCATCTTCGATGCCTCTGGTAACAACCCGTTTGCAGGCCCTACCGGCAGCGATCCAGAAACCGACCCCTACTGGTTCCACCAGATTGTGACGTCTATTGAACATCACGGCCGCTACGGCTGGGTGGGCGCGCAGGATGCTGTTTCGGAATATGACGGTCAGCCCATTACCGCGATTCTCGAAGATATGTACATTACCGGCAGTACCAAAGGTGGTGTAGTCTATGCCCCGCGCGAAACTCTGGTGCACAAAACCATCATTACCAACAACGAGGAACTCGGCTATTTCACGGGCGGTACAAAAGCGCAAACCACGCTCGATACCGTAATCATGTTCCGTAATGGCTTTGCCAGTGATCCGCTCACCGACCCTGACCCCGTTCACGACAAGTTTACCCGCAACATTTATCAGGCCGGTGGCGCTCAATTGGGCCATGTATATCGCAACCTGATCAGCGCCTCGGGTGCCTCGGGCGGGCCGCAAATGCGTTTTGGTGCGGTCATGGAAAACAGCCTGATTCTTGAAGGCTATTTCTACTGCTCCACCCGCAGTGGCAGCTCCGGCAATGCCTGGCTCGAAGCGAACGATCAAACCGGCCAGTCTTGTATCGTGCGCAATAGCGTCCAATTCCCGTATAAGTACCCCAATGTCAATGATCCCGATACCTACGGGCTTTCTGATACCGATGCCCACACTGGTGACGGTTTTGCTATCCAGGCAGCCACCTTTGGTGCGGAGATACAAGGCAACATCATTTCTGGTGCAATGATGATCAACGAGCTCGGCGGTAACCTGGACGATGTGCGCAAAGGCATTCGTGTTACGGCGAGCCCCATGGAGTACAAAAACGGCACAACCTACACGCTGAAAAACAACACCATCAGCGACAACATTGTGTACATGGCCCGAGCGGGTATTGAACTTGAGGGAGACACCACCGGTGCTGTAAACAACGTGGTGGAAAACAACACCCTGGTTTCCGACATTCCCTTAAGCCGTCGTCTATCCAACGCCAATGTTGACGCAGACGAGTTTGTTATGCGGGATAACACCCTGTACACCAACTCAGATGCTCCCAGTGAAACTTGGATTCAAAACAACAGTTATGAACCAATGGGTAATGCAAGTACCCAGGAAGGTTGGACAGATCCATCCCGTACACTAAAACGTTATGTCACAGAAGAGCTTGGAATGGCCTTACTGGATTGGGCCGATGACCCCTTCCTGGACCCAGCTGAAAAGCAAATCCGTGTGGATGCTGGTGAAGAATACGATCCAACGGGTATGAAAACCTTTATGGCTGTTGCTGAGCACATGCGCCTGGGTGGCAACATCGCCGCCCCGAGCAACGGCAACAAACCTTCGCTCACTGCAGACTACGCCTGGGATGATCGCTTTACAGCACTGGCCGTTGTGAACTGGGTACGTGAAGGCTTCGGTTTAGATGCCGTTGGAGAATAAAGACTAAACTCCAACATCTCGTACGTAGTAAAAAACCCTCCGAGTAATCTCGGAGGGTTTTTTTTGCTTTGCGATTCGACACTGTTGTTTTCGTCGTGCGCCTGTAAACGCATTTTTATAAATCGATTCGCGGGATCTATAGAGAGTTAATATTGGTTTTTTAAACATCCATCACTCAAATTCGAGCTTACTATCGCCAGTAACAATCCCAGTACATTTCCACGCCCGTTGATATAGAGTGAGATACCCGTCACAGAAAGTTCTATTAGGTGCCAGTAGAAATGTAATACTTTGTTTACCACAATAGATGACTAAGTCTTTTTGACTATAGAATAGGGACAGGAAAATACTTTGGCGTTAGTTTTCAATCTAAAAGTACGCACATAAAATTCGTTAAAAATTTCTACGATTTATTATTTGTGTTTCGCTTATTCCATGGATGGCCGATTCGACAACAATTGCTTGGATGAATTTTCCAAGCCTTGATAGAACGAGAATCACTGACTGACGCCTCGATCATCCAAATATCGCAATTCAAGCATTCGGTAAGAACTTTGTCTTTGTGGTATCAATATTACAACTAGCGAGACATCCCAAATGAATAAGAAGTGCTTAATTGGTTTGGCGTTAATAGGTGCGCTGTTGCATGGTTGCGGAAGCTCCTCGACCCAAACCAGCACCCTTGTTAAAGCACCAGATAATAACGGCGGGATTCAGGTTACCCCTACTCCAATACCCACTGTCACAAATGAGCCTTCATCCCCTACTCAAGAACCCAATACCCAACCGACGCCTACGCCAACCGTAACCCCAATTCCTACTCCGATAGGAACCCCGGAACCCACTCCAGAGATCACCGGGGACTGGCTCGATATAACGCAATTTCTGGTTACCAGTGATGGCAGTCGCAGCCTGGGGGATACCGGAAAATCCTTTAACGATACCCGCGATCAGGGCAGTAAAATCGTTTATTTCAACACCTCCAGCGGCAACAACGACAGCGCTGATGTTTACTGGTGGGATGGTTCGCAACTGGTTGACTCTCAAGGTCGCAACGCCAACCCGGATAACGGCGAAGTTTATGGCAGCAACCCGCTGGAGCCAAACGAAGCGGCTATTAAGGCCTTTGCGAGTTTCATTGGCGAAAATCACGACCGCATTAAAACCCAACGCGGCGGCGGCTGGGAGTTTGACCGGGTCGCCGGCGGCTACCCTGACTGGTTCCTGTTCCGTCGTGGCGAAACCTTTACGGAATTCGACAATGACCTCGCCGGTGGCCGCAGTCGCAGTCAACCCATGGTGGTATCGGCTTACGGCCCTAAAGGGGACGGACGGGCCATCTTCGATGCCTCTGGTAACAACCCATTTGCAGGCCCTACCGGCAGCGACCCGGAAACCGACCCCTACTGGTTCCACCAGATTGTGACGTCTATTGAACATCACGGCCGCTACGGCTGGGTGGGAGCGCAGGATGCCGTATCTGAAAAAGATGGTCAGCCCATTACTGCCATACTCGAAGATATGTACATCACAGGCAGTACCAAAGGAGGCATTGTGTATGCTCCCCGAGAAACTCTGGTGCACAAAACCATCATTACCAACAACAAGGAACTCGGTTATTTCACGGGCGGCACAAAAGCGCAAACCACGCTCGATACCGTAATCATGTTCCGTAATGGCTTTGCCAGTGATCCGCTCACCGACCCTGACCCCGTTCACGACAAGTTTACCCGCAACATTTATCAGGCCGGTGGCGCTCAATTGGGCCATGTATATCGCAACCTGATCAGCGCCTCGGGTGCCTCGGGCGGGCCGCAAATGCGTTTTGGTGCGGTCATGGAAAACAGTTTGATTATTGAAGGTTACTTCTACTGCTCCACCCGCAGTGGCAGCTCCGGCAATGCCTGGCTCGAAGCGAACGATCAAACTGGCCAGTCTTGCAAGGTACGCAATAATGTGCAATTTCCCTACAAATACCCCAATGTAAACGACCCTGATACTTATGGCACCTCAGATTCCGACGCTCATACCGGCGACGGTTTTGCTATCCAGGCAGCCACCTTTGGTGCGGAGATACAAGGCAACATCATTTCTGGTGCAATGATGATCAACGAGCTCGGCGGTAACCTGGACGATGTGCGCAAAGGCATTCGTGTTACGGCGAGCCCCATGGAGTACAAAAACGGCACAACCTACACGCTGAAAAACAACACCATCAGCGACAACATTGTGTACATGGCCCGAGCGGGTATTGAACTTGAGGGAGACACCACCGGTGCTGTAAACAACGTGGTGGAAAACAACACCCTGGTTTCCGACATTCCTTTAAGCCGTCGTCTCTCCAACGCCAATGTTGACGCAGACGAGTTTGTTATGCGGGATAACACCCTGTACACCAACTCAGATGCCCCCAGTGAAACTTGGATTCTAAATAACAACTTCAAATCCATGGGCACTGCAAGCACTCAGGAAGGTTGGACAGATCCGTCACGCACGCTCAAACGTTACGTAACAGAAGAGCTTGGCATGGCCTTACTGGAATGGGCCGATGACCCCTTCCTGGACCCAACTGAGAAGCAAATCCGCGTGGATGCTGGTGAAGAATACGATCCAACGGGTATGAAAACCTTTATGGCTGTTGCTGAGCACATGCGCCTAGGTGGCAACATCGCCGCCCCGAGCAACGGCAACAAACCTTCGCTCACTGCAGACTACGCCTGGGATGATCGCTTTACAGCACTGGCCGTTGTGAACTGGGTACGTGAAGGCTTCGGTTTAACTGCCGTTGGAGATTAATCTGGAGCAAACCCCTCTGAAATGTCTCTGAGGGGTTTCTGTATTATTGCCGCGCCCCACTACTAAGCAGAGCAAATCAGATACGTTTCTTAATAACCGAGCTTATTTAAGAATCAAAGCGTTTTTAAATACTCGACGAGATCCCGAGTATCCGCCTCCGAAATTTCACCAAAGGCCATTTTAGTACCAGGCACAACCTTAGTGGGGTTTCGAATAAATAGAGTGAGCTGTTCCGGCGTCCAAGTGATACCAGACTGCTTCATTGCCTTGGAGTATTGATAGCCTTCAGCAGTGCCAGCCTTACGGCCAACAATACCTTCCAAGCTGGGACCAATCTTATGAAAACTACCCATTAAATTATGACATGCACCACAGGCCGCACTGATTGTTTCACCCCGCTTTGCGGCCTCCATATCTACATCGATTTTTTCTTCAGAACAGCCGGCTAAAACGACCAGAGCAAAAAATACCTGAAACGCGCGCATAACTACCCTTTTTTCTTTGTGAAAATTAAAATAACAATCCCGTGGCAGATACAAAGCATATACATCAGAACACCAAACCCAGCCATGTAAAACCAGAATACAAAGTGTGAGATTGCAAAAAGCACCAAGCTAATCACAGTGTTCACGCCCACACTACGCGAAGCAAATATAACGGAAAGAGGCGTAAGGAATATTGCAAGAAAAAATAACCCAAACGTTACAGCAAGCTTCTTATACATATTAAGCCTCCATCCTGGCTGCGAGATGATCTCCAAGACGCTTGGCAAAGGCAATAATCATCATTGTCGGTCCAGAATAACCCGCTGTAGGAAACACAGAACTGCCGCCAATATACAAATTATCAACGCCATGCACCTTACAGTTGGAATCCACGACACCGTCTTGAATTGATTCCGACATACGGGTTGTGCCTATTTGATGATAGTGCCCGCCAACACGGTTTTCGACTAACTCCCGATCGATACTTTCAAGTTCAAATCGGCCATGATTCATGGCGGAAAGTTTCTGCATTATCATTTCCTGGCCCACTTTAAATGCCTTCACATCAAGATCGTTAATCTGCCAGTTCAGATCTGCGATAGGGTTCCCGAGAGCATCTTTGCGATCGGATAGTACAACGCGGGAATTGGGATTTGGAGCCTGCTCAATGCGATGATCTAATTGATAATACACCGGATGAGAGTGGGCAATTCCTCGAACGGCGCCCACATATTTCGCTGAAGCTATTGGGTCGGCTATGATACTTGCAAGATCTTTTAAAAATTGTACATCGCCAGGCTCTTTGAATCCGAACATCACAGACCGAACCGATTGCACTGTTTTGGCTGAAGCAAAAACAGGTCTGAACCGGCAATAGTACTGCAGTAAGCCATTTTCTCGGAGAAATTGGTCTGTAAAACTCAAGTTTACATTCAGAGAGTGCTGCTTCGCATAAACCCAATCATAGATATAAGGGAAGCTGCTGGATGGAATAAATTTTGAGGCACCAATATGAATATGATCCATAAAATATCGACCAACATGATCACCTGCATTGCCAATACCTTCCGGGATCACATCGTTGGAGGTCAGTAAAATACGAGAATTTTCAATAGCGTGACAGCACAATACATAGTGTTTTGCATGAACAGAATGCGTTTTTCCGTTGAGAGTTTTACATTCAAGTGAAGTTACTCGATCACCGGTTTCAGAAACGCTGACTTTGCAAAGGTTGAGGTGATGATAAATCGTGAGATTGTTTTGTTGCTTTAGTTGATCCAAATAGCGCTTTCCCAACCTAATATCTTTTGCAAGCTGAAAGGCTTTCGTCTGCAGAACCTCGTCATCCAATAGCACATTAGTGTCTAATTGCTTTGAATCGAGCAATTTAAACGGATCGAAGTGTTCGGCGACTACTCCCAGGCTATTCCCCGCTTCAGCGATGTAAGGCGCCAAGTCCTTGTGACTAACAGGCCACTTTGGCAAGCCCAGCGAGGAGCGACCTTCGTAATCTATCGGGTCGTTTGCACGACAATAGCCTGACCAGTGATTAGTCGTACCACCAAAATAGCGTAAGCGACACGCGAGCAAATTAAAGTACGGCAAGCCCAAATTTTTTCCGGAGAACAAACTTTGTGTGTCACCTTCCATGTCGAAACCACCAGACTCGACCAACGCAACTCTTAAATTTTTGTTCGAGAGTCTTCTCGCCAAGGTAATACCTGCAGCCCCACTGCCCACAATCACTACATCAGTTTTGATCGGGCGATCAATCTCAAGTTCTCGGGCATCTATTAGGTTCTCTACCTTCATATTTTTATGCTCAGTATTTGGATAAGAATAACTGAATAAAACAAGACGATTTCATAAAATCAACACGCGCACTAGTAAATTTATACCGCGAATTTTCTGAAACAGTCTGCAAAAAAGCACGTTAAAATCGCAAGCATTTTTATTGAATCTTTGATACTGGTGTTTTTTCTGAAAGCAAGCCCTGCAGACATTTCTCATAGTGACGCATTATCTAATTAATACAATCATGGCTTTATGCGTTTAACCGCGAGCTATCGCTCGAACCAAAAAATAACTCGCCTCGCTTCTAGACAATACCGCCTGATTAATTTTAATCGTATTTCCATTTAAATACTCTTCAGACACCGAATTCTGAAAGCTTTCATCGTAGTAATTAAAAGACATTAATTTTTCGTAAAAATGCTGCTTCAACGACTCTACAATTCGCGGCTCAAGATTTACCTTAATGTATTCGCCAACCCGTTGATGAGCCGCGATAACCCCCAGAGTCACACCCAGCTCTTCGATCGGCTCTGCCAGCAACTCCTTTGCCGTTGTAGCCATTGGTACGCATGCCGCACCAAGCACAAATTTACGTCTGTCCATACTCAATCCCCTAAGGAAACAAGACCAATTAAGATAGCTGCAGAATTAAAGTACAGCGCGTTATAACACTACTCTATTCTACCGATACAGCCCCCACAAATTAGACTGCCATTGCCCAGTGTAAAAAATACCAACAAATTCCTCGCGACGAAGGTACCCGACTCTCAATCTGCGAACAAACGAACAACCACCATTTCTACGTATGGGTTACATCCGTACATCTACTGCACAGATATTAGCCAGCTTCAAGCACGTTAAACCGATGCCCGATTGAAGGGAAATGCAAGAACGACGCCAAGCGCCAGATTCCTAACACGGCCTCACTACAACCGCTCACTTAGTACTCGGGAGATTATTACCGTTTTGACACATTTATTGCATTTACACCGCAACAATCTGTCAAGCTGTTGCTAACTTTATAAGTCGCTAACTTTAAAACCCCGCGACTCTCTATGATAAGCTATAGCGGTTTTACCGTCTTGGGCGTTAGCACCGATCTACAAATTCGATTTCTTCGGTATTAAGGATATGATGAACAAAGCTGTAGGTATCTTACAAAACAATTCTGTGGATTACATAGCTAAAGCATTCACAGCGTTAAACCAGGGCCAGACTGTTCTCAACCTCCGCAATATCAATGATCAACCTGAAATACCCCAATTCACCATAGAAGATCGCCTACAGACCATCATTCAAACAGGCTGGTATGAAGGAGTAAGATACACCCCCAACACATCTGAAGATATAGCCCAGGTTTTGTTTTCTTCGGGAACCGAAGGTACCCCCAAAGCCATTTGTATATCACATTCTTCTCTGGCCAATACCACACAACGCCTGATTGATGTCATGCAAATTGACGATTCAATAAAAGAATATATTGGCGTGCCCGCCTATTATTCATTTGGATTCGGCCGGTGCCGCGTAGCCAGCGCGGCCGGAGGTAGATTCTTCCTCCCCAAAAACGGATTTAACCCACTTGAAATAAGGGATTTACTCGAGTCCGACTCCATAAACGCAATATCTGCAGTACCCAGCTTGTGGCGGGTACTACTGGAAACCCCAGAGTTTTTTAAAACAACGGGCCACAAAGTCAAGTGGATAGAAATAGGCAGTCAATACATGGCTGCCCATGAAAAATCACAGCTCAAAGAAATTTTTCCTAAAGCGCGTATTGTGCAACATTATGGTCTTACGGAAGCTTCACGTTCCACCTTTCTTGTAATAAGTGACACTAACCAAGACACTGTGCTGGAGTCGGTAGGCCAGGGATTATATGGGGTTGAAATTAAGTTAAACCCGGACGATCGTATTCTAATAAAAGGGCCACACGTCGCCAGTTGGATATACAAAGATGGGGAACAGATACCCGTTAAAGATGAAAATGGTTGGTTTGCCACCAACGATAAAGGCCGAATACAAGATGGCTTCCTGTATTTTGAAGGGCGAATGGATGATATTATCAATTGCGGTGGTATTAAACTTTCACCAGAAAAACTTGATCGTGAAATCGCAAGTCTTTTGGGTTCAAAAAAAGGTTTCCATACTGTAAAAATACCGGATAAAGAACTCGGTGAAGGCGTTGCGCTGGCAGTCGAAAAAAGTTGCTCCCTCGATCGTAAATCACTCCATGAAAAGCTAAATGAAACACTTAAAAAATTTGGCATTCGTGCCGGTAGCACTTTGCAAATTATCGAAATTGACGCTTTTCCCTTCACAGAAACCGGAAAATTAAAAAGAAGCGAATTATCGTCACTTTGCTCTCAACTACTAAATTCAGATACTAGAGATATAGCGGATACGGCCATTGATCACAGCGACCTAAAATCCGAAATTATATCCATCTGGGAAAACGCTTTAAGAATATCCCCTATCTCAGAAGCTGAGAGCTTTTTTGATTTAGGCGGCGATTCACTCTCTGCAATTCGCGTAATGTTGCGCATGGAAGCCGCGGGCATCCCCAAAGACGTATGTAGGCAGATTTTCGAAGGTAAAAGTATTGCCCAACTGGTAGAGTTTGTTGAAAGCCAATCTGAATCTACCACTTCATCAAATAGCAATTCATCAAAAACCGCCGGCAACATTTCCAGAACTCCGCTCGCCACCGGAGGTCTGGCAGTCAATATTGCTCGGGGACTGTTAGTTATTATCAATATAATGGCACATTGGAATTTAGGCGTTGTAGAACGTTTGTCGCCAATTTTCGCAGATGTCAACCGCTACCTGGCGCCATTTTACAGCTCAGGCACCCCTGGTTTCGCTATTGTATTTGGAGTTGGAGTTGGTTTTTTTCTGTATCCACGCTACAGGAAAAATAGCGCCTCGCTAACGAGTCTTATTTTTCGTAATGCAATAATATTGGGCTCAGGCATACTTCTAATGGCGGTCCTTGGTTTAACTCTGTATGCCATTAAAGGTGGACACATTACCGCCTTAAATATATCCAATTCGCTCTATTCTGTTATTTACTTCTATTTCTTTGCGGTAATATCCATTCCACTGTGGATGCGATTTTTAAGTTGGCGCCTCTCGTTCTCCATAGCCTGTTTGGTGGGTGCTACGGCACTTTACAGTTTGCATCTTTATATCATGCACACAGGTATAGAGCCGTCTAGCAATGCGTTAATACAACCTTGGGTATTATTGTTCACCGCAAAATACAATTACCCCGAGATGTTTGCAGGAGTACTTTTAGGCGCCGCCGTTGGAAACTGGTACCGAACTAAAATCGAAAACGGCGGCCAGGTAAATGATTTTATTGTAAGCGGCGTACTTCTTATTGTGCTCTCGGTGCTAATTTCTATCGAAACGCAGCAAGCACGTTACTGGTTCATCTGGCCGAAAGGCATGTTTCTTTGGTCATGGCCCTGTTACCTCGGTATGGTTATGATAATTCTGGCGTTAACACACCGATATCTAATCAGATTCGATGTGAACACTCACAGAGGAACAGGTTTCGCATTAAAAATAACATCAATTGTTGGCATCATGGCGTTCCCATTTTTCATCGGGCACGAGCTGGTACTGCCACTGGTTGATTTATTGAGATACTACGGCATTCCGGGAGCCATACCACTGTCGCTAATAGTATTTTTCGCAGTCGCATCTGTGTTTATGAAACGACTCTATCGCCTGTATTTCGGCCGCACTTCCCTAACTTATGAATAACAATAGGGACCTTTATTACCCTCAGTCGACATTACTAAGAAATGGACGCGTTACAATTTTTCGAGTAAATAAATTTTCTTGTTTATTGCAATTGGCAAAATTTGAGGAATTTCCTTAACTCTAACAACCTTGTAGCCAGGTAATAGAAGCTTAGATAATTTATAAGGGCGCGTTGTATCTTCACCACGAATTGGTGACATAGTGGTACTTTCATCTGGACGACGTAATAACTGCTCTAAGTTGTTATATTCGTGTCCACCATCAATTTCGAAGGGTTTCAGCTGGAATTCATCGAGCGTCGCGTCGATAAGCTCGTATCGCGCCCTCGACCAGGTAAAAAAATCATGTGCCAGTACAACGCTCACTAAAAATAGCAAAGTGAAATATCCACCGAGCAACCGAAACGACCCAAGAGAGAGAGTTTGCCAGGGACTATAATGGAAAAGCAAAATAAGCAGTAAAAATGTGGGAAAAACAACATATCGTACAAACCAGGGGCCGTAATACAAACCAAATGGACCATAAGACGCCAACGCACACAGTAGCAAAAATAATGCAACGCCATTCTTCCTATTGCGCCATTCATTGGGATTTGTCGTAAGTTTCCGATATGTTTCCACGACGAGGCTTAGCAGCAGGAACACACCCAGTAAGGAAGAAATAAACGTTATCCCCCACCAGAATACACCTCTACTTTCGTCAAGGTCATAGGGAGTAATCAATTTCGGCCCCAAGCCTTCACTACTCAGTACATTACCTGGAACAGAGATAGGTGTAGCCATGAGCGCCGCGAAAGCAAAAATCGCCAGGCCACCGAGCAAGCTCAAAATTAGCAAAATGCGATTTTTCTGATACGTACTGGCCGCTCGACGCAAGACCAACAAGCCGATAGGCATTGTAAGGAAACCAAAATGTACAATGAACTGCAGCACCACAAATATTAACGGCTTAAACACACCCAATTTAAATTGCAACAAATCAGCAATGATATTACCCAAACTATTTGTTCGCACGCTGTAATCGGGAGAGAGCGGCGCGATATGATCCATAATGTCCGGGAATTTTGCAATCAACACCGCAGCCATTAAAAACAACCCGAGCGATCTCGCAAGATATCTCAATCTGAAACCGTTGATAAAAACATCTGCAATTAGAAAAGATAACGCAATTGCAATGGCAATTTGCCTAATCATTAAGGCGACGATGAAAAATATTACTCCCCAAATGAAACTGGCACTCAGCGCTTTGTCACTCACCAAAGAGCGGGATAGCAGATAAACTGTTAAGGTGGCAAATGCTAAAAATGGGGTATCCGTCATAAATGTTGACGACGACATCACAAATACGGGAAACGACACAATACAAGCAACAACTAGTGTTGCACTGGCCTTGGTCAAATCCATCAATCGGCACAACCGATAAGCACTGTAGATATACAAACAAGCCAGAAGCGCAGTTAAGACTCTCAATCCAAAATAACTGAATCCAAATATCTCGCTCCAGACATACCCTATTGCAACCTGAGCAACAAGTGTCATCGCCTGCCAATAGGTGAGCCTGGCAACCCCATCTTCTACAGCCCATTTTACCGGTGTTGAAAAACCAAAATCGTCATTGATGCTAAACTCGCCAACCGGATGAATTAAAGCCAACCCCAATAACCAAATAAAAGCTAGACCAAGCCAGGGTCGGTTTAAGAAAATACTCATGGCCGTTTCAAAGGTGGTTAGTGGCCGGGTTTCGGAGTTTTTGCTCATTTGCTATCCGCGTAATAAAGATTGTAATAAGGGCCGCGCCATACTGGAAGGGTAGCCATGGATTAACTCGGGCTGACGATATGTGTACCTGTGTCGATTTCGAAGTACGGCTGTTTATCGTCCATTCATTTGTGTGTTCCAGATATACCAGTCACTGCAAAGCAATTTATAGGCCCAAGCTATGTCAGTGTACCAAAACCACCAGGCAATCACCGACAGCTGGATAGCGGCTTATTCGAATCACATGGCACCATAGGGCAGAAGAATATCAAAAAAACTCACGCTGATTGATTTTTACACTCAGCACGCGAGCCGAAGTCAAAATCACAAATCAAACAAATTCTCAGCAACTCCCCACCAACTCAGCCCAACAGGGCCGCTCCCAAGGAATGAATTACACAGAAATCAATGATATTGGTAGATTTCTCGACACTTGCAACTGAATGCAAGATCAGTATAAATTCTCTTGCAAAGCTGTAATCCAACGCCACGGACTCAACCATGAATATTGGCATACTCCTAACAGAATTCCCCAATCAAACCTCAATTTCAATGTGGCGCGTTGGTGATGCTCTTCGCAAACAAGGGCACTCGGTAAATATTCTTTCAACGCGAAAATCGAAACTACAAGACGTCTGTCATCAGTCATTGCAAGCTGATGTCGAATCAGCCTTGTACGCCTGGCCACCAAATTTTGGGAAAGCATTATTATTCGCTTTACATAGGCCGAATAGGATTCTTGCCTGCCTTCAGTACATTTTCTCACTCGATGAAAGCGGTTTTGTAGAGAAATTAAAACTAATACCGATGATAGCTTCCGCTATTAAAATCGCGAAATTTTCCAAGGCAAACAACATAGAGCATGTTTTGGTTCACTCGCTTGCCAATGGCGCGCATCTAATCAATTTAAGCTACCTATCAGGCGGCCCCAACTTCAGTTTAAGACTAGGGGGCGATCTCGAGGCCTATGGAAAAGACCATAAGTCTAAATTTTCAAACGCTCTATTCACTCTGCCTGCATCTCTAAATAACCGTGACCAAATTCTAGAATATAAGCTTATCGACCGAAAAAAAATTCTTACAACCTGGCTTGGAGTGGATACTGAAAAATTCACCCCCCGAAGCAACTCTTTAAAAAACGATATACTACAACTCGTAACTGTCGCCCGCTTGAACCCAGCAAAAGGGCACATATATGCGCTCGAATCGCTTTTGGAACTCCAAAAACAAAATATTCGTTTTCACTATACAATTGCCGGTTCGGGCCCATACGAAAACACTCTGAAGAGTTTCGTTAATGAGCACAATTTAGATGAACATGTCACCTTCACCGGCCACGTTGACGAGTCTAAAGCCATAGTTTTGCTACAATCTGCAGATATTTTTCTCTTAAACAGCATCGGTATCGGAGAAGCTTCCCCGGTGTCACTTATCGAGGCTATGGCGTGCGGACTCCCATGCATAAGCTCTATAATAGGAGGCACTCCACAGATTATTACCGATGGAAAAGATGGTATATTAATACCACAAAAAGATGTTGATGCACTTACCTCCTCGATTGCTAAACTTGCAACGGATTTACAACTTTGCAAAGAAATTGGTAAAAATGCGCGGACCAGTGCCATTGAGTATTTTTCGTGTCAACAAGTTGCCGCAGCCTTCACAGATGCAATCACCACAATAACATCTAATTCAGAATTCGATCTGGAAAAATTGTCACCAATCGTTAAAAAACTTAATAAGGCCGCAACCTAAACCAACTCAGCATTTAGTGGTTTTTGTGGTGTACGAAACAATTCAGCAGTTCGCCCAAAAACAGCGCCCGCGAAAAGGAAAGTCAGTGGATTCATTGAAGAATTAGGAAGCAAGTCGAGCATATTTAAAGAAAGCAGCAACGCAATAATGGCAGTGTTTAAACCGATATTTTTCGCGTGCGGACTATTTAACTGACGATATAAGCGGAACACCGGATACGCCAGCAAGCCAAACACGCCAATGTATCCCCACCAACCATAAATACCAAAAATAATAATCCAAGTTCCATCCGTTATACTAATATCCTCGCCGGTTAATTCATCGCGAACCCTGGATCGTCCACTGCCTCCCCATCCAAACAATGGACGCTCGTTACCACGCACTAATAGCCGATCTTCATTTTCAAACCTTACACGCAAACTGGAAGCTCGTTCATAATTAATCGTTTCTATCTTATCAATGATTTGCTGCGTAGGTACCATGCCGACACCACGGAGAATGGGATAGAAAAACACAAAAACTGCGATTCCTAGAGCAAGAAGCAAAACCTTGTTGCGGCTCAAAAGCATTACAGCTCCGAGCGCAATAAAACAATATATTAAAGCACTCCACGTTTTACAAAGAAAAACTACAGTCAGCAAATAGAACGGTATCCATTTCTGAAATTTTGCAATTTTTCCGCTGTTAAAAACAGTCTTATATTTAAAGATTAACAGGGACGAAATTGCGGCCGCAGCGGCAAATACAGCAACGTAAAGGCCATGTCCCAGAAACACCATAGGTCGATACCCACCTTCACGGATTTGCTGTCGAAAATCTGCGGGTGAAAAACCGTAAATTTCTGAATGAAGCTGCGGGCTCATTCTCACTTCCCACATCATCGGTAGTGAATATGCAAGACCCGCCAATATCAATATACGCACGAAAGTCGTGTGTGATTCCTGGGAACGAAGATAACGCGCCCCCAAAATAAATGGGATATATATAATTGGAACAATATAAAAAAAAGCTTGGAATACATATCCTGCCGTCAATCCGTCTTTAACCAAGGTACCATAACCAAAACTAAGACGGTCTGTGTTGGTTAGCCAGGTTAGAAATGGTGATGAAAACAACATTATAATAAGTACCATAACAATGTTGTCTTGTACTTTCGCAGTTGTTTTACGCGTTGTACTTAATATCACATATGCCGTTATAGCCGCCAACATGTTCTTATCTATGGTAGGTATCACCGGTAAACTAATGCCAATACCCACTGGGAGCAAAAGATAGGGAACGATAATGAGCAGTACCGCGGACTCATCTGCCCTACGATTTTTCACTAGAAGGTAAGCTACGATTGGCCAACTATAAAGAACGACAGTTGCAAGTAAATTCGGCATATTAGGAATCGAATCAGGATCTACGCGATGTTAAAGAGTACATCCCTCATTGGGTAGAGTAAACCGTGTATCGAGTGTTAAAACCAGCACTCCATACACCATGGTATCGCATTATATTTGTATGATAAATAGTCTCTGTATGCCCTCGTTCGCAAAGCGACAGATCCGTGAACCCGCGCCCCATCCAGCGGGATTCTCAGTGAAAAGAATCCCTGTAATAAGGTCTTCAGTCATTTGTGATAGCATGTAAAACTCACCTTCGATGCTATTGGGAACCCATAATGCAGTCTACGAAATTACTTTCCATTGCACCATCAGTGCCAGTTTGGGTTGACACCGAACAGCTCATCTTTGATCGCAAGTTTTATGATGGGATGCTTCAATACATCGAAGCATGGGAAGGCTCAATAAGGTGCGTTATTCGAACTTCGAATAAGCAATTACCCGCCTTCGGCACCATCACAAAATCGAGGGAAGAGCTCCCGTTTGAGATCATGCTTATTGAAAAAGATGGCAAAGTTGAGTCACAGCATCTCGCGGGATCGCAAGTTGTATTAGCCTCAGGAGATAATTTTAACGGATTGCATATCAGCAGGATCTGTAAAAACCTCGGTATAAAATGCGTGTACTCAATAGAGTATATACCCGAAACCCGGTATCAAATTATCGAAATGGAGGGTAATGGTTACATCCGAACTCTGCGTAAAAAACTTTACATCTGGCAAGGGGAGCACAAACGCAAATCGGCTTTTAAGTATGCTGATGGTCTACAAGCCAATGGTGCTGCAGCCTACAACGAATACAAACTTTTTCCAAATTGCCATCTCTACTTTGATACCCGAATAAATAAAGACATACTGATATCTGACGATCAACTCAAGCAACGTTTTAAAAACTTGGAAGATAGGAAAACCCTACATTTAGCTTTTTCCGGCCGGTTAATTAAAATGAAGGGCGCTGATCACTTGGTTGAATTGGCGAAAAAACTAACCACGAAAGGCGTCGACTACAAGATGACCATTTATGGCGCAGGCGATCAGGAATCGAGCATGAAAGCGCAAATTCAGAACCTCGCCCTAGAAAAAAACGTCTGTCTTGCCGGGGCAGTGGATTTTTACAGTGAATTAATTCCTGACATTAAAGCCAACGTGGATCTTTATGTCGTGCTCCACAGGCAAAGCGACCCTTCGTGCACCTACCTGGAAACACTTTCTTGTGGCATACCTATTGTTGGATATGCCAACAAAGCATTTCTTGGCTTATTAGAGAGAGCAGATATCGGATGGGCAAAACCAATAAGCGATATTACTGGAATTGCTGATATAGTTGAATCTTTGTCAATAAACAAAGATAAGCTAATGGCAAAGTCAAAAAACGCCATTGAATTCGCGCGTCTACACGATTTTGAAACCACCTTCAAAGCTCGTATTAAACATTTAAGCGATTTATTGAACTAATGAGTTACGCTAGCCAAATACAGCATAGAACAGTGCCAGATAAATCTACAAATTCAATCCATCTAGTGAATCAATTATTTTCCGCCACACCCATATAATCCAATGCAGCTTTTACACTTTCTGTCTCAACATAAAAACCATCAAGAGAATATTTTGTGAAACGCTTTATATTTTGGTAAGCAAGCTTTACGTGCTTTGCTTCAATCACTCCGCGTACGCCAACCCAATCAACGCCGTTGAGATAGCAAATCGTACGAAAATGCTCTGACATATGGCCCGGGCTAAATATTTCAATCACTTTAAGACATCCGCCCTTGGCAAATATCAATGGCGCTAAACCGGCACCATGAATTGCAACAACAGTCTCTGCATTCATAAATAGCCTGATTTGATCAACCGGGCTTAAATCTTCAGGGTATACTTTTTTAAAACCCTTCTCCTCTAAAACCTCAAAAACCTCATCCTCATTTAAGATATGACGAGTTTTTCGGCGAGCCAAAAAAATACGCTTTGGCAACCGCGCGTCTTTTGTTATTTCCTGCAGAATTTCTTTAGAGATATCGGAAGCCGAGACAAACTGCTCCATCCACACTGAGCGGCCTGTTTGGATATGTTCCCAATCGTGCTTATCTATTTCAATACAACGCGCATAAACCGGTCGACTTTCATATATGGAATTTATTTCGAACAACTCGAAAATGGCTCTTATATAATTTGGTGTTTCGGAAGGAAAAATAAACAATAATTGAATTGACTCGTTAAATTCACCAAAAAAAGACTTAATTTTCAAGGCGAATGGCAGATGTAGATTAAGTGCGTGCGACCAGTTTTCGGGTGAGTGCACCCGAAAATCAACTGTATAAACATCATCAATCGAAAGTGAATCACTGAAACGCAGCTTGAGTTTGTTTATCGTTCCGCCGGCAGTGTAAGTAAGCTTGACCTTCGAATCAGTTATTTTAAAATTTACTCGACCAGCAGGCTTTGTAACGGGAGGCAAAATCACCTTTTCAACGTTGGGAATTATCCGGTCGATTAAGAATGATTTTGCAGCGAACAGAATCTGCTCGCCTGTTGTATAGCTATCTACGTCGCAACTGAGTACTTTGTTCATTACGTGTTACTAACTATTGGTATTTATCGTACTTAATATTGTACATGCGCCCAATAAAAACCGAGCGCCGATATTTATTACAAACAGCCCCAAACAAAATGCTATTACTATTCCACACAATATTTTAAATCATCCATGATAATTTAGTATCGATTCAACACTTCGCCGTGGAGATCTCGGCACCACGCAATCATCAGCTGCGTAGCCTATCGCCAAGTAAGTTATTATTTTTTCACTCGGTGCGATTGTAGTGAGCTTGCGAACTTGTTGATCCTCCCATGGGCTAACACACCAATTTAGACAACAGCTAGAAATGCCCTGAGCTTCCAGCGCGTATATAAATCCCATCAAAAATAATCCAGCATCCAAATAAGGCTCATTTTTTTCTGTGTGGTCGAAGAAAGAGCGAGAATCTGAAGTAAGGATGCCAAGCAACGGAATATCCTGACCAAAACCCCTATTTCCGTTTTGATACTTTAATAATTTTTGCTGTAATTCGCCATTACTGTACAAGTGCAGCTTACATGGCTGACGATTACACGCACTTGGTGCCTTTTGCGCAACAGAGACGGCACGCTCAATGAATTCTAATTCTACTGGCTTTTTTATAAAATTCCGTACGCTGCGTCGCCGTGTGGCAAGCTCTTCAATAAATGTTAGTTGATTTTCCTGAGTAAACAGCTTTGGGATGGGAGTAGATAATTCATCGCATGGTTCGATATTCTCTAAATAACCTTTTATCGCAACATTCAGGCCTCGCAATTCTTCGGGAACCGGCTCGGGCATACGCTTAAAATATCCTCTTAAAGATTCAACAGCCCCTAAAAATACGCTGTCATTTTGAGAAAACCCACTGCTCACCCATTCATCAAGCAACTTGCAGGTTTGCCTAGCCGGAGCAGCCCCAAAGAAACGGCTTTCACCTGGCATGCTAAGCCCTTTTTCAAGTTTGTGGTAATAAAAAATCAGCTCCGACGATAAACTCCAATAATCTGGAGACGAACGCTGCCAATTATTCATGTATCGTCGATTCTGTTTTAACTCATATAAGTAGCCTTTCAAAACCGACCAGAGAGCCTTAAGTGCCTTTATTGGATGAAATTTCATGAGAAGCAACCACTTTAAAGAGCTATTTAAAATCCTAGAAACTGCGCTAAGACATGTAGCGGTTTAGCATCGAGCAACCACCAAATAATTATCATAATCGCGACACACCCAAAAGCAACAACAATATCAGGCAGGAATATATGTATATTTTTTCTACTTAAAGAAAAAGCCAACACACCATAATTTAGAAAGGATAACGTTATACTTGCCAAAACCATCCCCTCGAAGCCACTGGTGTATCCTGCAACAGACAGCAGCGAAAATGTTAAAATGGCCGAAAACCCTTGATTAAACATTAACGTTTTGGAGTCGCCCAACGATGTCAAAATGGGCTTCGCGCTGTGAGAAAGTATTGCCGCAACTCGACCAATTGAGAGTATCTGTAGCACCCAACCAGCTTCTGTATAGCGATCATCATAAAGCAAATCTATAATCCACTGACCAGCAGTCGCCAACACTATACAAACCGGTAGAAATATCAGGTTGAACCGATACCTAAACTTCAACATCACTTCATGGGTGGTATTACCTACAATCATTTGTCGATATCGCGGCTGAAGAATTTTGTCTGAAAGTCCATTTACAACCATCTCTGCCATAGCAGCGAACATACGAGCTATGACAAACATGCCCAACAAATCCATGCCAATGAATTTACCCATAATCATTGGGCTACTCCGAGCTACGAAGTAACCGAATAAAGACGCTAACAAGATCCATTTCCCAAAATGCACAATCTCTAATACGGCATCTCTTTCAAGCGTGAACTTCATAAAATTAGTGGGGCACACCTTGTGACTAGCAATCATTTTTACAGCAACTGCGATGAATTGTCCCAATATAAGAGCCCAAATACTCCGTGTGTAGTACGCAATCACTATCATTGAAAGAATACTGAAAGTTTGCACTGAGATTTCTAAAAGGGCTAAACGTTTTTGACGAAGGTATTTTTGCTCGAGGATTAGCCCAATGGAGTTGAAACCACTCAACACGGTAGATGCTGCAGTTACCAAGACTAAATAGGCCAGAATGGGCTGATCATAAAAAAGACTCACGGGCCATGCCGCGACCACCAGAACTGCAGCGAGTATGAGTGATCGAATTAACTGAATGGACCAGGCCGTTGCCATAAATGCAACTTCCTTATCCCGTTTTGTATTTACGATACTCGGTACTAGACCAATATCTGAGACCATATAGAAGAATCCCGATATGGCGTACACGATCGACATGATCCCGAAGTATTCTGGCAGGAGTAATCGGGTGAGAATCAAATTAGATACCAGCCGGATAAACTGGCCGTATCCCATGCTCAATATAACCCAAAAGCTGCTAGTTAAAGTTCTTGAATTTTTGTATCGGCTGTACAAATTTGAAAGTTGTTTCATGGGTTTATTGGCGCCACATAGGAGGTTGCCAGTTTGCATAAATCTGTTCTACCCTTATTAGACATTAAACTCGGCGTTCGCTTCTGAACTATCTATAATATGAAACCGTTTCAGAACATTCGAATACCGAAAAATGCGCATTATTCTCTGGCTAGGCAGCTGCATAAACAAGCAACGATCTCTGTCTGCTAAATTTCGCTGTAGGGCGAGCAAAAATCCTATCCACTGCTGTGAAATACTCGTTGCTTCCGTGAGATTTAAGGTAATATTACTACCGGTACAGAGTATTTCATAAAAACGTTGTTTTACTTCTTGAAGAGCGTTGTCATCGAGAAAGCCCGAGCACACCACCGTAAAGCCCTGATCGCTTTGCTGAAAATTGACCTGCCGCGAAGATTTAGATTTATTCGGGCGAGATCGTTCCAGGAACCTAACCACTGCCAGCGGTAATACCTGATGGATAAGACATTTGATGAGCTCTATACCGTCGCTCCAATATCGCCGCCAAAGGCTCGGTTCTTCTTTTATACGCCAAAGCCACTCGAAACCCAATTTCTGCACCAAGCGTGGTGCTCGGCTCACTTCACCAGCAACAAAATTTATCACCGCGCCCAAATGGCTTATCACAGGAACGCGCAACGCATGACGATTGCGCATTAGCCATTCCTGCCCTTTTCGTGCTCCTAGGGCAAGCACTAAAAAATCAGGCGCTGCTGCGTTAATCATTTCAATAATTTCATGATTGCTCATGTCTTCTACAGAAACGAAACCCGGATCGTGCCACCCGCAGGCTTCGAGGCCTTGCGACGATTCATTTAGCTTGTTATGCGCTTTCTCGGCAACACCAGGTTGTCCACCAAAAAAGAAAACTTTGAGCTTACGTTCAGTGGCAGAGGTACTTGATAAAGATTCAAATACAGTCGACCCAGCCACTCTTTCCGGTAGTTGTTCTCCGATGAGTCTAGCCAATAACACGATGGGCATACCATCTGCGATACTCAGATCACTGGCAACGACAGAATTAAAAAATTCATTGTCACTACTCGCGGTTATTGCAAAATTCAGGTTAGGCGTAGTAAGAAAGCAACGCGTTCCTGTTAAGCAACATTCTCTAATTTTTTCGACAACGTCATCGGTCGTAACATTATCGAAAGGCAAGCCAAGCACGCTGGTTAGATTCCTGGAAACCAATTTATCTACCTGCATGTTCATCACTAAAAGGCCTGTTAAAATCCGGGCGCGGTGCTAGCCCCACAACCCAACGATAAACGTCGAGCAACTGCTCAGCTTTACGCTGCCATGTATAATATTTTGCAATTTTATCGATGCACGCTTGCCGCAGTTTTGGTAAAGCTTCTGTATTAGCGACAATGGCTTGCAACGTTTCCCGTAAATTGCTCACCAATTGATGTCTATTTCCCATCGCAACTAAATAACCAGATTCTCCAGATACTAGTTCGGCGGGACCAGCGTAGTCGGCAATTACGGGTACAACACCGAGCGCCATCGCTTCAAGGACCACACCCCCGCCAAACTCACGAATACTCGGAAATACCAACAAATCAGCTTGTACGAGCCGATTTTGTAACTCCTCGTTGGGTACGAAGCCATGCACGCGAATGGCGTGCTCGAGATTTAATTCCACGACTTTTGCTCGCAGAGATTGCTCCTCCGGCCCACTACCGTAAATGTCGTACTCCATTTTGCCCTGCCGGCATAGATCGACCATCGCATCTATAGCTATATCTGCGCCCTTGTAGGGTACCAATCTCCCCACAAATGCGGCCTTTAGGGGTAACTCATATTGAGATTGGTTTTTCAAAGAAAACCTTGACGGGTCAATGGCATTTTCAGGTAAATACAACAAACGATTTTGCGTGTACTCGGGCATATCTGCCTTAGTCGCCATGGAACCGGCAATGATGCAGCTGGCATTTTTACGCAGAGAACGATACCCGGGAATCAGTTTATAGAAATTGCGCACATGACTCAGCCATTCTCGTTCCTTATGCTGCAAATCACGAAACTCTGGCGGCCATGCAACGCCTCCGTTCAAAGGTCCTACCACAAAGGGCACATCTATATTCTTAAGCTTACTCGCCAGAATACTTGGAGCCGTTGGGCTAACTGGTGTGACGCGGTGTACCACATCAAACTCGCCATTCTTGAGACGCGTTTTAAATTTTTTCCAACACAAATATTCAAAATAGGGATAGCCGATAGACGCTAATGCAGTTGTAATGGTCCACCCGAGATTTTTACCCCCGCGTAAAAAAGTCGCAAAACGATATAAAGGGGCAATAATTTTCTCGGAATCAATCACCGAAAAATCTTCACCCTCGCGCCAGCCCGCTCTACTTATCGCTTCGCGATTACGGATCTGAGTCACCAAATGCGCGTTACAAACGCCGCGCAAGGCTTTGGAATGTGACCATCCAATGAGGGGCACACTGGTCCATTCTGGATTGGCAGCTTCCGCGATTACCAGCACGCGCAATTTGGCTTCATCAGACATTTTACCCAATACTCTCTTGAAATCGTTGCTGCAGGCGATTTACGTTTGTCACTAATGAAAACTCAGCCTCGACATGTGCTATCGCTTCGGAGACGCATTGCGATCGAAGTTGCTCGTTTGAAAATAGATTTTCAATGGATTCCGCCAGACCTTCCGCATCACCTGGATTCGCTAGGAGTCCAGTCTTACCATCAATCACAAGTTCGGGAATTCCGGAAAGCCGGGTTGAAACCACGGGCAAACCGGAGAGCATGGCCTCCATCAGCACAACAGGGATACCGTCCATATCGCCTTGTGAATCTGTTTTACAGGCCAGCACAAACACATCCAAACCGGCTAGATACCCTGGCACATCGCTGTGTGACAGTGCTCCCAAAAATTCAACGCTATCCGTAACACCCAAGCTTTCAACCATGGCACGAAGATCGTCATCAAGGGGGCCGGAACCGGCAAGTTTCAGGCGGCAAGTCACGCCTTTTTTACACAATATTGAAACCGCTTTTACGAGCGTATCAAACCCTTTCTTTTCCACCAAGCGGCCAATCGAACCTAAGGTAAAATCGAACGATTGTTTGTAAATAGGAGAAAAATACCTCGCATCCACACCACATCGCGTGATTTCAAGCTTGTTTGGTATCGCTCCCAATTTGAGCAGATAGTCTCGATTATATTCCGAAATGGTTCCAAAAAAACGCGACCTGGCGACCTTCTGCTTGAGTAAATAGCCACGCTCAAAAAGGTCATTGGCATGGGCGGTAACGCTGTAACCAATGCCTGATATTTTCGCAGCATACATGCCTACATCTGTGGGTACATGCGCAAAGTGAATATGAATATGCTCGCAGCAACACGCGCTCAAATCACGGGCAAGCGATGCGCCAAAAACAAAACGCATACATTGCCCAAATGCGTTTCTGGATATCAAACCGAGACGGCATATATCCCCCGCCAGCTCCATGGCAGCCCCAAAGTACCCAGAGGGGTTTCGTATGAGAACCTTGAAATTATCAAGGAGCGCCCGAACCAGCCCCCTTTCATATAGATATCGGGTTGAGTCGCGAATGCCAGCGAGTTTATCATCCTGCGCCAGTGACCCAGGACGATGTATCGAGAACCCTTGTACGGCAACGCCGTTTGATTCAAGTTCTAATATTTCGTTATACACAAAAGTTGCTGACAGCGCCGGTATTTCTGGCGCGAGATAGGCAATTTTCATGAAGCGTTTCTCGTTTGCCACACAGTGGCTTGCTTAGCGTTCAGTTCGGCAGTTGCCTTACCTTTTCCCTTCAACAAACATTGCCACTGGTAGTGGTTGATAAACTGCACTAATGCAAAATCGTCAAAGCGGCGCTCACGCGACAACATACTCTTCACATATCCCCACCACATGGCCAAACCACCAATGATATAGGGCGGATGCATCATTCGAAAAACCGAAGAGGCCGTCATGTATAACAAACCGGTCCCCATAAAATACTGACCAAAGCCGTGGCGCATACGACCCGTTAGGATTCCTTTTTGGCTAGACCCCATTGGCCGAAGATGAATGAAGTTGAGGTCGGGCTCATCCCAACTTTCAGCGATCCAACCTAACTGTCGGCATTTGTGGCAGTCAATACCATCCCACATCACCTGGCGAACAAATCCACCAATAGCCTCAAAGCAAGCACGACGGTAAAATTTCGTCATACCCACCGACATCTCATCACCGCACTTTTCGCTGATTTTTTTTCCGGTGTCTTTTTCAATAAAATAGGCCTTGCCGCTACAAGTACCTAGCCGAGGATTATTTTCCATTCGGTTTATCAGAATTTCGAAATAGCGCGGCGGTAAATCAAGGTCTAAATCAAATTTACAGACATAATCAAAAATACTCACGTCAATTTGATCATACCCGAAATAAAACGCCTCAATAACGCCAGGGCCGACGCTGCGGTGCCCACGATTTGGACGCGTAATAATTTTAATGAAGTCATACTTTTCGGCGTATTCGGCGAGAATGTTTGGCGTATCATCTGTAGACCCATCATCGACAATCACCCATAAATCAGGTGGCACAGATTGCGATACAACACTGTCTAAAGTGATACGCATGTATTCCGCTTCGTTGCGACAGGGAGAGACTAACAAATATGACATTGTGGATTCCTTAGACGAGTCACTTATATTCGATTAAAGTGCCTCTTCGACCTTTCATACGGTTAACCGTGTATTTAAGCACGCCGCCAAACTGAGCAAACTTACCTATCAAATTTGACAATGCGTAGGGGAATGCAAGCGATGGTGTGGCAAGCGTTTTTTTGTAACCAGCAGTTAGCCGAAGCAATTGCAAAGGGTATATCAAAAATAAAATTAAAAAATACCCGCTCAATAACGACAAGGTCAATATGAGCGTCGGTAAAATCACCGTCCACAACAAAATTCGTCTGACATCCGGCCAACGGTAGTTTTCCAGCTTAGCGCGTTTTCCGCCGTGAATAGCGTATCCTTCAGCGTATGCATACCCAGCCCGCTGCATGCGTTTCCACCATTGCTGAGATGAAAACATCGCTGCATCGTGCAAGGTCATGTGTGCGTCGTACCTGTAAATTTTCCAGCCCTTGCAGCGTAGGCGATAACACAATTCAGGCTCCTCACCAGCGATCAAATCTTCCCGATAACCTTGAACCTGTTTAAGAGCTGCAACTCTAAATAACGCATCACCACCACACGCATTCGCGTCACCCACCGGGGTGTTCCATTCAATATCGCACAAGTGATTGTATACAGTTTGGGATGGATAACGTTCTTTTCGTTGACCACACACCACTGCGTAGTCTGGTGACGTTTGCAAATACTGCAACGCGGTTTCTAGCCAGGAATCAACGAATTCACAATCACCATCAATAAAATGAATAAACTCCAACTCTGGTTGTTGTGCCAGTAAATATTGCCAGCCTGCGTTTCGTGCCCTTGCTGCGGTGAAAGGGATACTAAGATCAAGATTTACGACCGCAGCACCCAATTCACGCGCTTTTGAGCAACTGTCATCGCTCGAACCGGAATCGACATATACAACGGCATAGTTTTCAGGTTGGGCCGAGCGCAAACACGCAACCAAGCGTTCACCCTCGTTACGACCGATAGCTACAATACCGAGCTTATGAGACAAAACACATACTCCCGCATTGCAATCAGGTGATTACACCGTAAATCTTAAGCTTTTTAAGAATACTCATCACCAAATCGTTGATCTCCTGGCCGGCGGTGTTCACTTCAATTTCCGGAGATAATGGCGCTTCGTAGGGGGAGTCGATTCCAGTGAAATTGCGGATTTCTCCGGCTCTGGCTTTTTTGTACAGCCCTTTAGGATCGCGCTCCTCACACACATCGAGCGGCGTGTTTACAAACACCTCAAAAAATTCCCCGGGTTCCACCATCTGACGCACCATTTGCCTTTCTCGTCTAAATGGTGAAATGAAGGAAACCAATACGATTTGACCAGCGTCCACCATGAGTTTCGCCACCTCGCCAACCCGACGGATATTCTCAACCCGATCGCGTTCGCTAAAACCAAGGTCAGAGCACAGCCCGTGCCGAACATTATCTCCGTCCAGTAAATAGGTGCTATAGCCCATTGCAAATAGCTGTTTTTCAAGCGCATTAGCGGTCGTTGATTTACCAGACCCGCTGAGTCCGGTAAACCAAATCATCGCTGGCTTTTGGTTAAACCTTTCGGCCCGCGTCTGCTTGGTGACATCCATGTTATGCCAAACCACATTTTCATCACCCAGCGGCTCAACCACCATGCCCGCACCAACCGTAATGTTGGTTAGCCGGTCAATAAAAATTAGATTACCAGTATCCCGATGCTTTTGGTATGCATCGACCGCAACCGGTTCAGTTAAGGCTATTTTGCAGCGCGCAATGCCATTAAGAGGAACACTTGTTACTTTATGCTGCTCAAGCGTATTTACGTCAATTTGAAATTCGATATCAGTTACTGAGCCGGTTACTTCAGCAGAACCCAATTTAATGTAATAATTTTTCCCGATAGTCAGCTCATCATCATGCATCCATACCACATCAACGAACATTGAATTAGAAATGCGCATGCCATCGCTGTCTGAGATAATCATATCGCCTCTGGAAATATCAATTTCGTCTTCTAGAGTCAGAGTGACTGCATCCCCTGGCCAAGCTTCTGGCAATTCCTGTTCCGCGAGCAAAACACTTTTAACGGTACTTACTTTTCCACTGGGCAACACTTTAATATTCATTCCTGGCTTCACAACACCCGACGCCAAAGTGCCACAAAACCCACGAAAATTAAGGTGCGGACGATTCACATACTGCACGGGAAAGCGTAATTCTTCGCTATCACAATCTTCGCTGATACTGACATTTTCAAGAAGCGATAGCAGCGGTTCTCCTGCGTACCACGACATGTTGCTACTTTGGCCGACAACGTTATCGCCGACTAATGCAGAAATTGGTACAAACTGAATGTCAATATTGTTGAGATTTTCAGAAAATACTTTGTAATCTCCAGAAATTTCTTCAAAACGTTGTTCTGAAAAACCGACCAAGTCCATTTTATTCACAGCAATAATAAAATGTTTTATACCCAATAAAGAGCAAATAAAGCTGTGGCGACGCGTTTGAGTTTGCACGCCATAGCGTGCATCGATCAAAATAATTGCAAGACTTACGGTTGATGCGCCTGTAGCCATATTTCGGGTATATTGCTCATGCCCCGGCGTGTCGGCAATAATAAATTTACGCTTATCTGTTGAAAAATAGCGATAGGCGACATCTATGGTTATGCCTTGTTCGCGTTCAGATTGCAAGCCATCCACCAACAGTGCCAAATCCACTTCCTGCCCGGTGGTGCCATGGGTTTTACTGTCTTTTGAAATCGCGGCCAGCTGATCCTCGTAGATCATTTTACTGTCGTGTAGCAAACGCCCAATAAGCGTTGACTTACCGTCATCGACACTTCCGCAAGTAATAAAGCGCAACAGATCTTTTTCTTCGTGCTGCTTTAAATACGCATGGATATCTTCAGCCAGGAGTGATGATGCATTCATAGTCGCAAGTATCCTTAAAAATAGCCTTCACGCTTTTTCTTTTCCATCGAGCCAGCTTCATCATGATCGATGGCTCGTCCAGAGCGCTCCGAAGTTTTCGTCAATAACATTTCCTGAATAACTTCTGGGAGGGTTTGTGCTTTTGATTCCACTGCACCTGTAAGCGGATAACAGCCCAATGTTCTAAAACGTACCCATTGTTGCTCGGGCTGTTCTCCCTCATTTAAACGCATCCTTTCATCGTCAACCATAATCAGCATGCCATCGCGCTCGACGACAGGCCTGGGCGCTGCAAGATAGAGTGGCACAATGGGTATTTGCTCGAGATAGATGTACTGCCAAACATCCAATTCCGTCCAATTAGACAGAGGAAACACTCGGATGGATTCACCTTTATTAACACGTGAATTATAAAGATTCCACAATTCAGGACGCTGATTTTTAGGGTCCCAGCGATGGTAGCGATCACGAAAAGAATAAACGCGCTCTTTCGCCCTCGATTTTTCCTCATCTCGCCGCGCACCTCCAAATGCAGCATCAAATCCATATTTATCGAGCGCTTGCTTCAAAGCAACCGTCTTCATAATATCGGTGTATTTAGCACTGCCATGGTCGAAAGGATTAATATTGGCAGCACGACCTTCTTCATTAGTATATACCAAGAGTTCCATGCCAGCTTCTTTGGCCATCTGATCACGAAATGCAATCATCTCCTTGAATTTCCATGTTGTATCTACATGCAACAGCGGGAAGGGGGGAACTCCAGGCGCAAAGGCCTTGCGAGCAAGATGAAGCATAACCGCAGAATCTTTACCTATCGAGTAAAGCATCACCGGGTTCTCGAACTTAGCGGCGACCTCGCGAATGATAAATATCGATTCAGCCTCCAACTGCTTCAAATGAGTGCGGCGTTTACTATTTGCGTTCATAGTCAGTCCTGATGCCTTGCATCAATTTTTTACATACCAAAGAGGAGATGTGTCAGCGCAGACTACAAAAAAGGGATTAAGTAGTGCGTCTTTGGTGTTGTAACGCAATTCTTCAAGAGTTTCCCAATTAATTACTTTGCCACCTGCAGCTTCTACTATGGCCTGCGCGGCTGCGGTATCCCATTCGCTGGTCAATCCCAGACGTGGATATAAATCTGCAGCGCCTTCTGCCACCAAACACAACTTTAAAGAACTCCCCATGCTAACGATTTCGCAATCAGGGAATATTTCTACAAACTGCTTAAATTCGTCACTTTGATGAGAACGACTACCGACGATCCTCCAGTTATCTTGAGTTTCAGGCACCGATGCGACTTTTATACTTACAGCTGCCTGCGAGTCACACTCTTTAAATGCACCATGACCTTTTGCACCATAGTATAAAATACCTTTATCTGGCGCGTATACACTGCCGAGAATCGGCTCGCCATTGCGAATTAGTGCAACGTTTACGGTAAATTCACCATTTCGCTTTATAAATTCTTTTGTTCCGTCCAGAGGATCTACCAACCAGTATTGAGACCATTTGGAACGCTCTTGCCAAGGGATATCTGCACCTTCTTCCGATAATACTGGACCAATACCCAAAGACTCCAGACCGACAAGAAGTAACTTGTGAGCAGCTTTGTCTGCGAGTGTTAACGGAGAATTATCTTCTTTATACTCAACGCCTAGATCTGGCGAGTTGTATATTTCTAAAATAGCGTAACCCGCTTCTTTGACTGCGGAATTAACATGAGGCAGTAATAAACTAAAATCGCCGAATTCTTCACTCACTATTTAATGCCCTCTCACCTGCTTGCGCTTAAGCCAAAGCCTCAATTTCTGAAAAATACTCTTCCATTAAAGCAAAATTTGTATTCGTCATATTTTTAACATAAGTCGCATTTTGCTCAATGGATTCCCGCAGGCCTTCTTCATTGCCAGCCAACTTTTCAAGAATTGCCAGTAACGATTCTGGCGAACTTTCAGAAACTTTGGCAAGGAGCGACATGTCCAGTTTTAATAACTGAAACAAACCCTCGAACTTATCTTGATATGTAAAACAAGCGACTGGTGTACCTGAGCTAACACTTGCAATAGCAAGATGCATGCGCCCAGTAAAGACCACATTCATTAAACTCGCGATTGCTTTAATTTCATTTGCCTTACACCAGCTGTCTACGACGTTTACCCGCGCTTTGGATAAGCGCCGTGCAATTCTATTTGCGAGTATTAGAGACTGATTTAGATCACTTAGTATGCCACGGTAATCGTGTGGAATGAGCAACACACTGTATTCAGGATGCCTTTCAAGAAAGGCAACAACAGCTTCTTCGTACAACATGATTTGATTCAACATCGCCTGGGGGTCTTGCTTACCGTAATCAGACTTGGCCGTGTGCGGACAGATATTGAGCCCTAATAGCTTACCACCCTGCTCTTGCACCGAATTGATCCAGCAGAAATAATCCCGATTTTCAAGCACCTCCAAATCTGGAGGCATGAGAAATGCCAAATCAGTCACCTGAGTTGCCTGTAAACCTGTCTGGTGATCAAAGCGTTCTTTGGAAAACGGATCTCGCAAACAAATCGCGGTTTTCTTGCTGAGCTTTCGAAAAAGATCCAGTAATACGCGAGCACAACTATTATTGAAACTGAAACCGGTGATCGTTGCCCCAATACCCAGAAGGTTGGCTACATAGGCCACTTTTATTCGCAACGCGGTATTGGATATTCCATACCCGCCATCCATAATGTCTGCACCAATAATATAAACCCAGTCGAGCTCCTGAATATCGCGGGCAAACCGCTCCCAATCATCGAGACTGCGTGGCAGTGTTGTTATAGCCTCTGGCAGCATATCCCATTTGTCTCCGGGAAATACGGCAATGGGGGCTACCTCGATTTCGTGTTTGCTGCAGTAGGCCATCAACCCCCGAAGCAAGGCCTCATCGCCCAATCCACCAGGTGCACCAGCAGCAGGTAACACAGCTACCCTTCTCTTTGAAGAAACCTTCTTCTCAAGGCCGAGAGACGCAATTTTCGTTTCAAGTTGGTCGAAATCCTGAATATCTCGATTGCGCTTGTCTCTCATGTATTTCAGGCTTTCTGCAAGACCGGTTGCCCGAATAATCGGCGCGACTACACCTTTTAACGACATAAACAATAAAACTCCTTTTCCTATTTAGGCTGAGCGTAGGTAACCATATAGGTGTAGCTTAGGCTGCGGCAAAACGAGAAGCCTGCTTGTTTAAAACATTTTGTTTGTAGCTCTCACACGAAAGCTCGCAATCAATCAGTTTTCCGAGCAGCTCGAGATCTTTATCAAAGATTTCCTGCAATGATGTAAGACTGTTTGAAGAAAGAACTGGTCGCTCGTTCATCGTGAGCTTCTGTTTGACACGGTCTCTCAATGAGCGAGGAACAAGCGTTCGGCGAAGCGAAGCCATCACTTGGGATTCAACGAGCAAATTGTAGAGCGGAAACTTTCGTATACGTTCCGACGACACGTTTTTTCGCTCCATATCGAAGTTCCAGGCGGGCTTATTGCTGTATCCAAGGAAATCACAAATTCTTTCCAGCTCTGGTTGCGGATCAGAAGCAAGGCGTTCAAAAAACACCAATAACATCTGCTCAGCACCGAAACGTTCAAGATAATGTTTTATTTGGAAATAATATCTAGAGTAATCGATCAACTCACTGTGTTTTTTTATCGCTGCGTCTATGTCACAACTAATTACACCTTGAGACCATTCGTGAATATAGTGCGAGACTAGGCGATCAATAGGATGGCGAATCACATAGATAAATTTACTATTTCCCAACCCGTAATCCATAATGCGATCTATGGTTTTTGGATAGGTAGGGAATTTGGTGTAATGCGTGCTGGACTCACCCACGAATGCAGCATCAACGCCCTGATCAAACAACCCCCAATACCAATCTTCGCCATTTGCGAATACAACGTCATCGCTAAAATAATTGGGTTCCTTAGGCGTACTCATAAAGAACCCTGGCTGCTCCGCCAATTGATCGTGCAACGTACTCGTCGCACACTTCATACCGCCAATAATCATGAAATCTGGTTTACGCATGGGTCAGATACTCGTCTATTCGGGCCTAAATGGTTTTAATGGCATGGAAAAACGTGTCCAAATGTCCCGATATTGTTTTTCGCAAGCAGTAACGTATTGGCGACCAAGCAACTCGCGTGACTTTGAGATGCAGCGCCCAACGTACCACAGCATATTCGCCAAGCCCAAGCCCACTATGCCATAGTGTTTTGCGAAAAACCTGGCACGCGATGCATAGTAGTATTTTGGAAGTCGCTTTTTTAATCGAGTGTTTGATTTTACGGGAGAGCTTCCACCACGCAAATGAACAACCCGGGCTTCAGGTTGGTAAAGAACATGCCAGTTATTTAACTTTGCCATTTTGCAATAATCAGCATCTTCATAATAAAGAAAGTAGCCTTCATCCATAAGGCCTACATCTTTAACCATCTCGCCACGCAACATAATGCATGCAAAACTCGCCCATTCGGGTGTCATTGGTGTATCGCTCACACGAAATGCAACTTCCCACCGTTGCAACAATCGGGTTACCCAACCGGTATTAGACGCGTTCAAAAGCTCACTCAAAGGAGAGTGGAAGCGAAAGCAGCTTTCTTGAGGCTTGCCATCTGGCCACTCCAATCGCGGAGCCACAAACCCGAGCTCACGACTGCCCTCATCTCTAAAGGTGGTTAGCATCGCTTGCAATGCACCATCTCGCAACAGAGCGTCACTATTCAGCAGCAAGTAATAATCTGCGTCTGCGTACTTCAAACCCAAATTATTTCCCGCAGAAAAACCACCATTTACATCCGAAAAAACCATGTGAATACGATCGCCGCCGTTCTCAGCAACCCAATCTGCAATTTTTTCTGCTGACCCATCGTTCGAAAAATTATCGACGACTACGATGTGCTGTTTTTTTTCGAGCTGCGGAGTAACTGAATTTATGCAATCAATAATCAGATCGGCGGTTTTGTAATTGATAATAACAATCAGAAGCTCTAATGACTCTGCCATGAACTATCCTGCAGTGTTGTCTGTTACGGGTTTATTACAGAGCATAAAATTACGAACTGAGCCCTACTTGTTTAAGCGTTGCCTGCTCATCATTTTGGAGCTGGACGGCCCGCTCTAGAAGCTGATTGATATCAGTAGATTTGATGGTTGCCACCCCTTCACTTCCAATAAGTTGGTAGTGGCCGTCTTGATATACCAGAACAGGCTTATCGAACGCAAGTGCGATATGCCTGGCACCCGATGTTTTAACTTTTCCGTAGCTTTCATGAGCATAAAAGCCTACGACGATATCGCAGGCTTTCACAGCAGCAAAAAGCTCTTCATCGTCTGGCCGGTACCTTCTAAAGAAAAAACCATGAGAAATACCCAGAGAGCCGATCTTCTCTTCAAAATCCGGCCCTTTGGCTGCACGGATATCGCAAATCATGTCAAACAAAATTTGCGTTTTACTTAACAATCCCGCATCTATCTCGTAGAGACCCTGCCAGTTACGTCGCTGACTATCCATTGCACCAATCCATGCCAGCGTTAGTCCGGGTCTTTTATCGACGTTGACAGCGCTCAACTTCGTTAATGATCGCGTTGACATAACTGAAACACTACCGCCGTGCTCAGCAATATAATTCTTAATTTCTGGCGCAAGCACATAAACATCCGAGAATAACCGCTTGTGAAATCGACCATAATATTTTCTATAAAGGTTGTGCCTTCGATTCAAACTCACTGGGGTAGCAAAATATTGATCAGCTTCATGTGCGATACCGAAAACGCTTACACCGAAAAGACGGCAAATATACGGAATAGAAACGATGGCAAAAGCTTTTCTCCATGGCGCCCAATTTCTACCGTGTAAATTTACGCTGATGGAATTAATATGCACTTCGCTGATTTTTTCTCGCCATAATATTTTAATCAATCGCTTAATCGAAAAATCCGCATGCCGCATATGTAGTCTTGCCAAAACATCTTTGCCTTGGGAGGTTGGGTTGTACAACACAATATCTTCCGGGCCCCCGATAGCATCAGCATACGGATACAGCGTTTCACTATGGTAAGGATAAACTTCTATAAACACTTTTTTCATAGCGATATCCATAAACAAGTATCGTACCAACGTGACGGTATACGCGACATTTTCGACTCTTGAGGAATTAATAAATGCGGCAAACTTAACCGTGTTACAACACAGGTTCGACTTTACTTTCGGTAGGCAAAGGAGTGCAGCGATTAGAAAATGTAGATGCCGAATTTTTCGAGCACCAACTCAATAAACTCACCCAAATCCATCACGTAGAAGTGTAAAACCAATGCTACCAGAAGAATAGCTGCCATCGCCGCAATAAAGGACTTCCGAATTCGCCGCCTAACGCCAGAGGCTTCAGACTCCGAGCGAATATAAGCAACATCGATAACAGGAATATTAATGTTACGTGGTAATTGACTCTCTATAATCCGCTTGCTGCGAATACGCTTGTCAAAATGACCAATCAGCAAAGCCAGCCCAAACGGAGCCCCAAAAGAAGCGGCCACACCCATCGCCATTAACTTAGCCCGATTTGGCGCCGCGGGCACCCTGGGGAGGCGCGGCGGCTCTAAGAGCGAAAATTTCTCGGCAAGCATTTCCTGCTCGAGACTTTCTGCACGCGAAGCCTCAATGATCTTCGCTGTAAGTGAGTTATATGCGTTTAACTTCGCCTGGTAATCCCGATTGAGATCAATAAGACCACGCTCGACTAAAGGAATATTGAGAATACGCCGCTCCAAATCGGCGATACGCTCTTCGGTTTCTTTCTTATCCAGCTCCAGCGCCTGAACCTCTTTCTGCAGCTCATTGATTTTACTGGATATACTGAGCTCTGCACTGGAGGAACCTGCAACCACAGGAAGGTCTGGGTTAATTGGGTTGGACTCTAACAACTCAATTTGCTCACGCAACGCAACCAAATCCGGATAACTTGGTTTGTATAGCATCGACAGTTCTTTATAACGGGCTTTCAATTCAGCCAGCTTGGGGTTTGAATAAACACCCACAACGTCGTCGGAGCCTTTGGTCAGCGCCATCTGGGCGCGAATCAATTCTATCTGCTGTTTAGTATTTCGAATATCTCTATTAATGTTATTTAAGCGATCGCTTGCCTGGGCTCTCATATCACCATATAACTGGAGATGCTCCGGCAGGGAATCTTTGTTTTGCTGCTTGTACTCAGCCACTGCGGCTTCAGTTTTATCCAGCTCAGCCTTAACCTTTGCAGCTTCCTGCCGAAAAAACCCGGTAGTCTCGCTAGCACGCTCCGTTCTCACCTTGATGTTTTCATTCATAAACAAGGTGACCAGATCATTGGCCATTTCGTAGGCTATTTTGGGGTTTCTGGATTCGAAGCCCACCTGGAAGGCAATCACGGAAACCTGTCGCCCAACCCTGGACTGCTTAACATCTAATTTAATTGAACGCCTTACACTGGCGATAACCTGATTTACGTGGATCGGGGAACCTTCGTCCAATTGAAAATAGTCGTGCTGACGAATTACAGACAGCAGCCGGTCGCGAGTCATGACGCGCTGCTTGATGATATCAATGCGCTCCTTAACTGCGGTTGTCACGGTTGTTTGCACAAGGTTCTGGGGAATTTTTTGCGTCTCGACCATGACCGTGCCAGCGGAATAGTATATCGGTGGCAACGACACGACAATGATGCCTGCAATTACCAACAATGGCACCGTAGTAATAAGAATGTACCACTTATACCGAAGCAGCGCAGGAATGTAGTTAGCATCCAATATAGAGGTTTGCGCTTTCGGTTGCTGCTCTTCGTACACTTACCAATAACCCCGAATTAAAACCTGAATGATAGTCCAATTGAAGCAAAAAAGGGGGCTCAAGCCCCCTCTCTTCAGTATTCTTATTATTCTGCTCAGGGGTGTCTCCGCAAGTTACCAAACACAACCAAGCCGAGCCCGAAAAGAACAGCAACGACTGGCAATGAGATTTGGTCCGCATAGTGCGCCTGCATTTGCGCGGTATCGACAAACATATAGGCATAAGCGCTGACTGAAAACACAACAAATATAAACATCAATAAAAGTTGCTTAATCGACTTCACAGTACTACGTCCTCCGTGTACAAGATTAAGGCAGTATGGCCAACAGCATCGCACCTCGCGATGCTGCACCCCAACAATAAAGCAATAGTCAGACCAATTTGTACAACACTATAGTATTAGGCGATAAAAGGCACCAACTGACGCCTTAAGCAGCAAGTCATCCTATAAAACGGGCAAATATGGACCTCCTGCACCATGTTCTTGCAGAGACCAATTAAGCTGTGTAAATATTTCCGACGTCAAAGCAATTACTCTCGCGACTTCATTTTTTGCTGCAACGCAGCAGCAGCGGCGTACCACTCCACTTGCTGGTTGGCGCCCTCGAGCGCCTCATTCACAGCATCCTGGGCTTTATCCAGCTCATTGTTGCGGTAATATCCCTCCGCAAGGTGGTATTTGATTTCAGACGCCTCCGGTAACGCTTCGCTGGCGCGGCGCAGGAGTGATAGACCGTCGGTGTATTGTCCAGCAAGAACATAAGCCCAACCCAAGGTGTCGAGATACTGGGGTATTTTGGATTGTCGAAAGCGCTCAGCCAATTTCAGCGCCTCTGCAAGGCTCGATTGCTCGCCTTGACCTAATAACAGCGACGCCAGATTGTTGGCAACCACGTCGACAGTCTGATCCTGTTCGAATAGAGCCCGATATAGGCTAACGGCTTCCGCAAGGTGCCCATCACGGCGAAAAATCTCTGCGCGAAGCGCCGTTAGCTTGATGCTCTGAGGTAAACGCTTTATACCGTCATCCAAAAGTTTTGCAGCCTGTTGAACATCCCCCTGACGAATATACAAACGAGCCAGAGTGTCGAACGCCTCTTCGCTATCAGGCTTATGCTGTAAAGCAATTTTGTAGTCTTGCTCGGCAGCTTGCCACTCGTGGAAATAGCTGCGCAGATTACCCCGTAAAAAATATCCGTAGAAAGAACTTGGATCGGTAGTAATAACACGATTGAGAAAATCTTCTGCCTCCTCCCGCTTACCAGCCCGAATGTACGCATCAACCAGAAGCACCATCGAACGTACGGAGTTAGGCGCCATACTCTGCAAGCGCTCCATGGCTTCAGCTGCAGCGACAAAATCTTGCCTTCCAGAGGCGGCCAAGCCGCGAATGTAGGCTGTTTCAGGCCCTTCCCCGAGATCTTTTTCGATCTGGTTAGCAAGCTCTTCAACTTCCTGCCACTCTCCCTGCGCCAGTTTGATTTGCGCTAATAGGCGAAAAACTTTTTTAGTGGCCCTGCCATGCTTGAGCATCTGATTAAGCAATTGTTCGGCTTTTACCAACTCATTGCGCTTCACGAGATACTCCGCAAACGCTTCCCCGTATTGAATACCATCAGGAGCGCGCACCGCAGTCGTGTAATATTCGTTAGCCAAGCCCCAATCGCCCTGGCGTTCATGCGCTTTCGCCAGAGTGACAGCAATATCAGCATTGTTGGGTGATTGCCGTAACGCAGCGCGGAGTGTACGAATTGCACCACCTTCATCGTTATTGGCAATAAGATAGTCCGCCTTGACCACTGCGACACCAGGACGCGACGAATCGAGCGTTTCCAACCTCGCAATTGTTTTTCCCGCACCTTCCAGATCTCGCGACATCAACTCCAAACGCGCTTTTCTAAGGCCTGCCTCAATCAGCATCTTGGGTTCGCTGGAGTTATCCCAAATACTATTCAGTTGTTGCAGCGCCTCCGGTAATTTGTCCCCCTTGACATATATATCCACTAACGCGAAGTTTAATCGTGGCAACGCTGGATAACGCCTCAAATAGGATTTGGTGAGGGATTCAGCCGCCTGCAAGCCCTGAACCTCATTAGTTATCTCGAGGGCTTTGAATAGAAATTCGGTATTTTTGTGTACTTCAGCTTGATGCTCCAGCAATAGAATTGCCTCGTCGCTCTTACCATTGCTGTAATACAGGCGCGCCAGGGACATCGGAATATTCTCATTATCGGGGTACAACTCGATAAGTTTGCGATACACCTCGACGGAGCGTTCAAAGTCTCCCGATTTACTCAGGGCTTGCAACATTACAATATTGAGCACAAGGCTTTCCGGGCTTGCGTTAAGCGCTTTTTCAAGTTGCTCGACTGCAGCAGCAGCGTTGCCCTGAATCATTGAATCGTGCGCCTGCAGCACTACAGCATCGATATAATCTGGGGATTCCTCCAGTACTTGCTGTAATAATTCCCGTGCAGAACTGGCATCATCAATTTTAAACAGCACCGCGGCGCGCAATGTTTTCGCCACATTACTGTTCGGAGCCTGTTTTAATAGAGTTTCGGTATGAGTCAAGGCCTTATCAATACGATTCTGGCCAAGGTAAAGATTGGTAAGTTTGATTCTGGCGTCTACAAAACCAGGGTCTTTATCGAGAATATCCAGGAGCGTGGCTTCCATCTCGCTCCAGCGTTTTTTCAATTCGTAGATTGTCGCGATCCCATACAAAGCCTGCGTATGATACGGGTTAAGCTTGACGGCGTTTTTAAATTCGAGCTCAGCTGAGGAGTAATCGTGTGCACTGAGAAATTGATCGCCCCGTTCGAAAAAATGTTGCGCTTTTTCCTCTTCACTTTTACAACCCGCCAACATTAGAAGCGCTAGCACCAAATACAAAATTTTCATCTTTTTTACTCTTTTTATATTCTTTAGCGGGGCAGGTAATTGTCGACCTGACCAGACAATGCGGTTATAAAATCTCTCAATTGAGCTTCACTGTCAGCGAGATCAGTAACCGGTACATATACACGTATCAGAGTTGCGTCTGTTCTGCTGTGTACAATGGATCTCAATATCAACGAGCGATATACCTCGGCTTCCGAGGCAAAGTTTTTACCTTGCTGATTGACCCAAAAATAAACCAGTAGTTGCTGCCCACTTTTTTCAATGATTGCACGATTTCCCGCGCCATCAAACCCCAGGTCATCCAATCGAATTTGTCTGGATTCCAGAATTTCCCAGCCCCCTGCAGGAATACAATCAGCCGGTGAATGAATGAGCGAGCCCTCAGTTTGAGAGTTATAATACGCCATGTAAAGATTGATTGGGAGCTGCCCCCGAGCGAGGTAATCCCCTATAAAATAATCATCGACCTTTAGGATTTGCAGTAACCGATCTTCGATAACATCGGGATACAGATCCCGCTGTGCGATGGAAAGCGGGAATCTATCAAACATATTCCTTTGCGGTATCACTTCATGCTTCATGTACCATACGACATCAACAGCCAAACCTCCGACCAATATACAACCTAGAAGCGCCTTATAAAGAAATGATGGCGCTGCATTGTTTTTTTCACCTGGCGCGTAGGCATCTGCTACAACAAAATTATCGCTAACACTAAGCCGACGCCCATTGAACACAGCGAGCACAACGAGTAACAAGCCCAACAGGCAACACGACACCACAAACACAAACCAACCTTCAAAATCGTGCAGAAACCCATCGGCAACTTCTTCGCCGAAATATTTAATTAAAAAACCGGTAACCGCTATTCTCAAACTATTCATAAAAACGGTTATTGGAATAGCAGACAGAAATATGCCAATGCGGGTTATCTTTGCACCCCGATAGTAATATCCCACGATAAGGGCGATGCTGGTAAGCGGAAGCAAATAACGCAATCCGGAGCAGGCTTCTTCAACGAGCAAGGCAAAATCACCCATATTAATAACGTTCCCCTCTTGCAGTGCGGGGATTCCCATCAGGTGTATAAACCACACGCCAATACTGGATGATATAAGCTGCAAGTCACTCGTTAAGTGATTAATAAAAAATGGGTGTAAGGGAATTGAGAAAAACAATAATATCAACGGAAACGCCAGTGCACGAACCAATCGCCAGCCGCCCAAAGTACACGCAATGGCGATGAGCGCACAAACGAACGCATAATACTTTCCTACTTTTAAGTCTCCCAATAATGAGAACAAGTAGAACAGTAACGTTACGATCAAATACACCAAACCTAAAGCATCAGGTTTTAATTCGAGATGAGATGTGAGGTTGCGACGGCGCCAAACCAGATAAACCGCTATCCCTGTGACCAAAATGCCATGCCCGTACTCTGGCGATGCCAACCAATCTTGAAACAGTTGAAACAAACTGGGAGAGAAAACGATTACAGCAACAGCATAGAGAGAAAGCAAGGCTCCAGTAATGTCATTAGGCTTTATAAACTGCTTGGATACCTCAACAGCATTCATCATTGACATTCCTGAGCACTACACCGTATCCCTAGTAGGCATTCTTGGATAACAACACAAAAGGCGTCTTAATAAGTATTTTTATATCAAGACTAAGCGACCAATTTTTTATATACTCGAGGTCTAATTGAACGCGCTTTTCCATAGCTTCAATCGTTTCTGTTTCGCCGCGAAACCCATTCACCTGAGCCAATCCCGTCATACCAGGTTTAATACGATGACGAGCCAGATACTGCTTAACCTGGCCCGAGTAATACTGGTTATGCGAAACAGCATGCGGTCTTGGACCAACCAGCGACATACTACCTTCAAGCACATTAAAGAGCTGCGGTAACTCATCAATGCTCGTTTTGCGGATGAAGCTACCAATGGGTGTTATTCTCGGATCACCTTTGGTAGCTTGTTTTACAATTTTTTCGGGCTGATGCACATACATACTGCGAAACTTATAGACGTAGAATTGCTTACCATCCCAACCATCGCGAATTTGCTTGAAGATAATAGGCCCCTTGGATGTGCTCTTGATGATAATTGCAATAGCAATAAACAGCGGCGATAACAGAAACAAGGCAATGATGGAAAAAAATTTGTCCAAAGTGTATTTCACGAAAGCCGGTCCGCCTGCCAGTAACGGTGTTTCGTTTAGGTTGATAAGCGGCACCCCGGCCATTTCCCGTACACTGTGATTTAAGAGATTTAATGAGAAAATGTCCGGTGCCCAAATTAAATCGACATTAACATTTTTGAGGCGTTCCTGAATATCCAGGAGCTTGTCGATATTGTGGAATGCCAGCGCTACGTATATACGCTTTACGCCTTTTTCTTTGACTATCGCTTCAATATTATCGACATCACCCAGAAAAGGGTAAGACTCATTAGACCAGGTGATCGGTATCGCATCGCGTGTCATAACGCCCACCACGGTTTCAGGCAACCAGATATTAGTCGTCAAACGCTCAGCGAGATGTTTTGCCATATTTCCCGCTCCAACGACCAAGGTTGGAATGCGTTTTTGCACGTTTTGTGAATACCAGGCGTGAATTTTATAGGTCGCGACAAAAATCACGATCTGAAGCAGAATCGACAACACCCCCCATTCAATGATAACGCGCTTGGAAAAAATATCCGTAACACCTGTCAACGCAGAGAGAATGCCAAGCAATATAATAACCAAACCCCAAGCGCGACACAGTTGCCTTATTCCACCCTCAAGATTTTCAAAGCGCCGGTAGATACCCAACGACTTGTAAACCAGCACCATCAATAGCACTGTGAAAGCAATTAACGAACGGTACGGCACCGTGAACTCACCCACTTCAGAGTAGGTAAGCATGACCAAACAGCCACACACACAGGCTATATTCAGAATATGCTGCAACCACTGAATAAAAGTATCGTGGTTACGAAGCAGCCTGCGCTGCCGCACTTCAACCGTACTGTATTTTCTCAGCACCGCTTCTGTGGCCGGTGATTTGGGTACCGCAGCATTATTATTCATGAATAATTCGCTCGACATTCCTTAATTTTTTAGCAGTGGCTGCCACCATTGGTCATGCTCCAGGTACCAATCGATCGTTTTTGAGATACCGCTATCGAACGATTCGACCGGAGAATATCCAAGCTCATTGTTAGCCTTGGTGGGATCGATTGCGTAACGCCTATCGTGACCGGGGCGGTCAGTCACAAATTCGATTAACGCAGCAGCCTTCCCCGCAATTACAGACTTGGCGAGAGGGTATTTGGCCGACCATGCGGGGTTTTGGGCGAAGCGCTCATTCATTAGGCTACACACCAAATTAACGATATCAATATTGGCCCACTCGTTAATACCACCAATATTATAGGACTCTCCGACAACACCTTTTTGCAACACCAAATCAATGCCTCGCGCGTGGTCACTTACAAACAACCAATCGCGAATTTGCTTGCCATCACCGTACACTGGGAGATGTTTATCACGCAATATATTGGTAATAATTAACGGGATAAGTTTTTCCGGAAAATGATAAGGTCCGTAATTGTTTGAGCAATTTGAGGTTGTTACCTGTAGCCCATAGGTATGCAAGTAGGAGCGCACCAAGTGATCTGATGCCGCCTTGCTGGCGGAATAGGGCGAATTGGGCGCATAAGGTGTTGTTTCCGAAAAAGGCGGATCTTCGGGAGCCAGGGTTCCGTATACCTCATCGGTGGAAATATGATGAAAACGGTGTTCCGCCGGGCACAGCCCCTCGTCGAGCCAGACTTTTTTTGCCGCTTTTAAAAGGTTGTGGGTACCCACAATATTGGTTTCAATAAAGGCATCTGGCCCAGTTATCGAGCGATCCACGTGGGATTCTGCCGCAAAATGCACCAGGCTGGTTACCGAATATTTGCGCAACAGAGTTTCAACCAAAGCCTGATTGAGGATATCTCCTTTAACAAACTCAAAATGATCGTTGGATTCGAGTGGCTCCAGATTCATGCGATTACCAGCGTAGGTAAGTGCATCTAACACAATAACCCTGTCTTCTGGGTATTTTTCCAACCAATAATGCACGAAGTTAGCACCGATAAATCCGGCACCCCCAGTTACTAAAAGGGTTTTACTCATTAGTTTAAGCTCACTTAATTAGCCAATTCATCCAGCATTTGCCCGAGCGCATCTCGCCAGTATATACGCGGCGCATTCGGTAATGCCTGCTTGAGGGAGGAGTTATCCAATACACTGTAGTGGGGCCTTTTTGCTGGCGTGGGGTATTGCTCGGTGGTAATAGGCAGAATGGGAATTTTGTGCGACAGTAAGTTTCTCTCAGCAGCCATTTCCTGAATCGCGATCGCAAAATCAAACCAGCTAGCCACACCATCACAACTACAGTGATGCACACCAGCCAAACGAACCCGGATGGCTTCCCAGCAGGTTTGCGCCAGCATCGCTGCCCAGGTTGGGCTCCCGATTTGGTCTGCAATAATGGTTAATTTAGGTTTGTCGGCGGCGAGCCTCAGTATGGTTTTTACGAAATTGTTACCATAGGCTGAAAATACCCATGCAGTCCGTAAAATTGCCCAGTTATCTCCACCCTGCTCAATAATCTTCAATTCACCAGCACGTTTGCTTTGCCCGTAGACCCCTAACGGGCCGACAGCATGATTGGGTTCATATGGTCGCGCATTATTGCCGTCAAAAACAAAGTCCGTTGAAATGTGCAATAAATAGGCGCCAATCTTGTTGGCTTCGAGCAGTAAATTTTCTGGTCCAGTGCAGTTTACCGCCCAGGCGTTATCGATATCTGTCTCAGCCTTATCAACAGCAGTGTAGGCTGCCGCATTGATAATAGCATCAGGCCGAAAACTGGAGATAACACGTCCGACAGATTTCGAATCTGTAATGTCTAGCTCTTCGCTATCATGAACCAGAAGCTCTATGCCCGCCGGACAGCTATGAAGCAACTCCTGACCCAACTGCCCCTTACCACAAACCAATACTTTCACGGGTCTTCCTATACAAAATATTCTGCAGTTTCCCAACTATTGCCTGCCGCGTCCTTTTCTGACAACAACGGTGGCTCCTTGGCAACTAACGGCCACTGAATACCCACCGTCGAATCATCCCAACGTAGCGAACGCTCGCTCTGTGGGTGATAATAATCGGTGCATTTATAAACAAATTCCGCCATTTCGCTCATGACATAAAATCCATGAGCAAATCCTTCTGGCACCCACAACTGACGTTTGTTTTCCGCGGACAATTCAAAACCCACCCAGTTGCCGAAGGTTGGCGAACTTCTGCGCATATCTACCGCCACATCGTAGACGGCGCCACGCACAACCCGTACAAGCTTTCCCTGAGTGTGCTCCATCTGATAATGCAGCCCTCTCAGAATACCCTGACGTGACGCACTGTGGTTATCCTGAACAAACGGTTTTGGCGAACACTTTTCAGCAAATTCATCGGCACGAAAGGTTTCCATAAAAAAACCACGATCGTCGCCGAATACTTTTGGTTCCAGCAAAACAACATCTGGAATATCACTCGGAATAAACTGCATCAGAAAACCTGCGTTTCAAGTAAGCCCAATAAATAATCCCCATAGCCACTCTTACGCAAAGGCCCTGCCAACTCTTTCAGTTGATTGGCACTGATAAAACCGCTGCGATAGGCAACCTCTTCCGGGCAGTTGACCTTCAAGCCCTGCCGTTTTTCCAAGGTTGCTATAAACATTGCCGCATCCAGCAATGAATCGTGCGTGCCAGTGTCCAGCCAAGCCGCTCCGCGCCCCATAATTTCAACATTAAGCGTGCCTCGGTGGAGGTAATGCTCAATGACATCGGTAATTTCGAGCTCGCCTCGCGGTGACGGTTTCACGCTTTTAGCAACGTCAACAACATTTTTATCAAAGAAATAAAGACCCGGCACTGCATAGTTAGATTTGGGGTTTTCAGGCTTCTCTTCAATGGATAACGCTTTACCCTGCTTATCAAAATCAATCACACCGTAGGCTTGGGGGTTAGCGACGTGATAACCAAAAACTGTAGCTTCATCACGCTGATTGGCCCGCCGTAACTTCTCCACTAATTGATGACCATAGAACAGGTTATCACCTAAAACCAATGCCGCCGCTGCACCACTAAGAAAGTCCTCAGCAATCAAAAATGCCTGGGCCAAGCCATCTGGAGAAGGCTGCTCTTTATAGGTAAGTGAAATACCCCACTGTTCGCCATTGCCCAGCAGCTGCTGAAATCGTGGCAGTTCAACGGGAGTACTGATAATGAGAATTTCTCGGATGCCACTCTGCATAAGCGTTGCAAGTGGGTAGTAGATCATGGGTTTATCGTAGACTGGCATCAGCTGCTTACTGACCACCTGGGTGAGTGGGTACAACCGGGTACCACTCCCGCCCGCCAGAATAATGCCTTTTCGCATGGCGCTCTCCGTGTAAATGTCGGCTAATACAACGCCGGCCATCATACCCGATTTACCCTTTTGGTATTAGGCCGCTGGCGTTTTTTTTGCTGTCAGTATTATTTACATCCACCTGCTTAAAAAAACACCCAACAGCTTAATAAATCTTTAAGAATCAATACGTTGAAAAATTTGGCATCAATTGTGCTGCTATATATATTGTGTGAACTAATTAACAGATTTTGCAGTGACCAGAATTTCAGAACTTCGATGTTGGACATTGCTGATATGGAGACGAGCAATGCGCAATAAAATTTTAAAACTTGCTGTTTTAGCCATGGCTTCCACAGCAATCATTTCACAATCCGCTAGCGCGATATCAGTGGATATTAATCTTACAGATCCTGATAGCGCGAGCTATCAGTGGGGCAATTATGCGGCCGAATACAACTATTCGGTCGGCGGCATCAATCTCGCCGTAACCGGGTATTCCTACACGAACGGCAGAATACGGCAGGATGCTGTAGGAAACTGGGAATCGTGGGGCAACGAATATGGCCTTGGCGTAGAGTATTCCCGTTACCCCGACCACGCGCTGGACAACTCACGCGGCGACTACGACATGCTATTGTTGAGCTTTGATGAAGCCGTAAGTCTGGACTCAATCTCATCAGGATGGCGTTATTCCGGCAGCCGATCTAGTGAAGCGTCTATCATGGCTTACGGCGGCGATGGTGCATATGATTCATTTATCGGAAAGCAGTGGAGCGATCTATTAAGCGATGAATGGGAAGGCATAGGCGACTATCGCATAGACAGCTTGAACGCCCCTGAAGCCGTAAACCAGGGTGGCTTTATGTCGCGATACTGGCTTGTTGGCGCTTATAACTCCACATTAAACCTAGACGATGAAGTGGGAACTTCGTTCTCCAGCGGCAATGATTTCTGGAAACTAAAAGGCGTGAGCGTTAGCGTTAACCCGGTACCACTCCCCGGCTCGTTGGTGCTTTTCGGTTCTGCGCTAATGATATTCGGTTCATTGCGCCGCAAGAAAGCCGTCAAAGCTTAAGCAAACACCAAAACTAAAAAGCGGGCAAACGCCCGCTTTTTTTGTGCCTTTAAATCGCTTTGTACTCCAAACCACAGCCAACAATCGTGGTTTCGATATCGTTCTCGAATTTGCTCAATTCGTAAGCGCAACGCATGGATAAATTATTCAAGATCGCTTGGGAATACTGCAAAGTAAAACGATTTTCACGACTGTTACGCGCCAACAAGTCGCGGCCCTGCTCCCGGAAAATAGATTCTGCAGTAAAGCCGAGACGCCCGCCAAACCTAAATTGCCAAGAAAGCCCGCCACCCACTTGTTTGATGAGCGTGTCGTCATCTGAAAACTGGCTGTCTTCATTGGCGTACTCGCCGCTAAGCGACAACGCAAAACGCCGTCGAACAATGTCGTAACTGTAATTTATATTACCGAATTCCCGAATCATCAAACGGAACTCATTGCCACCACCAGAGGTAACGTTGCCGTTACCGGGTTGACCCATCCCCGTTCCTACCAGTTCGCGTCCACCACCAAGCGCAAATCTGGAACGCGCGCTGCCGGTGCTCACGCGCAACAAGTACTCAGGCACTTCACCCACTTCATCGCCATCGGGCTTTAGAGCGTCCGATTTGGCAAGCCCTAACTGCATTTCGAAATTGCCAGATTTAATCTCTCGTCGCCAATGAGCGGTTGCTTTCTGTGTACCAAATTCATCAATCGTTTCAATTTTCGGTGTTGTCATGAAATACGTAAGCTGCAGACCAACATTATTGCGGCTGCTGGTCCTGTGCGACCAGGCCGCATAAGCCATATCGGTTTCACTGTCGGATAATTCATTTTCACTTTTTACCCAGATTTTCCCACCGCTGATATCGAAGTTATCGCGAGGAGACAAGCGCATTGAGCCGATAACGCCAGTTTGATTGGTGGAAACCCGAGTTAGATTGTCGGGCACTTCGGCATCCAAAAGATCGCGGGAATTATCTGTGACGCGATTGCTGGCGTACCAGGTAAATGCCCGGTTAGCCGTATAAAGATCAACTCGACCGCTGCCACTCATGTTAGTGCGCGCGGGGAATGTATTGTCGAGATAGCGCTCACGACTTCCGGTATAGTCGAGTTGCGCGGTATAGTTTCGCTCAGTATTGTCCACCGCAAAACTGCCGCCGTAGGAAAATACGTCGTCGTCGATAGGGTCATCCGCAGAGCGATTGATATTGGTACGATGTTCCAGGCCGGTTCGCAAGACTAAATCCACTTCAGCCAGTGCATTACCGGACGCAGCGAAGCAGGCTAACCACAAAAGATTTCTTTTCATCGATATTTCCTTCACTCGCCGGCACGTTCCAAATAAACCGCTGTGATTTACTTGGCGACCGGCTTAACAGGTGAGCTTAAAATACCGACTCAGGTACCGTCACAATATCGGAAGGAAGCAATGTATAGTTGGTGCGAATATCGCCCTTATTCATAATGTCCTTCAAGCGAACGTTATAGGTTTTAACGCCAGCGTCTGTTTTGCGATACAGCTTCGCGCCATTGCCACTGGCAAATTCACTTAAGCCGCCGGCGGCCAACACCAAATCCAATACCGTCATATGCTCTCTGTAAGCCACAGAAACCGGTTGAACCACAGCACCGGTAATACGAACACGATTAAAATACTCGGCGTTATTGGCAGCAGTTACAATTACCGTGACATTGGGTGTGCGCACGAAACTCGCTAACGCTTTTTCAATTTCTTCGGAGAGGGCTGGCGCTTCTTTGCCAGCAGCGACAACATCACCAATCAGAGGAATGGAGATTTTGCCATCGGGGCGCACCGGAACATTCACAGACAGCTCCGCGTTACGCCAAACCACCACATTCAACTGGTCGGCAATACCAATACGATAGGTATCGACACTGTTAAAATCCACAGCACTGGTTTTTGGCGCCGGTAGCTTTGACGTTGACGAGCAGGCAACACCCAATATCGCTACCAGACAAGCCCCCAGGAGAAGTCCAAATTTATTCATGTGTAATCCTCGTTCTTAAGTATGGGCAAGTTAATTAATGCTGCCCTTTAGTGTGTCGATAAGCCATACACCAGCGCGGTATTGTCAGCGAATTTCGCAAAGGATGCAAAGTGCAGACCGGGCTCATATAGGAAAACAAAATTACTGGCCAAAGCGCAACGCGCTCACTACAATGCCCGCCCCATTAATCAAAACGAGGAAAGGCTAATGAAGCCCGTAAAATCTACTGCCGAGTACACCATTTTCCAGCGTCGCGATGAGCGTTACGCTGTGCGCGGTGCCAATAAAAACTGGATCAATGGCGACGATAAAGTTGCTATCCTGCTCGCTGAAGGCTTGCTGAAAAAGCCTGAGCCCAAGCCCGCAGAGCCTGAAGAAGCTCCAGCCGAAGGCGAGGAAAGCAGCGAAGCCTAACACCCGCTCGCGGTTAGTCATGATAAGATTCACACCCGTGACTAACCGTTTCCAGTTCACTCGACCTGCGCCACACTCCCTCTTATACTGCACCATTGACAGCTGCGCTTAGGGAGCCCGCGTGAACTACCAAGGCCAAATTTTCGATCACCGGCAGCCTGCAAAAACTGGTGTGCTACTGGTTAACCTAGGCACACCGGAAGCGCCGACAGCAGCTGCGCTAAAAACTTACCTCAAAGAATTCCTATCCGACCCCCGAGTTGTGGAAATTCCGCGTTTACTCTGGTGGCTGATCTTGCGTGGCATCATTCTGAATGTACGCCCCAAAAAATCTGCGGCAGCTTACGCCAAAGTCTGGGCATCGCAGGGGTCGCCGCTCGCAATTTATACCCGAGCTCAGGCACATCAACTGGCAATGCAATTAAACCGCGATTACAACGAGCAGATCATCGTTGCCTGGGCCATGCGCTATGGCAAGCCAGCGATCGGCACCACGCTGCAAAACCTGCTCGATCAGGGCGTGCGACAATTGCTGGTGCTCCCGTTGTATCCACAATATTCAGCCGCAACCACTGGCTCGACTTTTGACGCACTCGCAAAAGATTTTATAAAACGACGTTGGCTTCCAGGTTTGCGATTTGTCAACAGCTATCACGACCACCCGCACTACATCCAAGCACTCACCAGCCATATAAAAAACCACTGGCAAGCTCATGGCAAAGCCGAAAAGTTGATATTTTCCTACCATGGCGTACCGCTGCGTTATTTGCACAACGGCGACCCATACCACTGCCAGTGTTTAAAAACCACGCGTCTTGTCGCCGAACGATTAGGGTTAGGTGACGATGAATATGTCACGAGCTTCCAAAGTCGATTTGGCCGCGAAGCTTGGTTACAGCCCTATACCGATGAAACGCTAAAAAGCTTGCCAGGCCAGGGCGTGAAAGCTGTGCAGGTAATCTGCCCTGGATTCGCTGCAGATTGCTTAGAGACGCTGGAAGAAATAGCACAGGAAAATCGCCACGTATTTTTAGAGGCGGGTGGGGAACACTACGAGTATATTGCTGCCTTAAACGACAGCGCTGAACACATGGCACTGCTAAAAGAACTGGTTTATGAAAATCTCCAGGGATGGCAGCTTACGCCAGAGTCACCAGAACAATTGCAGCGCCGCGCAGAGCGCGCAAACGCTTGCCAGCACAACCAAAAAAGCTGAGACAATTGCCCACCTGTTGGACCAAGCCCCGCAGGAAAGTTACACTTTAAACCGAAATTAAACGATAGGGATAACGTCGCTACCCCATGGAAAGAATGAGCACTATCGAAATGCGATGCTTTAAAGCGGTACAACACTGGCAAAGGCGCGAGTTGAAATTTGCGCTACGACAGGCACTGCGACCTCAGCTTCCCGACTTTCTTGATAGACAAGTACATTCCCCTGCCAATCGCGTTTTACGCGGCGTGTTCATCGTCCTAAGTTCGCCTCTGATACTGCTCAGCTGGCTCGCCAGGAGTCTGGCACAGCTCTGCCTGTTTCCATACCGCTATGCCCTGACACTCATTCTTCCAAAAGGGCTTTATGCACCCGGCGAGCGCAACCTTCAGGGTATTCATCGCGCCTTTTCGCCCTACCATAATTTGTCCATTCCGTTTTATTTAAAATGTGTTAACGACTGGGTGCTCATTTTGTACGGGCTGGAAGCGAGCAGGCACCATAAAATAGAAACCCATATTTACTCGCAAACGTCGACAACCCTTAAAGAATTTCAGGCATACCCAACGCGACAAAGCGTGAGCATGGCCCGCGAGTCTCTGTCACGCGCCCTGGGCTATTATTAATCCAGCATTTTCACCCAGCACCATAATATTTTGGAGAGATTTATGACCACTGCTCCGCGCGCAGCTCGACTTTTGATACTAATATTGAGCTGGCTCCTGCTAGCCTCTATCGGTCATGCTGAAACTTCCGTTTGGAAAATTTCCAAAGACAACAAAACGCTGTATCTCGCAGGCACCTTTCATGTTCTCAACAGCACTGACCACCCCTTACCCACGGGTTTTGATCAAGCGTATAAAGCGTCTGGCAAATTAATTTTTGAAACCGATCTAAACGCCACTAATTCGCCGGAGTTCCAAATAAAAGCGGCACAGGTGATGATGTTCAGCGACGGCAGAACCCTGCAATCCGCCCTTAAACCCGCGACCTACAAAGCCCTGGCAACATATCTAACAGCGCATAAAATGCCACCCGAGAATTTCACCATGTTCACACCAACCGGCGCAGCACTGATGTTATCGGTGCTCGAATACCAACGCTTGGGGATGTCGATGGAACACGGCGTTGAATCCGTATTTCATAGCAAGGCCAAAGCGGATAACAAACTCACAGGGTTTCTGGAAACGCCAGATGAGCAACTGCAGTTTATTGCGCAAATGGGTAAAGGCGAGGAAGACGACATGATGTTGTATACCCTGCGAGACCTGGAACGTTCCGAAGCTTTAATCGGTGAAATGAAAAGCGCCTGGCGCACCGGAAACCTTGCCAAACTCGATCAGGACTCACTGCTGGAATTGCGCGAAAAATTTCCCAGCTCTTACAAAAGTATGATCGTCACACGCAATGAAAACTGGCTGCCGCACGTTGAAGCGATGATCGCCGACCCAGGCACAGAATGCGTCATGGTCGGCGCACTGCATCTTGCGGGCCCGGATGGCTTGATAGCAAAGCTGCGCGCCAAGGGCTACAAAATCCAGCAACTTTAAAGCTAACCACGCCTTAAAGCGGCCAGTAATTCGATGTGCGGTGTGTGGGGAAACTGGTCCAAGGGTTGAACTTCATCCACATGGAACCCTTTCGAGAGAAAAAATTGCAAATCTCTCGTGAAGGTCGCCAAATCACAAGAGATATAACATATTTTTTGCAGCGCAGTTTGCTTTGGCCAGGCAAGTTCCCGGGTTTTCCAGCCGTCGCGTGGTGGGTCCAGCACCAATATATCGGCATTACGCAGTGGCGCCCGAAGGTCGCTTGCGCGCGTATCATCAAATACATCGCAAACCCGGCTTTGTACTCCAGGCAAATTCATAGCACTTAATGTCTCGAGCGCCTGGGCAACAACATCAACCGCAAGAATGCTGGCTGCGCCCAGCGTCGCCAAGACTTGCGTTAAATTGCCAGACCCACAAAAAAGCTCCACGATGTGTTTTCCTTGAGCACCACTTTGCAGATGTTGCCTCAGCCACTGCAACATAAAACGGTTCTGTACGCTGTTGGCCTGTTGAAAAGGCAGCCTCTGATTAATCGCAGGGTTTCCGGCAGTCACGCTTTCGTCAATATCCAGCGTGGTCCATTTATGTTTCCGATGGGGCTGCCACACCGGGTTGGGAAGCTGTTGTAACAGCTCGTGCAGCGTGTTCTGGTTGTGCTCGCTAAGCACCGGGCACTGCTGAATCGCCACCAAATTATTCGACGCAGCGGCCATATACCCCAATTTTTTACCATCTGTTTTAAACTGAGCGCGATTGCGATACCCAAAAATCTCCGGCGCAGCGGCAATCGCTTGAATTTTTTTGTGAACACCAATACGCGCCAAACTCGTTTCCACACGATGTTGCTTGGCCGACAATTGCGCTGCATAGTCCATAAATTGCCACGGGCAACCACCACAATGACGTGATGAGAAGCCATGGTGATCGCACAAAGCTTGAACGCGGTCACGGCAAACACTTTGTGCATCAAGCTCGAAAATTTCCGCGAAGCCTATGCGCCCTTTCAAAGCGGTGATTCGAAACCGCCCCCGCTCACCAAGCCAAACACCGGCAATAAAAAAGGTGCGACCATTGGGGTGAGTGACAACGCCACGGCCATCACTTGCCAGATCTTTTACCTCGGCCGAAAATAACTGCCCCGGCTTCAGCTCGTTTTCATCTCTGCTTTTTTTCAAGGATGCCACCATGAAACACTTGCTCTACGTAATCCTGATCAGTTTGCTCTGTGCCTGTCAGCCTGCTGTTAAAGAGGCACCTGATGTCGCTAAAGATGAATTCACCTGCCCTGAGACACGTCCGCAAATTTGCACCATGATCTACGATCCGGTGTGTGCTCAACACAAAGACGGACAACGAACTACCGAAGCCAGCAATTGTACCGCCTGTTCGGACTCTGATGTGATGACTTATCGAATGGGCGCCTGCGATACCAGCCCATAAAAAAACCGATACCCCATCGGGATACCGGTTTTTGTGCTTACCTTCTATGGATTAGAAGGATTAATTAATTACAAGCGCCGAGGGTACTCCAGGAAGCATCGCTGCCTGGCACGCTGCGGGTATACCAGTTTGCGAGATACAAGGTGTTCTGGTACACCATTTGGTCACCGGCATTGGCATGGTTGTAGGCACCGCCAGACCAGTCTCTCGCAGTCCAGTTGGGGTAGACGTTTACACCCGCACAGTTGCCACCAGTGCTACCCGAAGAACTGCTGGAACTACTGGAGGAACTTGAACTAGAGCTAGTAGAGGAACTGGAAGTACTGCTGGTGCTAGAGCTGGAAGAGCTCGAACTTGAAGAGCTGGAACTCGAACTGCTACTGGAACTCGTGCCATCACACACTTCAATAACACCACCGTTACCGCTGTTTTGATTTTCACAAGTGGTGCGGCCAATACAACTCTGGCTGTTTTCCCAACCCCAGCCGGTGGTTTGATTCTGGCATAACGGACGGGGCGCATCCTGGTACCACTTACACATTTCCACACACATGCCACTGCCAGAGCTGGAACTGCTGGAGCTGGATGAGCTGCTGGAACTGGATGAACTGCTGGAAGAAGAACCACCAGTGGAACTGCTCGAAGACGAAGAAGAACTACTGCTGCTGGTCGTACTGCCACCACCGTAAACCGACGCGGTTTGTGCCGTCTGTTTAATGCCATTAACGCCATTAAACAAGCGATCACCCCAGCTGGTTAAGCTGTTCGGGTTAAAGTTGTTCGACATATCAAGCGCAGTACAGCAGCTGCCATTACCCGACCAGGACCACCCCAGGTAACCAATACCATATTGCTCAGCAACCGCCATAATCGAATCGGCGTCGACAAACTCACCTTGGTGATCAGCCCCGAATTCCCCCACAATTAGCGGTAGGTTGTGGTTGTTCAGAAAGCTCGAGACATAATTCTCGATTTTGCTGCGATTCTGATAAACCTGATACATGTGAACCGAGAACATGATGTTATTTAGGGAATCGGCTGCAGCTACCTGAGAGGCATCGGCGAGCATAATTTCTTCCCAGTCTTGGCCCCAGTTCGCGGCATCAATCATCAAAGTATGAGTAAGCCCGGCATTACGCAGGGTTTGAATCGCGGCGATATGCTCATTAACCCATTTGGACGCAGGCTGGTTGTTGCCAACCGGTTCGTTGGCGATATTAATAATGACGTAATCTTCCTGCCCCTGCAGTGCACCTTTGATATCAACCCAATAAGAGGCCGCCTGGGCAATAGTGCCTGCAGCGGATTCTTCGCCGCCACCGGTGGCATCGTGGACTTCGAGTACACAAATCACTTTGTTGGCTTTACACAGCGAGATGATATTAGCCACATCAGATTCGCTGTTGCGGTTCCACTGGTGACCATTACTCAACACCACGCGAATGGTATTCGCACCGAGATTCGCAATATTGGTGATCGAGCTCGTCTCGCCGGTATACCAAGTGTGAGCGTGGTTGGCACCGCGCATGATGAAATTATTGCCATTGCCGTCGAGCAGCTGCGTACCGGAAGTTGAAAATCCCGCCCACGCACTGGCTGCCAGTGTCGATGCAGCGATCAGGCCTGCCGCGTACACAGCCGATCGTTTGAGTAGCGTTTTATACATTATTGTTGCTCCTGAACTGAACGTAGATACCGCCGGATGAGTGCTCTCACCCAGGGCTGTTAAAGCAAACTAAGGACGGACGCAAAACTGCGCGGAATACCAGGGCCAGGTGTGATACGACATTATTGGAGTTATTGGCACCACACTTATCGGCTACGTCCGCACCTATCTGCGGAGCCGCAAAGGTACAATGTAACCGATTACATCACAACTGGAAAAAAGCATGAAAAATGACCAGATGTGCTAAGGTTCAAAAAATACGTTGCCCCCGCCATCACCTGTCGCTTTGCTATACTCGATTGAATCACGCGCCAGACGTCACCTAAACCGTTGCGATTTAGCTCCCGTGAACAAAGATTTTCCACGCGAAAAGCGCCACCCAAAGCCAGCGCAGCGAGCACACCGGTAATCGAGCTAACAGGCAGCAACGGTGATCTGAATTGTTTCAACAATGACTTAGCATTGCAGACAATTTTGCCGAGACAGGCGCCACAATTACGACGTGGGTTAACTGAGGCCCCAGCGAACTCAACGAAGATCGACAAACCCCCTGCAACTCATAATGACGATAATAAAACTATGATGAATAAAATTTTCTTCCTTGGTGTCAGCCTATTTTGTTGCAAGTTTGCCCTGGCTGCCGATCAGCTAACCATTAACGATTCGGATTATTTCGAAAAACACGGTCTTAACGTCACTGTGTTTGCCGATATATACCCAGACGGCCATCAAACTGGGGTTTCTGTCATTCAGCACGGTGTGCGCGTTGCCGCGAATGGAGACTTAAGGCTTGAAGCGTCGCCCGGGCAATGGTCTCCAGTACCCAAAGGACTGCAATTAAGCGTTGATAAAGATACCCAAACCATTACCCAAACACTCGCTTACCCAGACGAAAGTAAAAACCGCCAAGGCTTCAACCCCATTATCTACCCCGATTTAGAATTTGAATATGCCGTAAAAGTATCCGCACTAAGCGGCAATAGTTTTAAGGTCAGCGTCGACCTGAAAAAGCCCTTGCCAGAAGAATGGATCGGCAAAGCGGGTTTTAATTTCGAATTATTCCCAGGGCACTTATTTGGTAAAAGCTGGATTATGGATCAGCAAACCGGTTTGTTTGCTGTACAGCCCAACGGCCCGATGATTGAAAATCACGGCGAGTGGATAAACGCAGCCCTGGCCACCGGTAAAAAACTTACCATTGCGCCTGAAGCAAACTTACAGAGAATGGTCATTGAAACAAAGCAGGGTGAATTACAGTTACTTGATGGACGCAGCAACCACAACAACGGCTGGTATATCGTCCGCACACTTATCCCAAAAGGCGCCACAAAAAATGCCATCGAATGGATAATTACTCCAAATACCGATAAAAGCTGGCAGTACACGCCGGTTATTCAAGTATCGCAATTGGGGTACGCGCCGCAACAAGAAAAAAAGGTAATTATCGAGCAGGGCAAATCCGATAAAAAAATAAGCAAACTGACCATTTATAAATTGAGCGAAACCGGCCGTAATGCACTTGTAAAAGACAAACCCACTCTGTGGGGAAATTTTTTACGCTACAGCTATTTAAGCTATGATTTTTCCAATATCCGTGAGCCGGGTTTGTATCAGGTGGAATATCGGGGCCAGCTATCACACCCTTTTAAAATTGGCGACGATGTGTATTCCCGACACGCCTGGCAACCGACGCTGGAATATTATTTACCGGTGCAGATGTGTCACATGAAAGTCGCCGAAAAATACCGTGTGTGGCACGGCTTGTGTCATGACGACGACGCGCTAATGTCGCCAGTGGGTCTAAATCATTTCGACGGTTACAAATCAGCGGAAACGACGCTTACTAGTTTTAAACCCGGCGACAAAGTGCCAGGTTTAAACGTCGGCGGTTGGCACGATGCCGGGGATTACGACTTGCGGGTTGAATCGCAGATCGGCACGACTTGGTTATTGGCGATGATGGTTGAGCAATTCAATCTGAATTACGATGCAACACTGATAGATCAAAAACAAAAACTTGTCGAAATTCACCAGCCGGACGGCCAAAACGATGCTCTGCAGCAAATCGAGCACGGCTTGTTAACAGTGTTAGGTGGGTACCAGAATTTGGGACGATTATACCGCGGTATAATCGTTCCCACTATTCGCCAATATGTGCACCTGGGTGATGCAGCAACGCAAACCGACAACACATCCGGTAACAGCGATGACCGCTGGGTATTTACCGAAGAAAATCCCTGGCGGGAACTGCGTGTCGCTGGCGGCTTGGCCGCCGCAGCACGAGTCATCAAACCGTACAACGCAGAGCTTGCAACACGCTCACTCGCTGCAGCCATTGCAATCTATGAAGCGGCCGCCAGCAAAGGTGGAATTGAAAATGAAGCTTTCGCATTGGCGGAGCTTGCACTCAGTACAAACGATAAAAAATACCTGGCTGCCTTGGTTAAACAACAAGACGCCATTGTTAAAGATATCGAAAAAACCGGCTGGGCCATCGGCCGGGTTATGCCTAAAATCGCAGATAAAAAATTCGTAGCGGCCATTGATAAGGCCGTAGAAAACTACCAGATTGGCATACGCCAACAAGCCACCGAAACACCTTACGGTGTGCCATATAAACCACACATTTGGGGCGCTGGCTGGGGCATTCAAAGCTTTGCTGTAAAACAGTATTTTTATCGCCAAGCCTGGCCGCAATATACCCGCGACGACGATTACCTCAATGCGCTGAACTTCGTATTGGGGGTACACCCCGGCGAAAACACCATGAGTTTCGCCAGTGGCGTTGGCTCCAGCTCTGCAACCGTTGCCTATGGCGTGAACCGCGCCGACTGGTCGTTTATTCCCGGCGGCGTGGTATCCGGCACGGCACTCATTCGCCCCGATCTTCCCGAATTAAAAATCTGGCCGTTCTTCTGGCAGCAGACGGAATATGTAATGGGTGGTGGAGCCACTAACTATATGTTTTTAGTACTTGCAGCAGATCAAATGTTTAGTGGAGCGTCGGACAACTGAGGCCCGACGTCCGACCAAATTCGCCAGCAGCTAATTACCCCTTCATGCCAAATGCTGTAAAAATCGCATCTTCAACGTTTTCAAGCTGAGCGTTGTAGGGGTTCACCTGATCCGCCATACCCATAAAATCGACCGTGGTGCGGAAGGGGCGTTGGCCTTTTTCAGCTTCGATAAGTGCAACGATGGCATCGGCAACAGCTTGTGGGTTTTGTTGCGGATTCGCCGCCAATGCTTCACCAAACGCGGTGCCAGCCGTTTCTGGCATCTTTGCATAATCACCGTAACTGGCGATGCGCTCGCTATCGCTCGGGGTAACCAGTGCTTCCATAAACGATGTGGGAAAGCCACCGGGTTCGACCAACGCCACCTCAATGCCATAATGAGCCAGTTCGTAGCGATAGTTTTCGCTCATGGCTTCTACCGCCCATTTGCTGGCGTTGTAGGGGCCGTAGAACGGAATGGTGATGCGACCTAAAATACTCGACAAATTCAGCAGCAAGCCTTCTCCCTGCTCACGGAACAGTGGGATAACTGCACGACTCATGCGGTGCACGCCAAGTACGTTGATGTCGAAAACTTTCTGAACATCCTCCGTGGTAAAAGTGTCTTGAATACCACTTACACCAACGCCAGCATTATTGATTAACACATCTAGACCGCCCAAGGCATCGACTGCGGCAGTCACACCATCCTTGACGCTTGCTTCACTGGTAACATCCAGCTCCACAATGCTGGCACCAGCTGCTTTGAGTTGCGCCGCGACATCAGCATTGCGGCCGGCGGGGTCGCGCATAGAAGCGGCAACCTGATGACCCTGTTGCAAAAGTGCCTGAGTGGTTAACAGTCCAAAACCCTTGCTGGCACCGGTAATTAAGATTTTCTTGCTCATTGCGATCCTCCTGGGGTTGTGCTCGCGTTGTGATGGCTGCATTATTCACTAAACGTCAAATTCTGAACAATAAGGAAATTTAAAACATATGGTTCACAATTTAAGAACGATGAACTTCCTCGAATTCGCCGTGTTCGTCGAGGTTGTGCGCTGTGGTGGTATCTCTGCGGCGGCTGAACAGTTGCACTTAGCTAAATCTGGGGTAAGCACTGTATTGCGGCGCCTGGAAGATCGCTTGAATGTAAAGTTATTGGAACGTAACTCACGGCGTATCGCGCTAACCGCAGAAGGCGCGCTCTTATTGCCCAAGGTTGAATCGCTCCTTGCTGAAGGCGAACATTTGCTGCGGGAGGCCGAACAGGGCTTGGCTTCTCCCCAAGGGATGGTGCGTATCGCCGCTACACCAGAATTTGGCAGTATGGCGGTTAACAGCCTGGTTCCGGAGGTACGCAAGCGTTTTCCAGAGTTACGCCTAACCGTGAAGCTCGCCTACGGCAAAGAAGATCTGCAAGATCCATCGTTCGATTTTGCAATTCGAATTGGTCGCGTTGAGGATGAAAACCTTGTTGCCCGAAAAGTGGGCGGTAGTCATCGCCTATTGGTCGCCAGCCCTAACGCAATGTCACAGATCTCGGTGAAAAAACTCGACGATTTAACACTGGCACCCTGCTTGATATTTTCAAGTACCCAACTGGAAAGCATTTGGACCTTACAACACCTGGAAACCCAAAAGGAGCAAAGCGTGGTGGTAAGCAGTCACTTCGCAGTGCAAAGCCTCGGCACATTGTTGCAATTGTGCGAGCAGGGTGAAGGCATTGCGATGTTGCCGGAATTTTTGGTACGTCGCAGCCTCGCGCAGGGAAAATTGGTTAACGTATTACCTGAATTACAATCGCGAGAAATTAATGTTAATTTGGTTTACCGTTCCGGAATGGACCGCATTATGCGGGTCAAGGCCGTACTCGACATTGCGCGCGAAGTTTTACCGCCGTTGCTGAGCAAACCTTAAAACAAATTACGATAAGTAAATATTTTTACACGCTTTAAAATATTGCAATATCAAGATATTCAATTCAGTAAACTTTGATAGCACGAACTAAATTTATGGCAAGCCATTGGCAGCTAACAAAATGAATTCCTGAAGACAATCGGAACACAAACAGCCCTTCCAGCGTTCAGAAATACAGTCACGCTGTTCGACCGTTAACACTACAGTTGAGCAGTGACAACGAGAGACTGATCCACCGTTGCAGAAGAAATCTCGCTTACAACGCGGGCAAACCGAATTTACCACTTCGTCGCTTTCAATATCTGATCGCTCATGCATAAGGAACTTACTATAGCGGTTGCGTTGGCCTCAAGTCCTGCCAATTATCTACCAGCGCGTTGAGGTGTACCAGGCCAATGGCAACGCAAATCAGCGAACTCCAAATCCAAAAAGTAATACCTTCAACAGCCATCGCCGGGTGCCGGTAAAATAAGGGCGTAGCCAAACCCGCCAAACCGCGAAACAATAGTATGAACGTTATTCCAGCGAGTACAGAACGCAGCATTGGCAGCGGACGCAGCAAGCCTGCGGCCGACAAACTGTAAATACACAAGATAACAAAAACCGTGCTGATTGCCGAGGTGACAACGGTGGGTATTGCAGAACCCATTTCTGCCATATGAGCCATTTGTTCACCGGCGCCGAAAAAACTGTACCACGCTGGCCCGCCGAAAATTATCGCGAGATGCAACAACGCAATAACTGCATGAATAGCTGCAGGAATTAACCAAAAGCGACGCTTGCTAAACATTCTACATCTCGATGTTATCGGGGAGCTCTAGAATACGCGTTGCTGGTTAAGCAAAAGGTTAGTTTCTAAAAACAAAACGCCACCTTTTGAAAAAGGTGGCGTTATAGTGGTCTTTAAAATTTATATCGCGGCTATTACAAAAATATATAATGCTTAGCGATACATTAAATAGCGCAAAACTCTATATTAAATTGCCATTTTAATAGCAAGTCGACTAAGCGCGTAACAGGTCAAATCGATCCAGGTTCATTACCTTATTCCAGGCCTTCACAAAGTCTTTAACAAATTTTTGCTGTGAATCTGATTGGGCATAAACTTCTGCGATTGCACGCAGTTCAGAGTTGGAACCGAACACCAGGTCAACCCGTGAAGCCTGCCATTTTAACGCTCCGGTGGCGCGATCTCTGCCTTCAAATACGCCGCTGGAGGTCGCTTGCCAAGCAGTACTCATATCCAACAAATTCACAAAAAAATCATTGTTAAGCGCTTCCGGATTTTTAGTAAACACACCTAATTCGCTATTGTCTACATTGGCACCCAGCACTCGAAGGCCGCCCACTAAAACCGTCATTTCCGGCGCGCTTAGGGTAAGCAATTGTGCTTTATCCACCAACAACTCTTCTTCAGAAATGCTGTACTTAGCCTTCTGGTAATTTCGAAAACCATCGGCCAGTGGTTCGAGCACATCAAATGAATCTACATCGGTGTGCTCTTGGCTTGCATCCACGCGCCCCGGAGTAAAAGGAACGGTAACCTTGGTACCGGCATTTTCTGCTGCCAATTCAATACCGACGCAACCACCCAGTACAATCAGGTCTGCCATCGACACCTGCTTGTTGTCGCTCCGACCTGCGTTAAAACCTCGCTGAATGCCCTCATACACCTCCACCACGGCCGCCAAAGCAGAGGGCTCGTTTACCGCCCACGTATTTTGGGGTTCTAGTCGGATGCGCGCACCATTCGCACCGCCGCGTTTATCGGAGCCACGAAACGTCGAGGCTGACGCCCAGGCGGTGGAAACCAGTTGCGATACGGTCAAACCAGACGCGAAAATTTTTGCCTTGAGCCCCACGACATCCGCGTCCTCGATGGTTTGATAATCTGCCTTTGGCAGTGGGTCTTGCCAGATTAATTCCTCACTGGGAACCAGAGGTCCGAGATAACGTGACACTGGGCCCATATCGCGATGGGTCAACTTGTACCAGGCTCGCGCAAAAGCATCAGCAAATTCTTCCGGGTTTTCATGAAAACGACGGGAGATGGGTTCGTAAATTGGGTCCACTCGCAATGCTATATCGGTAGTTGCCATCATTGGAGCGTGACGCTTGTTAGGATCATGGGCATCCGGAACGGTTCCCGCACCCGAATCACCAACCGGTTTCCACTGCTTTGCGCCGGCCGGGCTTGTGGTCTGCTCCCATTCATAGCCGAACAGCGTATCGAAAAAGCTGTTGTCCCAGGCGGTGGGAGTTGGCGTCCAGGCGCCTTCCAAACCGGAAGTAATGGTATCGACGCCCTTGCCGATACCCTGACTGTTTTTCCAACCAAAGCCCTGCTCTTCCAAGGGTGCGGCTTCGGGTTCCGGACCCACTTGGGCGGCGTCTCCGGCGCCGTGAGTTTTACCAAAAGTATGACCGCCCGCAACCAACGCAACGGTTTCTTCATCATTCATGGCCATGCGCGCGAAGGTTTCGCGAATATCTTTTGCTGCCGCTAATGGATCGGGAACACCATTAGGGCCTTCAGGGTTTACATAAATCAAACCCATCTGCACTGCCGCCAGAGGGTTTTCCAAATCGCGCTCGCCGCTGTAGCGATTGTCATCCAACCACTCGCGTTCATTACCCCAGTAGATATCCTGCTCGGGTTCCCATACGTCTTCACGACCGCCGGCAAAGCCAAAGGTTTTGAAACCCATGGACTCAAGTGCACAGTTGCCCGCAAGAATCATTAAATCGGCCCAGGAAATACTGTTGCCATATTTTTGTTTGATGGGCCAGAGCAGGCGGCGGGCCTTGTCAAGATTGCCGTTATCAGGCCAGCTGTTCAACGGTGCGAAACGCTGCGTACCGCTGGATGCCCCGCCACGACCATCCCCAGTGCGATAGGTACCGGCGCTGTGCCAAGCCATGCGAATAAATAGCGGCCCGTAGTGGCCGTAGTCTGCCGGCCACCAGTCTTGGGAGTCGGTCATCAAGGCGTATAAATCCTTGCGCAAGGCCTCTAAATCGAGCTTGCTGAAGGCTTCAGCGTAATTGAATTCCTCATCCATCGGATCACTCAACGACGAATGTTGGCGCAGAATATTGAGATTAAGTTGTTTGGGCCACCAGTCTTGATTACTGGTGCCTTTGGCAGCTGAGGTGCTACCGCCGTGGAACGGGCATTTACTTTCACTGTTATCAGACATTCGACTCTCTCCTACCCATTTTTATTGCCCCATTGGGGCTGAATGTAGCCTCATCTGCTACTTGTGAGGCCTTTTTGATGATACGGGTTAAATTGTAGTCAGGCGCACATCGATTTATCTAATTTATAAAATTGCTTCTATCGGTTAAATAAATCAATAGCAAAGAATTTGAACAATATGGCTATAGACACTCAGTTGGAACGAGGTCTGGTAGTAAGTACTTACTTTTGATGGTTAGCGATTTGAAAACTCAGGACTGAGTTTAGCAGCCCTAGCGTAAATAACTAGGAGTGCAAAACTTATGAATACACGGACTTCTATATCGCTTTTTTTAAGCGTTGCGAGGACAACTCGAAGTTACTCCTCTGCAACACCATGCACACGCTGCATCCATTGGCCACGTTCAGCACCTAAAATGCGTTCGCAGTTTTCCACCAATAATGCAAATGCAGTGTGTTTATTGTGATAGGCGCCCTCGAAGACAGAGAATTGCGCCAAATGGGATTTAAGATCTTCGCAGGTGGAGCGGTATTTCACCCAGTTTTCCTGAAATTTAAAAAGACTGAGAAAGCCGGCAAAAATTGCAGAAGCGCCGCCTAAAAAAGCAATCAATACTCCGTTGGGTTCATCTACGCTGCTAAACACCGGTACCAGTGCTGCGGTAATGATGGTGAGTGTTTGCCACAAATAATAGTTAACTCGATTTTTACGGGCCTTGCGATCAAACCAGTCGCGTTCGGGTTTTACCCGCTGCTCTATGTAATCTCTTTGCGTATCGCTGAGCTCACCGGGTTCACTTTGCAGTTCATACATATTTTCAAACTTATTCTTATTCACTGCATAGGCATCGCCACCACTCGGTCGGTCATACACTAAGTAGTCACCAGCAAGATAATTGGACATGCCTTCGAGAGTTTCGATGGCTCCGTCCTGCGGCGCTTGTTCTGCCCACACCGCACCGACCTTCTCATACAAACCCGGCCGCAACAGTTGATAGTGATCGGCAAAATACGCTTTTTCAACGGTATAAGTATCGCCCGCATTATTCACCAACCAATCGCCAGCGCGACACTTTTGTGGATTGCCCCATTTGTGATAAGTAAAACCATCACAGTCGAGATCAATTTGTACTGCAGTCACATGAAAATTGGGGCGCTTTTTATATTGGTGTCTCGCCATGTGTTCGCTCCAGCTTAAAGTTGCGCGTGCATTTCTTCTTCAGCTTCCGGATTGTATTCACGAACCAGGCGCCAGCCATTTTCCAAGGCATGCAGTATTTTTACCCTTGAACCTTTAGGTAGCGAATCAATTACAGTTTTGCGCGATGAGGCGTCGGGCTCATTCCGCAAATTAAAACCTTTGTGGGTTTTCATAATGTCGCCAACGTCGCCCTCACCAAGGTAAATCCAGCCGCCAAAATCAGCCAGCCAGATCTTTACTTCGTGATTGGAATTTACTTTCTCGCCTGCCGTGGGTTCCATCTCAAATATTTTGCCGTAATTGGTATTCCAGCGCGTTACCGAATGCACCAAGGTGACCTTCAGGTTTTTTGCTTCCAGTGCTGCTACCGCACCAGCCTGATCAAGCCCCACGACATCTGGAATAACAATTTTTTCTTTGACGACATACAAGTCAACCGGCGCGGCCTCACGCACCAGCGTATCGGGTGATGGCTCTTGTTTGAAAATGGAGAATTCTTCGGCGTCAGCTTCTTCTACAACAATTTTTCCAAACTGTAAGCCCACATTTTCCAGTAGAGATTTAGCTTGAGATTCGTTTAAGCCCACCACATCTGGGACCGATACTTTTTCTTTGGCGATATAAATATTAATAGCGTCGTATATTTTCGCCTGCGCAGGCTCAACACGAAACACTTTTCCGGCCGGATCGCTATCAGCGTCGCTATATTCCCAGGTCACTTTACCCAAAGACAAATGATTTGCCTGCAGCACCTGACGAGCTGTTTCCGGTGCTAATCCATCTAAACTGGGTACCGTGATCAAAAAGTTGTGGTACCCGAAGAGCGCAAGCCCCATTAATAACAAAGCGGGTAAACCGAATTTCAGGGCATTCATCACAGGACGAGGCGCTTTAAACTTACGCGCTTTCGCCTCAGGCGCTTTGGCTTCCTTTTCTTCGCTTTCAGCGCGTATTTCTGCTGTAAGTTTATCGATTGCGGTATCGTAATCTTCAACAAACTCGATACGCTGCAAACTTGCGAGACGCATGGGTACATCACAATCTTCAAGTAAAACGGGAATAATATGTTTCGACTTTTCAATGGCATAGCCCCATTCGTCGCCCACATTTTGGGAAACAATGGATGCTTTTGACAGCATGACCAACACCTTCTTGCAGTTGTTAATGCCCTCTTGAATTTGCATATCCCAGCGCGAACCGGTGCCGATATCCTCCTTATCGATCCAAACTTCTATGCCACGCCGTGTGAGTGATTTTATGATTTGTTTGACGGCTTCTTCATCCCGTCGGGAATAACTAATGAATACATCAGACATGCCCAGCGCCTCCGCTCTCCTGTGATTTGGCGAGGTTAAAGAGGGAAGCAGCGGTTGTCTAGTGTCGATTGATCATACAGTTCGTATAAAACACGTTAAGCAATGGTAAAAAATACATGGCGCTTAATATTTTAAACCTAGGTACAAACAGCGATTAACGCCATAAAACCAAACGGGTAAACCACCACCCAAACATGAATTTGATCACTTCGTGTTAGTGTCCGGGGCCAAATTCGGACACCAAAAACGGACAGCATCACCTCGCATTGGGAAATTTATTCCAGCCATTATTTGTGAATTTTCAATAGCTTAGATGGTTTCATTCAGGATGGCATGACGTTTGAGTAAGAGCAGACGGCTACACAATGTTTACCCGACAAAGGATTTCCATGTTAACCCATATTACCGATACATCTGCACAAGACAACATGCTACCCAAAGCCAAAAACTTTTGGAGCAAGGTGCGCATATTGGTGTTGCTGTGCGGAATAATAGCGGCGTTATTAATTGCCGTTCGAGACTTCAGTTCTACCAATAATATTGATCAAGTTATTGAAAAACAGCGCGTGCGATTGGCAAGCGTGACCCGTGGAGAATTTATACAAGATGTTATGACCCAGGGGCGGGTGGTTACAGGAAACAGCCCCACCCTGTTCAGCCCTGAATCTGGATTTGTTCAACTGCACGTAAAAGCCGGAGATCACGTTACCCAACATCAACTACTGGCAGAAATCGTAAGCCCTTCACTCAATGAACGCCTCGATCAGGAGATTGCGCTTTTACACAGCAAAGAAAGCGAACTTGAACGTGAGAAACTCGAAATTAAACGCCGTAAATTTACTCTGCGAAAAGCAGAAAACCTGGCCCGCGTAAATTTCAAGGCGCTGGAACGAGAGAAACAGCGCGGCGACAAACTTATCGCCAAACAATTGATCAGCCTACTCAATTACGAACGCATGGTCGACGATCGGGATCGTGCACAATTGGAATTTAAACTCGCCCGCGATAATAACGTACTGGAAACGGAATCTTTGTCATTCGAACTAACCATGGCCGAGCAGTCTTTACAGGCGCAACATCTTACTGTTGCAAGCCTCGAACGACGTGTGGCACAACTGCAAATTCGCTCGCCCGCGCGCGGCCTGATCGGAAAAATCGAGGTGCGAGACAGCCAGGCAGTGAACAGCTACCAAGCCCTACTGAGTGTTGTCGACCTCACACGCTTCGAAATCGAAGCGCCGGTTCCCGAAAACAGCGCCGATGATCTCTTACCAGGTATGGCGGTGGAAATTAAGCTTAACAACCAAAAATACGCCGGTGAATTACTCGCCGTATCGCCAGAAGTAAGCCAAAACCTGGTTACAACGCGCATTGGATTTATCGCTCCCATTCCCGACAACCTCCGCCAAAATCAGCGCTTGTCGGTACGAATTTTAATTGCGAAAAAACCACACACCTTAATGGTGGAACGCGGCAGCTTTGTTGATAGCTTCGAAGGTAGTGTATTTGTGGTAAACGACGATATTGCGGTGCGACGCGCTGTGGTTTTAGGTGATCGCAGTTATGGGTTTATCGAGGTTGTTAGCGGTCTTGAATTGGGTGAAACCATCATCAGTTCAAATGTATCGGTCGATAGAAAAAGTAAACGGCTATTAATAAGGAATTAATCACAATGTTACACATGCAACATGTTTCAAAAATTTTTCGCAGCGGGCTAATTGAAACCCATGCATTACGCGATTTCTGCCTGGACGTGGAACGCGGTGAATTTGTTGCCGTGACCGGGCCATCGGGTTCGGGAAAAACCACGTTTCTCAACATTGCGGGGCTACTCGATGAATTTAACGAGGGGAGTTACCTCCTGGACGGTGACGATGTCAGTCGACTCAACGACAAACGACGTTCCAAAATGCGCAATGCCAAATTGGGCTTTATTTTTCAAAGCTTCAATTTAATCAGTGATTTAAATGTGTTTGACAATGTCGACGTCCCTCTACGGTACCGCGGTTTTTCGAGCAGAGAACGTAAAAACAGAATTAACCATGTACTGGAAACCGTTGGACTGGCCGCGCGAAGCAAACATTACCCCAGCCAGCTCTCTGGAGGCCAGCAGCAACGCGTGGCAATTGCACGTGCGCTAGCGGGAGAGCCCAGCCTGATTTTCGCCGACGAACCTACTGGCAATCTCGATACACTGATGGCCAAACAAGTGATGGATATGCTGGAAGATATAAATCGCAATGGCACAACCATCATCATGGTCACGCATGACCCTCACCTCGCGCGTCGCGCCAAGCGTCATATTCAGATTATCGACGGACAAGTCACCGACTTCAGGCTATACGCACCGGTCGAGCAGTATCGCACCACGGAGGTCGTCGAGTGATAGCATACTATTTTGCACTAAGCTGGCGAAGCCTGTGGCGTACCCCGGTTATATCGCTACTCATTATGATTGCGCTTGGGTTCGGGATGTCATTCGCGCTGGTGTTGTTCACCGTGGATCACGCAACCAATTTCAATCCCATGCAGCATAAAATTGATACGCTTTACGCGGTGCAACTGGATAACTGGACAGACGACCCAACAAAGCCTTTCGTTATGAGTCGTAATTTTATCCCAACTGCAGTGAGCTACCGGGACGCCAAAGCCATATTAAATTCACCGGTGCCAGAACGAATAACTCTGCTCAGTAAAAGCGGTACTATGGTGGAAAACCCTAACAAGCCTACGCAACTTGCCGAACGGCACGCGGCCTATCTGGTTACCCGGGATTTTTTTCCCATGTTCGACGTTGCCTTCAAATATGGAGGACCATGGGAGGAGCAGAATGTTTTTACTGGAATTCACAAGGTGGTGTTGAGTGACTGGTTAAACCAAAAATTCTTCGACGGCCAGAACAGTGTTGGGCAATTATTGTTGCTAAACAATATTCCGTACACCGTTAGTGGCATTTTGAAGCAAGACTGGCACATGGCACCGCGTATATATGACCCCACAATAAACATTCTTGGCTCATCCATGAGCCTCTACTTTCCGCTTGAGGATTTCACACTTTACAACTATGAACGCTGGGGGAACAATTTTATATGGCAAGACCCACCCGGAAACGAACACGAGACCATTCTCAACAGCGAAATTCTATGGATTCAACCTTGGGTGGAATTAAAGTCTCCAGACGATCGCGAAAAGATGATCGCGTACCTAAAAGGCTACATTGATACCGAAAAAACAAACGGACGCTTTATCCGGTCGAACACAGCTTTGCTGCACAATTCGAGTGAGTGGATGAAAGTATCCAGTGGCTATCAAGATTTTGCCGAATATATCCTCGCCATTCTATTTTTGGTGGTATGTACAACAAACGCACTATCGTTGATGTTAACAAAATTCCTACAAACAACCGGCGACGCAGCGGTACGTCGCGCACTGGGCGCAAGCCGTTGGTCGATATTTTTTCAGCACCTAATGGAAGCACTGCTCATATCCAGCGGAGGCGCGACTATCGCAATTCTACTTGCGCAATACTGGCTTGTATTATTAAAAAAATTTCTGTCCAGCTGGGATAACCAATATTTTTCAGAATTCGCACACTTCAACAGTTTTTCGTTCGTCGTGATTTTTGTACTGGTCGCTGGAGGTTGTTTATTAACCGGTGCTTTACCTGCATGGCGAGTCAGCCGCATGCAGCCAAGCTTCTATTTGAATGCGGAGTAAACCATGCAAGACATACTGCCAGCGTTTAAAATTTTACGCCGCAAGCCATTAGGCCCGCTTCTGATAGCGAGCCAAACCGGCTTAATCATTACGATTCTCACACTGCTATACCTCAGCGTATACCATCTCGGTAAAGTCGTGTGGCGCGATTCGGGTATTGATGAAGAACATCTAGGCGTTGTCAAGATTCTCGCGGCGCCTCTCGGTAACACGGCGCAGCAGCGTATCGAAAGCGATTTGCGCTATCTTAACGAGATGAAGGATAGTGAAATTGTTGCCCCCATACTTAAGCCGCTTTTCGACACCTGGCCGCAAGTACAATTACTGACTAAAAACTTTCAAGACCCAAACAGTATCGCAGCCTATACGCATCTGATGTACACCAACCATTTAGGTTTGCAAACGCTGGGGGCCAAGCTGCTGAAAGGTCGAAATTTTTCGGAATCAGAAGTACAATTCGCCAAAACCAATACAGCTTCCGGCCATTCACCCATCATAATATCTCAAGACACGGCTGAACTACTCTTCCCACAAGAAAACGCCGTTGGGCAATATCTCTATTCGGATGCAATTACGTATGAGATAGTTGGCATCTCTACCCCAATCATCGCCACTAATCGCTCCGGTCCCCACACAAATATGAGTGCGTTAGTTCCAATTATAAATTTGAATGAAGAAATCAGCTATTTGGTGCGTAGCACAGATCAACTAGAACTGTCACAGCTGCAGGATTATCGCGATGCACTGCAAACGCTTGATAGGGAACGGGTAATCAGTGATGTTCAAACTGTTAGCAACTTAAAGAAAAGCTCACAGGCCAATATCCATTTTTCATTCAAACTTGTGTCTATGCTATATGCCGTACTGGTTCTCATTTGTGCGCTTGGAATCATCGGTCTAACATCTTTCCGTGTCGCAAGCAGCAAAAGACACATTGCTATCCGTCGCGCCCTCGGCGCGACACGCTGGCAGATTTGTCGTTACTTTTTTAGCGAAAACCTGGTGATTTTTGTCGCAGCATTTTCATACAGCGTAATATTGGTGCCGGTGATAGGAAAGTTACTTACAATGATTGGCAGTGATGCAGTGCTTTCGTTTTCTAACATCGTGATATCCGGTAGTATGGTTTTGACCGTTGTATTACTCTCGGCGACCTATCCCGTGCTGCAAGCGTCGCGAGTATCGCCCGCAAGCTTATCTGGTAAACTGGCAGCAAAACGATAAATGGCAAATATATTAATTATTGATGACAATCCCGCTGTCGCGTCAGCGCTAGCGCTATTGCTTGAGTTACACGATATCGAAAGTACCACGGCAATAACTCCCAATGCCGGTTTGCAGGCTCTTTCAGCGCAATCATTCGATTTAGTTATTCAAGACATGAACTTCACTGAAGATACTACATCAGGCAAGGAGGGCGAACGGCTGTTCTCAGAAATTCGCTCTCATTATCCAGATATTCCTGTGATTTTGATCACTGCATGGGCGCACCTTGAGAGCGCGGTTGCGCTGGTTAAGTCTGGAGCTTCGGATTACGTTGAAAAACCCTGGGACGACAACAAACTCATTACAACGATCAACAATCTTTTGGAACTTAGTGAACTCCAGGCGCAGCGAGATCAACACAGCATTCAACGGGATAAATTGCATAAAAATTATGATTTGTGTGGCTTGGTATTCCAGAGCACAGCAATGTCTCATTTGGTAGAAACTGCCATAAAAATTGCACCCGCAAATGTTCCCGTTTTGATTACTGGCGCAAACGGCAGCGGCAAAGAAAAAATTGCGGAAATCATTCAAAAGAATTCGCGTGTACAAAGTGGCCCCTTTATTCGAGTAAACGCGGGGGCACTTCCGAATGATCTGTTAGAGGCTGAATTGTTTGGCGCCGAAGCCGGTGCTTATACCGGGATAACCAAACAACGCTCGGGCCGATTCGAAGCCGCACATGGGGGCACCTTATTTCTTGACGAAATTGCGAATCTATCAGCCGCTGGCCAGGCAAAATTACTGCGGGTACTGCAATCGGGAGAATTTGAACGGCTGGGTTCCAGTCAAACCCGCTTTAGTGAAGTTCGCATTATAAGCGCAACCAATGCTGATCTTCCCCGCGAAATTAGCGAAGGAAAGTTTCGCGAAGATCTTTACTACCGCTTGAATGTGATTGAGCTTGCCGTACCCCCGCTGGCTGATAGACCCGAGGATATAGCACCCTTATTGGTCCATTTTCTAGGTCCGTCACAGCCTTCCCTCTCCAATAAACTCCTCCGACAACTGCAACATTATCCGTGGCCAGGAAACATACGTGAGCTGCAAAATGCCTGTAAGCGCGCCCAACTCCTCGCTAAAAATAAAGAGCTTTCCTGGGGGGATTTTGGGCTGCAAATGCAAGCCTCGGAACACAAACCTACACTGAAGTTCGAGCCTGATGAAACCCTGATTCAAAACGCTCTCGACCAAGCTCAAGGCAACATTTCCCATGCAGCACGGCAGCTCGGGCTTACCCGGCAAGCACTTTATCGTCGCCTGCAAAAGTACGGCATTGACGTGTAATGCAGTTCTTCTCGCTACCCGGAAAAATGTTATTTTCTATTGCTATCTCGGTGACAGTCGGCATTGCGATTTTTGTGTTCTGTACTCAGCTGAACTTTCCTAAAACGCTTTCCGTCATCGCCGCTATTGTCAGCAGCATAGTAACAGGCGCTATACTGAGTTTAATCTTAACCCACAGTCTGCAGAAACGTATCGCAGCATTGGAAAGTGGCCTACTTAATTTGTTAGATAACGAATACAGCACGTCAATCACACCACAGGGAAACGGCGAGTTCGATCGACTTATCAGCCTCTACAACGACCTTTCGCAACAGCTTCGCAACGAACGCCAGAAGCTCTATCAACGTGAATTGCTATTAGATACCGTTATTCAAAATTCGGATTTGGCATTGCTGCTTGTTGATGGGCAAGAACGAGTGGTGTATTGCAATGCTCAAAGCCAATCACTGTTTGGACAGAACATTCCTCTGCCCGGCATGCCGTTCAGTTCCGTGATAGAAAAGGGACCCGAAGCACTAAGCTCAATGATGGCCCAAAACCGTGAAGGCTTAATAAGCTTTACTATTGATAAACACAGAGCCGTTTATCACCTCTCAATAGGCTCGTTCACACTACATGCCGAAGCTCACACATTGTATTTAATTAAGCAGCTTACCCGCGAAATAACTCGTAAAGAAATCGAAATTTGGAAAAAAGTTATTAGAGTGATCAGCCACGAAATCAATAATTCTCTTGCACCTATTTCTTCAATGGCAAACTCCGGCAAAAAACTGTTAGAGCGACAAAACTCAGAACGGCTAAAGGATGTTTTCGACACTATTAGCGAACGCAGCAAACATCTTATCGATTTTATTGATCAATATATTCGTTTGGCGCGCTTGCCCATACCAGACCGGAAAGCCATCGCATGGCAGCCGTTGCTGCTGAGATTGCAACAGCACTACGCCTTCCAACAAAAGGGGAATATTCCAGAGATCCCGATTTACGCCGATTCAGCCCAGTTGGAACAGGCGCTGATAAACTTATTAAAAAACGCGCACGAATCTGGTAGCGAAATACCTGATGTACAACTTAGCCTGCAACTGGATTCTGAAAACGCAAGCAGTGTCGATATTGTTGTTTGTGACCGTGGCCAGGGTATTTTACCTGAGGCACTGGAAAATGTGTTATTGCCCTTGTATACCACTAAAGCCACTGGCAGCGGAATCGGCCTGGCTTTATGCAGCGAAATCGCAGAGGCTCATGGCGGCAAGCTGCTAATTACGAATCGTGCTAAGGGTGGCGTTGAAGCTCGCCTAACCCTTCCCACAAATTAATGGCAAAAACTATTTTACATTTTGACTAACCTGTTAAATAGTCGTAGCCCGTTATTAGGTACGTTTAATAAAGCGTTTGCTATGATGACCTTATCTAGGGAATCTCTGAAAAATGAGTATATTTTTCTTGTGGTTAGGAAGTACCGCCCGCAAGCCCGCAGTTTACTGGAGTAAATGAGGATTGACCGGGCTGGCGCTCCAGGATAGAACTGACGCCGCCACGGGAAAAATGGGCCATTTTTCAGGGGTTCCCTAAAAGAGTTAAAAGTATATAAGCGAATAGTATTTATCTTTAACAAGGAAAGGCTACCGATGCCTAACACTTATTTCGCCGTATTGTTACTAGTACTGTCGAGCAACGTGGGCGCGCAGATCAACGAGTGCCAGAACATTAAGGCAATACAAAAAGAGTCAGGCATTTTACCGCTCACGCTGGATAACGGCGTAAAACTTTCAAAAATAAAAGTGGATTGCGATCACCGCGTCCTTTCCCAGAAGATATATCTTCCTAATGAATCCGAAACAGTAAGTAGCGGCTTCCAGTCACTGGAGCAATCGGAGCTAATCAAGGCGCAATGCGATCCGAAAGGCATGTCGACGCATGGTTGGTCCTACGAAAAAGAATATTACGATCGCCACCACCAGCTCATTTTTAAGGCTTATTCAACTCCCAGCCTCTGCACATCTATGAAATTGACCAGCGGAAAATAAACCATTTACACCATGTACAAGTTACTATGGCTTGATATTTGCTGAGCACATGCCCGGAGTTAAGTTTCTTTGTACGCGCTTTGTTACAGCTTTTTGCTAACCGCAGAGTATTCAGGTGAAATAGGATGCCAAGGTTTGGCGATCGGATAGCGATTAAGTGCTATCGCTTAACGAAATGGGCCTAATGCTTACGGGTTGAGCAGATACCTGCACCATTTTCGTGCTTACCAATAGGTGGGCTAGTCATCGAAGCGAACCGATATTTTAATCCCAGGCCTGTTGCTTTATTTTACACTTGCAACAACTAGTTTGTGCTAAGAAGAAACTAAGCGCCACAATTAACCCAGGGTTTACTAATGTGTACGAAAACTATTCGCACACTCTAATTCTAGCAATCGTTTGAGAGACATGAAGTCATGCTTGCATTTAATCACAATGAATTTCTACCCGTAGAGAAACTCACTGCGCTCGCTGAAACTGAAGCCGAGAATTATATAAATGCGAGCCCATTCGCACACGGTGTTTACGACAACGTGTTCTCTGATGAGATTCTCGATGCGGTAATTGCAGAATTTAATGAGGGACAAAAGACTTGGAAAGAATACGAATCCAAGTATGAAAAGAAGCTTCAAATGAACGCCGATATTAACTTACTACCTGTCACACGAGCGCTTGTGCATAATTTAAATTCTGAACCTTTCTTACGGTTTTTAGAAAAATTGACAGGTATTAAAGGTTTGATTCCAGACCCTTATCTGGTTGGCGGCGGCTTACATAAAATCCCGAGAGGCGGCAAACTTGGTATTCATGTAGATTTTAACGAAAATAGCGTCATGAAAGTTTATCGCCGTCTAAACATACTCATCTACCTAAATAAAGATTGGAAAGAAGAGTATGGCGGTCATTTCGAACTTTGGGACGCAAATAAAAATGCCTGCATGAAAAAAATATTGCCGGTTTTTAACCGTATGGCGATATTTTCCACCACAAACACCAGTTTCCATGGACATCCAGAGCCTTTAACCTGCCCCGAAGATAGAGAACGCATCTCGCTGGCACTCTACTATTACACCGCAGGCGAACGAGGTAACCAAGCAATTAGCAACCATAGCACCCAGTTCCTAACAGAGGATGGCGGTAGAGAAGAACTTTCTACACCCAGACCAAGCCTGCTGCAACGCGCAGTTAACAAAATTCTTCGCTAACCTTAAGTTATTGCATGTCGACAAAAATATACTGGCTGGAACTGGATCTCCTGCGTGGTTTCGCCGTCATTTTGATGGTGCTAAATCACGCAGGTTTTGCTTTTTTTCCAGAAGAGGTGCAAGCGCAACCAGCGGTAAGCCTACTATTGTTTATAACGAGCTTTGCCCCGATTTTGTTCTTTTTCATAACCGGCTTCGGTATTGCGTTGTCGCAATACTCCTCAAAATCGACGCAAATTCAGGGCGGCACGATTTTTAAAGCATCAGCCTTGATCCTTGCCGACTATTATATGCGGGACATAAAATTTTCGACAGTAGGCATGGATTTTCTCGGATTTATCGGATGTTCAATGCTTTTTTTCGAGCTGATTAAGCCCTTAAACAAGACACTCGTCATTTCCAGCATTACCTTGTTACTGATAGTCGCATTACGCTATTTTTTGGGTCCGGCAATTAAATCTGATTTATTAGTAAGCAATCCGGAATTATTGAAATATTTAGGTCTTAACGGCTTAGATCATTCATCCTATTGGTTCGTCCCCTGGCTGGCTTACCCAATCGTAGGCTATCTATCTGGAACCTTATGCGCCGCGCTCAATCCCTGGATTCAAAAAAACAAAGCTAAAGTTATCTTTGTACTTTTTGCAACATCTTGTGTTGGGATAGTCTTTGGCTTAATTTTTGCCCACCTCGACATGGTTTTTTTCCGCTGGCGAACACTTTCAATAGCGTTCTTTTTATCGGGTTTCACTGCAATAACAGTTGCTATGCTGCTCGCATTTATTTTTGTGAAGTTTACTGCTCCACTTTTTGTAAATATTCTGTCACTGCGTGGTATCAGCAGCCTTGCTGCTGTTCCACTTCATTATTTTATTATCTGGTTAATCACTTCACTAATTCCACCACCAACAATATTCGCGACGTCAGCCTATATGGTGGTTATTCTTGGAATAACTTACTTCGGCGCAAACCTGGTGAATACGTTCGCACAGAAAATAGCACAGAGTCAGCATGGGCGCAGTTATCACCACGTGCTGTTTGTATTATTATTCGTAAGTATTGTGCTATTCGGAGTTGTTGGATTCACACCAGAACCCTTGAAGGTAACCATATTTATTTGCCAGTTGGCGGTTTGCCTGATTCTCCCCTATCGATTTAAATTGCGAGCTTAGTCTCTAACTCGCCGCTTTAAACCTGTGTTTTTTCAGTTTTTTACATCGCTGCGCTCGAGTACTTCCCAATAGGAATAAGCTCTAAAAGCTCACGCGAAAATAAGCAGGGAGATTAGGTATATTATCAACATTAAGTAACCCAAGTAGATTAGATTGCGGCTAGCAATTCCGGTTTAACCATCTCAGTCCACGCCTCAATGCGGGAATCAGTGGCTATTTTTTGCGATTTGTTATCAATCGCTAACCCAACGAACTGGCCATCGATCACGGCTTCGGAGGCCGAGAAGGTGTAGCCTTCAGTGCCCCATGCACCAACCACCTTGGCACCTCGGTCCGTAAATATTTTGTAGAGCTTCGCCATCGCATTTACATAGCGGTCACCGTATTTTTCCTGGTTGCCGACGCCGTACAGCGCTATCGTTTTATCGGAAAGATCGACGCCTTCCAACTGGGGCACAAATTCAGCCCAGCTGCCGCTCTTTACATTGTTCTCTGCGCCAGGCAGATCACCCTCACCATAGGTAGCTGTACCCAGAATCATGACGGAGTAGCTGAGCATGTCCTCGAGAGAAGTACGATTAATGTTAAGGGGTTTTGCAACCAAATCGTCGCCCAATTTTGCCGCGATTTTTTTGCCCACCAAGCGCGTGGTGCCTGTGTCTGTGCCGAAAAAAAGGCCGATTTTGCTCATTGATGTATTGCTCCTGGTAAAACAGACGAGAATTGCGCAGCCCTATAAGTCGCCTAATGGGCTTCCGCAGGCAGGTTTACCAGATAGGAGCAAACTTTGAACCAGAATGATGGAGCTGAAATGTTCCTTAAAAACAAATAGATAGGAGCTAATTGAGCGAAGCGATCTGTGTCGGGGTGGCCTGGGATTTTGTTCGCTTTAAGACATCAACGGGCTGCGGCACAAAATTTGAGCACGGAATCTATCGCAAATTTTGCGCCGCAGCCTGTGGGGCCCAATTGCAAGCGACTAAAGAAGAGTGCCCAGCAAGAGCAAGCTTGCCCAACTTTAAATTGAGGTTTTATAAAAGCAATACCAAATTAATGGTATCGAGCATTAAGCACTACATGGCCAATTTTGATAAATCCAAGCTAACTTCGACTTTCTTAGCGATAGACCGCGCCATTCCCAAGTTACCGCGTTTTTTATCGATTACCACATAGAGAAACACCTCCATGTTGGTCTGCAACAAACGGATGAGGTGATACTGCGAATCCAGGGTAATTAAAATGTCTTCAATGCCACCTTGAATGCCCAGGGCTTTCATGGTTTTAAGCTTGGCTTGCACCACCTCGGTGTTACCTGCCGCTGCGGTGTCTAAATCGAAATTATTTGCTCCCTGCTTGGCCATAATTAAACCCGACTTACTATCGACCAAACACCCGCCAATAAAACCCTCTAAATCAGCTAAACCTGATATATCTACCATTTTTCCAACCTCAACAATGTGGATTTTTAAAAGCCTAGGCAGGAAACCAAAGTTCATCAATGACAATTGTGAAATTGGCACAATAATGTGCAAAACATCAAAAATCTTGGTGGGTGATTGTTTTCCAAGTGGTATAAAAAAATAATTCTTAAAATTTTAGAAATTATTTTCAAACGACGCTTAGCGCAACAAAGCCGTAATAATTGTTCTACTGGCAATACCCGCCTAGTTTGCAATGATTTAGCACATTTCTTTTTTATCTGACCCGATGAATGAAATGGCGACCGCCAGGATCACACACAGTACTTTTTAAAAAACCGGTGAACACGATTAACCTTTTACAAAGGAAGAAAATGCTCGCTTTCTGACCGGTTTCGATAGTCGTCGAAAACGCCCTCACAAACTGGCAAAATAGCGCCCTCATTGCGAATATTAGAAGGAACCACAATGCTGCAAATCGTCATTCTCGCTGCCGGTAAAGGTACCCGTATGCGTTCTGCCAGGCCCAAGGTGTTGCACACTCTGGCGGGCAAACCCTTTGTGGCACATGTTATAGACCGTGCCCGTGATCTCGCTGCTGACAGCATTCAGGTCATTGTCGGCCACGGGGCAACAGAAGTTCAGCAAACCCTTGCCGACGACAGCTTGCAGTTCGTCGAGCAACGCGAGCAATTGGGTACAGGACATGCAGTGCTGCAAGCACTACCACAATTAAGCGGCAGCGCAACGGTGCTGATTTTATACGGCGATGTGCCCCTCATTAGCAGCGAAACGCTGGCGCAGCTGGTTGCAAAAGTGGGCGGCAACACAATGGGACTGCTCACCGTAACCATGGAAGACCCGCACGGCTACGGTCGTATAGTGCGTAACGCCATGGGAGAGGTTAGAGCAATTGTGGAACAGAAAGATGCCGATTACGAACAGCAGCAAATTCGTGAAGTGAACACCGGAGTGATGGCTGTACGGGGCGAATTCTTGCAACGCTGGCTACCCCAAATCAAAAATGACAATGCCCAAGGCGAATATTATCTCCCCGATATTATCGCCATGGCAGCCACAGACGGTATTGCCATCGAAACCGTACAACCCGCAAGTTGCAACGAAGTGTTGGGTGTTAACAACCGCGCCCAGCAAGCTCAACTTGAAAGGGTGTACCAGTTGGCGATCGCCGAAAAATTGATGGCACAAGGTGTAACCCTGCCCGACCCCGCACGTTTCGATTGCCGTGGTGATTTACGCACGGGTGAAGATTGTTTTATCGATATTAACTGCGTTTTCGAAGGGGATAATCAACTTGGCAACAACGTGCTTATTGGGCCCAACTGCAACCTTAAAAATGCAGTGGTTGGCGATAACACTGTTATCCACGCGAACAGTGTTATCGAAAACGCCGTGATTGAAGGCGATAGCAACATTGGTCCCTTTGCGCGCTTGCGACCAGGCTCACATCTTGCGCAAGGTGCCCGTATTGGTAATTTTGTCGAAACTAAAAACGCCAAAATCGGCAAGGGTAGCAAAGTTAATCATCTCAGCTACGTTGGCGACGCGGAACTGGGCGCAGATGTAAACATTGGTGCTGGTACAATTACCTGCAATTATGACGGTGCAAACAAACACAAAACCAGCATTGGCGATAACGTGTTTGTCGGCTCCAATACCGCATTGGTTGCGCCGGTTCAACTGGAAGACGGTACCACCGTTGCCGCTGGCTCGACCATTACTCACGGCAGCAAAGCAAAGCAACTCGTGATCGCCCGCAATCGGCAGCGCAATATCGACAACTGGAAAAGACCGCAAAAAAAATCCTGATCACTCACACCGCAAAATGGCGCCCCATACTTCTCCGACATTCTCCATTTAACCTGGCGATACTAATCGCCGGGTTAGTATGTAGCGCTGAAACGCAACGTCATTGCTGTACGGCATATGAAATGTTGTGAATTTAGTATCGATAAATTTTAAAGATATAACTCCCAAAGAAACCACAATAATCGACTAATTGCTTGGTTATAAGTTGCTTGTGTGCCTGCTAATATGCGGTAACAAACGGTGAATTGAAATAGTCAAATAGACAATTACCTTATCTTTGTTATACATAAAATTCACCCATGCGCGTTTTTTTCGGGCGCACCAAGGAGCGCAATGGTTGTACAAATAAATTTTACCAACCTGTTTTTAGTGGTATTTATTACCTCGCTTATCGCTTTTGCGTTGTTTATGCAGGGTGGCAACAGTCGTAAACCGTGTAAGGGTCAGCCGGGTGAAATATTTACCGATTGCATTAACCCAGAGTGGCAGGGCATTTCCTCATGGGAAGCGCGCTACGATAACCACACCGAGTATGTCAATCTTCACGGTAATAACAGCGATTTAGTGCAATGGCGCATTGTTTCAGCCGACGATTCTAAGCATGGTGAAGTGATTGATGTGCGCTACTCCGACATACCTGCCAACGGTCGACTTAGATTTCACACCGCGCGCTTCGGAGATTCGGTGGATATGTCGGCATATGCCGGCGGTAAAGTCACCTTTGATGTACGGGTGCTCAAATGGGGCAAGTCAGAACGCACCCTCACCGCAAATTTCGCCTGTGGCTACCCGTGTAATACCGGCCCAATGTCGCTACCACTAGCCCCTCATAATGATTGGCAAACCGTAACCCTGGCAGTTGACACACTGGTGTCAAAGGGCCTGGATCTCAGTAAAGTCGATATTGGTTTGGCTATCTCGCCGCCCTGGAACGGTATGCAGGGTTTCCACTTTCAACTCGACAATATCCGCTGGCAAAAGCCCTAGAGCCTGATAAATAAGCTGTCAGGGTGCGGCGATATGTCACATCGGCTTCTTGTCGTCACGTCGTTAAAATTCGTTATTTCACCTCATTAAAATAAATAACGAGATAACAATGAAAATCCGAAAACTCGCCGGGCTCAGCTTGAGCACTATGGCTATTTCTTCTTTTACGCCCAACACTTTTGCCGAAACTTTTACGTCCACCGATGCGAACAATCCGCTCGAAGAAACCCTGGTTGAAGGCAACCGTAACAGCCACGTGGTGGATGTCGGAATTTCGCTAGAAATAAACCCGGATACCGCACAACTACTGCGCAAAGCCCCCGGTGCCAACGTAAACAGCAACGGCCCGCTAACCGGCATCGCGCAAATGCGAGGCATGTTTGGTGCGCGCATTGCCACCCAAATTAATGGCCAGTCCATCAGCGCTGGCGGCCCCAACTGGATGGACCCACCGCTGTCTTACGCGCCCGCAGCGCAGCTGCAAAACCTCACCGTGTACCGTGGGATTGCACCAGTAAGCGCGGGACAAGAAACACTGGGTGGCGCAATTAAAGCCGAAACCTGGCAGGGTGAGTTCGCAAATACAGGTGTTAAGGGAAATGGTAATCTGCGCTTAGGCGGGCAAAGCGTGAATGATTCCGGGTTAGCCAGCGCCAATGTCGCCATTGCTTCTCCGCAACACAAAATGAAATTGCTACTACTCAACGAACAGGGCAGTGATGCCGAATTTCCCGGTGGCAGAATCACACCCAGTGAATACCGCCGTGAACGTATCGATTTAGGCTACGCATTTAAAACCGCCAGCCAGCAATTTGATATTGATGTGGCTCAAAACAAAACCGGCGATACAGGAACGCCCGCACTGCCCATGGATATCGAATACATCGATTCCGACCTGGCAAGCATCGGCTATCGAAGTGAAGGCGACATCAAGTGGCAAGCGAAACTTTATGCCAGCGATATTGAACACGCCATGACGAACTATCACTTGCGCAGCAGCCCGACGATGCTCAGCATGTGGCGCCGCAACGTGGCTACCGGTGAAAATCGCGGTGGCCTGTTGAGTGTGAAAGCTGACAGCTGGAATTTCGGTGTCGATTACCATCAGGAAAACCATAACTCCGATATTGATAACCCCAACGCCGCTGCTTTTTTTGTGATGAACTTTAACAATGCCTCGCGCAAGGTAACGGGCATTTACGCGGAATACCAGCGAGTCTACGATGCAGGTCTACAAACCGAGTTGGGTTTGCGAGTTAATCGCATTGCCATGGATGCCGACCCGGTCGATGGCACACCGGCACAGGCCATGCCGCCGGCCGCAGTGCTACGCGATAATTTTAACAAGGCCGAACGCAATAAAAGCGACACCAATCTCGATGCCGTGTTACGCCTTAGTTTTAAAAACGGCTTTTATGCGGCGGCCGGCCAAAAAAGCCGTTCGCCATCGTACCAGGAGCGCTACCTCTGGTTACCCCTGGAAGCGACCGCGGGCTTAGCTGATGGTCGGGTTTATATCGGCAATATTGAACTCAAGCCAGAAGTGAGCCGCGAATTGGAGTTGGGCTACGATGTGCAAACCGCGAATTTCAGCCTCTCACCGCGAATCTTTTACCGTTCAGTAAAAGACTACATTCAGGGCACCCCAAGTAATAACGCGGCTGCGAATATGTTGGTTTCAATGATGGCGATGAATCCCTACCCACCACTTCAATTTAATAATGTGGATGCCGTCTTTTACGGTTTGGATTTAGACGCGCAATACAGCATTAACAGCAACTGGAATATCCAGGCACTGGTAAATTATGTACGCGGCAAACGCGACGATATTAACGATAACCTGTACCGCATCGCCCCCTTGAACGCGACCCTGGCACTAAACCTGGAACAGGCGACATGGGGCTTCACTGCGGAAACATTATTCGTCGACGGGCAGAAAGATATCTCAGAAACCCAGGGCGAAAAAACCACCGCCGGTTATGCCCTTGCAAACCTTCGCGCTTATTGGAAATTTGCCAGCGACTGGCAATTGGGTGGAGGCATCGATAACGTCTTTGACAAAGCCTATCAAGACCACCTCAGCGGTTACAACCGCGTTAACGGCAGCGATATTCCAAGCGGTGATCGTTTATACGCATACGGCAGAAATGTTTATCTGCGTTTGGATTATCGGTTTTGATTCAACGGCCAATGGCCGTCGAGGAGCACCCACGAAGCAGGCTTAGGGTGCTCCTGAAAAAGTGATTGGCATTCGCCAATCACTTTTTCAATTTTCCTATCCCCAAGGATTTCATCAATACTTTCTCATAAATCGGTTCACTCACCCCGCTTTCAATTTTATGCAGAAAATATTTTTCGAAACCGATTTTTGCAAGGTGCACCCACTTGCCGCCTTTCATCCAATTCACATTGCGCGGTGGGATTTGCGGCATGGCCACAAAGGCAATTCCGGTATCACCCATATCCGCAAGACAAACCGCATTCCAGGTGGCCTGTTCTTTGGCTTCTTCACCTTCCAAACGCGCGCGAATATTGTGGGCTGTAGCGGTAACCATACTTTCAATCATAAAACCGGTTTTGGGTACCCCGGTAGGTACGGGAGTGGGCTTTTTCGGTGCTATGGCAACCGCCACACCAACCGCCCATATATTGCGATGGGTGGGGTTACATTGGTGGTCATCAATTAAAATAAAACCGCGCGGGTTTACTAATCCTTCCACATCGCGCACGGCATCAATGCCGGTAAATGCAGGTAACATCATCGAATAACCAAAAGGTAATTCATGGCGTTTTTTCTCGTTTCCGTCTTCATCGCACTCGATCACATGCATAACGCCAGCTTCAACTTTTTCGACCTTGGCATTGCAGATCCAATCGATATGATGCTTGCGCAATTCCGATTCCATTAAGGTTTTACTGTCGCCAACACCGTCCAAGCCCAAGTGACCGATGTAAGGTTCGGAAGTCACAAAAGTCATAGGAACTCTGTCGCGAATTTTACGATCGCGCAGATCTTTATCCATGATGAATGCAAATTCATAAGCGGGGCCGAAGCACGACGCACCCTGAACGGCCCCCACCACAATAGGCGCAGGATTCGCCACAAAGCGGAGCCAATTTTCCCGGGCTTTTTCAGCGTGATCGATGTGGCAAACAGATTCGGTATGCCCTGCCGGGCCCAAACCTGCAATTTCTTCAAAAGCCAATCGGGGTCCTGTGGCGATAACCAAATGGTCGTACCCGAGAGTGTCGCCGTCTTCGAAAACGATCTGGTTGTTTTCGGGTTCCACCCGCACCACCTTGGCGACTTTCAATTCAATTTTGCGTTTATTCAGGGGTTTACTCAGCGGCACGGTGATATCTTCCCGCTGCCGCCAATCCACCGCCACCCAAGGGTTGGATGGCACAAAGTGGTAATAATCTTTGTCGCTTACCACGATTACACGATCTTCCTTACGCGCCAGGTCTTTCATTTCATAGGCCATGGGTAAACCACCCAGGCCGGCGCCCATTACAACGATATCTGCCATCTTGAGCCTCTCATCGCAATTGCGTGTTATTTAGTTTTTACTAATTTAGTAATTAATGATTTATTACCACCGATGAAAAATCAAGCTTTTTGTTGAAATTATCACCATATGATTTAACGTATAATCAGAACGGCAGTGAGTAAACACTCACTTAATGAAATAATGTCACCGAAATCATCCACCTCGTCACACGACAAGTTGGGTTATCTATACTGAATTTTGAGTTAATCTGTGGGGAGAAAACGATGGCGACAAAAAACGCCATGGATGCCGAAAATTCGCAACGTGACCACCGTAACGCGACAGAAAACCCCAAGCAAGAAGCTGAACGTCAGCCTTATTCTCCCTTGCAATTAATGTTGGACTGCGTGTCTGACGCAATCATCTTGATGCAGGCGCTCGTGGAAGATGGCGAGTTGGTCGACTTTATCGTTTTGGAAGCCAATGCAGCGGCGATTGCACTGATTCCAGGTGGTAGTGACGCACTGGGTAAAAACGCCAGTTCGCTACTGCACTCATTCTTTGGCCCTATGCTCGGTGCCGCCCAGGAAGTGCTGGTACGCGGTGAAAAGCAGAGCCTCACTCTGCTGCAAGACCGGCGCTTTCTTCAGGCAGAATTGTTCAACCCCCAAGACAAGCTGTTGTGTGCGGTCATCAGCGACGATTCAAACACCAAGGCTCTCCATGCCGCGGAGCTGGAGAGCTGTATCGAACAAGCGCCCGATGCCATATTCATCGCCAATCTCGATGGCCGCTACACCCACGTAAACTCCGCGGGCTGCAAATTACTCGGTTACGAGCGCGAGCAGATACTCAGCATGTCGATTGAAGATGTTATCCCGAAGGTCGATCTCGCGCGCCTGCAACTGGATAAACTGCGCCTACAAGACGGCGAAACCATCACCGCTGAATGGAAAATAAAGCGCAGCAACGGCAAATATCTGGCTGTAGAAGTGAGCGGCAAAATATTAAATGATGGCCGCTGGCTGGGTTTTGTGCGCGACATCAGCGAGCGTAAAAATGCTGAAAAAGACCTGCAACTTTCCGCTGCGGTTTTTAATAACACCCGCGAAGCCATTGTTATCACCAATGCCACACGCGAGATCGTCGCGGCAAACGCCGCCTTTACGGAGTTGTGTGGCTACACAGAGCAGGACGTGAAGGGCAAAGACATCAAGCACTACGTGTATCGTTCCGGCAAACATGAGGCCGCGTTTTACGAAAACCTGTGGCAGCGGGTTGACGCTGAAGGTTTTTGGCGTGGCGAGGTATGGAGCCGGCGCAGCGACGGCGAGGTATTTCCCAGCTGGCAAAACATATCTGTGGTATGCGACGACTACGGTAATATCAGTCACTACGTGTTGATTCTTTCAGACATCAGTGAGAAAAAAGCCGCTGAGCAAAAACTCAGCTACCTGGCGCACCACGATGCGCTCACCGGCCTGACCAATCGCATCGCATTTAACGGCAACCTGGAACACGCCCTGAATCACGCCCGGCGCAACGGCTCCAAGGTCGCGTTATTATTTATCGATCTCGACCATTTCAAAGACGTTAACGACAATTACGGCCATCTTGCCGGCGATCAGCTACTGCAAATCACTGCCGATCGGCTGCGCCGCTGCGTGCGTGGTGAAGATGCCGTTGCCCGTATGGGCGGTGATGAATTCACCATTATTCTGGAACACATCAATTGCATTGATGATGCCGTTGGGGTTGCCAAAAAGGTTGTGCAAAGCATGGCACTGCCGGTGCGCCTAGCCAGTGGCGAGGTTGAAGTGGGGCTCAGCATCGGAATCAGCTTATTTCCCGACCACGCAACAACGGTAAATGATCTTACCCGCACCGCCGACGCGGCGATGTACGGCGCTAAAAAATGCAAAGAGCGCGATTATCAGGTTTTCATCGACTAAACACTTTTTTACTTTCAATTGAATTTCGTTTCACTATAATTTCTTTCGATTCGAAAGATACTTCCCTTATTAATGACGAAACGAAACACTCAACAGCGCCGCCACGCCATCATCGAACGCCTCAATCGCACCGGAGAAGTGAGCGTCGATGCCTTGGCGGCCGATTATCACGCCTCGGAAGTGACCATTCGCAAAGACCTCGCGGCCTTGGAAGCAAGCGGTCTGTTGCTACGTCGCTACGGGGTGCGATTCCCATGCCGAAGGAAATCGTAGAGAGTGACGGGCGCCCTGCCGAAAAAGTTTCGGAACGAAAGGAAGCGATTGCCAGTGCCGCCGCCGAACTGATTCGCGACCATAACCGCATCATTATCGACAGTGGGCACACCACGGCCTGTCTGCTGCCACGCTTGGCTTCCAAGCTCGGTCTGGTAGTGATGACTAACTCACTGGACATCGCCAACGCGCTGCGTGAACTGGAAAACGAACCCACCCTATTGATGACGGGCGGCACTTGGGACCCACGCTCTGAAGCCTTCCAGGGGCAACTCGCGGAACAAGTGCTGCGCGCTTACGACTTCGACCAATTGTTTATCGGCGCCGATGGGCTCGACCCACAACGCGGAACCACCACCTTCAACGAACTCTACAGCCTGAGCCGCATCATGGCCGAGGTGGCGCGCGAAGTGGTGGTTATGGCCGAATCCAGCAAAATTGGCCGCAAAATTCATAACCTGGAATTGAGCTGGCAACAAGTGGATGTGTTGGTGAGTGACAGCGGGATGGAAAGCGAAGTCAAAGATTTGATCGAGCAGCAGAATGTGCGAGTAATCTTAGTTTGATGTCGGACGCTCGCAGAGATAAAAACAACACCAGCAAATACTGAAATTTTGCATTAACAAATAACCGAAGCGTCAGACGTCCGACGTCCGACGTTTCTCCGAAGGAGAAACCACATGTGTGGAATAGTTGGCGCTGTAGCGCAACGGGATGTCGCGGAAATTTTAGTCGAGGGTTTGCGACGCCTGGAATATCGCGGTTACGATTCTGCCGGTATTGCCATTGCCGATAACAGCGGTGAGTTAAAACGTATTCGCCGCCTCGGAAAAGTGAAAGAACTCAGCGATGCCGTCGAGCAGGACTTCCCCGCAGGTGGTACCGGCATCGCCCACACCCGCTGGGCTACCCACGGCGAACCCAGCGAACGCAATGCCCACCCCCATATTTCGTTAGAGCGCATTGCCGTGGTTCACAACGGTATTATTGAAAATCACGCCCCCCTGCGAGACAAGCTTAAAAGTCTCGGCTATGTATTTGAATCTGAAACCGATACCGAAGTACTGGCCCATTTGGTTGAAGAACAATTGAAACACAGCAATTCCTTGCTCGAAGCCGTACAAACCTCGGTAAAACAATTGCACGGCGCCTACGGCACCGTATTTATCGATCGCGCCGATAACAGCCGAATGGTTGTGGCACGTTCCGGTAGCCCTCTGGTGATTGGTTTGGGCATCGGAGAAAATTTTGTAGCCTCCGACCAGCTGGCCTTATTGCCAGTAACCCGCCGTTTTATATTTTTAGAAGAAGGCGACGTTGCCGAAATTACCCGAAAAACCATCCAGGTTTTCGATAGCAATGGGAATGCGGTCGAGCGTGAAATTCACGAATCCAATGTGAGTTACGACGCAGGTGATAAGGGCCAATACCGTCATTACATGCTCAAGGAAATTTACGAACAACCCGCCTGTGTAAGCGAAACACTCGAAGGGCGAATTAGCGATAAGGGCGTGCTGGATGAAACTTTTGGCAATGGCGCCACGGAATTATTTAAGCAGGTAAAACATGTCCAGATTGTCGCCTGCGGTACCAGCTATCATTCCGGCATGGTTGCGCGATATTGGCTCGAACAATTTGCCGGTGTGAGCTGCAACATCGAAATTGCTTCAGAATTTCGCTACCGCAAATCTTTTGTGCACCCCAACAGCTTGTTAATTACCATTTCACAATCGGGCGAAACCGCCGACACGCTAGCCGCATTACGTCTCGCTAAACAACAGGGTTATCTCGGTAGCCTGACTATTTGTAACGTGGCCGGTTCTTCGCTGGTACGCGAAAGCGACCTCGCCTTTATGACCCGCGCCGGTGCCGAAATTGGTGTTGCTTCCACCAAAGCCTTCACCACACAATTAGTGGGCCTGGCGATGCTGGCCATGGCACTGGGTAAGTACAATGGCCTCGACGAAACACAACAACAAGCCATGGCGCAAACCTTGAAACAATTGCCCGCGAAATTGGAAGAAAGCCTGGCGCTGGCCCTACAAATCGAAGATCTCGCTGAAGAATTTGCCGATAAAAACCACGCACTGTTTTTAGGTCGCGGAGATCAATACCCGATTGCGATGGAAGGCGCTTTAAAATTAAAAGAAATTTCCTACATCCACGCCGAAGCCTACGCCGCCGGGGAACTCAAACACGGCCCTCTGGCTTTAATCGATGCCGAAATGCCGATAATTGTGGTCGCACCCAATAACGACCTGCTTGAAAAATTAAAATCCAATGTAGAAGAAGTTCGCGCACGCGGTGGCATTTTGTATGTGTTTGCCGATGAAAACGCGAAATTCAGCAGCGACGACACCATGCGCGTTATTAACGTACCGCACATTGAACACTGGTTGGCCCCCGTGCTTTACACGGTTCCTTTGCAATTGCTTTCTTACTATGTGGCGATAATAAAAGGAACAGATGTGGATCAGCCTCGAAATTTAGCGAAGAGTGTTACAGTGGAATAATCCGGCGAGTGAGAGGCGAAAACCCATCCAAGAAAAAACTGCGCTTTGTCTATAGGGTGGGCACTGCCCACCCTTCATGACTCAGTTTAAAAATAGCATGCAATCATTTTTTTATTTGAAAGATTTTCCCAGGCCATAACAAAGCCTGCTGCAAGTTTATTCAGCACAGCTAATTGCTAGAGATCAAATCGACCCAACGTTACCGAGGGCGACTCGTCGAACAGTTGCCGGTACTCTACAGAAAAGCGCCCCAACTCCGTAAAACCCGCACTTAATGCCGCCTGCTTCACCATACCTCGCTTTACAGTGGTCTGTACCAGCAGCGACCTTGCGCGCATCATGCGACGTTTTTGAAAGTAGGCCAACGGGGGCAACCCACAAACATCATTGAAAGCCTGATAAAGCGTCGTTTTACCGACACCCGCCGCAACACAGAGATCGGCGAGAGTTATAAGCTTCCCTGGCGCTGCCATAAAATATTCTTCTGCAAGTCGCACAATCTGTGCAGGGGAATTGGTTCTCCCTTTTTGATAGCGTGATTCGGGTAGGGCTCGCAAATAAGCATCGGCGAGCAAACCAATCACCGCGTTACTGATGTCAATCTGTCGGTGCCTTTCAGGTGTGTTGCAGGTTTCGTCTATTAAAGCCCTAAGTCGCGCCTTAAATGTATCACTATCTGCCTCACTCAAGCGGAATTTACGGTCATGCAGTTTGATGTCTTCCAAATAAACGCCCGTGAGCGCAGCGATAGTCTCAATGTAGGGTTGTCGGGGTAGGGTTACCCCCATAGTGACACGACTCTTGGAATGAAGATGAAAGCTGTCGAGGTCACCTGTCATAAAAAACGATGATTCACTGGCAGATTCACCATTGACTAAATAGTCCCCGGTCCAGAATTCGGGAATGACGAAGGCGATGTAGTTGGGATGCACCACATTGATCCCTATCGACTCCACCGCAAATCCATTTCGAACCATACCAATGCTGCCAACGGTTGCCATCTGTAAGGCAACCTGATGCTCTCCGCGAGCAACCTGGATGAGATGAGATTCTTTCAGAGGCAAATCAACCTTCTCCACTGAATAGTGGGAGCTGCGTTCCTCGTGCAAGGTGATAATGCGATTTTCGTTTTGCGGCAATTTTTTATCCAATTCAAATACTCGCTCGTTACACCAGCTCACATCGCGATGGCACTGCATCCTGATAAGTTGGGTTGACGAGTCGAACCAAACATCGAAACCGGCTGGTTTACCAAAGCGGAATTCCACGCTTCCAAGGTCATCTCTCTACAACTCAAGCGCAGGGGACGACTATCACTGGAGTTTTCGTAGTTCACGAGAACCTTCTTAGGACACCATACAAGCCCGGCAATACGCATTCGAAGCAATAGGTGCCAAGCAAAATTTTAGTTGATATAAATTCTGTGAATACAAACGCCAAAACGGAAGAATTGCATATATTCTAGGGCTTTTTTTACAAAGTTTGTATGGTAGTTTGAGCTTATTCAGTGCAGGAGCCTGAGTAACTCAGTCATCGCTTACCGCAGAGCGCCGACAAGCTTGGCGAATCGCCGGCAGATTAGGAAAAACCCTATCTTTGGATTGGATAGGGTATTTCCATGCCTCTCTCACGCTCCCACAACATGAAATTCAAAATACCTGTGCTCGCACAAACAGGGAATAGGATCATGCCAATTTGAAATTAGCAGCGCTTAAGAATTCGCAAAGCGAATATTTAAAAAGGTTAAGGTCTGTTTAATTCTTTAAGCACCGAAACAGGCCGCATTTATGAAATATTTATGACAAGGAATTTTTAAATGAAGTTAATAACCTCACAAATATTATGGCGCAGATTACCGATTTGAAGGTTGAAGAAAAAATCGAATAGGCGTTTTATATTGCGGATATTACGTAGCAATAAATCATGATTATTTATTTCTATCGCTGCAATGTGTTTATCGCTCAAACCCAACAAAAACCATTACCCGACCATATTTCATTTATTTGTCTAGACAAGAGAACTAGTTGTTTTGAATTTTCATGGATATGTTGTGTGTGAGTTTCTGACCGATCTCAGTGTTGTCTCAGAAATTTATTTTTCACAGTTCAACTTTATGAGAATCCATATCGCCAACACCTTTTGCGATGCGCAGTTTAGAATTCAGGGTTACCACACCCTCCGTACTATTCTCCTGTAACGCTTAGCAAATTATTTTAAAAAACCACGCACACAAGCGCCTCAAAATATTGCTCAAGGAGAGCTTCACAATGAAATGCCTACTGCGCAATTCATGCTTGTTAGTTGCTCTGCTGGCTGGCTCATCAACAGCCCACACCAAAAGGGCCTCCCCCCCCCAATACAGACGAACGCCCGACACAACAATTGATATCCAGTTGCATCGAAACAATTCGGGATAATACAGAGAAAGATTCGAACTAATTTCGCCGCGTACTCCCCATTACATAAAAATGCATTCGTTGAATCTACTTTTAATACAATTAAAAATTAAACAAGCTTGTCGAGAATTTTTGGAATTTTATTTATTACACCCAGAGCAAATATTTATAGAGCTATATCGCAAAGAAAACCTACAGCCACTCAACTGCAATAACCGCTTTGAAAGAAGGATTAATATGAAACGCATAAACGTCGATAGTTATCGTCGCAGACAAGTTTCGCCGCTTACTTTGTTTATGGCAACACTGCTGATTACCTTACACATCGCACCCGCAATCGCACAGCAGAAGGTTGTGTCCACGGATAAGTCGATAGAAGAGATTCGAGGTATTTTTGAGTTTTTTCACACGCCTGCAAACGTGGTCCAAATTCAGGTCGCCAGTGACAAAACACTCTATGCCTGGCAAAACATGTCAGCATTTGTATATACCATGCAAATTAGCAGAGACGGGCCGATCAGTTTACTACCTGAGAAAATAAACCCCGAAATCGGCGAGATCGAATTTAAACGCCCTGGTAAGCCTGCCGAAACCGTTTCCAGGCATTTCGACTCCAGCAATATGGACGGCTTACTGGTGCTGCACAAGGGAAGCGTGGTGTATGAACGTTATAAAACCATGCGGCCCTTTGACAAACACCAGTGGTTCTCTTGCAGCAAGGTTATACCTGGCACCATGGTGGCTTTGCTTGCCCTTGAAGGTAAGGTCGATGTCAACAAGCCGGTGAGTGACTATGTGCCCGAGCTCAAAGGCTCCGGCTGGGATAAGGTTACCGTGGAAGAAACCCTGGACATGGCAACCGGGCTGGATTCCACCGAACACGAAGAACCCAACGACGATGCCCGTGTTAACCCCATACGCGGCTGGTACAAGTGGGCAGTAAGTCTTGGTTTGTTTGAAGACAAGCAAAACCTGAATCAGTCTCCGTTCGATATTCTGCGCAATATGAAGAAGGTAAAACCAGGCCATACCTCGTTTGAATACAACTCCATCAACACCTTCGTACTTGAGTTAATCGTTAATAGCGTAACGGGTGAAATGTTGAATGAAGTGTTTGGCGAAAAAGTCTGGCGAAAAATCGGTGCCCAGAATGATGCTTTTGTTGGCGTGACAAAGTTTGGTTTGGGCAACGGCTGGGGATTTGTGAATACCACGCTCCGTGATATGGGCCGTTTTGCCATGATCTATACCCCAAGCTGGGGAAAAGTCAGTAAGGAAAAGATAATTCCGGATGAGCTGATTGCCACGATTCAAAAAGGCGGAAAACCTGAGATATATCGCGCTGGTTTTGTCGGCAAAGAGCTGCAACGATCTTTCCCGGCGATCAAGGGCCTGACTAATCGCTATCAGTGGGACATCGTATTTCCCGACGGTGATTTCTACAAAGGTGGTGTTGGTGGTCAGGGAATGTATATCTCACCGTCTGCCGACACTGTCGTGGTTTGGTTCAGCACCGGCAAGCAACAGGAAGAAATTTTAGCGCGGGCCATTGTAAAAAATATTGCAGCAAAAAATAAGACTAAGTAGAACCTTGTTGTCATTACACGAACCTTCGCTTTAGGGATGCCCTTATAGGGTATTGCTGTAGCGAGCTATTTTTTTCATTTAAAACAAAGGACATAAGTTGGCAATGAATAAGCTAATTCGCCTTTCAATTCGTAACGTGAATACCGTGGCAATTGCCGCGGGCTTGTGTGTGGCCTCCCAGGCCAGTTTTGTGAATGCCGCTGAGCAGGCCGATGCCGAAACCCTACAGCGCCAAATTATTGAGGAACGTGAACGTCTCGATGCGTTAGAGGAGCAATTGATTCAATTGCAGTCAAACTCCGGTGATGAATCTAAAGCAAGCACTGGAGATGTAACAAGCCAAAAAGCGGCTGCGCTCCCTGAGGAAAATCTTCGCCAACTGATGGCGGCTGAAGGCCGAGGCGGGCCGTATTTGGATGAGTCGTTTAAAAAATCCATTCCTTTAGTGGGTTCACCATGGCGATTTTCGTTTGGTGGCTATGCCAAAACCGATGTGATCCACGATTTTTCCGGCACTGGTAACAAACAGGAATTCACTTTGTCGAGTATCCCTGTTGATAATAATCCACAGGAGGGGAGTTACACCCATATGCAAGTGAGCGAAACACGTTTCCATTTTGAAACGCGGAATACCGAATCAAAGCACGACAACAGTGTATTTATCGAATTCGACTTTTTCGACGAAAGTAACCCTTCCAGTACCCGCTTGCGGCACGCCTATGCGCGTTACGGTAATCTTTTGGTGGGGCAAACCTGGACGCTGCTCTCAGAACTGCGTCAGTTGCCGCTCATTCTCGATTTTGCGGCGGGGGATTCCATCCTGGGTGGTCGAACCCAACAAATTCGCTGGACCATTCCCTCCAAAGATAAAAAATTCGGCTGGGCTATCGCACTCGAAAATTATAACGACGCTGCTATATACAACCCCACAAACGTATCGGGAAAGGCACGTTCAGATTTCCCAAGAATTGCAACGGGTGTGACCAAGCTTTGGGATCGATTTATATGGAGCACCGGCGGCTCTGTTACCCAACTTCGCTTTGAAGGCAACAATACTGCCAGCGATAAAACCGACTTGGGCTTTACTGCGACGACCGCAGGGCGCGTTTACCTCACACCGAGTAAAGGGAGTTGGTTGGGCTTTGGTGCTGGCTACGAATCGGGCTCTATCACAGATGTAATTACCTTCGCGAACGCTGGGATTCCCAATGCCGCCATTGATGCCAACGGTGAACTGGATCTGGCGAAGGCATGGAACGCCCAACTCGGTTTACATGCAGTCTGGACCCACACCCTCTCATCAAACTTCAGCTACGCCTATACCAAAATAACAGACGTGCCAGAGGCCTTCGAACAGGATTGGATTCGTGCGGGTGCCGCACTGCATGCCAACCTTATTTATAAATACGACGATCAGCTTTCTCTGGGCGTTGAAGTAATGCACGGCGAGAGAGAAAACGTCAGTGGCCGGGAAGGTAATGCACAGCGCATCCAATTGAGTACCTTCTATTACTTTTAATACGATCAGTAAATAAATTGCAAATTAGATGGAGATTATTTAATGGCTATAATTAATAGGTTAAGTACCTTATGCCTCAGTGCCGCAGTGGTGCTTTCGCTGGGCCTGACGGCGACTGCAAGCACAAAAGAATTCACCTCTATGCAGATGACCGGAGTAGAACCGGTGACCATCAAAGTGGATATTGATGCTGCTGCGGAGCGCTTATCCAAGGGTGTACAGTTTCCCACCACCTCCAACCAGGACAGAGATGACTTTGATACCAAGGCGTTCACGGGTTATCACAAGTTCTTACAAAAGTCCTACCCCAATGTGCACAAAACTTTAAAAAGGGAAGTGTTAGGTAGTCCTCGCCCGTATAGCCTGCTTTACACCTGGAAAGGTAAAGACCCTTCACTACAACCCGCTTTGTTCTACGCCCATATGGACGCAGTGCCCGTTCCCGAAGATTCCAGAGACCAGTGGAAACAAGATCCGTTTTCCGGGGCAATCGCCGATGGTTATATTTGGGGGCGTGGCGTTCTGGACGATAAATGCCAGGTGCAGGCGATTCTGGAAGCGGCTGAGATGAAAATTAAAGAAGGCTGGCAACCTTCCCGCACCTTGTATTTTGTATTTGGCCAGGACGAAGAAGTGGGCGGGCCTGAAGGTGCTAAATATATTGCCGAGGTTCTGGAAAAACGCGGTATTAAGCGCTTTGCTTTTGTTATGGACGAATCCGCGCCCCTGACTCCCGGCATTTTTCCCGGAATTCCTGACAATACAGCCCTGATCGGTATTGCACAAAAAGGTTTCCTCAGCCTGGAACTTGCCATCCATGCTGTTGGAGGTCACTCCTCACAACCGCCCGCCGAATCCAATATCGGCATACTCGCCAAAGCGATTACCAAGCTGGAAGCCGCCCAATTTCCGTATCGCATTCATCCGGCGCTGCGTGCGCAGTACCGTTATTTAGGGCCTGAGCTGGACAAGAAATTACAGCCTTTGTTTGCCGCAGTCGCCTTTGGTAAAGACGGCGAACTGACGGCGGAAGAGAAGCAATTTATTGAGGTCATGGCCAAGCAACCGGTGACGCGCGCAATGTTACATACCACCATTGCCGTCACCATGTTTAATGCCGGCATTAAGGATAATGTGTTGCCGCCTTCCGCGACTGCCGTCGTTAATTTCCGACCGATGCCCGGCGATACACCCGAAGTGATAATTGCTCACGTTAAAAAGGCGATTAATGACGATCGCATAACAGTCAAGGATATTTCAGCGTCTACACCCGCAACGAATGTTGCGGATGCACAAGGGTCGGGCTACAAAATGCTGGAAAAAAGTATCCGCCAGATATGGGGCAATGATCTGCTTGTCTCCCCGTTCTTTGTCATCGGTGGTTCAGATTCAAAACATTTTCAGGCGCGCCCTTTTGCACCAGACGTGTACACCATCACCGGTATCCAACTTGAGTCCATGAAGGAGTTTGAGGGCTTTCACGGAGTGAATGAACGAATTCTAGTGGATGAGTACGCCAAATCCATCGGCTTCTTTTATCAGATATTTAACAATTTAGAATCACTTTAAACCATTGAGCTTCACAACAGGTTAATTGCAATCTTTATAACCTGCTCCAACTGGCTATTTGTTAACGAAGATTTTATTTGTGGCTACAAAAAAAGCGGTCACTAAATTACGAAAAACAAAAACTTAGCACTCGCAAAATTGATTTATTTAAGTCTGCGATAAGTTTTTGATAAGCATTATTTTTGAGAAAGCAGATAAAAGTACCAAGCTCTATATCTTTGTTGCAAAACGGCTTTACAGAAACTGTCTTGGGCCGATTCAAAGTTCGTGAATTGCTCACAGAGAGTGAATATATCGTTAAAAAACGAAAGAGGAGAGAAGGAAAATGAGCAAAATTCTTGAAGGTATTAAAGTCATCGAAGTTGCTTCCATGGCAGCGGCTCCATCGGCAACAGTTATTCTTGCCGATCTCGGCGCAGAGGTTATCAAGATTGAGCCGCCTAGCGGGGATATGTGGCGGTACGGGAATATGGTCGCTGGTATGCCACCCAGTAAAATTCCCTACACCACATATATTCAGAATCGTACCAAAAAATCGGTCGCGCTTAATTTAAAGAAGCCGGAGGCACAGGAAGTTTTATACAAGCTGGCTGCGACCACAGATGTCTTTCTGACCAACTCACCCCTCCAGGTGCAAAAAGCGCTCAAGCACACCTATGAAGACATCAAGGCGATTAACCCCAAAATTGTCTACGCATGGATCAACGGGTTCGGACTGGCAGGACCCGACAAGGACGCCCCGGGTTTTGATATGACCGCCTGGTATGCCCGCACCGGCATGATGGAAGAGCTGCGACCAAAGGATGGCGATCCCGTACCACTCCCCGTCGGTGTCGGCGATCTGAATACGGCGACTGCGTTATTCAGCGCTGTCATGACCGGCCTTTTCCACCGGGAGCGCACCGGTAAAAGCTCGATGGTCTCGACGTCATTGATGGGCAACGGACTTTGGTCGAACTCAAGCATGATGCAGGCGGCATTAGCCGGTGCGCCGGTGATGAAGAAGTTCTATCGCACGGAATGGCCAAATCCCGTCGCAGGTGGTGTGTTCAAGACCAATGACGGACGTTACGTCATCATCGTTGAGCTCAACCCCAACAATATCGAGAACCTGCGTGATGCCTTTGGCGCTGACCACCTCAAGGGCGACGAACGCTTTGCGACACCCGAATTGCGTGCCAAAAATCATCAGGCGCTATTTGATGAGATGCAGAATATTGTTGGTCAACATGATCTATCGGTCGTCTCCAACCGTCTCAAAGAGTTTGGCGTCAACTTCAGCGTGGTGCAGACGACTGAGGAGTGCACTCGCGACGAACACATGATTGCCAACGGTTGTTTCCCGGAAGTTGAGGGCGCAAACGGTATGCGTACCATTGACAGCCCGATTCAGGTCCAAGGGGACGGTATCGGTAAGGTCAAACCGCAAAACCCGCCGGGTGTTGGTGAGCATACCATGGCTGAATTGACCGCTTTGGGATACAGCGAAGACGACATCAAGGCGATGGTCGAAGCGAAGGCCGTAGGCTTGCCTCGTTAATGGTTATGGGGTGGCGGTTTTCAAATGGTAACTGAAACACGAATTCGCAACGGCTTTATGTCACCCCTTTCTTAATCGAAAGTTCACCGAGCGTATAGAAAGTATCTTATTTCATAAAGGAGCAATCAACATGAGCGAAGAAGCCAAATTTTTTGAAGACTTTGAGATCGGCGAGTCATTCGTCACCAGTGCCCGAACCATAACAGAAACAGACATAGTAATGCATGCCATGCATTCCGGTGATTGGCAGCCCCACCATACCAATGAAGAATTTGCCAAAGAGCAACCTTTCAAGACCCGGCTTGCCCACGGCAACATGACCTTCTGCATCAGTACGGGTTTGATCTTTCAGTCCTCATCGGAAAACCCCAACATCATGGCCTATGGCTACAACAAAATTCGCTATCCGGCGCCGGTCTTCCCGGGCGATACCATCAAGGTCGAAGTCAAAATCACCGACAAGCAGGACCACCCCAAAAGCAAAACCCATGGTCTGCTAACACAAACAGAGACAACGACCAATCAACGGGGCGAGACCGTTGCTTTTGTCGAGCACATTCTCTACGCGACAAAAAGAAGCCCCTCTGCCTGATTGCGGGATTTCATAAAAAGAAACCCATTGCTCCGCCAAGAGGAAAAGAAGTAAATGGAAATAAACGAAAACCGACATTCAAAACTTGGGACATTTTACGGCATGGATGTTCCCTCACTGCTTGATCTCTGGGTTGAGCGCCAGCCGGATAAAACCTTTGTAATCTGGGCGCCCTTTGATGAACCCGAGCGTCGCTGGAGCTATGCCGAAATGGCGCGCGAGGCCAAACGCTTTGCCGCAGGCCTTAAAGCGCGCGGGGTGGGTCCGGACGATTTTGTGCTGATGCATCTGGACAACTCGCCTGATTTTCTCGGTGCCTGGTTTGCCTGCGCCTACTTGGGTGCCGTACCCGTAACCACCAACACCCGATCGGTGGCGGATAATGTTAAATATTTTGCCGAGGTGATGCAGCCCAAATGCGCTATCACCGACCCCACCTATGCGGCGCTGGTACGTGAAGCCTGCGGCGACAGCACTCCATTGATTGTTTCAGGGCAGCTCAGCGACGAGCAAGCTCAGGCGTTGAATGCCGAACCTGTCGACGCGGTATTTTCCGACGCCGAAATTCCCAAGCAGCCGGTTGATTGCCTGCGAAATTTTGCGGTGCAATTTACTTCCGGCACCACCTCACGACCAAAACCTACCGTCTGGAGTCACGCCAACGCTCTGTGGGGCGGCAGGTCCATGGCCATGAATTTGCGGTTGCGACGTGACGACATAACGCTGTTGTATATGCCGCTGTTCCACGCCAACGCACAAATGACCCTGCTTTCGGCTTTCTGGTCCGGCGGTACGATTGTGGTACATCCAAAATTTTCCGCATCGCGGTTCTGGGATGCCTGTGCCTCCCATGACGTAACCTGGGTCTCGATGATTCCCTTTTCCTTTAAAGCACTTAAAGGTCGGCCCGTACCCGAGCATAAGGTGCGCTTTATGATCGGTCTGGAACGTTTACCCGATGCCGAGCAGGAATTTGGCGTGCAGACACTGGCGCTTTGGGGGATGACCGAAACCACCACCGCCTGCATTGTTACCGACCCTGATCAACCGGGCCCCGCAGGCACCATGGGCCGACCATCACCCCTGTATGAAATTGAGGTGCGCAAAGACGATGGCAGCTTGGCCGGGCCGGGCGAACAGGGTCTTTTATATATTCATGGCGAGAGAGGCATTTCTCTGTTTAAAGAGTACTACCACAACCCAGAGAAAACGGCAGAAGCCTTTGCTGCCAACGGCGCTCTTGATACCGGCGATATCGTGCGCATCGACCAAGACGGCTGGATGTTCTTCGTTAACCGCGATAAAGACATGCTCCGCGTTGGTGGTGAAAATGTTGCGGCTCTGGAGATTGAAACCGCTATTAACGAAACCGGATTGGCTCTGGAGTGTGCGGTAGTGGCCCAAAAGCACAGCATGCTTGGTGAAGTCCCTGCGGCCTTTATTCGATTAAAAGATAACAACAAGGAAATGACTCAAGAGCAAATTAGTGAACGTGTTATTCAACACTGCCGCGAGAAACTGGCTGATTTTAAAGTGCCAAGATCCGTGCATCTTGTCGAAGACTTCCCGCGCTCGACGCTGGATCGCATTGCCAAAAATAAATTGCGTGACCAGTTGCCGACCATGGAAGCGGATAAACCAGGCAACACATAGACCGATAGCTGTTAATAAAAAATCTTAGGAGTACTTCAATGGGTTGGGTAGAAAGTTTTGTTCTTCTGTTTGCGACCATCAATGGAATGAAGTCCGCCATTCTCAGTTTGGCGATGACCAGAAACGCTGACGCCAGTTTGAAGCGCGCTATCGCCTTCCGGACTGTCATGATTTCGACAATAGTTTGCATCCTGTTTGCGTTGGCCGGGGCCGCTATTCTCGGGGGATTGAAAATCACGGTTGAAGCCCTGTTGATCGCCGGCGGCGCCATCCTGTTTGTGTTTGCACTTAACATGGTTATTGCAGAAGAGAAGAACGCACCTGCAGATGCACCACCGCCCGTCCCATCACTGGATATAGCAGCTTATCCACTGGCAGTGCCGCTGATGGCCTCGCCACAGGGCCTTGTTGCCATTGTGGCCATTGAGGCGACTCTTCATCAGGGGTTTACCAGGGAGGCAATCATCGACGTTGGAACCCTCGTCGGACTCATACTTCTCATCATGGCGATCAACCTCGGCATTCTGCTGGGCGCTGAACGTATTTTTGCCAAGATTTCTCCGGCAATTCTCAAGGTGGTTATGCGCATTGTCGGCTTGCTGCTCTGTGCGCTGGCAGTGCAATTAATGATTTCGGGGTTTGATGGCTTGGGTTTAATTCCCCCCAAGGTGGAGAGTTTGTGAAGTTAACGCCAGACAGTTTTTCAACATCTAGCGAAGGAGAAAAAAATGAATGAGTACCAATTTGTTACAACGGAACAAAAAGGCAATGTTGGCATAGTCACGTTTAATCGCCCCGACGCAATGAATGCACTGAACGAGCAGGTTGCTATGGATGTCACCGACGCTCTAAAAGAATTTGATGGCAATAGCAGCATCGGCTGCATGATTTTGGCGGGTGGCGACAAGGCCTTCTGTGCGGGTGCCGACCTTAAATGGATTGCATCGCAGGATTTTGAGAAGGCCTATCGCACAGATCTCGGTGCCTACATGGACCAAGTGGCCGAGTTGCGTAAACCAGTGATTGCCGCCGTGCGTGGTTACGCCTTCGGAGGTGGTACAGAAATATCACTGATGTGTGACCTGATCATTGCGGATACCACGGCGGTTTTTGGTTTGCCAGAGGTCACCTTGGGTGTCATTCCCGGTGCCGGCGGCCCAGCGCGATTAACGCGGGCGGTGGGCAAGGCCAAGGCCATGTATTACGTGTTAACGGGAGACACCATCAAAGCCGCAGAAGCCGAACGCATGGGAATGATCACTGCGGTCACTGAAGACGGAAAACATCTTGAGGAGGCCATTAAAGTTGCTACGGCCATAGCATGCAATCCAAGACTTGCCGTATTAGCTGGAAAGGAATCAGTAAATCAGCAAGCGGAAACCCCGCTTATTCCCGGTTTAAAACTCGAGCGTCGCCTGTTTCACGGTTTGTTCAGTACCCCCGACCAGAAAGAAGGCATGGCAGCATTTGCCGAAAAGCGTAAACCCGAGTACACGAAATACTAATCACTCCATGACTAAAACGAGGAGCAGAAGTTATGCAAAAAGTAATTGTTGAAAAATCAAATGGCATCGTTTACGTAAAAATTAACCGACCTGATGTGCTTAACGCTTGCGATGGCGATACCTATAACGCAATTGCCGATGCCTGGGAGGAATTGGAAAACGACCCTGAATTACGTGTCGGAATTGTCAGCGGCGAAGGTCGTTCGTTTTGTGTTGGCACCGATATCAAATGGGTCAAGTCGCCAGATGCAGAGGGGTTTGTTGATCGCCTTTACCCGCGCTTGCTGACTCTCACCAAACCGGTTATTGCCGCTATCCAAGGTCACTGCAATGGTGGCGGTCTGGAGCAGGTGTTGGCGGCCGATATTCGGGTGTGTACGGAAGATGCACATTTTGGCTCCGGAGAAGTTCGGCTCGGCTGGATTCCAGGCGGCTACGGCACCCAACGACTGCCACGCGTGATTCCGTTAGGTGCTGCGCTTGAGCTGCTGTACACCGGTGGTCGCATCAATGCAGCAGAGGCCTATCGTCTGGGTTTGGTCAATCACGTGGTGCCGGCAGATCAATTAATGTCGACCTGCGAACAGATTGCCGCAGAAATTATCAAGAGCGCTCCGCTGGCCGTGCAGAAGATGAAGCAAGTCGTTATGCAGGGGCTGGATATGCCGCTGACTCAGGCTGTGAGACTTGAGAAAGAGTACTTCGATTGGCTTATGCGCACCGAAGATTCCAAAGAAGGCGCCCTGGCTTTCGCTGAAAAACGGGCACCAAACTGGAAAGCTAAATAGTCTTCAAAAACAAATATGAGAATTCACGCATGAGTGGGGCGGTGACTTTGGCTGAGCTGCAGCCGGATAGTATTGGAGAATGTCTGGCTGTTTTTATTGAAAAATTTCCGTGAGTAACGGAGGCGTTTTTTTAAGCGCAAGTATCCGAAAAACAGCGGCTCCACTTTATTCATTCAGTAATTTTTGGAAAAAAGAAATGGTCAACTTCAGCCTGCTTAAATTTATACCGAGGGTCGTCACTACGACATTTATTGTAACCCTTCTCGGTGTTAGCGTTACAGCACTGGCCGCAACGTCGCCAGAGTTGAGTCCAACCCTAATCAACAACACTCGCATCTTCAATGGTACGTCACCTAAATTATCTGAGCCAATGAGTGTGCTGATCGAAGGCAATAAGATTGCCAGCATTAAGCCCAGTATCACGGCACCGCAGGGCGCAACAGTGATCGATGCCGCCGGGAAGACGCTTATGCCCGGGCTTATCGACATGCACTGGCACATGATGTGGGCCAAGCTGTCGGTGTCGGAAGTTATGACGAAGGATGCCTTCTACCTGGGCATTATGGCCGCGCAGACTGCTGAAGAAGACCTGCTGCGCGGTTTTACCACCTTGCGTGATATTGGTGGTAATACCTTTGGATTGAAAGAAGCGATTGACCAAGGGATTGTTCCCGGAGCCCGCATCTATCCTTCCGGGGCGCTGGTCAGTCAAACCTCCGGACATGCGGATTTTCGGCCAGGACTAGAGCCAAACCACGCCCCCTACCTGGAGACATCTGGCCATGCGATTATCGCCGATGGTGTCCCTGAAGTCTTTCGTGCAGTACGTCAGCAGTTACGTCGCGGGGCAACCCAGATCAAACTCACGGCAGGTGGCGGTGTTTCTTCTGACCTCGATCCGCTCGACGTCCGGCAATACTCTTTGGAGGAACTCAAAGCCGCCGTCGAAGCCGCTGACGAATGGAACACCTACGTAGCCGTTCACGCGTTTAGTGACGATGCTGTGCAAATGGCGATTAAGGCGGGTGTGAAGTCTATCGAGCACGGAATGTTATTAACCGCAGATACGGCAAAACTCATGGCCAAGAACGATGTATGGCTCAGTATTCAACCCATCCTCAACGATGAAGACGCCATTCCTTTTCCCGAGGGTTCGGTCAATCAAAAGAAATTTGAGGAAGTCACAAAAGGCACAGACACCGCTTACGCACTGGCCAAGAAATATGGCGTGAAGACCGCCTGGGGTACAGACGTGATCTTCGATCCCGAGCTTTGCTTAAAACACGGCAAGCTGCTGGCCAAGCTCAAGCGTTGGTATACCCCATTCGAAGCACTGAAAATGGCGACCTATGACAACGCTCAACTGCTCAAGTTGAGCGGGCCGCGCAATCCTTATCCGGGTGAACTTGGCGTTGTGAAGGAAGGCGCCCTGGCCGATCTCCTTCTTGTAGATGGCAATCCACTTGAGAATCTCGATTTAGTGGCCGATCCGGACAACAACTTCGTGATGATCATGAAGGACGGGAAAATTTATAAAAACAGTTTGTAAAAAAACTCCACGTTCCAGTGGACGGGGAGTTTTTCTTCGTGGCGATTCGCGGTTCCATTTTATTTAGCCGACTTGACATGGCAAGTACTCGCATTTTGACCCTTGAATTTTTCGCGCAGAATTTAGCGAATCTTATTTTTATTTAGAGTTTTATTAAGCAACAAACAATGGCCCACCAACTTCACTTTATATTTATGAAAGGAAACAACATGAAAATGCTAAGCGCACTACGTTGTTTAAGCGTTACTTTGTGTTTTGTATTTGCTTTTGCAGTATCTGCGTTCGCGCAGGAACAACCCGATGTTACCTTAATCACTAACGTCAATGTTTTTGATGGTGTCCATAAAGATCTGATCAAAAATGCCAACGTGGTCATAACCGACAATTTAATCTCGCAGGTATCAACGGAACCTTTAGCCGTTGCCGGCGGCAAGGTGATTGATGGTGGCGGTCGCACCATGATCCCCGGATTGACCGATGTGCACTGGCATATGACGATGGCGGAGATCCCTCAGTCGGTAATCCTCACCGGTGATTCATACGAAATTGCCATTCGGTCTGCCATTGCCTCCGAACGTACTCTGATGCGGGGCTTTACGACAGTGCGGGATCTCGGCGGTAACACCTTCAGCCTCAAAAAACTGATCGATCAAGGTGTTGTTGTAGGCCCGCGCATGCTGGTATCCGGGCCACCGCTGAGCCAGACAGGTGGGCATTATGACTATCGTCTGCCAAATCAGATCCCCGCTGAAAGCAATCTGGATTATTGGGGCAAGATCAGCTTTTTCGTCATCGCCGATGGCGTCCCCGAAGTGCAGAAGCGCGCGCGCGAAATCTTCCGGATGGGGGCCAGTCAACTGAAGATTGCCGCCGGTGGCGGGGTGGCCTCGATCTTCGATCCGCTCGACGTTCGGCAATATTCTTTCGACGAGATGAAGGCGATTGTTGATGTTGCCAATAGCTACAACAGCTATGTCGCGGCCCATGTCTTTACCGATGATGCGGTCCAGATGGCGGTGAAGGCCGGGATCAAGACCATCGATCACGGGATGTTGATCGGGCCTGAGACGCTCAAGCTGATGAAGAAACAGGGTGTCTGGCTTAGCATCCAGCCCATCCTCAATGATGAGGATCGCATGGTTTTCCCCAGCGAGGAATCGAATAAAAAGTTCATCATGGCCACCGAAGGCACGGATAAAGTGTACAAATTGGCGAAGAAAATCGGTGTGAAGATCGCCTTTGGGACGGATGCACTGATGGACCCGAAAGCGGCGGACAAGCAAGGTAAGATGCTTAGCAAACTTGAACGCTGGTTCACGCCTTATGAAGCACTGAAAATGGCGACTTCTGATAATGCCGAATTGATGGAAATGGCAGGGCCCCGCCATCCCTATAAGGAAGGCCCCTTGGGCGTGCTTAAGCCTGGAGCCTATGCTGACTTGATTCTTGTCGATGGCAACCCTCTTGAAAACCTTAGTCTTGTTGCGAATCCCGACGAAAATTTTGACCTGATCATGAAGGATGGAAAAATTTATAAAAATAGTTTGTAAACCAAAACTTCCCGTTCCGGCAAACGGGGAGTTTTTTATTTAGCGTTTTAGTTCGCAAAAAACAATGTTCCATCAACTTCACTTTATATTTATGAAAGGAAACAACATGAAAATGCTAAGCGCACTACGTGATTTAAGCGTTACTTTGTGTTTTGTATTTGCTTTTGCAGTATCTGCGTTCGCGCAGGAACAACCCGATGTTACCTTAATCACCAATGTCAATGTTTTTGATGGCGTCCATAAAGATCTGATCAAAAATGCCAATGTGGTTATCACTGGAAATTTAATCACGGAAGTATCAACGGAACCGCTGGCGGTTGCCGGCGGCAAAGCCATTGACGGCGGTGGCCGTACCTTGATGCCCGGACTTACCGATGCTCACTTTCATATCATGCATGCCCATATATCAAGTAGGGAAATTCTTGTGAATGACATTGGCTATCTAACACTGGCGGGGGCAGAAGCCGCCGAAGCGACGCTGATGCGGGGTTTTACAACGGTTCGCGATGCTGGAGGCCCGGTTTTTGGCATCAAGAAAATGATCGACGAGGGACGATATCTGGGGCCAAGAATCTATCCTTCAGGTGCTTACATAACGCAGACCTCCGGCCATGGAGATTTCCGCTTTCCAACGGCAATAACAAGGAAAGACGGCAGAGAACTTCTCGATGGGGAAATCATGGGGTGGACAAAGATCGCAGATGGTGTACCCCAGGTGCTGCGACGGGTGCGTGAAAATCTAATGAGCGGCGCCAGTCAGATCAAGGTCATGGCGGGTGGCGGCGTGGCTTCATTCAGTGACCCACTGGATGTCATGCAATATACCTACGAGGAAATGAAGGCGGCGGTGGATGCGGCAGCGACATGGAACACCTATGTCCTCGTGCACGCCTATTCCGATGTTGCGGTCCGTGGAGCTCTGGAGGCGGGAGTTCAATCCATTGATCACGGCCAGATGATAACGGAAGACACGGCAAAACTGATTAAGAAAAAAGATGCATGGCTTAGTTTACAACCCTTGCTGAATGATGAAGACGCTCCGCCATTTCCTGAAGGCTCTTTCGAACAACAAAAATTCCTGGAAATGACCAGAGGCACGGAGAAAGCCTACGCCTTAGCCAAAAAGTACAAATTGAAGGTTGCCTTTGGCTCGGACTTGCAAAACGGTGCGGAGATAGCGGCCAAACAAGGCAAAGCACTGACAAAACTTACCCGATGGTATGAACCATGGGAAGTACTGAAAATGGCCACCAGTACCAATTTCCAGCTCTTCAAGATGTCTGGGCCTAGAGACCCCTATCCGGGAAAGAACGGCGTCATCGAAAAAGGCGCTTTGGCGGACTTGCTCCTGGTGGATGGCAATCCCCTCGAGAATATTAATCTCATCGCCGACCCCGAGAAGAATTTTGTCGTGATTATGAAGGACGGCAAAATTTATAAAAACACACTGAATTGAATCGGTCGGTACTATAGGTCATGGAAGTATTGACGGCGGTGAAATATATTTCGTTGTACCGCCCGGAAAACTTCTAAGCACAGTAGCGCGATTTATCTATTCGATATCATCTACGCAGCAGGAGAAACTCAAAATTGTTTGCCAATGTGGCGATTGCTCAACAGTATGACCCGGAGTCGATATAGCACGACATCGCTAATGTCAGTGTGATGGATTGAGAAAGATGTCATTCACCGTTCTATGCCTTGGGAATGGTGAACCCAAAAACTTTTAGGAGTGTAAAAACTTGTTTCGATTTAAACGCGGATTTAAAGCTTTATTGACAGGTTTATTCATCCTGTTTGTGAGTGGTTGTGCAACCTTCGGGGGAATGAAACTTTACGATTTATACGGTCCATCCGAACCGCGCAATCGTGAAGTCTCGACTTTGCCAGTGGGGCATGTGGACTACTGGCGTGATGTCTCCCCAATACTGGAAAACCGCTGTGTGGTTTGCCATGGCTGTTACGATGCACCCTGCCAGCTAAAGCTGGGGTCTATTGAGGGAATCGATCGGGGTGCCACTTCCGAACTTGTTTATGCCAATCGAATTTTCGAGGCCGATCCCACGCGCTTGTTTATTGATGCGCAGTCCACTGCGGGTTGGCGCGATAAAAGTTTTCACCCGGTACTCAACGAGCATAATCAAACCCCGGAGGCCAATCGCCGAGCGGGCGTCATGTATCAACTTCTGCAGCTAAAGACTCGTAATCCCTTACCACAGCAGGCTGTCCTCGGGGAGGCGTTTGAATTCGGCATTGACCGTGAATTAACTTGCCCAAAAGAAGATGAGGTTGATCGATTTGCAGAAAAACATCCACTGTGGGGCATGCCTTATGCGCTGCCCGGCTTAAACCCACAGGAGCAAAACACGCTGGAAGCCTGGCTCGAGCAGGGGGCGACCCATACGGCTCGACAGGCGCTGCCTGTGGAATATCACGAGGCCGTTGCACAGTGGGAGCAGTTTTTAAACCAGGATTCGCTCAAGGGCAGGCTCGTGAGCCGTTACCTTTATGAGCATTTATTTTTAGCGAATCTCTATTTTGATGCACTGGACCACAGGCGGGTTTTTAAACTGGTACGCTCCAGTACGCCTCCGGGCCAGCCCATTGATGTTATACCGAGCCGACGGCCCTATGACGACCCTGGCGTGGAGCGGGTGTACTATCGGCTGCGTGAATATAATGCGGCAATCGTCGCCAAAACCCATATGCCTTATGCGCTCAGTGCGGCACGAAGGCAACGTTGGCAACAGTTGTTTTTCGATGCAGATTACGTGGTCGATAAACTGCCAGGCTATGATCCCGAATTTGTCGCCAATCCATTCGTGCAGTTTTTTCAGATACCGGTGACTTCCCGTTACCAGTTTATGTTGGATGAAGCCCAGTACACGGTGATGGGTTTTATCAAGGGGCCGGTGTGCCGGGGGCAGGTGGCGCTTAACGTGATTAATGATCACTTCTGGGTGCTTTTTGTAAAACCCGATGAAACACAAAACACGATTTTTACCGACTTTATTCGTGAAAACTATGCCACCCTGGAAATCCCCACCGAGAAGGGATCGATATTCAGGCCTTTGAGTGCCTGGCGTAAGTATTCGAAGAAGCAGCGTGAGTTTTTAAGCAAGCGCGACGAGTATCTGGTCACTCAGGTCTCTCAGCGGGTGAAGCTGAACACTGATCTCATTTGGGATGGTGATGGTACAAATGATAACGCTGCGCTCACTGTATTTCGCCATTTTGATAGCGCTACGGTGGAAAAGGGCTTGATTGGTGGCGAACCCGATACAACCTGGATTATGGGTTATTCGGATATTGAACGTATTCACTATCTACTGGTTGCTGGTTACGATGTGTATGGCAACCTTGGCCATCAGTTGTTATCACGGCTTTATATGGATTTTCTGCGCATGGAGAGCGAGGCCAATTATTTATTGCTGCTTCCCCAGGAGACGCGGAAAGCATTAAGAGCAAAATGGTATCGAGGTGCTGATGAGGAATTAATGCAGTACTTGCAGTCACCGGAATTTGAGGCCGCCCATCGCAATCCAGATATTGCTTTTACAAGCGATGATCCCGAGCGGGAATTGCGAGCACTGATACACAAGAAGTTAGCGCCGGTGTTGTCACACAAGAGAGATCTCTCAGAGTTGCAGGACACTAAGCTCAAACAATCGCTATTGAAATTGAATGACTTGCCGGGGCTGGATATTCTGCAAATGCCAGAGAGTGCGAATATTCTGATTGAAACGGATCAGGGTGATCAATTCTTTACCCTGCTGAAAAACAAAGCGCACCTGAATATGACCTCGATGTTTGGCGAGCAGGATAACCGCGTTCCGGAAGAAGATAATCTGGTGATACTGCGTGGCTTTGTTGGCAGTTACCCCAATGTGTTCTTTAAGCTAAAACAGCAAGACGCTGAGGAATTTGTCAACGCTGTGGCGCATACGGCAAATGCACAAGACTATAAAGCCTTGCTTGATCAATTTGGAGTACGCCGCACAGATCCCTTGTTTTGGACCTACAGCGACAGGGTTCATGAAGGTTATCGCCAGTCCGAGCCCGATGACTACGGCTTACTGGATTACAATCGAATTGAGAACCGGTGACACTTACAGCTTAGCTGTGGGGTAGCCTTCCCCCACCTAAAAGGTACCCCATTGATGCTTTTTTCAGCAGCGGGGTACCTCCGAACTGGAACTTTCATGCTTTTAGCTCCATCGTTGCAGCTTGGAGCTACTCCTTTCAAGCTTTTAGCTCCGTCCTTGCAGCTTGGAGTTACCCCTTTCAAGCTTTTAGCTCCGTCGTCGCAGCTTGGAGCTACCCCTTTCAAGCTTTTAGCTCCGCCGTTGCAGCTTGGAGATCCTCCTTTCATGCTTTTAGCCCCGCCGTTGCAGCGTGGAGATCCTCCTTTCATACTTTTAGCTCCGCCGTTGCAGCTTGGAGATCCTCCTTTCATACTTTTAGCTCCGCCGTTGCAGCTTGGAGATCCTCCTTTCATACTTTTAGCTCCGCCGTTGCAGCTTGGAGATTCTCCTTTCATACTTTTAGCTCCGCCGTTGCAGCTTGGAGATTCTCCTTTCATGCTTTTAGCTCCGCCGTTGCAGCTTGGAGATTCTCCTTTTCCTCGTTCCCACGCTCCCGCGTGGGAATGCATACCCAACCCAATAAAAATGCACATAAAGTAAAATCCCGTTACAAAACAACCGATCCATAGCAAGCCCATTCAAATCTATGCGCCGGTAATTTTTTCATTCCCGTGTGGGAACGCATAACGAGGCTACGCGGTTGAACGTTGAACACTCATTGGGCCATGTTCTAGTGCTAGAGATTATGCGAGTGCGTATGGGTTGTTGAAAGCTTGTGCCGCTTGGTTGTTGGGATGCATTCCCACGCGGGAACGAGGGAACGAGAGAACCCTGGTTGACTCAGAGTTCGGCAGATCAATTTGTTCCAGTTTTACGTTGTGATTGCTAACCGTAGTAAACATGGCCATTTAACGCTTCTCCGTTATCATTTTGTATCTATTATTATTAAATCTCCCAGTACTACCGTATCGAATAGTTTTTTTTCGGCCCATTCATTAGTGACTAGATAGGAGCTGCCTGCGACGTCCTCCTTTGTGGCCACAACATCTTTTTTCAGGTTAAGTAGCTGTCCGCTGCTGGGGTAGCGAACCCCAAGCCAATCTGTGTTGGTAAATTCCTGTGTTGACAATATCCAGAGGTAACTCATCTCCATCCAGTACATGTAGGCATAGGGGTTTCCTTGCTGTATTTGGACACATAGAAATGTTGTTTTCCGCTGGCATTCGGATTGCGTTCTGCAACGATGGCTGCTAGGTTTTGTTGGAAGGATGAAAAATTCGGCAAGTCTGTGATGGAGACTGATTTTGCTGCTTCTGTTGCCAATGCGTTGCCGCTGGAGCGTGTTTCTGATTGTTCGCAGGGGGTTGATGTGCATGCGAAAATCAGACAGCAAAGGAATAGGGTGGTCAACGTTTTGTAAAAAAAGCACCACTGAGGAATGGAGCCTGGTCTGTCTTCGGGTTTGCTATTGAGTGACATCCATCAGGTCCTTATTTGGATAAAAGTATGCTTTTGTTACTTTCCTGACTTTTTATCCGTATTGTTTAACGTATTGTTTAAAAAGTCTCGCACTGGATCAGAACAGCGTGTTCCTGCCGCGCGCGGATGGGGAAAACAACGCATCATGTTGGCATGGCCTTGTTGAAATTCGCAATTTTCCTCGTTCCCACGCTCCCGCGTGGGAATGCATACCCAACCCAATAAAAATGCACATAAAGTAAAATCCAGTTACAAAACAACCGATCCATAGCAAGCCCATTCAAATCTATGCGCCGGTAATTTTCTCATTCCCGTGTGGGAACGCATAACGAGGCTACGCGGTTGAACGTTGAACACTCATTAGGCCATATTCTAGTGCTAGAGATTATGCGAGTGCGTATGGGTTGTTGGAAGCTTGTGCCGCTTGGTTGTTGGGATGCATTCCCACGCGGGAACGTGGGAACTAGAGACGGAATCCAAATAAGAATTCGTTATTAATTAATCCTTATACAAGCTTTAAACACCGCACCGCGCGGGAGGCGCCTTTGGCTTATCCGCCCGACATGCCATCGTTTTATCCGGGTTACAGCCGTAAACCTTTGAAATTATCCCGGACAGTAGTGTGCGAAAGCAGGATTCCATCCAAGCCTCCCCCAAACCGCCATTGTTAGCCGCTAGCAAAGCGTTCGACTGCGTGGCGCACTAACCAACGCGAACCCCAGGGCGCCCAATGCCGCCAATCTTAAATACAAACTGGAGCGCCATATTAATTGGTGCTACATTAGCCTTATGTTGTGTGTGTATTAACCAACACCCGAGCGCCTAAAGCCCACGCCTGCTTTGATTGTTTTCCGTGAATATGAAAGCACTAGTTAAAATTCTAATTCTAATATTCCCTGCTACATGTTTCGGGTCGGACTACATTCGTCTTTCTGTAGATGAATCAAGGAAAGTGCTAAAACAATGTACCAGATTCACGCCCAAACAAGACATTTCAAATTATTGGAAGGTGAGCGGATATTTAAGTGATTTAGTGGAAGAAAATATTACCAAAGTAAAAAATTTAGATCCGACTTATACACGCGGTAAGCAAACCCTACAAGAACTAAATAAATACGATTTTCAACTCGCAGGAGTTACGATTGGCGAGTTGAAATATATATACATAAATGCCGTCCAAAAGAGGGTGTGGCAAGGCAGCGGAACCAAAAACGAAGCCGTAGCAATCTGTGGTGGTGGAAATAATTCTTGGGGGGTTCTGTTTAATCCAGCCAACAAATATTTCACTCGGCTTACAATAAATGACAAACGTTAACGTAACAAATAACTGTACGAGGCCAGTGCTGCGTCCCTCAAATTGCACTTACCGAACGCAATGTGTGTAAATGTTTTTCACTCCGTTGGGTTTGGTGAGTGAGGTGTTTTGGGGTGACTGTAATAAGTCCGTTTTTGACCCAGAGCGGACATAGTACGTGACTATGGTATGGCAAATGTAAGGTCTGACCCTGCGCGTTTTCCCTGACCTTCATATATTAATTTACTAAACCCAGTATTTTTGCAGTAACCACTGCTAATTTAACTGGAAAACATTAAATTCGCAATTCAAAATAGTTATAGTAGTAAACGAAAGTGATTAGAGAGCTAATAGGGTACAACATACTTTATCAGTAGCAAATAGGGGGAAATTATCAAACCATTCTTAAAGTGGGCCGGAGGTAAACGCTGGTTTGTTGCGAAGCATGCCGACCTAATACCACTAACCTATAATCGTTATATAGAACCGTTCTTAGGAAGTGGGGCAATGTATTTTCACATACAGCCTAAACATGCCCTAATAGGAGACATCAACACTAAGCTTATCGATACCTACCTTGCGATCAAAGATAATTGGAGTTTGGTCTATCGTTACCTACGAGAGCATCATAACAATCATTCAGTAAATTACTATTATTCCATTCGTTCAAAAACGATGAGAAGCATATACAGCCAAGCAGCTCAGTTTATTTATCTGAATCGAACATGTTGGAATGGACTATATCGAGTAAATTTAAGTGGAAATTTTAATGTTCCCATCGGCACCAAGCACGATGTTATATACGATGATGACTGTTTTTCATGTATTTCAGATCTGTTGAAAAACGCCATTATATATAGATCCGATTTCGAAGAGTTAATTGATTTATCAGAGAGGGACGATTTTTTGTTCATCGACCCTCCCTACACCGTCAAACACAACAATAACGGCTTCATAAAATATAACGAAAAGCTTTTTTCATGGGGCGATCAAGAACGGTTGTATTATGCGCTTGTAAGGGCAAGGCAGAGAGGGGCACACATTTTGGCTACCAACGCCTATCATCGCTGCTTGACAAGTTTATATAGAGATAAATTTGATCTACTTAAAACCTCACGGAGGAGTGCGATAAGCAGTAAGGTATCGAGGCGCGCTAACTTTGAGGAGTTAATAATCTATAGCGGTGGTTAACTGCAAAACATTTGGGAAAGCACTTGCGCCCCTCCAAATATTAACAACCGTAGAATCTCGTTCGTAGGTTAAAATGGCGAACATTCATACACACTAGAAACCCATATGGCCCATCACCTAAAAATATAGTAGTCAAAACAAGGAATATATAATTGGCAGGTCGTTTTTTGCGTGCAGCATATCGTGTTTTAGAACTGAACGGAACGCCAAAAACGGCTGCCGAAATAGTTGACATTGCAATAAAAAAAGGTTTTTTAGTAACCCAGGGGAAAACGCCTGGTCATACCATGCGCGCTCGATTGTCAGATGAAATCCGTAGATCGGGAACATCATCAATATTTTTGAGAGTTGGTCCTAATCGCTTCGCTTTAAGAGAGTGGGGGGAAAATGTAGAGTACCACGCAAGGCCATTCACAAAAAAAATACCGAAAGAAACAACAGTTTGCGTAGAGCGGAAGGAAATAGACAAACTGACCAAGGAAATGTTTGGTGTATTTCCGTACCTCAATAAAGTTCGTAACTTTATAGAAAACAGAGAAAATCTACATTATATTCCACGCATTGAGGCTGAACAAAACACAAACTATAAACAACTTATCGCATATGTCGTTATTGAAATCGGTACGGGTGAGTACCTAACCTATATTCGAGGGAAATATTCGTCGGCACATAGAACGCTTCTACTTGGAAAGCGGAGTATAGGATTTGGAGGCCATATCTTAGATATTGATGCCTATGATTTGTTCGACAGTGAAGATTCAGGGGCAAAGAGAGCGGCAATTAGAGAAATAACAGAGGAAATTTCTGGTATTGAGCTTGAATGCTTGGACATAGACGGTCTAATAGTGGATAACTCTTCTTATGAAGGGCAAAAACATATAGGTATTCTATTAATCGCACGCGCAAACGAAGCCACAATCCCCATTTCTAATGAGCTGTCCATTAACAACATTCAAATCTGCAACTATAAGGACCTCTGGGCGAACTATCATCAGATGGAGTTTTGGTCACAGTTAGTTGTTAGAAGACTCGCCGCCTTACACCGTCCAGACTGCATTTCAATAATTGTCCCCGCAAGCCCTCCGAAAAACAAAAGAACACTAGTAATTGTCGGCGAGATCGCATCTGGAAAAACCTCAGTATCAAAGGCGGTTGCAAATCGATTTAATGCAGATATTGTTTCAGCAAGCGAATGTATAGCGGAGCTAATTGGAATTAAAAAAAGAACAGAGAAAGCAAGAGAGGAATTCCAGGAAAAATCACTCAAATTTATATCACAGGAAAAAGGCCCATACCTACTTGCAAAATCAATTGCAGAAAAAATACCCATGCAGACAAAAATTTGTATTGTGGACGGGTTGCGCCAACTTAAAACCCTGAGCGAACTTAGAGGAATAGTGTCTGATTTGGTTGTTGTTTTTATAGACTGCCCTCGCGATAAGGCATTCGAAAACTATAAATCAAGATGGAAAGATGGCGAAATGTCTAGCTTTGCAGATGCTAGAGAACACTCGGTAGAGAGCGAAATTCCGCTATTTAGATACGAAGCGGATGCAGTCCTCAATAATGCGGGTAGTTTTCAGGATACAATAAATGTTTTTTATAAATGGTTGGAGGGTATGACTTGAGTACATACGAAGTTTATATATCTCGCAGTATGACTGCTAGCCAAGCAAATGGAGAACGATGGATCAATATATCTGGGCTTCAAACTATGCTGGATAATTTATCAGAAAGCTCGATAAAGGTTAATGTATTTGATCCTGGGGAGATAGACATTCCGGAAATGTATTACGAAAAACGCTACAACCTGTGCATTAACATGATACTAAAATCGAACTTGTTAATCGCAGACCTATCTAGTAGGTCCGGTATAGGAGTGGGCGCAGAGCTAATGCTCGCAAAACAGAAGGCCATTCCTATATTTGCTGTATGCCCTGAGCATTCATACTATAGAACTATGAGGACTACTAAACCAAATACAAATTCTGAATGGCAGCACCCTTTTGTTTTCGGCTTAGTTGACAAATTATTCTCAGATTATCGAGATTGTACTGAATTTTCCAAAGCTTTCTTTTTGAATGGAGGTGTATTATGAGTAATGGCGGATATGACTCTGGATACAAAAAATGCCCGTGCTATTGGGGGCAGGATCCAGCAAATCTTGTTTTAAAGGCTGCTGATATATTAAATGATTCTCGCGATTTGAAAGCGATGGATTTTGGGTGTGGAGAGGGAAAAAATTCGTTTGCTCTAGCAAGTAGAGGGTTTAGCGTTGTGGCAATTGACTGCTCGGAATATGCCCTAAAAAATGCAACATCAAAACATTCATCTAAAAATATAATGTATCTGCAAGCATCGATAAATGACATAAAAGGACCATCAGACACCTATGATCTCGCTCTGGCCACTGGGAGCTTGCATTGCCTTGAAAACGAAGATCAAATTATAAAAGCAATAAGGACAATGCAAACAGTGACAAAGGTCGGCGGAATCAATGTGGTAACGGGGTTCGATTTGGGGCCGCACGATCTTTCTGGCCACCCCACAGATTTTCACCCAACATTATTACCGTATACTTTTTATTTAGGGCAGTATGAGGGATGGAACATCATCGAGTCGAGCTCTACTGTGCAAGAGGATATTCATCCGGATAATGAAATTTCACACCATCACTCAATAACTAGACTTCTAGCTATCAAAACGGCCTAGCAATACGATAAAAATTAGGAGCGACTATGTCAGAAGACAGAAGCAATCTAGAAGAAATCACATTCGATAGAGACTACGCTTGGAAATATTTTGAATTACACGCAGAACAACGAATTAAAACATTTCATTTTTATGTTCTAATTGCCACATTCGTTACGGGCGCATCCTTCGCATACTTAAAAAATTCAAACATTGATGCGTTTGTATCACCCACGTTTTATTTGCTAACTCTATTTTCATTTGTTTTTTGGAAACTTGACCAGAGAAATAAGGATCTTATTGCAATTGGAGAAGATGCACTAAAAAAAATAGAGTCACGCCTAAATAGTATCGAAAACTCACAGGACAGAATCCATTTATTCTTGCTGGAAGAAAAAAAAACAAAAGAAAAAAAACGCTTTCCTTCAGCACCGATAATCGAAGCGCACCTCAGTTACTCTGACTGTTTTAAGCTTGTATTTCTATCTTTCGGAACACTCGGGTTTATATGTGGAACCATATGCATCATCAACCCCTAGGGTACTACTGCATCTTAAATTAGACACAGAAGTTATGCCCAACAAAACAGAGACAGTCACAAAACGAATCAGCCTACTTATAGGTGCTCTCACTATCCTCGCACCAGTAGTCTATCTAATCGGCCTTAACCGATAAAAGGGGGCTGATATTTTATGGCAATGCCCGCTCCTGCCCGAAGCCAGATAACGCCCCAAAGCCAACACCAGGCCCCCCATATCGCCCCAACCTTGCCACTTCCCCCCAATCCAACTCAAATCATTTTAGGCAATCATAAAATCAATATAGGCAAGGATATAAAATCTCACTCGATATACTGATCATCATGTTAAGCCACCTAGCGCTTAGCACCTAACAAACAACCAAGGGCCACAAAGGCCTTGTTTAAACCAGGAGCGATGATCATGCAAAAAGTTACTTTCCCCAATACCAACGGCCTGGATATCACTCTCGCCGCAGTCATCAACTTCCCTGAAGGGTTTGACGAAAGCCAAAGCTACCCAGCGGTTGTGGTGTCGCACCCTGGCGGTGGTGTTAAAGAACAAACCTCTGGCACTTATGCCCGCAAGCTCGCTGAAAAGGGTTTTATCGCCATTGCCTATGATGCGTCTTATCAAGGCGAGAGTACCGGCTCACCCCGTCAGTTGGAAAACCCGCATGTGCGTACCGAGGATGTGAGTGCCGTTATCGATTATCTGACCACGCTTCCCTATGTGGATAACGATCGTATTGGTGCCATGGGTATTTGCGCGGGTGCCGGTTACACCGCAAACGCAGCCATTAATGACCGTCGCATCAAAGCCGTTGGCACCGTCAGCATGGTAAACATTGGTCAGATGTTCCGTAACGGCTGGGAGAACAATGTTAAAGACAGCGATGCCATTCCTTATATCGACTTTGGCTCTGTTTCTCGCACCGCCGATGCGAACGGTACCGAAATTGCGACCATCCCAATGGCGCCGCTGAAAGAAGAAGATGCACCGAATGAAGAGCTGCGTCAGGCGTGGGAGTATTACCATACCGATCGCGCCGAGTATTGCACCGCCCCAGGCTTTGCCACGGCTCGCAGCCTAAACCAGATTATTACCTATGATGCGTTTCATAAAGCGGAGGCCTTCCTTACCCAGCCGTTACTGACCATTGCTGGCAGCAAGGCAGGCAGCAAGTGGATGAGTGACGATCTGATGGCGCGAGCGGCCAGTGCAGACAAACAGATGCACGTCGTCGACGGTGCGAACCATATGGATCTTTATGACGGTGAAGCCGAGATCGCCGAAGCCATTAGCGCGCTGGCTCCTTTCTTCGAGGCGCACTTGGCTTGAGCTATATCTCAAAACAACCGCTACGATGAAAGGAGGAGAGCGCATGACGACGTGGATTATCATCGCTCTCCTGTTGTTACTGATGGGCCTGCTGGTACTGGCCTTTGTGGTCACGCAGATAGAAAACGTGACAACAAAGCCTATACCTCAGCTAGAACGGCTCAATCATCGAGGCCTACGATGCCCAGGCGCAAGAATTTTGACCTAGGATTTTAAGCAATGAACCAAGCCACTGAACACAGCAAAATCGAGCAGCTAACCAGGCAAGCGCTGAAATACGAGCATCGCCCAGGCGATCACACCACCCGTATCCCCGGCCTTACCTTTCACCTTCGCAATAAGCCAACCGAGCCGTTGCACTGCATTTACACGCTGAGTTTAACGGTGGTGCTGCAGGGTGAAAAACAGATTTCCTATGGTAAACAGAGCTTCACTTGCGGTGCAGGGCAATCGACCTTAACAACGTTTGACCTGCCAGTGGTTGCGCATGTCGCTCAAGCTACCCGACATAAGCCATTTCTGGGCTTGGTGCTTAAGCTTGATTACAACCTCATTCTGCAGGTGTGTTCAGAGTTAAAGTTGAGCAAACCTGTCGAAGATGTTGCTTACAAATCTATTTCGGTCGAGAACCTCAACGATGGTCTGACGGATGCCTTGACGCGCTTGCTTAATTTGCAGAACGAAAGCAAATTCATGGATAGTTTGCTGCCGCTTTTAGAAAAGGAAATTGTTATTCGGCTTCTGGAAAGCCCACATGGACGGCAACTCCATTATCTTGCCGCTGAAGGTTCTCCAAGTGGCCAGATACTTAAAGCTGTGGCTTGGCTCAAACAGAATTTCACCAAACCAATCGCAATGGATGACCTGGCAGGTCGAGCGAATATGAGCGGATCTGCCTTCAGGCAGCACTTCAAGTCGCTAACAGGTACAAGCCCCTTACAGTATTTGAAAACGCTTAGATTGCAGGAAGCGAGAGATCAAATGTTGATGAATCGATTAGATGCCAGTCACGCCAGCAGTCTCGTGGGCTATGAAAGTGCGTCTCAATTTAGCCGCGAATACAGTCGACTGTTTGGGCTGCCACCCTCGAAGGACGTTCAGCAGCTTAGACAGCAATTCTAGAGCTGGGCAACATGCTAACTGCATCCACCATGTTCACGCAAAATATCCGTCATTTTATCCAGAGGTAATGGGCGATAACGCAGATATCCCTGAATAATATCGCAATGACACCGCTTTAACAGCTCCTCCTGTTCCAAATTTTCCACCCCTTCGGCAACCACCGTTAACTTAAGTTTGTGGGCCATTGCAATAATCGCTTCAACCATTGCTAAGTCGTTACTTCCTTCTGATAAATCCTTAACAAAACTCCTATCAATTTTTAATTTTTTTATGGGCAATAACTTGAGAGAGCTCAGGCAAGAGTAACCCGTACCAAAATCATCAATCGCAACACCAATACCCAGAGATTTTAGCTCTTCGAGGACGCTTATACATTTTTCTTCGTGCTGCAAGGTGCTTTCGGTTATTTCTATTTCACAGCAATCAAAAGTAAGAGAATTTTTAGTAAACGCTGTTTTTATTGTGTCAACAAAGTTGCTTTTGTGTATTTGTAACGCCGATACGTTTACGGCTAACTTCACATCATCAATACCCATTTCATGCCAACGGGCCAGCTGTTTACAGCTCTCCATAAGCACCCATTTCCCGATTTCAACTATCATTCCACAATCTTCAGCAATCGGTATAACCTCCGATGCTGGCAATAAACCTCTTTCCGGATGTAGCCATCGCAGCAGCACCTCAAGTGTACAGATGCGATTTGTTTTTAACGATACTTGGGGTTGATAATACAAGGCCAATTCACCTGCATTAAAACCCCGATGAAGATCATGATTGAGAGCAAGATATTTTCGGGCTTTCTCCATCATTGAATCTGTAAAAAATTCGCATTGGTTTCTACCTGCATCCTTTGCTGCGTACATCGCCGTATCAGCTGCACGCACTAAATCTTCGCCCGTGCGGCCATCATCGGGAAAAACGCTTATCCCAATACTCCCAGATATTTCAACGGTACGCTCATCTAGAATCAACGGTCTACTTATAATATTCAGTAACTTTTCAGCAACTAACGCAATACTTTCCAAATGTTCGACACTGTCTAGTATTACCAAGAACTCATCACCCCCAAGACGACCAATAGTGTCATCCGCTCTAAGGCACGCTTTAATATTTGCAGCAACGACTTTTAGCAACCGGTCCCCAGCACTATGACCTAAAGAATCATTTATCCATTTAAAGTTATCGAGATCAATAAATAACACTGCCACTCTTTCAAAGTGACGTTTTCCCCTCAAAATCGCATGATTTAGACGCTCCAGCGTAAGCAATCTGTTTGGGAGTTCAGTAAGTGGGTCGTGGTGAGCTAGGTATTTTAGTTTATTCTCCGCGTTGCGAACTGCGGAAAAGTCGGTGATTACCAAAATAATATGAGAACTTTCGCCGTGCTGATCTTTCACGGTTACCAATGTCGCCAGAGCAGGAAAAGATTCACCATTTTTCCGTGTGATATCCAACTCGCCACGCCACTGGTTTCCCAGCCTAAGAATATTCTTTAAAAAGGTGGATTTAGTCCATTGCTCTCTTCCCTTTTGAAATAATGCCGGATTTGATCCCTTCAGGTCTGTCAACGTGTAACCGGTTATCTGTGTAAAACTCTGATTGCAAGTTAACACGCTACCAGAAAAGGTCATGATAAGTATTCCATCACATGTCGCATCGAATACCATGCTCGCCTGTTTTAGTTTAGTTTCGATGATCTTGCGTTCATTGATATCTTGAATGACACCAATAACCTGAACATCCTTATTTACATGTCCCAGCGTTTTTCCCTGAAGGCGAAGCCATCGTTGCGACATATCCTGCGTACAACCGCGAAACTCCACATATAAGGTGGCATTCTCCGATAGGCTGTTATCGATAGCTGCGTTAACCCGGGGTCGATCTTCCTCTACCACCAATTCGATAAAACGTTCTCGGGTATCGAAAAAAGTATTTTCTGCGTAACCGAAAATAGTATCGGCCTGCCCAGCGTAGAGCATCTGTGGTTTGGTGGCTCCGCCGGTTAATTCCCACTCCCCCATATTTGCCGCTGATAGCGCGAGTCGTAGGCGATGTTCATTTTTAAATAGCTTTGCCTCATATTCCCGTCGCTCCAGGGCCATCTGGATGGTGGCATGCAGCTCACGTTCCGAAAAAGGCTTTAAAAGGTAGCCATAGGGCTTGGTTGATTTCGCTCGGTCTAGCGTCGAATCTTCAGAATAGGCTGTTAGATAGATCACGGGGGTGCGATATTTTTCCATAAGCAATTTAGCAGTATCTACACCATCCATATCGCCTTCAATATGAATATCCATTAACACGATATCCGGGTTCGAAGCCTCTACCGCATTTATTGCTTGTGTAGAGGAAACCGCCATTGCAGGAATGTCGTAGCCGAGCTTGATCAATCGTTGCTTGAGATTTAAGGCAACAATCCTTTCGTCTTCAACAATAACAATTTTGGATAACATTGCTCGTATGACTCCGTCTAAGCTTGCTGCCAAAAGCGAATTTCAAATCGGGTTGGGTCTAGCCTTTTGATACTCAGCTCACCACCTAGTTGATCTGTTAGTAATTCTACGAGCTGCATTCCCAGCGTTCCGGTATTTTGAAGTACGACGTTTTCAGCAATGCCGATGCCATTGTCTTCCACCGATAGTGAAACAAGGTTTTTTTTAATGTATGCAATGCCAATATGTATGACACCTTGACGATCAAGTGGAAAAGCATGTTTTAATGCATTGGAGACAAGCTCGTTAATGATAAGCCCGCAGGGTATTGCCTGGTTAATTGACAGCTGAACGCTATGCAGTGTCAACTCGTGGTGAATTCTTTGTTGATCGACACTGTAAGACTCCATTAACGCGGGTATAAGAGATTCAAGCACTTGTCCCAGGTCAACTTTAGAAAAGTCATTGGAAAGGTAGAGCGACTGATGAATCAACGCCATGGATCGAATTCTGTTTTGGCTGTCTTTTAGCATCTCGATAGCAACCGGGTCAGATATCCGATTGGACTGGAGGTCGAGAAGACTGTGCACAATTTGAAGGTTGTTTTTTACGCGATGGTGGATTTCACTGAGTAAAACGTTTTTTTCCTCTAACGCTGCCTGAATTTTTTGCTCTTTTTGTTTCCTGTCTGATATATCAACAATAGCGGAAAGAACTTTTGTGCCATCAATCGTTTCGATCGGGTTGAGTCCGATCTCAACGGGAAATTCGCTTCCATCCTTACGTAGAGCAAACAAGTCGCGACCCTTTCCCATAGGTCGAGCTAATGGTTTTTCAAAGAATTTTTGTCGTAAACCCGGATGATGTTCACGCATTTGACGTGGCAAGAGCACTTCTACAGGTTTACCTAAAAGAGCTTCGCGGGCATAGCCAAACATCTGCTCCACTTGGTTGTTTACCAATTCGATTACGCCTTGCGTATTGATAAGAACCATTGCGCTTGGCGCGGAATCTACCACCTGCCTGAAGCGTTGTTCAGCATTCTGGTGGACAGTAATATCACGCGTAATCTTGGCAAACCCGCACAATTCTCCCTCATCGCCTTTGATTGGAGTTAGCACAACGTTCGCAAGAAACTGACCTCCATCGCGACTTACGCGCCAACCTTGAGTCTCATAGCTACCTTTTCGAATTGCGCTCTCCAGCTCGTATTGTGGCAGCCCGGTTGCTATATCCTCCTGCGTATAAAACATGGAGAAATGCTTACCAATAACCTCTTCAGCGCTGTAGCCCTTGATGCGTTGTGCACCTGCATTCCAACTGACAACCTTACCGTGCAGATCCAACATATAAATGGCGTAATCCCGTACATTTTCCACCAGTAAACGAAACTGCTGCTCACTGTCTCGCAATACCTTTTGATGAGTGCTCTGCTTTTTACCCGATTCCATGAAAAAGTATTCCCTGCGTTACTTTAGCTAATCTCTATACTCTAGTAGATAAAACTGACTGGTGTATTTAACAATCGAAAGGTAAAAAGCACAAATCATTACCTAAAATCGGTAATGAATAAAAATTACAGCCTTATACACGCTTGATTAGATCTTTTGAATATATGCGAAGCCAAAATGTTGCATTCACTTTTTATCCATGCAAACAGTGGTGTTACTACGTTCCCTATAGTTTGCTGATAAACAGAGAAACCCATTTAATGTATTGAACACTGAGTCTTACCAGTGTTTTATGTTTCCATCACAGGCTTTTATTATTTTGTTGCGATAATTTGACGTGCAACTGTGGAGAAGCCGGGGGCACTAAAAAAATTGCTTCCGACTAACCGAGCTGCGCTAAAGGGTTTCTCTATGATCGACTCTGCCCTGCTTAGAAATTATTTCTCAGCCCTTAAAAGCAGCCTCAATCACTGCCACATCGATCTTGGTCATTTGCATCATCGACTCGAAGGCACGCTTAGAGGCAGCGCGGTCGCTGCTGGCAATTGCTTTCGTTAAAGCGACGGGGGTAATCTGCCACGATATTCCCCACTTGTCTTTGCACCAGCCGCACGCACTTTCCTGACCGCCATTTTCGATAATGGCGTTCCAGTAACGATCGGTTTCGTCTTGATCTTCGGTAGCGACCTGAAATGAAAATGCTTCATTATGTTGAAATGCGGGCCCGCCGTTGAGCCCCATGCAGGGAATGCCCAGCACAGTAAAATTCACCGTTAGTACATCACCTTCCTTCCCGGAGGGATAATCTCCCGGTGCTCGATGCACTTCATCAACACGCGAATCGGGAAAAATATTCGCATAAAATTGTGCAGCTGCTTCAGCGTCTTTGTCGTACCACAGGCAAATAGTATTCTTCGCAGAAGTTGTCATGTTGTCTCCAAATTTAAATTTTGTACGGCACTTCGGGTAGAGCCCCTAGCAATAAGTGGCATTATTTTCCGTTTGCAATTCACGCACCGGGCGAACTTCGATGCTTCCGTAACGAGCTGGGGGAATTTTACTGGCGATTTGAATGGCTTCATTCAAATCGCGAGCCTCCAATAAATAGAAACCCGCCAATTGCTCTTTGGTCTCCGCAAAGGGGCCATCAATAATGCTCAGCTCGCCGTTGCGTACCCGCAGCGTTGTTGCCGATTCAACCGCGTGCAAAGCTTCGCCACCGAGCATCGCACCACGCTCACGCAGCTGTTCACCGCAAGTCATGCACTCGCGATTAAGTGCATCCCATTGATGTGGCGATAATTCTTTCATGCGCTCTTCGCTGTAATACACTAACGCGACGTATTTCATAAACGACACCTCACCGGGTGTTAAGGAAGCTCTAAAAACGGCTCATTATTCAGAGGTTCCCTGGGGATTTTCTCCGGGGATCATCACCATCCAGGTAATTCCAAACTGATCCTTAACCTGGCCGTAGAGTGGCGAAAAGAAGGTTTTCATGAGCGGCATAATAACTTCGCCCTGTTGCGCCAAGGCATTAAATGTTTTCTCGAGCAGAGCCGCGTCTGTAAGCTGAAACGTTAATGCAAACCCGCTGCAAGTGGTAGATTCATCACACCCGTCGGATATTAAATAGGTACTGCCGCCAACAATGATTTCACCGTGCATCACTTTATTTTCAAATCCCGGTTGCAACATACCCTCAGGAACCGGGTCGGGAGATTCATTGAATCTGAAGATAGCGCCCTGTTTTGCACCTAGGTGGGTTTGGTAAAACTGCACGGCTTCGTCACAGCGCCCGCCGAAAAATAAATAGGTTTGCGAATTGGCTTTTTGAAGCGCAAGTTGATCACGCAGTGCATTTTCTTTAGCGGCAAAAGCACCGTCGCTATCCACTTCTGCAAAATCTTCGACGGCGAAATAAGGCCGGATTTCAATATCGGAAATTTCATCTTCCATGGGATTCGGGCACTTTTTTACCCATTCGATAGCGTGCTCCATTGAACGCACATTCCACACCCAGTAACCGGCAACCAGTTCATTAGTTTCAATAAAAGGCCCTTTGGTAACGATGCGGTCTGCACCGTTAAAACGCACCCGGTATCCTTCACTGGTGGGTTTAAGCCCGTCGCCGCTTTCCATGATTCCGGCTGCAACCAGATCTTCGTTAAATTTCCCCATTGCACTCATTAACGCTTCGCTGGGCAACTTGCCTGCTTCTGAGCCGGGCGTTGCTTTAACCATAACCATAACTTTCATAGGGTTTTCTCCAGTGGAATTTGCTGCTTTTAGACTTAGTCGAACGGCGTAAGGCTAAATCGACACGCCGCTGAAAATTTTTATTGTTTTGAAATAGGCGCTTGCAAAGCGGCGATTTTACGGCGCAACAGCCGTTGTTCTGGCGCTTGGTGAGTGAGGCTTAGCGCTGTTTCGAAAGCGGCAATGGCAGGCGCAGTGCGCCCAAGCTGCCCCAGAAATTCGCCATAAGTGGCATAGAGCAGGTGGTAGTCTTTTAAGGATGGTTCCGTCAACAATGGTTTGACGAGGGCGAGGCCAGCGCCTGGCCCTTGGTGCATCGCGATGGCGACAGCCCGGTTTAGTTGTATCACTGGCGAGGGATCGATACCAAGCAACACGTCGTAAAGCGCAATTATGCTGGGCCAGGGAGTAAGCTGCCAGTTTTGCGCCTGCGCATGCTTTGCAGATATTGCCGCCTGAACGGTGTAAAAACCGTAATCGTTGCTGGCGAGTGCTTCATCGACTAAATCGCAACCCTGCTGAATCAAGACCCGGTTCCAGCGGCTACGATCTTGCTGCTCCAGTAGCACAATATCGCCTGAGGCATCCAACCTCGCCGCCCTGCGGGATTCATGCAACAACATCAAGCCCAGCAAACCTTTTACTTCAGGGTCGGGCAAGAGCCCGAGTATCAGCTTCGCTAGGCGGATGGCTTCATCGATTAGATCCACCGCCACCACAGTATCGCCACTGGAGCGGTTGTAGCCCTCATTAAAAACCAGATAAATGACCGTTAACACCGCGTCAAGCCGCTGCGGTAGCTCACGCGCCTCGGGGATATCGAAGGGTACCTGAGCTTTACGGATTTTAGCTTTGCCGCGCACGATGCGCTGTGCCATTGTGGTTGCTGAAACCAGAAATGCGCTGGCGATGGCTTCAGTGGTTAAGCCACACACTTCCCGCAGGGTGAGTGGAATCTGTACCTTGTGCTCCAGTGCCGGGTGACAGCAGGTAAAAATAAGACGTAGCTGATCATCTTCGATGCTGTCATCCAACACGGGGGTTAAATTTTCTGTTTCCGGTGTCTGTTGCAGCAATTCATGACGGCGTTGCTCGCGACGAAGATGATCAACGGCCTTATTGCGCGCCGTGGAAACCAACCAGGCACGGGGCTTTTCGGGGATACCATCTTGCTGCCACTGCAGCAGCGCGATGTGGAAGGCCTCCTGCATCGCTTCCTCGGCCAAATCCATATCACCCAGCAGACGGCACAAGGTGGCGTAAATACGGCGGGATTCCGTTGCGTACAGGTGTTCGATGTGTGCCTTAACGGTCATCTATAAGGGCATTCTTAACGAAAGCGGGAACACGCATAATAGCGGTATGAGACTGGCCCCAAGAAGCCTTTTTTACGCAAGATTGGCGACGAGGGTATCCATTTCATCCGCAAAGCGATCTGGTCGCAGCACGCTTTTTAGGGTAAACACAAACAGCCGATTTAAATCGCATGTTAATTTTTCCATAACAACGAATATAAAGCGTTGCGTTATTTCTTAAGCTTGTTGCTTAACACCTGGGCCGACCGGTGGATATTTTTTAAATTGATCTAACATTTCCATTTTTTCGGAATGCGCTACCAAGTTTGGGTAGTCACCCAATATCGCTTCGCCACTCAGCTGAGAGCTGATAAATTGCCACGCTATGGCACTTGCAATGCTCGCATGCCCAGCCTCGGAAAAAAGGGCAGGTCGATTTTTAATTTCTATTTCCAAACCTTCGAGTGCCGCCTGTATTTGACCCGACACCCTTTCGATCCAGGGCTCGAACTGTGCTGTTTCTGGGCGAAGGTTGCGCTCGTAAATCAGCTGCACACCTTTGTCACAAGCCGCTAACGACAAGCACACCGCCCTAAAGGCGCCAGGTAAACTCTTAGGGTCATCTGGCCACAAAGTTACATTGTTTGTCAGGCTTGCCTCAACAAATTGGAGTATCAGGGAAGAATCCATGAGAATCTCGTTATCGTCGCATATCAAGGTGGGCGCTTTAACAACCGGGTTGATACCCTTAAATTCCTCAAATGTGGTAAACACTGATTTCGCTTCATGCGTAAATCCAAGGCCCAAAAACTCCAATGAAATAGCAACACGTCGTACATAAGGCGAATCGAGCATGCCTATCAGTCTCATGGTGAATCTCCATACGGCTTAGATAATTGAACGGTAAGCAGCGCTTTCAAAATAAATCGCAGCAAAGGATGTAGCCAATGCCTTATATCACGAGAACCTTTCGGTACATACCTTGCACCAGCGAGCTCACTTTTATTGGAACACAACAACAATCAACGTTGGGCGAAGTATGAAAAAACCCCCGATTGCCATTATCGGCGGCGGTTTAAGCGGGCTTTATGCGGCTTACCTTCTGGAACAGCGGGGCTACCACGAATGCGTGCTCTTTGAGGCTCGCGATCGTTTGGGGGGGCGAATTTTATCTGCGGTACAGGAGGATAATCTCGCATCTGGCAACCGTTTTGATCTGGGCCCCTCTTGGTATTGGCCGGATTTTCAAACGGAAATGGATGGCGTGGTGGCGCAATTGGGTTTGGTGTCTTTTGAACAATTTGAGTTGGGAGATCAAGTCGTTGAGCCACCCAATAAAGAACCCCCAGTTCGCATGCGGGGTTATGTAAATATGCCACCTTCGATGCGCATTGCGGGTGGTATGGCAGCACTGATTGACGCGCTGCGATCACGACTTAAAACCACGCAAATTATTACAGGAGCTCAGGTTCGCAGTCTCCGTATTTTGGAAAACACAGCAGATATTAATAGTGAGCTTGAAGTGAGCTGCGACGGGCACCAGACTGCATCGCATAAAGTTGCGCATGTGCTATTGGCGCTGCCGCCTCGGCTGGCGCAACACTCTATCCGTTTCGAACCGGCGTTGCCAACGGCGCTAGCCACAGAATGGGCAGCGACACCTACGTGGATGGCGCCACACGCGAAGTATGTCGCCGTTTACAGTCAGCCCTTTTGGCGCGAATTCGGTTTATCGGGTGCGGCACAGAGTGCGCGAGGCCCGCTGGCGGAAATCCATGACGCATCCATTCCAGAAGGCAAAGGTGCGTTATTCGGATTTTTTGGAGTGGCGGCAGCCGGTCGCGACACAGTGGATAAAAACACGCTGCTCACCCTATGTCGTCAGCAATTGGTGCGCCTGTTTGGCCCTGCGGCAGCGACGCCTGAAATTGAATTTCTAAGCGATTGGGCCAAAGAGGTTTTTACTGCAACGCCCGCCGATTTTGACGGCACTGGTGAGCATCCCGAAGCGCCTGCGGCAACAGCAACTTCCAGCCCCTGGCAAGACCGTATTATCGGCGTGGGCAGCGAATGGTCACCGCAGTTTTCAGGGTATTTGGCTGGGGCAATTGAAGCGGCGCATTTGGGCGTGCAGCATGTGTTGAAAGCGAACACGAAACATAGCGTGTGATCTAAATCGCAAATGCGTGGCAGTCAAACAATCCGGGGCTGCACATGGTGTTAGGCGTCGGGAGTATTTAAAAAACGCGGGGTCAGCTATAAAATACAGAAAAGTAAGTGCGCTCAGAAGCAGTTAAAATATAAATGGACAGCAGTATGGTAACGATAGTAGAAGCACAAGCCCACGATATGGAAGCCATTTGTCGTTTGTCTAATCAAATTAATGAACAACACCACCAGAATTTACCAGAAATTTTTAGAAAACCCACCAGCCTTCTGCAGGATGCAAACTACTGGCAAACGTTTATGGGCAAGCAACACAGCATTGTGTTAGTTGCAAATATAGGCAATGCAATCGTTGGTGCGATAGCCGCCACTGTGCAACTTAGCGATTCGACACCGTTTTTAGTTCCATGCCTGCGCTGTCGAATATTGACTATCGTAGTGGACGAAGTCCATCAACGCCAGGGCATTGGTAAGGCTTTAATGAGCGCCGTTGAAAATTGGGCACGCGCAAAGGGCGCGAAAACTATCGGCCTCGAAGTTATGGCCTTTAATCGTCAGGCCTTTGATTTTTATGAGTTATTGGGATTTGAAATTCTTACCCATAAAATGCAAAAAGATATTTAGGGAACCTCTGAAAACGCCCATATTCCCATCGCAGCTACAAGAAAACCAGCCAGTGGAAAATCTACTCATTTTTTAGAGCTTCCTTTTTTCAGAGCTTCCTTAGCGCGTCGAAACTGCAGGTTCGGTTTTTAGGCGTTGCCACAAACACACACTTACACCCACCAGGATAATACAAAATGGCAGGCCGGAACTCACCGCCCCCGCCTGTAACGCCGAAAGCCCACCGATGAGCAATAAGGTACCGGCTATCGCACCTTCACTCAGCGCCCAGAATATACGTTGCCAAATTGGCGGTGAGGGATTGCCACCCGAGGTAAGCATGTCTACCACAAACGAACCGGAATCCGATGAAGTGATAAAAAATATCGCCACCAACACGATTGCAATTAAACTGCTTAAACCTGCCATTGGGAATACATCCAGCAAGGCAAAAATGGCGGTTGCCGTATTTTTGTCAACGGCTTCAACAATACCGCCATCAGCGAATATTTCAGTATGCAGCGCGGCACCACCAAAAATGGAAAACCACAACAAACCCGCTGCTGTGGGCGCCAAAAGGACACCCAACACAAACTCCCTGATGGTTCTACCTGCAGAAACACGCGCAATAAACGTTCCCACAAACGGTGACCAGGAAATCCACCACGCCCAATAAAAAACCGTCCAGGATTGCTGCCACTCTGCATTGCGAAACACGCCGGTAAACAAACTCATGCTGAATACGGTTTGCACATAACTACCGATGGTGTCTGGCAGTTCCCGCATAAAAAACGCGGTAGGCCCCACAATAAATACAAACAGTAATAATAATAACGCCAACAACATGTTCAGCTCACTCAAGCGGCGAATGCCGCGATCGAGCCCAGTGACTAACGAAAGCGTAGCGCACAGTGTAATAATGGTAATGATCATCAACTGCACGTTGGTGTTTACATTCACACCAAACAGACGCGACAGCCCAGCATTTATTTGCGCAGCGCCTAAACCCAATGAAGTTGCAAGACCAAACAAAGTTGCCAATACCGCAACGATATCGATAACTTTGCCAGCCATCTGATGGGTTTTGTTACCCAGCAGGGGTCGCAGCGTGGATCGAATTGCCAGGGGTTCACCATAGCGATGATGCGCCAAGCCCAGGGCCAAACCCAATACCGCATAAATTCCCCAGGCATGCAGCCCCCAATGAAAAATGGAAATGCGCATAGCATCGCGCGCGGCCACCGCGGTTTCTGGCTTGGCAAATGGCGGATGACTGTAATGCATGATGGGTTCGGCAACGCCATAGAATACCAAGCCAATGCCCATACCCGCACTAAACAACATCGCCAGCCAGGTCAATGTGCTGAATTGCGGGCGAGCGCTGTCTTTCCCGATGCGTATAGCGCCAAATTTCGAAAACGCGAGAAAGAATGAAAATACCGTAAGCGCAGTAACGACCAATACAAACAGCCACGAAAACCGCGTGACAATCCATTGCCGCATACCGACGAGATCATGATTAAGCGCGTCAAGATCAAACAGTGCCGCAAGCAATAGCGCGACAACAATGGTCGAAACACTGAAAAAAATAAATGGATCAAACGTCGCGTGGGATCTCTGGGATATTTGCATAGCTACACATTTTTTTGAAAATACAATATTCCCCAGGCGAGATAATTATCATCGGCGGCTTTTACCCAGTTATCCAAACCTGTGATCATACGATCCAAATATTGGTGGCTCACGTCACCCGTTAAGGTCTTGTAATCACTGCGCAATGATTCTCCGACCTGAAAATAATGTTGCCGTAATTGATGGGTTAAAGGCTCGTACAAAACTTCCATAAACCCGAGCGCGGCCAAGGTTTTACGATAAAACGCTACAGAGGCTAAAGAATCCAGGTGCAGTCGATCATACACGGGCTTTAACACGTCTTGTGGGCAATCATCTGCCTGCATCGGGTCGGTAAATATTAATTCTCCACCGGGCTGCAATACGCGCGCAACCTCCTGTAAAACCACGTGTCGTTTTCCGCTGTGTAGAAAGGCATCTTGCGACCAAACAACATCAAAACTGTTGTGCTCTTCGGGAATATTTTCAAAACTACCGTGTACCACACTCACGTTATCTTGCAGATTTTGTTGTTGACATAACTCGCGATTACGCGCGTTTTGCGTTTCGCTGAGATTTAAACAAGTTACCTTGCAACCGAAGGTTTTCGCGAGGTAACGTGCTGCACCGCCGTACCCGGCGCCTAGATCCAGCACACGGCTTTGTTCGTTCAAATCGGCAAGGTTTTGAGCCATTTTTACCACGGTTCGGCGACTGGCTTCGTATATATCCAAACCCGATTCATATAAACCGATGTGAATATCCTCACCCCCCCATACGCGTTCGTAAAAGGTATCCGCATCACTGCTGTCATAGTACTGCTCAGCAATATTTTCTGCTTCGCTACGTTTATTCATTATGGTAAGCCTTATGAGCAATATGAATAAAAAAATCGGGCTCATTATCGCGATAGGTTTCCTGAAAATCACCGTAGGTTTCTATTTTCTGAAAACCGGCCTCCATTAATATTTCGCGCATATAATTTTTACGCAGTGGAAACATGTTGAGATGATGTTTCGAACCATCAGCGAAGGAATATTCAAAACGCGCAAGGCCACTATCAACGTGCACCGGTTCAGCAGAAACCTTTTCGCCACAATAATAATATTTATGCTTGCTTGAAAAGCCGTTGTCGAGAATATCGTCATAATTACGTTGATCGATAATTAAAACGCCGTCATATTTTAAGGCCGCGTAAAATTCAGCGAGCGCTCTTCTGCGATCAGACTCTTCAAATAAATGGGTAAATGAATTTCCAAGACAGATCACGGCATCGAATAATCCATCGACATCGCGGTTTAACCAGCGCCAGTCGGCGTGTACTGACTGTAATACATGGCCGTGTGCCTTGGCATTATCGAACGCTTTTACCAGCATCTGGCCGTTACCATCAGAGCTGGTTACACTAAATCCGGATTTTAAAAGCTGCACCGAGTGAAAGCCGGTGCCTGTAGCCACATCCAGAATTTTGTGTTTACGCAATGCCTTGAGTTGCTCGATAAAAAAAGCGCCTTCGCTTTTGGCCCGAGCCTCCCAATCGATGAGATCGTCCCATCGCTCAACGAACTTTTGTACGTATTCAGATTGATAATTGTCGCTCTCACGACGCTTTGTAGGTTCTACTCCAAATTGCTGCTCTGCAGGTATTTGGTCGAGAGGTAAGACGTCATATGCACTCATAACTTCTCCGCGTTGGCGATTCGGTTTGTGAATTGACAAATGCCGAGCATGGCGCTCGAAAGATGACGGGGCAGGGTGCCCCAGATTGAGAGAGCGGGTATAAATATTTATATAAATATGGGAAATCGTTATTCCCTAACAACCGGCTCAAAAATATAAAACGCGGCTATGTTACGTTAAATTCAACATGAAATACATGGTGATTTTGAATTTACAGCGTATTTTCGCAGTAAAAAGCGCATTCATACAGCAGTTTTTATTGTGATGGTCATTGCTAAATCTGATTTTTATAACGCTGTAATTTTCGAAAACTGTCTACAAATCAAGGGTTTTCTTAATTTTTAAAAATTAATAAAAACGTAATTAAAACTTAACTTTTACAAAAAATAAAAAATAATTTTTATTTTACAAATGGCACCCTAGCACTGGTTTTTTGGGAAGTATTTCGCACGAAAAGTGAAGAATTAAGGACACAAACAAAAAGCTACATATCTATCAATAAAAATCAATCAATAGCCTATATCTATGAATATAGATGGGGCGTAATTATCAGGCCTAGCCATCAAAACTGGTAGAATCAACATATTTACAAACCCTAGTTAATGCACAAGTGCGTGGTGCAACTAGTGGGCATCTAAAATTTCCTGTTTCCAGAAATGTGTCAACAATACACCCGAAGAGATTGGGAGCATTTCACGCCATTCGCAGCATCTTCCTACAACGATCGCATTGACAAGGAGTTAACCATGAAAAAAGCATTACCGTTGTTGTTTTTAGTGCTCATCGCAGCGCAAGCACAAGCAGGCATTTGGGATACCATCAGCAGTTGGTTTGGAGACAGTGAAGAACAAGCCACGGAAACGGCCCAGCCAGCGGCAGCATCAACCACAGACACACTGGTACAGCAGGGGATTGCGCTATTACCGTTCGTGATGCAGCAACTTGGCGTAACTGAGACTCAGGCAAGCGGCGGTGTAGGTGCACTTTTACAGGCGGCCACGGCCCTGCTCTCGGATGGCGAAAGTAAATCATTATTGGCGGCCATACCAAACGCGACTAAGTTGATGGCTTCCGCGCCAAAGCAGAGCGGTGAGACCTCTAATATGCTGTCTGGTGCTTTAAAAGCAGCAGGTGAATACAGCGAAACAGCTAAGGTCGCGTCACAGTTAACGTCACAATTTGATTCATTAGGCCTCAGTGCTGACAAAATTCCCGCGTTTACAAAAACCACGCAATCTTACTTAGACCAAACGGATAACGAGCAAGCGGGCGATCTCTTAGGCTCCGCTTTAGCGTCGCTCCTTTAGGCGGGATTCAAAGCACAAAAAAACACCCCTGAAAGCTGAACAGCCTTCAGGGGGTGTTTAATCGAAAACTTGGAAACTATTGAAAAGGCCTATTTAAAGCTCACTGAGAATTTCAGCGCGCTTTGCTGCGTATTCTTCAGCACTAATCAGGCCTTTTTTCTTGAGAGATTCCAGACGCAGTAAACGATCTTCAATAGAACTCTTTGAAGCTCCACTATTATTTACTGGTAAGGCTTCCTGCTGCGTATCATTCACAACGCTCACCTCGGCGAGATCGCAGGCATAGTAATCGGCAAGATATTCGCGCGTTTTAATCGTTTTTGAGCTGCCATCATAATGAGGACGGCGATGCTCACTGTAGGTGTTATCTGTAATTAATACTCGATTTGCACCCTGCTCACTCGCCTGATTTATATGCCATTTATTACATTTCTTAATGGCTTTTTTTTCATCGCGCTTCTCTGTTACACACACATTCTTATTGATAAGGCGGCAGTGATCAGCATCAATTTCTGTTACAAGTTGAACGGAATTATCAGCACTGCAATAACTGGCAATAAAAGAAAGCAACAGACTGGCTAAGAGCTTTTTCATAAAATACGATTCTGTGGTTGTGATGATCCAGTGAAAACTCGGTTATACACAATTATCAGGCACCTTACCAGCCTGCAAGCCCATCTGATCAAGGCTTACCCAGTATTCTGTTTCTGGGAATCCTGCTATCAATTCTCCCAATCGCGTAACTCGCTACCAGCAATACAATCATATACAGGCTAACAGCCGCCGCGCCGGAAAGCCCCATGCGCACCATATAAGGAATGGTAAACAAGTAGGGATAATGAATTAAAAACAGTGGAAACGCCAGGTCACTCAAAATAACCAGAGGGCGACCATATCCAAGCTTTACCCTAAACCAGAACGATTTGGGAACAACCACCGCAAGATACACCCCCAACCCGAATTCAAACGCGCGACAGGGAGGAAACCAGTCGCCGGGCCTCCCCGGCATAAATCCATATTGGCGGTAAAACCAGCCTTTAATCCCTTCATATAAAGAGTGATCAGCAAAGGGCAAGCCCTGCTGCCCCACATACCAGCGCGATACGACACTAAGCCCTAAAAGTATCGCTAAAGTGACATGGGGCCATCGCTTAATAAAAAAGTACAGTGCTGGGAAAACCGCATACATGCACATGATCAGCGCAATGAACCAGCTGGGTGAGTTGTAGGGCCCACCCCAGAGCCCCATCCAAGCGTAAAACCCGGTAACGCTGCCGGTAAGATCTGTTGTAAACCCGTTGGGGAAGAGTTCTGGCCAGTGTCCTTCGAGTAAACGCTCCCCCAAAAGATAGCCGATTATTGCGAGTGGTACAGAGAGCCAGTACAAGGGGTAGATACGCAATATTTTTTTAAGTAGATACACGACGTAGCCGGTATTTTTCGGGCCGTCACCCATACCCGCCAGCAGCCCGGAGAGTATTAAGAAAAGCGAGACCCCCACTCCACCAAGGCTCACATAATAGAAATTTTTTACGCCGAAAAATTCGCCGGCCGCGGTATCAAAAAGTTGCCCGAAATGAGCCAGCAAAACCAGAAGTATCGCAAGGATACGCAGTAAATCGAGGAGGTAAGCGCGGGTCACCGAATTGCTCCACTACTATTTAAGGGATCAGAATACCGCCAGTGCATGAACAAGGTGTTGCACACCGCAAGAAGTTTCAAGTCTGTGAATATTTTAAGCCCGAGCGCCGAATGGCAAGTGCCGGATCAGGCACCAAGCAGCGGTTTATGTTTAATTTTATGGTACTGGAGCGCCATTGCGATACAGTGTTTTATAATTTTGTGCGGAAATTCTCCAGAACGTGGCAAGACCAAAGCCCTGTTTCCCTCAAAGTCGACACTGGCTCCATAGAGCTCTCGAAAAGTCGCTACCAGCTTGGTGTTGCAGTTAAAATACAACGCCAGTTGCTCAGGTTTTTGCGCTTTCCAATCCATTCTCACAGTGCTTCCAATTTTGGATATGTACGCCGGTTCGCCCCACTTTAAAGTTTCTGTCAGGGTTTCAACCTCAGGGTATTCAGCAGCAGTATCGAGAATCAATTGCCGTAAATTTAGTAATTTTTCACGTACATCTTCTGGATAGCTTTGGAATTTAGCGGTGAGAGTACTGTCCATCAACCTGCTCCACTGTAATGGCAATTAAATTTTACGCCCCCCCTGAAACAGATAATAGTGAGACCTTTTGCATGGCTTCGTCAACAGCAACTACACGGCAATCCGTTACTGTAGGGCTGATCAAATCAATTAGAAAGCTCCCCGTTTAACCATCAAAGCATAAAGTGATTCCGCCAAATTACGATAACCCGCTGCATTGAAATGAATAGGGTCTGATTTATATTTGGACGTTCGCATCAATTCGCCGATCAGTTTATCTTCGAAAACCAAATCGTATTGCTCGGCAAGCGACTCGTAAAATGGTGCTGAATTCGAAAATAACTTCTTTTCCGGTACTCCCAGCAGTACCACGGCCACCTTGTGGCGACGCGCCGTTTCAAGCATAACGCGCAGATTCTGTTCGGTGGTTTTGGGGTTTATATTCCGCAGAATATCATTACCGCCTTCCAACAGAATTAACAGATCAACGCGGGTTTCCGTTAAAATTCTTGCGAGACGCGGTACACCGTCTGCGGTAACTTCTCCCGAAACCCCCGCATTGATCACCTGGCAGGAACATAATTGCGCCAACACGCTGGGGTAACTTTCAGAGGCATCAGCGCCCACGCCAACGGTTAGACTATCACCAAAAGCCAGCACTACAGCGTTTGGCGGCACACTTTCAAGTCTTGCCTGCTCACACGACAGAAGCGCAATTGCGCTGCTTACCCAAACAACAAAAACAGTGATCGATTTTACAGCGCTTACTTTCCTCAAAGCAGTATCTCTTTACCCTTAAAATGGAGTGAGTGAATTGTTAGCAACCATTTAAGCGCATTTTTATGCAAGCAATGAGAAAATAACTTGCAACTGACAAGGGGCTACTTGGTGTTAGTGCACTACTGCGAACTTACCGAAGTAAGCTGATAGTGTTGCATTTCCTGAATATCCGGAATGTAGGGACGCACATGAGAAATAAACGATTTAAACTCACTGCTGTTGCGAAAACCCTGCATATGGCTGTCGATAGATTCCCACTCAATTCTTAATACGAAAAGCTCGGGTTCTTCGTGGCAGTGGCTCAACTCGTAACGGATGCAATGCGGCGAAGCATTGAGCGCTTGCTGCGCATGCGTATAGGCGTCGAGAAACTCACCTTGGCGGGGTGTATCAATTTTATACCGAATGTATTCCACAATCACGTTATCGTCTCCTTTATGATATTGTGCTTTATCGCACTACGATGAAGCTGTGAGGCAGGTTAACCTTATCAATCACAAGCATCAATTACGGACATAAAGGTAAGTGGTCGATATGCAAGCATCTATCGATAAAATCAAAGACTGCCCGGTAATGATTACTATCAAAGCCATTGGTGGCAAATGGAAACCGCGCATACTTTGGGTGCTACGCGATGGCCCAAGCAATTTTGGCACGCTATGTCGCGCAACAGGCGCGTCGCAAAAAATGTTGGCACGTAGCCTTTCAGAACTGGTGAAAGCTGGTTTGATTGAGCGGCGGGAGACTCAACAAGGTGAGGTAAAATTGGTGATTTATTCCTATACCCCGAAGGGCAAAACCCTCATCCCCGTGTTAGATCTAATGGGGCAATGGGGCGAACGCTCGCTGGAAGCGCCGCACAGTTCAACAACTCACGACGACTTTAGCACCATGGATACCGTGAGTGCTTAAATTCCACGATTTCGGGTTTTTCGCAACGCTCAACGACTTAATCAATAAGTTCCAGTTTAAAGGCCTGTCGTCTCGCATTGCTAAACGGGCAAGCCACCAGCGGAGTACCCTCGGTAAAAGTCGAGCCTGCTACCGTGAGACCATAATCGCTGTTTTGCCGGTTTGAAAGAAAAATTTCATCACTATCGTTTTGCAACAAAGCCCAATGCTGCGCATACCCATACCATTTTTCGGTGAGAAAGGTAACGCTGGATGCCGTTTCTATCGCGCCACAATATTCCGTGAAGCCAATCACCGGCATTAAATATGGGGTATCCTCACTCGAACGATTTTTCAAATAAACATAGTAGTCGTCTGCAATTTCCAATTGCCAGATTTGCGATTCACTTTCGGAACAAGCGCGAATCACCACGAACTCTGCAGTATCTGTGCTATCAATACCAACACACAAGTCATTGTTTTCCGCCAGTCGAATGCGGTACTGCGGCGACGCAAAGGTATCGATTTGAACGGCCTCACCTTGATAGACTGCATTGCGATAATCCTCTTGCAATGCGGTGCGGGTTTTTGCAATATTTTCGCTAGCCTGTAAATTTATGGCGGTATTCGATTGTACGAGAGGGCGTTGTTCCTGTGCGTCGATTAACCAATTCTGATAAATTGTGGTATTTTCTCCCCACATATCGCCGCCGCTATCGAGTTGTTCAACACTAATTACCGGCGTGTCGTTAGTGTTGTTAGACGCGTAAAAGGTGTTAAAGCGAATAACGGTGTCTGACCCATTACTGTTAATAAGCGCGACTTGTTGCACGGCGGAAGTATCGAAGCGATTGGATTCGATCAGCGTATTTTTACTTTGTGCCTGGAGTTTAATTGCCGTTGCCGCTCCATTGCTGGTCAGCAAATTACGACGTAATTCATTACCCCGACTCACAGCCGCATTATCTTGTAACATCTCGAATAGAGGACGTGTATTTTCCTGAGATGAAACAGCTGTAAAATGCGAGGCAACAATTTCGTTGTATGAACTTCCCCCTGTTATTAAAAATGCTTGCTCAGTATCGCTTACTTCAATATTAAAAAAACGATTTGAATCCGCGCCATTTAATACAATTCCGGATTGGGAGTCGTTGAACTCTATGCCCGAGACCTGCCAATAATTTCCTTCGAGTAAAAATGCAATACTGTCTTCATCGTTATCACCAAACAAAACGGTATCTTCATCGGCATCTTCCGCTGATAAATAAATTCGTGCCAGAGGCGTTCCTGAACGCGCACTGTAAAAAGCTGCGTTCTCATTGCCACTCGAAGATAAGCCGGCAACACCATAATAGTAACCCGGCGCCACCACAATCTCATCATTAGGGTTGGCATTTTGCAGCGCAAACTGCAACTCCTCAGAATTTGTTACACGGGTGCGATTCGTGGTCAAATAATTAAGATAGAGTGTATAAACCTCACTATAATTTCCGTTCAGAGATGTTACCGTTAAAACCAACGCATCGTCATCAGACTCTATTGGAATAGAAATCGGCTCACCACTTACGAGATCACGATCGTTAATCGCCATGGCTACGCCATCCACTTCGGGAATAGCGGTTATTAGAAGGTGAGTAGTGTCACTGTTTACATTTAATTCATAAAGATTTTGTCGACAGAGAAAATCCAATTCGTAACCATCCACAGCGAGACTCGCCAACAACGCATTTGTGTTTAGTTGAGCTTCGGTGGGCTGAGCCCGATTGATGGCAACGCTGTAACGCACTTCGCGCTGGCCATCTCCGGCTACAACGAAGGTGTTAATGCGATTCTCGCCCGGCTCCAAACCTGCGTAAAATATTTCTCCTGGTGCAGCAATTTCGTTGCCAATGGAAACAACGTTATCGGCAAATGCTGGAGCAAATCCACCGTAAAAGTAACAGGTACCGTAATCCACATTTGCGGTGTATTCGTACACCTCGGTCTCAAAGGATGGACTAAGCGTGATTTCTTCGGTATCGCCATCTTCGGTGTAATAATAATTGAGCTGCGATAAGCCTGCGGTAATTGATGCCCGATACAATTGAAATACATAGCTGAGGGTCGTGTTGGATTTGCTATCGATCACATAGATCCGCAATAAATTAGCACCCTGTTCGAGCTCTACGCTAAAGGTATCTCCCGAATAAATGGTTTCAGATTGAACGCTTTCATCGGCATTACTAAGTACATAATAAATTCCAGCGTCGGTATTTTTTAGCACCGGCTTTATAGATGCGGTTTGCTGATCACTTTCCATGGAAATTTCATAAATGCCGGTTTTTCCCTCTTCCAGGGCAACGGCTTCGCCGTTAATTTCTATAGATGCCAGTGATAATTCGGGAATATCTTCTACCACCTTGTCCGGCGCACCACCACAGGAAACCAACATTACTGCGGCGAACAGGAGCCAGCCGACTTCTTTCAAGCTTACCATTTTGCTTCAACTCACGATCGAGATTATCAGCCTTTAAAGACCCGATATTGTATCGATAGTTTTGTTACGAAATGTTAAGAAAGATAAAGAATTATATTTTTAGATTGAACAAATGTAGCGAAATGTAAACTTATGTAAAGTTGTAAAAATTATGAATTTAAACAGGCAGGATTTGTCAAATCGCGAAAATTGCCAATGGGGAAATACTCAACCATGAACAAATATAAGCACATTATTTTCCAGAGCTTATTTATTTTTGTTATTGCCACCAATCTTTCAGGATGTAACGGTACGTCTTCCGATGACGAAGATACCAGCCCGGATTCTTTTTCGTTCACCGATGAAGATGATGTTGGCCTCGCTGAAACCATTGTTTCTGACGCTATCGAAATATCCGGCATCAATGCCGCAACGGCTATTTCAATTGAAGGCGGAGAATACTCCATCAATGGTGCGACTTTCACCGATGAAGAAGACGAAGTTTATAACGGAGATGTGATTCGAGTACGCGTGCTGTCTTCCGACGATCTTTCTACAGAAACAGAAACAACGCTCACTATTGGCGACGAAGAAGATACCTTCACTGTAGAAACCGTCGATATTGCCCTAACGGCCAGAGACGGTTTTAAGACTATTGAATTTTCATGGCCGAGCGTATCGGGCGCCACAGAATACCGCCTGATGGAAAAACAAGACGAAAATGCCGAGTTTTTGCAAAAAGGTCGCGAACTCAGCAGCGCGGCTGTGGGCTATACGATGGATGTGGCCATCCATAAACACGATTGGTTGGGTGCGGAATACCGTCTCGAAGCCTGCACCGCATCCTCGTGTTCTTCCACCGATGAAATTTCGCTGTACAACTATATGCGCCGCTCCATCGGTTACATCAAAGCAACCAACTCCGAGGAAAATGATCAATTCGGTATCGTTGCCATGAGTGCCGATGCAAAGACCATTGCCGTAGGTGCACCGGCCGAAGACAGCAGCTCACTGGGGGTGAACCGCGATGATGGCGACAACTCCATGAGCGGCTCGGGCGCGGTGTATGTGTACGTTAAAGATGACGATGCCTGGCGACTGCAAGCCTACATTAAGGCCTCACTCCCCGATGAGGGAGATGGTTTTGGCTCAAGCGTTAGCCTTTCCTCAGATGGCAATACCCTGGTGGTCGGCGCGCCCTTCGAAGACAGCAGTGACTTCACGATTAACGGCGATACACTCGACAACAATGCCCAAGACAGCGGTGCCGTGTATGTGTTTGAGCGCTTTGGCGATGTGTGGTTTGAACACAATTATTTAAAAGCCAACCTGGGAAATGTCGGGGATTTATTTGGCTCCAAGGTGTCGATCAGCCCCTTTGGTGCAACTTTGGCGATATCGGCGCCCGGTAATGACGATGCGCTCACACCGCAGGATGGCGCCGCGCCAGACTCGGGTGCGGTGTATCTTTTCAAGCGCGACGGCGATAACTGGCAACAAATGACCCAACTGAATGCCGACGATGCGCAGAGCGGTGCCGGATTCGGTAGCGGCCTCAGCCTCGCGGCAAACGGTAACCGGCTGGTCGTGGGCGCGCGCTATTTTGCCAGCGAAGGCGACCCTGCGGTGATGTCCGGCAAGGCCTATGTCTTTGATCGCAGTGACGATACATGGCAACAATCCGCAGAGCTTTTGCCCAGTAATGCCCACGAAGGTATGCAATTCGGTGCTACGATTGCGCTCGCGGCAAGTGGTAATGTCGCCGTTATCGGTGCCCCCGGTGAAAAAAGTAATGGATTTGGTGTTAATGGCGATCAGCAAGACCTCTCCGCCGCTGAATCGGGCGCAGCCTATATTTTTGCGCTGAGCAATGATAACTGGCTACAAACTACCTACCTAAAAGCTTCCAACAGCGATGCAGGCGACCGTTTTGGCAGTGCCGTGGCGGTGAGTGCAGACGCTGATCTTATAGCGGTAAGCGCCATTGGAGAAAGCAGCGCTGCACAGGCATTGCACGGTAACGTCTACGATAACAGCAGCACAGATGCCGGCGCGGTTTACGTGTTTAGCAGTGAAAATGCAGTTTGGGGGCAACTGAGTTATGTGAAATCACCGAATACCGATCCCGGTGATCGCTTTGGCTCCAGCCTTGCGCTGGATGCCTCTGGCGATGCCTTATTAGTCGGTGCGCCTAACGAGCAAAGCAATGCAACCGGTCTTTCCGGCAGTCAATCTAACAACACTGCAAACAAGGCTGGAGCGGCCTATCTTTACTAGCGCCTAACGACGCTAATACTTTCTGCACTACCTGCACGGCGCCGATCCGGTGCTGTGCATCACCAAATCAAGCTCGCAACTTGCCCCCTTGACCTTCCACTCCCGCACCTATGAAGCAGCATCGCCTCATCAGCTGCGAACTCTAGATCTGGGCATACCTCCAGCATACAACGCCACAACACGCTTGCCCTTGGCTGGCACCTAATTAGCGACTCCGCTGAGAGCTGCTATATTTACTGTTAGCCGGCAAAGTATCTTGACGGTTATATGCGATACGACGAGGTGTCGCCATGAGGCGCAACCCCATGCATGCCTTTGAAACACAAGTTTATAGACCCATAAACGCCCGCGTTTAAAAGGCGTCCGATTAAATTATCAGGACAATCTATTTTTACGCCAGTTTAATAGTACCGCCCCAACCAGCAGTGTTATTACTCTCAGGCTGAAAACACACATGGCTAAATCCATCACTTCCGCGCTCCGCATTGCCCTGATATACGTGGCATTCGCGGCTCTGTGGATTCTCTTTTCAGACCTTGCCGTTGAAAGTCTTTTCAGAGACCCCGCGATACGTTCTCAGGCACAAACTTACAAGGGTTTATGCTTTGTATTAATCACTGGCGTTATGTTGTTTTTGCTGGTTTTACGGAACAACCGCATCATCGCCGAAGCACACGATCTCGATCCGCTTACCGGCTTGTACAACATCACCCTTTTCAAACGCCGTTTAGACCGCTTACTAAAAGCGTTGCAACCCGATGAACGCTTGGTTATGGGTTATCTGGACATCGACAAATTCTCTGAAATCAATCAACAAATTGGGTTTGAAAAGGCAGACGCATTACTTATCGACATCGCGATGCACATTGAACATCTCGCAATTCGCGGATCAGTAGTCGCGCGACTCCAAGCCGATCAGTTTGCCAGTGCGCGCCGTTTAGACGCCAGCTTTAACTTGGAAGAACATGTCAATGACTTCCAGAAACTGGTGAGAGTACGCGCCGAAAAATTTGGTCTAAAGGTGACCAGTTGCATTGGCGTGGCTATTTACCCCGACGACGGCAAAACCTCCAAAGAATTGATGCAGGCTGCGACTGAGTCATTGCGAAGAGCGAAGCTTGCGGGCAATCAAGTTCAATATCACGATAAATCCCTGGCGGAAATGGCATCTCAACAACGCCAATTAGTGGCCGACCTGAAAGATGCACTGCGCAAAGAATCGATTAGCGTGGTATATCAACCAAAATATCGCCTGAATACACTACAGCCTTGTGGCGTTGAGGTATTGGCGCGTTGGAATCATCCCACACGTGGGGCAATTTCACCGGGGGTTTTTATACCGGTTGCAGAGGAGCACGATCTCTGTAACGAAGTGTCTGGCCTTGTGTTCACAAAAGCCGCCAGGGAACTTGAGGCAAGCGGCTTGCTCGGTAAACCGTTAAAACACGTCTCGCTGAACATTTCGGCTACGGAATTTAACAGCGAAGCGAAAATGCTTACGCTGGTCACTTATTTAAAACGCTTCCCCACTTTTATGCCCCATGTGCGAATTGAGATCACGGAAACTGCAACACTCACCGATATGAAAAAAAGTGCAGAAATCATATCCAGATTACACGCAGAAGGTGTGACCTTTTCGGTGGATGATTTCGGCACAGGTTACACATCGCTTTCCATGCTGAAAGATTTAACGGTTGATGAAATCAAAATCGACCGAAGTTTCGTGGCCGATATACATCAAGACACACGCTCATCGACCATCATTCAAGCCATTATTGCCATGGCGAAAAGTTTTAATATTTCCGTAGTGGCAGAAGGCGTGGAAACAGCTGAGCAAATGCATACTTTAAAAGAGATGGGCTGTGAAGAGATACAGGGATACTATCTGGGTAAACCCATGCCTATTGCAGATTTGGTAACTCACTTAACACAAACTGAAAACACCAGCTCCGCAGCCAATGTTGAAGCCGGCGCGCAGCGTTAGGCGTTTCGCATCAGGAATTAACCCGGCAGCAATTTGCCGGGTTAATCACTCTCAGCACTTATTTTACCGGGTAAGCTCCCACGGTTTGTGACGCCGCTTTTTTGCTCCACCCTAATAGTTTTCTTACATTTTCGGGCATAGCTAACGATTTTTCGGAAGGTAGTGCGCGTTGCAGGCCAAAACGTTTGAGATCAGACGCTATAAACAGGCTGCGGGGTGAACCCTGCATAACGTGGCCGTGCAGCTCTAATTTGGGCTCCAGTTGCTGCAAATTCTTTAAGCTTGCGACATCCTCTGAACAAGAATCTTTTGCCGGTGCCGGCCACACTATAAGAGGATCGCCAGCAGCAGGGTTGCGTACATAAACATTGCCATCCATTTGCTCAATTTGCGAGCCTTTATATTGATCGCAGAGTTCCGGGGCTTGCTGCATAAGCACCAATGGCCCTTCATAGTCATCGCTTGACACTAACAAATTGTTTACGAATATATGACCCTCGCGTTCAAACACGTCAGGCCCGGTAGCGGGATGCCAGTCGAAATGATCGCCCTGAGCACTGCGGGTATCGCGACGAAAACGCGCGGTGCTGTTTATAAAAGTATTGTTGTACAGCGCGGCATCGGCGGAGTTTAGTATCCACATACCCATTTCATTATTGTTAAAAACGTTACCGGCTACAGTAACTCCACGAGAGATTTCAAAGAAAAAACCCACTTCGGTATTTTCGACATAGTTATTGATAAACACGCCGTCGCGGTTGCCAACGTCGTACCACACACCGCGCGAGGTTGGATGATCCAACACGAGATTATCGCGCACCGTTACATTGTGAGTTTGATTAATAATTTTTACCGCTGATACAAAATATCCGGTAATGCGTTCCATGTCGTTACGCATAATAATATTGCGTTCCAACAATACATCTGAAGAAGCGATAATATAAATGCCTTCGGTACTGGTATCGCTTATGAGCGAATTGCGAATCACCAAACCATCGCCACGAAAATAACCAGCAACCCGAGAACAAAATGAAATCGTAATATTTTCCAGCAGGGTGCCAATCACTTCCTTGCCGTAGGTGGCCGGGTCGGCAATACCGATAGGATCATCTACCGGTTCGTCATCAGGGGTAAAGCGGCGTTGGCCCTCTACCCCCAATGCACGCCAGGCATACTGAGTAAAGGTGATGCCATAAATTTTCGGCCCGATTTTATCGTTGCTCTTACCGTGGACTTTTTCAGTGGTACGAAGTAAGGCGGTGTCATAGGCAGTGATTTCAACGGTATGATCTTTCGGGTCCACCCCGATATACACCTGCTGCTTGGCGTAATCGATATAGTAGGTGTCTCGGGTGAGCTCTTTTATGCTGCCTGCAGATTGCAGAAAACGCCCATCGATAAACACCATGTCATTATTGAAGCGGTGCAAGGGTGTTAAATGCTCATTGCGCTCCCGGCGCCACCAGGGCAAGGGCTTGGAAGGGAACAAGGTCTTCCATTGTGTGTGCCACACATTTTTGGCATGGGATTGCCACTGGCTTGCCACTTGAGTTCCTTTAAACACCGGCTTTTCATTTTCATAAGGCTGAATGCTAATACCCTGATTAAACTCAAGGTTACCGGTACGGTAAACTCCGCCTCGCATCACAATCGCGTCACCCGTAACCACCCGGCTGATAGCGGCTTCAATGCTGGTTGGTTTCTGTAGCGATAAACCCGGTGCGGATGCATCGCCGTCCGGCGCAACGTAATACACAGTCCCAGCGCTGGGAATTGGGTAAGAGCGCTCAATGGGGCCATAGGGGCCACCGGAAGGTTGTGCGACGGCAGCTGTGCCGCATAAGATCAAGAAAAGAGTCACTAAGCAGTGATGGTAACAATGTTTTAAAAATTGCCGAGATTGCATATTTACGCCCTATTATTGTATTCATTGGCACATACTTTATTGCCACAGCACCCAGGATTCAATTTAAATTGCTGCTTTTTCTGACAAGGAACAAGCAGGAGCTGCCAAAATGGCACCCGAAGGAGGATGCAAACTTTAGGTGAACGCAATGTCAATTTGCCACAAAGAAAAATATGCACAGTGACTCAAGTATCGTCGCAGCCCAGCATCTTCTCGAAACCCTCCGTATCCAATCGCAACATTCTAAATCGCCCATGGAAATTGACAGCCTCCCTAAAACGACACCTCATGAATCCAAACCATTAACTGCAAGCAAACTCCCCCGAGCTTGCCATTCACTGGCCTGCTATTGTTACAGTTTTAACAGCTCATCTATTTGTATCAGGGTTCATTAAAAAAACCGCACCCCAAAATATATTTTTATAAAACCTTCAAAGAAATAACCCGCTGCTGTCATTTATTCGCGCTTAACTCGTGGCTCCTCAAATCAACGGAGAGCTACAATGACAAGGTTTTACAAATATATAGGGTTCACGTTCATCCTTTTGGCGTGCGTTCCTCTACACGCCGAAGTAATTAAAAAGAATTACAGTTATTTTACCCTGTGGGTGGACTGCGATCGACGTTCCGCAATAAAGTTTGACTATTTATTGTGGGCAGACTCAGGCAATTATGCCCGTCCATCCAGTTTTTATTTTGACCCTTATATTCCCAATCGCTGCGAACAGAAAACCACAAACTCCTACGCCTCGGTGCACTCCGGATATGACCGTGGCCATCTTGTGGCTTCCAATCATATGGACTTCAACTCAACAGCCATTAAACGCGCGAACTATATGACCAATATATTACCGCAAGTAGGCACTATGAATCGCGGCGCGTGGTTGCGTACCGAAGAAATAGCCGAGTGTTATCGCGAATACACTGATATCCGCGTTATTGGTGGGCCAGTCTGGTCTGCGGGAGTTAAGAACACCTACTTCTTAAATTCTCACGGGGTGAAAACGCCCAATAAATACTGGAAGGTACTCATTAAACAGGACTATTACGGTAATGTTATAGATGCGATTGGTTGGATTATTCCCAATTCCACTTCAGCGACCAAAAGTAATTTGAATAATTATCTGAAAAGCATTAATGCGATCGAGAATGCAACCGGGCAGAGCATACCTGTACCAAGTAGTTTTAAATACATGGTACCAAGTAAATCCTGGTCGTTACCGTCTGGGTGTGATCTCAGCTAAACACTTCCAAAATAAAAGTGCGGCCTAGAATTTACAGATAGGCTCTTAAATATTTGTCGTATACGCCATAAAACAGCAGCAACCAAAGTAAAATCATCATCGCAATTTCTACTTTGGTTTTACGCGATTTTTGTGGCGTATTTTTAATAGGACTCCCTATGGGGCGCAAACTCATCGATTGGCACGCAGGGCAGGCACCAAATGCATTCGCTTTTGCAGTTTTACAGCCACAGGCCTGGCAATAGTATGGCATGATTGTGCTACAACGCTTTTGAAGTTTGTAGCTCAAGCTTAGACCAACAGTCCACAAGTTACGATGTTACTGCGCAATTCATAAGTCATTGCCGTTGAGATTATCCCTATCTTGCGACAAATACTGCTGAGAAACAAAATTTAGAGTGCTCCCTTAACAGTAAGGTGTGCGAGCCAGGTGACTGCCAGAGGCACCGTTGTAAAGCCTATATAAATTATTACTCAACTTAATAGCTCTTGAATTGATTCCACCCACCGGGAAATCCGCTCTTTAGTTAAGTTCGCCTGGTTATCTTCATCAATAACCAAACCTACAAAATGACCATCAATCACCGCCCGGGATTTATTAAAGCTGTAGTCCTCGGTTGGCCAGCTTCCCACAACTTTTGCACCCGATTTGACAACCTGCTCATACAGTACCCCAAGACCATCGGCAAATTCATCGGGATAATTAGTCTGATCTCCCAAGCCATAGAGGGCAACAACTTTGTCACTGAGGTCGTAGGGTTCCTCTTCTATGAAAATCTGCCAGTTATCGGCGAGCTTCCCGTGGCTCATACTCGGCGTACCAAATATCCAGGCGCTATAGCTTTGCAGCAGTTCAGCAGTAACTTCTGCGGCTGAGAATACTTCCACACAATTGGGCGGAAATGCATTGGCAATTAAAACGCCAATACGGTTAGTGTTGCCGGTTTCGGTATCAAAAATTAAACCAATAGTCGCCATTTTTGCTCTCCCATTAAAGTAAGCCACCCAATCTTTATACTTGATAAATATCGTGGTTTAAACTAAAAATATAGTCCGTCCATTGAAATATTTTTCTAACCATTCATCAATTCAAATCAGTTAAAAATTTACTTCTAAAAAGAGTAAACCATTTATCTCAATTTAAAGATTACTGGAAAGTTTATATCCAGAAAATAGTTAAGGCTTTTGCAGTGCGGCTCCATAAGCCTCAGCAATTTTACATGGTCCATGACTTGCAAACCGTTGTTGCCTTTAAGGTTTAACTTTTAATTTTGTATAAGTTCCTATCGCGATTGTTGTAAAGCCATCAAATTTTATTTTGATGTTAAACCGACAAAACCATGACTATACAAGGGGTATTTATGTCCGAGACAACAGATTTTCACATTACCAACACTCTATTAGATAAGATCGACTATGCATTGAACTACGCTTTAAACGCATTATTAGCAGCAGACCCGCTGGTACCTTTTGCAGTTAACTGGAAAGGCGATACAACGACCATTGAACGCTTTATGCAGGGGGCTTACGACGATTCCATAGAACTGGCGATGCGCAATATCAATGATGCCGACGAAACTTTTAGCGCATACTGTGTCGTGTGGACAGGCTATGTGGAAGCCGATGGCAATAAGTATGATGCGATTATTCTTGAGGCTGGTGAGCGGGAATCGGCAACAGCCGTTCAATTGGCGCAGCCCTATATTCAACAAGGTGACGATTTTAAAAAAGAAGGTGACTTACTGGCGTTGGGCGAAACACCGAATTTGTTAAACAGCAAACTCAATGCCTTCACTCTTTCCAGTCATTTAATTAAACCGGCCTATGTGAGTACCGAAGGTTTTAAGATGGACGTCGCTTCACAGCCATACGCCAAAATGCCTGCGGCCGTTATTTGTATGGCGGCAAATTTGTGCGATGGAGAGGAAGCAGGTCGTATTACGGCGGGTATTCGAAAACTGCAGGAACTGGAGTCAAAAGATGCCGCAGCTTTAAGCCACCGGGTATTTTCAGTGATTACCTCAATGGTCGCCGACGGAGATTTCAAACATGTGTTGCGAGAAGAAAGCATCGGCGATATGGCGAAAGTTATTGTTGAGGGCGGCGCGCAATTGCGGCTGGCGGTAGCCAAAGGATTGGTAGGTCGCGACCATGCGCAGGCCTACTTTCGCGATTTATCGGATCTACTGCAGGCGGTGCTAACCGACAATGGCAAGGCTGCGCTACCCGGTGGCAGCGAAAAGCTGAACGATTTGTTGGAAACCGCCGCTGCATAGCAATCCGACGAGCAACGGCCTAACCCGCCGTTGCTGTTCCCTGGTTAAATACACCCATCGTATGTGGTGTCGAACCACACATAACACGCCAGTAAGATTCGTTGGTACTTACTTTCCCCACAGATTCGCAAGCGCCCCCCTCCATGGCACCTACCTAATTCTAGTGATGTAGACGCCAATAACGGTTTTTATAATGACGCGAATAAAACTTTAAATCGCTGATTCTAGGGAAGCCGCCATGTACCCGTTTCGCCATAAACCGCCTGCCAGATTGTTCTTTGTTATGTTACTCCTCTCCACGCTACTCGCTGCTTGTGGCGGAGGTGGCTCTTCGAAGGAACCTGATCCTGATGCAGACCCCACAGCGGTTCCCACGGCAGAACCCACCAGCGAACCAACAGTGGAGCCCACTGCAGAGCCAACGACAGAACCGACAACTGAACCCACCTCCGAGCCAACAACTGAACCCACGACAGAACCAACCCCCACCCCGGAACCGGTGCTTTATAAAATCGAGCTGCAGGGGCGCGGTAAAATATTTTCTAATTTGGGTGATACCCACAGTTTTACGGCAAAAGCGTTTAAGACCGATGGCACCGAGGTTACACCAGCGCTCACCTGGCACAGCAGCAAGCCGGAGGTCGTCGACGTAGACCCGCTTACTGGAATAGCGACCGCCTTAACGAACGGTTCGGCAACCATCTACGCCACAGCAGATGGGGTGCAATCCAATCAGCTCACCAATGTGGTGACCCAATATCAAGCCGGCATCGAAACCATTGCACCAGAAGATGTCGTTACCGGTCCGGCCCGCCTGCCGGGAGCCGACGAGGCAGAAGTGTATGAGCCAGGCGTTGAATTTGCGGTGGTTATTGCGGGAACAGCACCTGCCCCAACCGTAGACGCCATCGTGATTAGCGAGGGAGAAAACCCATTCGCAGGCCGTGTGGTAGCCGTCGCCGACGACGGTAACGGCAACACGCTGGTCACCCTGGCGATTCCCGCGATTCACGAGGTATTCGATAATCTGGTAATCGACGAAGATATTAAGCTGGAAGCTGCCAATTTAGTGGTCGATGAAAATCTCGCCGACTATTTCGATGCGCGCTTCAATGCCGACGGCTCACTCACCCTCATACCCATAGTCGAGGAAATCGAAACTTTCGCGTATGCAGAAAGCTTTCAAAAACCCCCGGTCGGCACCAGCGCAACCAACCCTTATTTTCCGTTTGATTGCAGTATCTCACCCGTTATCGATCTCACAACCATTCCCATTAAGCTCGACCTCGGTGCGAATGCTATCGAGATCAGCACCGATTTTTCAGTACCTTTCGTGTACAACAGCAGTACCGGCCTGGAAAAACTTGCGGTACGCGGTGAAGCGAAAGTCGAATTTAAATTCAAGATGGCGATAACTGCGGCATACGAATCCAAATTCACCTGCAAACTCGAAGTGGGCACATTGAGCATACCCATGCCGGGTTTACTTTCTTTCCTGGTTGCCACCAACCTCAATTTCGGTATTGCCGGAGAAATTGGCGGTAAGATCAAAATTGCCGACGTGGGTGTCGAGCAGAAATCCACAGCGGAACTCACAGCCGAATACGGCTTCTACAACCCGTCTGAATGCCAGTCTGGGGGCGGTGAAGAAGGCGGGCTCGATAAACCCGGCACATTGCAAAAAGTTGATGGCGTGTGTGGTTTTGGTGGCGAAGTTACCACCAAGAGTGGCACCACCTTCTCACTGGACAAACCGGCTGGCAGCTTTTCGGAATTGGCCAACGACATTACCCTGGAACCTGTGGTGGGCGGTTATGGCTACACCGAAGTAGCCGTCGGAAACCCAGTGTTGTCATTTCTCTCACTCAACTTACTTGAAATTCGAGCCGGTGCCGCGCAAACCGGTAATTTCGGCTTAATCAGCGGTCAGATCGCCAACACCAGCTATAAATCTGATTACAAACTGGCCTTGGAGGTGATCGCAAAGCCCGGTTCCGACGTGGAAAAAGCTCTTTCCTTTTTCAAAGTTGTGAGTGTTGGCAAGCCTCAGCTTAAATACAGCCTACCCCTAACCACCTCGCCAGCCGCCGACGGTTCACTCTACGTTACGTTGGAGTCCGAGACACCCGAGACCAATACTTACCAACCCGGCGACGTACTCACCTTCGATGTAAAACTGAATCAAACCACGCTGAACTACTTACCGTTTATTTACAACGTGAAAGAAATTCAGGTGTACAAGAAAAACGAAAATGCCGCACCCACCTTAATCGCCAGCGAAATTGCCGAAGACGACCAGCTTTCGTTTCAATTGAGTTGGACGGCAACAGCAGAGGGCGAGCTGGATGGCCAGTTTTACGCTTTTGTTACCACGCGCTTGTTTCCCGTACCATTTTTGGAAGCGCTGGAGCTGGGGCATTTTATCCACGGCGACGATGGCCTGGTACTGAAAAAACACTCCCTTTATATGCATTCCAGTTGTGTTGAAACCATTTTTATACCAGGCAACGCGCCGGATTATGTCGATTGCGGCTCTGTGCCGCTGGAATACCATTTATCCACCGAACCTGGCGCGCTGTCAGACTCTGTAAACTTGATTTCCGGTTCATCCAAGGTTTATAACGAAAACAATAAAGGTGTTTTCGAAATAAATTATCAGTTCAGCTCTCCCTCCAGTTCCGATGACAACTTTTTAAAGACGGCCTACAGCGAAACCTATGTAAACTTTTACAGCAAGGAGGAAACAACCTGTTCGCTGGAGAACAACCTCGGTACCTACGGTACTGAAAATAGCGATAAAGTGTCTTATGTACTTGACAGTATCAATGATTTTCAAGGCATTTTCGGCTCAGACCACGGCAGCTTTGGTACACAGCTGGAAACATCACACACCTTCGCGGCGGGTCAAACCCATAATCTCCGCTTCACAATCACAGTGGGAGACGGTTTACAGTTGAGCGACGGTCAGGCATCTCTGAAAATCATCTGTGATCGGGTTTTCCACTAAACCTAACTCCACAACGTGCGCATCCTTTTTGGGGCTTGCGCACGTTTTTTAATCCTCACTTTCTCGTTGCCATCCCCGCACACCTCGAGCTCGCACGGGCCACTCCAAACAACAACGCGGTGAGTTAGCCACCGCCCATTAATTCAAGCCAGGGCCTTTAATAAGGCCTGGAAATTGCTCACAAGCCCGTTAAGCATTTGTAATCGAACAGCGCTATAAAGTTTATTCATTGCCGAAATCCATGAGATTGCGGGTAAAATTATCTTTGTGTCGACACAGACCAAGCTGAGGAGTGATTTGATGTACCGCAGTATTTCATTGCAATCACCTGCGAAGATAGCCGTTATTGGTGGCGGTATCGCGGGAGCTACCATCGCATTGCGCTTGTCGGAACTGGGAATCGACACCACTCTGTTTGAAAAAAGCGATGGCCTGGTAAGCGGCCCACCGATCTGCCACCTGCACGCAGGGGGTAATCTTTACCGCGAAATCTCGGACCAACAATGTCTGGCGCTTTTGCGACAATCCATCGATACACTGAAGGTTTATCAACAGTGCGTAAACTGGCGCCCAACGGTGATTACCCTACCGGTATGGGATAAAAATCAACCAGAAAGCCTATTGCCCCGTTTAAACCTGCTGCAAAAAAGTTATGCAGCGCTGGTAAAAAACGACCCTTCAAACCGGGTGTTGGGCGACCCCAACGAATATTTTCAAATTTATTACCGAGATCAGTTGCAAGCCCTGGCTCGTCGCCCACTGCCGGAGACCCCCTGTTGCAGCGATGACTGGATGATTCCAGTCGCCAAACATCTGGATTTTTCCAAAATTCAATTCCCGGTGTATCTGGTACAGGAATACGGCTTAAGCGCTTTCCGCTTTGCCGCTACGGCGCAGTTGGCCATGGAAAAGTTACCCCAGTGCCATTTAAAGCTGCAACATAAAGTGATCGCAATTCAGCAACACCATAACACCTCTAAACGCTGGCTGTTGTCTGTTGAAAATTCAGGGGCATGCGCTGAGCAACTCGAATTCGACTACCTCATCAATGCCTGTGGTTTTAAAAGTGGCGAAATCGACGATATGTTGGCCTTGCCTCGCCAGCGGCTCGTGGAATTTAAAGCGGCGTATGTGGCGAAGTGGTCAGAGACCGAAGGTCAATGGCCAGAAGTAATTTTTCACGGCGAACGTGGCACCCCACAAGGAATGGCACAGCTAACGCCCTACCCTGGAGGGTATTACCAACTCCACGGCATGACCGACATTATTACACTCTTTAAAGATGGCCTGGTTTCCAGTAACACCCGCAGCGCGCAACCCAAACTAGCCGACCATCATCTCGACAAAATAGAACGCAGCTGGCTGCCGGAAGAAATGCGCACCCGTACTGAGGCCGCCATTGCACACGTTGCACAATTTCTTCCGCACTTTAAACAGGCGACGCTAGGCGCAAAACCGTTGTTCGGCGCACAACAAATTCCCGGCGACGACCCGAGTTTGCGTGCCGCCGATGTTTCATTTGATGGAGAAGGGTACGCGCGCACCGAAATCGTTAAAGCCTCATCTGCGCTGGCAGCGGCCGATGCCGTTTTACAAAACTTGATTGACACAGGAGTAGTGGACTCTTTTGTGGCCCGCAATAATTTACGGCGGCATTTTTTCCCCGTCGTACGCAAGTGTAGTGATTCGGCAGTCACCAAAAGAGCCTTTGCAATTGCTCGCCAGAGACACTACCCAGAAGCACTGGCGCAGCAAATTCAGGCAATTTCGCCGAGCAATGGCACCAGTGTCGAGAAATCGTCAACCACCGCATCGGGTTCATACACCGCAATGGGTTCGCCATAGTTGTAACCATAACTCACGCCCACCGACGGCATTTGTGCCGCTTTTGCAGCCAAAATATCGTTTTTGGAATCACCGATCATCACACATTGCTGAACGGTTTTGCCCAGTGTGTCAGCAGCGTGTAGCAGTGGCGCTGGGTTGGGTTTTCGCTGCGGCAAAGAGTCACCCCCCAAAATCACATCAAAAATACCGTCTAGCCCCAAACCTTTTAAAATAGGGGCAACAAAGCGCTCTGTCTTATTGGTGATAATCACCATGGGGAATTTTTCCTTGAGCTGCTTTAAGGTGTTTTCCACTTCGGGGTACAAACGAGTATTCACGCAAATATCCCGTTCATAAAAACCAAAGTATGTCGCCATGCTGCTTTCCAACAACGACGCCTCCAAAGCCGGATCGATTTCAACCGAACCACTTAAGGCACGCGCCACCAACTGTTCGGGGCCGTTACCAACCCATTGGCGAATCTCATGTTCCGCGAAGGGCTCACGCCCAAGACTTGTTAAGGTATTGTTAATAGCCAACGCCAAATCGGGAACACTGTCTACCAAGGTACCGTCAAAATCAAAAAAAAGGGCTTCGGCTTGAGAAAACGCGGGGTGAGGAAATACAGACATCTACAACAATTCCGAATAAAAAAACACATTATTGCTGTGATTCAATGTGAGTACAAGGCGAGATTGAACTGCAAGCATTTAGATTTTCAATGGCTGCTGCGAGCGCGTTGAATTGCATTAAATTTGAACGAGTTAAAGCCTAACGGGTAATGCTGACAATTTGTTGACTCAGAAAAAATTCACTTGCTCTTGCCACTCGTACCGCTTAATTTTAAATCGACACGAAATTTAACATTGCAATCGCCTAATAGCGATGCGATTAACTCTGTGGAAACTTGTACGTTATTATAAACACCTAAAATACATCGACTTGAGAGTTTTATTGTTAATTGTTTCCTTCTCGATTTATAGGATATTCCAGAGGAAACGAAACGGGCGCAAGCACCCGTTTCGCAAGTCATTTAATTTATACAGGTATTTGCACCAATACAGGTTTGGCCATTCTCGTTACCCCAACCGCTGGACTGGTTTTGGCAAATAGGAACCTGCCAGCCATACCAATTACAGGTGCCGCCGCCCGAAGAAGAGCTGGACGATGAACTCGAACTGCTGCTGGATGACGATGAGCTGGAATTGCTGGAGGAAGAACTCGAACTGTTCGACGAAGAACTGGAGCTACTTGATGACGATCCACCGCATACTACACCACCACTGCCGCCATTCTGATTGCTACAAGTTTGCTCTCCTATGCAACTTCGGCCATTTTCCCACCCCCAACCACTGGAATTAGTACAAATAGGGTAAGTACCCTGGCCATACCAGTTACACACACAACTGCTTCCACCAGACGTACTTGAACTGCTGGAAGAACTGCTCGAAGTACTGGAACTGCTGGATGAACTACTGCTTGAAGACGTCGAACCACCAGAGGAAGAAGAACTGCTTGAAGATGAACTGTTCGAACTGGAAGAGCTGGACGAACTACTGCTCGTGCTACTGCCAGTGCCGCCGCCAAATACCACGTCTACGCAACTGAAAAAGCGCTCCATGGTCGCCTGGTCTCGCCCCCATTCCGCGTAAATAACATGCCTTCCCGAACGCGCCGGCACATTACAAGTTGCCGAGATAGTACTACCACCGGCAGACATATTAGCGTTTGAGCTGAAATCTCCGGGAATAATACTTTCGTCGCAAAATGGTTGGTCTTCAAAATCGCTCCAGCTTAATTCACGGCTGGGATCAAACTGAAAACCCGGCTTGGTAATGTAATGCACCAACTCTTCCGTATCGCTAAAGTGCGGCCCATAGCTGATATTCCAAGTAAAGGTATGCGCTCCGGCGGTCATCGCGGTGGTTGGCCAATTGGCGGGCGTATCCCAGGGAGACATACCACCATTCCAGGTTTCGCCATCAAAACCGCACACATGGGTGGTATTGCCGACTTCTTTGCGACCTCCGTGGTGCGCAACAACACTCATAAAACTGTACCAATGGGAGTTTTGTCCGCCTAGGTTAAGGTAATTGGCGAATGGCTCTGCGCATTTATTACTGGAGGGATTATCTGGTTTAACGTCTACGCCACAGTGCTGCTGACGCGAAGGGGGTGACTCAATATAGCCGTGAGCAATTGCCTGACCTGAAATCAGAAATAGCGCAATTGCAGGCACCAGCAATTTAAAATTTTTTATTAACATGGTGTGTACCTTAATTAAGTTAAATTCAAACTTCGCTGTGAGATTGCTTGAGATATCAGTGCGTATTCCGGTTGTTTTTATTTGTTCCATTTTTACCAAAAGCCGGTGACGCGTGACTTAGCAGCTTTTGTAAAACAAATTCCGAAGGTCTGATTTACCTGAACAGCGGATACTGCTGGGGCTGTTATTGAAGCGCCCCGAAAGCGTTGTCATCATTGAAAAACATGCGTTATTTTTATTTGCGATAACCACATATCAATTAAGGCTATTAGGAGTTGCATATAAGACGAAACTATACAGAACCTGTATAAAAAGTATCCAAATAAAAACGGATTTACGAGGGAATTAGGCGCCAAGTTGTTATTATTTTCTAATAACGCCTGGGTAAATATATTTCGTATAGCGTGTTTTAAAATTATTTATTTGCTTGATAGCGGTAGCGTATTTTTGATTGAGATAAACGCTTTACAAAACACTGACGAACAGCTCAATTTACTATAACTTAGAGCGTTTTGGGTTTATTATCTATTCCTTCTAAACAGCAAGTTTCTAAACAGCAAGCTTCGAAACAGCTCGTTGTTCATCGCAAAGCCAGCAGTTTCGGTGTTCGAATACAGAGTTAAGTGCTGGATTGCCGTAAAAAGTTCTTCATCTCTGGAACAGAGCTAAATCTAATCACCGTTTTCGCCGCGGTGCGCGCTGTTATTTTTTCAAAAAGCATCGGCGTCCAGAATTTTCGGGATAAACGCAGGAACTTCAAACTATTGAGCGTGCCTTTTACGATTGAACTGCCCTCAGGCCAATCTTCCGGTTTAACAATGATTCCTTTTGCTAGACGTTTTGTAACAAACCAATAGTGGGTTGCATAGGGCATGTCGATGTAAATCAGCGTATCTGCTCGATCGATACGTAACCAAAATGAATCCAGAAAACCCAAGCCATCAATAATCCAGCGATCCTCTGCCAGTATCGCCGCATGAGCTTCTGAAAATGCCTTTTGTGAAACTCGCTCACCATTCGATGAATATTCAATAAGATCCAGAGGATAGTGTTTAATACCAGTGATAGCCTCCAACCTACGCGCAAACGTGGACTTGCCACCACCGGGTTTTCCAAAAAATGGCGATTCGGTTCATGGGGGGAGTGAAACTGTGCGTGTTTTTTAACAGCGGAATATTGCTGCAGACGCAAAAGCATAAATTCCAGTGAGTAATTGTCGCGACCAGCTTAACATTAGCGCATCAGTGTTTACAGGTGCACTCGCAGGTGTATTCCAACACGGTTCTACACCCTATCAGAGTCCAGTGTGGAACGGTAAATTGCTCTTCACCAATGATGTGCACATCAGGTTCGCACGATCCACCACTTGAGCAGGTACCGGTACATTCCGCTGATAAGGTTGCACAAAATCCGCGTGCTTCTGCAACGCGATCATTGTGAGAATAGCGGCAACCCCAGGAAGTATCATCTGCAATTCTCGTGAGTCGGTCCACCCCAGAACCGAGACAAACAGGGCCTGGTGGCGTCCCGAGATCCAAATCGGTGGTCAACTCCTTGGTCGCCGCAATCCAGGCAAGAATTGCAATTATCCACAATATAATTGCCCAGCCAGGTCCAGGTCGCGCCAGTTCAGCGGCCCACCAAGGCGTAGCAGCAGCGGCAGTAAGCACCACCTCAGCTTCCACCGTTGCAACCACTTCCGTGCTTACAATACCTAATCGGGTGAGCCACGCGACAAGACGCCCCCAAAGCGCAGAATCACCGAGTGCCACTCGAAGCGCAGCCAGGATCTCAGCGATGGTTAAACCGGATGTTGATGCCGGGTAGCCGCCCCAACCCGCGGTGCCGAGTAACAACACAACCAAGCGGTAAATGTGGGGATAATTGATTGCCAGATCTCGAAGAAATCGTCGAAATTGCTCGTCCATGTTGTGCTCCTTGCGTTGGCGTTTAATGCTGCTCTTTCGGTAGGCACCTAGGTTCGTTAAAGCGCTTCAATCAATTGGTTTTAATATAGTGAAACAGCAGAGTAAAACTAGGCCATTTTCTTATATCCAGTGTTTTTGTATGAACGCGTCGGGTTAACAGGCGCTACAAGTATGAATCATCATGAATCTAGGCTTCATGTAAGCCCCAAAAATCTTTCGCTTAAATCCGCCAGGTCTTTAAAGCGACGACAGAATCCCTCAGAATTTTCCATTGTCGCACCGGGTGAAGAATGCCGTGCAGGAGAGATGTTTTTGCTTGGGCCTGTTCAAACATTATTAAATATATAGTGTTCGACCTGGGCTTAAATGTCGCTTTAGCCGCCTTGAGATTTTTCGATAAAAGTTTTTTTCGTTACGGTAAAACAACAAATGATTAAATGTGGCCAGTAATAAATTTATTTTTAATTACCCACAGAATGAATTGTATGAAGCTCTTTCCGCAGCGATCAATTGACAAGACTGGATGAGATAGCAGCATAATACGAAGCTATCTCATCGGCTACTACTCGCCAAATTTACAGAACATCAAGGCGTATACCAAATAGGTGAACTGTAGGCACGATCCTGAATAGTCGCAGGTCGGCCACTGGTTTCCGGCGCTTGCTGCAGGGCAATGGTATCGTACAGTGTGTGGCGCGGCGTGGGGATTTGTAGAACACGAGCGTAGTAAAAGGCGCGAGTGAGGGGGCTAAATTCCGGGTCATGCCAAACGGTGACGAGTTCGGGGTCACCAATGCTATTACTGTAATGACCTGTTTGCAGATTTACCGTATTTCCCACCGGAGGTACATTTCCATCTTCATCGACAACACGCTCATCGGATGCAATCACATTAAATACTTTTTGCTGTGGGATGCCTTGCTCATTCAGCCAGCCTTTTACAACTTGAATGCGATCGAGATTAGCGCCTTTAGGATCTTTCACAGCGCGAATTAAAAAACCGGGCGCTCGACCTGCAGGTGCGGCCATTAAATCGCCCCCCATAGGTACGCCTTTGCGATATCCCACTTCCGCAATATCCTTAACATCGCCGTCGCTGCTTTCAAAATCAAAGCCACCGAAAAATCGCAGAGCAATGCGCGGCCCGGTAGAAGCGTATACTTCTTTTCGCTTCATAGCATTGAACAGGGCTTCACGGGTATTTTCTTCGGCCCAAACTGCCGCTAAACCGCCAGCACCCATTTCCCAGCCAGGAACGCCGGGTAAGACATCCTCACTTTTATTTTCTGGCGTTGAGTCCTGCGCGGTTTTACCGTGGAAATTATTTTCTTCCGCCGAAGAGGTTCCTGTGTGCGAATCGGTGGAGCCAATCATGCCAAATTTAAAAGGGTTAATACCCACTTGATTTTCAATGGCCAGGCCTCGCATTAACGCAGTGCGCGCGTAGCTGCCAGGCCGTGGCGGCGGTGGTTCGTCACCAGGGTTAACGCTCAGCAGGTGCTCGTAGGTTTCGAAATCGGCAAATTCATCGTTGGGGGATAATTGCGGATGGGTTTCTGAATCGCCCTTTATTTGGGTCGCTTCCATTACTGGTTCCCAGCGCATCCGTGTTTGCGCATAGGCTTGAGTAATGGGATTACCCGCGCTATCGACGCGATCAAACATTTTTCCCTGGCTGATATTGGAATTGTGTGGAATTGCTAAAAAATCGGTATTGAGCGATGTACTGGTAGTATCCAACCAAGCCCAGAGATCTTCGGGTTTATTAGAATCCAGACTGTTAAAAGGCATAAATCGTCGCCCCTTCTCCATGCCATCTTTCATAATTACCACGCGATGTAAATTGCTATCGTCTGGCGTGGATGTCCATTCCCAACCCACAAATGCCGTAAATACGCCAGGATTATTGTGTCGCTCAGCCGCCTCGAGAATACGCTGCCACAAGGTGCGATTAATAATGTCGACCGGAGCGTTTGCTTGCATCTCTACCAGAGAGTCGTATAGCGCCTGCTCACCTTCGTTTTGCAACACTTGCAACAAAGCCTCCCGAGCAGCAGCGCTGCCAGCAAGAGCATTGCTGCCGATAAGTAAATCGGCAAGGTTTAGAAATTCACCATGATCGGAGACCACAAGAAAATCCAAAGGTGTTTCGATTTGAATTCGGGCGCGATGGTAGGGATGAATCACTGGTAGCCCTTTTGCATAAGCGTAGGCGGTGTCCGGGTCGGCGCTGCGATTTTGCATTAGATAGGCATCTGGGGAGTAGGACGTATGTAAATGCGTATCTCCCCAATAAAGTTGCGTTTGTGCTTCACTGAAACTCGAAAAACTGACTGCAAATAATAGCGCAGACAATTTAAATTTATGCAGTATCATAAATCTTCTCCTTGTTAAACGTGTTTGGTTTTTTATCGACTTGCACAAACACTAACGCTGGAGGCATGACTTAGGTTGACAAAAATATTTAAAAAGACAGAATTCTCACAACAAACCAATAGCTGGCGAGAGCACCAATAATATATGTAATAATCTTCTGTGCCAGTACTGAATTTTTGGGGGTATGCAGCGCGGCAAACCACGATCTGCTGTAAATCAAGGCGTAATAAAAACCTGCCAGGCATAAAATAAAAATAATTTGTCCAATTTCCACACCCACATTAAAAAACAGCAATGAACTTAGCCTCTGTGTTTGTGGCAAGCCAAGCTCACGCAACGCCTCTGCGAAACCGAAGCCATGCAACAAACCAAAGCAGGATGAAACAACAATGGGATAGCGATATGTCCACGAAAACCGTTTGTTGTTTGCAATTTCATGCGCTAAAAAAAGTATACTAAGCGCAATGCTTGCCTCAACCGGAGGTATCGGAAGGCGAACCCAATTTAACGAAGCAAGCACCAGAGTTACGGAATGGGCTGCAGTAAAGCCCGTAACCGTAATAAGTATGCGTCGCCAGCGTTGCGCTATAAAAATTAAGCAGGCGACAAACAATAGATGATCTGTGCCCATCCAAATATGTGCGATCCCCAAGCGGGTGTAATCGACAATAACCCGCCAAGGTGTTTCACGCCGAGGCAGTTGCCATTGCGTATCGCCGGGCTTTAACAGTGCGGACTGCTGCTCACCACTGTTTAACTTTACGCGAATTAAAGTAGATATAGCCGGGTTACCTTGTGGAAAATAAACCGCAAGCGACCTACCCGTTAGAGCGTGTTCGCAGAGATAATAAGCTTTACCTCGATACGCCCCCTGAGCCTTGCGCAAGGCCACGTTGGTTTCGCTGCGACAATCTCGTGGTAATTTCAGACTGGGCAGATTGGTATCGGCCACAGAAAGCGGCACCTGCCACTCAACAGCATAAAAAGTACGGTCCGCGCTCGTTTGCTCGGTAATTTGAATGGATACCGGGCGAGCCTCATGACTACATATTGGCACGGCTAGAAAGGCGCACACCCCAAATACGAAATAACGGATAATAGTTTTCATAAGTTAGGTGCACCTGTAGCAACCCTCACAACACGCGGGTTTGACTGCTCTGTAGTTTTTAATGTGTTGGCAATATGTATATCGTATGTGTTGAGTAATGCCTTAACGAACTGTCGCTTGTGTCTGTCACGGGAATCACGCTTATAATCGCTGAGCACGCGCTCGCGAACATCTTCGAACTTAGGTGTAAAGCCATCTTGCCGTTTAATCAAAAGCACCAAATGCGTACCGTAGGCGGATTCAAAAGGACCCTGCCACTGCTCAGCATCGGAAGTCAATGCCAGTAATTCACCAGTCATTTGCTCACCAAAGTGACTGGTAATTAATGCGGCATTTTGATCAACATAGTTACTGAAAAAAATAAAGCGCTCGCCATAGCGTTTTGAGTCGGCGACGTTTACGTGTTTACGGTTAAGTTCTTCGAGGGTGCCTTGCACAATCTGTTCATTGTTTTCAGGCGCGTTCGAATTGCGCGGAAAATAAACGTGACTGAACGATAAACGAGTTTCTCGATAGTAGTTACTCTGGTTAGTCTTATAAAATTCCTTGAGGGTTTCATCCGGCACAACAAGCAGATCGTCACTGACATTGTCTGCAACAAATTCTAATTTTTGCATCATACGACGTCTGATCACATAGTCGTTTCTATCCATTCCCAGCGCTTTTGCCTCCCTGTAAAGCACTTCTTCCTGTAAATAATCATCAATCAGTAATTGCCGTTCCTGAGCTGTTAGGCTATCTAGCTTCTTGTTAAAGAACTCGGAATTAAAAACTTTGCTGCGGTATTGCATAAATTCCAGTAGAGCCGCTCGATCGACAGTTAAAATGTGTGCATTTGCAGTATCGTTCGCTTGACCGAAAACATTAAAGACTCCAAACACCAAACAGCCAAGAAATAAAAAGTGCAACAGGGGTTGCTGAATTATCCGCTTCATGCTGAGTTCCGCCGTTCTAGGAATTGAGGGTAAAGGTAGAGGTGAGCCCAGGGGACTTCCACTCGTTCCCTGGGATTAACGCGCGGCGAGGGGATCGGTTGACAAAGTTTCGCGCCAAATTGATTGGCTTATTCGCAGAAGGCGGCTCATGATTCAGCGGCCCGTAGTAACTGGTATCGCCTTGGGGAAGCTAAGCATTTTGTTATTATCAGATTTTCAAGCTCGCAAATGCCATACAGATAAAGCCGCAACAAGCTGGCCTTTCAGACCACCAGAAATTTCATATGAAGTGAGACGATTCAGTTGATAAATGTCGCCATAGTGTCGGCTCAATTCTTCTTCATCTACCGAAAACGGCGGGCCAGCTTGTAGGCTTTGATCGTATTCAAAGGTAATTACCAATTGCCGCGCACTGCGTGTGAGCACAGTGAGATGCGCTGCGTAGCGCGCGCGCGTGTCTGGCGGCAAGGCCACGATGGCGGCCCTGTCGTACACCGCGTCAACTTCACCGAGCTCACTTTGAGTCAAGTCGAAAATATCGCCAACCCAGATATCGATATTCTCAGCACTGTAGTGCATTAGCGTCCCAAACTCGCTGATTTGCGGTGCGATCGCCAATGATTGGAAGAGCTCGTTAACGGCAATGGAGCTGAGCTCCACGCCTACAACACCATAACCCTGCGCTAGAAGCCAGCCGATATCGTTTGTTTTTCCACACAATGGAACAAATATGCGACCGCCCTTAACGATATTCAGACTGTCCAGGTGGTTAAGCAGATCTGGATTAACTTGCGCTGCGTGAAAACCAATCTCTCCCCGCGCCCACCGATCATGCCAAAAGTTACTATCCACAATACCTTCCTTTTCAGTTTCATTTCAACCGGTTTACACCCACAAAAGCGTTAGCTCAGCTTGTTTCGAGTGATTCTGCCGAGTAGCATACAAACTAAAGTCGACTTTAAGTCAAGCACCAAAGAGGACGCATAATGGATATTGCCGAAGTTTCTAAAGCGACGGGCTTACCAGCTTCTACCCTGCGATATTACGAAGAGAAACAGCTTATCCATTCAAATGGCCGAAATGGTTTGCGGCGTCAATACGATGAAGGGGTGGTGCAAAAGCTGGCCCTGATTTCATTGGGTCGCAGCGCTGGATTTACATTGGATGAAATTGCAGAGGTATTCACCTCACAAGGCCCACAAATAAATAAGGCTCAACTTCTAGGAAAAGCAGATGAACTGGATCGGAAAATCAAGGAGTTAAGCGCGCTACGCGAAGGCTTACGCCATGCAGCCGCTTGCGACGCACCCAGTTACTTTGAGTGTCCTAAATTTTTGAGACTACTCAAGATAGCTGGCAAAAAACGCCATCGCTTGCCGAATTTATCAATAAAAAGGCCGCCCGATAAATAAAATGAGAACAACTTCGATAAACGACTTTTACCAAACCATATTTTTAAATTCCATGTCTTTTGAGTGAAAGGAGGTTCGCAAATCGTATCTATTTTACAAGCTTTTAGATTCTTTCTTACGAATTAAGTATTGAGTTTTTTTACAACTCTCGCGGGATTCCCCACTGCCAGGCTGTCTGCAGGAACATCTTTTGTAACTACTGCACCAGCTCCAATTACCGATCTGTCACCGACGGTCACGCCTGGGCAGATGGTGGTATGCCCCCCAATCCAGCATTCTTCTCCAATGGAAACCGGCGCGCAATCTTCCCAAACCCGCCGCTCTTCGATATTTACCGGGTGCCTCGCTGTATAAATATGCACACCGGGCGCTATCAGGGTCTTTCGCCCAATAGTAACTTTTGCACCGTCGAGAATTACCGCACCAAAATTAATAAACACCCCATCGGCTGCAACTATATTTTCACCATAGTCGCAATAAAACGGCGGCTCAAGGTGCAAATCCTCCGCCGAATTGGGGCACAACTCGTTGATAACCGACTTAAAATTCTCTGTGTAATACTCAGTCACATTAAGCTTGTGTAATACATGCTTGATTTTAGTTCTAATCTCGAGCATTTCAGGGCAGTGGGCATCGTAAGGCTCACCTGCCATCATTTTCTCTTTTTCGCTTTTCATCGTGGTCCTAGTGAATTCCAATTAAATAGGTTTTCATCACCGCTTAGACTCCAAGTGCACTCGGAGTCGTCCGGAGCAGAAAGCAATCGGCTTAAAGTCGCACCATTTGAATCAGAGCGCTCAGAATAGCTTGTCGCGATGACTTGGTGCATTTTAGCAAATAGCCGTATCGACAAATTTTTTCCCGCTGTCACGGCGTGTAATCGTCGTTTTTTAACCATACGTGTTCCTGCATACTTATCTCAAAACACAGCCAGAAAAGCAATTCAGTATCGAAAAAGGCTATGGCAAACTCTTTTGCCTGCACATCACCTTTCGAAACATCATCATTCTCAGACAGTTCACCTAAATTATCAGATTTGTTGGTCACGTAAGTTACTCGTGTGCAACTGAGCCCAGATGACTGGAGATTGCCAAGCCTGTCATACTTGGGTTAAGAGCGTTGAACTTCAATCACAGTTTTCACAATTATTTAAGCTTAGCCCCTTCTCTATCATCGCGATTTCGTGAAAATAAGCTCTCAAGAAGCAGTGCGATGTTTACTGATTAGCTGCGAAATTTTTACCCACTTTAGGTGGAGTTCTTCGGAATGCAGATGAAGGGAACAGGTTTATTTTCAATAAATGTGTTGCAGACTCAAATATCTTCTCGTAATTTCGCCACGGCTTTTTTGGTCTTGGTATTGTCGGCCTGTGGGGGTGACAAGGGAATTGGCGTGGCAGGTAATGCAAACACCAGCACGTCGAGTACGAGTTCATCATCCAGCAGCAGTTCTACTGGCGGAACAACCTCTTCAAGTTCAAGCAGTAGCACATCATCTAGCACTAGCTCTTCAAGCAGCTCATCTTCCAGCTCCTCCAACAGCTCAACATCAAGCAGCAGTTCATCGTCATCCAGTTCTTCCAGTAGCTCCTCCAGCAGCACTTCCAGCTCGTCGAGCAGCAGTTCCACATCGGGAGGTATGGCGTGCGACGCTGGCAACGCAAATACTGAGTGGGCAAGTTACTGTCCCCCTCAAAACAGCTGCCTGAATGCTGATTGGAACGCACCGCGCGATGGCAGTGAAACCGGTGCACCTTTGCGCTTGGAAAGCGCGCACTTTGCGTTCTATTGGAATGACGACACCAATATAACATTGGCGGATGCCCAGCAAGCGGCCGACACCTTGGAAATGATTTGGGATAACTACTTCGGTGACACTATCGACTTCCCTGAACCCTACTGCAACAGCACCACAAAATGGAAAGCTGCTGTACATTTCGACAATGATTTTCCGCTTTGGGGCGGTGGCTGGTGGCGCAATGGTATTCACTATGCCGGCATGTGGGTTGGCCCAGGCGCTGCGAACGATTCCTGGGGTTTGGCCCACGAATTTATGCACGGAGTGCAATCACTCACGCCCGCTTTTCCAGAATGTGGTGGCAGCGGTTGTGGCATCTATGAAAGCCACGCCAATTGGATGCCGCATCAAATTTTTCGCAATAATGTTCATTGTTCCGAAATGTTAGTGAATAGCCCACATTTACACTATGGCAATACCCGTAACCGCTACTGTAACTGGCAGGTTTTCGAATATTTAAAAGATCGATATTGCGCGTCTACTGTAAATAACATGTGGACAGCGGAAGCATTGACCGGTCAGGGTGACCCCTGGCAGAAACTCATGCACAACCAAAATTGGGACATAGATCAGCTCAACGATTTTTTCGGCGAATGGGCAATGCACAATGTCACCTGGGACTATCGAGACCCCGACGGCAACGATCAAGGTGCGGTCTACCGTCAAAACTACGGTTTAGTAACCAACACCAATTACAGCCAACGTCGCTTGCGTTTAACGCAATTGGAGGCCTTGTCCAGCAATTGGCAAAGCACCCGCCGATTCAGTTCACCTTATTATCAGGCGCCGCAACGCTGGGGGTACAACGTGATTCGCTTGCACGCCGAAACCAACGCGAGCCAGGTGTCAGTAAATTTTCGCGGTGTGATGCAATCAAATGCAAATTCCGGGTGGCGTTGGGGATTGGTAGCTACCGATAGCAACAATGTACCGCGCTACAGCCAACTGCAAAGTGGTGCCGAAGGCAGCCTCACATTTTGTATCAATAGCGATGAACAATTATTTTTAGTGGTTTTGGCAGCTCCCACCCAATACCAGAAAATTACCTGGCAGCAACCCATGGACGGCACGCCTTATCCTTCCATCTACCGTTACCCCTATCTGTTGGAAATAACAGGCGCTTGGCCACAGGGTTTTAAAGATGGTGAGCGTGACTCCTGCCCGGCGAATACCGCACGACACGAAAATGGCGGTGGTTGCGCCACCAGCAACACTCCCGCTTCTGTTTATGTTGGCCCTTATGCAATGGTGAAGGGCGGTACTGTTAATGGAAATGCTCGAATTGAGGATCAGGCAATGATTCTGAACGGTACCGTGAGCGGCGGCACTGTGGGCGCTCTCACCACCCTCGGTGTGGTGGGCAATCCACACCACGGTGCAGCAACTTTTAATGTATCGGGGAGTGCGACACTGCGTGCAACATTTTATCCAATGGGCTGGTTTGCCAACGGAGCCGGTATTTCTGGCACCGCCAGCTATCTTGGCGACTTAGAAGTGTATGCGAGCAACAAATCAAACAATACCTTTTACGGCTTGGTTGACGATGCAACACAAGGAGTAAGCGACGCACCAGACCACACCCTTGCTCCGCCTTACTCTTGGAGGGATTAAGCGTAACCGCTTATCTAACGCCGAATGCTCTAGTGGCTAGCCTTTATCAAGTAGTTCCTAATAATTGTTAAATTAAGCCGTGAGGCTACCAATTTCGAAATTGATGCCAATATTAATCCCGATTATTTTTAGTTAAATACCCCCTACATCAAATACTTGCCCCAATCCCACAGTACCGCCTGGCCCATCAAAATGCTTGCATAAAAGATTACTAGTGCCATTTTTCCTAACTCCTTTCATAATTTAAAAATATCATTAGTTAAACAACGCCGTTAATTATAACTTGCGATTATGATATTCAATACATCGTTGTAAATATATGACGACTTCTATTTATATATCAACAATTTATTCGAGGTACAAATAAATCCCGCCTTAAAAACACTAGGTACAATCCCTGCGCCGCTTACGGGCTTAAAAGACCGTTAATTTAAGGCCGATGTGATGCCCATTTTTCCTTGACACAACAATGAGGGATATACATTGGGTCTCGGTCATAGCACTAGTTCACACGACGAACAAAGTGGTCCAATGTTGATTCTATCGGGTAGTGCAGACACATTGGTAAATCCACAACTCAATCATGCTTCGCTTTTCCGCAGAGCTAATGTACCGGTATTTTGGGCTATTTTATCCGGCGCCAGTCATTTTGAACCAGTCGGTGATGGCGGGGATTTTTGAGGAATTGCAACAGCGTGGTTCTTATATCAACTCAACGGCGACGCAGAAGCTGCCACCTACTTTAAAGGTAGCGATTGTTACTACTGTACCCGCTCTGAATGGGATGTGACCAAAAAAGATATTTTTTACTGATGTAACTTTTATCAATTTTAACGAAAGGGATTTTGCTATTCTTAAATTAGAATTGATCAATAATCTACCCCTATTTAAAACGCGTAGGAATGCAGGGGTAGGTCTTCAAAACGTCTGATTTATTTGCTTATTAAAATTTTGCATTGGATACAGATAACATTAACACACATAAAAATCGCAAACTGGCATTTAAAACCAATTAACACCTATATCTGCTGAATCGGCAAGGAGGTTAATTACTGGGTTGAGTCAGGCTAAACCAGTTTCCAGAGTTGTCCTTACCCATTGCTTCAATTCCGTAAAACTGCTCTACAGGGGCTTGTGTAAATTCCACCCCTTTCGCCACCAGCTCATCATAGGTTTTATAACAATCGTCAGTTTCAAAAACTCCGACACCAAAAGCGCCATCTTCCACCAAACCCCTAATTTTATCTGCTGCATCCTTACTCAAGAGCGGACCTTCTTTAGGTTCCGCTAATACGAGTTCCAACTGTGGCTGCGCCTTAGTGCGAACAGTTAACCAACGAAAACCACCTTCTACAGTCATATCTGAAGCAAGCTCGAAACCCAGCTTATCCCGGTAAAAACTAAGGGCTTCTTCCTGATTTAAAACATAAACAGTGACATGTGCTATCGACTTTATCATTACTGAACTCCTCACAATTAAGTGGGTGCTATTCTACAGCGTGTCTTAAATAAAGATTTCTCCGATATTGCTCATTTGCCGGGGAACCCTAAAAAATAGTTAGCGTAGCAGGAAGGTATGGCCTGGCGTGGGTAGCGAAATGTCTCCGACGATAATTTCCAGAGTTTACGACGGTATAACGAGGGCGACATACCAACCTGTTCGCTAAATTTTGATGAGAAACTCCCAAGGCTCGAATATCCAACGCTTTCACACACTTCCATAATGCTGGCGTTCTCAGTAACTAATATTCTTTTGGCTGTTTCAATTCTCAAGCGAATTAGAAACGCATTGGGAGTTTCGCCAAAGGTGTTCTTAAAAACCCGGCAAAAATGGAATGGCGATAAATTGGCTCGACTGGCGACACTGCTTAAATCGAAGGTATTTAGATAATTACCGGCAATATAGTCTCTACCCGCACATACCTTTTTAAATTGAATATTTGGGTTCATTTCTTCATATCCCTAATCTTCTAACGAAGATGCGCGGTACTTTCTAACCAAAAGAAACTAACCAAAAGAAAAATATTGTCCTAACCACAAGAAACATAGTGTCATTTTTCAAAGGTCCCCTAGTAAAACTTGCCATTCACTAAGTCTGCCGCACCCAATATACTCTGCCTAGACTTGTCTGAGGCACTCGCTAGTGCCCAGTTCCAAAATCATCAATTTGAATTAAGTGTTCCACGATATCCTGCACTACTTTTTCAGCGCTACCCGAATCTGCGGCTACCGTGATGTCGGCGTATCGTTCATAAAGTGAAGAGCGCTCTGCGAATATAGTGTCCAACGTTGCACCAGGTTGACTCGCAAGGCCCCGCGTTGCCTGATTGGTGATACGCTCTTTCATACTGGATAAGGCTATTTTCAACCACACCCTTGGGCCTAAACCGGCTAGCCTGTTCATCGCCGCTTCACTGTAAACAACGCTACCACCGGTGGCGACAATTGCGTTTTCCAAGCCTTCCGACAGTAAGACTTCCTCTTCCAGGCGTCGCAGCGCAATATATCCGTTTCTGTCCAGGTAATCCTGCAAAGTCATATCAACGCGCTGCTGAATCAGTAAATCGGTGTCGATAAAGCCTTTTGCCAGTCGTTTCGCCAACAATACACCCGTTGTGCTTTTACCAGCGCCGGGCATTCCTATCAAAATGACAGATTTTTCGTTCATGGGACAAACTCATAAGTGACCAAATTCAACAATAAGGCGCGGAGTATAAACACCGTTTCTTAAAGTTTGTTGTCACCGCAATAATCAAACATTTATCACCTGTGCCACTTTAGTGCATAAACAATTTAGTGCAAGAACAACGTGGTGCAAAAACAACGCCATAATTTTGCTGGCGAAGGTCGCTCAATATGAGTTGTATTTTGTGCCATATCCATCGACTACATCGCTTTGTGGCTTTTAAGCATCTAAAGCATCCTTCTTGCTTCGGTATTTTTTGGAGGAAATACCGAGCTCTGCGCAATTGATGAAAGCTCATCCGTTTGTGACTAAGGGCATACCAAAGATAAATTGCCGTACCATTCCCTCAAATCGCGCGATGTTTTTTCTGCAAGCCCGGTACCTTATTTTCGCAATTGCGTCCCGGTAAAGTTGCAGGATATGTTAATTCCAGCATAGACCTGAACATGCACGCCAGACTAATATTCGACCGGTCAGGAAACCAGGTGCTGTATGTAAAGCAAAACCAAAACCCCTATAGTAGCGATGTTATGGATGATAAAGCTTTTAAAGCTCGCCTGATGTGTAATTTCAAATTTATTTTTATAAGGTTTAATACAGGCAGAATACTAGCCGAACTGCTACCATATCGCCATGCATGAACTTATTAACACCACACGAAAAATACTGCAAGAAAACACCGATCTTCCCTTTTCGGTGTACACTTCTGTGGAAGTTCAAAACATATTCAATGTTCCTATTATCAAACCGCTGTTGGTTTGCGTACTGAACGGTTGCAAACGCCTTGGAGAGCAGAAAGATATAAGCTGTTACGCGGGTAATTTTATATTTTTATCCAACAGTCCCAAAATCAATATGCGCAACATTCCCGGCAGCAACGAATATTTCGCGCTGCTTATTGACTTCGACTTCACGGACTTCGAATGTCTGCCTGTGTCACAAAATCCCATCATTACACACTTTCAAGGCAGTATAGATCCCTTGCTAAAAAATACACTGCAACAATTTTTGAGCTGGTCAGCAGTAGCAAGCCCTGAACTATGGCCACTGCGACGTAAGGAAATTTTGCAAGTATTATTGCACCAGGGATACCAACAAGTTTGTCGGATCATGGAGTCTCCCAGCCTCAGCCACAAGCTGCACACAATTATCGGCCAGGATGTTGCAACTGACTTTTCCGCAACCGAACTGGCTAATATGTTAGCCATGAGTGAATCAACATTACGGCGGCGCTTGCAGTCTGAGGGGCTTAATTTACAAACCATTAAAGACCGCGCCAAACTGGGTTTCGGTTTACATTTGGTGCAAACCAGCAACGACCCGGTGGGTCGTATCGCCGAACGATGCGGTTATTTATCGCAATCACGCTTTACAGAAAAATTCAAACAACTCTTCGGCGTAACACCGAGCGAAATCAGAAAAACACAATTGCGCGAATAGGGCGAAAACCTGATCGGATTCGTGCTAACCGCCACGCCTACAGCAACCTAATATAGCTGTCTTCAAACGATTCAACAGGGAGACACTGCAAACATGATCAAACACAGGCTGGCACTATCACTCGTCCTATTAATGGCGACTAATCATGCTTTGGGGAGCGATTTACAACTCACTAGTACCGATATCGCACCCGGAAAATTTATGAAAAATGCTCAGGAATACCAGGGTTTTGGTTGTCAGGGGGCAAATTTATCACCGCAACTTACCTGGTCTGGGGAACCCGAAGGCACAGAAGCTTTTGCTATTTTTGCCTACGACCCAGACGCGCCAACGGGGAGCGGCTGGTGGCACTGGCAGGTGGTAAATATCCCTAAAAATGTTCATACACTGGCAACCGGCGCTGGAGCCGTAGACGCTGGTAAGCTCCCCAAAGGCAGTATTCAAGTGACCAATGACTATGGAGAAGCCGGGTTCGGCGGCGCCTGTCCACCACAAGGTCACGGAGTTCATCAATATCAATTTACGGTGTTTGCACTTTCCCAAATACTGGAACTTCCGGAGAATGCGTCTGCGGCCTTAACGGGTTATATGGTAAAAGCACACGCATTAGACTCCGCAACGATAGAAGCCTTGTATAAGCGCGATTGATGACATACTTGAAAGCGCTTCGTGTATCGGGTTTACCATGCTACTCGTGTTCGAAATCGCTCTGGCCTTACGCATTCTTCATTAAGCTGTAGGCGAGAAATGGAAAGATTCGATAAAGCAGATATAACAGCTTCGATTTGCCGATCAGAACAGTGTTCTTATTCGCTGTAATGGCAGTGAGCGCTTCTTTGGCGAAGTCCTGCGGAGTCATTTTATTTTTCCCCCTGCCTTGGGTCATTTCAGTATCGACCAAGGCGGGGATAAGCTCAAATACACCGACTGATGAGTCTTCCAATTGGTAACGCAAAGCCCGCGTAAAACTGCGTAAAGCAGACTTGGAAGCACAGTACACAGCGGCGTTTTTTTTAGGCGCAATTGCCAGCGCCGATGTAATATTTACCACTGCCGCTTGATTGTGTCGCATCAGATTTGGCAGTAACCGGTTGGTTAAATAAATTGGCGCCAAGAGATTAACCGCCACCTCTTCTCTTATTGCGCTGGCTTCGGCTTGTTCGCTTGTAAAAAGGACGTTGTATTGCACCCCAGCGTTGTTGATGAGTATATTAAGATTGGGGTGCTCAGCAAGTAACACGTCCGCCAAGCGGTTAAGGTCCGCCTCGTCGCTAAGATCACATTGGTAGGTGACGACATCAGGAAGCTGATTTTGCAACTCTTCAAGTCGCGCCTTATTTCTGCCACAAACGATGATTTTATTGGTGCTGTAAAGTAATTTAACCAAAGCCAAGCCAATGCCCGACGCGCCACCCGTTATCAGTATGGTGTTACCGTTCAATTTCATCTGCCCATTCTCCAGTAATCGCCTTTAACAAATTCCTAGTAATTGGCGACTAGATTAGGTACCGAGGAAACTATTTTCCTTAACCCGGGTTTAGAAACGCGATTATTTTATTCGTTTACGAATTCTGGATAGCGCGACATCGGTTATGCCAAGGTAGGATGCAATTTGGTAGAGAGGCAGGCGTTGCACAAGCCCAGGTTCCTGAGCAAGAAAGGTCTTATAGCGTTGTTCAGCGGAATCCAGCAGAAAACCGGCTTCCCTGCTTGTTTTTCTTACCGCAAGGCTTTCCATATGCAGGCGCCCCAGGTTGGCCCACGCCAAGGACTCCTGATAAAGTTTATTCAAACCTTCGAGAGAAATTGCCAGTGTGTGAGTGGGTTCTAATGCTTGAATGTAGAACCGGCAGGGCTCCGGTTGCGCGGCATATTGTACCGCACCGGCAAACTGATTCTCGTGAGAAAAGGATTTGTTGTATTCCTTACCCTCTTCAGAAATGTAATAAAAACGTACCAACCCGGAACAGATAAAAAACACGCTGTTTGCTATGTCACCGGATCGATGCAGTGCCTTATCTTTTGGAAAATACGCGGGCGTACAGAATTTCCTAACTTTTTCCCGCTCCGACACATCGAACATTCCATATTTTTTTAGAGTTTCATCCAAACGATTGAAGCAGAGTATCGACTCTTCATTATCGCGCTCGTCCATTTTCATACTGGTGCCGCCTTTTCACGAAAACCGAGCTGTATTAATTGATGCCAACGCCTTTAAACGCCGCATAATCTCAGGCAATACAACTTTCGATTTTTTTTACCGCATATTATTTTTTGTTAGATCAGGCGGCGTACCCATTCGTTTACGCACCTGGTTTGAATGCCATACCGCAGGAACAATAACAAAAACAACAATGGCAGCCAGTACCCAGAGGTAGGTCTGATTCAAAGTGGCAATATTCGCAATTTCTGCGGCACGTTCATTGTTAACCTGTTCAGCAAACGCAAGCGGCCCAATGGCTGCTTCCCTGGCGATGGAAAAACCGTTGCTCACGGCGCTTTGCCAACCCAGCGCGGAAAGTGATGCGTAGGCCTTATATCCAATAATAGAAGCGCCAAAACCAATCACGCCAATACCCACAGTACCCACAGCGAATATTCCCAAACCCACCGCACCAAGGCCTACCAAACCCACCGACACAATACCCACACTTACCGGTGCGACGGCCAAACCACCCCAGGCGAAGAGCAAACCGTAGGCTCGGTCGCCACCGGCAATCCAACCGTAAGCAGGCTTGTCGCCGACTTCGGCCATACCCAGTTTAAAATGCACCAGAGGCGCGCCTAAAATTCGCAGCCGGGTTTTGTATTCTCGTTGCGGAGAATCCAGACGATCAAGGTCATTATCAAACGCTTCCGGAAAGAATATGCGTTGCTGCGCGCGCATTCTCGGCATGCCCACCAGAACCTGCACCAACAGTGCCAGGTAAACGGCAATAAAAGCGATCACCAACAGCTGCGAAGCCATCGCCAAGTAAGCGGCATACTCGACGCGGGCCAGCGCGAAATACCGCAACGCAAGCATACCGGCCACAAACACGGCCGCATAGACAAAGAAAAGCGACACCAGCTTGATGGTCGCGTGCCGTTCCCGCTGAGTACGCACCTGAGCCAGGCCAGCCCTTACGCTAAAGAAAGAACCGATTACCCCGGAAAGAGAGGCCAGAAGTGTTAGCAAAGTGGCCAGTGTAAAAAACGACCCCACTTTCAGTGCGCCAGTACCCAAGGCAGCCGCCTTTGCGGGCGGTGACACCCCCTCAATCGCGAGCAATACCGCCGAGGTGAAGGCTGCACCCGGCTTGCTTTTCTCCAGTGCGTCTTCCACAAAGGTGACCATTGCCTGCTGCAGGATTTTGCGACCCCGTGACAAACGCTGCTTGACGGTTGCTTCGCTCAACTCCAGTTCAGTGGCAACATGCTCCACCGAACGATGTTCGCGGTAAAACAAAATCAGGGGTTCACGATAATTCTGCGGCAGTTTTTCCAGAGTCTGCCACAGCAATGCCTGTTGTTGCGCTTCGATAACGGCATCTTCCACCTTCTCATGGTGCTGTTCGTGCGCCGCGCACTCCTCAAGTTCTCCGGCACCTCTAACCGGTTGGTTGGCCTCCTTGCGATGGTAGTGGCTCACCTTAAACCTCAGAATACCGCACAGCCAGGCCTTAAGCTTTTCGGGGTCACGCAACGTGTCAAGTTTACGCCAGGCTTCGATAAAAGTTTCCTGAGCAATATCTTCGCTGTGCTTGAGGTCGCCCACCGCGGAATAGGCCAGAGAGCACAGCAGGCTCTGATAGCGCGCCACTATCTCGCCGAATGAATCCCGGTCGCCACCCAGGGATGCCAGCACCAAAGCCGCATCGCTGGAAGCATTAAATTGAGTTCGCTTTTTGAAAATCTGCATGGGTTTTCAGTCTTTACTCACGGTGAAATAGAGTCGCCATTTATCCAGGTGCCCAACTCTCAGTAAAAGGTGACACCTTTTTTCAAAAAATTTAAAAAAAAAAGTACATTCAGGAGATCAGCGAAATTTTCTCCAATTTCCTGTCACCTTTTTGCATCGCCAGGGCACTTATAGCGGTAACTGATCACGCTAACCTGGAGAACAACTATGAAAACACATCATCTAACACAAACTCTCATTACAATCATCGCGTTTTGTACTCTTTCAGCATTCAGCCTTGCCGAGCCCCTAAAACCCCTTGTGGACGACTTTGGCGATGCCGCCAATAACAGTCTCGGCATTCCCCGCCAGTTTATCAACGATACGGTTACAGGCGGCGGCACAAACACCCAACAGCAAGTCGCTGCCGGGGTATTGAAAGTAAAAGGTGAAATTGTACCGCCACGGGGTCAACCGGGCTGGGCAAGCTCGGTACTGCTGCTGGACCCACAAGGCCTGCCCCAGGACGCCAGCGGCTTCGATGGCATTAAACTTTTGGTGAAAGTAAACAAAGGCTTTATTTCGCTTTCCGCCAACAGCTCTGAGGTGAAAAACTTCGATTACCACGCCGCGCCCATCACCACCAAAGCGGATGGCAAATTCCACGAAGTGAAAATTCCCTTCGCCACCATGAAGCGCGCCTGGTCGGAACAAACAGCGTTAAACACCAAAACCATCGCCAGCCTGAGTATTGTCGCCTTCAGCCCGCAAAAAGCTTCCTTTGAATTCGAAGTGGATGAAATCAGCTTTTATAAAGCGGCTGCCAAATAACACTCATACGGAAGAAAGCCATGCAAACGTTAATCTCCACTTCAAACCGGCTCGACTATCTGGACGGCGTCCGGGCCTTCGCGTTACTACTGGGTATAGTATTTCACGCAAGCCTGTCGTTTATGCCCATTTACATCGGTTGGGCAGTTATGGACGTATCCACCAGCTCCATGGTGAGTGTGTTTATGAACATAAGCCATTCGTTCCGAATGGAATTGTTCTTTCTCATCGCTGGGTTTTTCAGCCACATGACGTTTCATGGCAAGGGCGCGCAGACCTTTATAAGGTCCCGCGTCGTGCGCATAGCCATTCCTTTCGTCGTCGCCTGGTTTGTACTGCGCCCGCTGCTGGTTTCCTGTTGGATTATGGGTGCGGAAAGCCTGCGAGGAGAACCTCAGATTATCGCAGCCTTGGCCGCGGGTTTTGCTAGCCTGGGTCAGCTCCCTGCAGGCCTATTCACCGGCAGCCACCTCTGGTTTTTGTATTACCTGTTATTGATAAGCGGATTTACCCTGGTGCTGCGCTATCTTATGTGCCTGTATGCCCCGGTTCGGAAAAAAATGGGCGCTATCGCCAATAAGCTTGTTGGCTGGCTGTGCCGCTCAGCCGTTGCCCTCGTCGCCATAGCGATTCCAACGGCAGCCTGCCTCTGGGCCATGAGCCATTGGGGCGTGGATACACCGGATAAAACACTGCTTCCGATGCTCCCCGTCTTAGTACTCTACGGCGGTTTTTTTGGTTTCGGTTGGCTATTGCATCGCGAGCCACCCTTCATTGCGCAATTTGCGCGACTGAGCTGGAGTAAATCCACCTTGTGTCTATGCGCCATCGTGGCCACCACACAGCTTGCGGGCTTCGAATACCAACAAAACCACGCCCATTATTTAGTGCTTAAAGCCGCTTATCTTTTTAGCTATGCGCTGATGATGTGGACACTGGTCTCGCTCACGATCGGCCTTTTCAAACGCTTTTTAAGCCGCCCAAGCAAAATCGTACGCTATATTGCCGACGCTTCCTATTGGCTTTATCTGATACACCTTCCCATTGTTATCTGGTTGCAAATCGCTTTTGCCGAACTGGCGCTGCACTGGTCTATTAAGCTCGTCGCGGTGTCATTATTAACACTATTGATAGCCTTAGTGCTTTACGACTTAGTGGTGCGAGCAACATTTATGGGAAAGATATTGAACGGCAAACGAAAAGCTCGTGTATTGTTTTCGTTTGGGAGAGATACGGGAATGCAGCAATTTTTAAGGAGTTAGGTACTTACTTGAATCAGCTAAGGGACTGGGCGTAAACCACTAAGCTTTCGCAATTGAAAACTCTGTGATGGCGCTCCGCTCTCTCGCAGAGCGCCAGTTACCCCGTAACGAGTTAAGTGTTATTCAGCCGGTGTTATCAATACATTATCGATCGTAAGTGTTGCAGATGAGCTAAGCACATCATCATTAGAGATGTATACATATATTGGCTCTTTCGTACAATTTTCACTTAATGTAAAAGAACCACTAAGCGTGCCAGGCGAAGAACTACTTAAGCTGCCGAGATCAACAAATTGTTTAATGCCACTGCACGTTTCGATGGAAACAGCTGTATTGAATCGGCCTGATTTACCGCCAATACCAATTAGCGGCGTATCCAAAGTGGATTTCTTGGTTGCCAAAAATGACAGCTGATATTCGCCCTCCATTGGAATTTTAAACTCGCCCTGAAGTTCACCACCAGGCGGCAGTTGCGCGATCAGGCTATAACTTCCAGACAAAGGATTATTCACCTCCAATGCCACCACAGCAGCAGAATCGATACTGGTCCATTCTGAAAACTCGCCAGCTTCAAAATCGGCTTTATACGCTACACCCTCTTCGGGGCAATCCATGATAATTTTAGGCCAGCTACCCGGTTGGCTGAGACAGACACTGATACCAATACAGTATTCGTCATCTTTTATCCCTGAACTAACATCAGGATCATCACAGAGTTGCAAAGGAGTGAGAAACCAATTACACGCGAGCGCACATTCATACGCAGCGTTCGCAGAAAACGGCAAAGCACTAAGGGTGTACAGCGCAATACTTAACAATCTATTTTTTTTAACATTCATTGTTTTATCCTCGGTTATCGTGGAGTTGAAAAAATTGCGTTACATGTAACGCAACGAAAACCTGTTAGCCGATAAAACAGTGCCCCTGTTAAATGATAGTATTTTTTTAATTTACAACCTGATACCAACAATCACGCCACCCGCCAAAATCAACAGCGAAATGACGCCAACACGTGCAACAAGGTAATACCTATCTGTAATACGCTCGTTAGTTAACACGCTATCGAGTATATTATTGAGAAAGTCAAAGAAAAATCAGCAGCGCCGATAAAAATTGTAATAATTTGTAGGGCAAGCGAATGGTTAAAATCACACGCTTGCCTGCATACCTCCTATGGAGCAATCAAAGAGACGAAACAAGGAGTTGAGTTCTATTTGGCGGGTGTTTTAACGTAAGTAGTGTTTCAAGAATAGCTATTGTCCGTCTAGCAGAATAGATCATCGAGACCTATCTGCCCCACTTTGATCTAAACACATGCCGAAAAAAGCAACAGAAAATTAAACTTGCACTATTTCAACCAAATATTTCTAACGACGCTTGACTCATAAAAATCATTTTCACACCAAGCACATTTATCTGAATAGTATTTTGCAAGATCATTGACAAAATACATATCAGAATGACTGCAACTTTCACCGACATTATTAAAGCCATAATAATTATCAAAGGCATGAATATTGACTAAAATTTCTTTTCCCTTTCCGTTTACATCATCATTACAGCCCCAAAAATTTCCGTAAAGTGAATCTTCATGGTTATTCTTCGTATCAAAATACATATGGTGTTTTGAAGCTGAAACATAAACTGTTGGGTGTGTATAGTCATGAAACGCTGGTTTATAACTAACGTCTGGCAAGCCATTTGTAAATTCTGCCTTGGGTCCTGGTTTCCAGCCAGCCAGCTGAATTTCCACAAATGACCAGGTTATACCCTGATCGCCTGAGTACAACAGGTAAGTTATATTTTCCACATCACCTTTATGTTTCCCCTCTTTTGTCCAAGTGCACTCTGTACCGGAATCGGGGCCATAACTATCTGAGCTATATAATAATGCCCACTCTATTTGGATGAACTTTGCTATACCTACAGCACCAAGTTTTGGCTTTTCAACCGGAGATACTTGAAATAGTGCTATGGGTTCGTTCGGCTGCCGAGATGTTTCATCGGAATCAAAGATCAGGTAGGGACGGAATTGATCAGCAATTTCATTTTCCAAATAATCGATCAGCCCATCATTATCCAAATCAAGCTGCGATAATTTTGGATTCGAATAATAGGGACTTGAATTCAGCTTGATATTTCCCCTACGACCTATCGCTCGTATCCTATTACAAGTTTTAATTTTTTGAAGTCTACTGTCTTCAATTGTTTTAAAGCTGCTATTTTCGATTATTCCACCACCACCAGTTTCGCACCATCTAAAGTGGCTGTTGTAATCATAACTCCATTCATTGCCTTGTAAATTACAACCTGCGGCAGTTTGGTCAGCATTTTGCGAGACAGCACTTAACGCATAGGGACCACATATACACTGCGCTATCGCTTGCGTTTTTTTGTTTTTTTCTTCATTCAAGACTTCTTTCTGATCGCTTGACATACAACGATTATAAATATCGCTATACGAACCTAGCCACTCAGCGCTTTTATAACCGCATGATTGTTTCTCTTGCCAAGCATTTTGTTCAACACTCGATTTGGCAAAGCTATTACAAAATTCCTCCAGGCTTTGCAATTTGGACGCTTCCCGAATGACTATAGTCTCCTGTTTCTGTACCGCTCGACTCAAATCGGCATTAACAGAAACTCTGTCTTCAGCCAGAACTAAGTTGTAATTGATCGCCGATAAAACCATTAATAAAAAGTAAAATTTTCGTATAATTTTATCCATTTCCCATTCCTTGTTATTTCAATTTATTAATTTATAATTAACACACTATCTTTTCCTGATATCGGTCTATCCAACAACAAACCAAAAAACGATGTTATTAAATGTACTGCTTCTTTCTTTGGAAAAGGAAGACCGGATGATCGTTGGTTGATCCAGATCAATGAGGCAGCCGATTAGCGATACTATGTTACACCTTAAGTATTACTAAATAACTTGTTGCGAGTGTACCAGGGCACCTCTACCAATTCACAAATAAACGCGCTGTAATCTGTCTATTTATGTAAATAGTTTTCGCGTAAGCCTGTACCCAATTTTTACTAAGATTTTAAAACACATTTTTTTAAATGATCGACAACGTTTATATTCTCGATACTCAATGCAGGAACCTTTGAACTATGCGGTGGCGCTTCCGCGTTACCTGGGTGGGCCTTAATATCAATTTTTTCTGCTGCGAAATCGGCTTTCGTTTTGAATATTTTTTTGGCATTGTTGATACGTGATTTTGTATCCTTGGTATCGTCCCAATATAAACAACGAATCGCCTTTATTCGGCCAGACGCAACGCCTTCTGCGACCACGTTCCGCCTTTTTAACATGGCTTGATACACCCGATTTCTGTCGTCGTCGGTTGGTTTTTCGAATGTTTTTCTGAATACTTTTTCGGCCGCCGCATCTGCAGCAATTTTAATAGTTTCATCCGCACCAAATACATTTGAAAATACTCACCTTCTTTATAGCCGCAACCGGTCCATTCCAGGCTTGCCCCGACACGCCGATTTAGCATCGCGGTGCGGAATACTTCCAGGCTGCCTTACTCCGCCAAACTATGAAAGTGTCCCTAGGTATCGCTCTGGAGTGAAGCCTCTAACAAGGCTGCAAATTCTGATCTGGCAGGATTTACACCAACAACAAGGATGCCGTTGAGTGCTGCTATTTTAATTGTTATAAGCTGACACCAAAAAACACACCTTGTCCTGCCTATCCTTTTAATAAGAAAAACATGTTAAATACTGGCTGAATACACAAATTACAGAAAAGATTTACTCACGTTAAGATAGGATTTTGCAGCATCATAAACTTACGACAAGTAGTCGGTTAGCCTCCTTTAAAACATTTACACCATTGTCGGGTAAGGCATAGCAGCGAGGGCATAGAATGAGCGATTTGGAATTTAATGGGCGTAAGCAGGCACAGCACTGTTTGTTTGCATCGGCACAGCTTCATAATGGCGGACTCGCTATTCGCCAGGGTATGGCGTTTTCGGGGCAGTATGGTTTTGTACTCATCGGACCGGATATCTCATTACCGGGCGGAGCAACTCACAACCCCCCGGTGGCGATGGGACCTATTTGGAACCAAGCGATGCCCGGCCGTGCAGCGGTTACGTTCACGAGCGATGCAAATTACAGCTGGGTGCGAGGACACTTAGTCAATGGCGAATGGAGCGGACCAGGAAATACCTGGCAAAACCTGACACCGCTCACACCCACCGCGAATCATAACCACGCTACAATCGAAAATTACATGCGTGCCTTTTGCCAGGCCAGCCTCAGTTACGATACCAATTCACCGGGGTACCAAAACGAATGGTATGCTGTTGGCTACCTCGTGCAGTGTTCTGTTCGATCTTGGGCATTTACACCAAGCAATACCGACCTTTACGCCTACGCGCCGGAATTTATAAAGGTTTCCTGGCGGGCTGTCAGCATACCGAAGCCGAATTTGCAGGCCAGTGCCATCCCCGCTTATCTCGCAACGGCTAACTTTGTTTCAGTGCCCGTACTCCCCTTTACGCCCCCACAAAGGCCTGCCGCCATCGCCGGCACTTGCTTGCCCGCGGCGGGAAATGCCCAGGGTCAGCCTGTTTATCCTACACCTGCAGCATTTCCGGCCGCGCAAAATAATGGCTTCGATGGCGATATCGAAGTTCATCAAAGTTAGGGGTGAATGGTTTCGCGCAGGCGGCCTGATAAGTCACGTCGCTGCCGAACACACCCTGCGTCTGCTGATTTAAATGTTTCATAGTTGAACAGTTAACCGTCGAATCACATCCGCGAACTTAGCGCAGCTCCCACCTATTGTTTTTTGGCTGGCACACCAACAGACAGTCAGACACCACAATCAACACCATCGACTGCAAATTAAACAAATAACGTAAAAATAACGGTAATTTAACAACAGCGAATTGCCGTTTGTGGCCGACTGTAAGCATCAGGCAGCTTGTTGCAACCAGACGGAAGTGGTGGCTGTTTGCCGCGCACTGACAATGTGATTCTCATAACAACAAACTGCATTTTAGTGTCGGCCTGGAAATATGAATTCCAGCGTTGACTTCATCTTATCGAGAGATATCAAACATGAACGTTTATTGTCGATATGGTCTTAGGTTTTTGATAGCTGCGCTATTCAATATAGTGCCCTTCGTGTTGCCGTCCGCATTTGCTGAACTACCGGGCTCGCGCGCGACAGTGGAAAATGCCAACGCGGATTTTGCAAGGCGTAAGGAAGATATTCTTCGCGGGTATGCTAATGCGATGGAGGTTGCGCGATTGTCGGATGACGTCGCAGAAAATGGTTTGTTCCCTCCCTGGAATGACAAGGGAGGTGATGCGTTGCGATTTATCGGAGCCGGTCTCGCTATTTTCTCAGACGCGGAATACAGTGATTTACAAACCACCTACACGGGCGATGGCAAAGGGAACACCTTTCGTGAGATGGTGGATAATTACCTGCTACCCATCACTCAATACGAAGATGTGGGTACGCACGAACCGCAAAACCCGGATAACATCAATGGCGCCGTAAACTCGCTCGAGTTCAAAAATGGTGGCGACTACGATTTTACTTTGATCGCCTCTGCCAACCTTATTCTGCAGGCGAAAGACCATCCAGACTTAATCAGCAATAACGCCGTACGCGCGTTAATTTCCCATGGCAAGGTGCAGTTTAATGAAACACCGCAAAATGGTGTTGCCCATTGCGAAGTCAGCGGTCTGGTGCCATTTGCCGGGCCGTGGACACATGGGCTTATCACCGGCCCATTTCTCGATGACGGGCGAAGTCAGAAACTTTACTCCACTCTCACCGGAATTGAATCATTACTCCGCTGGCGCTTCCGGTATTCCATTCCGGAAACCGAGAATCATCTGTTTCAAATGTATACCTGGCGCTACCTGGTTCAGGAGTACCTTGCATGGGTTGCACAGTTACCGAAAGAGCATCCACGCTATGATCTGTGCCTGAAAAATCTGTATGAACAGGACAGCCATTACTCGAATGACACGCCGATTGCAGACACCGGTGCTACGGCAGATTCGCTCCTTTATTTGATGTTACGGCGTACCTTTACCATTGGGCTTTTTGAAACCAATGCCCGCCCCTACCAAAGCTTGACTTTGAATTCGCTACTGACGCTACACGACCACGCAGACGCGCTTTTTTCAGATCCCAGACGGCAGGACCTGAAACGTGCCGCTGCAGCAGCCTTGGATTATATGGCGCTGGAATTTGCCCTGCAGTCATTCGAGGGTAAGAGGCTTCCCCCTATGCGGCGCAATATCAAGCACACAGAAACCGTCGCACCCTATGCCAGCGATTATGTGCCTTATATGTGGGGAACCTTAACCGGTGCCTATATCTATGACGATACGGTTGATACATCGCCGCAGGCCTGCGATGCCGAACTTTATACCACCTGCGAACAAACAGGCACAAAGAACCGTCAGCCGTGTTCAGGTTCCTGCCCCGTCAGCAAACGTGATCAGGTTTACAATGGCTGCCGGTGTTCCTGCACCGATTTCCAGAATTTAAAAACTTGTACCCATCAGCGATTTCAGGCCAATACCCTGGCGCCACGATCAATGTCGCAGGCCGCCGGTTACTCCTTGTGGTCGGCGCTTTCGGAATACCGTGTACCGGCGGCAATTCAAGACTGGATGCTAAACAAACACAATGGCTACTGGGCAAGAATTCAAAGCAAATATTCGCTTGCACACTATGCGCTGAATTATTCCTATTCGGTCGCACAGGAAGAATATCCTTATCCGGTACCCTCCTACCCGCTTCTCAGTGAAGACTATGGTGTATATGACGATCCAGTTCGATATCGCCCCGTTTTCCAATATTATTTTGCCGGGAAAAATTATTTAAATACGGCCGGGGGATTTCACAGTAAATACGTACCCACCATAGAATTAAAAGACCCACTTCCCGACCGAGAGCAGCCGGAACTCGATGCCTTTTCGAAACCCTACTCTATTATTGGCGAAGGTCTGATCGAACCGAAATCGGATATCGTCGGGCACGAAAAATATTGGGAGGCCCTGGCGAACGAAACAATACTTATGCCTGGCACCTACACCGGCGGATCTGGAGGTGGTCGTTTTCTCGATACCTACAAAAGTTTCAGTTACGGCTATTTCAATGTTGGCTCTACCGATATTCACTTGAATTGGCCACAGTATTATCCCGCCGAATGGGACGATGACCTGCAAGAAACATTTGGTATCGGACGCGCGGGCTTCAAAATTTTTGAATTTAATGGTGACCACCCCCTGCGCGATAATTATTTAATTCTGGCGCAATTCAGTAAAAGTCAGGACATTCCGGAACACCGCCACTACGCGAGAGGTTTTTGGGAAGTCGTGCCAAAAGACCGGTTTTATTCCGCTGCTGCATTAAGGGTGTATATCGAAACCTACAATGCACCGGGTAATTTCAACAACAATTACTACACCTCACCGGAATACCACTACACCATGACCACTGGCGAAACCCTGACTCTCAACGATAAAGTGGGTTCAAGTGCGGCACACCATGGAATTCTGGAAATTCGTGATTCTTCAGGAACAATCATCCCCTTCGAAAAATACGCCTTTCCACGCAATTATACGGATCACACCATGCCGGTTCTGGAAGCCTGGGAAGTGGACGAAAATTACAATTTTCTTGAGGAATCGTTTGCCCGTGTGGCAGATGGCAAGCTGTTTGTGAGTAATCCCTATACCGGTACCAGCCACACCGTTGACTGGTCAACACCGAATGTGGTTGTGCGCGAGGAAGAAGAAACATTCGTCGACCCATTGAAATTTCACGAAGAAAGCTGGCAGGAAACCAATCAAGTTCAACTGGTTAAAACAGCCGTCGATGGCGGCCTACAGGTGTGCACTAGTGGGTCGTACGGCGCATTGCAAAGCATCCCGTTAAATTCGAATAATATTTATTCGGTAGGCACACAACTGGAACTTAATTTTCAACTGCCCCAGTCGGCCAATGACGGGTGGGTCTCACTGGTTTACCGCAGTAAAGACGCACCGCTTAATTATGTACAACTGGGGTTTTTGAATTTTAATAGCGCGACCTTGCGAGGCGAAAACACTCGCTGGATGGTGGACTTGCCTCAAGCGGTGCAGGATCATATTATCGACCTGCGAACTCGGGGCAATCTGCAAATTGAATTTGTTGCGAATCCACAGCCTGCTTGTATCCAGTTCTACAGTCTCAAATTTTTAAATGCATATCGGAATGAAAACTACGGCAAAGGCGATACCTTAAACCTCATAGACTTTGCCTCCCCGTTACAATGGTTTTACCGACCTGAAACTGACCAAACATGGACTCAGGGTTTACCGGAACAGTCGTTACCCTACAATCAAATGCGGGTTCAAAGCATGGAATTTAACGCAAAAGCACTCGATGTTAACAGTTCCTCGACTATGCAAGTCGTTATTCAACAGAGTCATGCTGTTAACGGAGAAGTCCAGGCTTTCCTCAGCTGCAGGAGATTCAATACCGAAATTAATCATCAATGGGTGAACCGGATAGAATTTGTGAATGGTCGTGCAGAGGGAAGCTTTTCTCTGTCCAACATTACCTACCTGGATCAAATAGTTGCCAGTGAGGATGCCCTATGCAGTGTTGAATTCTTCATTAATTTGCAAAACGGTGAGACTCTACCGACGCTTAGCTTCGAGACTTTTTCGTTTCAATAAATAATCTTATTAATTTTTATCGCAGAAAATCCCGGCAGGCCAAAACACCTCCGGGATTTCCGCGTAAAGCCGCCAGTTTTTTAGGGCGATGGAAGAATAGATCAGGAAGATAGTTTCTTCCACCGGATTAATATTAAGACACGTGCCAGGTGATTATTATTTTATTTCCCAGACTGCCACGCCCGCAAAAACCAAGACAGCCGCTCCTGAGCAGTATCTGAATTTACGTGTATCCATTGGAAGCTCGCGCTGCTGGCATTGGCTTGGTGAGCATGGCAAAGCGCGATGCGAAACGGGGCGGTTTGTTTTCCGACTATTGCAGCAAAGCTGGGCCCCAAGCCTTCTGGTGCGCTATCTGGGTGGGCCTTAATATCGATTTTTCTTGCTGCGAAATCGGCTTTCGTTTTGAACATTTTTTTGGCATTGTTGATACGTGATTTTGTATCCTTGGTATCGTCCCAATATAAACAACGAATCGCCTTTATTCGGCCAGACGCAACGCCTTCTGCGACCACGTTCCGCCTTTTTAACATGGCTTGATACACCCGATTTCTGTCGTCGTCTGTGGGATTTTCGAATGCTTTTTCGGCCGCCGCATCTGCAGCAATTTTAATGTATTCATCCGTACCAAATACATTTGAAAATACCGGCGTTGCGTACCAGATCTCTGAGGCCATTTCTTCCAGCTTGGCCTGCTCTAATAAATATTTATCACGATCTTCATTAACGTAAATCCGATAAATCGGATCCCAGCTGGCGCCAAATTCAGGCAGCTCATCGACGACCGAACCGTGATTGCCCGCCAATCGGGCTAAAAAGTCGAGAATTTGAAAATGCTCGCCTTCTTTATAGCCATACCCGGTCCATTTCAGGCTCGCGCCGACACGCCGATTTAGCATCGCGGTGCGGAATACCTCCAGGCTGCCTTGTTCCGCTAATATATGAAAGTGCGCTGAGGTATCGCTCTGGAGTGAAGCCTCCAACAAAGCTGCGAATTCTGATCCCGCAGGATTTACACCAACAACGATCACATGAATGGTGTCATCTGCAAGTAACTTGCTTAAACCAGCGGGTTCTTCCTTGAAACCAATAATGCGCCGTACCCCATCGACAACTTCGGTATCGTAAAGCCGCTCATAGGAACTGTTGGTGGCGACCAGGGTATCGGGGCGTGAAATATGGCCGTGGAGATGGAACAAGGTTCTTACACCACTCAAAAATCGCGATTTTAAATCCCAACCTTCTCGCATTTCATCCCGCCAGGTAAGGAGTTCGTAGTCGGCGGTTTTATCCAGCAGACGATCCCAAGATAAGGTTAAAATTACAGCGGGACGAATAATTGAAAGAATTTGTGGTAAACCCAAACCATTACCGACCGGTGTTAATGCGGGCTCGAGAGTGCGCCTGATGCCTTCGTAGAAAAGGGGGGCATTGCCTTCTTCGAGTCGAGTAAGCGCGTACTTATAATCATCCGAGTGTTTGAGTAATTCGCTTTTTGCACGATCAGCCAGACGCTTGCCGGTTTCTCCCTGACGTTCGAAATAATCAATCATGCCCTCTACCATCTCTTTCCAGAGAGGGCTTGTGTTAAGCATGCTACGTGATGCACCAGCCCCTAAAAACATGACCAATTCCCCGTTCGCCGCGGCCTGTTTTAATTCCTCGCTTGGTTTATCCATAAATACCCTTTTGTGCGTCGCGATTAAAATTTAATGTCCTACAATCTGCACTCAGCTGATCAACATGGCGAAGTAAGTACTCGCTCTGGTTTCACGCCTTATTTTCTTGGCTTGCAGCTTCTTGGCCTACGATATCTTGGATTATCAGATCTTGCTGTACTTGTTTTAAAAGTTGTACATCGACCAAAGTAGTTTGAATAATAAAAATTACTCAATAAGCCAAGCGTTTCAATAAAGTTTACACATTAATTATGAATCTTTGCTGAAAGAGGCTTCGCTGCGCGAGAGTATTGAGTTTTGTAAGCGAAAACGCCACAGCAAGGCTAATAATGCCTGCCCGGTAATATCAATACCGGACGGGCACTAAACAATGTTCTAAATAATGCTCCAAATAATGTTCTAGACACTGCTCTAAACAATGTTCCTAATTTAGTAAGCCAGCTGCTTTGCGCTACCAGCAAGTACCTTGCAACAGCGGCTCATTGAGTTCGCCCGTGTTACTAGCCAGGTATCCAAATTGTGTTGCGGCTCCCGGCTGAATAGTCGCATTCCAAAGCATCGCTGAAGCTTGATAAGGATTGCTACCCGAGAATACCGCATTCCAGCTTTGCACAACACGAGTTCCGCCCGCGTGACTGATATTCACCGCCCAACTGCTCACGGCTCGATTACCGGTATTTTTAATTTGCACATTCGCCACAAACCCGCCGGGCCAAGAGCTCGCATATTGGTATTCGAAGGTACATGAAATTCCCCCGCCGGAACTGCTTGTTGAAGAACTTGAGCTACTGGACGAACTGCTCGAAGATGAACTTGAACTGCTGGATGAACTTGAACTGGCAGAACTGGAACTGCTAGAGGAACTGGAACTGCTCGACGACGCGCTGGAAGAACTGCTGCTTGAAGAACTGCTACTGGAAGAACTGCTGCTCGATGAGCTGCTACTGGATGACGAACTCGATGAAGAAGTCGGGCAGTGCTCGTCAATATCTGTCCAGGCTTCACTCACAACATGGCAACCCGCGTTCAATACGGGCAGATGCGCAAAACCGCTGGCGGGCTCTACCGGTTGCGCAGCGCCGTTAAGGTAAATACTGTCAACCGAGTTGTCGCTTACCGGCACGGATACATGCGCAAGACTGTTCCCCGGCACATTGATCACATACTCATAAACATCACTGCTTAATTTTTCAAACTCAACCGCAATGTCACCCCGTACGGTAGGTAGCTTAATGGCTGCATGTTCAAGGGTTGCGGGTTGTGGTTTCACCTGAAATTCGGCGAAACCCGCTTGCAGTGGGCGAACGCCAAACAGACCTGTGGGAATTAAAAAAGCCGGCGAGGCCGCCCAGGGATGAGAATAGCTGAGGTTATTTTTCATCGATGGGTCCCAGGCTTCTGCGGTAGCGCCTGCACCCAGCGCAATCATATTAAGCCAACTGGCCGTTCCGGTACTAGTAAGCAGACTGAGTGCAGACTCCGCGGCACCGGCCTGGTAAAGCCCTCCTATCAGGAAAGGCGCACAGTAAACACTGCAAACCATGCCGCGAGATGCCAGATAATTTGCAAGCGGCGTGGCTTGCTCCGGTTCTGGAATGCCAAACGCCAAGGGAAAGGCACTCGCGTGTACCGCCGCGTGCCCGGTGAGCGCGCCGCTGCTAAACATGCCATCGTCGAAATAGCCGAATGCGGGCGAATAGAATGTTTCATTAATCGCGGCACGCAGTTGCGTTGCTCGTGCGCTGTAGAATTCGGCATCCGAGTTATCGCCCAAGGCCGCGGCCATCTCCGCAAAATTGCTGTAGGCACGATAGGCCAGCGCGTTAATAACGGTGTTGTGTTCGCTGAAGACATAAGCATCGCGCTGGCTGCTGGGCCAGTCGACAATGTCGCAATCCGTTTGACTGTTGCAGCCATCAGACCCCACGTTTTTTTGAATCAAGCCAGTGCCGCTTGCAAACCACTGATCGGGCAATGCATTTTTCATGCTGCTGTAAAGACGCTGCATTTGCGATGTCGAACCGCTTTGTTGCCAAATCTCATGCACCGCGAGTATCACATACAAAGGCCATTCGGTGGGCCAGGTGCGATGGTTCTGAAAATAATCGAAGGCGTACGCGCCCAGCGTGAGATCGCTCGATAAGCTGGCGCTAGCGCGCAACTGCAAATAGGCGTCGGCTTCATAGTTGCGACGTTCGCGCGTCCAGGAATCGGTGTAAAAATTAAGATTAAGTGCCTCGATGGTGTTTTTCGAGAGCTGCCATACTTGTTCGAGATTCGGGTCTGAAGCGCTAAATTGCGCGGCAGCGACGTCGAAGGGGTAAACTAATGCCAGGGCCTGCAAATTTTCGGACGTGATCGCCTCAGGAGCGCCAATAATTTCGGCGTAGCGAAACACCCGCATTCCCCAAGTCTCCAGGGTTTGCTCACCAGTGCGTAAGGTGAACGTATCTTGGTAGACGTTACCCGTGTTTAATTCATAACGCACAGTGTTTGGTGCGGAGGTAACTTCGCCGAACCGCAGAGTAACTTCATTACCCGCAACGCCTGCCGCAATCCTATAGCGAACACCACCAACCCAGGTTCGGCCAAAATCAATAAAGTAGTGCCCGGGCGCTTTTTCAACAATGCGTTGCGGCGCAGGATAATGTTGTTTGACCTTGGCCATCGGAGCCGCTTTAAGCGCGACCAATTCGGCTTTTGGCTGTGCCAGCAGCCACTGGCTGTCGTCAAACCCGGGGCTATTAAAGTCACTGGGAAAATGACGCGCATCCAAATTTTCTTTTGGCGCTGCGTAGTAGTTGGTTCCGATACTGCCCGCCGCAGGAAAGCTGCTCTCACCCGATAACGATTTCCAATCCGGCCCCGTACCCAAAACGGTCTGTGAACCGTCGCTGTAGCTGACCCAAAGTTCTGCCTGAAAAGCTTGCGTTGTGGTGGTGTAAGCCTGCACAGCAAGTGCGTTCAATTGGCCGGATACCAGCAGCTTCGTTACATCGAAACCGTCGTAACGGGATTCATCGGCGACAGGCTGGGTGGGCCCCAAACCCACAAATTCGCCGTTGAGATACAGCTTATAGACATACTGTCGCGCAGCCTCGGGGCTTGCCGCTGTTGCGTAAACCGTAGCATCCACAACAGTTTTATCGGGCAGCGAAAATTCTTTGCGCAGAAAAGCCCAATCAGTAGAGGCACCACTGTTCAAACAATGCGCAGACAGCGGCACATTGAGGCTACCCACCTCAGAAGTTGCGCAGCTAAAGCCACTGTCGTCGTTGCTAAAATCCCGCTGAAACAAAATTTGATCGACACTGTTTATCACGCTCACAGCAAACAGCGAAAAAGATTCTGTGCGACCGTTACGAACGCCAATTCCGCCCCCAGCAAAAGCGTCGTGCTCCAGGGTATGCACCAGAGTACCGTCTATAAAGGTGCGAATACTTGTACCGTTAAGGGAAATGCGAATGGACACGCGCCGCCCTATTGCCAGCGTGTTCTGAGGTAGGTCTACCCGGTCCAGCACAGTGTATGAACCGTTTACCAAGAGGTGCGGCACCAATTGATTATCTGCACCGCGAAATTGCCACATGTAACCGTTGTTGATATCCGGCGCCCGAAACCGGATTCCCGCAGCAACGCTGTTAATTTCAAGCTCCGCTGTTAAATCATAGTCACGCCAGGCCGTCGCCAGCGAGGGCACCCAAATGGGCTCGGAATGCGACCAGTTTGCACCTGGCCCAGTACCAAAAGCGGCGGTTTTTGACCAGAGCGATGGCTGATCATTCTCATCCCAAGTTCGCACCTGCCAATAGTAGCGACTTGCAGAAGAAAGTAATGGGCCGCTGTAGGCGATATCCAGTTGCTGAGCGGAATACACTTTGCCGGAAACCCAATACGGTGTTTCCGTATTGGCGTTGCTGGGCAAAGTGTCGTACACACGAAGCTCGTAGGCCGTTTGTGCCTTATGGGTCACCTGCCACGAAAAACGCGGCGCGTCTTCCAAATCCATCGGCGCAACACGCCCCGAACAGCGCAAGCCAACCGGACTGCTTGCAAATGCATTACCCGAAGCCAAAGAACACAACATAAAAATAACGGCGACTAAAAAACCCTGCACAACGAAAACCCGACGTAAAGAATATGGATTCATGGGAACCTACCTTGTTCGGAAGTGTTTGCTTAGTTAACTTATTTTTTGGCGCTGCAGACTTTTATTCCTGGCGGACAAAACCAGAGCTGCACTCAAACTACACCGCTGAATATTACTGACCTCAGGAAAGCTGCCTGTGTATCGCAAAGCCTAGTGTGGATATGTGACGATCACTCGAGGGCCTTAAACAAGGTATTCAATGCCAAGCATGCTTACCTGAATTTCTTTCCTAACAGACCTATTTGGATTCGCTCTTATTATTGTTAGTCGTGTTCCGAGGCAATCCGCGCGCCTGTCGACAAGAATTTGAGGCGGTGTAGTCTGCCACAAAACGACTTCTAAAGATTTGCTCTATAACAGGTTAATTTTTTTCTTAAGGGAATAGCTGTGCGGCTCGGCATAAAACGGTTTAATGGTTACGCGGTAGAAGCTTGAGGATAGCCTCGCTACATGCTGATTTGACGTGAAAATAATTCTATTGCGTTCTACCGAGATAGGCCTGTAAGGGTGGGCTTCAACTGGTAAAAACCGCTTTTTGCGCCCAAGAGGAACTATTAAAGTGGGTGGATCGAGCCAGTGTGTGTATTTAAAAATGCAATAACAGACCCTAACAACTCATAGAGTAACTAATGAATATAGCTTAACAAATGGAGTCAAAAAAGGCGAAGCGCTTTGCAAGGTAGATTGCGATTACGCCGTCGACACTGCCATTAAACCCTCACTCCAAGCTTGAGCCATGCCCGCCGCAACACGAGTATAATCTGTTTTTTTACTGGCTAAATTTCGTTCTTTGCAATATTCAGGATTGGTATTGAATATCGATGAGGCCAATCCACGGCCCGCAGCAATGATATTTGCTGTTTTAGCGGATCGTAGCTGAGTAAATTGTGTAAACGCGTTATTTATATCGGTGCCGTTGCTTGCTATACAATTTGCCAAATGCCAGGCATCCTCCAAGGCCTGGCAAGCACCTTGCCCCGAAGTTGGAAGTGGCGCATGGGCCGCATCACCAATAACGACAACATTATTTTTATGCCAGGTTTTTATTGGGTTGTGGTCATGCACATAGATTTTATTGATTCGATTTAACGGGGTTTCAGCAATCACCGTATTCACTAATTCAGGCCAGCCGGAGAAAATACTCTGCAATTCGTTTTTATAGTAAGTGGCATCATTGCCCGCAATTTTTTCAGATACCACACCGCCAGCCCAGTACGCCATGGTTGCAGAGATCGGAACAATACCGAATCTTGCGCCCAGCCCCCAATAATCGTGTACAACGATCTCTCTAAAACTATCAGTTTCGAATTCCATTACCCCAACCCAATTAATAAAACCTTGATAGATCGCTTTATTTTCACCGAATACATACTTACGCGCTTGCGAAGCCATCCTACCGTCTGCGCCTATAACAATATCTGACGATATTGAACTTCCATTTTGGAACAATACCTCGGTTTTATTACTCGTGTTTTGAATGCGAGCCACATTATAGCCGTAGTTAACCGTGATACTCAGCTCGCGGAGCTTGGCAATTAATACGCTTTGAAAATCTGTTCGCAGAATGGAAAAGCTGGGATAGCCCATTGTCTCATTGATAAATTCGATATCAATCGAACCCAGCTTTTCACCCAAATTTGTCAAACGCTGCATTTTTACCGGGCATCCAGACAACAGCTTCACTTGATCAAACAAGCCCAACTGTTTAAGCACGTAGACTGCGTTTGGCCAAAGAACGATACCCGCACCGATACTGGCTTCCGTATTGTGACGCTCGTAAATGGTAACGTCGAAACCTTTTTGGCGTAGGGCAATCGCGGTGCTGACACCAGCAATGCCACCACCCAATACAATAATATTCATTTTATAATTCCCGATAAAATAGTAAGACTGACACCATTGGGCCTTCACCTTTTCCTGAGAGGCTGCGCTAACACGCAAAATTAGCTGCCTAAGTTCCGTATAAACAGGTTTCGTACAAACAAGCTTTCTATAAACAAGGTTCGTATAACGGAGTGTCGTAAGTTACAGAAGATAAACACCCATATTTTTCGCCGTATAATAATGCTTACCCCGTTGGTATTGATATTGAACCAAATCCTCCACCCCAAGGGATTCAAGTATTTTTACAATATTTCCAATTTCAACAAAATGATTAGGGTTGATGTTTGGGCTGTGAATGATAAAACTTTTACTTTCACTCGTTGGTAGCGCACCGTTTCGCAATACCACTTCATATCCCGCATCGGTGAAGGCTTTTATAAATATTTGAGGGGTCTCTTTATTCTTTCCATACAGAAACAAATGTATTCTCGGCTTGCCGAATGGAATTTCTCCTTTATTCAATTCCGGCTGTGTTGAGCACGCTGTAAGCGTCATCAAAAAAAGTAGTAAAATCGCTCGAATCACTGAAACTCCTTATCGTATTTCGAGTATTAGTCATATATTTTTAATCGCGCTAAATAATCTTCGCTACCCACAAAGGATCGTGGTCTGGAAGTTTCCAGCCTCAATTATTCAGGTTTATTCCAGAACAACAACAAATTTCTATAGAATCTGTTCAAAGAAATAACTCTTAACTTTGATAGCACCGCTAAGCAGGTGTTTGTGGTTAGGATTACAAAAACGCCTTGGGAACGGAGTTTTGTCCACGCTGTGAAGATCGGTTATGTATCTTTTAATCTTTTTTGCGCCAATTCTAAGATTTTTCGATCAGAATTCGACAGAAATTCTGGAAACTGAATGCTTTCGAGAATTTCGATACATTCCTTATATTTTTTGAGCTTAAAATATTGCTTGCCTTTAGTAATTTTTTTATCATCACCTAGGTATTTAGCCTCTAACTTCTTACTTTCATGGGCAACACGAGCTTTTTCGGCTTCGATTGCTTTTTTTAAGACGAAGTTGTCACATCCGGTAAAATCATCTCCAAACTTCAAGAGATCATGCTTCAAATGGCGGAAAGCGTCTAGTGGCTCGGCATTAACCCAGGATATTGGCATCGCTCTCTTACACCAAGAGCACTCATGTAGTTTTCATGAGAAACTGAATTTTCATTGAGGTGATAGCTAACCATACCCAAAGAGTCTCGGAAATGGATTTCTAATTTCAAGGTATCTCTTTCGAACACGCCTCCAACGAACGCACCTCCAGATCCTGCTCCCTCACTGATAATTTCAAAATGAAATCCCAGGGGGTATAAATATTCCCCCAACAGATTTGCTCCAACCTCCATTATATTTCTCAGTGTCACTATTTTTCCCTTTTCAACTCATTCCGCAACAAAGGGCAATTGTGAAGCCCACACATTAATTGCCCCACTTGTTTGCTTTGTTAGCCCATAGGTTGGCGAATGATGGTTCGGTATTTTTCTGGCGAAACTCGCCGAATATCACTAAGGTATATCTCATGGTGCTTACCAACCAAGTTTGCCCCGGTGTTTTTAATAGCGTCGTGCAGGCGCTGAATCACGGGCTCCTCTTCAGAAAACGGACCTAAGTGCAGAATTTGTGCACAGCGTCCCTCATCAATGGCTTGAAATTTAACCTTATCCAACGCACTCGGAACATCTTTTTTAGCTGCGAGCACGTTGAGGGCTATATCGACGATTTCCTGTGTAACAGACTCAGGCTGCATGATCATCATAGTCCAACGCCATTCGTCACGATTGCCCTTGATAAAGTCCGATAGGTCATCGGCCCACCACAAACCTTCCAAGGGCGGAACAACGTAATCAAAGTTTTTATTGGTTTTCATCCAAAACTTTATTTTATGAGCGACCGGAAATAGTGATTGAAGTGCTTTCTGGTATTCGTCTCCTTCAGGCCGCCCCTTGCCCGTAACTGTTAAGTAGTTAAAGCTGGGCACATTAATAAATTCGACTTCCTTGAAGCTCGGCTTATACAAATATTTTAACGTTTTCTTATAATCTATTTTTTCCATATTTACTCTTTCGCGCCCGTAGGCTAAGGCCTTGCAGCCCCCTTTTTGGAGTATGCTTTTACATTATTTTATTTTTTACCAAGTCTTAAACTCTGGAAAACTATTCCAACAACTGAAACCAAAAACACCACTATGCCGATATTTCTTATTGTTGAATATATTTTAGATTCTTGAATATATTGAGCTTTCATTTCTTCTGGCATTTGATTCCAGTCCGGAAATGGTAGAGCAAGCGGATCGAACACAGAAGCAAAACAAACAACCCCAAAACTCAATATTAAAACGAGAATATAAACAGTTCTTGCCTTCATTGTTTGTCTTTCCGTTTCATATTACGCTAAGTTCAGTTACATTTTGGTTGGCGTGGCGTTTTTTGTAAGATGGCGAAGCCATACCGTGAACGGAGCTCCGATCAAAATATAAGCTGGCACGCTGGGTTATACATGCTAAAACTTAGCTAGGAATAGGCTCTTTTGGGCGACCAACATATTGCGCTCCAGGCAAGCTATTCTTTCTACGCAGGTAAAGCTCCAAACAGAAACCCAACCATTCCAGTTGTTAAACTAATATCCATATTAGTTTCCTTTTAGTTAATTTTTTGATGACCACATACACAAATAACAAAAAGTGTAGCGGTTTTTTGTTATAAATCTGAACCGTGCAAACGGACTATATTGTTTTGATACGGAGAATCTACTGTTACGCGTACTATGCTCTCTAATTCAATTAATTTAAAGAGCTTGGATAAGGTTCTTTTGGGACCGTAGGTTTGAATTTTCACCCAGCCATCAGAAATATCCAATATTTTTGCAATATCAAAGCGATCTTCTTCATCGGCATGATAAATACATAAGCTATCGTATTTTGCTGCGGCTTCTTTTAAAAGCGCCACGAAACTTTCTGAACCTAGCAAAAGCTTAGGCTTACTTCTATTCTCGATTAGCGTGGCAATGGACTTATGCTCTCTATTGCCCCACATTATTTCTGTTATTTGGTTTACATAAAAAAAGGTGTATCCATCAAACTCACCTTCGTCACTGTACAACGAAAGGAGTGCAATTTCGTGATTAATAAACTCAAACCTTCCTGTTTGACCTTCATCAGAACAACCACGTCGAATCGATACAAGCTCTTTCTGGAGCTGTAATTTTTTTATTTCTTGAATGAGCATAATATCTTTATTTTTTACCACCCAACGCGTTACTTTTCGACAATAATCTCATGGAATTAATCAACATTAAAAATATTTTCGCCTCCATTCCCAAACAAATATACGTGCTGCACGTAACAATTGAGGGACACCCAGTGATTCGGGTATTCGCAAATGCGGCTCCCGTGCATCAAAGCACAAAGCGACGCGTGTATGGCATCGGCCAAAGGAGTCACTGCGGCGGAGAAGTGGCGTGTGTATCTGCGAGCAGGCTCGTGTAATGGGCTCCTGCCTGTTCGGCTGCAATCCTGTGTCAGTTTTACACCGTCCTGGCGGTTGGGCAATGCCTGCGAGAGGCTTCGGGAGCTTGGGGAGATGTTGTTCTGGGTGCCAGTAACGGCCTCCTTGATACCGGGTGACCCTTCCTTGCGGTATGGCGGCCCGTCCCGGCAAAAGGTGAGGGCTTCCTGGCGCTTGGGCGGTGCTTCCTGGCGCTGGGGGAGCCGTCCTGGCGGTCGGGGATGTTGTCCTGGGTGCCAGTGACGGCGTTCTTGACGCTGGGTGACCCTTCCTTGCGGCACGGGCGGCCCGTCCTGGCTAAAGGTGAGGGCTTCCTGGCGCTTGGGCGGTGCTTCCTGGCGCTGGGGGAGCCGTCCTGCGCGAGTTTGACCCCTTGTCAATCGCCAGCGCCGTGTTTACCTATCACTGTCCGCCCTCCCAATTCACAGCTGAGCCGCTCCAATCCGTTGACGAAGCTGTTTCGATCACTTGTAGCGCTCTATTTGGGGTGAGGCGCTGCTAATCGCTGGAGGGTCGCTTCCTGAAATTCAGCACAACCGCCGCAACGAAGATCAAGCCGCACAGCTCTGATCCTGGTGCTAATTGTTAGGCTAATATCCGACTTCAAAATATGCCAACACAGCAAATATTATCACTATTACGCCAACCGGTAGCACTAAGTATACAAAGTATGCCAGCAACCTACTTTTGGGTAGCCAATATTTGTAAGGGCGCCATTCACAGGCTCAATCTGCGTAAGATGCGCGAAGGAGTCACTGCAAATTTTTCCCCCACCTTCAATATCCCAGCACGATGTTCCCGATACCATTTCATGGCTTTTTCCATCCACGATGAGGTAGGCCTCAGGCCGATCGTAGGGATCGGAACTCGCACATGAAGTTAATAACATACTGCTCATTGCCACTAGAAAGCTAAATTTCATGAAGCCTCTTAAGACTCACAACACGGGCCGGAGCTGCGTAGCAGCGGAGGTCCAGCGGCACACAATGCTGCGAGCCCAGTTGCGCTTATAGAATTTATGGTAGTATTTTAATTGGTGTTCCATTTTCCACCAATCTCCAGATCTCTTCTATTTCTTTATTGGTTACCGCAATACATCCGTCTGTCCAATCTCTACCTTTGAACGCAAAAGGCATAAGCCCCATACCATTTGGGAGGCCATGTATAAAAATATCACCTCCAGGGCTTACACCTCTTTTCTTCGCTGATTTCACATCTTTTGCTTTTGGATAGGTTATATGCAGAGATAAATGATAACTACTTTTAGGATTTCTATAGTCGATTATATATTCTCCTTCAGGAGTTCTTTCATCCCCTTCCTGTTGCTTGTGTCCTATAGGGTTATCGCCTAATGAAATATCGTACTGTTTGTATATATTTCCATTGTAAATTAAGTACATTTTTCGTTTTGACTTTTCTACAAGAATAGAGTCTGCAATTGGATCTTGCGATGCGCTCCAACACAAACCTGATACTACAAAAAGCAATATGACTAATAACAATTTAGTCATAATGTTGAAATGTAACGTCGTGTTGAAACAGCCGTAGCGTAGGCGCTTGTATTTGTGATAGCGCAGCGTAAAGCACAAATACGAGCGCCGGAACGGAGGCCCGACTGGCTGAGTTGGTTATGCATTTACCGACGCCCCCTTATTTGCTCTAACAAAATTGTGTAAAATTTCTGCTAGATTATCTTCATATTTATAGAATTCGGTATCTAGGTTTTCTAGAGCGGACTCAAAATTTTCATCATCTTCGTAGCGCTCAAGCTGTTTCCATCTTGTTTTTCGATCTTTTGATGGTTTTGACTCAGGGAACCAAAGTAAAGCTTTTTCTAGAAGCGCAAAAGTTTTTTTGGCGTTGACTTTTTTTAGCCCGGGCAATATCTCCAAACAATGATCACCTAATGAGTTAAAAAAGAGCTGATCAAAGCCCCCATTGTGGACCTCACCATCGAAGCACCATAGCAAATAGACCAACCTTGCTTCACAACTGATTCGTTCGAGATATTCGGTATTACCATTACTGCCAGAGAATACTATTTCATGGCAAGCAGTGAAGACATCAAACGCCGGTTCTTCGTTATCCAAAAAGTCTGAGAAGTACATTTATTCCCTCATTGAGGCACAACGTCCCGCTCGACTGAACATAATGCGGACAGCGTTTTTGTGTAAAATGGGGCGAAGCGACACACAAAAACGAACGTAGCAGTATGTGTCGGATTGCAGCAGTTTGTTAGGCTCTAGCTCATTCATCGATAATAGATACACTCAATAACTTCCATTCGGTTTCGCGACCAATAAGCCTATACTGCCTCGACACCCCAGTTAATTCGTCATGAACACCAACGTACACAATACCACGAAAATCCCGGTATGCGCCTTTTATGATCTCGCTTGGAGCGGAACTGTTTGCTTGAACCACCTTAATTATGGCTAATTCTTCGCTTTCAGAAATACAGGGCTGCCCATATGACTCATAACAAATTTCGGGGTTTAGTTCAGAGGGACTCTTCCAATCTATACCATATTTGTTTTTTAGCACTGTTTTCTTCTGTCGCCAGAACTCAATAATAAAATCCTTATCTCTCTCAACATTCCCAACTTTTCTTTCAACTAAAAGATCAACATCAAAAAATATATCTTTGTATTTCTGTTCAGTTTCTTTAGCATCAAAAACTTCTTGCTGCAACTTTGGTCGAGAATTTCTAATTTTGGTTTCTTCAAAAATAGGATCTCTTTGTATTTCGTAAGTAGAACATCCCGAAAGATAATATGCGATTATAAGAAATAATATGTATTTCATAGCGATTGCCTAACATTTGAATCTACATCACCAAGGCGCGCTTTTCCTAAAAGACGTCTCGATGGTTGATATCTGCACTCCCAAACACCCAATAAAACCAAACAATTCCTCGAGTTTCAATGACATCAACCAAGTGACTTATTTTTTACTTTTAGTGCATAGCGACCTTGAAATGCTTATACGTTGAAACATTATCAAGATATATTCGGAAATACGTGTCAATCTTTGCTTTTGCAAACAAAATTTAAAGCAAATGCAATTTCAATAGACCGATACTATCTCTCGAATCTATAAATCATGCACCACAGTTTTCACCCTGCGATGCATTTAGTAAGGCATATTCGAAAATACATCATTTGCTTTCAAGCGTCTTTACTCGGAAACTTGCATTCAAATTTACTGGCCCCACCCTCTAGCTAGGCCACCAGCCCCCTTTTCCACACCGAATAAACCACTGGCAGCACCAACAGTGTTAACACCACTGCACTCACCATCCCCCCAACCATAGGGGCCGCAATGCGACTCATGATTTCAACGCCGGTTCCGGTGCCGTATAAAATCGGCAATAGGCCGACAATTATGGCGCTGGCTGTCATGGCTTTGGGACGTACACGTAGGGCGCCGCCTTCCAGTATCGCATCGTTTAATTCGGCTTTGCTGGGTTTGCGATTTTCGGTTTTGGCTTTTTCCAGGCGTTCGCGCCAACTCATATCGAGAAATACCAGCATAATGACCGATAATTCCGTGGCAACACCAGCGAGTGCAATAAAGCCGACACCAACCGCCACTGAAAAATTAAAACCCATGCCATACATCAACCACACCGAACCAATTAAGGAAAACGGTAAGCTGAACATAATAATGGCGACATCGGCGAAGCGGCGAAAATTTAAATAGAGCAGCACAATAATTATCGCCAGTGTTAAGGGCACGACATAGGTGAGTTTTTCTTTGGCGCGCTGCATATATTCGTATTGGCCGGCCCAGTTTATGGAGTAGCCGGTGGGTAATTCCAATTGTTCCGCCACCGCCTGCTGTGCCTTGTTCACGTAGGTGCCGACATCAATTCCGTCGATATCCACAAAGGTCCAGCCGTTGATGCGCGCATTTTCGCTTTTAATTCCGGGGGGGCCATCGGCGATGCTTATAGTGGCGACATCCGCGAGCGCAATACGCTCACCGCGCGGGGTAACAATGGGCAGTAATTTCAGTTGCTCTGGCGAATCGCGATAAGCTTGCGGGTAGCGAATATTTACCGGGTAGCGTTCCAGGCCTTCAATGGTTTGCGTAATATTAATTCCACCAACTGCTGTGGCGATAACCTGTTGCACATCGGCGATATTTAAGCCGAAGCGTGCGGCTTTGGCGCGGTCGATATCGACATTTAAATAACGACCACCTGCGACCCGTTCGGAATATACCGAGGCAGTGCCTTCTACATGTTTTAAAATGTTTTCGAGTTGTTCACCAATTGCTTGAATAACCGCGAGATCCGGCCCGGCCACTTTTACACCCACTGGGGTTTTAATGCCTGTCGCCAGCATATCGATACGGGTTTTAATGGGCATTACCCAGGCATTGGTGACGCCCGGTAATTTCACCAGCGCATCAAATTCTTTTTTTAGGCTTTCGGTAGTTACTCCTTCGCGCCATTCACTGTGCGGTTTTAATTGTATAAAGGTTTCGATCATGGTGAGCGGTGCCGGATCGGTAGCGGTTTCGGCGCGGCCTATTTTGCCAAACACATTTTCCACTTCAGGTACGGTGGCAATGAGTTTATCGGTTTGTTGCAGTAGCTCGCGTGCCTTGCCAATGGAAATACCCGGGTAGGTGGTGGGCATATACATCAAATCGCCTTCATCCAAGGGCGGAATAAATTCACTGCCGATTTTTTGCAAGGGCCAGTAAACACTGCCCAGTGCAACCACCGCCAACAATAAGGTAATTGCCGGAAAGCGCAGCGCGGCTTTAAGCACCGGCATGTAAATAGCGACCAGCAAACGGTTAACGGGGTTTTTGTGTTCGGGCAGAATACGACCACGAATAAAATAGCCCATTAACACCGGCACCAAGGTAATGGCCAAAGCGGCCGATGCGGCCATGGCATAGGTTTTGGTAAATGCCAGAGGGCTGAACATGCGACCTTCTTGCGCTTCCAGGGTAAACACGGGCACAAAACTTACGGTAATAATTAACAGGCTGAAAAATAAGGCCGGGCCGACTTCGCTGGCACTTTTGGCTACCAACTGCCAGCGGTTTACTTTGGTGAGCGGGGTGCGTTCGATGTGTTTGTGCATATTTTCGATCATCACAATTGCGCCATCGATCATGGCACCAATGGCGATGGCAATACCGCCCAATGACATGATGTTGGCGTTAATGCCCTGCACATGCATAACGATAAACGCGCTTAGCATGCCTACCGGCAAACTGATAATTGCCACCAGCGATGACCGAATATGAAATAAAAACACCACGCACACCAAGGCCACCACCACAAATTCTTCGAGCAATTTGTGCCACAGATTATCGACAGCACGGTCGATAAGTGCCGAGCGGTCGTATACCGTGATAATTTCGACACCTTCCGGCAGGCCCTTTTTGAGTTGTTCCAGTTTGGCCTTGACGCCATCGATGGTGGTTTGCGCATTTTCCCCAAAACGCATTACTACCACGCCGCCCACGGTTTCACCCTCGCCATTCAATTCGGCAATACCGCGGCGCATTTGCGGGCCGATATTAATATCGGCAACATCTTTTAATAACAGGGGCGTACCATTGGCGTTTAAACCCAGGGGAATGTTGGCGATGTCGGTTTCGCTTTGTAAATAACCGGAAGCGCGCACCATATATTCTGCCTCTGCCATTTCTACTACCGAGGCACCCACTTCCTGATTAGCGCGTTGAATAGCGCTTTGAATATGGGAAAGCGGAATACCAAATGCGCGCAGTTTTTCGGGGTTAACCGTTATTTGATATTGCTTGACCATGCCGCCCACCGCCGCCACTTCAGAAACGCCCGGAACGGTTTGCAGTTCGTATTTTAAAAACCAATCCTGCAGGCTGCGCAGTTGGCTGATGTCGTGTTTTCCGGTTTTATCGATGAGCGAATAAATATATACCCAACCGACGCCGGTGGCGTCTGGCCCCAGCTGCGCTTTTGCGTTGGCTGGCAATGAAGGGGCAACCTGACTTAAATATTCCAGCACGCGGCTGCGCGCCCAATACAAATCGGTATCTTCATTAAAAATGACATACACATAGGAATCACCAAAAAATGAAAAGCCCCGAACCGTAACCGCGCCGGGAACGGAAAGCATTGCGGTGGTTAATGGGTATGTGACTTGATCTTCCACGACCTGCGGCGCCTGGCCGGGGTAACTGGTTTTAATAATGACCTGTACGTCGGATAGATCGGGAATGGCGTCGACGGGTGTGTGTTTTACCGAATACAGGCCCACGCCAATTAAGATTGCCGTTGCCAGCAACACGAAAAAACGATTGTGCACCGACCAGTGAATAATGGCTGCAATCATGGCTTATTCCCCGGCTGGCTGGTGTTGTGAATGGTCCATTTCGCCATGATTCATTTGGCTGTGATTCATTTGGCTGTGATCCATTTGGCTGTGATCCATCTCGCCTTGATTCATCGGGTTCTGGCCCATTTGGCTTTGGTCCATTTGGCTTTGGTTCATTTGGCTTTGGTCCATTTGATTGTGATCCATTCCTTCCATGGACGATTCACCGCCTTCCGACTCGGCATCTTCCGCATTGCCGTGGGACATAATATGCACCCCAAAAATTTCCACCATCGCGCCTTCGGGGCGGCGGATCTGCATGTGCATTTTTGTTCCCGGCGTTAGCTGGCTAATATCCACGTCTTCAGCCACCTGGAAGTCCATCATCATGTCGGGCCAGCCCCAGGCTTCGACCGGTTCGTGTTGTACCGTTACCATGCGTGCCTCGGGCATCGCATCGAGTACTTCGGCGGCCACCCAAACGCTTTCGGGCTCTTCGTGTTCGTGATGCATGCGTTTAAAATCCGATGTTTTTGAACTTTCGGAATCCAGTAAAAACTGCGCAGAGCTGACAATTTCTTCGCCGTCGTTCAGGCCATCGAGAATTTCAACATGTTCCAAATCCTGCTGCCCGGCTTTTACGGCTACCGATTTAAAACGACCTTCGCCCAACGCCAGCACAACGCGATCTTGCTTGCCGGTGCGAATAAGCGCTTCGCGGGGAATCACCAAAGTTTGCTCGGGGCTTTCGGAGTGAATGGCAATTTGCGCAAACATATTGGGTTTGAGTTGCTTATTGGGGTTGGCAAAACGCAGGCGAATGCGCACGGTGCGGGTGGCGCTATCCAGCGTGGGGTAAATGTAATCCACCTTGCCCTGCCAGGTTTTACCCGGTAGGTAATCCAAGGTCATGGTCACCGTGTCGTCGCGTTTTACCAGGCTCGCCTGGCGTTCAAAAATTTCGCCTTCCACCCACACTTCATCCAAGGAGCCCACGCTGAGCATGGTGGTGCCCGGCTCCACATAAAAGCCTTCGCGAATATTGAGATTATCGACAACACCGTCTTGCGGGGCATAGAAAGTAACGGTTTGCTGCACTTCGCGTGTTTTCGTTAAGGTGTTAATTTGTTGATTGGAAATTTGCAGCGCGCGCAATTTGGATTTAGCCGCATCCAACAGGCGTTTATCGGCGCGCGTTAAGGCCAGTACCAGCTCTTCCTGTGCATTAACCAGTTCGGGCGAGTAAAGCGTGTAAAGCGGCGCATTTTTGGTAACCGGGTCGCCGGCGGATTTCACATAGAGTTTCTCCACCCAGCCGGAAACACGCGGATGGATGTGTACCAGGCGTTCTTCATCGTATTTCACATAGCCAACAGAAATAATTTCACTGTGCAGTGTTTTTCGCTCTGCCACTGCAGTGCGCACACCGAGATTGTTGATCACCTCTGGGGAAATCGTAATTGTGCCCGGCCCGCTTTCCGCGCCACTGCCGGCTTCCTCATACACCGGTATTAAATCCATACCCATGGGGGATTTGCCAGGTTTATCGCGGCGGTAATTTGGGTCCATGGGAGCCACCCAATACAGTGGTTTTGCGGCATCGGCAGTCGTATCACTGTGCGATGTATCGCTTAACAACAGCGTGGCGGCAACGCCAGCCCCAAGCCCAATTAAGGCGGCAACCACGACCGCCGGTAAAATATTTTTCGATGAAGTCATAGCTCACTCCAGAGCAAATTTACAGCGCACCCAGCGCGCTGCAGTAACAGTTTATTTATGGAATTGCCGTATTTCAGGCGTAGGTATGCTGTGTTAGGCGAAAATGGGGGGACGAAACAGAGGTTTGATAGGTGCCATTTGCAATTTAATGCCATAGGCAGACAGCGCTGTACGGTTGGGCACAATTAGTGTTAACGGGCTGGCATGAACCGCCAGGCCACTGGCATGGCAGGCGTGAAGATCGCAATTATCACAACAATCATTGTGATGCTGGGCGACGGCGTTCTCGCCACTACCGGGCGCTTTTTCGTGATGGCACTTCGCCATTTCATGCTGCGCCGGTTGCGGTTTCGACATAACCGCACATACCACCGAAGCCAGGGTTTGACTGGTAAATGCAAGCAGCCCCAGCAACAACAAAGTACGCACCCAGGCACAGCGCGACAGCGACACTATGGAAGGTCGCGCGCGATAGTAACGCTGGCGGGATGTTGTTGTATGCATTAATTTATCCGATGCTGGAATTCTGTTTGGCTGCAGTAATCATGAATTGTTCCCCAGTGTACCGCAATGAGAAACAAAATGGGCTTGCGTTTTATCAACAAGCGCCGCGTCAATGCTGGCTTACTAACCGGGTTCGTGAACGCCTGTAAACGCGGTTGTGTTATAGCATTCGTTACTAAGCGGGTCGTCAATAAAAAATGGATCACTATAAGGGGAATTTTGTCACCCAGTTACGGCTATAAGCCCAGCGATAGAGGCGCTACTATGGAAGCCCGTTACTATTAACCCGGCGGAAGCCCAGCGGGCACACGGTTTTGCAAGGGCTCGGTTTTGCAAGAGCACGGGTTTGCAAGGGCAGGGGTTTGCAAGAGCACGGGTTTGCAAGGGCTCGGTTACGCGATGGCACGGTTGGGCATCGGAATGATCTTGCACTGAGAGCGTTCACACGGAGTTACGGTTATGAGCAAAGAGCTTAAAATTGCGATTATTGCAGCAGGTGCAACTGTGCTGGCTGCGTTAATATCAACAATGTCTGGCTGGTTTGAAGCTCAGCCAGCGCCCACCTCAGCGCAATCCCCCACCAGCATTCAGCAAACCAGTCATGGCGAAAATACCACGCAGATTGGTATTAATCAGGGGGATATTCAGATTAACCCCACACAAGCCAAAAACGAGGATGAATAAGGGTGCTTCAGCAACTGCTGGCAGCCTACCTTTTTTCGCTTTGCGCGATTCCAGCAGTCAATGACGCCCTTAAACAAAACTGCTCCGGCCCCAACTGTGTACAAATCGCTGTTAATCAAGGCACCGTAAACATCGAAAACCATCAGTTACAAATTGCCATTAATAATGGCCTGGTAAACGTGGTTGGCAAGCCGGAAGATGAAATAAAAATCCAGAATTTACAGCGGCAGATTCAAACCCATATTCGGAAAGCCGAAGCATTACAGGCACGCCAGCTGAGCGACTACGAAAAACTGCAAAGCGCCTTGCAATACAGTGAACAATTAAACAAACAGCTTACCCAGCTGAATCGCCGTTTAACAGCGCTGGCGCCGCGCGATGCAATTAGCAGAGAACTAACACAAGCCTATCAAAATTATGATATTCCCCGAATTAAGACGCTGCTACAGCAACAACAACAATTAGATGATAAACAGGCCGCAGCCACGGCGTTTGAATTGGCGGGTTTCCAGGAAGCGGATCTGGAATTGTCGCAGGCCTACCAAAATTATCAAAAAGCCGTACTGTTGGATGGCAACACCATAAGCTATTTAAATCACGCCGGGCTTATGGCCTTGCAACTGGCCAAGTATGACGAAGCCATCGACTACTTCCACAAAGCCCTCACGCAAAGTAATCGCGCATCTGATGCACAGCAACAAGCCTTAATTGCCGTTGCCAATAATAATCTTGGAGAGACTTATCGCAAATTGGGTGACTACCCAAAAGCTTTGCACTATTTTCAGGATGCACTGCAAACGGATCTCGAAATTTACCCACCGGACGACCCCAATATCGCGTTAAGTTACAGTAATCTTGCAACCATACACGATGAACTCGGAAATTATCAAAAGGCCATAGATTACAATTTACTGGCACTACAAAGTGATATTAAAAACTTTGGCGAACTGCACCCGTCTGTCGCTCGTATTCGCAACAACCTGGGAAGTGTGTATCTATCGATTGGCGACACGGAGACCGCGATTAAATACTATCAGGATGCATTGGCAAGCGACCTGCAAAGTTACGGCAGTGAACACCCCAAGGTGGCCCTGCGACGCAATAACCTCGGCTATGCCTACGAAACTTTAGGGCAATACCACGAGGCGCTCATCTATTATCAACAGGCACTCGACAGCGATCTTAAAATATTCGGCGACGCACACCCCCGCGTTGCAACCCGCCGCACGAATATCGGTGCCGTGTACGAAGCCTTGGGGGCTTACGATAAAGCCGTTGCCATGCATCAACAAGCGCTCGATAGCGACTTAAAAACCTACGGCGACAGCCATCCCAATGTGGCCACCGATCGCAGTAATTTGGGTAATGCTCTGAAGGGCTTGGGGGAGTATCAAAAAGCGCTACATGAATACCAGCAAGCGCTGGATATCAACCGGCTTAAATTGGGGGAGAATCACCCTAGCGTCGCCAAAGCGCGCAATAACCTGGCACTGGTTTATCTTTCTTTGGGAGATTACCAAAAAGCGATTTCCGAACTGCAAGGCGCGCTGGCAATTAATGTTGCGAGTTTGGGTGAGCATCACCAGGAAGCCGCGGTTAATCGCAACAACTTGGGTTATGCCTACAAAAAAATGGGAAACTATGAAAAAGCAATGGACTATTATCAGCAAGCACTCAACGATTATTTGCAAACCTTAGGCGAAGATCACCCCAATACCGCTTCGGCGTACAACAACCTTGGCAGTCTCTATCACCAGTTACACCAATACGATAAAGCCTATGAATACTTTCAACGGGCGTACCACAGCGATCTGAAAAACTTTGGGGAGCAACACCCAAACCTTGCAATGGACCACAACAACCTAGCGTTTTCCTGCGAAGCACAAGGACGCTATAAGGAAGCCTTAGCACACTATGAAGCAGCGTTGCAAATCAATACTCGCGCGCTGGGAACAGAGCATCCTTCCACCCAAACCGTGGCGATGAATTTGCGATTGGCAAAAATAAAATTTAGCGCGCCAGGCCGAATAATAATGAAATTGTTTAGTGATATTTATTGGCAAATGGGGCTTTTTTTAGCGGCGATGACGGCTTGGCTGATTATTTGGCGAGCAAATCGACTTAGGCGGTTTCGCAAATCTATGGCGACTTAAAAAGGTTTATCCCACCATGCCAAGCTTATACTAGGGGAAAACTCCGCGCGAATTTCCTGAAACAATAGCGCTATTGTGATGGCACGAAAAAACATTTATTGAAACAAATGTCATATTGTAAACCATTATAGAAATCTCCAATAACACGACCTGCGCATAGGTTACTTCTGTATAAAGGGCACTATTTACGTTGCGGATAAGGTAAATAACTGCGATATACTTAACTTGAGTGCTAGCGAGTAGCACCGGCGTTTACAAACCAGGGTTCTTTGTCGGCTCGCGACGGGAAGGGTGTTAATGCTGCTCGGCGTGCGCCTTTAAGTAGCGCATTCCACATGGACGAGAAAGAGCAAAAATCCAAGCATAAATACGGTATTAACATTATCGTATTAGCACCCTTTTTAATTTTTATTGTTATCCCGCTATTTTACCTTTATTTTCAACATGTGACCGACAGAGATCAGGCCAATAATCGCCACCTATTCAGAACTTTGGGCGAGGCATCTGAAACTATAAACAATCGTATACTGCAAATTGACGCCGCCAGGAAATATATATCTAAACAAGTCAAACAAGATGGAAAACCTAAGGTATTGCCAAATAGCTACGGGTCTGAAATTTGTAAGAAAGAACTTAATAAATCCGGCTTTAAAACGATTGGCCGCAATTTTTTTTACCAAAGTACGAAAAAGACCAACGAATCACATGACAGACCTAAAGGCGGATGCTGGAAAGTTCCGCTCAAGAACTTACTGCCCGAACCCAAAACGCCCTATTCTCAATACCTCTTAGTTACAGAGGACAACCAAGTTCTGGCTAACAAAGGTGAATCCCAGGCCTTTGCCATAACCAATACCACACAGTTTGCAAAACAGATTGCCGTAGAAATTAATCGCGACTGGTTTAAACTAGCGTCAAAAATTGGCGGGAAAACCAAAGACGAAACCACGATTGAACAAGATGTAAAACTGCCGGGATACAGCTACTTTTTTGATATAAAAGTTAACCCTGGGGAATTTCGAATTTACCTTTATCCCTTTCATTTTGACCCCAAAATCAATCCGATAGATGAAGAAGAAGGCACAAAAATTAAAAATCCAACACGCCTGCTACTAATGGGCGTGACTCCAAAATTCGCGCTCCAAGAACAAGACAGCAAACGTTCTAATCTCGCCGAATTTATTATTATCGTAATTTTTCTTGCTTTTATACTCAGCATCACGCGCCTTCTAATGACCTCCGAACACCAACCCATCGACGGCGTTTGGTACTACGTTACCCTTAGTACAAGCTTGCTCTTTTTTGCGGTACTGAGCTCTGCTTATTTCGCTTGGGCCGATCGCCTTGTTGAGCAAGGCCACAAAGCTGAACAAGCGCTGGAGCTTGCCATCAAAACGAATAAAAACTTCAATGGGGATTTACGGGGTATTTTTGGAGAAATAAAAAAAATAACCTTTTCCGATCGAGACAACACTTCATCGCACGAAACAGATGACTGGGCAGAACCATTTTGCGATAAACTAGAAAAAGTGTCATCTAATGATGACAATAATACAAATCGCTCCCCAACCCAACACAAAGAACAAATATGCCTAGAATTAAAAAAACACTTCAAACACGAAAAAGATAGCTCCATCACATCCACATTAAAAATTAGCAAAAATAGCTGCGAAAACGCCAACACAAAGAACAACCTCAACAAAACTAAAATAAACGAAAACTCCAAAAACTCCGAAAATAAGCTGTGTGTCTATTTCAATAAAAATTTTGAATTTAGCGAACAAAGCAGCACACCAAAAGATTCCGCACTAAAATACATCACAGATTCCGTAACTTATTCATCTAAAACATCTGAAAACAATCTACTTAGCGCATTCCTTATCGATGAATCTGGAATACAAAAATCGCCGCAGTTTTACAATATAGAATACCAGCACAAACCAAAGTTATTAGATTTAAATCATCGCGATTACTTTAATAAGTTAAAAAACAAAAAAGGCTGGGAAATACCTAAAGCCGTCAATAATGGCTCAGATAGTAAGTGCCCCAAACAGTTTTACATTCAACGCTTACGAAACCTGACTGACCGTGTACTCGGAACAACTCTGTCAACTTACCGGTGGCACGACAACAAATGCACGGTTTTGGCAGGTGACATAAAATTACCTTCTCTGAGCTGGCAAACGAAAATCAACCCCAACGAACAAGCCGATATTACACTGATGGTTGTGGATCGTTTGAGTGGCGAGGTGCTTTTTCATCAGGATTCCCAATACGCACTCAATGAAAATATCTATGCCGCCGGAGCCGATACTCGACTACTGCAACATCAGTTGCAATCCGGCAAAGACAGCTGCTCGGAAAATACGTGCGGAAGACCAGAAAAAACACTTCAACCCATAGCGGGAAACTACCAGGGAAAACCAGGCTGGTTTGTAACCCATAGAACATCTATCGATCAATGGGCAATAGTAACCTTCTTCCCAGATGATACGTTTGAAAACTACTTTTCAAACGTATTTTTTATAAATTTATACCATTTTTTAATAGTTGCAATCGTTGCAATCTTCATATTTTGGATTTTCCGACTTCTACAAATACGTCTCGACTGGAGAGGTTTACTTAAAATAAATACGTGTATTGAGGCACGTACAATGGTGTTATTTTCATCATTGATTGTATTTAGTCAAATAGCAGGGTTTTGGTTCGATTATGCACTAATAAAACAATTCAGTTTGTTTGAAAAATTGGAATTAAAATTACCAATTTTCTATTTGATATTGGTTCTATTTTTTGGCATTTATAGCTGCCAGTACATGATTATTAGTTACAACCAAAAATGCTCCGTCAAAATTTTCTCTAAATTTTTTGGGGCTGACAATCGAACAACTCGAATCTTAGCATTTAAATTAATTTCTATTCTTATAGCAACTTTTGCGCTGAGAGAATATTTTTGGGTGAATGAGGGTCCTAATCTGACGGATGATCAGCTATTAGCAATTCTTTGGATCGACGCAGGCTTGGCATTAATCATATTTTTTTATTGCTTAAAAAACAATCAACGCCAACTCAACGAAACCAAATTTTATAGCCATTTATTAAAATCACTTTATGGTAGATCTATACCCGAAAAAGATATTCTAATGTTATACGTATTAATGCTCACACTCAGCCTGACAATAGAATATTTACTATATTCAACAAGTATTTGGAGGCCTCTCATAAGCTGGGCATTTTCGTATTCTTTGCTAGGACTAGTTATGTCTTGGGGGTTAATTTACTATTTAAATAATATTGGAAATCAAACGGAGAAATACCGCGCCGAGATCAATCAGGAATATCTTTCTTTTGCTTCCACATCAAATAGTACCAATACTAAAGTACCGTGGAGAGCTGTTGTATTTTTTGCAATTATCGGAATCGCGCTTAACTGGAATCTTAATCGCGTTGGCTTTGCCCCAGGTGGATCTCTTAATTGGTACTATAATAATTTGGCTCGTGCCACAGTTAACCGCGAGCGTAATGAAATTGAACAATTTGCGCATGATTACTACCGGTACTCCACCGAGAGATCTGAAAAGCAACCCATTGAAATGCTAGGTGAGTTAAATCCACAGTTAATTCCTTCTGATCAAAAGACGCTAACGACGGTAAACCCTGAACACCTCGGATCTTTCAGTTTTTATACAAGGGATACCGACCTACTGCAGTGGCTGAAGCTGTATTTTTGGGAACCAAAAGGAAATAAACATGATGTGGCAAAAATTACCCGTAAAAACCCAATGATATTTTATTGGATACTTACCCCTATCGGAGCATTCCTCATAGTGTTCGGCTGGCTAGCATTTAACCGCCATATAATTTATGCCCGTCTCTACGGCTCGCAAAGTATGCTACTTTTTTTCAACCGCTTATACAAAAAAAGCTTCCTCCACACACCCTTTTTACCGAATCCAAACCTGAGATTAATTCTGGTTCGCAGCCCCTTACGCGGCTTGCCCCTGCGGGCATTACTACAAAACCTACGCAGTAACGGCACAGCAAATACCAGTCCGTTCCTGGAAGTGCTTGCAACGAACTCAGAACTGCAGCAATTGCTTTCGCAATCAGAAACGGTACCGGATGTACAACTCTACTGTGAAAAGCGGGAAGATAAATATTATCTGGAAATAGGTGAGCTCGCGAACAGCTTGGATGACAACAATAATCGTGACCAACTACTCAGTCTGTTAGAGAAGCTCAAGAGGCTCGTGCAGATAGGATCAATCGCTCGACTCACGCTGTTCTGCAACGCAAGCAGTATGATGATGTTGTTGAGCGCAAACAGTTTACGTTCTAACGAGGCCCAGGAAATCACGCATCCCAGAAAAGCAGTCGAATCGAGAGAATCTAAAAATAGCCGAATGATATCCAGCACAGAATTTGCTAAGTGGGCACACCTGCTTAAGCACTTTACGGTAGACACCGGCTACTTAGTGGATGGAAAACTACGACTGCTTGCACACTCACCACGGAATCGCGGTTTTGACATCACTCAATATGTCCCGGGACTATCAACACGCGTGCAAAAAGATTTTGATAGCCTGTTAGAACAGCAAGAAGTGTTAAAAGAATTGCTTGAATCACATCAAAAGCTCATTGCCATGCAAATTTATTGCGAAAAGCACGATAATGGATTTTTGGTTGAGGTGAGCGGTATGGAATCCTGCATTGAGAACGGGCAACAAAGATCTCATCTATTGACAATTTTAAACGAATTAAAACGTTTACAACTGTACGGTAAGCTGAATCAATTAACCGTTTTTTGCAACAGCGAAAAACTTAATATGTTATTAAACTCCGGGCCACTCGGCGATAGCTCGTTAACTCTTCGCGACGATTTTCCACTCAATGATCAAGTTCAGTGGGCACAATATTTTAGCGATTTTTCCGTTGATACAGACGATTTTCTCGAAACACTGAATCCGGGCCTTATCGCAAAAGAAACCAGCGCTATGCCAGGCCTCGGATTTATTCAACAGGCTCTCAGCACACACTACCCTGATGCCAATTTTGATCCTCACCAATACCGTACTAACGAGTATCATTGGCGCAATCTGTTCGGCACAGAAAAAACCGCTTGTGAACGCCGCTCTATTCAGTTTCTGCAAATTAAAGCCGGGGCTTATTATCGCTCAGTTTGGAATGCCTGCAACCCATCAGAAAAACTCGCGTTGTTTTATCTTGCCGGAGGCAAAAGAGCCAACCCAAAAAATATGAAGGCACTGGAAAGCCTGGCAGCAAGGGGCTTGATTCGGGTGGAGCAGGGACGACTTCGTATCGTGAATCAATCGTTTGCCGACTACGTTTTGAATGCTGAAGATATCAATACCATACAACAACTGATAAAACAGGGAGAAAGTGGCCTCTGGCAGGATAATCGCGTATCGGTTTATATTCTGCTCGGTTTGGCTCTAGTGCTACTCTCGCTTTGGACCGGCACCACAATAACCATGTTGCTGTACTCCCTGGTCGGAATAGTTGCGCTCGCGAGTAATTTAATCAGTGGCATAGGTTTTATACGAACCCGCTTTTTGTCCTAAAAACACTGATCGGCCCAACCTTATACTTCATCCAAGATTGCTATAATACTCGTCCTTACTTAGCGCAGCCTCTGCAAGCGCTGTAATCATCCAACCTCTGTTAAAAGCACACGGGGCGCCAACATGAAACTCAGCGTAGAACTCACCTACTACCCCTTACAGCAACAAGACCCCGTCGCTGCCATCAAACAAACCATCGCAAAACTTAACACCTACCCCGACCTTGCGATTAGCACCTTTCCCACAGCAACCGTGGTAATGGGCGAGCATGACACGGTTATGGCTATGCTTAGCGAGCTACTTGTCTGGGGCTATGAACAGTTCGGTCGTAGCGTGTTTATCGCCAAGTTTCTACCCGCTTACGAGGCTCTCTAAACACGGAGAACCCAGACCTAGCCCTGCACACGCATTTGCATTAACGCAACACTACTTCGCGACGTTCTACAATAAAAGCAACCATCCCCCTTTCGCTTGCACAAGCCGTATAAATAGTATTGCCACTGTGCACCCGCACCGGAGACGCCATGTTAGACGAATCCTCACAAACGTTGTTGGCTAAGATTTCTAGCGCCGCGGCTGAACTCGACGACCCTGAGTTTATTGGTGCGCCACCGCTAGCGCTCTGGATTGGCGAAGCGGTCGAAGCGCTTCTGCCTGAAGAATTGGCCATTATTTTGGAAGCCTTGCCCACCAGCTCGCGTAAACGCGTTTTCCAGGCGCTGCCTTCAGAGCAACAGAAGCCCGTTTTTTTGGCGATGCAGGAGGAATCGCGTCGCGCCTTGGTTAAGCAGATTGACGTATCTGAATTGGGGCCATTGCTTGATGAATTCGACGCCGAAGCGCTGTTGGAACTGGCCGAGGAATTACCCGAGCGCTTTATCGCAGAAGCCCTGGAACGCTTGGACACTGTTGAAAAAGAACGCTTTGAACGCGCTTCCAAGTACGATGTTGAAAAAGCCGGTCACTGGGTGAATTTCGATTTCGCGGTGGTGTACAGCAACCTGAAAGTTTCCAGTGCGTTGCGACAATTAAAACGCACCGATTCCCGCTTGCCCGATCGCTTTTACATTCAAAACAAAAAAGGCATTTTGGTGGGCGAATTGGATTTGGCAAACGCCGCCACCGCCGAGCCGGGCAGTAAAGTAGTAGACCTTATGCAAGAAGTCGAAGATGTTGTGCAGGCCGGTGACAGCATTGATGATGCCGCCGACAGTGTGATTTTAAGCGGCAGGGTTGCACTGCCAGTGGTGGAGGAAGACGGTCGTATTCTCGGGCGCTTAACCCTCAGCACCGCCTATGAGCATCGCGAAGAACTGGCCGACAAACAATTTTCCGCCGCCGGTGGTCTCGCAGAAGACGAAGACTTGTTTGCGCCCGTGTGGCGCAGTAGTCGCAACCGTGCCATCTGGCTGGGTATCAATTTGCTCACTGCTTTTCTGGCTTCCTGGTGTATCGGTTTGTTTGAAGCCACGCTGCAGCAAGTGGTAACCCTCGCGATATTAATGCCGGTGGTGGCATCTATGGGTGGAATTTCTGGCAGCCAAACACTCACTGTAATCGTACGCGCTCTGGCCCTGGGTAAAATAACCGACGCCAACCGACGTGGCGTGTTAAAAAAAGAATTTCGGGTGGGTGTGGTTAATGGTTTGTTATGGGCACTGATTATTGGGCAATGTGTGTATTGGTGGTTCGGCGAGTTGCTGCTGGGTTTTACCATCGCATTTGCTATTTTGGTGAATATTATTATTGCCGTGGTGGCGGGCGTACTGATTCCCGCAGCACTCGATAAACTCAAACTGGACCCGGCACTTTCTGGCTCGGTGGTATTAACCACGGTAACCGATGTGGTGGGTTTTGTGGTATTTCTTGGCGTCGGCGCAATCATACTTACTTGATTATGAGGGGGCCTGATTATGCGGGGGCTCTGGTGCGACCATATGTCGCATTCAATACTGCCAATACTGGCAGTACAATAACACCACTCTGGATTTCCGCTTACCGCTAATCCTGATTGCATGCTTGAGTTCGCTTGCCGAACTCGACAGTTTCACCTACAAATTTCAAGCCCGGTTTTTACCGGGCTTTTTTTGGTTTAGGGTTTTCGTGTTACCCACATGTTTTTTAGTCGAACTTAAATATTCCAATGCAATCTCACACTTACCGCGCGGGGCTTGCCGTAATACGATTGTTCCCATTGTAAACTGCTGAGATATTTTTGATCGCTCATATTTTCAATATTCAGGCTTAAGCCGAGGCGCTCGTTAAAATCAAACGCCCCGTAAGCGCCAACCACGAAGTAACTCGGCTGCTCAATACGGCCCGCGGCAGCTTGATAGTAAATATCACTTTGCCAACGACCGGAAACGCCCCACTGCAAGCGTTCGCTGGCTTGCCACTGCAAAACTGTTTTCAAGGTTTTACGGGGAATAAATGTGCGGCTTTGTTCGCCTTCGGGGTCGTGCAGCCGCAATTGGGTATACCCCACCTGCAGGTTGACTGAATCGCTTAGCGCGCCTGCCGCTTCAATTTCAAAACCCTTAGAGCGTGCCGATATACCCCGATACAAGGCCCAGTCGAAATCGTCGCTGTAGTCTTCATCATCTATATCGTCGCCATCGCTATAGCCCGCAAACTCCGCGAGATTATCCTGCTCGGTTTTAAACACGGCGAAGCTTGTAAGCAAGCGATTGTCGAACCAGTTTTTCTTCACACCAGCTTCATAACTCTTGCCTTTGGCTGAGCCGAGCGGCTGAAAATCTTCCCCCAGCTCATATTGTGGTTGATAAATATCGCTGTAACTGGCGTAGGCATTTAAGCCAGCAATAACTTCCCAGGTTAAACCCAAGTAGGGACTACTGCCGCGCTCTTTGGAATCAGTGGCCACCCCCCAACTGAAGCCGCTATTTTCGTAACGCACCGCGTTGCCACCCACCAAGAATTTTAATTGCTCGGAAATGCTGAGTCGCAATACGCCGTACAAGCGATTTAAATCCACCTGGGTTTGCGCCGCCAGATAAGGCTCATCCCATTGCGGGCGCGCCACTTCATCTCCGCGCCAGCCGGGGAATGCCGGCAGGGCATCCCAGCCGCTCAGTGCCGCGAAATCCTGCGATTCGCCATCCATTTTGGCAAGGCTCAAGCCGACAATTAACTGGTGACGCTGGCCCCAAGCATCAAAGCCGCCTTCAATTGCGGTGTCCCACTGTTTTTGTTCGGATGTCGTGTGGTATTTGCCGGGGTAGGGTTCAATGCCCAGGCCGGTTTCCTTATCGTAGCCTTGCGCGCCCAAATAGATGTAAAACAATTCCGAAGGTTCATCGAATTCCGTGTAGGTGTATGTGGTACGCAAGGCCCAGTCATTCGCCAATTGCCAGCTTAGCTCTGCGAAGGCGGTGTCGGTGGTGGCATTCCAGTAGGTCCATTGCATGGTTGTGCTTGTCGACACATCAAATTCCGCTTGGGTGCCATCGCTGTACATCAGTGGCAGCGCACCCCAAAGCACGCCATCGCTTTTATTGGTGTGATGGGTGTAGCCTGCCGCGAGGGTTACCGCGCTGCCAACCTGACCATCCACAATGCCGTAAAAAACTTTGCGATTATTGTGGTAGTTATCCAGCCAGGAATCCTTGTCTTCCACCACCATTACCGAGCGCGCCGCCCAGCGACTGTCACCACTTAATGGCACAGACACATCGGCTTCGGCGCGTTTCTGCTGCCACGAACCGACGGTAAATTTGGTATTCAGCAACAGCTCATTGGTGGGTCGTTTACGCACATAGTTAATCGTTCCAGACGGGTTGCCGATGCCCGTAATCAGGCCGTTGGCGCCACGTATAATTTCCACTTTTTCATAAATTGCGGTATCCAAATCGCCTTGCACCAGGCCATCAAACGGCACTCCCACGCCGTCAACATGCATACTGGTGATGTCGAAACCCCGCGCATTGTAGTAGGTGCGATCGGTCTCAATGGCTTCCACGTTTACACCAGTTGCCAGACTTAAGGTGCTGTTGATGTCGCTGAGCGCGAATTTATCCAGCGTATCACTACTTAACACGCTAACCGATTGTGGGGTATCGTAAATCGATAAATTTAATCCCGTTGCGCCCTGGCTTTGACGCTGTTCGCGCATGCCAATAATCACCAATTCTTCCATTGTATTACTCTCGCCAACAGCCCCCGGTGTTTGTGCCGCACAGAGGGCGGCGAGGGCGCAGGCGAGGCGTTTGCTGCGAGTAATAATCATAGTGGCTACCTCGTTGTGTTTCGCGCCAATATAATTCATAATGCGCAAATGTCAATGATAATTATTATCATTCGCATATGGTGGTACATCACTTAAAACCATGTTTGGGGGCAGCAGTGCGGCACATATTGAGGGTTTTACACCGTTGGATGGGCTTGTTTACGGCGGTTTTTCTGGCGATTTCGGGGCTCACGGGTGCGGTGATTTCGTGGGATCACGAACTGGATGCCGCGCTCAATCCGCAGATGTACAAGGCACAATGGCAACAGCCGCAGAGTGCCCTCGACCTGGCAAACCAGTTTGAAGCCAGTGCGCCAGATTTGATGGTGAGTTTCTTACCCCTACAGCATGAACCTGGCCACGCCTTAAATATATTTGTGAGCCCGCGCACCTCAAAAGCGAAGCAATCACTTACTTACAATCAGGTAGCCATGCACCCGGAAAGCGGTGCAGTACAAGCCACCCGGCTCTGGGGTGAAATATCCCTGGCGCGTGAAAACCTGTTGCCTTTCCTTTACAAGCTGCATTACTCCATGCACTTGCCGGATATCGCATCACTGGAAACAGGTATATTGCTGATGGGACTTGTGGCAATGGTTTGGTCGCTGGACTGCGTCGTTGCACTGCTCATTTCTTTTCCCAGCACACGCAACTGGCGCAAGAGTTTTGCGTTTCGTCTCAATCGCGGTGCCTACAAACTCAACTTCGATTTACACCGCAGCGGCGGTGTGTGGCTCTGGGCTTTACTGTTGATACTCGCCGTTACCTCGGTATCCATGAACCTCGAGCACCAAGTGGTTCGCCCCCTGGTGAATACCATTTCGCCCCTAAGCCCCAGCCCATTCACAAACGCCAGCTACGCGGAATTTTCCGCGCCTGAAATTTCGCGCGAAAATATTATTCTCATTGCTGCGAATTACGCCGAGCAAAAGGGTATTGACGAACCCATGGGCGGTATTTTTTATTCCAGTGATTTTAATTTATACGGCGTAGGTTTTTTTGAACCCGGCAATAGCCACGGTGATGGAAGCCTGGGCAACACCTGGCTGTACTTCAACGGCGCAGACGGCAGTTATTCCGGAGCGACTATTCCAGGGCAAGGCAGTGCCGGCGATATTTATATGCAAGCGCAGTTTCCCTTACACAGTGGCCGAATCCTGGGAATTTGGGGGCGCGTGATAATGTCGATAATGGGTATTGCAGTAGCGGGGTTGTCGATTACCGGTATTGTGATTTGGGCGCGCAAACGCCGCGCACGCCGTTTAAGCCTTCAAGGTAATTTGTGACAGTGAAGCGCAGGAATTACTTCAGCAGCTCAATCGGTAAATATTAATGCTTATTGCATCCAATACTATTGGCGAGGGCGCATTATTTAAATAGATTTTCAGTAGCCTGTTTAAGCAGGCAAATTTAAAAAGTATTTTGGGGAAAGGTTGCTAGCTCAGCGTATTAATCCGGCTCACTAAAACTAAAAATTGACACCCTATACAACCATGTAACCGGTTGCATACGAATTACCACCTTTTGTCGAATAGCATTCATATCAGCTTTAGGTACAATTCGTTTCTCAGGTTTTTTTGCCCGACTGGGCAATCCTGATTACATTTTGAACGTCTAACAAACGTTTAAAATTTTCACCTAAAATGATTAAGCCCGGCATAACCGGGCTTTTTTTAATCTATTTTTTGTCGGCCCTATTTTAAATGGCCATCAAAAAAATTAACCGCGGTGTAATACCATACCCGCCTCGCCAAACCAGTAGCCGTTACACGATCTAGCAATAATCGAATTATTTCGAATGTTATTCAGTTGCCGTGGTAACTGCTTAAAAAAGGTTTCATCGGTACCGGTATCTGGCACAACGCGAAAATGGCTAACCCCCAGGTTTTTCATCTTTTCACTTTCATCCACCAAATTCTGCGTAATACCCGACAGGGTTTGAATGCCGTTTAAGGTAAACAGCTGCTGCTCCTCCTGAGAAAACACATCCATACCTTCGGGAGTTTCAAGACAAGCCAACTTACAAGCGTCTTTAGGGCGATTGTGGGCGCGGGCAGTAAAACAACGCGCAGAATACGCCAGCGGTAATTTACCGTAACCCAACACTTCAGTTTCCACCGTTAATTGTTTTAGTGCGGCCTCGGTTAAAATTGTTTGCAGTGTTTGCGCACTCAGCTCCACGGGCATCACCCAACGCTGCATGCCGAGATCGACCAACTTTCGCAAGGTTTGCACGTTGTAGATATTGATGCTGGACCCGGCAACGAAGGGCTTGTGTTGCTGCGATAAAAGCTGCACCGCAGCCATATCGTTTGCCTCGATTAAAATATCCAGCTCGCAAATCTTTTTTAAAGCCTGTAATTCGGATCGTGCTGTAATTAATGCCAAACTCGCGAGCACCACGTGCTTACCACTTTTCTGTAAACGGTCTGCAATAGCAAGCCAGTCATTTAAAGCCAATTCACTGCGTTTACTGCACACGGTTTCACCCAAATAAACAACATCAACCGGCGCTTCCGCGAGCATGGTATAAAAATTTTGTACCTGTTTTTTAGGCCAGAAATAGGGAATTGCAGCCACACTGATTTTCATGTCAAAACTCACTGCCACGGCCGCGAATACGCGCCCAAACTGGTTTGCGCGCCTTCCGAAACACTGTTAAGTATTTCCAGCCAGTTAGCTTCGGGGGTAAAAGCTTCTGGCTGTTGCTTAAAACGGTCGAGCGCCTGACGCCACACGCTTACCACCTGTGAAACATAGGCTGGGCTACGCTGCCGCCCTTCGATTTTAATCGCTCGAACACCCATGCGGCTAAGTTCCGGAATTAAGGCCAGCGTACTTAAGCTGGTTGGTTGTTCCAAGGCGTGATAGGTATTTTCCGCAACCCGGAAACGCCCTTTACACAAGGTGGGATAACTGGCGGGTTCATCCGCCTGATAGCGATCGATAAGCACCCCGTTTAAACGCGAGTCGCGCACCGAATCATGCTCTTCCCAGCGTACATAACTTGCCGGTGAGCAGGCACCGAAATTATTTGGAGATTCACTGGTAAGGTAACTCGACAATACACAGCGCCCTTCCGCCATAATGCACAAACTCCCAAATCCAAAAACTTCCAGATCAACCGGGCTATTTTCACACAATGCCGCGACTTGTTTTAACGCTAATACACGCGGCAATACAGCACGCTTAACACCAAAATTCTCAGCGTAAAATCGCAATGATTCAATATTGGTTGCCGAAGTTTGCACCGATAAGTGCAAAGCGAGCTGGGGGTATTTTTGTGCGGCGTAATCTAACAAACCAATATCTGCGAGAATCACGGCACGTGCGCCCAATTCCGCGGCACGGTCTACCGCAGAGGTCCATTTGTGCCAGCGTTCGGGCTGAGGGTAGGTATTGATCGCTACATAAATTTTTTTATGATGCTGTTGGGCGTGATCTCGGGCTTTTTGAAGCTGGCGATCATTAAAATTCAGGCCCGCAAAATGACGTGCATTTGTTTCATCTTTGAAGCCGATGTAAATCGTATCAGCGCCAGCGGCAACTGCAGCTTTGAAGGCAGGATAATTTCCGGCAGGGGCAACCAATTCCATCATTGCGCAGTCGCTCGAAAATTATCGCCAGCTGCCAACCATTGCTGACACTGCGTTACTACTTGCACCGTTCGCTTGTAATAGCCGGGAAGGTCTTCATCGTCAATGGCATCGAGCAGATTTTTTACATTCAAACCCACTTCGGTGTCACCTTCAATTTCAAGCTTTCTTTGAAAGAACAGAGTATCTGGGTCTTGCTCACGATTAATCAACTGCAATAATGCGGTACTGCCACCTCGAATGGTTACCGTCGGTTGACAACCACTTCCTAAATAATACAGACGATTATTTTTACAAGTAAATCCCAATAATAGTTTTAAATCGCTAACTTCAACAGCCAACACTTTGTCGCAAAGAAATTCAAATTCGTCATCGCAAAGCGTTTGCGCAAAAATATTGTTTAAAAGCGGTTCCAGAAATGATTTTTGAATAAAAACCGGTGTGCCGCGAACACCCAACGCGGCAACCATCCGCATCCCAGGTTGCAGTGTACGTAATGCTGTACGAATAATATCTTTGGGGAAATCCATAACCGCTCGAATCCGATTTAAAGCGGAGAGTCTAACCACTCGATTTACACAATGGCTTGACTTATCGCAATCAATTCACCACGTTGCGGTTATGGGAAATATAAATTAAATAGATACTACAACTAACCCGAGTTAACTCAAGATTGCTCTTCCAATAATTTGGCCATAATATCCCGCGCTGTTACCACACCCACCAGCTGCCCTTTATCCGTTACAAACAACCGGTGCAAATGTTTCTCGACAATTAATTGGCAGGCCTCAACAACGGCCGTGGCAACGTCAACGGCACAAACTTCTGGCGTCATAATGGAAAACACGGTGCAGTTTTCATTGGCTTTTTCACGCATATGGCGCAGATCATCATCGCCCAACTCTCCGCCAAACGGACCGCAATAAAACTGCGACAAGCGCTTGATTTCAGCTTCGGTAATTTCTCGGGATTCAAATCGTACAACATCGGATTGTGTGACCACACCCACCAATTCATCATCCGAGGCGATAACGGGGGCACCGGAAATTCCGTGTTTTACAAAAAAACCCGCGAGCCGTTTTACCGACCAACCTTCGTAAACTGTAAGAACATTTTTGGACATGAGTTCAGCCAGAGAATAGTCTGCAAGACTCTCTGCAAATGAGGTTTTTGTCATCGTTATATCCTCTTACCTTGTTATAGCGTTTTATTGTGTAGTTGCGTTATCAATCAAGCCGTTTTGCTGTAAAACACGATGTATTTTACGCGCGCTCTTGGCAAGTTTCTGAATATCGCCAAAACTTGGCGTTTCACCAGCACCCAATTCATCTTGCCAAAAATCAACTTCACCTTCGAGGTACTGCATCAACTTTTTAGGGCACCCCATGCACGTGTTTTGGCACAGACTTGCCGCAGGCGCATCGAGAGGCAGTTGCCGGGAAATCTCGGCCAAAAGCGCCTGCATGGCAACACGTCGTTCAGGCTTGCGGCTCTCTGCGCACATTAATGATGATACTGTTCCGGCAATTGCTTGAATTGATAGCCTTCGATCGTAGCGTTGTCAATTAAGGTAGCAATATACTGGGCAATAGCCACATTACGTACCTTGTTATTCAAATAATCGGCAATACGTTCTGCGACCACAGGATAAGGCAATTGTTTCGCCTCTTCCCGATGATTGATAAAAACAACATGTATGCCGTACCGACTCTCGATGGGAGAATCCACCAAGCCTTCACCACAGTGAAATAACTGGCGCTCAAACTCAGGCACAGTTTGGCCGCTGCTTATCTGACCAAGACTACCACCCGTTTCCGCCGAAGGACAGTGCGAATGCTGCTTGGCGAGATCTTCAAACAACGCAGGGGTTTCACGCAACTGCACAATAAGCTGATCGGCGAGATCGTTAGCCTGAGAGCGCCCGCTGGCATCGTTAGGATCACATGCCAGTAGAATGTGTTTCACCTCCAACAAAGGCGAGGTGCAAAATTTGTTAGTGTTATTGGTGTAATAATTTTCGCAGTCCTGCTGGCTGGCAACAGGAAAACTCACCTCTCTGCTTATTAAGTTGTCGACGAAATTTTCCTGAGAATCTATCTCCAACCCCACTTGCAACGCACGCTGTTTTAACAACTCGCTAATAATCAGCGATTCGACAGCACGCGCTTTCGCCTGTTCGGCGTTTTCCGATGGGTGGTACTGCATTTCCTGTAAGACAGCTGCTTCCGCGATGGGAGTTTCATTGACTTTAAACATCAAAACCTCTCTCTTACCGCTGCCGCACTACCTGATAGCTGCGGTTAATATATTTCACCGGTACACTCCAAATGTGTACCAGTCGTGAAAATGGGAATACCAAGAACAAGCTCATTCCCAAAAACACATGGAGTTTATAAATAATGTGAACATCGGCGATGTGTGCAGAGGCTGCCGCTCCATTTAAAGTCACCATATTTTGCGCCCAGGCCATTAATTGCAGCATTTCTTCACCATCCAAGTGACCCGCTGATACAAATATGGAACTCAAACCTAACAACAGTTGGCAATACAGCATAAGCAACACCACCACATCCATTTTTGCAGTTGTGGCACGAATACGTTCGTTACTGAGTCGGCGAATGAGCAGAATGGTCATACCATATAGGCAGATCACCCCAAAAATGCCGCCCGCCGCCATGGCTACTTTTTGTTTAAAGGCTGCACTCACGCCAAGCGCATGCCACACTTCATGCGGTGTGAGCAGGCCAACAAAGTGGCCACCCAAAATTGCCAATACACCAATATGAAAGGGCAGACTTCCGCGACGCAGCCATTTTTTTTCCAACAATTGACTGGAGCTCGTTTTCCAGGTGTAAGGCTCGCGATCATAGCGTACCAACGAACCCACCAAAAAAACGGTTAATGCGATATATGGGTATATGCCAAACAATAAATGGTTGAGATCGCTCATTTCGAAGTCCTCTTGGCTAACTTCTCTTGGCTAGCCTTTGAATTAAAATCAACCCAGTGCACGGGCACTTCCAGATTGGCAGCTTTCACATTTTGCGTTTCGCCGGGCTTATGACCGGTACCACAAGATGACTGCTGCCCCATAAAATTGATTTCCTCTTCTTCCCAAGCACGATCCAAGGCTTTTTGGGTATCGTCGCGCTCCTCCGAGGCAACGCGTTGTTTCACTTCGACTAAATCGACTTTGCTGTGTGCCAGCTCCAATAAGGCCGTCATTAAAATAGCGTAGTGGCTGTCGCGTTTTTCAAGGCGCGCTTGTAGCAGGCCCAATATATGTTCCACTTCGCGCAAACCTTCCCGAGCGTTGATTTCACCCTGGGTAGCGAGAAACTCTAAAAATAAGGGGATATAGTCGGGCAACTCCTGCTGCGAAATTTCCAGCCCCGCTTCGCGGTACTGGTTGAGCAAATCGACCATTGCCTGGCCGCGATCACGACTCTCACCATGGACGTGTTCAAACAACCACAAGCCGAGCGAGCGACCTCGTTCGAATAGGCCATCGTACTCGGACTGCACATCCAACAAATCACGATCGAGCTGCTTCCAAATAAATTGTTGCAGCCGCTCCTGCGTTAGCTCGTACAGTGGTGACTGCCAGATGATATTGCACATAGCAGCTTCATCATCTACCAAAGACTCATCGGGATAATCCAGCAGCCGGGAAATTACGCGTAGAATTTGCATCACTCTTCCCCCTGAGAAACGGCAATGATATTGCGGTTAGTTTGTTTTTTACCGCCAAAAATATTTACGCCACTGTTACCGTCGCTACAGCCGTTACCAAAACTAAAGCCGCAACTGCTTTTCATGCTGTAAGCTTCCTCGGCGTAGGCTGCGTGGCTGGTAGGAATTACAAAGCGATCTTCGTAGTTGGCAATCGCCATGTAGCGATACATTTCTTCCACCTGAGCTGCGGTAATACCGACTTTTTGCAGCACCGCTAAATCTTCCACGCCATCCACCTGTTGGGCGCGCTTGTAAGTGCGCATTGCCAGCATACGCTCTAAGGCATTTAATACTGGCGCTTCATCGCCGGCAGTTAACAAGTTGGCCAAATAGCGAATGGGTATTCGCAGAGATTTTAATTCGGGTATTACACCCTTGCTGCCGATCTTGCCAGCTGCTGCGGCATTTTGAATGGGCGACAGCGGTGGGATATACCACACCATGGGAAGGGTTCGATATTCAGGATGAAGCGGCAGTGCCACCTTCCAGTCCATCGCCATCTTATACACGGGCGATCGCTGTGCAGCTTCGAGCCAGGCATCGGGAATGCCCTCTTTGCGCGCCGCTTCCTGAACCTTGGGGTCATGCGGGTCTAAGAAAATATCCAATTGCGCTTCGTACAAGTCTTTATCAGATGCAACCGCAGCGACTTCGTCGATTTTGTCGGCGTCGTATAATAAAACACCCAAATAGCGAATGCGGCCGACGCAGGTTTCGGAACATACCGTGGGTTGTCCGGCTTCAATACGGGGATAACAGAAAATACATTTTTCGGACTTACCGGTATTCCAGTTGTAGTAAATCTTTTTATAAGGGCAACCCGATACACACATGCGCCAACCGCGGCATTTTTCCTGATCGATCAACACAATGCCGTCTTCTTCGCGCTTGTAAATGGCACCGCTCGGACAACTGGCAACACAGGCCGGGTTAAGACAATGCTCGCAAAGGCGCGGCAAATACATCATAAAGGTTTTTTCAAATTCGCCGTAAATTTCCTGCTGTGCCACCTCGTTAAAGCACACATCTTTTTTACGTTTTTCAAATTCCGTACCGAGAATTTCCTCCCAGTTGGGCCCCCAATGAATTTTTTCCATGCGCTTACCGCTGACCAGCGAACGGGGGCGGGCTACGGGCTGATGCTTGCTCTCAGGGGCGTTGTGTAAATGTTCGTAATCAAAATCAAAGGGTTCATAATAGTCATCGATTTCGGGGAGATCCGGGTTGGAAAATATATTCGATAAAATACGCAACTTACCACCCTGCTTCGGTTCCAGCTTTCCATTGGCTTTACGAACCCAACCACCATTCCATTTTTCCTGGTTTTCCCACTCTTTCGGATACCCCACACCGGGTTTGGTTTCGACATTGTTAAACCAGGCGTATTCCATACCGTCGCGGCTGGTCCACACATTTTTACAGGTGATCGAACAGGTATGGCAACCAATACATTTGTCCAGATTCAGGACCATGCCGATTTGTGCACGTACTTTCATCTTATTTAAGCTCCTCTGATGCACTTTCTTCGTCTAGCCAATCGACCTTATCCATTTTTCGGACAATAACGAATTCGTCGCGGTTACAGCCTACGGTGCCGTAATAATTAAAACCGTAAGCCTGTTGCGCGTAACCGCCAATCATGTGCGTGGGTTTCATCACAGCGCGAGTCACTGAATTGTGAATACCGCCGCGGGTTTTGGTGGTTTCGGCACCGGGCACATTTACAATGCGCTCCTGGGCGTGGTACATCATGCTCATACCTTCCGGTACCCGCTGCGATACCACAGCGCGTGCTGCTATGGCACCGTTCACATTAAACACTTCGATCCAGTCGTTATCTTCAATGCCGGCTTTTTTGGCATCCACTTCACTGAGCCACACAATGGGACCACCGCGACTGAGTGTGAGCATTAACAGGTTGTCGGAATAGGTGGAATGAATACCCCACTTCTGGTGGGGCGTAATCCAGTTAAGCACCAGCTCGTGATTGCCGTTGGGTTTTTTACCCAGCAGTGGCTGCACAGTTTTCATGTTGACCGGCGGTTTGTAGAGGCATTGGGTTTCGCCAAAATCACGCATCCACTCGTGGTCTTGATAAAACTGTTGCCGACCCGTGACTGTGCGCCAGGGTATAAGCTCATGCACATTGGTGTAGCCCGCGTTATAGCTCACATGTTCATCTTCCAAACCGCTCCAGGTAGGCGAGCTGATAATTTTGCGCGGCTGCGCCACGATATCGTGAAAGCGAATTTTTTCATCTTCTTTTGGTAGCGCCAAATGCGTGTGATCGCGCCCAGTTATTTTTGAGAGCGCATCCCAGGCCTTAACAGCGACCTGACCGTTAGTTTCCGGTGCGAGACTTAAAATAACCTCGGCAGCATCAATGGCACTTTCAATTTTAGGCCTGCCTTGATGCGCGCCTTCATCGGTATGACGATGATTCAATTTACCGAGAAATTCCACTTCCGTCTCGGTGTTCCAATTAATGCCCTTACCCCCGTTACCAAGTTTTTCCATTAACGGACCCAGCGAGGTAAATCGTTGGTAGGTGCTGGGGTAATCACGCTCCACCACAATCATATTGGGAGCTGTTTTTCCAGGAATGAGTTCACACTCGCCCTTCCACCAACTTTTAACACCGTCGGGTTGGGCCAGCTCAGCCGGGGTATCGTGTAACAACGGTAAGGTCACCAAATCTTTTTCAACACCGAGATGACCATTGGCCAACTCGGAGAATTTTTTCGCAACACCTTTAAAAATATCCCAGTCGGATTTGCTCTGCCAAACCGGATCGACGGCTTTGCTTAATGGGTGAATAAATGGATGCATATCCGAAGTATTCATATCGTCTTTTTCGTACCAGGTGGCCGTCGGCAATACAATGTCGGAATAGAGACAGGTAGTCGACATACGGAAATCCAAGGTGACCAATAAATCGAGCTTACCCTCGGGCGCTTCATCCCGCCAGGCGACATCTTCAGGTTTCTTATCGCCACTTTCGCCGAGATCTTTGCCCATTAAACCGTGTTTGGTACCGAGCAGATGGCGCAACATGTATTCATGGCCTTTACCGGACGAGCCCAGAAGGTTGGAACGCCAAATAAACATATTGCGGGGGTAATTCTGGGGGTTATCCGGATCTTCGCAGGCAAATTTTAAATCGCCGGACTTTAATTGCTGAACGGCATAATCTTTCGGGTCCATACCCTGCTGCGCGGCCAGCTTGCATAAATTCAACGGGTTTGTACCGAGCTGCGGTGCAGAAGGCAACCAGCCCATGCGTTCGGCACGGGTGTTGTAATCGATTATTGAAGCGCTCCATTTTTCTTTATTTGCCAGCGGCGAAATTACTTCGCTCATCTCCAGCTTTTCGTAGCGCCATTGATCGGAGTGATTGTAGAAAAATGAGGTGCCGTTCATGTGGCGCGGTGGGCGCTGCCAGTCGAGACCAAACGCCAGCGGCTGCCAGCCGGTTTGGGGTCGCAGTTTTTCCTGGCCCACATAGTGCGCCCAGCCGCCACCGCTCTGCCCGATGCAGCCACACATCATTAATAAGTTAATCACACCACGGTAATTCATATCCATGTTGTACCAGTGGTTCATGGCAGCACCGATAATAATCATGGAGCGGCCCTGGGTTTTATGAGCGTTATCAGCAAATTCACGAGCAATGCGTATCACCTGCTCGCGCGGAACGCCGGTTATTTTTTCCTGCCAGGCCGGCGTATAGGGCATATCATCGTCAAGCGACTTGGCGGTATTAGGGCACTCCAGGCCGTTATCCACGCCATAGTTCGCCAGAGTTAAATCGTACACAGTCGCGACATAGGCATGGCTACCATCAGCCAGTTGTACTTTCTTTACCGGCACTCGTCGCAGTTGCACTTCGTTGTGTTCGGTTTTATCAAAATAATTAAATTCGTGTTCTTTGCCCCCGAAATAAGGGAAAGCAACTTCCGCAAATCCATCGGAACAATCACGTAGCGTGGTTTTTAAGTCCAGTTCAACACCACTGGCACCGTCGCGTTGGTCAATATTCCACTTACCGGATTCTCCCCAGCGATAGCCGATGGATCCAGTGGGAGACACCAGCGAACCGTCAGCATTAACGGCAATCGTTTTCCACTCGGGATTGTTGCTCTGGCCTAGGTCGTCTTTAAGATCACTTGCTCGTAAAAACGCCCCCTGCTGGAAACCGTTTTCGATTTGTTCCAGTTTTACTAGATATGGGAAATCGGTTTTGGACTGACAATAATTTTTAAAGTATTCGCTTTGTTTTTCGACATGGAATTCTTTCAGTACAACATGACCCATCGCCATCGCTACAGCGGCATCGGTACCCTGCTTGGCGGGCAGCCATTCGTCGGTAAGTTTGGCAACTTCGGAGTAATCGGGAGTGACCGAAACGGTTTTGGTACCCTTGTAACGCACCTCGGTGAAAAAGTGTGCATCGGGGGTTCGGGTTTGCGGCACATTAGAACCCCAGGCAATAATATAACCCGCGTTATACCAGTCTGCAGATTCCGGCACATCGGTTTGTTCACCCCAGATTTGGGGCGAAGCCGGAGGTAAATCACAATACCAATCGTAAAAGCTTAAACAGTTACCGCCGATTAACGATAAATAGCGCGCGCCGGCCGCATAGCTCACCATGCTCATTGCAGGAATTGGAGAAAAACCAGTGATACGGTCGGGGCCAAAAGTTTTTGCGGTATACACGTTGGCGGCCGCAATCAATTCGTTGACTTCAGCCCACTCCGCGCGCACCAAACCACCGAGGCCACGTTTGCTTTTATAGCTCTTGGTTTTTGCCGGGTCGTTAACAATCGATTCCCAGGCTGCCACCGGATCGCTATGATTTAACTTTGCTTCGCGCCACAGTTTTAAAAGGTGCTTGCGGATTTTGGGGTACTTTAAGCGGTTAGCGCTGTAGATATACCAACTGAAACTGGCGCCGCGTGGGCAACCGCGAGGTTCATGATTGGGCAAATCCGGTCGGGTACGTGGATAATCGGTTTGCTGGGTTTCCCAGGTGACCAGACCATCTTTTACATAAATTTTCCAACTGCACGAACCCGTGCAATTCACACCGTGGGTGGAACGCACAATTTTGTCGTGCTGCCAGCGTTTGCGATAACCTTCTTCCCAACTGCGGTCTTCGTTCGTTGTAACACCATGACCGTTTGCAAAGCTGGTTTTTTTAACATTAAAAAAACGCAGCTTATCGATAAAGTGACTCATTGTTATAGATTCCTCGGTAGCCCCTGGAATGCAGAGCAGCGGGGCTCTGCTAAAACGGATATGACAACACTATAAGAAGCGCCAGCAACTGAAATTTGATCTGTATCAAAACGATTTTTGAGCTAACTACTCATACCTACAGCGATACCTACAAGGGGGTAGGCGGGTGTTATAAAGAAGGGAAAGGGGTACAATTTTCGTAACGAATTTAATTAGTTAGCCATGTAATTCATGGGGATTTAGACCACCATGTATCGCGATATCAGCAAACAGCCGCAGCAGGAATATCACGCATCGGTAATGAGTTACATTACCTTGTCGTTGGTGACCATTATCGGCATCACCCTAATAAGCATCTTTATTTCATTTTGGGTTACGGAACTCGCTGATAAAGACGCGCAAGCCATCAATCTTTCAGGTTCGATGCGCATGCAGACCTATCTGATAGGGATGAATTTACAGCGTGGCGAATTTCAACAGGCACAGCAAAATATTCATCGTCTGCATAAAACCTGGAACCACCCCATCTTTTCGCACCAGCACGCACAATTGGGAAACACTCCAGATAAGCATACCCGTTTAAACCAACTGTTCACCACAGCCTACGATTACTGGCTAAATCAACTGCAACCGCGTTTACAGGAAGCCGTGGCATTACAGCAGGCCCCCGACAATCTCGCTGCGCTGCTCGATCAGCATGTATTGCTTACCGACAACCTAGTTACGCAGTTTCAGGAAGACGCTGAACGAAAAATTGTGAATCTACGTACTTTTCAGCTTGTAGTGCTACTCATTACCGTGCTGGTGGGTAGCTTAATTTTTTACCTCTTAAAAAACCGTATTGAAAAACCGCTATCGCAATTGACCGAAACGGCCGACAAAATTCGTCAAGGCGATTTAACCCAACAGGTGGAAGTATCTGGTCGTGACGAATTAGGTTTATTGGCTTCCACGTTCAACCGTATGACGAAGTCGATCGCCAATTCGTACAGTGTATTGGAAGAGCGAGTGGAATCGCGCACCCAGGAGTTGCAGCAGAATAATATTGCCTTGGAATTTTTATTCCGCACTGCACGGGAGATTCTCCAGAGCCCTAACGGTGAATTTAGCTACGCAGACACTCTTAATCGCCTCGCAAAGATTATCGACCGACCCAAATTGGAGTTATGCCTGTTTACTGAACAGGGTGAACGCCCCTATCTACAACTGGTATCTGGCGAAGGAGGTAAGAATCCCTGTGATAAAACCGATTGCCTTAATTGCCGCAATATATCAAAGCCGGATGAACTGATAGATCTACCGGGGCACCGTCGCTTTCCGATAGTGATGGCAAAGCGTTTTTTTGGCACCATCGATTTACACCTCGACGATCAAGCTACTCTGGCAGATTGGAAACAAAATTTGATTCAGTCAGTCGCCAACCAGTTTGCCATCGCGCTATCCATGAGTGAACAGAAAGACCGCGAAAACCGCTTCGCCATGCTTAACGAACGCACGGTTATTGCGCGCGAACTGCACGACTCCCTGGCGCAGGCGCTATCTTATTTACAAATTCAGGTTACTCGCCTGCAGAAATCTAAAGACAGACAAAAATATGAATTACAGCAGGCAATTATCGATGAGCTTCGCGAGGGTTTGTCATCAGCGTATCGCCAATTGCGGGAACTGCTCACCACTTTCCGCTTGAAAATGGATGATGGCGGCTTGTATTCAGCCCTACTCAGCACGGTGCAACAGCTGCAGGAACGCAGCGATATGCAAATCGAACTGGACTACGAGGTAGGTGATATTCCGCTCTCTGCCAGTGAGGAAATTCATCTGCTACAGATTGTTCGCGAAGCCGGTCAGAATGCTGTGTATCACTCCAAAGGGAATAATGTGAATATCAGTTTGCGACACATCAGCAACTCTCGTGTTGAATTGCGGGTAGACGACGACGGAATTGGTATTCCCGATACCCCGGAGAAACTCAATCACTACGGCCTGGCAATCATGAGCGAGCGCAGTCGAAATCTTGGTGGCACGCTGGATATATCACTGCGCAAGAGCGGTGGCACCAGTGTCAGTTTTACTTTTATCCCCAATTACAATCGCGAAGAAGCCTTAATTTCTACCCACAAAGGGGAATAGCTTTCACGCCTGCAACGCACTAGCCTAAGGTGAGGAGGTTAGTGCATGAAACTGTTAAGCACATCGGTATTAGATATTGCCAATAACTTATCTGGCGCGAGTCGTGTGTTCCATTATTTTGGAATTGATTTATGTGAGCACTCCGATAAACGACTTGAGGAGTTAAGCCAGGCTCAAAACATAAATCAAGCAGATTTACTGGAAGAATTTAATACACTCCCAAAACCGCCTGATCTACAGCTAGCCCCCTGGAAAAAGCTGAGCACTGCGAAATTTATCGATAAATTGCTCGCTGAGTTCCACTACCGACATCGCAAACACTTGCCGGAAATTATTCGGCTCTCGCGCCACTTAGATAAACACCTGAAACACCCTGCCCTGCCGAGACACCTGAGTCACAAACTCATCAACTTTCAGGAAGACCTTGAGCAGCATATGATTGCCGAAGAGCAGGAATTGTTCCCAATGCTAAAATCCGCTCCTGTTGCAGATATAAAAACACACCTTTCGGCAATGCATTTTAAACACAGGGAACATGACCGCGCCATGCAAAGCCTGGAAACCATGACTGGTCAGCTCTGTACTCCTAGTGGCGTAAATTGTGCAACCCTGCAAGTACTTTATTCCGAACTTGGGCGCTTTCTAAACGAACTGCGTACCCACATGGTTCTAGAAGACGAAATTCTTTACCAACGAATTACTCAATAATACGGCCTCTTTTTGGATAGATTATTCTATCCGTTGTCTCAGAGCACTAACGAAATCACAATCTAAGCTCGTTCTGAATTGTCTTTTCAAGATAAAAATAACAAAGCGCCGAATCAATCAGAATCCCTTCTGACGAACTCGGCGCTTACCAAAGTTTAGCCTTGAATACAATTAAGGATTGTAGTATTCACCATCTTTACGGAGATAGAACCACCAGTTCACCAATACACAAACTGCGTAGAATCCAGCAAAGCCGTAGAGCGCGACCTCAGGTGTGGTTGCTTTAATTTGCTCACCAATTACCTTGGGAATATAAAACGCACCATAGGCTGCTACGGCAGACGTCCAACCGAGAACGGGGCCAGCTTGTTCTTTGGGAAATACCATAGCGATGGTTCGGAAGGTGGAGCCATTACCAATGCCGGTAGCCGCGAACAGCAGCAAAAATAACACGAAAAAAGGCACAAAAAATTCTTCCGGCGTTGCTGAACTGTACGCGGCTTTCATATAGTAAGCTACGCCGATTGAACTCGCCACCATCACCACGGAACACACCTGCGTAACCAATGCACCACCAATTTTATCGGCAATCCAGCCACCCACCGGGCGAATCAGTGCGCCGATAAAAGGACCCATCCAGGCATACATTAATGCACTCGGGCCGTTGGCGTTAATCGTATCGTGGGTAACGATATCGCCAACCATAAGGTGCTGATAGCCAAAAATCACTTTAATCGCCAAAGGAAAGGCTGCTGAAAATCCGATAAACGAACCGAAGGTCATGGTGTAGATAACACTCATTACCCAAGTATGCTTATTGTTAAAGATTTGATACTGGCGAGACAGTGTATTGCGTATCTGGCCGGGAATCTGTTTCAACATAAAAACCGTTGAAGCGATAACAAGTACCAGAACAATTTCTTTCGGTACACCAAAACCCGAACCGTTCGCCGATTCAGGTAGCAGTAACCACAACCCGAAAGCGGCAGTGAGAAAACCCACCAACAGCATGCCGGAAATTAAACCAAAGCTGAGTACTGGGTTGGGAATATCGGGCGAAACTTCTTTGGTTCGAATATTATTCATACCAAACCAGCCCAAAAATGCCAAAGGCACTAAAAACAGTAGCCATACCAGACCGGCGTTTTGGATGTAGGTTTGCGAACCGGCGGGAATTTTACCAATAAGCGTACCCGAGGTATTTTGCAGCACCATAGCGTCACCGCCTAAACCGCCAAACAGGCCGAAGGTCATTACCAGCGGTACCAGTATCTGCATTGTTGTAACACCAAAATTCCCCAAGCCCGCGTTTAATCCCAAGGCCAGGCCCTGTTGTTTTTTGGGGTAAAAGAAACTGATATTCGACATGGATGACGCGAAATTCCCGCCGCCAAAACCGGATAACAAGGCCAACATTTGAAACACCCAAAGCGGCGTATTTTGATCACGTAACGCTAAACCAGCACCCAATGCTGGAATCATTAACAATGCGGTGGTAAAAAAGATGGTATTACGGCCGCCTGCCATGCGAATAAAAAAACTACTGGGAATTCGCAGAGTAGCTCCAGTGAGGCCGGCAATGGCCATTAGCGTAAACAATTCAGATTTTGCGAACGGGAACCCCAGATTCAACATTTGTACAGTGATAATGCCCCAGTACAACCAAACAGCAAAACCACAGAGTAAACTTGGAATGGAAATCCAGAGATTGCGGCTGGCGATTTTTTTACCGGTGTTTTGCCAGAAGCTGTCATCTTCCGGGTCCCACCGGCTGATATCGGCGCCCTTTGTTTTATCGCCCGCTGGTCTTGCGTCGGAGGCGGGTTCTCCATGCGATAGTGTGTGTGTCATAAATAATCCCCTGCCGGCGCTGCGGCGTTTTAATACTGACACAATCACTATGGAAAAAGCGGCGCAATGGAACAACTGATACGAGGGGGTAGCCCCAAAAAATTATTTGCGGTTTATGTATTACCCCTTAGTGGGTAGAAACTGCCTGCCTTTACAGGCTGCGCGGCAATTCACAAAAGCTAATGGTGGTATTTGCCGCCTTCAGGCTTAATATGCGGGGTTGGTGGTTAATGATATAAATCAAATACAATAGTCGCAGCTTCACTTATTTTCGAAGTTCCATCGCTTGCTGAGGAGTCTTTATGTCGCATTCACCCGCTACCGTTCTCTTGGTTGATGACCACCCACTGCTCCGTAAAGGACTGGTACAATTAATTGAGTTCGAAGACGATCTCGAAGTTATCGGAGAGGCAAGCAATGGCGAGGACGCCATTCAGCTGGCCGTTGCCAAAGATCCAGATTTAATCGTTCTGGATTTAAATATGCAGGGCATGGATGGTCTGGAAACCTTACGCGCACTGCGTGAACAGGAAATCACGTCACGCATCATCATGTTAACCGTGTCAGATAACGACGAAGATGTTGTAAGCGCCATTACCCACGGTGCAGATGGCTATTTGTTAAAAGATATGGACCCGGAACAAATACTGGAACAGTTAAAAGAAGCCGCTCTGGGTAAAATGGTTATCAGCCAGAAGCTTACGCATATTCTCGCTGGCGCAATTCGCGGCGAAAGTGGCGACCGTCCCAATTTGCTTGCCAAACTCACCAGTCGTGAGCATGAAATATTAAAATATATTGCCAAAGGCTTGAGTAACAAGTTAATTGCACGTGAGCTAAACATTACCGATGGCACAGTGAAAGTACATGTGAAACACATTTTAAAAAAACTCAATTTACGCTCGCGGGTTGAAGCTGCAGTGTGGATGGTAAACAACAAGTAAGGTACGTTTATGAGTTGCTGTGATTCTCCCGACCTTTTACCGTTTGATGATGCATTGAATATTCTGCGCTCAGAAATTCACAGCATTACAGAAACCGAAACTCTTGCACTGGGCGACAGCCTTAATCGCATTTTAGCGGAAGACATTATCAGTCAAAACGACATTCCTAATTACGATAACTCCGCAATGGACGGCTATGCGCTGAATACCGAACTCAGTGATACTGAAATGCCCTTGCGTGTTATTGGTGAATCTTTTGCAGGAAAGCCTTTTCAAGGCAAACTTGGTGCCGACGAGTGCATTCGCATCATGACCGGCGCGAAAATTCCTGGAAACTGCAATTGCGTGGTAATGCAGGAAAACGTTATTCGAGAAGGCGACTCCATCACGCTGACCAAGCCCGCCAGAAATGGCGATAATATTCGCCGCGCCGGTAACGATGTCGCGGCTGGCAGCCTGGTACTCGCCGCCGGTCGTCGCCTGGGGCCAGTCGAAATTGGCATGCTTGCCTCCGTAGGAACGGCAAATGTACGGGTACGGCGTAAAATTAAGGTCGCGGTATTTTCCACAGGTGATGAACTCACACCTTTAGGACATTCACTTGAAGAGGGCCAGATATACGACAGCAATCGTTATTTGCTCGTTGCAGCCTTACAACAACTTGGGGTTGCGATTCATGATTACGGCGCATTAAGCGACGATCCCGATCTTATCGAACGTGCTTTTTTACGCGCGGCAAAGGATTGTGATGCGGTTATTTCATCGGGTGGCGTTTCGGTCGGCGAGGCGGATTTTACCCGCGATATCCTCCTCAAACACGGCGATATAGAATTTTACAAACTGGCTGTAAAACCGGGAAAACCCTTTGCATTTGGCAGCATCTATGCTTCCCTGCAAGATCGCGAAAAGCAGCAAGGTTGTTATTTCTTCGGCTTACCCGGCAACCCTGTTTCTGCAGCCGTTACCTTTCACCAGCTTGCGGTGCCTGCGCTAAAAGTGCTGGCTGGTGAAATAGAACGCAAAGCCATCAGTTTTCGTGTACCGGCGTTTTCACCCTTTAAAAAGCGCCCTGGTCGGGTGGATTTTCAACGCGCACGCCTGGTATACAGCCCCAACGGAAAATTGTGTGTTGAAAGCACCGGCACACAAAGCTCCGGTGCGCTGTCATCCATGGTCGCTGCCAATTGCTACGTGCGCCTCGATACGGATCGCGGTAATGTGGAAAGCGGTGAATTGGTGGATGTAATTCCGCTCAACGATTTACGTTGATTGGCTAAATAAATACATCACCAATAACAGCGTAAAAAACCAGAAACCCGAAATTAATTTCCACAACATTAAGCTGCTCGCCTGCTTTTGTTCAACCGGGTCGGATTTTAAGAAAATAGGATTAGGTTGTGTAAGATCTGTCAACATTTCGGCAATCGTGTTGTAGCGCGCCTCCAAATCAAAGGCCACTCCTTTTTTTATGGCGCCGTCAAACCACAGGGGTATTACCGGATTAAAACTCGCGGCATCACGATATCTGAGGCGTTCATAATCGAACGCTGTACGACATTCTTCCACAGCACTGCCGTATGGTAAATGTCCGGTAAATATTTCGTAGGTGATGGTCGCCAGAGCATAAACGTCGCCCTGCGTACCAGGGTGTTTCCCCATTAAGTACAAAGGATCGGAATAACTGGCAGTGCCCAGCGCACCCAAATGTTGCAGCGGCCGCTGCAATTCCGCCAAGCCAGCCACATACACCGAACCGAAATCCACAATTATTGCTTTCTCTTCTGGTGTAACTAACACATTGGCGGGGCGCAGATCCTGATGAATGGCTTCGTTGCGATGAAAAGCCTGCAACCCGGCGGCAATCTGTTTTACCAGTGCAATAGCACGCTTCGGACTGGGTGGTTGATGCTGTTCTATCCACTGATTCAGACCGACACCCTCAATATATTCCATAAGATAATACAGGCAGGTTTTTTTGCGCAGCGGTTTCACCACTTTGACCACATGGGGGTTGTCAATGCGACTGCCGATCCATTCCTCTTGAATAAAGCGGTCGATATAACTGATGTCATCTTCGTAATTCCGCGATGGCGTTTTCATCGCGTATTGTTCCCCGCTTTCTACATCTGTTACCAGATACAACTGGCTGCGCTCTGAGGCAAATAGAATTTTTTTTATTTCGAAGCCGTCAATTTTCATGCCCTCAGAAAATTCCGGAGGAAAGGGCAGTCGAGTTAACTTTTGGCTATAATCTTCCAAACTTTCTTCAGGAAGCGAATGAACTCGAGCTACTACTGCGCTGATGTTATCATCACTGTTTTTTCCTGTGGCGCTTTCAATGATTCTCGCTACCAATAATTCCGCGCTGGCTTTGTCATCGCTTAACAGGCTTTGAAGTTGCGGAGCATTTACAAAATCGTGCACACCGTCGCTGGTAAGTAACAGTAAATCCCCTTCGTTCAGCGCCTGTCGACCATAGTCAATATTCAACCGGCTATCCATTCCTACAGCACGAGCCAAAACGGCACGATTACGCTCTATAAATGCGGTGTGATCGCTGGTAAGCTGGCGCAATTGCCAGAGATTATCTTCGTTTTTGTGTAAGTGATAAATGCGACTATCGCCTACATGAAAAAAATGCGCGGTGCGACTTTTTATAACCACCGCCGAAAAGGTGCACAAATAGCCTTTGCCTTCCGCGATAAATTCGTGACTTTTGCGATAGAGGTGTAAGTTGAGTGCCGTAAGAATTTTTTCTCCGGCGTGACTGACACTCCAACTTTCCGGGGTTTTATAATAGTCTTCAATAAATTGCGTTGCCGCCGTACGACTCGCTTCCTGCCCAGCTTCAGCGGAAGAAACACCATCGGCTACCACCAGTGCCACGCCTTTATTATTTAATAAAAAAATATCGTCGGGCAGTCGAATCGCAGCGCAGTCTTCGTTGATAGACTTGCGGCCGGCGATGGAATCGCTGGCCGCATCTATGCCGAGCGAACTATTCATTAGCCCACATCAATCATTTGTACAGTGCCGTCGGGTAGCACTTCGGAAATTTGTCCCTTGGGCTCATCCAAAAGCATTGCAATAAAAAATACCACCAACGCCGATGCACCAATCACCATAAAAAAGGTGCTGTAATCCACGAAACTCAGTACGGTAAGATAAGTGACAGCTCCGACATTACCGTAGGCACCCGCCATGCCGGCAATTTGCCCGGTCATCCGACGTTTGATAAGTGGCACAATAGCAAACACCGCACCTTCACCGGCCTGCACGAAGAAGGAGCACGCCATGGTGGCCACTACCGCAGTTGGTATCCACCAACTGGAAGTGATCTGCCCAAGCACAAAATAACCCACTGCTAGGCCACCAATCAAAAACATCAGCGCTTTACGTCGCCCGACCTTATCCGATAGCCAACCACCGGTGGGGCGCGCCACTAAATTCATAAACGCAAAACCGGAACCAAGCAACCCCGCCTTAACAGGGTCCAGCCCGGAAAAGGTTTCCAGGAAGAATAGGGGCAACATAGACACAACAGCCAACTCGGAACCGAAAGTCACGAAATAAGACCAATCCAAAATGGCAACCTGCTTGAATTTGTAGCGATCCAAACTTGGAACGCGCTGGGTAAGGTTTTCTTTATTTACTTTCCAGATTTGCGAAATCTGAAACGCCATTAATACCAGCAACACTCCCCAGATGATGTACATCGCAGAAGTGCTCAGCAGGGCGACGCCGGATGGCGACAATTTCCAGGCCAGCACCGCCAGCGCTGCATACATGGGAATATTCATAAGCAGGTAGAGATAAAAATCACCCCAACTGGTTACTTCCAGACCACCGGCCTTTTTAGGTTTAAAATAGGTGGAGCCTTTTGGGGTATTGCGTGCGACCAGAAAATAGAACACGCCGTAAATTCCCGCAATTACGCCCGTGCTTGCCAGAGCATAACGCCAACCGTTGTCACCACCGTAAAGGAGCGCCAACGTAGGTAAGGTCATAGCCGCTGCGGCTGAACCAAAATTTCCCCAACCACCGTATATACCTTCGGCAACACCGACGGTTTTGTGGGGAAACCACTCCCCCACCATACGAATGCCAATCACAAAACCGGCTCCGACAAAGCCCATTAAAAAGCGCAGCATCGCCAGCTGCTTGTATGAAGTCGCCATGGCAAACGCAATACAAATTAACGAGGATATTACCAGTAGGCTGCTATAAACTTTCCTCGGCCCAAACTTATCAACCAAAATGCCAATAATAATGCGCGCTGGAATGGTAAGCGCAACATTTAAAATCATCAGCGCTTTGACCTGCTGCGAACTCATATCGAAGGTTTCTTTCATGAACACCAACAGCGGTGCGTGATTAAACCAAACAACAAAAGTTAAAAAGAAAGCGAACCAAGTTATATGCAAGGTTTTTATTTTTGGATCTTTTAAATCCAGTAAATTAATTTTGGCATCTGCAGACATAAGCCCTCCCACAACATTTTTGTTTGAGTTTGGGCGTTGATTCTGGAAAGACATTTGACGTGAATCAAGCTTATTTAGCACTCGAAGTTAAGCACACTGTCAGCGCAATCAAGCATCTACCCCCTTTGGACAAGCGCCGTACGTTGTAAACCAGCAGGTACCCTCGTCAGCTACCCCCAAGGAGGTAGAAAAATACTCCTTTTATGTATGGTGCAACTTTGAATAGGCATACGCATTGGTAGTCGGTCAGGGTTTGTTACATTACTTCTTATTGCAATCATTGAGTTACTTTGGGAGCAAATGAAAAACAACCTACTCTTCAGACGGGCAAATCATGCCCTACTTTTAGCAACGCTTGCATTTAGTGCAAATTTTTCGGTGTGGGTGCTATACGCCGTACTGGCCTTAGATCTGCAAACAAGTTTGCACCTGTCCGCATTGGAACTCGGTGTACTGTTTGCTTCACCCATGTTAACCGGCGCGCTACTGCGAGTCCCCGCGGGGTTTTTAGCTGATAAATACGACCCCAAAGTTCTTTATGGTTTGCAGATGCTGGCCGTAGTGCCATCGCTATTTTTACTTCCTCAAGTTTCAAGCTATTCAGGTTACGTGATACTCGGATTGTGGATTGGCATTAGTGGTACTTCGTTTACTTTCGGCATTCGCTATGTCACTGACTGGTTTGAGCGTAATCGCCAAGGCACCGCGATGGGTATTTTTGGCGCGGGTAATGCCGGTGCCGCCATCACCCTGGTGCTAGGCCCCATTATCGTTGATCACGGTGGTTGGAAAATGCTCGGCCCGAGCTATGGCTTTGGTTTGCTAATTATAGCTTTGTTGTTTTTTTGGCTGGCGCCCAACCGGCCACCGCCCGCATCGCGAACGCGTATTGACAATAACACCCTAAGTTTGCTCACTATCGCGAGCACTCTGCAAATTTGGCGCTTCAGCTTGTATTACTATTTTGTATTCGGCAGCTTTTTAGCGTTGATATTGTGGTTGCCTCAGTACTATGTAAACGCCTATAAATTAGCGCCCAATCAGGCGATGGCCTTTACCTTGTTTTTTGCCGCAACCTCCAGCATGGTTCGCGCATTGGGCGGCTGGTTTGCCGATCGTTACGGCGGACGCGCGGTAAACTGGACGGTGTTTTGGGTGTGTATTGTTTGCCTGTTTTTTTTAAGTTATCCGCCCACCGAAATGACCATTCATGGGGTACACAGCGATGTACGTATCCACATTGAAATTAATGTTTGGTTGTTTACTGGTTTGATTTTTATTATCGGTATTGCACAGGGTTTCGGTCGTGCCAGTGTATATAAGATAATTAACGATTATTACCCCACCCAAATGGGCAGCGTTGGTGGAGTGGTTGCAGCCATTGGCGCATTAGGTGGCTGCACCCTGCCCATTGCCTTTGGGGTTGCGGTTGATGTGATGGGCATTCACAGCGCCTGTTTTATGCTGCTGTACGGTGTCTTGGCGATTTGCATGATTGTCATGTTTGTTGCTAATAAAACGGATCGTTTTAAACAGCGGCTCGCCCATGCGCAATCCCATAACTTTTTGGAAATGGACTAATCACTCCCCAGAAAGTCCACTACCTCTTTTGGCGTATTGGCTTACTATAAGCTCTGGCGGATAATAACAGGCCCAGCTGAAGTTTACCGACCTAAATCTCAAGATACGGTTGTTGAACCGCAACGCCCGAAATGTTCGGGTCGATTGCCGGGTTGCTTAAGAAATTAAGCAATCTCCCGATATTTGGAAAGGCGAAACCATGATCACCCCCGTTACTCTGGTAGACAACTACCAACGCCAGTTTACCTATCTGCGCCTGTCGATAACCGACGCCTGCAATTTCCGCTGTAATTATTGCCTGCCGGATGGATACTGCCGCACCACAACTGAAAATTATTTGAGCCTTGCTGAAATAAAAAAACTGGTGCATGCGTTCGCCAGCGCAGGTATTCGCAAGATTCGTATTACCGGTGGCGAACCCACCTTGCGCAAAGACTTGAGCGACATCATCGCCGTATGCAAGACAACCCCCGGCATTGAAACTGTAGCACTTACCTCGAACGGCTATCGCATCACCAAACAACTCCCGGCCTTAATAGACGCCGGCCTCGACCAGTTAAACCTCAGTCTCGACAGCCTGCAACCCGAAACTTTTAAATTGATTACCGGCCATGACAAATTGCATGAACTGCTGGCAGGTGTCGAACAATCTTTGCAACTGGGCTTAAAAACAAAAATTAACGTGGTGTTGATGCGAGAGTACAATGGTCGCGAGCTACAGGAATTTCTCGAATTCGTACGACAGCGCGCCATCACACTACGCTTTATCGAGTTGATGCAAACCGGCGATAACGAGAACTTCTTTAATGCGCAGCATGTACGTGGCGAGCAAATCCAGCAATATCTGCTGGCACACGGCTGGAGCCTTAAGCCGCGTTCCCCGACTGCGGGGCCGGCTCTTGAATACAGTCACGGCTCATTTCTTGGGTCAATTGGGCTTATCATGCCCTATAGCAAGGATTTTTGTAGTAGCTGCAATCGTCTACGAGTATCGGCGCACGGGAACTTGCATCTGTGTTTATTTGCAGACGCGCACCATAAATTACGCCCACAACTCACTACGGCCAGCGAGCAACATCTTGCCGAACAGCTTCAGCAGTTGCTGGGCAACAAACGAGCCGGCCACAAATTACATCAGCGCAATAGCGGCAGTACCCGTCAGTTGGCGATGCTCGGCGGTTAACCACAGGAGAAACAGAATGGGTAAACTGGTTACTGAAGATTTGATTCCATTACAGGTAGCGGTACTTACCGTTTCCGACACCCGCGACGAAAGCAGCGATACCTCTGGCGCAGCTCTGGTAAAACGCCTGACAGATTACGGCCACCAAGTTGCTGATAAAAAAATCATCAAAGACGACATCTATCAGATTCGAGCCCTGGTATCACAGTGGATCGCCGACGATAACACTCAAGTGGTGTTGATAACCGGAGGCACAGGCTTTACCGGTCGCGACAGTACGCCTGAAGCCGTATTACCCCTACTCGATAAAGTGGTCGACGGCTTTGGCGAGTTATTTCGCCACATCTCCTTCGATCAGATTGGCACCTCCACCGTGCAATCGCGCGCCCTCGCCGGCCTGGTAAACCGCACGCTGATTTTCTGCATGCCCGGCAGCACCAACGCCTGTACTACAGCTTGGGATGAAATCATTAGCGAGCAAATCGACAGCCGCCAGGGACCTTGTAATTTTGTACCGCATTTAAAAAATATCAGCCACGCCCTGTTCATATAGCCAAAAGATTCTCTAGGAAACACCTGTAGCGCGACCTACTGTTTTGAAGTACTCTCACTAATCGAGACTTCAGCCGGTATAGAAGGTCGCGTTTATGCGCTATTGGTTTGTCCTGCGAACACTATTTATTCCATTTGCGGGCTACATCATCAGAATAACCAACCATAAGCCAGTGCGGGAAAAACGCCTCACGCCCACTCACCGCGGTTTGCGTGCAAAAGAAAGCGTTCAAGAAAGCGACAACATCACGGAATAAATACTATAAATTGTACGGTAATAACGATAAATAAAAGGGGTTAGATTATGCCCAAGCTCAATGTCACCGCACGCTTAAATGCCATTTTTAAGCTTATTTTGTTTACGAGTATAGTGTTTCTTTTCTCCTGTAAAGCACCGCAAGCGATCACACCAAGTACCCAAACCAGTCCTCCTCCCCCACCACGAGAAAGCGCTTCTGAAGGTGCCGTTAACAGCGGAATCTATCGCAATCTTTTCGCCGAAATCGGTAAAACTCCCGCTGAAATTCGCGCAAAAATAGATAATGCTTACCAGCACTTATTTGCAGGCGACCCGGATGAAGCAGCGATTTACTACAAATCGGGCAGTAACGGTAACGGCACGCTGGGTTACATTTACGATATAAATAGCAAGGATGTGCGCTCAGAAGGCATGAGCTACGGCATGATGATTACCGTGCAAATGAACAAAAAAGCCGAGTTCGATGCAATCTGGAACTGGGCAAAAACCTATATGTACCACAACAACCCGGAACACCCAGCCTATGGCTATTTTGCCTGGTCGGTGGAAACCAGCGGTAAGGCCCTCGATGAAATGCCAGCGCCCGACGGCGAAGAATATTTTGCCACAGCGCTGTATTTTGCCGCTGCACGTTGGGGCAATGGCGAGGGAATCTATAACTATCAAGCTCAAGCTGATCGTATCTTGCACGATATGCGGCACCGCGAACGCATTACCGGTGCCACAACCCATGGCGAAAAAACTGCCGGAAATTTGTTCCACCCGGAACATGCCATCGTTCGCTTTACTCCCGACCTGGGCAATGCCGACCATACCGACGCCTCCTATCATTTACCCGCATTTTATGAAATCTGGGCACGTGTCGGCCCCGAGGGCGATCGCGATTTTTGGGCAAAGGCGGCCCGGGTAAGTCGGGAATATTTCGACAAAGCCGCACACCCGCTTACCGCATTAACGCCGGATTACGGCGAGTTCGATGGTTCACCTTGGGGTGCTTCCTGGCGACCTGAATCCGTTGATTTCCGCTACGATGCCTGGCGCACGGTAATGAATTGGTCGATGGATTGGAGCTGGTGGCGCAAAGACAAAAATGCAGCGGCTCGCAGCGATCGCCTCTTAGCGTTTTTTGAATCGCAGGGCGAGGATATTAACCATCTCTACAGCGTGGATGGCACACCTCTCGGTGGCGGAGTGACTCTTGGCTTGAGGTCGATGAATGCCACCGGCGGTTTGGCAGCAGCTCATCCCCGCTGGATGAACTTTGTAGAAGATCTCTGGCAACAGCCGCCCCCTACTGGCCAGTACCGCTATTACGATGGCGTGCTCTATATGATGGCTCTGCTGCATTGTGCCGGCGAGTATCGCGCCTGGCTGCCAGAGTAAGGAATTCGACTCAGGTTATTTTCGATTCTTTAGAAGTACACCAACGCTTGTCACTATTTCCGCTATATTGACCCGGCGATAATTCTTGTCGGGTTAGATTCCCCTCCGCTTTTACTGGAACTGAAGATGCCGCTCATTGATGTAATTGGCTACGTTGCTGCCTGCTGCACAACCGCTTCCTTTTTACCACAAGTTATTAAAGTCCTTAAAACCCGTGATACCCACTCACTGAGTTTGGGCATGTATGTAATTTTTAATATCGGGGTACTGCTTTGGTTGTGTTACGGCATTATGCGCGATGACCCGGCAATTATTGCCGCTAACGCAGTAACCTTCACGCTGGCCTTTATTGTGTTGGTTGTGAAAATCAATAACACGGTGCGAGACGCAAAAACGCAACAAGATCTGTGATTTATTCACACTGGGGGTTTTTAGTTTGTCACTGCTGAAACCAGCAGCGCCGACTAAACTGTTTTCCGTGCACTGATTTCAGCCGGATGCTGATTAATCAGGCACCATCTACAAATCGGAAATAACGCGGTAAAACGCAAGGACGCGAATCACTTCAGGGAAGAAGACGGGGCCCAGTGTGGTCTCACATCGCTCCTTTTTCTACCGCAAAGGGAGCAATACATGCTAATAAAAACTTTCACATCTTACGTGGCACGCACTAAGAATCTTTTTTTTACCCTCGCAGCAGCAGCTATTGTCAGCATACCGGCAATGGCACATGAACCCAATGCCGTATCCTGGAAACCACTTGTTGCAGAAACTGTAGGTACCTACAAACCTGGAGTTAACGCATCGGGTGACCACCTTCTGCAAGTGGAACTTTTTCCCAATCATCCCGAGGAGCACGAACCGTTGCTGGTGGTATTCCCCGGTTGCGGCGAAGATGCGCCCGTTGTAGATCGCCCGCTGCGCAATCTCGACGAAATCCTTAAAGACCCTAAAGCCAAACCACTGTATTTGGAAAATGAAAATACCGAGCCACGCTGGCGGGTATGCCCCAGCGAAGAGTACGTATTACTGGAAAAGCACGCCGAATTGAAACTCGCCGTGGATTTTATTCGCGAAGAAAATGAAGGTATGGCTGTACAGTTACTGGGCAAGGTATTCGAAGTACCGTACGCACTGTTAAAAGAAACCCGAGACCCAAAAGAACTGGCCGCCCTTTTACAGCAAGAGCAGCACGCGGCAGATTTGCTTATTGAACATTATTATCGGCTCAACACCCGCCAACAGCTTTGGCGATTGGGCGAATGGGAGGAAATATTCGGCAGCGCCAGCAAAGGCCCTAAAGTAACCAGCGATTACGCCAAAGTTATCGACCAACTACCGGTGCATCTCAGTGCTTTTACCACACCGCGCCAACTGCCCGGCGATATCAAAGAACTACCCGATTTCGGCCTGGTTTTGGAAGAGGTTTACATGGCTGGCAGCGGTCTTGGAAAAGATGGCGAACCGCGTGAAATTAAAAGTGTGTTGGAAACTAACAGCGATGCCGCTACTGCGGTGATGTTGAAGTCGAGCGGATTAAATACCTCACCCATGAATTATTCGGGGCAAACGTTTACGCTTACCGGAAAATTTTCAACCCGCTGGAGTTCTGACCACGCCCTGCATCCCGGTTTTGGATTTTGGGTGGAAGCCTGGACCAACGAAACCGGTAGCTGGAAAAAACTCGCCGCCGATTGGGTACAGTGGAATGGCACCTGGAGCTTAACAGTACCCTCCAGCAAGAACTATCAGGGCAGCCACCTACGCGTTTTGTATCGCTCCTACAACGCTTATTACCGACCACAAAACCAGAATGGTGACAGCTATTCCTGGCGTGACCCAGACCGCTACAACATTGCTACAAACTACGATTCCGGACATCGCTATGCCGATACCGACGGCGGTGATTACAACGGCGTAGGCGAACTGGTTGATGCCGCTATGGTGATGTGGTCGCGACTCTACTGGAGCGCCAGCATCAATCCGGTTCGCAGCAGCCCTATCGAGTTTAACTTCCCCAATACCTGGTACGACTGCGGCGATGGCAGTGGCGTGCCCTGGAGCTGCGCCAACTTTGCCGGTGACCGTATCTGGCTCACTGCGGCTCACGGCACCCAGGCAAGCGTGGTATCGCACGAAATGGCACACGCGCTGCACAGTAAATTCTGGAACGGCAAGATGGCGGCGAACACCGGCGGCAGCCACTCATTTAGCGGGTGTTACCCAAGTCGCCTCGGTATGACCCTCACCGAAGGTTTTGCCAACTTTATTGCCGGCTGGGTGGGTTACCCGGCACGTAACACCGCACCCGGCGGATTTAACGCGGGTCGCTGGGCATTATCATTCGACCCCGAACAAAGCACAGGGTCGCCCAATTGCAGCAATGGCTGGGAAAACGAAGTGTGGGTGGCGCGCACCTTCTGGGATTTACACGATACCCGCGCGGATGGCGACGACATTTTATGGTTCAACCACATGGGAGGTGTGATTAACTTATTTCTCGGAAATGGCGTTGCCAGTGATGGTGATGCGCGCGATATGCGCGACTACGAAAACATTTACCGCAATGCGGCGTCTTCAGGTCATGAAGGGTTTGTTAGCGATATTTTCAATCAAAACCGAATGTAAATCGGCTCTACCGCAGTACTAAAGCGAGCCCCTGTGGCTCGCTTTTTGTTATCGGGTTTCCCCGGCAGCTTCAGTTACCATAGCTTTCGCCGTCTCCAGCGCCTCAAATGCCGTACTGCGATTGGCAAATTCAAAAATTTTCGCGATCGGGCAATCCCCAACCGAACTCGAACCTCCCCCGCACACCTCATTGTGGGGACCATCGAAAACCGCAAGGCTGGCCGTATCCAGGTTGTGGCAGCGCATTACCGTAGTTGCAATGAAATAACCACCGCGGGCATTAATGGTTAACACCTTATCTTTGTAGCCAAAACTCTTGATATCCGACTTGAGCACGCAAGCTCGGCCATTCTGTCCCGTTTGTTCTCCTAGGGCATCCGTTAGAGTTGGCAAACCACTGGTGTCTGAAGTAGTTGCACAGGCGGTGAGCAATACGCTGCTCACCATAAGCGCAGACCACAGAGGTTTACGCCAGGTAAAATTTAACGCCATTGTCTTTCTCCGTTCTAAGACTCTGAGACAGTCGCCTGAGCCAGCGCAGCGCGCAAACTTTGCAGCTCTTCGTGCAACACGCGACGATTCTGCTTGCCCATACGCAACATCAACTTTTGCGTGGCGGGCAAGGCCTGATATTCCGGTTTTAAGAATTGGTAGTGTACGCTGGTGCGAATCAACAAAGGTTCATCAGCGGGCCGCGGTGCTGCAAGAAAGCTGTCGAGCGCCTGTAAAACAACCGTGTGAAATTCCTCCGGTCCCTCGCCCAATTCACCATAAGCCTGCTGTAACAGCGGGTAGTAAAGTTGATATAAATCGACAACTACATCGCGATCCAAGCCGCGTAACAAATTGATAAAAAGTGCATAGCGCTCGCTGTTTTTTGAATTGAGACGATACACCGCAGTTTCGGTTTTTTCGCCTTTTTTCTTGGGGTTTTCAATGGTCGCAGTAGCACCAGTGGCAGAAGCCGTGAACACCGATTCCGGCCCCTGAACGGGCCGGTATTGCTGCACCACATTGCCTTTGCTCAGGTTGTAAACGGCCCGCACGGTTTTTCGCACTACCTCCTCCGGCGTGAGGTAGGCAAGCATATCCGCCAAACCACGTTCATTGAGCTTATCGCGCAGAGGTGCATCGCTGCTATCGAGATCGGGTAAGGGCTCCGGCGTGGCTTGGGGTTGTGGTGTTGGCGTGGCTGAGGGTAACGGCGTAGGCCTTGCTGGCACAGGCGTGGGCGCTGGGGTGGCCACCGGGATTTCGTCGATATCGGGCGATGGGCGTTCGTGCCAAAAGAAAAAGTAGCCCAAGCCGATCGCCGCCAGAATCACAAACACCACAAAGGGCAATACCGGTGAAACGCGTGATGGATCTTCCTCGTTAGTGTAACGGTCTTCTGGGTTTGGCACGGTGGCACCTCCTTTTAGCGATTCCCATGCAATGAGATTTGCGCCAACTACGATAGTTCCTTTGGGGCGCTCTTGCCAGTATAGAGTCGCTTTTGTATCGTGGCGATAGAGGCCGCAAACATGCTGTTGTTTCCCACCAAGTTGGATGCCGATCTCACCGGTGTGCCCCTGGTGACCACACTGGTTGGCTTGGCTTGTGTCTTAATTTTTCTGGTCCAGGCCCTCTCCTGGGAAGAATACGAAAGCGCTCTCGACAACTTCTGCCAGAACGAGTTACGCGGCCACCTGAAACTCGAATTGCCCCGCAATGATTGTATCGACCTGATGGCCCAATTGGACTTCGCCAGTGACGCCGAAAGCCAGCTGAACAAACTGCAACAACACGCTCCTTTCAAGCGTTACCAACGTCAGGACATACTCGATACTTTCGAACGCTTACAGCAAATTGTGCCCGACCCCGCCACCAAACAATGGTGGCTCTCCCCCACAGAAACCGGCCCCTGGCAGATCATGGTTGCGAGCTTAACCCATGCCACCATAGGGCAACTTGCGCTCAATTTGGGGTTTTTCTTTGCCTTTGCGATTTCCGCTGAATTAATACTGGGGCACTTTGGCTTTATGATTTTTTTTGTTGCCGGTGCCTTGTTTTCGGGATGGGTTAACTACTGGTTCGTAAACACCATATCAAGCTCACAACCGTACCTCGGTCTCACCGGCGTTGTGACGGCAACAATGGTGTTTATCACGCTGGTTTATCCCCACAAGTTTTTGCGATTTTTTTTCTGGGTGATTTTCATCTCAGGGACGTTTCGCTTGCCGCTGCTGTTAGTCTCTGTGGGGTATCTCAGCAATGAGTTATACACTGTCGCGATTAATAATGGTGCAGAAGCCAATGGTCTTGCCCGGGTCAACGTCGGGGCGCATCTTGGCGGCGCTATCATTGGTACTCTCACCGCTTTGGGGGTACATTGCTGGCAAATCCTTAAAAAACGCAAGACACAACGGGAGTAAATCTAAACGATTTGCGTTATGTCGTGTTGCAGGCGTTTTTTTAGACGACATCCCACATTCAAATTCGCATTTATAAATAAGATTACTATAATCATCGCCATTCATAAATTTTATCCCTATTTTCCCGTTAACCTCAGGTGTTCTTTATGCAAGGAAAACAAAACGTCATCGACGCACTTAACGGTCTCCTGGCTTTCGAATTAGCCGCTATGGATCAATACTTCATCCACTCAGAAATGTATGCCGACTGGGGACTCAGTAAACTCCACGAACGCATTGCACACGAATTTGAAGATGAAAAAGGTCATGCGAAAAAGTTGATTGAACGCATGCTATTGCTCGAAGGAACCCCAGACATGGTAAGCCGCGCCGCGATTAATATTGGCCAGGATGTACCAGCCATGCTGCACAGCGATTTACAAGTGGAAATGGACGTGGGAGCAGCGCTGAAAGATGCCATCGCCCTCTGCGAGCAGGAACAGGATTATGTAACCCGTGAAATGCTGGAACAATTGCTGGAAGATACTGAAAGCGATCACGCCTACTGGCTCGAACAACAGCTGGGTTTAATTAAGAAAGTTGGTTTGCAAAATTATTTGCAGTCACAAATGTAGATGGCATAAAAAAACCGCAAATTACCCGAAGGTAACTTGCGGTAACACACCAGTATTGGAAGAAAACTAAAAACGAGCCTCCCAGGCCCTGAGAGTGTCCTAGAACGCCATTTTTGCGGTGAATTGCAAGCGAGTCATAGTGCCGCTCAGGTCGTTTTCCAACTCGCGATTGGCCACGGCAACTTCAGCACCAACGGTGTACGCAGGTACTGGGCTGTAAAACAGGTTAAGTCGCGCGCTGTCTGTCATTTTGGTGGCAGCGTCACCGACCAGCTCTACGTCGTTGTCGATCGCAATTGTTGAATAGGTAATATTGGAACGCCACTGTGCGTTCCACAGATGCCGGTATGCCAGGTAGTAGGCCGTTGAGTCAATGGCCTGGAGATCCCCTTCAGAATCCAGCACAGCGCCGTTGGCAACGTTTAAGCCGATGTAACGACCCATACCACTACCTGCGTTCACACCGAAGCGAATGTCGTCTTTGTTTCCGAAAGTCCACTTACCACTCACACTCACACCTACCGACGTGGTTGTGCTGTCGATTGTGCCGCCCGAACCGGTATTGTTATACGCGAGTTCACGCGCTAAACCCGCGAAGGCGATGTCAAAACCGCCGGCTTTGAGGTTATAGCGCAACACAAAATCAGGAAGCTGATTATCGTCGGCCACAATTCGGTCGCCGCCGCTAAAAGGTGTAATAGTGGTTTCCGGGTTTTCGATGGATACCTGGAAGCCGCCCGCGGTGTAACGCACTTGCGCTTGCCGCACGAAGATGCCGAAATCGGTATTGCCGATAAAGTCCGCGGTTTCAGGAAGTGCGCCAGTGTTTTGAAAGGTCGACCAGGTTTGCCCCAATAGCCATCCGTTATATTGCATGAAGGCGTGTCGCAAACGTGGTGAATAGGAGTTACTGATTCGTTCGTCGCCATTCGGTGTCGCCATAAAATCCATTTCAACAAATGTTTTTAACGACGAATCACCCAAATCGGTAACTGTGGTGAGATTGAAACGCGTTTGACGTGCATGCATATCAAACTGACGATTTTCAGATTCACCCCCAACCGGGGTTAATGCGGGAATATAAAAATCACGAGCAATATTTCCAGATGCAAGGGTGCCATCGCTGTAATCCGTGGACATCGCATCAAGTTTTATATAACCGCCCAGACTTACTGTGGTGTTGTCGATTTTACCAAGGGTTACCGCTTGGGTTGATCCCGTGAATACTGCAGCAGTTGCCACAACCCCCCACATAGACTTTTGAAACTTCATCAGCAGACTCCTGTTTTTATTGTTCGTCCGGCTGTACTGCTACCGGTGAAATAGCTCTAACAGAGTCGCGTTAGCGGCATAGATCAACAATTAGCTATTAGTCTATGTTCTACTAAAGTCGTACAAAAGTGGCATAATTTAGATAGGCAAAAAGAAGCAAGCAGCGGTGAATGGCCAGCCCGGAAGCAACGGCATTTTGTTGTTGTGTAAACCCGGTGTGAGGAAGGTTTTACACAGTGGTTGCCTTGTGCTGCATTGGGTGGACTCCGGGCTGGCGCCGCCTGACCTGGTCGTGTCAAACAACGTGAAACTAAAACCCCCAAGATTAGGTCACGCATTTTCTCGTCCAGGCAGCTGCTACACTAACCTCACTAGACGTTTGTCTAATTGTTGTAGGTCAAAGAAGACGTCAGTATCCCGTGTTGAGCTACGTTTTCCCCAGGACGAGCGGGCGACGAGACAGTAACGCCAAGGAAACGTGTACTACCACCACTATGTATAATTTTCATATCGCTGACGATCACCCCTTATTCCGAAATGCAATTCTTGGCGTAATTAAAAGTAATTACCCGGAATCTTCGGTAACGCAGTCAGTCAACCTTGAAAGCACCATCCACGAACTTGAAAAAAACGACGAAACTGATCTGTTGTTGTTGGATTTGCATATGCCAGGTTGCACCGACTTATTCGGTTTAATTATGGTTCGTGAAAAATTCCCCAGCATACCTGTGGCGATAATTTCTGCCGTGGAAGAAGCCGACACTATCAGCCGAGCCATGGGGCACGGGGCCTGCGGCTATATTCCCAAGTCGTGTTCACCCACCAAAATTCAAAACGCCATTCAGAGCATGCTCGATGGCAACCATTGGGTACCGGAGGAATTTAGCGATAGCATCATGCCCGTTGCCAGCGAGGAAAAAGATCTTGCCGCGAAAATTGCGACGCTCACACCGCAACAATATCGCGTGTTGTGTTTTTTGCGGGAGGGCTGGCTGAATAAACAAATTGGCTATGAAATGGGCGTAACTGAAGCAACCGTAAAAGCGCATATCACCGCGATATTTCGCAAGCTTGGTATTAGCAACCGCACCCAAGCCGTTATTATGATGAAGGATTTTTAAACGCATTTCGCGCTAACTTTCAACATAATGTATACAAGGATACAAATATACCGGCCGTCTTTTCGCCCCGCCATTACAAACCCCTCACGCCCAGTGCAGCAATATTTTTAAAATTACGACTATTAAATCGTTATTTAAAAATTTGATTAGTCTCAAAAAAGCGCACGCCCAACAAATTTAAATGATCAAAAATTATCATTGCGATAAATATTTTTCGAGCAAATTGTGTTTTAAAAAAATACTGCACTACTAACTTGCCGTTCTTACTTCGCATGCCGTTGGGACGTTCTTGGGGTGGAGAGTTAAATGGAGAATTGGTTGGCTTGTGTATTTTTAGCCCGAGCACAATTTCTAATGCTGCCGAGCTCCCCAAAAGGGGCTTACGCAATTAAAACTAACGCTTGAGTGAAAACAAACCCTGGAAAATCTAAAATCGGATTCTCAACGCAAACAATTCTCGCAGAAGGCGGCGCTTAAAAATTGCCAACTACTTCATAAAAAGCAAAGTCACAAGAAGCGCGTAAACCTATCGCAATTACCTACAATACGTAAAAAACTCAAAAACAGATCAATAAATTAAATCTGTACTATCAAGCTTCTTAAAATCGGCTTAAACACCAAATCCCTTTGAATTAAAGTGCCGTAAACCGCCCCACGAATCCTACAAAGAGGAAGTGAGGCCATGAACCCATTAAACCGATTGTTAGACATTTTTCTCCTCGCTGCGTTTACGCTGTTACTTGCCGCCTGCGGTGGCGGTGGCGATGACGACGACCCGACCAGCGAACCAACATCGATTGTAGATATTGCTTCGGGCAATCCCGACTTCGAGATTCTCGTAGACCTGCTCGTACAAACCGGTTTGGACGAAAGCCTGGATGATCCCGACGGAAGCTTTACGGTATTCGCACCCACCGATGCCGCCTTTGAGGCCCTGGGTGCGGAAACATTGAGCGCGCTGGCTGATGACCCCGAAACACTCTCTGCAATTCTGCAATACCACGTGTTGCCCGCGGAAGTAGATTCCACCGCTGCAATCGCTGCCGCAGGCACCACCGTTGTTACAGCGAATGGTAAGCGCATTGCGATCTCGATGAGCGGCAGCTCTTTACTAATCAATACCGCTGAGGTCACCGATCCAAATAACGAAGCAGACAATGGCGTAATACACGTTATCGACCGCGTTTTAATGCCGCCGGCCGATATGGGTAGCCCGGCGGCTAATATTATTGAGACTGCTGAAGCGGCTGGAAGCTTTACAAAACTGCTGGCGGCCCTGGACGCCGCTGACTTAACCGGTACTCTGGAAGATGGAACAGCCAGTTACACCGTGTTCGCGCCAACTGACGCAGCCTTCGACTCGATCGGCGAAGCCAATCTCACAGCGCTTCTAAACGACACCGATGCCCTCGAAGCAATACTGCTGCAGCACGTGGTTGTTGGCGCCCCTGCAATAGATTCGATCAGCGCATATAGCGCTAATGGCACCAGCATAAGCACTGCGAGCGACGCTAAAATCCCAGTGGCTATCACAGATGGCATGCTCACTCTTGGCGGCGCAAAGGTGAGCATGGTGGATATTTATACTTCCAACGGCATTATTCACGTTTTAGACACTGTAATAGTTGGCGATGTGGAACTGCCCACTCCGCCCATGAACATTGTCGATGTCGCCCGCGAAACTGGCAGCTTTGATATTTTAATTTCCCTGCTCGAACAAACCGGCCTCGATTCCGCCTTGGGAGACCTTGAGAGCAGCTTTACGATATTCGCTCCCACCGACTCTGCCTTCGAGGCCTTGGGCCAGGAAACACTTACCAACCTTCAAAACGACACCTCAGCCCTTACCGATATTCTCCAATACCACGTTATCATCGGCTCTGAAATACTGGCGGATACTGCAATCGGAGTCGCAAACGCGGTCGAATCCACTGTCACCATGTTGAATGAAGATTCCATAGGACTCTCCTATGTGGATAGCAAACTGTTGGTAAATACCGCCACGGTTACAACGCCCAATGTTATGGCCGATAACGGTGTGATACACGTCGTCGATAAAGTGCTTCTGCCTCCGGCGGAGAAGGAATCAAGCATCAACTCCATTGCGGACATAGTCGCAGCGAACACCGATTTTTCCACACTGCTGACAGCACTCACAACAGCCAGTCTGGTGAGTACTCTGGATAACGATGCGGAGAGCTTTACGGTTTTTGCACCCACAAATTCAGCGTTCGAGGCTATCCCGAGTGAAACTCTCACCGCAATTCTCAACGATGCAGATCTGCTAAACGACCTGCTCCTGCAACATGTTGTGGCCGGCGCCGCCGTAGATGCTGTCACCGCGTTTACCTTAAACGGCAGTACAGCCAGCACCGCCGAGGGAGTGGAACTGCCGGTAGCCATTGTTGACGGAACTCTGCAAATTGGTGGTGCCACTGTGACCGTGTACGACGTGTACGCAAGCAACGGCATCATTCATGTAATTGACACAATCATCGTTGGCGATTTGACACTGCCGTAACCGACTTATCCCGCCGCTGCCGTCTGGCACCTCACTTCAGCGCAGCTTCCCTCAGGCTGCGCTTTTTTTATATCAAATCGCCCCCATACACAACACTCGAGTCAATTACACTTCCAACTGAAACGATTAGGGAAAATCGATGACACCTCTTTTTTTGCGTAAACAGTTCAAGCGGATTCTGTTCTGGGCGATAGTGCTTGCGATAGCCCCGTTTTTTGTGGAAATTGTACTAGTCGCGAACTTGATGGGAGCAGAATTCGCGCTTTTTTTTGCGGCGTTTTACTACAAAGAAATAGCACGCCTTTTATCCCGAAAGTGGCTGGAATTTCGGGAAGAATTTGTTGTTTCGATAAATATTCTAAGCGATGCCCTGCCAGACCGGCCTGATTTTCTTGCTTCACACTCTATTGGTAGTTTTGTGTTGTTGGGAGCTACGGGGTCGTTGGTTTTTGTTTTTTTGAGTTGGTATTGGGTTGTTTTTGTTTTGGGAATGGGGTTGGGGGGTGATTTTTGTGTTTCTTTTTTGCTACTTCGTAAATTCTTTTTTTGGAGCGCTTCTCAGCGGGGGGTTACTTAATAATGACATGCGTTAAAACCAAAAGAAAAACACAAAAAACTATTCCTTCGAAGAAGGCGGAAAATCCAAAACCTGCACCTCTGCAGCTTTCTGCTCCTCAGTAAAATTCACCCGCGTCTGCAACTCCCTCACCTCTCCCTGAATATGAATCTCGTCATGAAAGCCGCACTCTACACACTCTCGATAATTCTTGTCTCTATCGCTATAGGTAACAATCTTATCCAACAAAGCGCAGGCTGGGCATACCGCGCCCGCGATAAAGCGTTTTTGAGTCATTTGGCCTCCGGTGCAAATTTTAAGGTGGTGTTTTCTTCGCGGTACTGCCCGTGCGCATACCCCTTGTAGGCTGGCGTGGCAATTTTGCTGGCAGAAAAAATAATTTGGGAATCTTCGGCGATATTCACCGCTTCCCCATCGGCAACGATATTCGCGTTGGCAAGGTCTATGCGGCTGTTGTCAGCGAGTATGCCATTGCCCGCAGCGATTGTTACGTTTGTGCCTTCTACGGCAGCTTCCAGCGCGATTATGGCGGTTGTATCTGAAGCCAATTGCACATTTTGCAATGTGACGCTGGAGCGAGTCAGGCTTAAGCGCTGTGCTCGCACATTACTGAGTTTAATGGCAGTACTATCGACGATTTCTATATCGCGATAGTCACCGCTGTAGCTGCGATTTGTTTGTTCTTTTATCAGCAGTTTTTTATCAGACTGGCTCGCTCGCATCGGTGTGTCATTATTTTTGGTGGGTGGCGATTTTAAAACGGCGTCGAGCAATTTATTGAATTGCACGGGTTTTTCACGCATGGGCGTGTGCCCGGAACCGGCGACAGTATGCAGACTGCTCTGCTTCAAAGTGCTGTTCAGCATTATTCCCGTACGCATAGGCGTAACGCCATCGTTTTCCCCCCAAATAATGGAAGTTGGCACCGCTGTTTCGTGAGCGGCCACAGCAAAGTCTTCATATATCAATGCCGTGGCAGCGTTCATATTCGGATTGCGCGCCAGGGTTTTATTCCAGGCGTATTGAAATTTACGAATATATTCCAAACCATCTGGCCAACTGGTAACGGTTTCTAAAATGGATTGTCCGAATTGTTCGACACCGGCAATCCATTTCACAGAAATATCTGGGAGACCGTACAACTTAGCAGGAAATTCGACGGCATGTTTTAAAAATGCGGTGCGCTCCAGAATGCCGGCTGCGTCTACCAGTACCAGTTGTTGCAATTCCGGAGCAAACATAGAGGCATATCGCAATGCGACAGCACCTCCCATAGAATGCCCAATAACAGTGTAGTTCTTAAGGCCGAAAGCCAGTGCTATCTGATGGGCAACAAGTGCATAATTGGTGGGTGAATATTTTCCTGGTACAACAGGTGACAAGCCAAATCCAGGTAAATCCAGCGCCACAATGTGATAACGATTTTCAAATTCGGGAACCACATTTAACCAATCTCGCAAACCGTTCTGCCCGAGGCCATGAATCAACAGCAATGTCGGCTTGGATTTTTCGCCAGCTTCCAACACAAATACGTCGGAATTAAAAACCGTTTCATGTGCCGTAAAATACCGCCAGCGTTTATTGGCAAGCAGCGTTTTATCGTCTGGAGTCAGTTGATAGGGCGTTTCCGGATTGGCCTGTTTAGCATCATAAAGCGTGTTCACATCCACGGGAGTGAGTTGCGCTGTTTGTGCAAACGCTTGGGAATTGTCGTTGGCATCGAACATTTCCAGGGTTGTATCGGCAATATTTCCCAGAGTATCCCAAAAACCCGCTTGTGCGGGAGTAGCCAAAACGACACACACCAATAAAGTCATTGGCCGAATTAAGAAATTACAATACATAGTCCACATACACTTATTTCGGCCATCCACTTGTATTTACTAAGCCGCTTTCAAACCACTGTGGCGCAGCAGAGCATCCACCTTTGGCTCCCTGCCACGGAAATTTTTAAAGAGCTCCATCGCATCTTGCGAACCGCCCTTTTGTAAAATTTCAGACAGATAACGTTCGCTGGTTGCGGTATCAAATATCCCTGCCTCCTCAAAGGCTGAATAGGCATCGGCAGAGAGTACTTCAGCCCATTTATAACTGTAGTACCCAGCTGCATAACCCCCGGCAAAAATATGTGAGAAACTGTGTTGAAAACGATTGAACGCAGGCGGAGAGAATACCGCGATTTCGCTGCGAATAGTGTCGAGTAGTTGTTGAATTCCGGCGAAACCATCAGAGTTGTATTGCATATGTAATTTAAAATCAAACAAGGCAAACTCCAACTGACGCAGCATAAACATTGCCGCCTGGAAATTTTTTGCCGCAAGCATATTGTTGAGTTTATCTTCTGGAAGAGCTTCCCCGGTTTCGTAATGACGCGATAAAAATTGCAGTATTTCCCGTTCCCAGCAGAAATTCTCCATAAACTGGCTGGGCAGTTCCACGGCATCCCAGGCAACGCCGTTAATACCAGCAACCGCGGCAACATCGATTTGGGTAAGCATGTGATGTATGCCGTGGCCAAACTCATGAAACGTGGTGGTGACTTCGTTGTGGGTTAACAAACTGGGCTTGCCATCAAGCGGCGCATTGAAGTTACACACCAAATAGGCAACGGGCAATTGCACACCCTGTGAGGTGCGACGACGCTGGCGGCATACGTCCATCCAGGCACCGCCACGCTTTTTGGGGCGCGCATATAAATCAAAATAGAAACCGGCGATCGTAGTACCCTGCTGTTGAATTTCGTAGTATTTTACCGATTCGTGCCAAGTTTCCACTTCCGCCGTTTTATCGATAAATTGCAGTTTAAACAGGCGCTGCGCCACTTCGAACAAACCATCGATAACGGTTTCTGCTGGAAAGTAGGGTCGCAATTCCTCCTGAGAAATACTGTACATTTTTAACTTGAACTTTTCGGAATAGAAGGGAATATCCCAGGCGTTAAGCGCTTCAATACCATATTCCTGCTTGGCGAACGCTTTTAATTCCGTAAACTCCCGCTCAGCGTGGGGCTTACTTTTCGCGGCGAGGTCTTCGAGAAAATCGACCACCTGCTCGGTGGTTTCAGCCATTTTAGGTTCGATACTCAACTCAGCATAATTATTAAACCCTAGAAGCTGCGCTAACTCTTGTCGCAACGCGAGAATGTCTTCCATATTCGCGCTGTTATCCCACTGCCCCGCGCTCGGGCCAGCTTCTGAGGCTCGGGTATTGAAGGCCTCGTACATTTCGCGGCGCAATTCGGCGTTTTCACACTGGGTCATTACCGTGAGATAGACTGGCGCATCCAGCGTAAGCACAAACCCTTCGAGATCTTTGTCACTCGCAGTTTGCTTTGCAGCGGCTAAGGCGAATGACGGCAACCCAGCCAGTTCGGCTTCATCATTCAGGTGCTTGTACCAGCCGTGGGTAGCGTCCAGTACATTATTGGAAAACTGTGTACTCAGGCTTGAAAGACGAGACTGAATTTCAGCATAACGCTTTTTCTCAGCCTCGGGTAAGGCGACACCGGATAACTTAAAATCGCGTACTGCGTTTTGCACGGTTTTCTTTTGCGCCTGGCTGAGTCCATTGAATCCCGAGCTTTCAGACAGAGCCACATAGGCCTCATACAACGCCTGGTTCTGACCCATTTCAGTGTAATAATCGGTAAGTAATTGCTCACTTTCTTCGTAAGCAGCGCGTAGCTCTTCACTATTGCACACAGAATTCAAATGGCTCACCGGCGACCAGGCCTTATTGAGACGGTCGCCACGGGCTTCGATAGGGGCGACCAGCATTTCCCAGCTCACCTCGGTGATATTGGCCAGTTGCTCATTCAATTCGCTGCGTGCGTCTTGCAACAGAGCTTTAATGGCTGGCGTAACATGTTCGGCTTGAATAGTGCTAAACGCGGGTAAGGTGGTGTCGAGTAAAAGCGGATTAGATTGGTTCTCGGTCATCGAAACTGGGCCCTCGAAGGCTTAAAATGCGGTGAATTCGTTGCGGCCAAGCCGCGATTGTTACCTTATGTGGAGCTAATTATGAGTGAAAACAAGCCCTTGCGGGCATTTCAGGGCAAGGCGCCTAAATTGGGTGAACGCGTGTTTATCGACCCCAGTGCAGTTGTGATAGGGGATGTCGAGTTGGGCGATGATGTTTCCGTATGGCCCTGTGCTGTAATTCGCGGCGACATGCACCACATAAGCGTAGGCGCGCGCACCAGCGTACAGGATAACGTCACCCTGCATGTTACGCACGCTGGCAAGTTTGTGGCCGATGGCTGGCCGCTGATAATTGGCGAAGATGTCACAATCGGCCACGGCGTATGCCTGCACGGCTGCCGCGTCGGAAACCGGGTGTTAGTGGGCATTGGAACCACTGTACTCGATGGTGCGGTGGTACACGACGATGTCATCATCGGCGCTGGGTCCCTGGTGCCCCCAGGCAAAGTACTGGAGAGCGGTTATTTATACACCGGCAGCCCAGTACAGCAGAAGCGCCCCTTAAAGGAAGCTGAATTTACCTTTTTTACTTACCAGTCGGGTGTTTATGCCAAATTGAAAGATGACTATTTAGCTGCAGAAGATTAGATTGAATCCTTCTCAAAAAGAATAAGGGTGATGTTTTCCGCGACGCAGCCATTAGCGCATTCGCAACTCTTTCGTGATGTAATAACCCGCCCCTTAACGGAGTACCCGCAGCCATAGGCTACCCCTGTTTTAGGCTCGGTAAACAACAACAAAATGGAGAGCGAGCCATGCACAAAGCGATAGTGAGTACTGAGTGGTTAAACGATAACCTGGACAACCCTAAGTTGGTTTTACTGGATGCCAGTTTCGACACAGTGATAGGCATCGAGCCCATCTCTTACGATCAGCCACTTGTTATCCCTAACAGTCGACGCCTTGATATTGAAAACACCGTTTGCAACAACGATGTGCCCGGCGTGCACAACTTCCCAACCGTCGCGCAATTTACCCAGGCTGCTCGGTCTCTGGGTGTAAATAGCGACAGTACAGTGGTCATTTATGACAACCAGGGCATCTATTCAGCACCGCGTGGCTGGTGGATTTTCAAGGCCATGGGGTTCGCAAATGTCTTTGTTCTGGACGGCGGTCTGCCCCGCTGGCGTGCCGAAGCCAGGCCCCTTGCCGGTGCCTACAGTGCCCCGCCCCAAGACGGAAATTTTGAAGCAGAGTTACAGGCCAACCGGGTTTGCAGTTACAGCGATCTGCTTAACAACCTCGACAACCCCAGCTTCAAGATTATCGATGCCCGTGCCGCAAAACGTTTTTATGGTGAAACTGCAGAGCCGCGCCCCGGGCTTCGCAGCGGTCATATTCCCGGCGCCTGCAATCTGCCGTTTTTACAAGTGCTTAGCAGCGGCAGCTATCGCAACGCTGACAAATTGCGCGCGATATTCGAAGAGCTGGGTTGTAACTACGATATGCAGTTGGTGTTTACCTGCGGTTCTGGCGTTACCGCCTGCATTCTGCTCCTGGCCGCAGAGCTCGCCGATTATCAGCACCTGAGTTTGTACGATGGCTCCTGGGCAGAATGGGGCGCGAGAAGCGAATTGCCGCTGGCCACCGCAGCGGGCGAGTGAATTTGTGCCGGCGGGTTATCACTCTTACTGCGACAGACCTAAAGAATTTTTCTATACCTTAATGAAGCGCCGAGGGTAGCCAAGGCGCTTTGTTGTTGCTTCGCTTCCATAGAGTCATCATATTGGCTTAGTAAACTCTCAAACACTTCTTAAGCCGCTCGAGATCAACGATGAATAAAATCCTGCTCATCATACTGGCCATCTTATTTGCTCCCATCGCCGTGTACCTCAAACGCGGTGCGGGTAAAGATCTAATCATCAATGTTCTGCTGTGTTTTCTCATGTATTTTCCGGCTATCGTGCACGCGCTGTGGTTGGTAATGAAGTAGCTGCTGATAGCGCCACACAATCGCTGGTGTAGTTACGAATTCCATTCAGTCGGCTGGCACGTTGGCCTATAATTGCGCTTTAACTGTGGTATACAAGAGTTCGCCTATGACTGCTCCACTAATGGAACAAACCATGCGCTGGTTTGGCCACGCCGACCCGGTAAGCCTCAGCGACCTGCGTCAAGCCGGTTGCACTGGCGTGGTAACCGCCCTGCACCACATCCCCAATGGTGTGGTATGGCAAATTGAAGACATTCACACCCGCAAGCAGGAAGTTGCTTCTGCCGGCATGCACTGGAGTGTGGTGGAAAGCCTGCCGGTACATGAAGATATTAAGTCTCAAGCACCCGGTTATCAGCAGCTGATTGAGAACTACAAACAAAGCCTGCGCAATCTCGCTGCCTGCGACATCAAGATCATCACTTACAACTTTATGCCTCTGCTGGACTGGACCCGCTCCGACCTCGGTTATGTTATGCCAGACGGCGGACGCGCCTTGCGTTTCGATATGATCGCGGTAGCCACCTACGACATCCATATCTTGCAGCGCCCTAACGCTGCAGCAGACTACAGCGAGGCCGTGCAAAAACTCGCGTCACAAAAAGCAGCTGCAATGAGCGAGGCTGAAAAAACTGCATTGGAACAGACTATAGTCGCGGGCCTGCCGGGTAGTGAAGTAAGTTTCTCAACCGAAAAGTTTCTTGAAGCGATAATGGCCTACCACAACATTGGCCCCGAGCAGTACAAAGCGAATCTGATTCATTTTTTGAAAGAAGTGTGCCCAGTGGCCGACGAATTGGGCATTAAGTTGGTGGTCCACCCCGACGACCCTCCCTTCGCGATCTACGGTTTACCGCGTGTGGTCAGCACCGCACAGGATTTACGGGAGATCTTCGAAGCCGTCCCCAACACGTCTAACGGTCTGTGCTTTTGCGCCGGATCTTTCAGCATTCGCGCCGATAACAATCTGGTTGACATGATTCGTGAATTTGGCGAGCGCATTTATTTTATTCATCTGCGCAATACCCAGCGTGAAGAACACGGCAGCTTCCACGAATCACAGCATCTTAATGGCAGTATTGATATGTTCGAGGTCATCAACGCGATTATGGATGTTAGTGAACAACGCGGCATATCCATCGCCATGCGTCCCGATCATGGCCATCAAATTCTCGACGACCTGAACAAGCAGGCCAACCCTGGCTACTCCGCCATTGGTCGCCTCAAAGGCCTCGCGGAGCTACGTGGCCTGGAATTGGGTATCTATCGCAGCCGGCTTCAATGACCAGTTTGCAACTAAGTTGCCCTGTTTTACCAGGGCAAGACCTCACCGTTTGAATGCCAGAAAGTGCCGCTGGATTCGAGTGTGAGTTCATCCATACGCTGAACTAAACGCGCGGCGCAGGTCGTCGTGCTAATGTCTCCCGAAAACCCCACCATACGGGTTTGCACAAACCCGGGGTGTAAAATCGCAACAGCTATACCTTGCGGTTTCAAATCACGCGCCAACGACATACCAGCTGCATTCAAGGCGGCTTTCGACATCCGGTAACCGTAATATCCTCCTGAACCGTTATCAGCTATGGAGCCCATGCGGCTGGTGATCAACCCAATTTTCGCGCCCGCCGCTAGGTGCGGCAGCAGTGCCTCGGTGACGCGCAAAGACCCCATCGCATTGATTTCGAACTGCTGGCGTATCGTGTCACAATCCAGCTCCCCCAGAGCTTCACTGGCCAGCATGCCCGCGTTGTTGATCAGCACATCAATACCCTGATCTCGCAACGCCGAATCTAAGTTTTCTCCAAGTTCTTCGCTGGTAACATCAATACCTGCCACCACCTGGGCACCGCTGGCATCCAGCTCGCTGCTGCTATTGCGGCACAAGCCAAAAACCGTCGCACCCCTGGCAACATATTGCTCAACCAGTGCCAAGCCAATTCCCCGGTTGGCTCCGGTAATAACCACCGTTGCGTTCTTCATAAATAATCTCCTATCTACCCCGGAGGCAGAAAAGATTATCCAGATCGATTCTGCTCTGGCCCTCAAAATATGGCAGCTGTACGAGGCAGGTTTTAATTTAGACGACTCGCGGGAACCTTCTCTGCGCTGCGTCCAAGCTGCGCGCGACTAACTCGACTCACAAAGCCGCTGGGTTAATGGTGCGAACAGGCCCTAGTCTAACCGATACCACAGGCGCTTATCGTCAAGCGGCGTGAGAGGCGGCAACAATGGATTGTGCAACGTGAGCACTTTACGACGAGATAACTGTGAACGCCGGATAGCTTCACCGAAAGTTTTCATAAAGAACGCATCAAAAGAGCCATCCTCGACCGCTTTCATGAGACCTTGTTGCAGCATTCGAGCGTGATTCGCTTGGGTTTTGCTGACAAAAAAGTAATAGGCCGAGGGATAATGTAAAGCCAGATGATCTTCTACGACAAGATGTTTATCGTCCAGAGTACTGGCGACGGACCAAATTTCGTTTAGCGCCAGAGGCATAAAATCCGCATTGCGCTTGGTCATCATTTCCAACAAACCCGGCCAATCGACCGCCAAGCGCAAACTGAAATTATTGTGATGCAAAATGTGGCTATCTGGCCAACCCAACCCTTGAGTGGCGACCATAGTTTTAAGCGAATCTGGGGAGGTCACTTTTGCGAACCGTGCAGCGTCCAATTCGTTAATAACCAATAGACGCCAGCCAATCAGCCCTTTGTACAGAGGGATACGTATAGGAATCAGATCGCTTTCAAATTCTTCGCTCGTTAACAACCAATGCACATTGTAGCGTTCCGATTTTAAAAACAATTTACTGCGTTTTTCGCTCATAGGCGACAAGCCGAGAGCTTCAAGCGTAAAGGCTTCGCCAGATTTACGAAGCGCCAGTTGTAACAGACCCACAAAATACTCATCGCGCTGCTGATACACAGCATTGTTTGAGGTAGGGTAAGTGAAATGCAGTGGTTCCGGCTGCAGTGTGCCGCCAAGGACCGAACTTCCGTAACACACGCAGCACCCAACGAGCAACGAGACCAGACGCACGAATCGTTCGCGTGAAGGGTTTGGCATGGAACACCCCAAAATATTCGTTATTATGTATGTTGATTTATGTGTCAAAAAGTGTGTCACGACAGGGGATAAATGTACGGGCGGAACAATGTAAATGTGAACTGTGTCACGAATTATTTTAGATTTCGTTGGGTTAACAGCCGGTCATTTTTATGGCGTTTCAACAAGCAGCTAGACTTATAACCAAAACCACTTTTTACGAGCAAAACGGCGCCTAATTTTATGAATGAATTTGCCCCCGAGTATTCCAGGCAGGAAAAAGTGCGGCTCATCGCGATAAATTTCGCATGGGTTACCGCCAGCATCATCGTTGTTTTCGTGTGGTTTTTACCTTGGATAAAAGACTATATGGGGCGTGCCCATTGTTATCACTACGGCTTCGTTTCAGGGCTACAACTTCTTTACTATGGAGCCCTGGTCTTTTTGCCGCTGTTGGCAACCCTGGTATTTTTAATCTTGCTTGGGCCGCGATTTTACAAAGTGATTAAGCAGGCGCAAGCGCCATTACCAAATGAAAAAGTCTTTTCCAAAACCCGTTACGTGCATGGCAACAAGGCAAAAATGCAGGGTTACGTATTTTTTCTGATGGTATTGATGATGATATTTTTCTGTATCAACGGTATGAGCATTGCGCAGGGTGTGATAATGAAAATTCAATTTAATCCGCCAACCTGTGCGCACGTAAAATAAAAGTTCGCCCGGGCGTGTTAACAGCGTAAATCCAAACGACCTAACAATAATTTATCGGCATTACCGAGATGACTGATTTGCGCCAACAATAGCTCTGCAGTGGCGCGGGCATCTGCCAGGGCGTTGTGCTGGGTAACACTCGCTAAACCGTATCTCTCGCGACATTGTGCCAAGCGTAACCCTTCGTGCTTACCCTGCATCGCCAAACGTCTTTTCTCCAGCGCCATAGTATCCAGATAGGGGAACAACAAGGGGCAGCGGTAATTTTCGTAAGCCGTTTTCTGTAGGAAACGAATATCGATAGGTGCGTGATGAAACACCAGCACACTGTTCACCATTTGCTTGATTAACAAGGTTAAAACGGAAGCTGCGCTTTTAGCACCGGCGATGCTTGCATCGTGCAGACCATGAATGCGCGTACTGTCTCCAGCACCGCGATCGGCATGAATTAATAAATGGCGTGAACTGCTATTTACCAAGCGGTTATTTTCAATCACCACCCAGCCAATGCTTAACAGCTGACAGCTGTTGACATCCAGGCCACTCATTTCACAATCCACCACCAAAAAACGCGTATCAGATACAGATTGCGTCGTGTCAATACCCGAGGTATCTAGCAAAGCTTTAAGCGGCGTTTTTGCAGCTCGCTTTTTCAAGCGCCATTTTTTGTAGCGGTATTGAAGACTATAAAACACCAGCACCAAACCTTGCTTTCATTGCCATTTGCGCCTGGCGCACCAAGTTAAAGGCTTCTTTCAGTTGATGGCGTACTAGCGGAGAAAGTGATTTCGGATCAAGCTGGTTATCGATGGTATCGCCATCGCGAAATTTTACGCCCTGGGCTTTTAATCTTAAATCAGCAATAAATTCGTGCGCATCAATTAAACTCGCCACCAATTCCCGCGACATCACTCCAGCGGTTTCCATCGCCTGCAGGCGCGCAATGGTATTCACTTCAGAAAGCGCCGCAGAAAGGCTGTAATTTCGGGCAATATCAACAATGGAAATGGTACCGCGTTTTTTTAAATCGAGGGTATTAATGTGATCGCCATCTTTTTCCAAAACAAACTGCTTAAAAAATCCCAGGGGTGGCGAATGCTGCATGGCGTTGTCGGTCATCAACGCCAGAAAAATCGTATTGGTCTTAGCTTTTTGCAAAACATAGTCGCGCAATGAATCAACCAGATCCCGATCTCCTGCTACCGGCCGCATATCAAAAAATATGCTTGCGTGCATCAACGCCTTTGGAGAGCGTTCTTCGATCCAGTAGCTGAATGTTTTTTGCCAGCCTTGCAATGTCAATCGCCATTTCGGATTACACGCCATGATCTCCCCTGGGCAGCGGTGTATACCGCAAGCATCAAGACCGTCATTAATGAAGAGCGCAAACTTCCCGAAATATCCCTGCTGTTCTGCGGTGGCGTCGTTGCTAAAAATTAAGGCGTTGTCCTGATCGGAACCCAGCATCTGTTCCTGCCTTGCCTGGGAGCCAAACGCCAGCCAAGCCCAGGAGCAGGGCGGTTTGCCAAATTCATTTTCGGCAAGCCGAATCAGGCGCCGCGTTAAGGCATCGCTTAACGAGGTAATTATTTCACCCACCTCATAGGGCCGAGTGTCGCGCTCAATCAACTTGATAACAAGGTCGGGCATTTTCGCGGCAACACCACTCAACTCTGCTACTGTACTGGCATTGTTAATACTGCGGGTTAACGACAGGGGTTCGATATTATTTGCCCGCATAATATCGCTCATGCAGAGCATGCCTGCAGGTTTATCATTCTCAACCACTGGCAAGTGATGAATACCGCTACTCATCATTACCAGTTGTGCCTGATGCAAACGACATTTCACATCGACACAATAGGGCGTCGTGGTCATCACACCGCTCACCGCCTCGGTATCTGCTATACCCTGGGCGACTACGCGGGTTCGCAAATCGCGGTCTGTCATAATCCCAACGAGTTTTTCGTCCTCTGTTATAAGCAATGACGAAATCTTATTGTTTGTCATTAACTGTGCCGCACGACGAATCGTAATATTTGGCGAAGCACAGAACGCCGGAGCTGTCATATAACCCTGTACGGTTTCGTCAAGATATGTTTCAGTAAAAGTCGCCTTTTTCGCCGGAGTGGTCGAAGGCTCAGGTATAACCTGATAGGTGCGCGAATAGGTTTCGCACAAGCGACTGATGTCGTTGTCATTGGCTTTTATGGATTGGAACGCCGCATCACTCAGTTCGTAATAGAGACAGTCTTCCAGTACACGCACAGCGACACTCTCTGGCGCCTGCGACAATATGCGGGGAATAAAAAAATCGCCGGTACTCAAACGATCGATAAGATTATTCCCGGCATCACGTATTTCGAGACTGCCACTGCGCACCATTACCAAACCAACAGGCTTGACGTTATTTTCAGGCACTATTTGACCGCCAGTTTTTTGATAGGCGACGTAAATATTGTTACTGAGATATTCGAGATTTTCCTGGGACAAATGTTGAAACAAAGCTTGCGAAGCGAGAAAATTTTGCACATCGTTGGTTTCAGCAACCATGCAGACCTCCGTAGAAGTTCTCTTAAAAACGCACGAGACGAGTTTCCTGCCTCATAGCTTATTCGGAAAAATTTTCGCGAGAAAAAGACGTTTCGTAATCCACGAAAATAGCTTCGGTTTCGACAAAGTAATTCACGTTATCGATAACCGCTGCAAAACGCAACTGCGTTTCTTTGGGGTTATCGATTGCCAGGGTGGCCAGCCAGGCATCATTCATCGGCTCCATTTGCACCGGAGCACGTTCCACTCCCGCTTCGCTAAATGCCAACACCGCTTTTTGTAAGGGTAATTCGCTGGTTAATACCAGTTTTACCTTATTCGACGCAAGTCGCTCTGCGGTGATTTCCAGCTTTACCTCGGCGTTTTTTAAGGTACATACGCCGCTTTCGTAGCGACAGTTCGACAAAGCTACCAACGGATAAGAGCCACCGGCTTTAGCTGAATGCGGGCGCTCAGCGACCAGATAGTCGGTGGCGAAGTAGGCTATTACCGCGAGGATTGGTGCCACTAGCATCGCGGTGATTAGGTGTTTGTTTTTTAATGGATTGGGCATGGGTTTTTATTTATGTTTATTTTTTTGATTAGTTTAACTTGTGGGGATGGGTTGTTACATTGGTTTTTCAGAATAGATTTTCGCAGGGCGTTTTATAGTATTACACTTTCCCTGTTGGAGTTTTTTGCTTTTGCTTAAATATTAATTGTGTAGCGCTTCCCAGCGGGGAGTTACATAAAAAAGACTCGCACCTATCGCCAAAGAAAAACCACCAAGCCCTCATAAAATTATGCCAATAAAACAAAAAAGCACGAGCGGCTTAAACCACTCGTGCTTCTACAAAAAATCAACAACCCCAATTAATGCCCGGTTGCATCTCCCGCACCAGCAGGAATACGAATATCCTCCACCATATGCTGAATATGTTCGGGCGGCTCAGCAGTAACCTTGGAAACACCAAACGCAACCGCAAAGTTAATCACTGCACCCACGGCACCAAACGCATTGGGCTCAATGCCAAGGAACCAGTTGGGTGACATGCCGCCCAGGAAGCTGGTGCTAGCGATGAACATGATGCCTTTGTGCTGGAACACGTAGAGCAGGGTTACAGTAATACCGGCCACCATACCCGCAATAGCACCTTCTTTATTGATTCGCTTACTGAAGATACCCATCATCAATGCCGGGAAGATAGACGATGCCGCCAAGCCAAAGGCCAGTGCCACAGTACCTGCTGCGAAGTCTGGAGGATTGAATCCAAGGTAGCCGGCCAGTGCGATGGCGCCAGCCATGGCTATTCGACTGAACATCAATTCCTGTTTTTCATCGATGTCGGGCATAAACACGCCTTTGAGCAAGTCGTGCGAAATGGCCGATGATATTGCCAGCAACAATCCCGCCGCGGTTGAGAGCGCGGCTGCCAGACCACCTGCAGCAACCAGAGCGATAACCCAGTTGGGCAAGCGTGCAATTTCGGGGTTCGCAAGAACCATAATGTCACGGTCTACTTTCACCATTTCATTGGTTTCTTTATTGGCACTGTATTCAATTTTACCGTCGCCATTTTTATCTTCGAATTGCAGCAGGCCCGTAGTTTCCCAGTTTTTAAACCAGTTCGGGCGCTTCTCATATTCCAGATATTGACCGGGTGCAGGTTCAATGGTCTGGTGCAGATTCAAACGCGCCATCGCTGCCACTGCTGGTGCGGTGGTATAAAGAATGGTGATGAACACCAAAGCCCAACCCGCTGATTTACGCGCATCACTCACTTTGGAAACAGTGAAGAAACGAATAATTACGTGCGGCAGGCCTGCAGTACCAATCATTAGCGACAGGGTATAAACGAACGTGTTAAGCGTACTTAGCCGTTTCGATGTCGTATATTCCGCAAACCCAAGTTCCGTCACCACCTGGTCCAAGCGGTCGAGCAAGAAGGTGTCTGTGCCCGAAAGTGTACTACCCAAACCCAACTGAGGTATAGGGTTGCCGGTTAAGTGCAAAGAAATGAATATTGCCGGGATGGTGTAAGCAAAAATCAGCACACAATACTGTGCAATCTGAGTGTAGGTGATGCCCTTCATTCCCCCCAGAACGGCATAAATAAATACGATGCCCATACCGACCAACAAACCGGTTTCATACCCGACTTGCAGGAATCGTGAGAAAGCTACGCCGATACCTTTCATCTGACCGATTACATAAGTCACGGACGCCACAATTAAGCAGATTACGGCAACAATACGCGCCGCCTTGGAGTAGTAACGGTCACCGATAAATTCCGGAACTGTAAATTTACCGTATTTGCGCAGGTAGGGAGCCAAGAGCATCGCGAGCAGCACATAGCCACCGGTCCAGCCCATGAGAAATACAGAACCCCCATACCCAAAGAAGGCGATTAAACCCGCCATTGAAATGAAAGAGGCCGCCGACATCCAGTCGGCTGCTGTAGCCATACCGTTGGCAACAGGATGAATGCCACCGCCGGCCACGTAGAATTCACTGGTTGAACCGGCGCGCGCCCAGAACGCGATGCCGATATACAGCGCAAAGGTAAGCCCAACAATTATGTACGTTAACGTTTGCAGATCCATGTGGTCACCCCCTTAGTCGTGTACGCCGAATTTACGGTCGAGTGCCGCCATTCGATGTGAGTAAAAGAAGATGATGGCCACAAAGCCATACAACGCACCTTGCTGCGCAAACCAAAACCCCAGTTTGTAACCGCCAATACGAATAGCGTTAAGAGCGTCTACCAGTAAGATGCCGCATACGTACGATATAACAAACCAAATGACGAGCAATACCATCATTAACTTCAGGTTCGCGCGCCAATAGGCTTCTCTCATTTCGGAATTATTATCACTCATTATTAGTCTCCTGCTCATTGAGGATTGCATGAAGGGCCTCCGGCCAGTCACACAAGATATATCAAGCGATCACAGGGTAACAGGAGATTTTTCTACAAGATTTAGGACTTTAGTCTAAGAGTGTGAAGTGTGTTGGTTGGTAACATTGGTTGGGCGAAATGGTAACTTGTGTGAAGCTTACTCACACCAAAGATACCATTTTCCCTAAATTCAGGGCGGTTTTTTTCGAGTGTTTTTTGACCACCTTCAGAATATTTAACATGTTTAGAAATGTATAAATTCAAGTTAAATTCTGTGCGTTTCAATGTACGTTTGCGCTTAACTTTACCAATGCCACAAGGTTCCATCTTCCAAACGATTAACAGGTAAACAAGCACGTTTGTAGGGATACTTTGCAGCGAGTGTTTCGTCGATATCAACCCCGTGACCTGGAGCTTCACCGGGCGTGAAAAAGCCCTTGTCAAATTGGTAATGGTGGGGAAACACTTCGAGCATTTGTTCGCTGTGTGGCATGTGTTCTTGAATGCCATAATTGGGCACCCAGTAATCGAAATGCAGAGCTGCACCCATACACACTGGCGACAAATCTGTCGCACCGTGAAATCCGGTTTTTACGTGGTAAAGTGCGGCTAAATCTGCAATTCGGCGCAAATGTGTAATACCTCCAGCGTGAACCACAGTGGAACGAATATAGTCGATGTATTGATTTTGAATCAGCTCGCGGCAATCGTGAATACTGTTAAACACTTCACCGACCGCCAGTGGTGTTGTGGTGTGTTGACGAATGAGTTTCCAGCCTTCCTGATTTTCTGCGGGGACACAGTCTTCGAGCCAGAATAAATGGAAGGGTTCGCAAGCTTTACCTAAGCGCGCCGCTTCGATTGGGGTGAGGCGATGGTGTACATCGTGAAGCAGATGCAAATCGTCCCCAAACTGGTCGCGCACCGCCTGGAACAACTTGGGAATGTAATTCAAATATTTTTCAGTGGACCACACCGCTTCAGAGGGTAGGTCGGCATCTGCCGGTTCGTAACTTTTGCCCTCTTTGGGCACCCCATAAGTGCTGGCTATACCGGGTATACCACACTGCACACGCACAGCTTTGTAACCTTTTTCCACATATTTGGCGACTTCTTCAAGGGTGGATTCTATATCTTTGCCGTTAGCGTGGGTGTAGACCATGATGCGATCGCGGCTGCGGCCACCGAGAAGTTGATACAACGGCATGTTGGCCAGTTTGGCTTTTATGTCCCACAGAGCAGTATCGATTGCCGCAATTGCGCTCATCCCAACCGGTCCACGACGCCAGTAGGCACCCCGGTAGAAGAAATTCCAGATATCTTCGATTCTATGCGGATCGCGGCCGATCAACGACGGGCAGAGGTAATCTTCCAGATAGGACACCACCGATTTCTCGCGACCGTTCAAAGTCGCGTCGCCAATGCCGTATACGCCTTCGTCGGTGGTTATTTTCAATGTCACGAAATTGCGACCCGGGCTACAAACGATGACTTTGGCTTCAATAATCTTCAAGAAAAGGTCTCCATACAACGGGGAAAACGAAAAAACTAGTATACAAGAAGTGCGACTGGAGGGCACAGCACACTGAATATGTGCCTACAGTTGGCCTATTTCCCGCAAAACCCGCTACCCTGAGTATTCATACCTGCAGGAAGGCATGAATACTAGCAAGTTATGCTCGAGGGCCATAGGGAGCTAGCGCAAATTTCAGGTCGCTTATTGCTTCAAAAGCAACTCCATTTCGTCCATCACCGCATTCATTTTGTTTACCAAGGCGCGGTAGGGCTCAGGTTTGGCGAGATCAACTCCGGCACGGGTGAGCAGATTATAGGGGTAGTCCTCACTGCCGGCACGCAACAGATCGATGTAGTTTTTCACCCCAGACTCGCCTTCGGTGACGATACGCTCGTACAGTGCCGTACCCGCAGTAACCGAGGTCGCGTACTGGAATACATACATATTGCGATAAAAGTGGGGGATGAACATCCATTCGTTGCTGTACAGGTCATCTATTACCACCACTTTGTCGTCGTGGTTGTGATAGCGCTTGAGAATGTCACCGTAGATCGCCGATATTTTCTCACCCGTGAGTGCTTCACCTGCTTCGACCTTCTGATAGAGAGCCAGCTCGAACTCGGCAAACATGGTCTGTCTGAAAAAAGTCGCCCTCAGGTTTTCCAGACCTTCGCCCAGGTAGAAGATTTTTTCCTTGTTGGAAGCTGCATGCTTAACCATATAGTCCTGCAGAATAAGCTCCAGGGAGGTTGACGGAATCTCCGCTATAAATGTCGCGTAACGGTACGTTGGGTAGGGCTGAGTTTCCGCAGCATAAAGGGTGTGCATTGCATGACCCCATTCGTGGGCCAGGGTGGAAAGCGAGCCATAATCATCGTTGTGGTTAAGCAGTAGGTAAGGGTGGACATCCACGGCCCAGCCATTCATGTACGCACCGCTTCGCTTGCCCTGCTGGGGATAGACATGGGCCCAGCGTTGTGACATGCCATCGCGCTGGCGCTTTACCCAATCGTCCCCCAGTGCCGACATCGCCTCCAGGGTAATTGCCTTGGAGGCCTCATAGTCGAAGGTTTTATCCATTTCCGCTAAAGGAGGATAGATATCGTAATAATGCATCTCCTTTACGCCCAAGATTTTGGCGCGCAATTTAAAGTAACGATGCAGAGTGGGTAGCGCGGCATTCACCTCCTTCACCAGGGTGTGATATACCGCTTCGGGCAGATTGTCTTGATCCAACTCGCGCTGCAGAACACTGTCGTAGTTGCGTGCCCGCGCCAAAGCCACCTGACTTTGGAGGTGTGCGTTCAAGATCGCCCCCACCGTATTGCGATACGCCAGCCACTCATTCCAATAAGCGTCGAAGACTTTTTTACGGTCGTCGCGATTGGCACTGCCGCGCCAGCGGGTATACCCCTGGCTATCGATACGGTAGCTTTTGCCATCAGATAAGGTGACCTCTGGCCAGGGAATATCGGAATTTGCGATCAGTGAATAGATGGTGCTGGGCGCCCCCATGGGTGTCTGAAACAGTGCGAGAATTCCCTCGCCTTTGCCGTCCAGAGTATGGCCTGCTGTGCGTAAGATGTTGTCCAGAGGCGCCTGGTAAATCGCCAAATCGGGATTTTTGCGAATAAACTTGCGGATTTTTTTCTCACCAACCTTGAGCACTTCCGGCTCAAACCACGCCAGGGATTCCATAAACTTGGCATAGGCGAGGTTGCCCAGTTGGTCCATTTCCTGATGACGGGTATCTCGTAAATCCTCATCACTCAGTAGGCTGGAATAGCTGTAAAAACGACCCAACTCGCGCTCGGTGTTATAGATTAAATCCAATGCGTGCTGCAAGGTTTTGGGGCTTTTCCCCAAGGTGCCCTCGAGGGCCGTTATTTTTTCAAAATTACTCAACAATTTCTGCCGCGCGGCCTCCCAGTCGTCTGGTGTGGCATAGAGCGCAGTTAAATCCCAGGTTGTGGCGTCCTGCTCTGCACTTGCACTGCCGGCGAGACATACGCCCAAAAATATTGCGAAAATTACTCGTTTTATTAACACATTTATCACCCTTTGCAGATAGATTAAGTCTAGTGTAGCCAGATGCAGTAAGCGTTCCTTAAAAGCCCGCACTGGCTTACTGGGCAAAACCCCCAATTCAACTATCATGAATACAGTGCGGCCGCACTACGGTTTCATGAAACTTACGTTAACAGCCATTCATCCTTCGAATTTGGAAATAATTATGAACAAGGTTTTTCGACAGTGTTTACTGGCGCTCGCTGTAGCTCCACTAGCAAGTACAGCGCTCGCGGGTGGCGCTCAGGGTACCTCTGGCAAAACTCAAACATTAGGCGCGGTCAGCGGCGACTCGTCTCTGGTGGGTACCTATCACAATCCAGCCTCCGGTATTTACGCTGCGAAGCACACCAGCGGCACGGTGCGCGGCGAATTAGCTTATGGTGTGCAATTGGAATACGGAGATGTTCAGGACTTGTTCGATCTTGTCGATGAGCTGAGCGGTTCTCTTACCGATGAACCCAGCGGTGGTGACGGTGGAAATGGGGACAATGGTGGTGACAACGGCAGCGACCTCGGCAGCATCGGCGATATCGAAAACCCGCAGCTCGAGGAACTCATCAACCGGGTTGCCGATGAAGCTTCGCGCATCGGTGCCGTGTTGGCCCTGGTGGCCACCGAGGGCTATGCTCGCGGCAACCTCGGTGCGCAACTTTCAGTGCTCATAAACAAAAACATCGCCGGTGGCGTATTGAGCTTCGACTATGTAGCCAGCGGCACTTACGGCGTTGTTGGCGTTGCAGATGAAATCAATTTCGATGCAGATGCCGCACTCGCAGCACTCACCGATGCCTACAACCTCAATATCACTGACGAAGCACAAACTTTCGACATCACCGGCGGCATATTCCTCACTGTAGACCCTGCAACCCAAAGAGCCTCGGTGGAATTTGATAACGACAGTCTTTTGCTCACCCGTGGCGTGCGCTTACAGGAATTTGTTCTGGGTTACAGCCGCCCAGCCTTCGAATCGGACGCGGGCACCCTAAGCTGGGGTGTGGCGCCAAAACTGATTATCGCCGGGCTCACCGATACGGCCGTACGCATTGGCGATATCACCGACTCTGAGAAACTTTTCGAAGATATTCTCGATGCGGAATTCAAAACCGATAACGGTGTTGGCATGAATGCCGGGGTTTTTTGGGATGCCGGTTTTTACCACCTGGGCGCCAGCGTACAAAACCTCACCGAAACCGAATTCAGTTTTCCAAATATCGACACCAGCAATTATTCCAACCCAGAGATAATTCGACGCATTGAAGAAAGTCGCACCCGTAAGCTGGAGCGTCAGTTGCGTCTTGAGGGCGGGCTTGGCAAGAATGGCTGGAACCTTAACGCCGCATACGATACCCAAAGCGCCAAAGACCTGCTGGGATTTGAATACCAGTGGGCCAGCATTAGCGGTGGCTATCACAGCAAGAGCTGGTGGATTCCCGGCTTTCGTTTGGGGTATCACAAAAATATGGCGGGCTCTAAGTTGTCGTACATGGCCGCCGGGATCTCGCTGTTTAAATTCTTCAACCTGGACTTCTCCCTCACAAATTCAAGCGTCACCATTGATGGCGACGAATTGCCTCGAGGCGCTGATTTATCGTTTGGGTTTAATTATCAGTTTTAACAATGTCGCTCATCGATACAGTTGATACTTGCGCCGGGCTTAGACACTTATCTAAGCCTTTTGGCGCCCGAAATCCTGATCGGTAAGATCCTGCGTCTGCTGTACCGCGCTTCTGAGGCAAGTACCACCCCGCAAAAAAGCAATATTTAGGCACAGTTGCCGCCTGTTTTGCGCTTTTATTAAGCCCGGTGAGCAACGTAGATCGCCCGTCAACTCCCTGCTAGACTGACCCCGCCCTCGCATAACAATGATAAAGGTGGCTGGCTTGTCTCCCGTAATACTGGTAACTACATTAATTGCTTATTTGGCAGTACTGTTTTGGCTTGCCCGCATCGCCGATCGACGTCGCTACAATTCTTCGAGCCGCGCCCGGCACCCCCTAATTTATGCCCTGGCACTGGGCGTGTACTGCACCAGCTGGACTTTCTACGGTTTAGTAGGCACAGCTGCGGCGCGTGGCTGGTATTACCTTCCGATTCTGCTCGGGCCAATTCTGCTGTTTACCCTGGGGTACCCGCTCTTGCAGCGCATTGCGCGTATTTGCCACCAGGAAAATCTGCATTCAATCGCCGATTTTATTGCCTCGCGCTACGGTAAACGCCAGGCGGTTGCCGTTGTTGTTACTGTACTTATTCTATTTGCCACGGTTCCCTACATCGCTCTGCAATTGAAGGCGGTGTCCGATGCGCTGGTGGTTTCCATAAGCGCGCAAATGTTTTCGTCACAAGACCTCACCCTGGTTGCCGCACTTAGCATGATTGCGTTTGCACTGCTGTTCGGTGCCAACCGGCTCGATGTTGCCAGTTACCATTCCGGGATCATGGTGGCGATTGCTTTTGAGTCACTCATAAAACTTATTGCGCTGGTTTCCATCGCCATATTCGCTCTGTTTCTGTCTCAGGGCTTCGATCTGACATTGCCCAACAACGCCGCCAATAAGGTATTTCTGAATTCCACCGTCACACCATCATTTTGGGTTCTCACTCTGGTTTCCGGCGCATCCATCTTTTGTTTACCCCGCATGTTTCAGGTGACCTTCGTGGAATGCCTGAGTGAAAACCACCTGCGCTTTGCCCGCAAGAGTTTTACTTTGTACATGGTATTAATCGCATTAGCGGTTTTTGTGATTGCCTGGGTGGGTAACCAATTGCTATCTGGGTCCGATGTGTCGAGCGACACTTACGTGTTGGCACTGCCGCTGCTCCACAACAACAAAACCCTCGGTTTGTTGGCCTTTATCGGCGGATTTTCTGCAGCAACAGCAATGATTATTGTCGCCACCTTAACCCTCAGCCAAATGCTCAGTAACGATGTAATTCTGCCGCTGGTCATTCGCGCCCAAAAAAATCGCGCGGCAATTCCCGACTACTCACGTTCACTCAAACTTACGCGCCGCTCCACAGTGGTGGCGATCATTGGCCTCGCTTGGCTGTACCAACACAGTCTCGCAGAAAATGCCGCGCTTACCGAAATTGGCTTGATTGCTTTTGCGCTGGTGGTGCAACTGGCTCCCGCCATTTTGTTTGGGATTTATTGGCAGCGCGCCAATGCCATTGGCGTGTTTGCCGGCCTTGCCGCCGGCACCCTAATCTGGTTTGTAACACTCATGATTCCCCTGCTAATTAATGCCGGGATGATTTCAGGCGACGTCGCCAGCACCGGTATTTTGGGCATTGAATGGCTGAGGCCGACACATTTGTTTGGTCTCGAGTTCAGCGACAATTACACCCGGGGCGTCGTGCTTAGCCTGGTCGCCAATGTGGTCGCCCTTTATTGGGTTTCCACCTTCGACCTTACCCGCCTTCCCGATCACATCCAAGCCATCGCATTTATCAACCGGGAGCGTACCAAGCAGGATTCCTCTGTGCAGGGCTTGCGTATTAACCGTATGGATCTCGCCAGCCTGTTGCAACAATTTCTTGGAAAAACCGCAACCGACCGTTTGCTTGAAAATGCCGAAGGTGACAGCCACGCCGAAGGTGTGCATGCCAGCAATGAATTGTTGAAAAATGCCGAGCAAGCCTTGAGTGGCATTATTGGCGTGGCATCAACCCGCGCCATGCTGGTTAGCCTGAGCAGCGGGGAAAGTCTCGGCGTTGCCGACGTGGTGAATATATTCGAGGAAACCACGCGAACCTTGCAGTTTAATCAGGACATGCTGTTTGCGTCCTTCGAAAGTATTTCATCGGCCATCAGCGTGGTGAACGCCGACCTGAAGATGGTGGCCTGGAATAAACGCTATGAACAGATGTTCAACTACCCCAAAGGTATGTTGCGAGTCGGCCGCCACGTAGCCGACTTGGTACGCTTTAATGCCGAGCGCGGCATGTTGGGGGCAGGTTCAGTCGAGCAACATGTGCAAACCCGCCTTGATCACCTGCTTGCCGGTAAGCCCTACCGCGTGGTGCGCAACCACAACGAAGGCGTCATTGAAATTAAAGGCCGGCCACTGCCCAATGGCGGATATGTCACCACCTACGACGATATTACTGAATTTATCGACGCGCAAAACGAGCTTGAAAAAGCCAATTTAAATCTCGAACAGAGGGTACACGAGCGCACCGAGCAAATTGAAAATATTAACCGTTCACTGCGCGAGGAAATTCGCAAACGGGAGGAAACCGAACAGGAATTAATTCGCGCAAAATCGCTGGCGGAATCGGCTAACGCCAATAAAACCCAATTTCTCGCCAGTGCCAGCCACGACATTTTACAACCACTCAATGCCGCCAATCTTTATGCGAGTGCCTTGCTGGAACGCCCCAACATTGCCATGGATCTTTCCGAAAACTTGCAACATCTTCACAACGCCATCGGCTCGGCGGAATTTATTATTTCCAATCTGCTTGAAATATCTCGGCTCGACACAGGTGCACTCAAACCTCAGGTGCGCTGCTTTGCGCTAGACGAAGTTTTGGAGCCACTCACTAATGAATTCAGAGTGCAAACCCGCGACAATGTGGAATTTATCTGGCACCCCACGCGATTGTGGACCGAGTCCGACCCCAAATTTTTGCGCAGAATTTTGCAGAACTTTGTAGCCAATGCAGTGAAATACACCGAGCAAGGAAAAATTTTATTGGGCTGCCGGCGTCGTGAAGATTGCGTCGAAATTGGAGTTTACGATACCGGCCCCGGCATATCCGAAGCACATCAGCAGCGGATTTTCGACGACTTTTACCGCATTCGAACTGAGGTGGAAGGCGCGGGGCTGGGACTGGGTATCGCGCAACGCTTCTCGCAACTGCTAAATCATAAACTCCACGTAAAATCCTACGCTGGGCACGGCAGCGTGTTTTCTGTTATCGTGCCGCTGCGCGAACCACTCGGCGACGAACCCCCAAAAACTGTTGATAAACCCCATACATCCGGGCTGGAAGATTTGCACGTTTTTTATGTGGATGATGATGAAAATAATATTCACGCCCTCAAAACCTTGATGCAGAATTGGGGCTGTAAATTGTCCAGTGCCTCCAGCGTGGCGCGAGCGCGAGCCAGTAGCGCACAGCAAGGCGTTACACCCGATGCCTTATTGTTAGACTACCAACTCGACGAAAATACCAACGGCATTGATTTGGCTCTGGAGTTGCGAGAAGCCTGGGGTAGCCTACCGGTGTGCGTAGTCTCAGCAGCACCGGACGATACCTTGAGCGCCGCACTGGCCGAACACCATTTCGATTTTCTTCGCAAACCGATAAAACCCAGTAAACTACGAGCACTGATGGAGCGTTACAGTGGCCGACACCGCTAACTTAAAAAATCTACCCTGGTCCACTTACGGCAAGCGGGCACTGCTGCTGCTCGCCGGAATTGTGCCCATTCTGATACTTGACCGAATTACTAAAATTATCGCCGACGACGCCCTGCAAGGGCGCGAACCCATTTATTATTTTTGGGATACTTTTTTATTCACCCTGCATTACAACAGTGGTGCGATGTTAAGTTTTGGGGTGAATTTTCCCGAAGCCCTGCGATTTTTTATTTTTACCGTACTCGTGGCGCTCGGGTTATTTGGCGCTTTTATTTATTTTGTCATTAAACCCGCGCACCGCATCAGTTTCACCGTGGCCATACTTATTCTTGCCGGTGGCTTTGGTAACCTCTACGATCGCGCCATGCAAAACGGTATGGTTATCGATTTCATGCAGATACGGCTCGGGCCGCTGGCAACCGGTGTATTTAATGTTGCCGATGTCGCGATTACCGCTGGATTTATCGGGTTTGCCTGGTTGAGTACCCCCTGGGGTCAGAAATGGATTGCGCCAAAATAACAGGGTATTGCGCAACAGCGGCCCTCTCAAAATCCTGCAAAAACGGTTTGCAATATTGACTAAGGGACTTCGAGAATGGAATTTTCACAGCAAATAGCTAGCTTCAAAAGCCGACCGCTGCACAGGGGCGACGCCACAGCTCTTGCCGACTTTTACAAACGTAACTGGGCGTATCTCAAACCCTGGCTTCCAGCTTTGGCCGTTCACAGCCAGAACCCTGAAGTAGCCAAAGACATGGTTGCACGCTATTTGCGCGAAATAGTTGAAGGTTACAGTGCTTATTTTGTGCTTGCCGAGCCTCAAACAAACCGCATTCTAGGGCGTTGCAACATCACGCAGATAGCTCGCGGGCCATTTAATGCCTGTTATTTGGGTTACTGTCTCGACCAGTCGCTCCAGGGACGTGGCCTGATGCGCAAGATGTGCGCTCAGGTCATCGAGCACGCGTTTACCGGGCTCAAGCTGCACCGCATCATGGCTAACTACATGCCCCACAACAATCGCTCAGCGCGTTTACTGAAAAGTCTCGGGTTTAAAGTAGAGGGGCTGGCACGGGATTATCTGGAAATTAACGGCAAGTGGGAAAATCACGTTTTAACGGCATTAACCAGGGAGACATAATGGAATTCTTTGCGTTTATTATTATTTCCATCGGCTTTATTGCAACACCCGGCCCGAATGTTTTGGTAGTAATTTCCACCAGTCTCAATCAGGGTCGGTTGCGGGGCCTGCAAACAGTGGCAGGCACCAGCAGCGCCATGTTGTTGCAATTACTGATCGCCGCGCTTGCGACCAGCTCGGTTGTAACTTGGTTGAGCTCTGGCTTTTTATGGTTGAAGTGGGGTGGCGTCATTTATCTACTGTATTTAGGCCTTAAAAGTTTGCTGGCACTACGCAAGCCCCAAGCCCCGGTGAGCACAGCCATAGGTTCATTTCAACGGGGATTTTGGGTATCACTTACCAACCCCAAAACGATCCTGTTTTTCAGCGCATTTTTACCTCAATTCGTAAGCAACAGCGCGCACTATTTGCAACAAATAGCATTGTTGTCCGGGGTCTTCTGGACCTTGGCACTACTGCTGGATTCCGGGTATGCGCTGCTAGCCGGACAGCTGGGTCGCCTGCTGCGTAGCCGCTATCGACAGAGCGTGGAGAACGGTCTGAGTGGTACCTTATATCTTGGAGCCGCCTCAATACTCGCTGCAACACCGGTGAAATAACACTAAATTGATACGATCTCGTACGAATCGCAAAGGCCTAGTATGTCGTGCTTAAAGCACTGTTCAGCAGCGTTGCTGTTGTACTCACCTTAATCGCGTTTATTCCATACATTCGCGCCATATTAAATGGCGATACCAAGCCCCATGTCTTCTCTTGGGTAATCTGGGGAATATCCACCAGTGTAGTGTTTATTGCGCAATGTCAGGCACAGGGGTGCGTTGGGGCGATACCGATTGGCTTATCCGGGTTTGTCACACTTGTGATTGCGCTTTTGGCATTTTTCAAACGCGGTGATGCTTCCATTACGCCAATGGATTGGTGCTTCCTGTTCGCTGCGTTTTCTGCGCTACCTTTCTGGTTTGCTACCGCCGAGCCCTTGTGGGCCGTCGTTATTTTAACCGGGGTCGATTTGATGGGATTTGGCCCAACTTTGCGCAAAGCCTGGCACCAACCGCGGGATGAATCCCTGCTATTTTACAGTTTGTTTTTAGTACGCAACCTCCTTGCGCTTGCTGCTCTGGAAAGCTACTCGCTAAGCACCGTATTATTTCCTCTGGCCATAGCCGCAGCCTGCGCGCTGCTTATCACTCTCATTTGGACACAACGACAACGCCAACTATGAAAATTCACACTGCCAATTGCTGTTGCGGTGCCTGTAACATCACCGTGCAGGAACAACCCGAAATGATTTCAGTATGCCATTGTAATAATTGTAAAAAACGCACCGGTAGCGCTTTTGGTATCTCAACATACTTTGAAAAAGAAAACGTCACTCAGATCAGTGGGCAATTCCACTGTTACCGATTGCACCACAAAACTCAAAATCACGACCAGCAGCGTTACTTTTGTAAGAACTGCGGTACAACACTCTATTGGAAAATATCAACCCTGCCAAACCTGATAGGCATCGCCGGTGGCTGCTTTGAAGATCCCGATTTTTATAAACCAAAGCACTCAGTGAGTCACAGCCAAAAACTTCCTTGGGTGAGTTTGCCGGAGAGTTGGGATTGCCATCATTAAGGGGCCAATTAAAAAACCGTGTAGTAGAACACGGTTTTTTATGGCGATGAAATCAATTATTTTTTTAGCTGCTTGTTGATAAACTCAATAACGGCTTTAAGCCCCGTCATACGGGCCGCCGCTGTGTCTATGGTATGGTTTTCTTCCTCTAACACAACAGTTTCGACTTTTCTCCCGGCTTCTTTGAGATTTTTAAACATACGCTTCGAGTGATCTGGCGAAACCCGACGATCATTCTCGGAATAAAGTAATAACACCGGAGCTTGAAATTGTGCCGCATGGTGAGCAGGAGATATCGCTTCTAGCGCCTGTTTATCTTTAGCATCAGATACAGAACGTTCGATATAGCGTCTGCTTTCGCTGTAACGTCGGTAAAATCCGCTTTTATGCTCGTTCATGAACAGTGGAATATCTGCCAGCCCGTTACCTGATACAACACATTTGTACAACTCTGGAGTAAAGGCACCTCCAGCAAGTGCAGCATAGCCCCCATAACTTAAACCAAAAATACAAACCTTATCTTCGTCTGCAACGCCCTTTTCAACAAGAAATTTCAAGGTATCCGTAATGTCGTCCTGCATTTTATTACCCCACTCACCGAAGCCCGCCTCAAGGTGAGACCAGCCAAAACCATCAGAGCCTCGAAACTGTGGCTGAACGACCATATAGCCTTCGTTAGCCAAAGCTTGTGCTATCCAGTCGAACATAATACGGTCGTGAGCTTCTGGTCCACCATGCGGAAAAATTACAACCGGCAAGTTTTTTAAAGCGCTAACCTTATCACGAGGAATCGTTAGTAACGTCGGTATTTTTAAGCCATCTCGTGCAGTAACCGCAATATTCGCAATAGGATGAATATTCTCTTGGCTAATATTCGGATACTGCGAACCAAGGAAAGACTCCTCCCCCTTTTCATTTATCAGATAATAGTCACCAGACGAGCTGGGCCCTGAGACAAAAACTAAGAGCGATTTCCAATCCTTAGACCAGGCATGTAGAAATACCGAATCTTTCGGAAACTTAGCCAACACTTTTTGCAAAATGTTATCGACTTTGTCATCTATAAGTTTATAGCTTGGGTTAAACCCGGAATACCGCACACCGTAAACAACGCGATTAACATCGGATATCACCTCCTCAACGCCCTTATCTTCTCGATTTACTGTTGATTTCGTTAACGAGCCGTCTTTAAGTGAAAGGGTATAGTACTCCGAACGATCAGTTTTCTTCGAATATGCTAATACCACTAAATTCTTATAATCTGGAGTGAGCCCAACAGTTGAGAGAGTCATCAATGGTGTTTGTTCGCTATATATTTCCTTCCAGCTTGAGCCTTTCTTAACAAGAATTCGGTGTTCCTTCTTATGGTCGTAATAGAGCTCCTGTACAAGGGCCTTACCATTTTTTCCCATAAAATAATCGATAGTTTCTTTAAAACCTTTTTCCGCACGCTTAGGGCTATTTGGAGATGACAGATCCACCCGCATCAACGCCAGATTAAAAGGACCACTCGAGGCAACATAATGAGCTGAATAATCCACGTTCGGATCTATCCAAGCAGGCATCAACGCCTCCTTACCATCGGGTGTAATCCCAACAATACTGCCCAAATGGGTTTGCCCCGTATAAATCCGGTCGCCGGCACGTAGCATTTGTTCCAACTTACCTGTTTTGATATCCAACAAATATGCGGCTGAGAACTTCAATGCGGGAGAGCCGTCTCCTACCCACTTGAAGTCTTCAACACGGATAATCACCTGGAAATCACTGATAAAATATATCGCCTCAGGATTAATTTCGGCGAGGTCGACCATATAAACACTTTTCTTTTCCTTCAGTGAATAAACCACCAATAGGTCTTTACTGCCATCCGATTTGCGAAAAGCAATCTTTTGGCCATCTGGCGACAAAGCAACCTTTGAGAAAGTGGGAACGCGCGCGTAATCTTCGAGCGTCGGCGTAGCCGCTACTGTCGTGGAAACCACAATTAATACATATAAAACGTTACGGAGAGTTTTCTTCAATTTATTTTCCTTATCGTAATTACCTTAACTATGAGCCCTTAGTTCCGAGGGTCAAACACGCAAAGCGGACCAAATTTTGATCAAAACCGATAGTTTAAGCGGCGCTCTGCTCGAGTGTCTAGCATCGATTTCATTCTTGTATTTTTAGGCGACGTGATGCTCCGGTTTGGTCCCAACGATATATCCACAAAGTGGAACTCCTGTAAGCCAGAGGAATGGCGCTGCATTAAAGTCGCAGGCGACACTTTAAAAGCATCGGTAATAACTTGTGATTAAAATCTGAACACTGCTTGAATCGGAGCCATTTAGCTAACCATTCGTCGTCTTAATAAACCGTTTGCACCAATCGCAGCCCAGTCTCATACCGTCTCCTTCTTTTAAGCACACCGTCAAAAAACCAAATTTTCTTGAGTCTTACAGTATCTGGAGAGCTGACTCACCAACGCCACTGTTTTGCATATTGAACATTACAACTAAAGTTGCAACTAAATCTTTTTTAGGCGCACGGTTCTTTATTTGGTCATAAAAATGTACACTTTCCAGCGCACAATCTTGTACTCAGGCTGTTATGCAGCAGTTGTAATGAATCTGTTATAGTTCGCTGCAATTGGGGCTGTTTTAACGCTTCTAACAAGATGCTACTGGCACGATGCCAGCACAGTTAACCCATTAAGCGTAAGTAGTAAAAGCGCTGTAGGGTATGCATCACGCACTTATCTTGGCAGGCATTGTATGGAGCATCGCCACCTTACACTCATGTTCACCGATATCGTCGGCTACTCGCGCCTTATGGGCAGCAATCAGGAGCAGACGATCGCCATGCTGGAAGACTACCGCCGTATATTGGTGGAAGAGATTGAAAAGCAGCAGGGCACCGTTATCGAATTTATCGGCGATGCAGTATTCGCGCGCTTCGACACGCCACTCGCTGGCGTAACCGCGGCAGTCGCCATTCAAAAAGCGCTGTTTTCCTTTAATCACTTTCGCGACAAGACCCTCCCCAGACTACAAACCCGAATTGGGCTTCACGCCGGAGAAGTGGCAACCAAAGATGATGCCGTGTTCGGTGATGATGTAAATATCGCTGCGCGCCTGGAACCCATAGCCGTCGCCGATGGTATTTGTGTTTCCGAACAGGTTTACAAAGCTGTAAAAGATGAGATTAAGGAACCTGTACTCTCACTCGGTGTACAGCCCCTAAAAAATATACAGAGTAAAATCCGCGCATACCTGATTCGCCCCTTGGGAATTGGTGTAAGAATACGCAGCCATTACCTGAATCGTCGCTTTAACGAAAAAGTCGGCGCTTACCGTTACGCCATCGCCGCTTCGGTATTATTACTCATTTTTGCGGGTATTTATTACATCCCGCGTTGGTTGGTGCCGGGGTATGATGCAAATTACGTTGAAATTGCGGATTTTAAAAACTTAAATATAGCAGACGGCTCCCCGGATTACTTTTCTGCGGGAATTACAGACGCAGTCCGGTCACAATTAGCGGACATGCGGGATTTATATGTCATCGACGCAAAGGAAAATTTTAACGCTCCAATTTCTCTTGAAGGGAGCGTTTTAAGAATTGGCGATAATTTACGGATTGAATATAGAATTTTTCGGCAGAACAATAATGTGCAAATTGCAGGCGGAAAAATGGATGGACGTTATCGCGACCTGCTAATTCTACAAGATCGTTTAGTTGGCGAAATTGCGCAATACCTGTCGGAAGAATTCGATCTGGATAACTTTAGGCCCGCACCATTGAGCACAACTAACAACATATCAGCTTATGATTTTTATCTAAAAGGTAAACACTTTCTCGCAGAGTCTGTTTCACACGAAAACTACGACAATGCAATACAAATGTTTAACACCGCTTTAGTACACGACAGTAATTTCGCAGCTGCTCTTACTGGTATTTGTGAAGCCTACCGCGGTAAATATTTAATCACTAAAGATACCACCTGGGTCAATAAAGCCGAAGATGCTTGCAGGGAATCTTTATCTATAGATTCCTATGCCCCCAAAACACTTGAGCTAACATCGCTTCTCATGGCGGATATCGGCAAACTCGATGGCGCCATAAATCTTTTGCGAGATGCACTTGCCGTCAACCCGGATTCGGCATATTTAGAAAGCTCATTGGCGAAATTACTCTTTAAGCGAGGCGATGCTACTGAAGCGGAGAATCTGCATCGACTGGCACTATCAACAGCTTCTGATAATTGGGAAATTATCAATGATTACGCCTACTTTCTATTAAGCACAGGAAAGTATAATGAAGCAATTAATCAATACAAGAAAATTCTTGCCCTCTCTCCAAACAATTTGTCAGCGCTTCATAACATTGGCACGGCCTTCATATTTGGAAATAATTTTGATAAAGGCGTTAAATACCTGGAGCGCGCCGCAGAAATAGAACCCCACGCAGATACCTACTCCAATATAGCCAACACTTATTATTTTATGGGGAATATCGAGTCAGCTATAAAATTTAATCAATATGCGCTGCGCTTAGAGCCTGACGACTTCATTGTGTTACTAGATATGGGAAAATTTATGCTGCAACAAAATAAAAATACAGCAGCAGCCAAGGGATATATAAAGCGCTCGATTATGCTAGGTGAACAAGCGCTTGTAGATACACCAGGTAAGGTAGAGATATATCAATATCTATCTATTGCGTATGCTTTATTAGGCAATCTCGATAAAGCTAATAAGGTTATAGAAACTGCCATCAATATGGCACCCGACTCATCAGATACGCAGTATTCAAAATTAATAATCGCCATTGCAGAAAACAACGACGCGGCGATAATCGATAGTGTGAAACGCTTACTTGAATACGGATATAGCGAGGAATTATTACTCGCAGACCCAAGCTTAAAATCTATAAGAAATAAAAATTACGTCGCTCAAATTGCCAATTTTCAATAACTATTAATCGCTACACGTCTATAAGGAGAAAGTTGTGGATACTCTGCATGTTATTTTAATACTCATTATAATTGCTGCTTTTTTTTGGATATTTTTACTTTCTAAGAAAAAAAAGATTGATTCAACCAAAGGAGAAGATGTCAGCACCCAGATGGAAAAATTTCCGGAGGCCAAAGCTTACCCAGGTACAGATACCGTTTTCGTGGGGGTCTATGTCGATGAAAGTGGTAACGTTGCGACCACCTCTAATGGTGAACTTGCATTACCTGGTCAAAAAGTTATCTATTCAAGTTCGTATGAATTTGAAATCAGATTTAAAAACGACAAATCTCCAGTAGGAAAAATAGATATATGCTCTGGAGATGATGGTATAGCGCTACTGAAAATCCCCAAAGATATACTTTCTCGAGAAGAATATGTGGATGAATACGAAAAAAACGGCGAAGTCGTATTTAATTATGACATTAAAGTTGGAAATTTAACTCTAGACCCACCATTGCGAATCAAAGAAAAATAGTATTTAAAGCATCAGTCGAATTCGACCAGATTACCACTAAAATTTTAGTTATGTCTGTAAACACCCCTCACACTTTAAGAGTGTGAGGGGTGCTTCATGAGCACATGAGAATCGGCTGTCTCATTCAAAAATAGTTATCAAATTTCTCCTCCGTCGCAATAATCAAAGGCTGAAGAATCATTTGCGTATAATCTTAATGTGGAGATTAACGCGGTAAATAGCTTCGCCATCTGAGTGCCACTTTAAAGTTTTCCCTGCGAGCATTCAGATTCGACCCTCCGAAAATACCCTTAGAAGTACCAGCGCGGTCAACATTGCAATTACCCACCCAGCTAACCCCTCCAACAAACTGGTACTGGGGCAGTAGAGATGCCACAATTGCCTACCACCATGCTGCTTACCCCGTTATGTGTATATATTCCCCTGCCTATCGCTGTTTTTTGTTACCAGCAGTGTTATTGCTGCTTAATTGTTATTGCAATCTGGTCTATGCCGGCGATAGAACTCCCGCAAACGCGGCTGCAACATTAAATCCACCCAACAGTGAATTAGTCCGGCACTACACGCCCTTCACTCTTAAAGATGATGAATTCGCAATTGTAATGGCTGAAGGGTTAAACACCACATTTGGTCTTCACATTGAAAACGCTTATGGCGAAATGGTTTTGAAAAGCGAACAAAGGGATTTGTTCCAACGTCACAGACTTTTTATCACCGTGGAGCAATGTACGCATTGCATCGCTGTTACAACCACCTGGAATGTAAACGCTTCGCAACAGGTGGTCATACCTGAGATTACACAGTTTCAAATTCAAAAATCAAAACAACGATACAATATCGAAAAAATTATACGCACTACGCTCGCAGCAATTCACTCAAATAAGCCCCCATCGGCACAGCAACTCCAATCAAATATCGCTGAAACCAATCAGCTGTGGTTATCTGTTGGGAATACAACAGAACAATTAAATAGCGCATTCCTGATTGCTCATGCAATCGCCAACGATGCTGAGGACTCGACAGCCAAGATATTGTTCGAAACGCTCCTCCAAACAGCCCTCCAAGCCGGTGATTTTTACACACAAGGTTTTGTACTGCTTCATTTGGGGAGCTTGGAGTTCTATAGAGGACATTATTCTACGTCCGAAGCTTATTTTAAGAAAGCGAGATCCAAACTTCCAGACATCAAAAATAAGGAGCTCGCACAATTTTTAAATGCCAATCTCGCTTATTCCATTGGCCAGCTCGACAATAAAATGGACAGAGCGCAGCAATCTGAAAAAAATTTAAAAATTGCCTTACAACTATATTATGAATTAAAACGAGCAAATTATATTTCCATTACACTAAATGCCTTGGGCTTCTCGTATCGAAGTCGTAACCGGTTAGATGAAGCCGCCAGCTACCACGCACTCGCTTTTCGCTACAGCTTACTCACAGGTAGCGATATGTTGACTATGCAATGCTTGTATCACCTCGCGATCGACAGTGCCTTGCGGGGCAGGTTTTATTATGCATTGGAACTTCTTAATGATGCGCAAACACTAAATACATCTACACCACGGCGCCATTGGGAAGCCCACATTTTAGCAGCAAAGGCACGCATTTTTATGGAATTGGGTATGCTGCAAGAGAGTGAACGCACCTATCACCAAGCGACTCAACTTTACAAACAAGTTAACGCAACAGCAGATTTAAAAACAGTTTACCTGAATCAGGGAAGACTTTATTCTTTGCTCGGAAACTTTCCACAGGCAAAGAGGTACTGGGAACTCGCAGAAGACAAGGACCAGCAATTTACAGGTGGAAAATTCAAACTTCGTTTATTACAAGCCCAGATTAACTCCGAGCTAAACCAGGCCAATTATTATGAAGCAGTGAAGCAGCAGCTTGAGTTGATTGATCAATCAAAAAACACAAGCGATCGGTTCTTGCAGGGTGAAAATCTAAGCCAGCTCGCTAATTTATATTTGAGACTTAATGACAATGAACAGGCATTACAAACGGCATTACAAGCGATAACTCTGTCGAAAGATAACAGGGATCAATTAACCCTTGCCCAATCGAGTTACCAAGCCGCACAGGCTGCATTCGCACTTGGCAATATAGCCCTCAGTACGGAACATGCAAATAGCGCGATCGCTCAGATTGAAAATTTGCGATGGAGCTTGCAGCAAGATAATTTGCGCCGCGAGTTTTTCGCATTGCAGAGAAGCCTTTACGCACTTAAGATGCGCATTACCTTGGCGGACAATATTAGTAACGCCAACAACCATCTGAAAGCACTACATGTTGCGGAAACATTTAAAGCAAGAACCTTATACGATTCCTTGCGCCGCCAGTACGCGAGCCATCCAGCAGCTACGGCCGGTTCGCTTTCAGACAAAAATAATATACAACAACTCGTTGAAGAAACACTTCAGCAAATTCAAGCCTTCAATACACAACCCAATAAAACTGGCGCTTCGTTAAATTTCACACAACTTCAAGATTATATTAAAGCACTACCCAATGATACGGCCGTACTTTATTTTTTTATTGACGAGCAAGATTCGCTAGTGTGGTGGATATCTAACAGCACGATCAATCTTATAAAATTGCCGGAAAATAAGCTACTTCAGGAGCTTGTTGAGAATTCTTTGCAGGCAGCACTAGAACCAAGCATGTCCGTATTTAGCGCTGCCAATCAGAAAGCCTTATTTAATGCCCAAATGGCGCTAAGTCAAAAACTGTTGGGTAAAATCGCTGACCTCGACCAATTTCGACACTTAGTTATTATTCCGGATGGACCGCTTCACCGCGTACCCTTCGCTGCGCTGTACAATCCCAAAACGCAGCAACCGCTGCTACTCACTCACACCATATCCTACAGTCTTTCATTAGCAAGCGACTATTGGCTACAGGACAACACAAAAACGAGGAACAATACCTCACAGTTGTTGCTTGTGGGCGATCCGACGTTTGTGAATAGGGATATACAACAACAGCGTGACAAAGCTTTACCGCAATTGCCAGGTACCGCAAAAGAGCTCGCAGCCATTGAGTCTCTCTGGCCTCAAGATTCTGAAAAGCTACGGCTAGAGGGAGAAAATGCCAGCCGTAGCGAACTGCTCTCGCATGATCTTAGAAAGTTCAGTGTGCTGCATTTTGCAACTCATGCACAGGTAAATTGGCGCAATCCTGCACTCACCTATCTCGCGCTTGCACAATCGAATGTCGGAAATTCGAACAAACTCACATCGCAGGAAATATCCCAGCTCCGCATTGACGCCGATTTAGTGGTACTCAGTGCATGTGAAACCACAGCAGGCAAAGAAATACTCGGCGAGGGCCCTATGGGTCTATCGCGTGCTTTTTTTGACGCAGGTAGTAGGCGTGTGGTGGCCACCCTGTGGCCAGTTGCCGATGATTCGTCGGCGTTTCTCATGGAACAGTTTTATACAGCCCTGCTGCGCGACAACAAATCAAGCGCATCGGCTCTAAGAGCAGCACAGCTCGCCGTAGCTCGTATTCCAAAATGGAGTCACCCCTACTATTGGGCGGGTTTTGGGTTCTACGGTAAGCGAAATTCCTGGCGGTAGATTAGCTAAACGAACCAAACCTACCTATCAGTCGTCGATAATTGTAGATTAGTGAGATAATTAAGTGGGTTTCAACACCCATTATCTGTATCGCTTACTTTAGCACTTGGCGCAATCCATGCGATCGCGGTTTTGCTTATCAGCCAGCCTAAACAAAATTGGCATAATTATTGTTTCCAACCTGTAGTTTTTTATAAGGGCTAGTACTTTCACTGTGTAAACTATTTCAAAATAAAGGTAATTACTATGGACGCTATAACTACCGATTTGCTGTTCGCTGCCTACGATTTATCATCCCAAAATAATCAAAGTAGCGTAACTTATCAGCAGGAAACCTTAGATACTTCCCATATCGCCCATATTGAATTTTATAAAGCACTTAATGGCAATCGTAAAATTTATGTTGCGGCAAATTCAAGCGAAACAAACAAAGCATCGGCTACCGCGACTCAAAGTAAATCGGCATCAGATACAGAGCAAAGGCTTGTTAGAAGATCTAAATTTAAAGTTTCAGATATAACTGTCGCATGGGCTGAATCCGACGGTTTTTTTAAAAAAAATGATAAATTAATTTTTAAAGAAACTCAGGGTACCCGGGGCAAAGGACATTTAAAACAAAGTCGTCGAGGTAGATCAGATACCTCATACTCTCTAGAATTTGACGAAGCAAATAGCAGCTGTACTGCGGACAATATTTGTACAAACTTTTACACCCTTGATGGACATCACCAGCTTATTCTTATTGAAATACCAGTGGATGAAAATCAGGTGCTAAATTTGTTTTCTATCAGATATTTACCATCTAAATCAATGACTCCCCCCCAATCTGATAACCCGGGCTTGCAATTTGTATCGCACCTTAATGGCAGCGGTGGCGGTTACAGCAATAAATAGAATATGCTATTTAATTTTTCTCGTTCTTACATCAACTACCGGTCACTATAAATTGTATTCACTCACTATAGAAACTAAAGCTTAAAATTACTAACTATCTGTCAGGTAGGCGTTTTAGGTAATAAGAGAGTTAACTCTTGCTTACAAAATATTTTTTAATTAGTTTAAGGGCTGTAGCACGCTACAGCCCTTAAACTGGAAGCTTCCCAAACCATTTCAACAGGTCTTTAACGGCTAATTTTTTCAAATTCGGTAACACCAAAAAATGTTTCTATGGTTACATTATTTCCTGCGAAAATTGCATTGTAAAATGAGCCGGGGTGATAAAATTCCGTTTGCGATTTGGCTTGCAATGTAAGCGGTTCCCCCTCTTGTGGTCGCGCCACCAAAGCACCATCTACCACAGAGATAAGCAACTTATCGTCGCCCTCCCCTTTGATTTTATAGGTACCTCTGTAGTGTTTTAACACTTGCTTTGTTACAGTTACAACCGGGCGCTGAAAGAGGAACTGATAGCCACCCGCATAACCCGGTATATTCATACCCGAGTGACCGAAACCTTCCAGATAATTTAGTTTTACCTGCAAACCGGATAATTTTGCACTTTCAATTTTATCTGCCAAACGAAGTACACTGGGTGCCACTTCGTCATAACGACCTATACCTAAATACAGGCGCTTATCCCTCAAGTCAGGATTAACAGTAAACTGGTCGATCACTGTATCAAATGCGGCTTCGAAGGGTTCATAACCGCCACCAATGGCAATTGCGCCATCAAATAATTCCGGACTTTGCAACAATGCATAGGTTGTAAATACTGCACCCCATGATCCCCCCAAAAGATAATTCTGACCGTTAAGACGATAGCGCTGTGCCAGTTGTGGAAGAATATCCCGCTGTAATACCTCGATGAATTTTTTGGCATTGCCACTCCCTTCGAAATAGGAAACCGGGCTAGGCAATAGATCACGAGAACGAATTTGGTGGATATTGCCTTCATAATTCGCCCAGTCGATACCAATAAATAGGGTTTCCGGCATCTGGCCGTCAAAATAAATACAGTTATAAGCACTGGTGGCCAATAGAAAATCCCACTGGCCGTCGACTTTAATAATAATGGGGTATTGCTTGGTGGTATTGGAGCTGTAGCTTGCAGGCAGGCGTACTTGTATTCGGTAGTCTTCGTTAACTATTTCAGAATGGAGATTGAATATCTCACTAGAATCTAGAGTAACGACTGGTTTTACAGCAGCGTCAGGTAGCTTTGGCGTTTGCGAAGTACACCCAGCGAGTACAAAGAGCAATACCGGAAGGCAATATTTTTGTAGAATAGACATTTTTTATCCTTTTACAGAGCAACGACAACATTGCAAGATCTTTATCGCCGCTCAGTGTAACAGTAGAAATGTTACGGACAGGTTTTCACACTCGGTGTCACAATATATTTAGACACTTTATACCTTACTAAGCCCGAATGGTTGCCAAATAGCCGCAGCTTCAGCTGCGACTATCGCAGTTACAACAGTGCCTATTTACTTAACAGCGCGACAGGTTGGGGCAGCGGTTCGCCTGCAATATCGATACTTGCGAGGGTGGTCGCCAGCGTTTCGATTTGCACCTGCAAGCGATTCTCCCCCAACAGATAATCGACGACAGCTTGCGAGAATGGCCAGTATTGCAGCTTCGCATTCACTTGCAGAGGCGCAGATGCCCAATCGGGAACAACAAAATCGTAACTGACGTCAGCACTCCCATTTGGCAACAAGCGATTATCAGAAAGTATACGCGTGACATTCCATACCTCAACGTCCACTTCGTTACCGTTTTCATCGCCCAAGTGAACTTTAAAGTTATGCGTACCGGGTTCGGTTTTACCATTTTTAATTTTTCCGGAGCTGAACACGCGTTTGCCATTGGCGTCGCTAACGGTGACATCCAGCCAAACTTCCCGCCCTTCCGGAAAGCCTGTTGGCAATTTGTGCCCTGCGCCAGTGTTTTGTACCTTAAACGCGATCGTCGCCAATTCACCCGGCATTACCGACTCAGGTTTTGTGATTAACGAAATTTGCGCCGCTGAAGCCAACAGCCTGCGCGCGCGCTCAACATTATCGGTATCGCCAAAATGGCTCATAACCGTGGTGTTGGCGGAGGCGAAGTGATGACTGGCCCGATCTTGCCGGTCGGGTCCCATTACCGCAGCTTTACCCTCTACCCCTTTCATGTGACAGTTCTGGCATTGAACTCCCGCAGTGCGATAGCTGCTTTCGTACCACTCGTCGTAGGTACGTTCTATAGGCACTTCGTTGAAGGGGTGTGTGACATTATGACATGAGCCGCAAAATTCAGATTCGGTATGTAATTCTGAAAATTCCGTATTATGAAATGGCGATACGGCATCGTGACGCGGGCCGAATTTCACAGGTGTATCGGCAATCTGCCCGTTGAGTACGTATGCGCCATTTTCCAGGCCTTGTATGTCTTGCATGTTATGACAAGCCTCGCAATCGATACCCGGTAGATGCCTATCTTGCTCACTGCCTGGTAAGGCGCGGTTAACGCTGGAGTCAATGCGACCGGCCAACAAGCCCAGAGGTGAATGGCACCCCGTACAAAAATTATCGACGGCACCCTCAGTCGCAATGCTGGCTTTGCGTAGCAGGGCGCGATAGATGGGGTCATCCCAGGAGCGTGACATAATAGACTGACGCCATTCCTTATAAATTTCAGTGTGGCATGATCCGCACACCTCTGCATTTTGGAATTGATTGTGATCCACGCTTCGCCCGGTTGTTGTGGTTGCATTGTGGGGTGCGAAAGGGTGACTCTGCGGCACATTCGCCGTGCGATTTTCGATAGCTGTCGCAGCTGTAAGTATCGGAGATGTGATGATTAAGAATAAATAAATGATTGGGTGTGTTAATGTTTTCATAGCTAGTCGTCACAGGTAGCCTGTGCTCCATTGGCAGGTTGTTATTATTTTTTGCACGCGACGGCGTACAGAAGCGAGGCGGGGCCTCCCTTTGTACCGGGCACAAATGATTCTTAGTGGGTATTTAAGCGAGCGTATAATTATTGTTTTAATCGCTCGATGGCTTGTGGGCCGTGTGGTTGGATAACGCTAAACTTTAAGCATTATTTATTATTGTTATAAGCGGTTGCATCAGCATCACCCAACCTGCCGCAGAATCTAACCGGAAAAGCTTTTGACGCGCTAATATTTAGGTGCCAATTAATTGGATTTAGGTCAAATTTTATTAATGGATAGTCGCTTTTAGGATCTCCAGCAGTAGAAGTGTATTTAACTCGTTGCACAATGTATTAATTAACGAATTAACTTTATATTTAAAATTGCTGGTTTTGCAACGCAGCATTCAGATTTAAACGGGAAACACTGGCAAAGCGCCGGTGCTTCTGTCTCACAGAGATTGTTCTGTCACATTTGGTCAACACCAAGGCTTTAAAAATAGACATAAAAGCTCAGCGTGGTGCCATATGAATTCAGAGTTTTTTCCCGATATGAAAAATTGGAATAATCCTCCAACACAATTTCGGACCCGTCGTAAGCCAATTCTACCGCGTAGCTTACAAAACTGGTGCGCGCGAAATTTATGCCCACCGCACCTAAAAATCCTGGGTTATTCGATACCACAAACTCACCCGAAACCGCGTGCTCCACTATCCCCGCTTTCACATATGGAGACACTGAACTCCCCGGAACAAACACGTAGCCGATATTGCCATTGAACGCGAGCTCGAAGTGATCATACTCTTCTGTAGACGAGCCATTATCAACTTCAAGTAACATATAAAATGCAGGACCTGCACCAAAACCCACTCGAAAACCCGATGCCATTTCGTAATTTGCATCGAAGGCTACCCCGATGGGAAAGGAAACGGAATCACTCTCGGCGTACAAATTATTCTCGTAAGTATCTAATACATCTTTAACACCGCTTAAATAACTCGGGCCAAAACCGAAATGCCACTGCCCGGCATGACTGGCAGCAGAAATAACACAGAGCAATAGAGTAAAAAAGGTAACATTTAAAGTTTTCACGACGACGATTTCTCCTTTATCGATACGTGTGGATTGTTGGAAAGGGAAGTACAGGGTAATTAGGATGAGCGGATGACATGTTGATAGTTATCAAACATGCCGATCTGCCTTTTGTGACGAATAAATGCTGGTCCAGCCAATCCAGGCGATACACAGGTGAGGCAGTGGCCGCAAAACCTACTGTGGTTTGGCTTTTCAATCAGGATAAGGGAGCCCCGGTATTCTTGGGAGCCCCTTAGGTATTTTGCTGATTAAGCTATTGAGACTGTAAAACAGCTTAAATAATTTGCAACGCCGCCATTTGCAGATAGGTAGCCCCAAAAATAACAGGAATCACCAATGCAAACACCGGTTCCAGGTTGAAGAACAGTAAAGAACGGTTTGTTTTTTTCGCGCCATCTAACGTTTTCATCGTTACCCCCAAAATTGGTTACGAATGATCAAATATTGTTTGTTATGGGGTGAATAATAGCCACTTACGAAAGATATTTCACGTAGTTTATAGAAAAAAGCTGTATCTATTTGATAAATATAGATTTTATCACATTTTTTCAGTATCTATTAAAGCTCTAGGACCCCAAAACCGAGGTTATGGAGCGAATATACGTAAAACGGGCCGCCACTCGATAAAGTGGCGGCCCGTTCCGGGGTTTTGCTCTACCGCTCTGCGTGCGGAGCGTTACAGCAAAAAGGCTGTATTCTTCAAATAATCTTTAAGGCGACCATTTGCAAGTAGGCAGCGCCAAAAATAACAGGAATCACCAAGGCGAACAAAGGTTCAACATTGAAAGAGAGTAGTGAGCGGGCATCTTGCTCTAATGAATGATTGGTGTTCATGGTCGCCTCCAAGTTTCCGTGACGTAGTTCACTTTTAGTAAGTGACAGCAATCATAAAACTGATTTAGAGGCGCTGCATCCAAGATAGTAATTTACACGCCATAAATTTATAAAATACGAAAAAAGGATGGTATAAATGTCCGAAATCTTGGTGCATTAGTTTATATTTTGTGCAGTTTGGTCATCCCAAACCAGTTAACGGGCGTACACGACTTATCGTTGACACAACGGAGATTATGCGATGCGCTGTCTTTCGATGATTGCTACCACGATCCTAATGGCATGGCTTGCTGGATGCAGCATGGCCCCACGGACCGCTCTGACAAGCCATTACAAGACGCTATACAGTCCAGCAATGAGCAAGAACATGGAGTACTCCGTTTACACACCTCCAGGCTGGACTGAGCAGGAACAACTCCCCTTGCTCGTGTTATTGCACGGCGCCAGCGACGACCACCGCACCTTCGACCACCATCAAGTGGGTGAATTCTTGGATACGCAAATTTTAGCCGGAGAACTATCCCGCGTGGTTATCGTCAACCCCAATGGCGATCTCGGTTTCTGGGAAAACTGGTACGATGGCACACGCAACTATCGCGATTGGGTGGTGAAGGATTTAATGCCTGTGGTTGCTTCCAACTACAACACCCTGCCTTGTCCACAGCATTGTTTTGTGACCGGCATGTCCATGGGTGCCCATGGCGCGATTCGCTTTGCCTATTACGAACCGGAGACCTTTTCGAGTGTCGCGGCCATTAGTGGCCGTATTATTTCCCGTGACGAAGCTCGCAACAGCAGCTCAATAAAAATGGCCATCATGAAATTAATGCTGCCGATAAACCGTATCTGGGGCGATATCAATGGCAGCCATCTGCCAAAGGATCTAGACCCTTACATCAACTGGGTGGAAAAACCGGAGATGGCGGATATTCGCTTGATGCTGTCCTGGGGGGATCAAGAGGATTCAGATGTTATTGCTTCGAATCAACGATTTCACGCGCATTTGCTGAAATACCATCGTACTCACAAGGCGCAAGCGTATCATGGCGAGCATTTATGGCGCGACTGGAAGCCCGTAATCGCGGAGAGCATTCGCTTCCACCTGCAAACAGAGAGCGAATCAGCGCGCCTGGCTCATAATGACTAGGGTGCTAACTGTTAGTGTACTTGCAGTTGCCGCGCTCTTCGCACACCAATAACACGGCCGGCCAATTGTCGTCGGCTTCTTTAATTTTATTTTCCATATCCCGATTCCAACGGAAGAAAGAAATGCGGCTGTAATTCAAATACAACTTTCCATCCACGATTTTCCAACTATCTGGACGAATCGACGTGGTAAAACCGTGGGCAACAGAAAATGCACAGTAGCCGCCATATTGTGGTGCGTATTTTTCAGGCTTGGCGATAAACTTATCGCGATTTTCTGCGCTGGAAAATTTCCACAAGGCTCCATTCCATTTATAGGTGAATTCGTCACTGCCCATTACTGCCTTGTCGCCAGGGTTCAAACTAAAGTAGGCGACAACGTCAGCGCCTTTTACAGCACCCTTGGTGGGATGTGAATAGATGGGCGGGTCGGCGGCAAGGGTGAACGCACTTATTCCCGAGAAACAAACCACAATAATGCTTAATAACAGTATTCGCATGGTGGACTCCCTGATAATTGGTACTTTATTGTGCATGTAATACCGATCGATTCATCACAAAAGTTTCACATTAAACGACTATGCCGTTAGTGGCTGAAGCGTGAGCTCGACCTTGTGCAACCGCCACACTACAGGTATTTAAAGCGGTTTTTTGCATTTCCAGGTCGATTTGTTGAATTTTTTTTGAAGCCTGTTTGAATTATTTTTTGCAATGCACAACTGACTTTAAACCTAAAAAAATCTTTAACAATTGCCCCCGACAATCGCCCCCACACAACAGTCCTTGGGGGTAATTTATGTTCCAAAAAAAGCATCTCTGCGTCGCAATTGCCTGCGCACTTTCCACATCCGCCTTTGCTCAGGAAGAGCTAACTAATAATCAGGAAAGTCAGATGCTGGAAGAAATGGTGGTATTGGCTAAAGAGCAAACCACCTTCGCCAACAACGTTGTTACCGACAACATGATCGCACAACAAACTACCATGACCAGCGTGCTCTCGGTAATCGACAATATTCCCGGTGTGCTTATCAACGAAGGCGACACCTTCGGTTCTGATGACTGGTCCACCACCATTTCCATTCGCGGTTTCCAGGTGAGCCTGGATGAACAACAAATTGGTATGACCGTAGACGGTATACCCAACGGCGATTCAAACTACGGTGGCGGCTCGAAAGCCAACCGCTTTATCGATACCGAAAACCTGCAGACCGTTGAGGTATCGCAGGGCACCGCCGATATCGCATCGCGCTCACACGAAGCTCTGGGCGGAACCTTGAATTTCGTTACGCAAAACCCACTGGACGAAGCGCGTATGCGTTTCAGTGTGAGCCAGGGTGATTATCAAGCCAAGAAATTTTATGTGCGTTACGACACAGGCACGTTCCTGGGCAACACCAAAGCGTACGTCAGCATGTCTACCGGCTCAAACAATGCCTGGATCGATCAGTCTGGCGAATCCAATCGCAATCACTACGCGATTAAAGTGTTGAACCAGGGTGACGTCATGAGCGTTACCGGTTACCTGTCGTACGACGATATCCACGAAGACAACTATCAGCGCGTAAGCCTCGCCGAATTCGATCAAAACCCCGATTGGGATCGCCTGACCGGTGACTGGACTGGCATACCCATGGTCGACCAAATGTATCGCCGCGGTTGGTCCACCTTGCGTGAAAACACTCTGGGTTATGTGAAATTAGACTGGGATCTGGATTCTGTAAAATTCAATGTTGCCGGCTATTACCACCATAACAAAGGTCGTGGTGACTGGTTGCCACAATACATTGCCGATGTGACCGACGATGGTGCCGGAAACCCCGAGTCTGAGTTGTCTGATCCATCAGTAACTGTTTACGGTGGTTCGGCATCGGGCACTTTCACCTATGTTGACCGCGACGGTGTGCGTTTAACGCCCGATTCAGATTGTTCATCGCTGACCTTCCCGTATGGCGGTACCAGCAATGATTCACCTGGAAGTCTCGCGGTAGACCCCGCCTGTTTCCCCCGTGACGCGGTGCCCGTTGGCTCCTACCGTCATACCCACTATGGCAAGGATCGCTACGGTTTAACCGCCGACGCCGCCTGGAAAGCCAACCTGGGTTTCGGTGAAAACACTCTGCGTGGCGGTATGTGGTATGAAGACCGCACCCGCGTAGAATCCCGTAACTGGCATAAAGTAATCGATTCCCGCACCGCTTACCATTACGACGACACTCCGTACTGGGTGCAGTACGACCGCGAATACCCGCAGGAAACCTTGATGTACTACATCGAAGACAGCCTGATGATGGGTATGGTAACCCTTAGCCTTGGTGGCAAGCAGTGGTATGTGGAAACCAAGCGACAGGATAACTTCGGCACCGGTAATACCTCTGTAAACTCCGATTCAGACGTACTTCCACACGCCGGTATCCTTTTGCAGTTTACCAATAACTTCGAAGGCTTTGCCGGTTATGCCGAAAACTACGCCGCCATTAAAGACGTGGTTCTGGAAGCCGCCAATCTGGAAGAAGACCCAGAGGCGCTTAAAGGTATCAAGCCCGAAACAGCCGAAAATATTGATGTCGGCCTGCGCTATAACAGCGACCGCTTTTTGGCAACGCTTACCTATTACACCATCAATTTTGAAAACCGCATTACCTACATCCCCGAGGGTTCCACGGCGGGCATCGACTATATCGGCGCTATCGACGGCAGCTACTTGAATGTGGGCGGTATCGAATCCAAAGGTATTGAAGCCAGTGCAACTGTCAACCTTTCAGACAACTTCAGCGTATATGCCTCATACACTCTGAATGATTCCACCTACAAAGACGGTTTCTTCGACGGTGCAGACTTGATCCCCGAGGGTAAAACCGTGTTTGGTTCCGCCGAAGACATGTTTGTGCTCTCGCTGGACTGGAGCAAAGACATCTACGCAGCAGGCATTTCCAATAAATACGTTGGCCCACGCTGGATGGACCCAATGAACACCGACCGCATCGACGCCTACAACGTTGCTGATGTGTACGCCGCAGTGAAAGGCGAAATGCCTGGCGATGTGCTCAAAGGTTTTGAAATTCGCATGACTATCAACAACCTGTTGGATGAAGATTACATCGGCGGTGTTGCCGGTGGTTGGGGTGGCTGGATTGGATCAGGTCGCACTGCAGCGGTTAATCTGGTTGTTGATTTCTAAGGCTAGTAATACGCCAAGATTAGTTTTGTGAAGTTTTACATGTCGTAATCTTAGAGCGCGCCCGGCAACGGGTGCGCTCTTTTTGTTTAGGGGAAACACACAATGAAAAAAATTTTTTACTGCCTAATAGGCTTACTGTGCAATTGTTATGTTCACGCCAGTGACAATATCGTTCTCATTACCATCGACGGCTTGCGCTGGCAGGAAGTATTTCACGGCCTGGATATGACACTCGCCAAAAACGAAAAATTCGCCGAACGCAGCGACGATATTATCGAACAGTTCAGCGGCACAAATTCAGCTAAAAAACTCTTACCCTTTTTTCACGAGACCCTGGCACGACAGGGTGTGCTATACGGCAATAAAAGCGCCGAGCAATGCATGAAACTCAGCAATCCCTGGTATTTTTCATACCCCGGTTACAACGAAATTCTTACCGGAAAAGCAGACCCAAAAATTGATACCAACGGCAAAATAGAAAACCCCAATGTTTCCTATCTGGAGTGGTTAAATTCAAAAAAAAATTTTAGAAATAAAGTGTATGCGTTTGCCTCGTGGGATGTATTTCCCTTCATATTGAATGAAAAACGCAGTCGTCTTCCAGTAAATGCCGGCTTTCGCACCGCCAACTTTCCGCGCCTCAGCGATATGGAAAAAACCCTGAATACTCTGCAACCGGAAGTTCCGAGCCCCTGGAAAACCGTACGCCTCGACGCGTTTACTCACCACTACGCCGTGGAAACACTGAAAAAACGCAAGCCCCGCGCACTTTACATCAGCTACGGCGAAACCGACGATTTTGCGCACGATGGCCACTACGATCAATATATTTTCGCGGCGCATCGCACCGATCAGTTTATTGCAGACATTTGGAACACCTTACAAAGCATGCGCCAATATCGCGATAACACCACCCTCATCATCACCACCGATCACGGCCGCGGCAGCACCCCGGAAGACTGGCAACACCACGCCAGCAAAGAAGCCATGAAAGGTTACATGAAATCCCTGGCAAAATTTAAAGAAGGCATCGTGGGTTCGGATGATGTTTGGTTTGCGGCCATTGGGCCGGATGTTAAACGCGGGACTTTTAAGAGTAGTGTGTGTTTAAGTAGTAATCAGATTGCGGCTACTGCGGTTAAGGCGGTTGGATTTAATTGGGGGGAGGTTAATTCTGGCGCGGGGGTGCCGATGAATATTTTTGAGTAGTGTTTTAGTGTTTTGTTTGGGCATTTTCTTAGATTTGGTTTTGGGTGGCGCTTACCATATGGAAGCGTGAAATTTTACCCTATAGTGTAAATTCATTTTTGGGAACGCTTCCCCAGCGGCGGATTACCTTTCTTTCGTCTTGCCACAAGAAAAGTGCCCCCCCGCTGGGAAGCGCTGCAGAATCGATACTTGTCGAGTAGCCCAAAGAGTTCTCCCTTTGTGGGAAAGCGCTCCAACAACTCAAATTACACATCAAAGCCAAAAGAAAAACTCAAAAAAACGCCCCCAATTGCACCATTTTGCACCAAAACACCACATCCAAAACGGACAGCAAATCCCCCCGTCGCATGCGACGCCAAAATTCCCGATCCACCTATGAAAATCAAACATAAGCCCCCTACAAACCAGTATACTGCCCGCCGTTTTAAAAGCCCGCATATCCAGCAAAAATATAAGGAGTACCTCATGGCTAAATTGCATTTTATTGGTGGTGAAAAAGGGGGTGTTGGTAAGTCGTTTACGTCACGTCTGTTGGCGCAATACCATATCGACAATAAATTAGACTTCGCCGGTTTCGATACCGATGAATCTCACCCGACTTTCTCCCGATTTTATGGCGATTTCACCAAAGCAATTAATGTGAATGATCTTGCCAGCCTCGATGAAATCGTTGCACAGGCCGAAGACCAACCCAACCACGATATTATTGTGGATTTGGCCGCGCAAACCTGGTCGCATCTGTGGCGTTGGATGGAAGATTGTGAGCTGGTTGAATTGATGGCCGAGCTGGGTTTTAGTACTCACTTGTGGCAGGTGATGGACGATAGCGCCGATTGCGCAAATTTACTGGAGCAACAACTCAAACGCTTAAAAGACACCAACATTAATTTGGTGCTGGTATTAAACGAAGGTCGCGGCAATAATTTTGAATTGTTAAAGGCTTCAGCACCTTACCAACAGGCTATCGACGCCGGTGCTGGTATCATCACTCTGGCTCCGCTGAATGCAAATGTTGCGCAGCAAATTGACTTTAGCAACAGCAGCTTCTGGGCAGCGATCAATAATAAAGAAAATCTTCGCAATGTCGATCGCATTCGTGCCCGTGTCTGGGTATTTAAGCACTACGATATGCTCAAGACCTTACTGGAACCAACCGTGCACGAAATGTTAGATGAATTGGAATCTAATATTATTAGCGGGAAATTCCAAACTAATAACTAGCACTCAAAAATAGCGCAGATAAAAAAAGCCCTCTATTAGAGGGCTTTTTAGGTTTTTTAATGCCGATATTTATTCAAAGATTAAATATTGCATAACCCGCTCTTGCGGTAGAAATCCCACGCTGCCATTTTGTTCACTGTGATAGGACGAGTAAAAGATCATCCCGTCACCCACTTCTGCAGAGGCTGTCAGCGGTTTAACAAAGGTTTGGTCGTCGTACGTGACCACTTCGCCTTCGGTGTATAAAACTACCCCTTGCGCAGATTCGTGAGCGCCGTGGAATACCGCCCAACCCGCTAGAAAACCTTCAATGTAAAGGCTGCCGTCTTCATTCAGGCAATCATTAGTATCGCTGTCGCCAAAACTACAGGTCGAGTTTTCGAGAAAGTCACTTAAACCGGTATCGTTAATTTGGGCATTTGGCACAATAATATCGGTAAGCCCCACTTCAGCTTGATTGAGAAGTTCCGGTTCTATACCGGCTTCATCGTCGCCATAAAAATCAAAATATTCGGGGAACGGCTGCTCGATAAAATCGTAGGACAAATCGGTTGCATAGAGTCGCCCACCGCGCTCAACATAATCGCGAAGGATAGTCACAACCGCAGGATCATCCGGCGCAAGGTAGCCATCTGCCGACTCGTCATAATCTTGTGTTCCACAATTTATAAATACGATGTCGTAGTAATAAATAACCGCCTCGCCGGTACTCGTATCGATTTCAAATAATTCCGTAAAATTTGGATAGTCCAAATCATCGAGAGAGTCATTACCGTCGTAAATATCAAACGTTTCGGTTCCGAATTCCAGTACACCGCTGCTATCGACGTCACCGAAACCGGATTTGGCCAGTACATTTTCCATGTAATCGTAATCACCGGTCACCAGAGCCATATTTGCAGCCGGTGCTCCTGAGGCTGCCACAAGGCTCACAGAGCCAAGTGCGACATCGCCTTGGGAATTTAGCGCATCAACCATAAACGAGGTGGTGAAGGCTCCACGTATCACAAACACTTCGTACTGATCCGGCGCTAAACCGGCCAGCGTAAAGTTGCCTTGGGCATCACTACACACACTTACCAGGTAACTTACCGGGGGTTCAGCGCAATCGGGCATCGCTAGTTTCTGCATCTGAACGGGTGCCGGACTGCTCCCGGCAATATACACGGTAGCGTTGTTTACCGGCGTTTCGCCGTCTGGTAGCACAATGGTTCCCGTCACAGCGATCGTAGTTGCGGGTGCACTACCGCTGCTGCTTGAAGAGCTGGACGAGGAACTACTACTGGAAGAACTACTACTTGAGGAACTGCTGGAATTGGAGCCAGGGTCATTGCTGCCCGATGAATCACCACCACCACACGCACTTAGCGCCAGCATACAGATTAGTAAGTAAATAAATTTGGGGCTTGAACCGATTTTAGCGAAAGAAAAGTTTTTTAAAACACACAGTGAAAAGGATTGAATTACAGTCATTACAATTAAACTCCCTGAGTTTGTCCATAAAATGCACAGTCCTTTTGCCCCTTCGCTGCTCGAGGGGGTCTGTCACTTAAATTTTTATAATGGCATTTCTGAGCATATTGGCTGTACCCCGCAACTGTATGCGAAAAGCCTGACAACAGGCAATCATACAAATGACTGAAAAAAAGCAAATTAACAAAAGATTACAACTAAGACAGTTTTATCACCGCGAAATCACCGCTTTTAAATAGGTATTCGGGAAGGTATTTAAGGTACTAGGGTGAATACTGGTAATTCTCGTTTTCCCACTTGTTTTGTAGGGTCATGGCGAGATTGTCAATGGACGTCGGGCGACCGACATACCACCCTTGTATTAAGTCGCAGGCAAGTTCTTTTAAAATTAAAAATTGTGCTTCGGTTTCCACACCCTCGGCAACTACCTGCAAGCCGAGATTATGAGCCATGGCAATGGTTGCCGCCACCAACTGACGATCCGCTTTTTTGCTTGCCAACTCAGCAATAAATTCGCGATCTATTTTTAACACATCAAAGGTGTAACGGCGCAAATAGCTGAGTGACGAATAACCGGTTCCAAAATCGTCCATCGCCAGCGTTACGCCGCCGCGTTTTAAACTTCGTAGAATATCTTCTACATTGCCATAGCCGCTGATTAACACGCCTTCGGTAATTTCCAACTCGAGACAGTGCGGTGCCACACCGGCACTTTCCACTGCGGTTAAAATCTGGTGGATTAAATTTCTGGAGCGAAACTGACGCGGCGAAAAATTAACGGCCATGCTCAGCGGCTTATGTGATACCGAGTTGATATCTGCCAGCGTTGCCAAAGCGGTTTGTAATACAAAAAAACCCAGGGGCTCTATAAGCCCGTTTTTCTCTGCAACGGGAATAAATTCGTCCGGGGCCACATCACCCAGTTCTGGATTGCGCCAGCGCAGCAGGGCTTCAAAACCGATAATTTCGCGACTCTCGGTGGCCACCTTGGGTTGATACACCACGAAAAACTCGCTGCGCTTTAAACCGAGTCGCATATTTTCTTCAAGCTTTAAGGTGCGCGCGGCGCGTTTCTGAAGTTTTTCCATAAAAAACGCGTAAGACCCCTGCCCTTGGGTTTTTGAGTGATGGGTAGCAGTGTCGGCACTTTTAATAAGTTGTTCTGCATCTGCTCCATCTTCAGGATAAATAGCTATACCAATGCTCACACGTATATTTATGGCTGCGTCATCAATACGCAGCGGAGCCTCGAAACTCTGCAGCAGATTTTGAACAATAATTGCAGCATCGGTGGATTCTTTTAACTCGCTAACAATTGCCAGAAACTGATCGCCTCCCAAACGTCCCAATTCTATGTTTACCGCGATTTTTTCCTGAAGATGATTGGCCACAGCAACCAGGGCTTTATCGCCGGTTTCATGGCCAAAGGTCTCATTAATTTTTTTAAAATCGTCAATATCGATGGAGATCATCGCCAGCCTGGTGTTTGCGCGTTGGGCCTCCTGAATAATCTGGCTGAGTCTGTCCTGAATCAAAAACCGATTGGGTAAGCCGGTGAGGGCATCATAGTGTGCATAATGCAACAATTGCTGCGCGTGTTTGTGCACTTTGCGGTTGAGCACTACGTTCCACAGAACAATCCCGGCAAGCAATAAACTGAATACTGCAACGATTTGCAGTAACAAACGGTAATTTAAAGTGGGTTCGTATTTTACATAGATCCATTTATCGGAAATTTTATTGCGCTGCGCAGGGCTAATGCTATCCAGGCCTTTTTGTAGAATGGACACCAGCTCGGGCCAGTCTTTACGAACTGCAAAATGCAGGTTCTGAACTTCTTGCGATACCGGCGCGGCCACTTTTAAATTGGTTAAATTCAATTTGCGAATCCAAAAAGTAGACGAAGCCACATTGCCAACAAACGCATCGATTTTACCACCTGATAGCGCCATGAGTGATTCTTCGAGCGTCGCAAATGTTATGGGTTTAATACTGGAATTTTCTTTGAGATAGCCGTGATGCGAGCTATTTACCTGTACACCAACGCGCAGCTCAGCAACATCATCCAAACTCAGAATAAACGGCATGTCGCTACGAGTGATGATTACCCGGTGAAACTGTAAATATGGCTCGGTGTAAGCGAGGTATTGCTGTCGCTGCATGGTTTTACCCACCGCCGGCAGCACGTCGATTTCACCACGCTCCGCACGCTTTATCACCGCATCCCACGTGAGGTTGGGCACCACCTGCATATTCAGATTTAAGCGTTGATTCAGCAGCGCAATGTAATCCGATGCCATACCACTGTATTTACCGCCTTCCAGATATTCAAATGGCGCGAACTCCGGATCGATTCCCAAACGAATATCGCGATGTTTTTCCAGCCAGGCAAGCTCGGTATCACTCAGGTCTATTTCAACCAGCAGATCACGATAATCTTTGGGTAACCAGGCTTCCTGTATCGCCAGCATTTCGTGTTCGGGTATGGCGTCCAAGGCTTTATTGAGTATTCCAACCAACTCTGGCCAGTCGTTGCGCACCCCGACGCTTTCCCGCGAGTTCTTTTTATCGTAAACAGCGGCGTATTTTAAGTTGGTAAGTAAATATTTGGTGCGCAGGAAATGGCCACCGCCTAGAAAGGTAATAGCGGCATCGGCTTTACCCGTCGATACCGCATTCAAGGCATCCAGCATGGTATTTACATACAGCGGTTGCACGCTGGGGTAATCTTTGAGAATGCGCGCTACATACTGGTAGCTCTCAACCAGCGCGACCTTTTTGTTTTTCAAATCATCGCGACGCCGAATGGTCTGATTTTCGCCACGGGTGACTATCACCAGCGATTTGGAGATGTATGGATCGGTGAAATTAAACCATTGCTGGCGTTCCTCGCGGTTAACCATAGTCGCGACAACATCAATCTGTTTGCGTTGCGCTTCGGGGTAGAGATCTTTCCAGGTATATAACGGCGATACACTAAATTCTATGCCAGTGGATGCAGCGAGGCGTTTAAACACCTCCACAGCGATTCCTTCCAATTCTCCGTCATCGTTAACAAAGCTGTAGGGCGGGAAGTAACCGTCGAAAGCCAGGGAAATGTCGGAATGCGCCCGCAGCCAGGCACGCTCGTGCTCACTTAGGTTTAACGACGCATCCGGCGCGGCGGTAATGCTGGCGATACAGTTATTAATGCACGCTAACAAGCAAAAAATGGCGAGTGTATGATTGCGCCAGCGTCTTCCCATGAACTGTGGCCCGATGATTATGAGGAGAGGTTCGAGGCTTGCAGGAACATCTATAAACAGGCCCTAATCATCAATATAGACGAAAGCCATGGCTTACTGCGACGGAGTAAAAACAAATCTCCCCGCACTGGGCGGGGAGTCGCATTTGGGTGCTAATTTCTGAGGTTTAGATGTACTTAGTTGTGTTCGGCGGCCGCAGCTGCATCGTTTCCAGACGCCCCCAGCGTAAAACTCAGCCCTTGCGAATCCAGCAGCATGGAGGAGCTATCCTGAAAAATGCCATAGTTCCAGCCACCCTGGCCGCGATTCGGATAACTGCCGTTGCCGGCATCGCCTGTGGTGAGCTGCACTGTGCTGATATCGAGCGACGAGTCATTGATCAGCAGCAGCGCGGCGCAAGGCCCACCGGCACCTCCACCGCCAGCACCACCGTAGCCACCGGGGCTTCCTTTGCCACCGTTACCACCCTTGCGATTACCCGTGTCGCTTCCAGAACCTCCGTCACCGCCATTGCCACCAACGCCACCGTAGCCGCCGGCGCCACCCAAGCCACCTTCCGCCGTGCTTATCTGGCTGTCGGCAACATAGGCATAACTCACATTGTTGAGCAGCAAACCAAAGGAGCCGCCAGCACCGCGGCCACCGAAGCCTCCTATGCCACCTTCGCCGCCCTCCCCACCGCCGCCGCCACCGCCGCCGGCGTTAAAGTTGTAGCCCATGCCTGAACCGCCGCCACCGCCACCAGCACCGCCCCAACCCTGGGCGCCCTGGTGTTCGGACGAAAAACCGAAGTCTGCATTGAACAGGCCCCCGGCGAACGCGCTCGAATTATGCGAAGGGACGCCAGCTGCGCCTGAGGCCGCGCGGGTATAGACAGATCCACCGTCTTTGGCGAGATTATTGGGGTCACACACCACCACATAGAAAGTGATATCGCCACCCGCACCGCCCCCACCACCGGTAACACTGGGTGAGCCGCCACTGTCACCGCCCTTACCACCCTTGTTGCCATCGGTGCAGCCTGCCGTACTGAACCCGGTATTGGCGTTGCCACCTTTGCCGCCATTCTGACCATTATGGCCACTGCCCCCGCCGCCACCAGAGGTACCACTGGCATTGCTGCCCTTGTCACCGGGGTTGCCATCTCTACCGTTCTTTCCGGGGATACCGTCGGCCCCTTTACCAGCGCTCAGCGTGCTGTCGAGCACATCCAACCAGGTGATGTTGGTTGCCAGTACACCGTAGCTGGAGCCGCTGCGATAATCTGTGGAAGTGTCGTAACTGAGATTCGAGGGCCACGTGGGATTGCCCCCCTGAGCAATCACCTTGTCGAGTGTCACCACGCCAGAGTCGCTGAGCGCAATAGCTATGGAATGCTCACTGCCACGCACCGGCGCGACGGCAAGCACTGAAACGCCGCTAATCCAGATATCATTGCTGCTGTCAGCACTGCTCAAGCCCACGGACTGGTTAACCACAATAGTGGTGGGCGCGGTGGCCGCATCGCGCAACCAATTGCCGTCAAAACCGCCGTATAAGCTCACATCTGGCGGTAAGGTGATAGTTTCTGCCAGGGTGTAACTTGCCCCATCCAAGGTGTTGAGGTAGATATCTTCGCCCGCCTGCGCCAATTCCACGGCACGCTCCAGAGTTTTATAAGGGAGCTCCGGCGAGCCATCGTTATTAAAGTCGTGGCCAGTGTCGCCATCCACAAACACTGCAGCACCAGCATCTTCAGCAACGACCACGCGAATTTGGTCGCTCGCGCTCAAACCATTTTCGGTGACTGTGACTTCAAACAGCAAACCGTCCACATCTTGGGGTGCTGTAACGGCAATGCTATCGGTGTTGGGCAGCGTACCGAGAGGAGCGCCCTGCAGTTGCTGCCAGTGGTAGGCGACCTTACTGTAGTCGCTGTAATTACTGGACTGTGCACTCAAGGTAAATTGACTGCCTTTGGTGATCACACGGTCTTGGCCGGCATCCACTGAAAGTTCACCCATGGGGTTGCTGCAGGTATCAAATTCCTGTTTGTCGCTGTTGCCATCTGCATCGCTGTCCACTAACAAGGGGTCGCCAAACACCAGGGTTTGGTCTCCTTGATCACAGGGAGCACTGGCAAGATTGGTGTACCAGCCGTAGGTTTCCAGGGCGTCGTCGAGACCGTCCTGATCACTGTCAGCCATGTTGATATCGGTGCTGTTGAGTTGCTCAAGGCGATCGCTCAAGCCGTCCAGGTCGGTATCGGTGATGTACACCAAATGCAGTACATCGCCCCGCGCCAGGTTAATATCAGAGGCGCTGTAAGGCGCGGCCAGCAAATTATATAGCCGGGTTTCACGACTGCCCGAGGGCGCCCCGGCGGGGGTAAAGGTATGAGCCACTAACCAGTAGCTGTTAGTTGCAGCACTCATTGCCTGACCGCGTACCGCAAGCAAGCCGTTTTCTGAACTGGCGCCATTAAAACTGGCGCTGCCAAATTCGTAGCTGAAATTGAGATGGTTGTGCATCAAAACATCGAACGGCAGGGTGTTGCCCACACCGGTATCAATCGCTACCCGAAAACGTTCGATAGGCAAAGCCGGATTGTTGCCAAAATCAATAATCACTTCAGCGGTACGCGATTTGATATTGGCAGCCGCGAGCGACAAATCGATATCAGCGCGTTCGCCGCTTAACTGCAGGTTGGTGGGTTTTAAAATTAATTTATTGGCATTTTGCAGAATGCGGCTTATCTCTCCGGGGTTGCCGTCGGCTGTGTACACAAAGGTGTAAGGCTCCAAACCGTCGGGGTCAATCGTCGCATTCAAGCCGAGCGGTTGCGGTGTAAAGCTGAGGTCGCCCTGGTATTGCAACGTGCCCACCGGAATACGTTTCCCCGGTTGATGGGGGTCTTCCATGTAGGCGGCGATATCCATGCCGTTCACCGTGTAACTCACATCGCCATCGTTGGCAAAGCCCATGAGCAATTTAATTTCACCGCCGGTGGTGATGGTGGTTTCCGACTGAATAATTTCGTAATACGCCTCGGATTCCTGGCGGTTGGTAGCGACACGGGTTTCATTCCAGTAACTGGTGTCTGTAGTAGTGTCGGTATGCTCGTAGTCATAACTGGCCTCGACGCTTCCTGAGGTAATCGGACCGCGGCGCTTCACTTCTGCGTTCACACCCACTGCGTGCTGTTCTTCCACCTTGTGAGTGTTGGTTCGGCCCCGCGAGGTGGTCACCTGAACCTCGTTACTTTGCGCATCACTCATACCCCGGGTAATCTGGCCGGATTCCTCGGTCGTGGCAAAGAGTTGCACCAGCGGTTTGCTGAGCTGCTGCATATACAGGCGCGGCACATCCGCAACCAGCGGGTTAAAACGCAGATGGCTGCCGCCCAGGCGATCCCAGTTTTCCACCTCTTCTTTATCGTTGAAACCATCACCATCGGTGTCGGCGACATCTGGGTTGGTACCAAAGCTGAGCTCATCACAATCGCTCAGCCCGTCGCCATCGCTGTCACCCGCCTCGCAACTAACCGGCGGGTGCGTTGGTGTGGGTGTTGGCGTCGGAGTGGGGGTCGTTGTTGGCGTTGGCGTAGATGTAGGAGCCGGTGTTGGTCCTGGACCTGGGTTAGGGTTGGGGTTAGAGCCACCGCCACCACCTCCGCAACCACTCAACAAAATCATTAAGCACACACTGTTAAGTGCCGTTTTTATCGCGCATTTCATGTTTTTTCATCCCTTAATCGCTAGCAGTTTCCAGCCAAAATTGGCTGCCTAAGCTACTAAGCGATTTTTGGAATGCGATTCCCTCACGTCACAAAAAATATTTTTTAGAGATTTACTTTTCACCGAATGAGCAGTGACACTAAGGCCACAGTTCAGACCCGGCCCCGCGATATTCATGGATAAATTCGCCCAGGTGCAAACGCTATTCGAACAGGCCGTGGCCCTGCCTCAGGGGGCGCGTACCGCGTTTGTTCAGGAACAAAGTGGCGACCCCACCACCTGTAAAAAAGTACTGGCTCTGTTACATGCCGACCGCAATGCCGATGATGTTTTAGCGCGACTGGCCGGTGATCTTAGCCCGCTAATGGACTTGCACGACGCTCCTGAAATACCGGGTTACCGCATCGAAGGTATGCTGGGGGAAGGCGGCATGGGAGTGGTGTACGCCGCTCGCGATACCACTTTGCAGCGTAAAATTGCCATTAAGGTATTGCCACGTGTGAGCGCTGTAAAAGCGCAACAAAAACAACGCTTTTTACGCGAGGCGCGCGCCATGGCGGCGTTGAATCACCGTAATGTGGGGGAGATTTTTGAGCTGGGTGAAACCGCCGATGGGCAACCATTTATTGCCAGCGCGTTTTGTGAGGGACGCAATCTCAGTGAGCTGTTTGCGCAAAACGATCTAACGCTTGACGCCATATTAATCGTACTGATTCAACTGTGTGATGCGCTTGCCGCGGCCCATAATAAAAATATTTACCACCGCGATATAAAACCCGCCAATATTATTGTCGACAACGACTGGAATTTAAAACTGGTGGATTTTGGAATCGCCAAGATGGAAGGCGAAGATTTATCGCAAACCGGGCAACTGCTCGGCACGTTTAACTACATGGCACCGGAGCAGTTTAGCGGTGTTCCAGTAGACGCTCGCACCGACCTTTGGGCCGTAGGCATTTTGCTGTACGAAGCACTCAGCGGCGTACCGCCGTTTCAGGCTGACAATGCCGCGGAAATTATGTATCAGTTATTTAACCGTGCAGTTCCGCAGGTGCAGTCACTTCCCGAACAGGCGGGATTTAACGATATATTGCGGGCCACCCTGTGCCAAAATCGTTCACATCGCATCGCCAGTGCCGATAAACTGGGCGCAAAACTACGCCAACTTCGCGGCCAGCTAGAGCAGAGTGGGCAGCTGAGCTTTGTACCCGGAAAACAGCAACGCGCTGCACTAAGCGCTCACAACACGCTGACTGAAATTCGCCATGTTATTGCTTTGGGTATGCAACCCGTGAACAACGAATGCGTCTCGCTGCTAAGAAAATACCCCTGCGATATAAACAGCTGCTCCGATGCACTCTTACAGGCAAGTTTTGGCTACCCACAGATTAGCGAAGCTGCTGCTGATATCGCGTTAAAAGCCGCCTTGGAACTACTGCAGTTAAACCCAGAAGCACAGCTGGTATTACAAGTGGTACCCATGGTGTTCGCCAACCAATCGCAACACACAGGTATAACCCGCCACGGCGACATTGGCGGCGCCTTACAAAACCTCTGGTACCACGCCAAACCTGGAAAAATCATACTAACAACTGCGGTAAACAAGCGGCTACGCAAACCGTTCACTAGCACAGATGCGGCAATCTTCAGCCTTAGCGTCAACGATTTTGCCCGCAACACCGAGCGTACTTACGACACGCCGTTTTGCGGCCGCCTGGCGGAACTCGCCGTATTACGAGCTTCATGGCAGGGCGTTTGCGAAGGGCAGGGGCGTGCTATTTTGCTCAGTGGCGATGCCGGCATGGGCAAAACCCGACTGCTCGCGGAATTTCAGCAGCAATCGCAACCGCATTATATTCATTTTCAAACCGATCCCAGCGGCAGCGACACAGCTTTCCACCCCTTAATTAACGGGTTAAAGGATTTTTTGCGAGACTCTTACGGCAGCACACAACTTGATCCACTGCTATACGATCTCAAGCTACAGCACGGTGACAACCCCGCTCTGTTGCAGTGGTTGATGGGGCAAAACCCCAGCCCGTCAACGCTGGCGGGATATAGCCCACAGGCCTTACGCACTGCTTGCTTCGATGCCATTGACGCGCTGCTTCGACAACTCTGCGCGCGCCAAGCCCTGCTATTGGTGTTTGAAGATCTGCATTGGGCCGATTCAAGCTCGTTGGAATGGTTGCAGAAATTTTTGCAACAGCCTCTGAAAGTGCCATTGCTCTTGGTGCTAACCGGGCGCCCCAGTTTATTCGAACGCTGGCAACTGGTGCCCAGCTTGTTGCATCTGCCACTCGCGTCACTGTCTCGGCAAGAGGCCCACGATCTCGCACGGCAACTTTCGCCGCAACAGCAGGATCTCGAGCAACTTTGCGAAACCACTGCCGGGAATCCGTTATTTATTGAGGAATACTCTCGCATGCTGCGCCAGGGTGATACCACATCGGTGCCGGAATCACTCGAGGAAGTTTTACTGAGCCGTGTCGATCAACTGGGCGATGCCAAGCGTGTGGCACAAACCGCAGCAATTATGGGTCGTCATTTTTATGAGGACGAGCTCGCACAACTCGAAGCCTCCGGAAAAATTCAACCGCAATTGCAGCAATTACAAACGCACCAATTAATTTTTCTGCGGGGCGATGGCCGTTTCAATTTTAGCCACGCCTTAATTCGCGACGCGCTCTATGCCTCGCTAAACAGTGACGAGCGCCGTGCCTTACATCACCGCTATGCTTTACAAATTGCGAAAACAGCCACGCCCAAAAATTTCGAAGAGGTCGCTTTTCACTTTGCCGCGGCTGATGAATCAGCAGCCTCCTTGGCGTGGTGGATAGCCGCAGCTGAATCGGCACGGGACCGCTATGCCTTGCGGGAAACCTTGCGCTTGTGTGATCACGGCTTGGCAAATTTGGAAAAAGGTGAAGCACTTGCAGCCCATAAAAAGTGGCGACTCGCCTTACTTCTTATTCAGGGGCCTGCACTAATTGCACTGAACAATTACGCCAACAGTGAGGTAGGGCATTGCTACAAACACGCGGTTGCACTGTGTGAAAACAGTAACGACCTGGCAAACTTATTTACCGCACGCATGGGCTTGTGGTCACATCTTTGTGTGCGGGCACGACACCCTGAGGCGACGCTGTTAGCCCAGCAGCTACTGGACTATGCCACAGCGCAGAATAATGCCGATCTACTTATCGAAGCGCACCTCGCCAGTGGCATGAGCGCCTTGTTTATGGCACGTTTCGATGAGGCCGATAAACACCTCGCAACAGCCATCTCGCTGTATGAACCGAGCATGGCGGCACAGCATATCGCCACCTATGGGCAAGACCCGGGCATGGCCAGCTACACCTTTCGCGCACTTCTGGAAGAAGCCCGCGGCAAGGGTGCTGAAGCCATCGCCAACAGTAACCTTGCGGTAGCCACAGGGCGTGCCAGTCAGCATCCGTTTTCCTTGGGATTCGCGCTGGCTTTCGCGGTGCACATCCACTTGCGACAGCAAGCGGTACCCCAGGCCATGGCGCTGCGTGCGGAATATCAGCAACTGTCTAAAAAGCAGGAACTGCATGTTTTTGCCTTGCTGGGTGCAGTGCAGGAAAGCCTTATGCTAATAGGTGGTGGACAACTGCAACAGGGTGTTCAGGCTTTGGAGCAGGCCATCCCTCCCTATCGGGCGTTTGGAACCGAAATATTCTTGCCGTCTTGGTATGCTTTACTGGCGTTAAGTTATGCACAACTGAATAACCTCGCCGCAGCCCGTGAAAATCTGCAGCGAGCGCAGCAACAACTCGACAACTCCAGCGAGTTTCTCAGCCAACCCTACCTACACATGGCACAACAGGCGATTGCCAACAGCACCCCCGGCGGGTAAGGAGCCCAGTATGAACAATCAGGCCAATGTTTTTGGAATTCGCGGCGACGAAACGGATCAACAGGGCAAGCCTCTTTGGGATTATTTTCGCCACGAAGTTGTCGACTACTCAGATAAGCTCCTCTACGGTGCTAACGGCCCCTGGCCCATGCCGTCGCCCGGGCGACCGCTCTCCGAAGTGGCTGAAGTGGTAAATATGCCGCGCGCTGAAATGTGGGACTGGTATAAAAACGTTGCGTTGCGCTATTTAAAATTAATAGTCACCAAGACACCCGAAGCCCTGTATTGGGCCTATTTTAAATCCGGTTCACGTTATAGAAATTACACCGACACGGCCTTTCAAAATCTCTTAAATCGCCGCATGTATAGTAAATTTTTTACACCGCTGGACCACGGCGATAAAAATCTGTTCGCGGGCGAAATCGCCGCCGAAAAGCTGGACCCCACTACGTTGTTGAAAATGGATTTTTCCGGCATGGAAAAAATGTGTAACCACTGCCACGAAGGGGTGTACACCGCAGCCAGCATTGTTCTGTTTACACCCGACGGGCGTTACGACGATGGCAGCGCAAAATTTCGTGCGGTGGCGATTCACCTGTACACTACCGACGCACAAGGCAAAAAAGACCAGGCCAGCGCACGCACCTACACCCCCAACTCCAAAGCACCCGATCAACAAAAAAAATGGCGCCTCGCCAAATACTTCGTGCTGCAAGGCGCGGTGCATCGCATCAATATGACCGAACACGGGCGTTTGCATTTTCCGTTGGATGCCATGAATGCGATCACCAAATCGATCTTACCAACCGACCACCCGCTTTTTGTCATTTTAAAACCGCATCTACGGCTGACACTTGCGGTGGATAATTCCGTGCTGGAAGGAAAAAACGCCTTGATCAGCCGCACCAACTGGACTATCTATTCACCTTTTGCGGCACCGGGTAAAATTATTCGAAAGTTAATTCCCGATGGCTATGTAGGACGTCGCGATAAACCCAACGCTTTTCCGCCCTACGAATTTCCGTTTCGGGTGAATGACACACCCACCAGCTTTAACCTTTTTTTAAGCAGTTATTTGCCGCTGTTCGAAAAATTTTATGGCGAAGTATTGGATATCTTGCTGCCAGACAGTTATCGCGTTGACGAAAATGCCAGTGATGCTGACAAGCAAGCGCGCCGCTGTTGGGAATTTATCGCTCTGTGGGCAGAATGCACCGCAGAATGGGTACCAGGTTTTTTGCGCCGGAAGGCCTTAAATCTCACACCGCTTAACGGCCTGGTAACCCCCGATAAAGCGCCGCTGATTGCTACCGTTGCCAATATTATCTGGAATGTGACCATCGCACACGCTGCCGACCATGTTGAATTTGGCAACAATGGGCCGGCACGCAATGTGTTTCGAATTCGCGTTAAACCGCCGCTGGGCGATACTCCAGTGGATTACAATTTCCGCAAGAAGATGGTGAACCGTTTCGATTTATTCCAATCGTACTTGGCCCACGAATTATTTTACAAACCGCTCAACACCGTAAACTTGGAAGACGTACGCTACCCCTTTAACGAGATAGGCGTGGACGCCGAAACCCAGAGAATCTTAGAAATGAAGCACGGCGCTTTTTTAAAAGCCCTACAGGAATGCGACACCCAACAAATGGAACGCGATCCCTTGCTGTGTGCCTTGGAAGATGTGTCTTCAAGTATTCAGTACTAGCACGCTGATTCCGCGTTTGCCATTTTGACAAGGGGCATTACTCTGAGAGCGCGTCCCACTTTCAGAAGTACACGTATGGATTTCCGCCGATACAAAGCCGCTATTAAAAATGACAGCAGCGATAATAAGGGTTTCATTATAAATGTGCCTTAGTAATTACCCTGGATTTTGTCGAGCGCACGAATAATAAGCCGCTCACTCACAGCCCAATGGTTTTGCAAACATTTTTCAGTAAACAACACAATTTCGCGCTGGCTTTGCGTACCGCCACAGACAGCCACTAAGTAGTCAATGTAATCGATAAAAGCCTGTGATTCATCGCCGAAATTATCGCCCACGATAAAGGCTTTCTTCACCGGATAAATGCCGCACCGCACTCGGTAAGCTTGCTGTGCTGAAATTCCAACTGTGGTATATCCCCAGGAATCTGCAATTTGGTAAGCCAGTTTCGGCACACCGATATTAGTGAAGCCAGTTACAATTTCTACGGCTTGTGCGGTGTCGTCCGGAGCTCCCTTCGCAAGTAGTAACTGCTTAAAACTTTGTTCTAATAGGATTCGCGCGCGGACGCTATCAATCGCATCACTGCTAAACCCTACAACACCAATTTTCATGCACTCTATTATTTTTTAATTTAAATCGTTATATCCTATACCTTTAATACTTTGGTAACCGGCATGTCGCGTATTCGCTTACCCGAAGCATGGTATATCGCATTCACTAGGCTGGGTAGTACGGGTGGCAAACCAGGTTCACCTACACCACCAGGCGCTTCTTCAGATTCGATTAAGTGCGCATACAAAGGGGGTACCTGCGGCATGCGGGCCACCACGTAATCGTGGAAATTACTTTGATCGATCACGCCGTTGGTAACGGTTAAACCGCTAATGGCCAGGCTCAAGCCCATTATCATGGCGCCTTCCATTTGCGATTTGACCCGATCCGGCGTTATTACTACACCAGCATCTGTGGCGGTATGCATTTCCAACACCGTTAATTTATCGTTCTCCACCCGAACCTTGGTTGCCGCCGCCACGTAGGAATTAAAACTGGTGGCATAGGCAATACCCCAGCCTTCATTTTTCGCCACCGGTTTTTCGACATCAGCCTTGGCCACCACAGTGGCAATGGCGTTTTTCATACGGGAAATTTTAAGCGCGTGTAGTGTATTTTCTTTTTGGCCGTAGTTTGTCCAGCCTTCGAATCCTTCGGCACCCGGGTCTACGATACGATCTTCGCCGAGCAAGTTGTACCACATTTGCTGGGTGGCAATACCGGCTTTCTCGGCCAGCTCATCCACAAAACATCCGCGTGCAAAGGCATTGTGAATATTCTGCACGGCGCGAAACCAACCAATGCGCAAGTGGGTGCCTATTTTGTTGGTTTCGCAGGAAAGGTTACTTAATTGAAATGGAATATCAGCAAAGTTCTGCGAAAGATTGCCAGTATCAGGCTGGTCTGAAGCGGGGTTGAAGATCCACGAAATTTGCGGATGTAAAACACGCTGTATCCAAAAATCTGCGCCTTTTTTATCGGTGATCTCAGCTTTAAAATAATTCGCGGAGGTGGAATGATAAAATCCGTGTTTAACATCGTCTTCACGAGTCCAAACTACTTTCACCGGTTTGCCACTGGCTTTTGCAAGTTCCACAGCTTCAATTACAAAATCGTTTTTACCTTTGCGACCGAAGGCACCGCCCATCAGCAGCTGATTGAATTCAACACGATTGAGCTCTTTTTCTGGGTCCCAGCCCAGCTCCTCACAAATTTGCGACATGCCCCATTGAGGCGTTTGGCTACCGGTCCAAACAATGCATTTATCTCCCTCAAGCCATGCCGTTGCCGCTGGCGTTTCCATTTGCATGTGGTGGTGATAGGGCAGGGTGTAGGTAGCTTCTACGGTTTTTTCGGGGTCGTATTCATGGCTGTACACATTTCCGGCGTCGCGCACCGCAATCCCTTTTTGCTGCACACCCGCAACCAGCTCTTTCATGTAAGGTTCAGTGTTGTGGCTGGAGTTCGGGCCGTTTTCCCAGGTGATTTTTAATGTCTTGCGCGCTTCGTGCGCTGCCCAGGTATTCGTGGCCAGCACCGCAACGCCACCCACCGGGCGCGTATTGAGAGGCGCTTCGCGATCTTTCAAGCGAATCACATCCACCACACCGGGTACCTTCTTCGCTTCACTGGCATCGAAACTTTTCACCTTGCCCAATACCACGGGGGGGCGTTCAATGCTGGCGTAGAGCATACCCGGCACCTGATAGTCCTGCGCATAGGCAGCCTTGCCGGTCACAATTTCGTACTGGCCCACCAGGCTCACATCCTTACCGATGTATTTGAAATCTTTGCTGTTTTTGAGCGTGACTTTATCCACCCTGGGTACTGGCAGTTCGGATGCCGCTTCAGCGAGATAGCCGAAGGTGAGCTCCCGGCCGGAGGTTTTGTGAACCACCACGTGATTCTTCGCCATAACATCCTGTTTACTTACCTTCCACTGGATGGCGGCGGCTTCTTCCAGCATATCGCGCGCAACAGCGCCCATTTGCCGGGTATAGGTAAAAAAGTGACGTATCGACGAGGAACCGCCGGTACTTTGGCCGCCATAGCGTTTGTCGCCCGGCGCCAGTACGACTTTGACCTTACTCCAATCGGCTTCCAATTCATCCGCAATAATTTGCGGCGTGCTGGTACTGATACCCTGGCCCATCTCCGCGCGGTGACTGGCGATAGTGACCATGCCGTCTTTGGAAATACTCACAAACATACCCAAGCGCGAGTAAACCCGCCCCGCAGCCTGCACCGGGGTTTCGATGCCAAGAATAAAAGCACCGCCCACCAGACCGGTACTTTTCAGAAACTGGCGACGATCAACACTAACGATATTAACCACGCTTCACCTCCTGAATTTGAACACCGGCATCTTTAATGGCTTGCTTGATACGCGGGTAGGTGCCACATCGGCAAATATTGCCTTGCATGTAATTGTCGATGTCCTTATCGCTGGGCGAAGGGTTACTGGCGAGCAACGCCACGGCACTCATTATCTGACCACTCTGGCAGTACCCGCACTGGGGCACCTTATTATCGAGCCAAGCTTGCTGTACCGGATGCAATTCATCTTCCGAGGCCAACCCTTCGATAGTGGTAATTTTGCTGCCCACCACCGCCGATAGGGGAGTTAAGCAGGAGCGTGTCGGGTTGCCATTAATAAGCACGGTACAAGCGCCGCACTGGCCCAAGCCGCAGCCGAACTTTGTACCAGTGAGCCCCGCGAGGTCACGCAGTGCGTAGAGCAGTGGCATATTGGGGTCGGCGTCGAGTTCGAGCGCTTGGTCGTTAACGGTGAGTTTGATCATGAAGGGCTCCCTGACCGTTTTGAGTAAAATAGGTGGGTGTGGTATTACCTTCTGCGCATAACTTCTTATTATTAATCGTTGTTATGCAAAGATAGGTGAAAAAAGCACCTTCATTTTTGCTGCTATGCTTAAGGGGGTACAAGGGGAATTCAGTTTTTCCTTGTACAGATCATGGTTTAGCGATCTTATGAGCATTCTGGCGTGCAAAAATCCGCAGACACGCCCGGCGTAGAACCCCTACTGTTTCGCTGGGATAAAAACCTGGAAACAGGCATCGCAATTATCGACGAACAGCACCACCACCTGGTGGATCTGGTCAATCAGCTCGCCCAATCGATTGTGCAACAGCACTCCACGCAGAATCTGTCAATTTACGAAGACCTTAAAAACTACGCAGCCTATCATTTCGAAACCGAGCGCCAGATATGGTATGAAGCACTTGGCACAGACGACCCCTGGTGCGAGGAGCACGACCATGCCCATGCGCAATTCCTACCCGCCATCGAAAACATATTTGACGAAAACGAAACTGACAGCCGTGACGATTTCGTGGAAAAAATATTTCGTTATTTGGTGCGCTGGCTGCTATTCCATATTCTTGAAGAAGATAAAAAACTCGCCTACGTGGTTTTGGCGGTAAAACAGGGTATTGATAAGAAAAATGCCAAAGCCCTGGCAAACAGTCGTGCAAGTACCTCGTTTAACGTGTTTATCGATACCTTACTGAGCATGCATGACCAGCTCGCCATTCGCACCTTCTCGCTCATTCGCGAGCAACAAAAGCGCGAGCGTGTTCAAATCGAATTAGAAGAATCTAATGCACAGCTCGCGAATCTTTCGATTACAGATCAGCTCACCGGCTTACACAACCGACGCTATTTTGATGCCACCCTGGACGAGGAATTGCGACGCAGCAAGCGCAACAACACACCACTGGCCCTGATCTACGCCGATATTGACGATTTCAAACGACTAAACGATCACTACGGCCACATCGCAGGAGATCATGCGCTGCAACAAATTGCGGGCATATTTAAAAACGCCTGCCAGCGCAGTGCCGATTATGCATTTCGGATTGGCGGCGAAGAGTTTGCGATACTGCTCGCCGATACAGATATCGCAAAAGCCACAGCTTTTGCCGAAACCCTGCGCGTTAGAACAGAAACATTGGCCATTCCGAATTGTCGCAGTCGGGTTTGCGAACATGTGACTCTATCGTTGGGTGCCTTCGCCAAAATTCCAGAACCCCACGACACGCCAGACTATTTTTTGCAGCAAGCGGATTTGTTGCTATACCGAGCGAAAAGCACCGGTCGAAACTGCGTCGCCAGCCCATCAAACTAACCTGCACACTCGTGCATCGCGCGATGTTCACCCAAATCTAATTAAACTTTCTGCCTGCATTAAAATCTACAATAAATCGCTTAAGCGTATAAGGGACTTATCATGATTGTGATCTATGGCATAGATACTGAACTTAACCCCATCAAAGCAAAACTTTCCGATGTGCTGCATCAATGCATGCAAACCGTTTTGGGCATGCCTGAAGACAAACGCGCACATCGCTTTATACCTATGGCACGCGACAACTTTTATTATCCGGGCGGTCGCAGCGATGCCTATACAGTCATCGAAATAAATATGATGGCGGGACGCAAGGTAGAAACCCAAAAACTATTGATTAAAGAAATATTTAAGCAAACCCAAATTCAACTGAGTTTGGCGCCTCAGGATGTCGAAATTGTTATAAAGGAACAGGCTCCTTATCAATGGGGTTTCAGAGGTATGACAGGCGACGAAGTTAATGACTTGAAATATCAAATTAATGTCTAAAATAAAGCTGAGTGGTTACATCGACATACCTGTGGAAGACCTACAGGCTGTGTTGCGGGAACTCCCGATGCATATTTCTTTATCGCGCGATGAACCCGGCTGTTTAGAATTTAATGTAGTTCAAGATAGCGAAATAGCAACGCGCTTGTATGTGTATGAAATTTTCGCCAGCGAACCACATTTCGAGCACCATCAACGCCGCTTGCAAACATCCGACTGGGGACAACTCACAGCCAGTGCGACAAGAAATTATAAGAAAGAGGTAATCAGGTATGATTCAACTGTGCACAACCGAAACACAATTTGACGAATGTTATTCGGTACTCAGCCAGCTCTACAGTGATCTAACACAGGTGCAGTTTAAAGAGCGAATTAGCGAGATGTCAGCCAACGGTTATCAAATTGTGCTGCTGCGCGCGGGCAATACACCGGTATGCTATTGCGGTTTTATTACTGGAGAAAATTTTGCGTGCGGCCGTTATCTCTACCTGTGTGAACTGGTGACGATTGAAGCTTATCGTTCTCGTGGTTATGGAGAGCAAATGCTCGATTGGCTTTTGCATTATGCACGGGATCTGCGCATTGAAACCGTTCATCTCGATTCGCCGGTGACCCGCCACCAGGCTCACAAATTTTATATGACGCACGGTTTCGTGCAGGCGGCTTATCACTTTGAGTTGAAATTGTGATGCACTTGCGGCGACTCATTAACGGCGATTTACCACAACTGTTACAGCTCTACCACCAGCTACACGCAGAAGATACAGCGGCAGATAAAACTTCATTAGATTCAGCGTGGCAACAACTCGTTGAATCCGACTGGCAATTTATCCTAGGCGGCTTTTTAAGCGAAACGCTCATAGCCAGTTGTTGTTTAGCCATAAATGCCAATTTAACCCGTGGTGCACGTCCTTATGGGATTATCGAAAATATGGTTACCCATAAAGACTTTCGTGGCCGGGGCTTCGGCAAGAAACTGATGCAATTTGCAGTGAACACGGCGTGGCAGCACAAATGTTATAAAGTCATGCTTCTCACCGGTCGCCAATCTGAAACTGTCTTAAATTTTTATAAAAACTGCGGTTTCAAGAGTGACGAAAAAACCGCATTTATATGCCGTGCCAGTAATTAGTAATTGCTAATTTCAAAGTTGTTTAACCAACAACAAGGCATCTCCCTCGGTATGAATTAGTGGATGCGGAAATATTTTATGACGTAACTTTTCTTTGTAGCCTTGTTGAAAATATAAATTCAGTGCTGGCGTGTTACTCGCAAAGGCAATCAGGCTCACCTTTCTCAAGTCACACTCCCGAGCCTGTCGCTCGGCAATTTGCAGTAAACGCTTGCCGAGGCCTCGGCGTCGATAAGGCTCGTAAAGTGCCAACCCGGAAATATAGTAGCTGGCATCTTCCTCTAAAAATTCGTAGGGCTGCATTACCGGGTCACTTTCAATTTTGTTATCATCAACAAACAATGGGTACGCGAATAACATGCCCACCACCTCAGTGTTCGTTGCCAATACCGTGCAATTTTCAAAACTGAAAGTGGTATCGCGGCGCTGGTAACGCCGCTCCCCCACCGTTAGTAAATCTTCGCCAGGTTGTGCCACAGTCGACCAGATATAGTCGCTAACGCCTTCCGACGCAATGCGATATAACTCAGCGATGGCCCGACAATCGCTTTCCTGAGCAGATCGTTCCGTTATGGTTTTCATTAAAATTCCTTACAAACAACTGTCGCAGACTGCCGCAATGTGGCGGTGATCGGTACCACAGCAGCCACCAAAGATGCGCAAATTCTTTAATAATTTGCTGAGGTGGTGATACTCCTCTCCCAATTCCGAGGGATTGCCCACATCCAGTGTTTCCGCCTCATCTAATTGTGCATGACTGCAGCGCGAGGCGTTGGCACGCACCGCATAAATGCGATCTACCCAGGCGTCTTCGCTGTGCAAGACATGTTGAAAATGGCTGGGGTGTGCACAATTCACCATGTAATACACCGGGTAAAACCCGGTTTCCCAGTCCACCTCTTCGATGGCAGCCTGCAGAGTGTCGCCACTGGGCAAATGGCCATCGGTTTCCACCGTAAATGAAATACACACGGGAAGGTTAAATTCTGTTGCGGCGCGAGCGATACCTATCGCCTCTTCCACATAATTTATGGTCATGGCACACACCATATCCACCTGAGTTTCAGCAAAGGTCTGTATCTGTTCGCGATGATAATCACAGGCTTGTTGTGCCGTCATTTTTTGTTGCACCACGTATCCGTCACCGCGCGGACCAATGTTGCCACTGATCACCACCGGCGTTTTTGGAGTCGCATGCTGCTCGCGTATTTTTAACAACTCCTGTACTGCAAGATGATTCACCGCGTGCAGTTGTTCGGTGTTGTACCCCAATTGTTTACCCCAATCGCGATTAGCTCGCCAGGTAGCGGTTTCCAGAATAATTCCCACTTGGTGTTGTCGTGCTAATTGCAAATACGGCTGAAAGTAATCTTGTAATTGCTCACGCCCCTGCTCACTGCTTAACAGCGTGAAAGCGGCGAAGCAGGGCAATTCCAGATTACGGTGGAATACCAGGGTGGTTTCCATTCCGCCGTCTGTTATAAAAGGTTCGTTGTTAAGTTGTGGTAGTTGTTCGCGAAAAATCCCCATCGTCCATCTCCTTGCGGGTGCTATTAAATTGAGCCGGCATAGTACCGGTGCAACTAACTTTGTTATAAAGTCATTTCCGAAAAAAAACGGACAAATTGGACATGAGTACAGTTAAACCCCTGCAAGTTGCACTGCTGGTGACACGCGAATCTTCCGCAGCCACACTCTACGGCATGTTCGACATGTTCAGTTCAGTAGGCCGGGACTGGCAATTGCTTACTGGCGAATCACCTGGCCACGGTTTTATTAAACCGGAACTGGTTTCATGTAACGGTGAAGGTTTTAACTCGTTGAACGGCGCCTGGTTGCAGCCGCAAAAAAGTTTCGCCAGTTGCACTACACCCGACCTTATTTGCATTCCAGATTTGTTAGTAGCGCCTTATCAGGAAATCCGTGGCCAATACCCTGAGGAAGTCGCCTGGCTCACGGAGCAATACGCACGCGGCGCGTTTATCGCAACGGCATGCACCGGTGCGTTGTTGGTGGCTGAAACCGGCCTGCTCGACCACCAGGAATGCACCACCCACTGGGCCTACTGCGAAGCCATGCGCGAGCACTACCCAAACATTCAGGTATATGGCGAACGCTCTCTAGTCATTAGCGGCGACGAGCAACGTTTACTCCAGGCGGGTGGTGGTACCTCGTGGATGGATCTCGCCCTGCTAATTACCGCACGATTCTGCGGCCCCGAAGAAGCCATGCGCTTGGCGCGTATCTATTTGCTCGACTGGCATCATGTGGGGCAGCAACCTTATGCGGTACTGAGTCGCCCGCGCAACACGGAAGACGCGCTTATCACCCGCTGCCAGCAGTGGCTGGCACAACATTACGAGAGCGAATCCCCAGTTGCCAAGATGGTGGAGATCAGTGGCCTAAATGAACGCACGTTTGCACGACGTTTCAGCAAAGCGACCGGTTTATCGCCTTTGGAATATGTACACGCTATGCGCCTCGAAGAAGCCAAGCAGATGCTCGAAACCGGAGACCAATCCATTGAATGGATAGCTAATGAGATTGGCTATGAAGATGGCAGCTTCTTCGGGCGTTTGTTCAAGCGCAAAGTGGGTTTAACACCGGCACAGTATCGCAAGCGATTCGGCTCGCTGCGCAAATCGTTCAGCGAGTTGCAGAGTTAATTACATCGCCGCAAACTGTTTTTCCACGGCTTTGTGATCGCTGCGCCACGCGGCGTAAACCTGCTGCGACATGGGATCGGGGAAAATATCTTCACGGCCTTCGATCACCCCCTGCACAATGGCTTCAGCTACTTGCTGAGGTGCGGTTTTTGCGATATCCACACCCGCAAGCATTGTTGTATCTACCGCACCGGGAAACACGCTATGCACGGTAATATTTTTTGCGGCAAGTGTTGCCCGCAGTGACAGTGTAAGGCTCCAGGCTGCCGCTTTGGAGGCGTTGTAAGCGGCCATACCTGGCATACTAGCCAGAGATAGCAGCGTTAGTATGTTTACCACAGCACCGCTATTTTTTTGCAATGCGAGCTCCAGCGCGCGAGTCATATTGAGCAAGCCCCAAGTATTAACGGTGAAAGCCTTCTCAAATTGCGCTTCAGTGGTTTGTAACACATCGCCAAAATCCAAAACACCCGCGTTGTTTATCAGCAGTTGGCAATCCCCGGCGAGAGTGGCGGCATCATTAATGGATGCTGCATCGCTCACATCTAAGTGGACCGGCACAATTCGAACGTCATCGAATTCTAAGGATGCAATATCGCGCACGCCACAATACACTTTACGCGCCCCGGCCTTGAGGCATTGGGTTACCAGTTCCCGGCCAATGCCACGGTTCGCGCCGGTAATAAATACAGTCGCATTTTCTAAATTCATGGAGAATCTCCTCTGGATTAGTAGATGTAGCTAACAATGTGCATGTAGATTAATATCCATACTTAATACATTAAACAGCTTGTTAACCCATAGATTCATGTACAAAATACATGAATGGATCTACGAACCCTCACTCTATTCTGTGATGTTGCCGAGCTGGGCAGCTTTGCAGAGGCCGCCCGCAAGCAGCGGCGCGATCCCTCCCAGGTGTCCCGTATTATCGCCGGGCTGGAGCAGCAACTGGCATTGCGGCTGTTTACCCGCAGCACACGGCGCCTGTCGCTTACCGAGGCCGGTGAGCGCTACCTACTGCGCGTACGCCCCATTCTCGATGAACTCTCCGCAGCCGAAGAAGAAGCGCGTCAGCTCACCCAAGTTCCCAGTGGCCGCTTACGCCTAACCGCTTCCACCGCTTTTGGCCAAGTGTGGCTATTGCCCAGGCTCGGTGAATTTTATCGTCGCTACCCTGACATCAATCTCGACATTGTTCTCAGCGATGAAAACCTGGATTTAATCGCCGCCGATATCGATTTGGCCATCCGCCTCGCACCCAGCCTGCAATCACACCTTGTCGGCCGGCAATTGCTGCAAACCCGTTATCGGGTAGTTGCCAGCCCCCACTATCTCGCACACAATGCCCGCCTTCATAAACCTGAAGACATTACTCAGCATAATTGCGTGGTGCTCAACCTTGCGAACTACCGTTCGCGCTGGTTGTTCAAGCAGCTGGGCCAAACCCCGCTGGAAATTAAAATTCAATCGCGCATGCTGGTATCTAATGCCTTGGCATTGCGGGAATGCTTATTACAAGGTATTGGTCCTGGCCTAGTGGCCGAGTGGGTGATCGCTGAGGAACTGGCGAACGGAGAACTCCAGGATATCTTCCCGGATTGGCAAATAAGCGCCACCGATTTTAATACCGGTGCCTGGTTGTTATACCCTTCACGGCAATACCTGCCGCAAAAAACGCGGGTCATGATTGAGTATTTGTTAAACCAGCAATAATTATTGCTGGCGTCACTAAATTATAAAAAGAGAAAATTGAATGAATTGGTTGGAATGGTTACAAAAGTGGAACATGGATCATTTGCAAATTGCCGACGAATTTCTACAGCGGCCGTTTGCCCCGCAGGAGGCCGATAAAAAGGCCGCCTGGGAATTGTATGTGGAAATTCTTACGCGCATTACCACCCATCCCCTAGCGCAAAATATTGGCGAAGAACAACACGCGCTGGGAAGTGTTTACTCGTTATTTCCGACAAGCAGAGAAGTGTTGCGAAGATACGGTCGCGACTGTCTGGAATTCAGCAAAATTGCCCTGCCAATTTTAAACCAGAAAATACGTCCTTTTACGGCCAAATGGCATCAGCGATCTATCGAAGGGGTATTCGATAATCCCGATACCTGCGAAGCTTTTCGAGCCGAAATAATACCACTCCAAACAGAATTAATCGCCTATGCAAAAATGCTGGGCGATATGGCAGGGGTACAGGAGGATCTCACCCAACTGGAAGTATCGAGTCAGTAATTCTAAGCAATACAGCATCACCTTAAACGATAAATATTTTTAACGAAAGTTACTGCCTTTAGAAATCAAAACAAACATTTTTTTTAAGAAATTTAAATGTTTCTTTAAATCGCTACCCCATTAATCTTGACGACGATTCTTCCATTAAAAATCTCCCATGAAGAACCACTAAAGGAGTAAGCATGCTGCCTCAAGAAATAAACAAGCAACTAACGGGCTGCGGCCCGTTTTTTAACGCTGCCAAAACTTGGGAGAAAGCAGCGCTAATACCGTGAAATATTCGAGCCGCCCCAGAATCATCGCGAAGCTCAACACCCAGGTTCCGGTATCGCTAACCGGCTGGAAATTGCTGCCCAGCTCACCAAAAGCAGGGCCCAATACGTTTACGCAAGCAGCGACCGCAGTGAGTGAGGTCCAGAAGTCGAGATCGGTGGCCATTAAAGCAAGCGTCAAGAAAAGGCTTATTACTGTGGTAAGGAAGATAAACGACATGGTCGCATTAAGTACCGAGTTTTCAATAGCCCGCCCCTGATAGTGAATTGAAAACATGCCCCAGTTATGCACCAGGCGTTTCATCTCTCTGCCGATGTACTTTACCGCGAGGATATTGCGCACAAATTTGGTTCCACCGGCAGTTGAACCGGCACAGCCACCCAGATAACCGGCCAGCACCAGTAAAAAAGTCGCAATAAAGGGCCACTCGGTAAAACTGCCGGCACCGTAGCCGGTGCTGGTGATAAACGACACCACATGAAAAAGCGCAGTATTTAAGGTCGCACTGGAGGCACTGTACTGGTGACTGTGCCACAGTATCCAGGTAATAATTACCGTTAAGATGAGCACCACTAATATAAAAACACGGTTTTCTTCATCGCGCCAATAATCGAATAACCGGTGTGAGTGCCAAACACGAAAATGCAGCGCAAAATTAATCGCACCGGCCAGCATAAAGATATCGGAAATAATCAACAGCCTTGCACTGTTGTAATAACCCATGCTGGCATCGTGCGTCGAAAAGCCACCGGTACTCACCGTGGTAAAACTGTGGGCAATGGCATCGAACGCCGACATACCTCCCGCGTAATAGGCAATCGCACAGAGCACCGTAATGCTCACATAAACCAACCACAAGTGGTGCGCCGTGTTGGCAATGCGCGGCGTGAGCTTATCATCTTTTATGGGGCCTGGCGTTTCGGCTTTGAGTAAGCGCATTCCGCCAACATTTAACATGGGCAGTACCGCTACCACAAAAATCACCACACCCAAGCCACCCAGCCACTGCAGAAACTGGCGGTACATTAAAAACGACTTGGGTAATTCATCCAGCCCAGTGAGTACTGTGGCACCCGTCGTGGTAAGCGCACTCACCGATTCAAATACCCCATCTGTAATCGACACACCGGTGACATTAATAATGGGAATAGCTCCGGTTAAACCCATTGCCACCCAGGTAACCACCGCGTACTGCAATGCGGTGCGATAACCAATGCTCTGGGTGTTAATGCGTTTTTTAAATAGTGATAACAGGAGTGAACAGGCCAGCAGCAATAACGCCGGCGTTAGAAATTCCACTTCTTCATGATCGTCAAACACATAATGAGAAATTACCGCAAACAGCAACTGCACCGAACCCATCAAACCCAATGGGAGTGCCAGTAGAAATAATGTGAGAGAGCGGTTGTTCATCCAGACGGGCCATTAACACTGCAGTGCCACAGTTACACGGTAAAACGAGTTTAGCGACTAAAGTACTATACTACAGGAGGCCCGCGAATAGTTTCAGGCGCAACACGACGCGACGCCATCGCACTGTGCAAAGAGGGGAGGCGCAATAGACGGCCAAGCCAAAAAGAAAAAAGTCCAGGATTTGGGGCGAGGCTGGAGTCGAAAATGTTGCAGTCATTAGTATCCTGGTTTTCACTGTCACACAACTCAATAGCCACAGAAAACAACGGGTCTCCCGCGACCAAAAAAATTTCGGCCTTGGCAAACGTGGCGCAAGTGATTAGAAAACTAAAACATACAACTTTCAACATAACCCAAATTCCATCAGCAGGAGCGGGACCTTGGCCCGCACCGCCGCAAGACGATACGCCCCTGCGCTTGTGGCGCAGTGGTGCACCTGCGCGAACTATAGTCCCGCCTGAGTGAGAAATAAAGCGCCTTTTTGCTGCGAAACAGGGTTTATTAGCGTTGCGTCAAAGAGGCAGGTAAGTCATGTTGTGACAAGAAAAGGCGCCGGGCAAGGCCGCGAACGCCCTGAGGAGAGTGGCTGATAATGCGCGATGCATTAACAAGATGGGGTACATCCTACTGTCAATGAGAACGATTATCAATAATTTTTAGGTGCCAATTTGATTTGGATCGTGTTTCACCAATGATTTCCACCAGTGGCACCAGCGGCAAATCAGCAACACATATTCTGCTCGCAATCCGTTGTCTATTCATAAATTAACAAACGAATACTAGCGCATTCCATGCGAATCGGGGCAAGACAGCATTAACCAATGCAAACAAATTAACATGCAAAATAAATTAAAAAGAATAACTGACCTGAGCTGACACATTACGGCTTTCATCTTGCAAGCCCTCCGGTCGGCCGTCAGTATATTGCACGTAATTGTCGCGGTTGAAAATATTGCGGATTGCTACGCCTAACCTCCAGTTAAATGTATTCGCCCAGTTCATCACAATATCTGTTCGAAAATAATCATCAGGATTAACAGAATTTCCTGAATTTGTGAGGTAATTTTCGTAAATCATATATCGGTTAACACAGTTTAATTGCCATTGGCTGGAGATTTGATACCCCACGTTAAAATCTGCCAACCACTGCGGAAAGCGCGTGTAGGTTTCACCTGAAGTTTCGTTTTTATCGTGCACATAGCTCGCTGCTGCTTCGACTAACCAACTTTGCCAACGGCCGGTAATCTGGTACTCGGCACCTTGCGCAGTGCTACGACCCAGATTGGTAAACTGAACAATGGCACCATTAATAGGTGTTTCCAAAATGTAGGGTTCTATGGTTTCGTTCCACTCGTTGTAAAACAAAGTAAGATTGTGAAAGAGGGTTGTCGTTGCAAGGGTGTATTTCAGTTCAATACTTTTTAAGCGTTCGGGTTCAAGATTGGGATTGGCGGCAACAGGGCCACTGCGGAATCGTTCGTACAACAAAGGCGCCCGGAAACCCTCACCGTAGGTGAGATGTAAAATTTGATTTTTTGAAAGCGCTTGTGACAAACCGAAACGTGGCGTGTACTGATCGCTGAAATCGCTGTAGTGATCCCAGCGCAAGCCATAACTTAACAACAGACCTTTGTTGCCCACAGCTTGGCGACCATCGACCACCACGCTGTGCAATTCTCTCTCAAACCCGGGGCCGGGCAGCTTAAAGGCGTCTCCCCAGTCTTCACCCGGGTTTCTTTCCTGGCGGGTAAATTTTTCAAAACGCGATACTAAATATTCATAACCGTAAGTTAAATATTGGTTTTCACCAAAATCGAGGGTGTGATGCAGCTGCACGCCCCTGTGACTTTCTTCGCGTTGTGTTACGTATTCTTGCGCAATACTCGCCAGGTTAGTGACATCAATGTGAAAACGATCCTGGTACTGCCAATAAAACATCATGGCGTTAACATGACTGTTGTCGTTCGCAGCGTATTCGGCCCCCAGTTTTGACAATTGCATATCGTCGCTGTAATCGGTTTTATCCTTGGGCCCATGGTCGCCAAGCCCCGAGGTGCCTGCACCCACAAGTTCTTGCGCATCAAATTTCTGACCATAAATTGTCGCGTGCCAGTTGAAGGCTCCCGAGGTATGGCGATATTTTGCGAGTAGGTTAGAATTTTTTCGCGCGTTGCGACGCGCACTGACTCCCGGATCACCAGTGTTGTTATCGACGTAGCTGTAGGCTTGATCAACATCGCCGATATTGCGATACGCCATACCCAGGGTAAGGTCGCTGCCAGCGCGACTCATGTTGCCGGTCAGCGCAGCTGCGGAATAATCAAACGACCCAAATGCGACGCTGGCGTGTCCTCCGCTACCTTTCGGGTCGAGTGTTTCCAGGCTTAAAACTCCGTGAAATGCAGCATTGCCATGTAATGATGAACCGGGGCCACGAATTAATTCGGAGGACTGCAACAGGTTCAAATCGAACCCGTCTAAAGCCATGGTGCCGCCGAACTCACGTATTTTATTGATCGGTACGCCATCAAACCTGACCGCAATGCCAGCACTGGGGTCGGCATCAAGATAGCCTCGCACAGCGACCACGCGCGATGCACCCCGTCCAATGTTGGCGACGGTAGAGGGCATACGATTGAGCAATTCACCCAGATTGCGCACGCCCAAGCGCTCCCAATCATCGCGGTGGGAGGGCGTCACACTGTAACTGGTATGAGCAAGCGGTTCTTCCACCAAAGCCGTGCTCTTAACTTGAACGTGAATGAGTTGTTCGAGGCTCATGGAAAACAACTCATTCTGCTGCGCCAATGACACATTGGAAATGCTGACAAGTAATAGCGCGAGCAGTGCGATGCGCATGTCGTGTTCCTTTGCTAAAAAATCCCCAAAAAATATACGACCAATTAATCACGCAACCACGATCGCAACAGCAAACGATAGCATACCCTTCTGTTTCGCTGGTTTCGAGTTTTGCATCATCAATTTGTGCTGTAAGGGACGGCATCTCATGCTGTATCTTAAAAAGCGTAGCGCAGCCGCACTGAAAAATTTTGGCTCTCATCCCGATAACCGTCTACTTGACGCTCGAGACGATAATAGCTCTGCTCGCGATCAAATATATTGCGCACAACAAAATCGAGATCCCACGCAGTGCCTATTTCCCAATTTAAAACCACATCTGTGCGCATATAATTATCGCCAGCCATCGCTCGCAAACCATCATGAGAAACCTCCGGCAAATACGCGTATCGATTATTGCAGTAGAGAATTAGATCGGAAGTAAATTGATAACCGAGCTGCAGGCCCGCCAACCAGTGTGGGAAGGGAATATAGTAGCGCGGCTCTTCATCGCCTTTGTCACGGATGTAGGAAATATAAAATTCCGTCTGCAAATTTCGCCAATGACCGCGCACTTCATATTCCAGGCCCCATGAAGAACTCTCGCCGGCATTTTCGAAACGCACACTAAAATTGTCGTTATCGGCTGCTCGCACTGGCTGGATGGCTTCCTGCCAACGGTTGCGAAATGCTGTAAGTAGATGTACCAGGCGCGGCCCTTCGTAACTGTATTTCAGATCCAAACTTTGCAGCTTTTCGGGTTTTAATTGCGGGTTCTCGCGTACTTGAGCATTACCTTTAATCTCATAAACCGAGGGTGCACGGAATCCTTCACCGTAAGAAACATGTAAACGGTGGCGTTGCGCAAAAGCTTGAGACAAGGCGACGCGCGGCGTCAGTTGTTGGTCGAAATCGTTATAGTTATCCCAACGCACGCCGTACGCCAGCTGCAAACCAGAACCATTAAGTTGCTGGTGTCCGTCTACTAAAAAGCTGTGCAGATCGCGATGATAGCCGGCACCTGCCACGCCTCGGTTATTACTTGCGGGAGGATTTTCCCACTGGCTGATATCATCCAGTCGATCACTTTTATACTCGTAGCCCCAGGTGAAATCGCTGTGTTTGGCAAAGGTAAGCGTATCGTGGAATTGCAGCCCCCAGTGAGATTCCTCCCGCCAGGTTTTGTAGTCGTAGCCCAGTAAAGCCAGATTCGTTAGATCGATGTGATACTCGTCCTGGTATTGCCAGTAATAGCTGAAGAGCTCCAAGCGACGATTTTTGTGTGGGCGATGGGTACCACCCAATTTTAAGAATTGCATCTTATCGTGATAGTCCGAATGATCACTGGCACCCTGATTACCGAAATCTGTTAAACCCACACCAGGCAGTTGTTGCGCCTTAAAATCCAATAAAAATACCGTCGTTTCAAGCGAGAGGGCACCGGGTTCATATCGGTATTTAAATAATAGATTGCTGCTCTCTCTGGCGTTTTTACGATACCCGGTTTGCGCTTCCCCCGTTGCCGAATCGGGGTAACGATAAGCCTGCCTCATATCGCCAATAGAACGCTGTGCCGCGCCCAGCGTTACTGCATGAGCGCCGTTAACCACATTCCCCTGTAAGGCAACAGCGGCATCATCCAAGGTACCCAGCTCCGCATGGCCGCGGACTTGTGTTTGCTTGGCTTGCAGCATTTCCAGGCTGAGCACACCATGAAATGCATCGTTGCCATGCAATGCGGAACCAGGGCCGCGGATCAGTTCAACAGACTGCAGCAGAGACAGGTCGAAGCCATCCAGAGCCATCTGGCCGCCGCCCTCCCTGATCTTATTTATAGGCACCCCATCGAGTCGAACCGCCGTGCCCGTATTTGGTTCAGTGCTCAAATAACCGCGAATAGCGATAAGCCGAGATTGCCCCAAACTAATGGGCGCAATTGTGGAAGGCAGAGTATTTAACAGATCGCCGACATTGCGCACCGCCAGGCCCCGCCATTCCTGCGCATTAACCTGTGACACGCTGTAACTGGTTTCCAGCAGAGTTTCTTCCACGAAGGAAGTGCTGGTCACTTCAACTGAAAGCAGTTGCTCTAGCGTTAAATTGAAGATATTGGTATCGGCATTGGCTGAGCCTGCTATCTGCAACATCAACAGGAGGCCAATCGATTTATAGGTTTTATTATCGATCATCCCTCGAGGCCTTATTAACGAGACTCAACTTAGTATAGTTCATCGGCTTGGCGGGCTAATTTGCGGCCCAGCCTACAAGCCACCAGCACCTCAAAGGTGCGACCCTTTCGCCCACCCTAATAACCACTAGCTCTGCTGGTTCAGTTCTTGCTAAATGCCTTGGCCCTTAGGTAAAAAGCGGTGTTTTTGGGAAAAAACGCACAAATATAGTGCCCATCGCCCAAATTCAGTGAATTTTAATTTCATTAATGAGCATCCCTGACACAGATCGGGAATCGATTTGGGCGAAAAACGCCCCATTATAAAGCAGATACAAGGTTCACATGGTACAGGTGTTGGAAAACAAACCGCGACTCGTGATAGTTGGCAATGGCATGGCGACAGGGCGTCTACTGGACGAAATCGTTAAACGCGAGCCCACCAAGTTCACCATAAGCGTGGTAGGCGACGAGCCCGAAGGCAGCTATAACCGCATTATGCTGTCACCGGTTCTTGCCGGGGAGACCGAACGCAACAGCATCATTCACAAAGATCCAAGTTGGTTCAGCAGCGCGGGTATTCGTTTCGTTGCCGGGCGCCGCGGCACAAAAATTCTCTGCAATCGCAACCGCTTGCTGCTCGACAACGGTGAACACCTCGATTACGACCACTTGATTATTGCCACAGGGTCGCGCCCCGCGCGCATCCCAGCGGCAAACCAACAGCTCAACAACATCTATGCATTTCGCACCTTAGTGGATGTCGACACAATTCTCGCAGCCAGCAGTAAGGCTCGCACCGCGTTGGTAGTTGGGGGCGGTTTGCTGGGCTTGGAAGCGGCCTACGGGCTCGCCCAAAAAGGCCTGCAGGTCACTCTGGTACACCGCAGCGGATGGCCGCTGAACCGCCAGTTAGACGCTACCGCTGGCGGCATGTTGCGCGAAGTTATGGAAGCTAAAAACATTCAGTTTGAATTGAATGCTGAAGTAAGCGGCTTTGTGGGTGAGCACAAACTACAGGCGGCACAATTGAACAACGGCCGCACAATCAACTGTGACATTGCAGTAATCGCCACCGGTATTACCCCGAACAGCGAACTGGGCAGCGACAGCGGCCTCGAGTGCGGGCGCGGTATTCAAGTGGACGCCCATCTCACAAGCTCCGTGAGCAACATCAGTGCTATTGGCGAATGTTGTGAGTTTGAAGGCGAAACTTTCGGCCTGGTCGAGCCTATTTGGCACCAATGCGTCACCCTTGCAGACTGGCTATGTCTCGCAAAATCCACCCCTTTCAACAATCCACAGGTGGCCACCAAGCTTAAAGTTTCCGGCGTGCAACTCTATTCTGCTGGCGAGTTCATCACCCGTGCAGAGCACCGCGAAATTGTGCACTGCGACCCGCAGCACAGGGTGTACCGCAAGCTGTTAATGAACAACAACTCCTTGTGTGGTGTGGTGCTGTTTGGCGATACCCGTGACGGCGCCGAGTATTTCGATTTACTGCAAAAGCAACACAACCTGCCTCATTCCCTTGCTGCCATCACACTGGGTAAAAGTTTTCAAAGCCTGGCACTGGTAACGCAGCAACCTCAAGCGGTGGTTAACCAATGAGCGACTCAAACATTATTACTCACACAGCAAACACTGCGCAGCACCAAACCACTTGCTGCTACTGCGGCGTGGGTTGCGGTGTAACTGCCGAAGTGGCAGATAATCAGGTCACTGGCGTTTCCGGCAACCAACAACACCCGGCAAACTACGGTCGACTCTGCGTAAAAGGTTCGGCGCTGCATCAAACCAGCGAATCACCCGATCGCCTGTTAACACCGCTGGTTTATGGGCAGCCCACTGACTGGGATAGTGCGCTGGATTATGCTGCCGGGAAATTCAAACATATCGTGGCGCAGCACGGCCCCAATGCAGTCGCGTTTTATCTGTCCGGGCAATTGCTTACGGAAGACTACTACGTTGCCAACAAGTTGATGAAAGGCTTCATCGGCACCGCCAACGTTGATACCAACTCTCGTTTATGCATGGCCGCAGCCACTATCGCCCATAAAAAAGCTTTTGGCTTCGACACTGTTCCCGGGTGCTACGAAGATTTAGAGATCGCCGATTTGCTGGTGTTGGTGGGCTCCAACACCGCCTACGCGCACCCGGTGATCTATCAACGCATTGCCAAAGCCAAAGCAGAACGCCCCAACATGAAAGTTGTGGTGATTGACCCACGTCGCACGGCCACCTGTGATATTGCCGATTTGCATTTACCACTGCGCGCCGGTGCCGATGCATTTTTATTCAACGGCCTACTCGCCTATCTGGCGGAATACAACGGTATTGACCAGCAATTTATTGCTAAGCATTGCGAGGGCTATGAAGCGACCCTGCTCGCGGCCAGAACCCAAGTGCCCAATGTGCAACACGCTGCCACCGTGTGCGATTTATCGGTGGAAAAGTTGCAACAGTTTTACGACTGGTTTTTGAAAACCGATAAAGTCGCAACACTGTTCTCCCAGGGCATTAATCAATCGTCTTCGGGCGTAGATAAAGGCAGCGCCATTATTAATTGCCATTTGGCGAGCGGTAAAATCGGCAAGCCGGGCGCCACGCCTTTTTCCATTACAGGACAACCCAATGCCATGGGTGGTCGCGAAGTGGGCGGTCTTGCCAATCAGTTAGCGGCCCATATGGGTTATGACAACCCGGAGAATATCGAGCGCGTTGCACGCTTCTGGCAAGCGGAAAATATGGCGCAAAAAGAAGGCTTAAAAGCGGTGGAAATGTTTAAGGCGATTCACCGTGGCGAGATTAAAGCCGTGTGGATTATGGCCACCAACCCAGTGGTGAGCATGCCCGATGCCAATTTTATTCGCGAGGCTCTCGGTAAATGCGAACTGGTAATCGTAAGCGAATGTATAGCCAACACCGACACCGCAAAACTCGCCCAGGTGGTACTTCCCTCCACAACCTGGAGTGAAAAACACGGCATGGTGACCAATTCTGAACGCTGCATGTCGCTCCAAAAAGGTATCGTGGCTGCACCTGGTGCTGCCCTGCACGATTGGGATATCGTATGTCGCTTCGCACGTAAAATGGGTTTCAATAAGGGTTTCAATTACCAACACCCGGTGGAAATTTTTCGCGAACATGCGGCACTTTCCGGTTACGAAAATAACGGCACTCGTGACTTTGATATTTCCCACTACGAAAACATTTCGACCGAGGATTACGAAAACTTTCGACCCGTTCAGTGGCCGGTAAAAACCGGCTGCGAACAGGGTACTGCGCGCATGTTTGGCGACGGCAAATTTTTTACACCCAGCCAGTGCGCGCAACTGATTCCAATAACGGCACAATTTCCCAAAAAACCGCCCCGTGAAAACCAGTTGATTATGAATACCGGGCGCATCCGTGATCAATGGCACACCATGAGCCGCACGGGCAATGCCGCAAAACTTATGGGTCACATTGACGAGCCCTTTATCGATATTCACCCGCACGACGCACGCAGATTCAAACTGAAAGAGGGCGAATTGGCGGTGCTTGAAAACCTCAACACCCGTTATTTTGGTCGCGTGAAACTGAACGATGGCCAGCGACAGGGCGAGTGTTTTGTGCCCATGCATTGGAACGAACGTTTCGCCAGCAGCAGTCGCGCCGATGCGTTGGTAAATGCCATTACCGATCCGCTGTGCGGCCAACCGGAGTTCAAACATTCACCCGTAACGGTGAGCGCGTACAACCCTATTTGGCAGGGTTTCCTGCACAGCACCGAAGAACTCACCCCAGATACCGAGTACTGGTGCAAAATACTCCTCGATAAGGGCGTTAAATATCGCCTGGCTGAGAAAAAAGAGCGCGACTGGATGGCATGGCTGAAAACACTTTTCCCAGCTATTCGCGATTGGGTTGATATTCGCGATTCACACCATGCGTTTTACACTGCAGCCGGTTTTAATGAGGGCAGACTCGCCGTAGCACTTCACGTTGCGCGCGATAAACACGAGTTAGCGGAAAACCGCTGGCTCGATGACAAACTCGGCGAGGTTTGCACCCTCAACGACCGCTTCGCTGTTTTGGCAGGACATGGCGGCAGCGGCGTGGAAGACATCGGTAACATTGTGTGCTCCTGCTACCAAATTGGCGAAAAGCAAATTCAAAAGGCGATTCAAAACGGCTGTGGTAGTGCCGTAGAACTGGGGGAGAAGCTCAAATGCGGTACCAATTGCGGTTCCTGTATTCCTGAGTTAAACAGCCTGGTGGCAAACTTTGCAGGTGACTTAAACCCTGCCGCTTCAGACGCCTAAGCTCGCAGCCAATTAACGCGCTTATGAAAATTAACCCGCCGCGAATTATTGGCGGGTGAAACCTCCTATTTAACACTCTGTTACGCCTCTGTTCAGGTTCGCCTGTTAAAGTACGCGTGATTATTCATGGAGGACTCACATGTTCACTTACCGCGTTTCACTCATTGCGGCCAGCCTTGCAATCGCCATTGCCACTGGCTGCAGTACTACAGAATCATCACACGTTGTAGAAACCCAAAAGGTCGAAACCTATCGCACCGATTATCAAGGCGTAAAAACCACCCTAGCCGTTGCTAAGTTTGAAAACCGCTCCGATTACCTGCGCGGCATTTTTTCCACGGGTACCGATCAACTTAGCACCCAGGCGAAAACCATCTTAAAAACCCATCTGCAACAAACCAACCGCTTTAAAATTGTTGATCGCGACAATATGGAAGAAATAAAGCTGGAAGCGGATATTCGCGGCCAAAAGCAGGAATTAAGCGGTGCGCGATATGCCATTACCGGCGCCGTATCAGAGTTCGGCCGCAAGACCGTCGGCGATCAACAATTGTTTGGCATAATCGGCTCAGGCAAAACCCAAGTGGCCTACGCCAAAGTCATGCTCAATGTGGTGGATGTGTACACCTCAGAAATTATTTATTCCACCCAGGGAGCTGGCGAATATGCGCTCAGCGAGCGTGAAGTGCTGGGTTTTGGCAGTAACGCCGGTTACGACTCTACCTTGAACGGAAAGGTGCTCAACCTGGCCATTACTGAAGCTGTTAATAATATTGTGCGCGACCTGGAAAATAAAAACTTAACACTGGTTGCCAGTCTCACACATTCAAGCCAAATAATGTAGCGACCCGAATACATGCGCAAACTATTCCTGTTGAGCCTGCTCGGATGCCTGGCCGCGTGTACCAATACGCCAACCCAAAATCTCTATTATTGGGGTGATTATGAACAACTCATATACGATTGGTATCACAAACCCGGCTCGGCGGTTCCCTCCGAACAGATCTATAAACTGAATGAGGTAATCAGCCGTGCCGAGCAGGAAGGCAAAGCCGTTGCACCGGGTATTTTTGCTCAACTGGGGATGATGTATGCGATGGTTGGCAATCCCGCCGCTGCCGAACAGGCATTTCGAGAGGAAAAAGCGCGCTTTCCTGAGTCGGCGGTGTTTATTGATGGCTTGCTGGAACGTTCCCAGAAAATACGCGCGGGGCAAAGTATATGAACGCATTGCGTTTAATCGTTGGCCTGGCTTTATTTGCAGTATTGGGTACGGGCTGCACCACAGTCACCGAACCCGACTACTCCGATGTTTTTGCCAGCGCGCCGGCTTCCATTTTAATTCTGCCGCCACTCAATAATTCAGTCGACGTGGAAGCCAGCTACACTTTTCTTGCCGCCGCCAGTCGACCTTTTGCCGAAAAAGGCTATTACGTATTTCCGGTGTCGGTTATCGATAATTTTATGAAAGAAAACGGGTTACCAACACCCGGTGAAATGCAAGCGGTACCTATTGGAAAATTACGTGAACACATCGGTGCCGACACGGTGCTTTACGTCACCATAAATAACTGGGGCCAGAAGTTTCATATTATTTCGTCCGACACCGTAGTGAGTGCGAGTATGCGTTTGGTGGATGCCCGTACCGGCGACCAATTGTGGCAAGGTAACGCCTACGCGCAATCATCCTCGTCGTCGGGCAGCGGCAGTATTTTGGAAAGCATTGTTAACGCAGTGATCGATCAGGTAAGCGACACCCTAAGTGATGCCACCTACCCCTTGGCCAAAAGTGCAGTGCACGCTTCAGTGAATAAAAGTAAAGGCGGTTTGCCGAAAGGGCCTTACCGCTACCGCCTGGAGCATATGCAATAAATTAACGCTTAACGCTTAACGCTTAACGCTCCAATCGTGTGTGTGCACGCGCAACCACGTCGCTCACTTTAAGCTTTTCAAACCACGCCGCTGTTTTGGGGTAATCCGCCAGAGAGATTTCAGCCTTTACCCCCAGCTCGAAGTACGCATAGGCGATATAGTCAGCAACACTGGGCGCCCCGCCAGCTAGATGGCTGGTTTTCGCAAGTTGCGCTTCCACCACCGGCAACTGTTCCACTATAAATCCCTCAGCTTCCTGCAATACTGCAACTTTGGGTTCTCCCAAACCAATCATGCCGCGCATATATTTTTCGAACGCATAGGCCGCCAGCCAGCGCCCCAAGTGATTTGTGAAAAAGTTCAGCCATTGATCCACCACTGCACGGGGGTATGGAGCGCTGGGGTAGAGGGGTGACTGGGTTACATTGGCGAGGTAGGTACAAATGGTGTTCGATTCGAACAGTGATTTACCGTCATGCTCCAGCGTGGGAAGCTTACCCAGGGGGTGGCGCTCCAGATGCTCGGGCGTTTTGTGCTCACCTCCGGCGAGATTCATTTCGGTGTACTGATAATCGAGCCCCAAAGCTTCAGCAACATACAGGGTTTTAGTGGTATTGGCAGAAAAATTAATGCCGCGAATGTGATACATGGGAACTCCTCCTTGGCGATGATTTAGGTGACTTGCATTTAACAAGTCACATAGCCTACGCGAGTCACTTTTATTATGCAAGTTACAAACTTGTGATAGCATGATGAACATGACCGAAGAAACCAAACCCATCTGCCCAACCGGGCAGCGATCCTGCTGTCCGCTGTCGAGCACGCTCGATATTGTCGGCGACAAATGGACCTTGTTAGTACTGCGCGATATGTTGGTTTTTAAGAAGCAGGTGTTTGGTGAGTTTTTGGAATCGCCCGAAGGTATCTCTACCAACATTCTTACCGACCGCTTAAAGAAATTGGAAGGTTTCGGCTTGATCACCAAAAACGCGTATCAGCAAAAGCCTGTGCGCTATCAATATCAGCTTACAGATTTGGGCTTGACCTTGCGGCCATTGATGTTTGAGATGTCCCGCTGGGGGCGCGAACATCTCGCCAACACCAAAACCCTGCCGCCAGACAAACAGGCCGCTTACACAGAACCTACTGGTTGAGCACACCGGCGATTTGCTGTTCTAGGGCAGCGGCGTCGTTGAACTGCAAGGCGCGTATAACCTCCTCACCATTTTGATACAGCACCAGGGCAGGGTAGTCCATGATGCGCAGGGAAACGAAACTGCGATTGCTGTAATCCACCGAGGCGGGCACCTGTAACTTATATTTGGAACGGTACTCCGCCAACTCTGCTTCTCCGGTCCAGAGACGGCTGACCACAACCTGCCAACTTAACTGTGGAAAGCGCTTTGCGAGCCCGTCGATGTTGCGGTTGGCCGCACTGCAGGTGTCGCTCATCACCGGGCGGGTTTTTCCCCAATACCAGTCGCATCAGGTCGCCGTGTACAGTACCGCGCCGTTTTTTGGCAATTGCGGCGCCGCAACATCCTGTGCAACGGCCAGGCTATCAGCCTCTAAATCGGGCCTTCGAGAAGCTAAATCGGCCAAGACTTCATCGAGTTTGGTATAAGCATTGTGGCCCCCGTGTACTGTGTTGCCCTGCGGTGTGATGAGCAGGTGTAAGGGTGTGCCTAGTAGCTGTACCGCTGTGGCAACCTGACCATGGGTGTCTACCAATACCGGCATGGTTAAGCCAAATTGTTCAATCACTTTTTCGATATCTGTCGCTTGATCGTTGACACCCAAATTAACAGCGACAACCGAAATCTGCTTACCGTACTTTTTCTGCACCCCCTCAAAATGAGGCATTTGTGCCATACACGGCTGACACCAGGTTGCCCAAAATTTTACGTACAGCGGTTTATGGTTCGCCAGTTGTTGCAGGCTTTGCCATTCACCAGCTAGTGTTTGCAGTTTGAGGTCTTCCATACCTTGCGTCCAAGCGGCTAGCGGTGACAACAACAAGACCAGGACGCACAGTCGTTTAAACATCCTTTCCTCCAGGGGGTTCGTTTCATTTGCGCGAGTATAAATATGGGCAACTGCCAGGGATTGTATAAATGCGACCTCGAGTGAGCACCCTTGCACCCTTGCAGGCTTTGGGGTTTGTTCGTAGTAATCCTCACCCCAAACTACGCCCATTCGTAAACTCTTATTGGCAAATCAAGGCCCAGCTCAGCAGCCCCCGACAGGAGTACCTGCACCCCGATGGCAGTCTTGGATTAGTGTTCAACTGGGGGGACACCCAATGGCTGAGCAGCGGAGGAAGCTATGCAAGCGGTGCCAGTTTTGACACAGTTAGCAAGTACTCACTCTCTCTAAAATTGGAAGGAATACTGAATTGCTTTGGCGTATTACTGAAACCTGGCGTGGCTTACACCCTGTTTCGTATACCGGCTTGGGAAATCGGTGTTGGTGACACACTTAACTCTGGTTTGCGTCGCCACCTGGTACGTATTACCGAGCAATTGAGCGAAGCCAAGAGCTTCCTGGAACGGGTTGCTGTCGTGGAAACCTGGCTCGGAAAAGTGATCGCCGCCGGCAACGCAGAATTCGGCCCTGCTCGGGCCGCCATTCAGATGCTCCAGCAAGCCCCCGGGGAACTAGACATTGTTTCACTGTGTGGTCAGATGAATCTCAGCCGCCGCCATATGGAACGCTTGCTAAAACGCGACTTGGGGCTCACCTACAAGGAATATCAAAATCTGTTGCGCGTGCGCGTGGCTCGCAATGCCATTAAACGACGTTCACCACACTCCCTGGCAGAGATTGCACTCGCCGCCGGCTTTTACGATCAGGCTCACTTTAATCGTGCATTTACTGCGAGCATGGGAATAACGCCTGGCCAATACCGCCACCTTGTCACTACCAGACAGAAACTTTAAATTTTGGTGTGAGCCAAATGGTTAGGAACCACGCTCTCGCTTAGAGCGCCAATCCGCACCCAATTGGGCTTCTATGTAATCGCGAATAAACTGCCGTACTTTTTGCGATGGCGTGATGTCTTCAGCAGCACACAGTTGTTCAAAGGTGGCTTTTTTGAGCGGGTCAATCAAGACCGTGAGCCGTGCGGTTCGCTCTTCCATGATCTTGCCTCCAGACGCTATCGTTTTAACTGGCTGTATGTTAATCAAATTAACATTGAATACAAATTTATTACAACTATAATGCCATCAAGTACTCACAGGCCACCCGACACATCTGCGCCTGCGCAACTCCCCAGCGTCGCGACATGCATGCTCGCTGATAACGCCAAAACTCGCTGTTTTCTTGCCGTCGAATAACACCTGTAGTGGCTTGTTATCGGCTCGCGCTGTTGTCGCCATTTTGGTAGGGGTTCGCTTGCAACCCGGCCATCTGCAGTTTTTGTTTTTCTTTTGGAGGTTTCCGATGTTAGAACTCACTACCCCCATGATGGTCTCCGGGGTAATACTGCTGGTTACCTTCATTGGTATTTTCACCGAGCATTTCCACGGCGTAGAACGGGCAAAGTTCGCGATGGGCGGTGCCGGATTGGTTATGCTTGCCGGACAATACTACGGTTTTTATTCTCCCGAACTGGCGCTGGAAGCCATCGATTGGAACGTGGTGTTTCTGCTCGCGATTATGATGATTATTGTGTCGATCATGATCAGCACCGGTGGTTTTGAACATCTTGCGCAATTTTTAGCGAGTGCCAGTAAAGGTAATCAATTCGGGCTATTGGTACTACTGGGAACCGCCGTAACGATTATTTCACTGCTGCTCGATAACGTAACCACGGTGATTATTTTTGGCCCGCTGATTATTATGATCTGTCGCGCCATGGGTGTATCGCCCATTCCCTACCTTCTCGCAGCAGCTCTGTTATCTGATACGGGCGGTGTGGCAACGCTGGTGGGCGACCCACCCAACCTTATGATTGGTTCTGCAGCTGGCATCGACTTCAACACCTTTATCTTACATATGGGTCCCCCGGTATTTCTGGCATGGATCGGTATTCTGATCGCGTTAAAGTTTCTGTTTGCCAAGGAGTTGGGCGGAAAAGTGGAGCATACCTTCGACAGCGTGGCGGCCTATAAAAACAGGCGCCTGTGGCAGAAATCTTTGCTGGTGATGATTTTGATGGTTGTGCTTTTCGTGTATCACCATGAACTGGGTTGGGAGCCCTGGGTAGTGGCCGCGCTGTGTTTAACAATTCTGGTATTCATGTCGCGTAAGGTGGAGCTGGAGCATGTCACCGCGCAGGTCGAAACACCGCTACTCATGTTTTTTATTTCGCTGTTTATTCTTATAGGCGGCGTGGAAAACTCCGGTCTACTTGAGCAAGTGGGCGCAATGTTTAAACCGGTGATTGTTGAGCACCCGATGGCGGCGGCCTTGTTGTTGCTTTGGGTCGCAGCAGTGCTTTCGGCACTGATCGACAACATCCCCTTCACAGCAGCCATGATTCCGGTTTTAGTGGGCTTGCAAAACGATGGCGTCAACGTAAGTGTTATGTGGTGGGCGCTGGCTATGGGCGTGGGTATGGGCGGTAACGGTTCGCATATTGGCTCCACCGCAAACGTGTATATCGTAACTATTTCAGAGCGCCTTGCTCGTGAAACCGCCAACCCGGCCTATGCGATAACTCCTGGCTTGTGGTTTAAAAAAGGAACGCCTGCCATGCTGGTAACCCTGTTACTGTGCAGTTTGTTTATATGGCTGGGTTACGATTACCTCCACGTAGAGCTTTAGTATCCTCTTTATTTTGCCAAGCCCGGAAATTATTTCGTGACGGCTTAAGCCTCTTTTAATAAAAAGCAGGTGCACCTTAAAAACGGCGCCTGCTCTACCCTTGCAAAATCAATTACCCCTGTCAATCAGCTTTTAAAATTAATCCCGACACGCCTAATTCTGTAGAGAGCTGCGCTGCAGCTTCGAATTTTAATTCGGTTTAGCGCATATATAACCATAATTACAATCTCAAATGCCAAGCACTACCAAAAGAGAGAATGCTTCGGATTTTAAGCGACATTAATATTTATACACTATGTCGTCTCGCAAACAGAGAATTTCGCCGTCAATAATTTTGACCAAGGCGCCAGCTAATAACGCCAAACTTTATTATGCAGAAACGATTACCACCAAAATTTACATAACCAGCAATTTAATATCTTCCTCTTAAATTTAATTCTCACTTATACAAGATCTTTACAAAACATAATTTGCGACTGAATAAATTAAGCCGCGTCATAAATAATGATTTAAAACCCCACATTTTAAACGCGGCATTTATTCTTTCTAATCTTCCACAATGTATTTAATTCGTCAATACGATATTCACGCTTAAACTGTTAACAAAGTGCCTGGACCTTCTCAAATTTTGTTGTTTCAATAGCCACGCCCAGAACTGGATGTATGCGGGCAATTTATCTAATAATTATTTATTCAAGGAGAATAAGTCATGAAAAGACTGTTTATTTCAGTAGTCGCCGTAGTTTTCGGAGCTTCTGCGGGCCTTGCATCCGCTGCAGATAATCGCCAAAACTTTAATGGCGGTGGCTGTGATAATTATTATGCGTCAGACGTGTCTGATTTTAATCACCAAACCAACGGTATTCGCAATGTTTCCAGCAGCAGCGCTTATGTTCATTGTGATTTAACAATTGATGAAGCCATGAATACCGGCGGCACCAATTTCGTTTGGGTACGCTGGGCAGGCACAGGCACCATGAGTTGTACCATGATGAGCCGCGACGTAAACGGCAATTTGGTAAGCACCGTTTCAAACAGTGGCGCACCTGGTTGGATTTCTATTCCGGCAGTTTCCGACAATGACATATGGGGCAATTATTCTATGTATTGCCTGTTACCCGCCAATGCGCGCCTGGAAACGATTTCCATGAGCGAGGTTGATTAATTGTCGTTAGTAAACCCGCAATTATTCTGATTTTGACAATCTATTTTATCGGCACAATTTAAATTAATGATAGTCGCGATTTATCTTATTAAAAGGAAGACTCGCGGCATTCGCCCGATAATAATAATTGCTGGATTAATCACCTGGGTAATTTACTACCCAGGTGATTTGTAAACGCGTGTATAAAGATGGCAGGAGATCCAAATCATGAAACTTACTATAAATAATATTGCGGGCATTTTCGTAATTATAATTAGCTCCGCCGCACTTTTAATAGCCATGACTGGCAACAAATCAATGCCACTGCAATCCCAGCCAATGCCATCTGCACTGCGCGAAAACCCCAGAACGGTTACGCAATTTAATGAACTCAAAAAGCAAATAGAGGATTTGCAGAAAAGTTTACAACAAACACACGAGCAACTGGTGCAACTGCAAACACGCCAATTGAAATTGGAAGACTATACCCGAAAGCAAGTTTCTGCGTCTTCGGAATCAGTAATACACGGAGATGCGTTTGAATCGCCCCCAGCATCACCCAGCGACGCAACCGCCAATGTCGAAGCATTGAATCGCAGCGATCAACATCTCAGCTATCTAGAAGACATCCTCTACGAACAGGAACTTGATCCCGCGTGGTCATCGCAAATGTCCAATCAGATTAACGAGGCATTATCGGCAATTCCTGGTAATCTCGCCGATGCCAGTTATGTACAGTGCCAAGCGACACTGTGTATGGTTGAGCTCACCGTGAGCTCCGAAGAAGTAGACGATTTTATCTTGCAATTTAACACGCAAATTGCGGATGCCTCACAGCAAATGCGCTCATTTGTTCACAACCGCGGCGACGGCAAACTCACGATGCAAATGTATCTTGCCAAGGCAGGGTATGACCTGCCCAACTATGCGCCCGCGCAGCAAGCGCCCTAATTTCGATACGCATCCCAAAGTGTCTGAAAGTAGTCTGGGAAACCCTGGCTTTCGGTTTCATAAAACCGATCGGCATAATCAAATAAAGCCGGCCAATTCCACATATCTTGAGCCCCCATTAAACGGGCCGCGAAAACATGGGTGGTTTGTGAGTAACCGTTTACGTTGCGATAGGTAGCGCCCCAGGCACGGTTGTCGGCTGCGGGGCGATCAAAATGGCGAATGCCCCACTCAGGCATGCCGATATCAGCCACTTCGTAGGGTATAGGATCGGCACGGTCATCCGGGTTCCAGGCACTGGAATGTGTCATGTCCACTTCCACTTGAGACACGTAAAAATGTTGTTGGTCGTCGTGGAAAATAAAATGCTGTGCAGCATCGGCATACGCGAGAATATCGTCGTTGTGCAATACCTTTCCCGCCAAAAGCAGAGGCAATTTGCGGCCGAGGTTATGACCACCATTGGCGTTCCATTGGCCGCCTTCGCGAGCGATGCCGTAGATGTCCAAGCCATATTGCACGAGATGGATCAACAACATTTGCTTTTCGGCATCACTGTAATCCAACTGCAAGGCCAAGAGTCCCCGACCCGAGGTCATTGCCAAATCGCGACCATAAGCGGGCATGTTGTTTTGCGGATGAATATCGCGCTGGATCCACTGGGTGCAGTGCTCCAGCCACACACGTGCAACGCTTGCGGTAAGATCAGCGAGGTCTGGCTCACCACCCAGCCGTGCAAAACTCCCCAACTGGCTGAAATCCAAATCGCTCGCTGTTGCAATAATCGCTTTATCGCCGCCGCTATAGGGTGGCCGGAAAGCGCCCTGAGGCGGCGCGCCGGCAAGCACCGTGAGCACCACGGCGTCGCTGATAATCGGGCGCCCGGCATCACTTTGCATTGATATGGATTTTATAACCGAGCTACCAGCAGGCACCACCATCGACTGACCTGTGATCCCGGGGTCACGGTTTAGTGTTGCCTCATAAGTCATATCCCGAGGGCTACTGTCATAACCCTGGTTCGCGCTGTTGGCCGGGTTGATCATTGTGCCGTTTTTTATCCGACCTGCATCCTCGTAGGATGCTGGGCTGATACCGGTAATGACGACATCGTTGCCATCGTTATGCACCCAGTAATCGCCATTGGCAAACTGCCCGACTGAGTAATTCTCAGCAAATTCAAACACAATCAGATCGTTGTAATAGGAGACCCGATTGCTACTTGTGCTCAGTGCGCCGCTGGAACCGCTTGAAGAGGAGCTACTACTGGAACTCGAACTACTCGAAGAACTTGAACTCGAACTATTCGAGGAACTGGAATTCGAACTACTCGAGGAACTTGAGCTGGAACTGCTACTTGCCTCGTCGGGTGGTGAAAGGCTACTCGAAGCACCACCCCCACAGGCAACCAAAAAACTCGCCACAAAAACCACTAACGCGCGATGTAGCATGGGCAATCTCCATTTCAAAACCTCAGTGTAACGGCTCGCTCTGTGCTTGGCCGCGACTTTCGCCGCAGCGCAACAATTCCTTACATTTTTATAAACTTAACAAGGGCACATCGGGCAGATTGGCAGCGACCTCTTGAACGGTGTTTGAGTTCGATAACAATTTGACAATCAGCGGCAGCGGTTCCACCCAATAATCCGGTAAATCCATTTCACCAGGTGTAGTCAGCTGAAACGCCAATTGCTCCTGGGGCGGAATAAACTGCGCGTTAACGCCTGGTTTATTTCCGCGCGCATCGACGCGGTACCAGCCATAATCTTTTAAATAAATTGCGTTTAAACCGTGCAAGCAAAACGCTGCAGTTTCACTCTCTACGGTAAGGCGCTGATAGCACAAACCTGCAGGAATTTCATTGGCGCGTAACAGTGCCGCCAACAAATGACTTTTTGCATAGCAAAATCCCGTTCCGTGCTGCAGCACTTCAGAGGCTTTACAGGTCAGAGTATTTAAAGCGAAATCGCCGCTGTGTTTTATTGTATCGCGCACAAATTCAAAACAGCGTTGTGCAATTTCGGTATCGTCACGCGCACCTTCAGAAAGCACCCGAGCTTTATTAAATACCGCTTCATCTCGCCAGTCGATAAAATTACCGGCGGCTAAATATTCATGGGGGTTCATATTCGTTGCCAGCTTATGATTGTTAGAACACACAAAGGCGTCGATGCTATACAATCGGCTGTCACTTGAGATTTGATCAAAAACAAATATTTCTCAATTAACAATAAACTTTAACAAAATTGGCTGCTTTTTATATTTCTATAATACTAGAAATATAGTATTTTAAATTTATGAAAAGAGCCACGCTAGAACACATCGCAAAACAGCTTGAATCCCTTGGCAACCCCACTCGACTCGCTATATTTCGCGTATTGGTACAAGCCGGAGGGCAGGGCGCTTCAGTGGGTTTAATTCAACGGGAACTGGATATCCCAGGTTCAACGTTATCGCACCACATCGCGAAATTGGTAAATACTGAGCTGATCACCCAAAACCGCGATGGACGCACCTTATTTTGTTGTGCAAATTTTAAAGCGATGGATGCCCTGGTCGCCTACCTGCAACACAATTGTTGTGAAGGGATTTAGAAGGCGCGCCGGGTATTCAATATGAAACTCGATTTTTTACAGGCAGTTAACGGCAGGTTTGAATTCCGGCAACAGCCAATCATGCTGCGCGGTTACGCGCTCGGATGTTGGCAAAACCTAGAACATTTTATGGTAGGCTTACCCACCAATCAGGATGCTTTGAATCGTGCATTAACAGCCACTTACGGAGAAAAAAACACCGCGCTTTTTATAAATCAGTTACAGTTCAATCTTATAAATGCCAGCGATTTTGCGTTTTTAAAAAGCCTTGGCATTAATTGTTTACGATTGGTACTTCGCTACGAAGCCTTCGAAAACCGTCTCAAGCCAGGAGACTATAGCGAAGCAGCTTTTGCTGAATTGGATCGCGTGCTTGCGCTTTGCAGGGAGTTTAAACTCTATGCCATTCTGGATATGCACAGCAGCCCAGCCGGGCAAAACCCAGACGGCCATTCCGGTTCGACGAGTGGTGTCTCAGAATTCTGGGATCACGCCGGCCTGCAACAAGTCTTTACCAATCTTTGGCGAACTCTGGCACACCGCTACCGTAACGAAACAATTATCGCAGGTTATGACTTATTAAACGAACCGGCATTTGTACCCAGCAAAACTGTATTTAATATTTTTTACCGCTCACTAATTACCGCGATACGTGAAGTAGACGACAATCATATTTTATTTTTGGAAGGTGACCACTGGGCACAGGACTTAACTATTTTTAACCCAATAGACCAACCGCAACTTGCCTGGTCTTTCCATTTTTACCCGGCTCAGCATATCTCACCTTATTTACAGCAAGATCAAATCACAGAACAATTACGCAACAAACTCTCGATTTATTTACAGCTGCGCGAAACTACAGGCTATCCTCTGTGGGTTGGAGAAACCGGAGGTTTATTCCCCAGCACACGCCGACAGCTGGGTTTCAATTTGGTCGAACAAACGCTTGCTTTTTTTAACAGAGAAGCCATTTCTTGGAGTTTGTGGACTTACAAAGACGCTAACGCAATGGGATTGGTATATCCCCGCAAGCAATCACCCTGGATGCGTTGGACCAAAGATATGGCTAGAGCCTGGAAACCCAAATCGCGTCGTACCGAAACCCTAGCCACTGTGCTCTTGAATAATTTGGCAGAGCAATTAGACTATTCTTTAACGCCTGCCCATCAGGAAAAGCTGCAGTTTCGTATCAGTGCATTAATTTATGAATTACACGCTGAATACACCGTTTTACCCCAGCTTCGAAAAACCTGTTTTGAACACTTGTTAGAATACACACAGTCATTTTTATTGGAAAACGGTGAAATTTCAAAAACACAACGCAATTTATTAACGCGCATTCTGTGTTAATGGCTCTTATCTAAAATCGATTGCGACAAGATTGGCAATTAAACGGGAATTACGGCACAACATCACTTCTTTTATCGCGCTTTTAGTCGCACTCGTCACTTAGTTTTCATTTAAACCCACTATGGTTCTCGGCTTCAATCCCAGGAGAGCCGACATGAGCAAACACGCAACGCAGTTTTTGGTTTTATTGCTAACGGTGTTTTTTAGCAGCAATGGTTTTTCGGCCAGCATTACCCGTGGCCCTTATTTACAAATGGCTTCCAGCAATTCGATGGTTATTCGCTGGCGCAGTGACAGCAGCACCGATTCCGTCGTGCATTATGGCAGCAGCCCCAGCGCTTTAAACCAAAGTGTTTCGCTAAGCGGCAATCGCACGGAACACGAAATCACCTTAAGCGGTCTCGCCGCAGCCACCGAATACTATTATTCGGTGGGCTCCAGCAGTGAGGTTTTAGCGGGTGGTGATTCCAGCTATCGTTTTAAGACGTCACCGTTAACCGGCACCAGCAGTAGCGCTCGCATTTGGATAATTGGTGATGCCGGTACCGCCAACAGCAACGCCGCTGCGGTTTATAACGCCTATTTAAATTACCCAGGGGCAGATGCTACCAGCCTGTGGTTGATGCTCGGCGACAACGCCTACAACGACGGTACTGACAGCGAGTATCAGAATGCAGTTTTTAATATGTACCCCGAGTTACTTCGCCGCTCTCCTGTTTGGGCCACACTTGGTAATCACGACGGCCACAGTGCAGACTCCGGTACTGAAAGCGGTCCCTACTACGATATTTTCACGCTACCTCGCAATGGCGAGGCCGGCGGTTTAGCTTCAGGTACCGAAGCCTATTATTCGTTTGATTACGGCGCAATTCACTTTGTGTGCCTCGATTCCTACGACACCAGCCGCTCGGCAAACGGTGCCATGATGACTTGGCTCGAAAACGATCTCGCAGCCACAGCTCAAAAATGGATTATTGCATTTTGGCATCACCCCCCTTACACGCACGGCTCGCACAATTCCGATACGGAAGGCGCGCTTATCGATATGCGTGAAATTGCACTGCCCATTTTGGAAAGTTACGGTGTCGACCTGGTATTTACCGGTCATAGCCACTCTTACGAGCGCAGCTATTTAATCGATGGCCACTATGGTTCGTCATCCACGTTTAACAGCAGCTATTTAGTTGACGGCGGTGACGGTCGCGAAGATGGCAATGGCGCTTATCACAAGCAAGCGCAGGCGGTGAATGCCGGTGCGGTTTATACCGTTGCAGGCGCTTCCGGCAAAACCTCGGGTGGCAGTTTGGATCATCCCGCCATGTTTTCTTCACTAAACCAACTGGGCTCGGTGGTGCTTGACGTGCAAGACGACCGCATCGATGCCGTTTATTTGAAGTCTGATGGTTCAGTCGCAGACTACTACACGCTTACCAAAGGTTCAGATAGCACACCACCACAATTGCAATCGGCCAGCGCCAACAGCAGCAACAATGTCGCCTTGCAATTCAGCGAAGCCCTGGATGCAACAAGCGCGGCAATAGCGGCGAGTTACAGCATTACCAACGGCGTAACCGTCAACAGTGCACAACCCGCCGGTAGCGTGGTACAACTGGCTACGTCAACGCTTAATGAAGGTGTTAATTACACAGTTACGGTTAACAACGTGCAAGACACCAGTGGTAATTCCATCGCCGCCAATAGCCAGGTATCGTTTAGCTATCAAAATATTAATAGCGTAAGTTTTCAGGAAGGCATCGCTCCCACAGCCGGCTACAGTGGCACCCAGGATACTTACGTTGCCAGTGGTAACAGCGATAGCAACTGGGGAAGCAGCACCGCGTTTCTCGCTGATGGCAGCGACGGCACTAATGGTGAGTTAGTTGCACTTGTTCAGTGGGATGTTAGTGCCATTGCCGGCAGCGCCACGGTGCTAGATGTGACGCTGGATGTGGAAGTGTTTAATCCCAGCGGCGGCACTTATCAGTTATACGCCGGTGGCATTGCGTGGCAGGAAACTAGTGCCACCTGGAATACTGTCGACCCTACCAGCAACCTTGGTGCATTGGTCGGCAGCTTTTCACCGAGCAGTTCCGGAAATTACAATATTACTTTAAATGCCGCCGGCGTAGCAGCCGTGCAAACCTGGATCGACGGAGGCAATAATTTCGGTCTCTTTATAGTGAGCAATGGCAGTAGCGACGGCATCGACATGCGTTCCAGTGAGTACGGTACTGCCAGTTTACGACCTAAACTTACGATCACTTATGCTGCGGGTGGTTCGTCATCAAGCAGTTCTTCCAGCAATAGTTCATCCAGCTCGTCCAGCACTTCTTCCAGCTCTTCGTCGAGCAGTTCCTCTTCGAGCAGCAGCTCTTCAAGCAGCAGTTCGTCTTCCAGCAGCTCTTCTTCATCTACCGGCGGCGGCAGCGCAAGTTTGCAACAGGGGAACAACGGTTACAACGGCGCCCAGGATACCTACGTCGCTTCCGGCTACAGTGGCAGCAACTACGGCAGTGATTCACAAATACTCGCCGATGGCGATGATGGCCGTCGTGACGAGCTAGTAACCCTGCTGCAATGGAACATCTCCAGTGTGCCCAGCGGTGCAACTATTACCGCTGCCAGTATAACCCTGCAGGTTTTTAATCAAACCAACAACGTGTATTACTTGTATGAGATGCAGCAAAGTTGGGCGGAGGGGAGTGCAACCTGGTCGAACACCAGTCCCGATCAAAATCAGGGCAGTGAAATTGCGTCGTTTACACCCAACAGCACAGGCAGCTATACCATCGCGCTGAACAGTGCGGGTATTGCTCTGTTACAAAACTGGTTAAGCGGCAACAATAACGGCTTAATGATTCGCAGCGGTGGCACCCGTAACGGCATTGATATGCGCTCCAGTGAATACAGTAATGTGTCCCAGCGCCCAGTGTTGCATATCACTTATCAGTAGTTCGGCATGCGATACCGAGTATTTTTATTTGGCGTAACCTTAGCGGCATTAACGGCCGCTAAGGTTTGTGCACACGGCAGCTCGGAATTGCGTTTGCAGGAACTGGATAACAAAATTCAAATACAGCCCAGCGCAAACAACTTTATCCGTCGTGGCCGGGTACATTTTGATTCCGAACACTGGCAATTGGCGCTCGCAGATTTTAAACGCGCCAGTAACTTTAGCCCGGTAGTTGCGGAAGCTTTTTTCTGGCTGGCGGAAGTTTACCGCAAAATAAATCAGCCCGATCTTGCCACGCAGGAGTTAAAAACCTATCTCACCTTTCAGCCAAATTCACCCCTGGGCCATTGGCGCCTGGCAGATTTAAACGCGGCGGAGCGGGATTTTTCCAACGCGGAGCAACACTATCGCGCAGCTATTGCATTCGATAACAACCCACCACCCCAACTGTTTCAAGATCGCATTAATAACCTTATCGCGCAGCAACCTCAATCGCGCGAAGCGATTGCCGCTGCAATCGAATCCGCACTTCGGCAGCACCCCGTCACCATTACTTTGGTTGAGCAGGTATTGGACTACTATGAAAATCAGGGTGATTACAGCAATGCAATTGATTTATTGGATAATCAACCACAGGCCACGAAGCAGGCGCCCAAGTGGTTGCTCAGAAAAGCGCAATGGCAAATAAAAAAGGGGGATGTTACTGGAGCAAAGCAAAGCCTAAATAGCGTTATAAACAAAATTGACGCTATTCCCACACACCGGAAAAAGCTGGAAATATTTCAAAAAATGCGACTAAGTGCTCTGTTACTATTGGAGGCATTGTAAAAGTATTCCTAGTCACCCGCCATTTCGAAGGTAAACGTATTTTCAACGCCTCTTGTTTCCACGGGTTTACCATTTTCATAGCGTGGCAAATATTTAAATTTTTCAACGGCCTTTATGCTAGGAGGTATAAATAATTTTGAACCAGTCCAGGCTACCACCTCAATATCTGTCACAACACCACTTTTAGTTACGGTGTAGTTCAGTGTTACTGAACCGGTTAACCCGCTATTTGCAGCGCTCGCCGGATATCTCGGTGCTGATTTAACGACTGGCAAAGATTCAAAATCTGAAATTGGTGCCGTCTTCATCTTATTTAGCTCGACCCAGCGTTTATTAGCCTCATCAAGATCTCCCATTTCACTTAGGGTTTTCACTATAAACAATCGGGCATTAAATTCGTAATTTCGATCGCTCAGATTTAAACCTTCAAAACTGTCTAATGAAAACTCAAATGCCTTTAAAGCTTTGTGCTCCATACCTCGCGTATAATAGAGCTTACCTAATTCTAAGGCAGACATTGCAGTTTCCATATTCGGCGAGCCCAAATGTTGCACCAACAACGCATGCGATTGTTGAACAATGTGCGTATATTCATCCCAGCTTAACGCAGGAGATTCCATGCTACTTTTTGCCAGTTGTTGCAACAGTCGGGCGTGCGCCAGCGAATCCGCGCCATAAACGTTTTCCGAAATCGATATTGTGTCTTCAATATAAGTCTGGGACAGTTGCTCTTCTTTCGGCTGCAGCGCGACAGAGCCACAAAGATCCAACAACACCAGAACCGCATTTTCACTGTTAGCACCAAAAGTATGCCTTATGCGTTGATAGGCCTCCTTTAAGACAGGGTATGAAGCCAAGCGCTTATCGGCACTGTCGCTTTTAAGTAGTGCCAAGCCATAATTATGAGTGAGCATTGCAACATTTTTACCCTGCGTATCGAACAGCTGTAAGCCATAGCGAAGTGCGATATCGGCTTGTTCAATCGCGCAGTCTTTGTCTTGTTTTTCAATACAATCATTGTATTTTTTATAGGCGGCCTTAAAGGCTTGCTTCGAAGGATTTTCAGCTAGTGCCGACTCCGATACCAAGGCCAACAATACTAACCATAGCGACTTATTCAAAAGATTCACCAACTAATAAATCGTGCGACGAGAGGAATTGTTTATTCTTGAGTTTCACCAACGGTGATACAAGAAGCACTAGCCGCCCATTACAAAGTTAAACCTATTACGCACACCTTGCACCGGTACGGGTTTGCCATCCACGAATTGCGGGGCATAACGGAATTTTTTAACCGCTTCGAGCGACGGTTCGACAAACAGCTTAGATCCGGTCCACTCAATAAGCTTATGGTCTTTGGTGAAGCCTTGCTCAGTTACCGTGTATTCATAAATCACTGTACCTTCCTGTTTTGATCGGGCCGCGGCTTCCGGATAGGCTGGAGCTTGTTTGAAAAGAGGATAATATTCATCGTTAGCCACAGGAGGTTGGCTTTTCCCGATCGCCAGGCAATGTTCCGTGGCTTCGTCACTTTTTCCTAGCGACTCATAGGTCTGCACCAAAAAGCCATGTGCTGTGAGTGAATAGCGATTGCGGTACCCGTCATCGCCCTCAAAAGCAACCAACGCCTGTTCGAAATAGTCAGTGGCTGAGCGATTTTTACCCTGAGCCATCTTGTATTTGCCCAAATTGAACGCGACAAAGCCGGTGTAGGGGTGCGTATCACCCAGCTCTTTTCGGAAAATATCATAGGCATCATTGAGATATCTCTTGGCAAAATAGATATCGTAGCCATGACTGTTCATCATAACTGAGCCGGTTTCCATCAGCACCATGGCATGCTCGATACTGGCATCGCCATTAATTTTTTCAGATAACTCTACAGCTTGTTGCCAATAGCGCTTTTTATTTTTCTCGCTGTCTTTCTCATAGACCTGTGCGCTGGTAAGGTCGGTTAGCAGCGCTAGCACCTGAGGAGAATCTTTACCAAAATGTTTTTCATTAAGCGGCAATGCCTGTTCCAAGAGTTTATAAGCCTCAACACTTCGCTTTGGGCCACGCGTTGTATCATTCAAAACGGCCAAACCATAGTTATATAACAGCGCCGCAGCATTTTTACTATCGAGCGGAATTACTTTTACGCCTTGCTTAAACGCCAACTCGGCCTGCTCGGCGGTACACTGAACGTCTTGCGCCGCAACACATTCCTTATATTTTTTATAAGCAGCTTTAAACTTCGATTTCGCTTGGGCGGCTTCGTCGTTCCCATAAACCAGTGACGAGGCCATTAAGGAGCCGGCCAGCAAGAGAGTGATAAATTTCATAGAAAAGCATTATTGGTGACTTATTCTGCAGAGTGTGCAAAATTTTGGCATTGTAGACAAGTCTTCACTTTGGAGTTTCCCCGTCTAAATATTACCAGCCCGCTTCTTAGTGGTGAATACTGCAACGATCAGTCATACTGTGCCTACCAATCCCCAAACTGGTCGAACAGAAGGCTGATGTCTCGTCTCAACTGGGTTGCGTTAATCGCCACGGCGTTTTTTAGTAGCCTAGCTTTTACCCAAGAAATTGAACCCCGACGCTGGACACCGCTGCCGCTGGGTACGCAAGTAGTCTCTGTAGGCTATGCCCGGTCGTATGGCGATGTGGCGTTTGATCCGGTGTTGCAGATTGATAATGCCCAAACTGAAATCGATAGCGCGATCTTATCTTATGTCAAACCCTTTAAGGCCTTTGGGCGCCTGGCCCGCGTTGATTTATTAGCACCGTTGCAGCACGCAACCTGGGAGGGCGACTTGCAAGCTTCTCCTGCGAGCACCGAACGACGAGGCTTTGGCGACCCCCGTGTGCGATTATCTATTAATTTCGCCGGTGCACCTGCGGCCAATCCAAAAGAGCTGCGCCAGTATCTTGGCAGCAACCCTGCCAACACCCAGGTGGGGCTGGCAGTAGCAGTCACCTTGCCGTGGGGGCATTATGAGAATGATAAACTGCTGAACCTGGGGCAAAACCGTTACACCTATCAAGGGCAGTTGGGCGCTTTGCACAATCGTGGCCTGTGGTCGTTTGAACTCACGGCTTCACTGTTTGTGTTTGGTGATAATACGGATTTTTATGGCGATAATACCTATTCGCAGGAATCGCTCGCCGCACTGCAAGCCCATGTGATTAAGCGTTTTCAAAGTGGAATGTGGTTATCTGCCAGCATGGGGAATGGTCTGGGCGGCGAATCCAGTATTAATGGAATCGCCAAAAATGATAACAGAGATAATCGCGCTTACGCGCTGTCACTGGGTTTTCCGGTTAAACGCTATCACTCTCTGAAACTCAGTTTCCTGCACAGTGAGACCCATCGTTACACCGGTGCAGACCTGGAAACTATTGCGCTGGTGTGGTCCGGACTTTACCACTAAGTCCAGCATTGTAAGTAAGCCTCCATGGGAATCACTGGTATGGAATCTTTGGTTTTCGTTATCGTGAGCACCTTGATAGCAGGGTTGGCCATGCCGCTGGGCGCTACGTTAGCGTGTATCGAAAATATTCACCCCCGCTGGCTTGAAAATGAATTTCGCCATGGCGTGATTGCCTTTGGAGGCGGCGCCTTACTTTCTGCCGTGGCACTAGTTTTGGTACCGGAAGGCATGGCGCACAGCAGCCTCGCCATGACCCTTGCAATGATGTTTGCCGGTGGAGCAGCTTTTGCGGTATTGGATTACCAATTAAATCATCACCAAACCCCAGCAGGGCAATTGGCAGCAATGCTTTCTGATTTCCTGCCTGAATCCATCGCGCTCGGTGCCGCTTTTGCCAGCGGAGAATCTTCCGCATTTTTGCTGGCTGGGTTAATCGCGCTGCAAAACCTGCCGGAAGGGTTTAATGCGTATCGGGAACTCAAAGAGAATACGCACTACTCCGCTGTAAAAATTATCGGTGCTTTTGTAATGCTGGCGTTGCTCGGGCCGCTTGCCGGTATTAGTGGTCACCTGTGGCTGGCCGATGCAAACACTCTGGTTGCAGCCATTATGCTGTTCGCTGCTGGCGGTATTTTGTATTCCGTGTTTCAGGATATCGCACCTCAGGTGCCCCTGAAAAATCACTGGGCACCACCTCTGGGAGCTGTGGCCGGTTTTGTGTTGGGAGTAGCGGGGGATTATTTGGTTTAACAAATAGTCAAGCGCACTTGGACCGTAATTGATATAACCGGATATGAAATTGCGTTCGTGTGAACCCCCGAGATGCATCGCATCAGATAATTGCGCTCGATAGGCGCCCTCTCAAGGACTTGCCACTAAGCTTTTTGTGATACATGACCTGCCACAATCTTCAAAGCACCCGATTGCTTCGACCAAATTCTTGTAAACATAAAACGACCATTCGATGCCTGTCCAAGAAAGGTTGCTTTGATTTCCGCCTGCACAGATACAACCGCAAAATTTTCGTACAATTTTACAATTGTGTTTGATAAATCGATGCTTGCAAATTTAAGATTTCCACTTTGATGAATATCGATATCTTCTTTTTTCGATACTAAAGCACCCAGGTGGCTTGTGAATAATAAGTCATCCGAGATCAGCTCATTTAACACGGCAATATCTGAGCCAAGCATCGCTACTCTTAATCGTTCTTCTGAATCTAAAATTTCATTATATTCCATTTAAAATTCCATGTTATGGGGAATCCGCCCAAGCAAGGCGATCAAAACCACGGTACAAGACCAAGCAGAATAGTTTCAATCGCAAACTGAGTTCTACGACAACCATTATGGGCTAGTGACTTGGATAAATAACTTTCCAGTCTTTTTTCATATCAATAAGCACCCAGCCGCGCTGCTTCGCTTCAGCAAGCCCACGTTCCAATTTTCCGATGTGGGAGTCTTTATCGTAGGCCCATTCCCGCTCGGCATCGGTGTGGTGTAGCAGTAATCCAAAACGTGCACCTTCGCCGGTGGTCGTCCATTCCAGCATTTGAAAATCACCATCGGAATTACCGGCGGCAAATACCGGTCTTCGACCAATATGTTGATAAATACCCACCGGCTTGCCAGCCTTGTCGTCGATAAAATTCATTTCCGGGAGTTTTACAATCATCGGCGTGCCATCCTTCACAACATATTCCGATTTCAGACTGCTGCCGATCACTTGCTCTGGGGGAATACCGTAGGTTTGTTCACTGAATACCCGCATAAAATCGATTCCGCCGCCCGAAACAATATAAGTTTTAAAATCTTTAGAGCGCAAATATTCCAACAACTCCAACATTGGCTGATAGACCATTTGATTGAATGCCAGCCCAGTTTTTGGGTGTCGCGCCGTTGCCAGCCATTGCGAGACACTCGCTGCAAACTGCTCGTTGGTAACGCCGGCATGACTGCTTGCGACGATACTGAGAATCGCTTTTTCGCCTTGCGCCAGTGCGCCTTTGGTATCACCCTTTAACAGGGATGCATATGGCTCTTTGGTTTTCCATTCCGGGTGCTGCGGCGCCATTTGTTTGATACGATCCATGGCATAAAACAATTGAAAATAGAGCGGCTGTTCCGCCCACAGGGTGCCGTCATTATCAAACACCGCGATGCGTTCGCCTTTTGGAATAAAGTCGGGTGACTTTTTGCTCGTGGTACTTTTTACAAATGTGATAATAGCGGTTTTTGTAATGCCGTCATTCCAAGAAGCCAGGGGTGCAGCCGAAGCAGAAAATCCACCCGACGCCGCCAGCAATACCATGAATATGACCGTTACCCTGACGACCTTTTGTATCGCATTTTGTGAGCTGCACAATAACTTAAGTGCATGGAACGAGCTGATTTTATAAATTTTCATACCACCATTCCCTCAAAAATAAAAAAGGCTGCCAGATTAGCTGGCAGCCTTTAACTCAGTTATTTTTTTAACGTGCACCCATAGTTTCGCTAAGTTGCTTCTCAATTTTGCTCAAATTAAACGAACCGGGAGACTGGCTGGGTGGATATTCTTTCATGGTCAATAAAAATTGTGTTGCCAATGCCTGAATGGGCACTATCACGTAGGGGTGATCCAGTAACCAGTCGTAGTAAATATTGGCGTTGTGCTGTGATTTTTCGAAGGGATCGCGGCGCAAATTGAACACAGCGGGTACACGCAATTCGGTGAAAGGTTCCATCCAAACGCCAAACGCCTGACCGCGATTTTCCATAAACACCACTTTCCAATCGTCGTAGCGGGCGGCCACAACCGTACCATCATCGTTGACATACCAGAATTCATGGCGGGGCGATTCTTTAGCTTTACCGGTAAGGTAAGCCGTCATATCGTAGCCATCAATATAGTTTTTATATTTACGGCCATTCAATTTGGCACCTTTGGCAAGCTGACCTTTAATGTCCTGCGCACCGGCAATAGCCGCGAAGGTGGGCAACCAGTCTTCGTGAGCCACAATACCATTCAGTGTTACGTCTTCCTGGAATTTACCCGGCCAGCGAATAAACGCCGGGACCCGATAAGCGCCTTCCCAGTTGGAATTTTTTTCACCCCGGAAAGGAGTGGTACCAGCATCCGGCCAGGTATTGTAGTGAGGACCGTTATCGGTGGAGTAGAACACGATGGTGTTGTCGGCGATTTTCAACTCATCGAGTAAATCGAGGAATTGCCCCACCTGACCGTCGTGCTCAATCATTCCATCGGTATATTCGTCGTTACCCTTATGGCGATGCTCTTCCTTTACGTGGGTACGGAAGTGCATGCGTGTTCCATTCCACCACACAAACCAGGGTTTTCCAGCACGTTGCTGTTCACGAATAAAATCCATGGCCCGCTTGGAGGTTTCCTCATCAACGGTTTCCATGCGTTTTTTAGTGAGCGGGCCGGTATCTTCACAAGTTTGATTACCCCAATCGCCAAAGCGTGGGTCGGCTTTATCGGCGTTTTTCTTATCGGTGGCATAGCAGTGCAACACGCCGCGTGGCCCGAAGGTTTCCAAGAAGGTTTTTCCGTTTTTCAAAACCATATCACCGGGATAGTCTTCGTTCTCTGGCTCTTCCTCAGCATTGAGGTGATAAAGATTGCCAAAAAATTCATCAAAACCGTGCATGGTCGGTAAATGCGCATTGCGGTCGCCCTGGTGATTTTTACCGAATTGCCCAGTCGCATAACCCTGCGCCTTTAACACAGTAGCAATGGTCACATCGGTTTTTTGCCAACCCTCCTTTGCACCGGGGAGGCCGACTTTGGTCATACCGGTTCGTACCGGTACATTGCCACCGAGAAATGCCGCACGACCGGCAGTGCAACTTTGCTGACCGTAATAATCGGTAAACGACACACCCTCATCGGCGATGCGGTCGATGTTAGGTGTTTTAAAACCCATCATACCGTGGTTGTTATGGCTAATGTTCCAGGTTCCAATATCATCGCCCCAGAGAACTAAAATATTGGGTTTTTCAGCCGCTTTTGCGACTGAAACGCCAAGCACCAATAGCACTAAGGCACATTTATAAAAAAGATTACATGGGTACACGTGCAACTCCTTCTTCGGTTTACAAATAACGGACGACGGCTTTAATCAAGAAAAAAGTAAGCTATCAAACGGGAAACACCAACTACCTGATTAATAAGTGAAGTAAGAAAATTAACGCAGTTGGCGCGCGGCCAGGCTTAGCCCTCTGTAAAAATGGGGTTTTTCAATTAGCCCTTATTTCAAAGGTTAACAGTTAATATTTCAGGATGACCTATTCTAGTTGTTGGTTTTAAAAGAGCAGGAACAGGGAGAAACAGTAAAGCGCAAACTAGCTTAAAGCATAAGCCAAACTAATGACACATTTTTAACATGAATGTGACGCTAAGACGCTATAGGACATTAGTCTAATGAATAAAGGGTGAAATTAATTGCGACAGACTTAACCGATGTGAAGATTCGTGCCATTATTGCGCTTTCTAATTTGCGAGTGTAATTTCAGCGCAGGAGAGCGCATGAATAAAAATCATTTTAGCGCCAAACCTTATTATTTTTTCCTACTGTTCTATACAAACTTAAGCTACGTTCCCAATATCGCGGCAAATACAGATCAGGCCTGTACAGAATGTCATGCTGATTATGTTAAACAATGGCAGACTTCTCATCACTATCATGCCATGGCGCCGGCTTCTCAGGCGGACATTCTGGGTGATTTCACGCAAAAGACCTTACACGAAAAAGATACCGCTATTCGTTTTTTCCGCAAAGACGGCAAAGCCACAATCGCTATGCCGAACCTTTCCGGGAAAACAGTTGAATACCCGGTAGCACATGCCTTCGGTTATTTTCCACTTCAGCAATATACCTTCGAAACAGCGCCCGGGAAATTTCAGTTCTTCCCCTACGCCTGGGATTCCCGCACTGAAGCGGAGGGCGGGCAGCGCTGGTTTAATCTTTACCCCGGTATGCGAAGTAACGAAGAATTTCACTGGTCTCAAATGGGCCAGAACTGGAATCAGATGTGTGTTGAGTGCCACGTTACCGATTACAAAAAAAATTTTAACAGCGACACACAAACATACAGCCCGGCATACTCAGCTGGCAACGTGAGTTGCGATGCCTGCCACGGCAACAGCAGCGCTCACTTAAAATGGGCCGCTGGCGATACCCAGATATCTAACAAAGGCTACGATGTTTATATTGGCGCTCAAACACCTTTATTTGTGCCAGACGATAAAGGCGTTTTAAAAGCCATAAGTACACTTAAACCCTCACAACAAATTAACAGTTGCGCCAGCTGTCACTCACGCCGCTCGGCATTTAAAGATCGCGGAAAACCCCACGAATTTTATGATCAATATCAGCCAGCATTATTGACCGCCGATTTGTATCACCTCGATGGTCAGATTTGGGACGAAGACTACGTGTGGGGTTCTTTCCTGCAGAGTAAAAAATATCAGGCGGGGGTAAGCTGTAGCAATTGCCATAACCCACACACCGGGCAAATAAAAATCACGGGTAACGGTTTGTGTACCCAGTGCCATGGCAGCGAACATTACGACACCCAGCAACACCACGGTCATCAAGCGGCGAGCAGCGGCAATGCCTGTGTTGATTGCCACATGCCTGCCACCGTGTACATGGCCGTCGATGCGCGACGCGACCACAGCTTCCAGATACCCCGGCCCGATCTTACTGAGAGCATTGGCGTACCCAATGCTTGTAACCGCTGCCACGACGATAAAACTGCGCAGTGGGCCAGTGCCGCAATCGCCAAATGGCACCCACAGCCCAAGTACCAAGGGCAACCCCATTTCGCGGAAATCTTTTACCAGGCAGATCGCGGCCTACCCGGTGCAGACCAGGGTCTCACACAAATTTCACAGAATACCCAGCAACCCGCAATTGTGCGCGCGACGGCATTGCAGCGCCTGGGGAAAACACCCGGTCGCAATGCCATTGTTGCCATTCAGCGTGCTGTGCAAAGCGAAGAACCTTTGTTACACCAAGCCGCCATTCGAGCCGCAGCACCCTATGAATTACAAGATCGCTGGCGCTTGTTGCAACCCTTACTGGCCAGCCCTTATTTACCGATACGGGTGGAAGCCGCGCGTAGCCTGGCGCCTCTGGTAAATTCTCCCAACCTGGATGAACCCAATAAAAACGCGTTACAAAAGATTTTGCAGGAGTACCGTGAAGTTCAGAAATACCAAGCTGATCGCGGCTATGCACACACCAATCTCGGTAATTTGGCAAGCGACTTGGGCCAGTTACAAAGCGCTACAAACCATTATCGCAACGCCATCAATATCGAACCGATATTTATGCCCGCTTATGCCAACCTCGCCGAATTGCAGCGCCACCAAGGAAACGAGCAGGGCGCGCGCGAAACACTGCAACAGGCCCTAAAAGTAAACCCTACAGCCAACGCCATTAATTATGCACTGGCGATGAACCTGGTGCGCGCGGGGCAGAAAACCCAAGCCCTTAGCCTATTAAAAACTGCCGCTACCAAGGGTGAGCCCAACCCCAATACGATTTACGCCTATGCCCTATTGTTACAGGATCAGAATAAACACCGCGAAGCCAAAGCGCAGCTTCTTAAGGTATACCAACTTACACCAGGAAACCCAGATGTGAGCTATAGTCTTTCGCAAGCATTTCTTGCAGAAAAAAATTATGAACGCGCGCTTTCTTTTGCGCGAAATTTGGCGAAACTGATACCGGGAAATACTGAAATTGAAGCAATGGTACAGCATATAGAAGCCATGCTGGAAGCGGGCACACAGTAGGTCAGGGCGCGGTATTGGCCGTGAGTTGTGTTTGGAACCAATCCGCAAGCGTCCGAAACCCAAAACCCATAAAAAACAGGCCATTATTCAGCGCTTCCCTAGTTTCCACGAGCGAAATTTTTAACACGCGCACTCAACCATTGCGCTGCATCAGCCTCATCAAAAAACAATTTTCCATTAGTTATTTCTTTACCCACCAAAATCTGTTCTGCCAAACGTATATTGGCGGTTGCCTCAGCTTCTGCTTCCACCCAGGCAATCAAATACCGCTTGTCGATGCCAAAACGCCGAAATATCCGCTCATGGGCCAAGGATACCGACGAACTCAGCGGTTGGCTGGAATGTCCTACACCAAGTACAACAAAGCAATTTTCGCGTTCACAGGTTACAGCGATTTGGTTCCATAATTCCGTTACAAAATCCAGTGAATTGTCTCCCCAGTGTTGCACATAAATCCACTGCGGCGTTTTCACGAATTGAATGTTTTCGCTGTTCATACTGCTTAAATCCAATAAATTTATTGCTTCCCAAGAGGCTTACTTAATTCGGAATATGCGTGGTCTTATCGTAAAGTATAGACTTTAAGCGCATCCCCACAGAACCCAAATCTGAGCTTACCCTCCTGGTTGTAGCTGTTTGTGGGAGCCATCACATTGCGGCATTTTTTTGGAAAGCCCACAAACGCAGTCATTTAAGCCTTTACCTTCCAAAATACGAGGCGTAACACGATCGACTCTTGCCCTGCGGGTATTCGCTTGTTTAGCGGCAGAGAAATGCATAATATAGGCGCGCTGCCTGCCGGACGTTAATGCGTAGAAAGCGCTTTGCAATTGCGGATTTTCGGAAAACGCCAACAACAATTCTTCAGGCAAAGGCGATTCCTTTTTAACCAACGGTACTTTTAACCCTGCCAGCTCAATGGACTTTGCCTCTTCAATATAAGTTCTAATGATATCTGCATACTGATTAATGTCTTTAACAGACTGGAATCTCAGTATGCGCACAGCCTGAGTATTCTCGCCCTGTTGTACCAATAGCTGCTGGGGATCTTTCAGCAGAACTCCTTTAAAAAAACCAAGACAGCAATATTCTTTAAACTTATTGATAATAACGACATTCTTACCGTTTAGGGTATAACAGGGTGTGCGCCACTTAAACGCCTCCTGCAAATCACTCTGCAACACCAGTTCCCGGAGACGCGCCAACTCCAAACGCCAAGGAATCGTATTTTGAATATAAGTGTCGACCTCAGGAATCGTATTTGGCATGATTATACCTCTGAACGTTTTGGGGGGAGACTAGAGGTAAATATTGTCTAAAATTTCTCCGCTGAGATCAAAGCACTTTTGCATCACCGCATGATGGAGTAAACAAGACCTCTTGGGAACATGACACAATACTATTTACTCATGTTAATACGAGCTATATTTTTGTCAGCGGTTTTTATAATTCTATTTCTCGTAGGGAATTTTGCTGTCTCGATTAGTACCGCAAACTATCCCTACGACCAGCCTGTCATTTATCTACAATTGATCGCAGATATGCTCGATCTAAAATTCAATGAATTAAAAATTGTAGATAATCTAGCATTAAATGCCTGTATGCTTATAAGCTTCACGGCAATACTTTCAGCATCTTTTCAACAGCACAAACGCCAATCGCGGTACGTGCAACTTGTCGCATTTTATTCACTACCTTTAGGAATTATGGGATTACTGTCTATAACCTGGCAGCTTTGTATTTGGCAGCCCCATGATGGCGAATGGCTGGCTGAAGGGTGGCCGCTGATAGACCTTGCGGCGTTATGGTGCATTGCAATGTTGACTTATGCGCAGAGTATTAAAAAGCTCACTAAAGCAACGAATTAACATAGACACTTTTATAATCGTTCTCTGGCAGTAATTGTAACTACCCGCGGATTGAAACAATAACCAAAGGGAGAGAACTATACCAACATTGGTTTGGTAGCTTGTTGTTGAAAATTCGAGATTTCCATATTGCTGAAATCAAGTGTAACAATATACGCGAGGTAGCTGTTGATAAACTCTGCTAACGCGCTAATTTTTAAGTAACAGGGCCATAAACTAAAAGGACTAAGCGATATGAGAACGTCAACAGTTGTTATTCTGGCAATATTCGTATTATCGAGCTGTAGCAATCGCGCAATTTACGATACGGTTCAAGCCAATCAAAGGGCCGATTGTCAACAGCGCCCCCCTTCACAAGAGGAAGATTGCCTAGCTCAACATCAGGATTCTTTTGCAGAGTATACCGAAAAGAGAAACGAGGCCCTCAAGAAGTGATTCGTATCAGCATTAAGATACTAACTATTTTCGCGCTACTTTTCATCTGCACCCAATTAAATGCTTCTTTGCCACTAGAAGTTCCGATGCTGGAGGTTGTAGAAAATTCAGACCACCTTTTGTCGATTACAGTAACAAATATTGAAATGTACGACGATAATAAGCAATTGATAACTGATGGAAATGCAACTACAGGGCCTGGTAGTGCTAACACAATATATTTAGTTTGTTCTATCAAACATGTTTATGTCTCCAATAGGGAGGCACCTTCCGGAAATATAAGGATACCTCTGGATAAAAACATGCATTATTCACTGGAGCTGAGTTCAAGCACCAAGTGCGACAAAAATAATTAAAGGTCATAAAATATTTCCTCTGGTGTTTTATAGCCAAATCTTTTTCGGGGTCGGGTGTTGAGCTGTTGTGCTATTCGGTCACATTGAGGTTGTGTCAGTGATTCCATTGATGAGCCTCGAGGTAAGTATTGGCGAATGAGGCCGTTTAAGTTTTCGTTAGAACCACGCTCCCAGGAATGGTAAGGATTAGCGAAATAGAAGGTAACTGGGGTTTTCGATTCTATGTCCTTGTATTGATTAAATTCAGTTCCATTGTCTGCAGTAATACTTTTGAAGGCGTTGGGGTTTCTATTGATTAACATTGTTGTTTTTTTATTGAGGGAGTCGGTGGTGCGGTCTACGAGTTTACCGATCAAGACATATCCGGATTTTCGCTCGTTAATAGTAACAATGCAGTCTTTAGAGGCGCGACTTACAACGGTGTTAATTTCCCAGTGCCCTTTAAAACGACGAGATTCTACGGATTTAGGGCGTTCGGAAATATGGCGCTTACCGGCCAGTCTCCCGCGGGAATCCTGGGAGTTATGGCGTTTGCGTCTTTTTTTTATGGACTGTCGAAGATATGTAAACAGCTTGCCGCCGCAAGCTTTATCATCCCATATGTAACGGTAAATGGTTTCATGCGAGGGCGCGCGTAGCCCCTGTCGGCGCAGATAGCCACAAATTTGCTCGGGACTCCATTGTTTTCTCAAGTAGAAACAAACGAGTAGGTAATCGTCAAGGGTGTAATAGCCTATTGAACGGCTGTTGTGGCGTCGGGAAAGCGCTCTGGCATTCGCTTTAGTGGGTCGGTAAGCACTATCGATACGATGGCAGGAATTACGCTCAAATTCGCGATAGATGGTGCTGCGATGTCGCCCGAGTTGATTGGCGATTTTTGCATAAGATAGGCCTTGCCAACGGAGGTGCGACATGAGTACCCTTTCTTCCAGGGTAAGCTGTATATACTGGTTCATCGTTTATCTCTCTTTGGTCGGAAAGAAAAACGACTAGTATTACAGCTTATCCGCTTAAATGATAAAACTGTCGCACTTAGTATATGAATTCGGCGGATCAAATAAAACACGCTCACGCACAAAATAAAATGGACTTGCTTGTTGTATTAAGAGGAAATGATTATCAACCAGCATTCCCAGGTATATTCAATTACCCCAACTATGAATTAAAAACACTTCTTAAGCTATTCGAATTAAAAATGAGTACTCATTGACAGTATGGAAATCTCCCAAATAATCACCTTTACACTAATAGCAGCTCTTCTAGTGATATCACCCGGGCCTAATAGTTTATTAATTGTAAAAAACGTTTCTTATTCGGGGAAGAAGGCAGGGTTTGCAAACATTGCCGGTTTTGTTGCCGCTTTCTATCTGCACGGCGCTTTTTCGATTTTCGGCATTTCCGTACTGCTTACACAATCCGCGCAGGCATTCTCTATCGTCAAACTACTGGGAGCGATTTATTTGTGCTGGGTAGGCCTTAAAGCCTTGTGGTCTGCGTGGTTTTCCAAAAGGCCTACGCAAGTACTTTCTGCTCAGACAACGAAAAAAGCCCTAATAAATTCATTTACGGAAGGCTTTCTAACTAATGCGCTTAATCCAAAGGTCTCGCTCTTTTACCTGGCGATTTTTCCACAGTTTATTCCAATATCCGGCTCACTCGCCAATGCGTTTATATTGGTATTTATACATACGCTGATTAACATTACCTGGTTTTCAGGTATGGTTTTCGTTGTGGCACGTTTAAAGAATTTGTCAGGCACAGACCTTTATAAACGTGTCCTCAACACTGCGATTGGTGTTATGTTTTTAGGATTCAGCGCGAGTTTAGCCAAGTTTAAAAATTAATACACTTTTTAAAGCAATATTAGTGTTTTAGTAACTTGGATGTTACCTGTATACCGACCAACATATATCAATATTTGGGCCCGTTATAAATGCAAAGTCGCCCAACCCCGTGCAGGAACTTCAAATTGCCACAATTCGCCGCTTACCGACACCGTCATTTTTTTTGTGGCATCTTGTTCGTTGTAGAAAATCGCCACAATGGATTTGTCGGGGTTTTCAAAAGCTAAAGCATCACCACTAACAGCAATTCGCTTGGCCTGAGGCATCACGAATTGTCCGATATGTCTAAAAACATAGTAGGCTGGGGTAATTTTGTAGCTTCTGTTGTTATTATCGACTGCTATCAATGCATTTTGTGGCCAGGGTCGGTCGATATCCATATTGAAACCACCAGTGTCCAACACCATATTCCAAGCGCTATAAACATGCACTCCCGCAGTAAGCCAGCGGCTTATTAGATCCCAGGATTCCTCGGCGTAGGCATGATTGTTCGGTGCTTGATCTTTAAGAAAATTATTGCGATTCGCATCCAGGGGACTACTGGCTTTTTTACTTAACCAGGGGTAATTACCGCACATATGCTCGGTTTGCATCACCAATAAATTTTTACCGTGCTTGCCCTTGGTTGCAGCAAGTTTACTCACATGCTCGACGGTACCCCACTGCAAACCCACACCGGTGATCGTAGCACGCCCCTTTTCAGACAAAGCCTCCCAATAGGTATCAAAGGTTTTGCCATTGGAGAGAGTGCCGTACCAAACGTCAGTGGCTAGCTTTGCCTGCTCCAGTGATGGTGCGAGATAGTGTTCCACGAAAGTTCCCAAGGTCACCTCGCGGTCTGTAAACTTTCCATCAGCTACCGAAGGCCCCCAACCACAGCTGGGATAGGCTTGCGACCAGCCCGGCTCGTTTTGTGGCTGTACATGATCAATAGCAATGCCTTCCTCCTGGTAGGCACTAACCCATTCAACAAAATAACGCGCGTAGGCATCATAATATTTTGGGTTGAAGGCGCCACGATCATAGGCATTATTGCTTTTCATCCAGGGAGGCGGTGTCCAGGGGCTTCCCCAAAATTTAACACCCCTGTTAACGTCACGTGCAGCCTGAATATAAGGAATTAGGAATTTGCGATCGTGGTCGATGCTAAATTGCGCCATATCGATATCGCCGGCGCTATCGTTAAGCGTGTAACGACTCAAGGCAAAATCACTAGCGCCAATAGGAATACGTCCCCACTCAAAGCCTATGCCATTTTGCTTATCAAATAACAATTGCATGACCTCTCGGCGTTGCGATTCAGAGAGTTGTAACAATGCCTGCCAGCCCGCCTCATTAAAAGTTCCTCCCAGGCCATGCCAAACCTGATAGGAATGTGAGACATCGATAATACTGTCGGCAGACTCGCTCCCTTTTTTAACCGTGGCCGCTTGCCAATAATTATCAACACCGGAAACGATCAGTTCCGGTACGGTGTCCATTTCATTAGAGGCGTTCGGAGGGGCTTGGCGCTCGCTAGCTGCCTTTAAACTACAAGCCACCAAACAAAGCCCAAAACCTATAAATACAATACCTTGAAGCAGTTTTTTTGGATTAGGAGTCATAGGCTGTCACAGAACTTAATAATTGGAAGAGATAGCAATATATTATGTGCAGAAGCAATAATACGCTTCGGCAAGTCATCAATGCGGTTATTCGCAAGACTTGCTGTCGAAACTCTATTATACAAATTATCGTAACAAGCGTTATTGTTACCAGCCAAGCACCCGATTCAAGAAGGCTGAGTCAACGCGCTTCACTACAGCGCTTTACGCCTGCGTTGTCTATTGCAATCGCGTCCCTTATTTTGAAACCCAGCTTTAAGCACCTGGTCGATTGTATTCCTAGCCTTTCCCTCAAAGCTATAAAGCGATGAATACAAACTAGTTGCGCGAGAACAAATTTATACATTCTCGTGTGACGCCTGTTACGTTATCATGCTCTGGCTTTGGCTATTCTTTAGACGAATAACAGTCGTACCGGAGGTGCGGAAGGTTGTACGTGTTGGAATTAATAACAATCACTAAGGATTTATTATGAAAAAATTACAAATTATTTTTGTGCTGCTTAGCAGTCTATTGACCTTCATTTGTTACGCAGATGACGAAGCCGCATCTGATGAGCAGGCCGAATATATCGCCTGGGCTACTGAGCTCTGGGGCTCTGTGGATAAGCAACAGGGAGATATCAAAATTCCCGCCGCCGGTGCTGTACTGCATGTGCCTGATGCATTTTTTTACTTAAACGCAAAGGATTCCGCCAAGGTATTGGTGGATGTCTGGGGTAACCCTCCTGATGATGCAGTGCTGGGCATGCTGTTTCCGGTTGATAGCACGCCATTTGATGCCGATTCCTGGGCAGTAACCATTGAGTACGAAGAAGATGGCTACGTATCGGATGAAGATGCCGATGAAATCGACTACAACGAATTACTGGAGCAAATGCAAAGCGATGCCGCAGATTCCAACAAAGCACGAGTAGACGCCGGCTACGAAACCATTGAACTTGTCGGCTGGGCCTCACCCCCTTACTACGACGCCGCACATAAAAAGCTGCACTGGGCCAAGGAAATTAAATTTGGAAATAACGCAGAAAACACGCTCAACTATAACATTCGCGTACTGGGAAGAAAGGGTGTTTTGGTGTTGAATTTTATCGCTGGCATGGAGCAGAAGCCCCTCATCGATAACAACATTGACACCGTATTGGCGCTAGCAGAATTTGAACAAGGTGCACGCTACAGCGATTTTAATCCCGATATTGATAAGGTTGCCGGTTACGGCTTGGGCGCATTGGTCGCGGGTAAAGTGATTGCCAAAACCGGCGTACTGGCAGCAGCTTTAATATTTCTGAAAAAATTTGGTGTGTTTCTTGTTGTTGGTGCAGGCACATTGTTCCGAAGTATTTTTTCACGAAAAAAGTCTCAATAATCAGATTCTGAAGGCCAGTATGGATGTCTTCCTACTGGCTTTATCCAATCAGGATCTTCCCAAAAACAGCCTTTCTTAATCCTAGCTTTATGAATATTAGGCCCTATAAAGACCGCTCAGACCGCAATCAGCTAATTGCCTTGTGGCAAGAATGTGGCTTGGTCAAACCACAAAATGACCCTGACAAAGATATCAACAGAAAACTTCGTGTAAACCCCGAGTTGTTATTGGTTGGCGTATTACAAAATAAAATTATCGCGTCTGTAATGGGTGGCTATGAGGGGCATAGGGGTTGGATTAATTATTTAGCGGTACACCCTTCTCAGCAGCGCAAAGGCTATGGCAAACTCATTATGCAAGCAGTGGAAGCACTTATTTATGCAGAGGGTTGCGCAAAAATCAACTTACAAATTCGAGTAGGCAATGAAACGGTCGCACAATTTTATCGGGCGCTCGGTTATTGCGACGATGCCGTTATTAGCCTGGGGAAACGTCTGCAACAGGATTAGCATTAATTGTTGCTGCGCCAATGGTTGTAAGTGCATGCTTGTCGAGGCAATTAAGGGAAGGCGATATGAACAAACCACTGAGTATGAACAAACCACTAAGTGTCGTTGGTGTATCCGGCAGTTTACGAAAAGCCTCTGTAAATTCTCTGTATTTACGCGCTTTGGCTTTAGTGTGTCCGGCGCATATAAACTTTCAGATTTACACTGAACTCGCAAGCATTCCCCCCTTTAATGTGGACCACGATGTAAACCCACCGGAAGCCGTACTGCATTGGAAATCCTTCCTCGGCCAGGCAGATATGATTATCCTGGCAACGCCGGAATACACCCACAGCATTTCTGGTGTGTTAAAGAACGCGCTTGACTGGTTAGTATCAGATTATCAACTACTGGGTCGACCACTTGCCTTTCCAAATGTTTCCGTACGCGCCGATCGTGCGCAAAAGCAAATGGAGGAAGTACTGCGTACCATGGGGTTTACGCTGGTAGAAGCGTGTAGTCCACGAGCCACTGTCGACAAGCCCTTTATCAACCCGGAGTTAAACGACCGTGAAATTGCCGCACACCCCGAATTTAACGAGAGATTAGGTGATTTTTGGAAAGAAGTGGATGCCTATTTCGCCAAGCGTGAATCAGGGCATCAGTAATATAACCCGAAGATCTGAACTCAGCGCGTTTCAAAACTAAATTCCTGAAAACGATACCCACATATTTTGTAGAGAATGAAATAACTTCATTTAATCGGGCGCTGCCAGGCATATCCTCAATTAGTAGGGTATTTCGCGTCACATAAACTCAGAATCCGTATATCTGAAACTGAATCTATACAGATTAGCCCTTCCTTCATACACTATCCGCTCGGAAAACACATTTCCTGTTGTGCCGCGCTTTTTTCGGATTTCATCGATAGCAAACTTTTTTCACTGGTTAACGCAATTGGCACCTCACTGCGGGAGCGCCTATGAAAATCACCATAGAAGCTACGGTTAATGCACCCATCAATCGGGTTTGGAAAGCCTGGGTAACGCCGGAGGATATTACCCATTGGAATTTTGCGAACGACGACTGGTGCTGCCCTTCTGCAAAACTTGATCTTGTGGAAGGCGGCAAATTTGAATACCGCATGGAAGTAAAAGATGGCAGCCTGGGTTTTGACTTAACGGGTACGTACACACAGGTCTCGCCGAACACATCCTTGAGCTTCAGACTTGACGACCTACGCGAAGTTAACGTGACCTTTATTCAGGTAGATGGCGGTGCAGATGTTATTGTAACCTTCGAGGCGGAAACGCAAAATCCGCCAGAATTTCAGCGCAACGGCTGGCAGGCAATTCTCGATAATTTTAAAAAATATGTCGAACACAGTTTATCGTAGGTCTGCAAAATACTGCTTGCTTTTTTAAGGAGAGCCAAACAAATGATCACTGAATGGTTAACGCAATTTTCTGGAACACGCTGGCAGGGTGAGGGCGAGTTATGGTTAGACGCAGAAGGCAACAGTGCTGAAACCTACGCCTGTAAAATGCAGCTCAACAACGATGGCGTGAATTATTCCTGGTATTTTAAAGATGCACTAAAAACGGGGAGTTTTAAGTTCAACGCTGAGGGCGCAATTTGGCACGATAGCTGGCATCAGGAAAACGCGGTGCAATGTGCCTACGAGGCGGGAGCATGGGGTATTTTTACCCTCAGTCACGCCTACAAGGTTCCGGAAAACCCCGACTGGGGATGGCGCAGCAAGCTGTCGCAACGCCCTGATGGCTGCCTGGTGCTTCAAATGACGAACATCGCCCCATGGGGTGAAGAAGGTCGCGCGGTAAGAATGATTTTCTCAAAAGTCGAAAGTTAGCAAGCTCTAGGGGGTATCACGGGCATTAGCCCGACTTTCCAACGCCCATACAACACTGTTAGACCTTCCCTACGCTTGCATTTATAGGACGGTCGTCCTATTATCTATTTTTAGGACGCTTGTCCTAACCGTTCTCCACCCGGTATACACTATGGTCAAACCGCAAACCAAGGCTGAGATAATCGCAGCAGCGGACACTCTGTTTTATGAGCAGGGTTTCGAGCACACATCCTTTTCGCAAATTGCAACATCGGTGGGGATTTCGAGGGGCAATTTTTACCATCACTTCAAAACCAAAGACGATATTCTCGATGGGGTTATACAACTCCGTTTGGCCCGAACCAACGACATGCTGCAAGATTGGGAGAATAGCAAACAATCACCGTCGGCTCGTATTCGCTGTTTTATCAATATTCTCATAATGAACCGCGCAAAGATTAAACGTTTCGGTTGCCCCGTGGGTACTCTGAGTAATGAACTTACTAAGCTGGACCACCCCGGTAAGGTCGCTGCCAACAAATTATTTACACTTTTTAGAAAGTGGCTACGCAAACAATTTATAGAACTTGGCTGTGGTGAGGAGAGCGACGATCTCGCCATGCATGTACTCGCAATCAGCCAGGGCGTTGCGACACTTGCCAGCGCGTATCAAGACGAAAAATTTATTAACCGTGAAGTCAAAAAGCTATGTACTTGGCTTGCTCAGATTGAAACCAGTGTGAGCTAGCCCAAGCCCAATGCATCTAAATATAGTACACCTACTAAACAATCGGAGGTTTTGTAATGTTCATTGTCAATTTGCGTTTTTCAGATGCGAAAAGTAAAGCTCCAGAATTTATGGCTGCTCACAACGAATGGATTAAACAAGGTTTTGAGTCTGGCAGTTTTTTAGTGGTCGGAAGCATACAGCCTAATTTAGGCGGTTCAATTATCGCCCACGGACTCTCAAGAGAAGCATTGGAAGCTGTCGTAAAGCAAGACCCCTTTGTTGCAGAAAATATTGTAACTGCTGAAATTCTCGAAATATCCCCTAAAAAAGTTGATCAACGGCTTGATTTTCTTTTAAGCTGATCATTTCGTTGCGATTTTATCGCCGCAGCCAAAATCAGCACGTATTGGACCGATCACCGTGAATACCAACCCTTACGAAACCCCAGAATCAAATATTCTGGAAGAAAAAACCGAAATAGAAGCAAGCTTTGCCACACTTAACTTTTGGCGTAAGTTTTATCTCTGTTTTATGTGGTTAAGCCTGGCAATGGGCTGTGCCGTTTTTATCTATGTTGGTGTATCTAGTGACGAGGTGGGAATGGGACTTTTTACATTTATTTACCTTGTTATTGCGCTCGCCTTATGTGTTTGGACGCATAATGCCGTTGTAAAACGCAAGCATAATCAGCTACTGGTGCTCACCATTATTAATGTTTTTCCGTTTATGAATATTATCGGAGCGCTGATTATGCTGTCGATTTTGCGCGTAACAAAAAAAGAGCACCAGCAATATAAGTTTGTTGAAGGAATGTGACTTTTAGATTCACCTTAAACGTCATTGCGCCTATGTTTCTTGCAGCCTGTAATGGACAGCCTGACCAGGGTGATCCTGCAGTCTGTACGCATTTGTTGCTAGATGATGCCTCTAACTTCCCGTTAGAAGTTTCATTTTCACCCAGCAATCTCGTGTTCCCGTCTCTTTGGCTCTAAGCACCGGGGGATTCCAAAGAAATATAGTATCTGTGCACAATCGCCAGTTCGCCGGAAGATGCGCTACCACCCTCTGCGGTACTGGAAGATTTTTCGGTAATGTTAAGCAATGAAACTTCTCAAGAACCAGTTTATAGCGGGATGATAGATAAGGACTGGGAACTTACCGAAGTCATTGGCTCACAAATATACCGCAAACTCACGCTAAGCGATTCAGATTTGGATTTTTAACACTCGGCAGGTAGGTATTCTCCTAATCATTTTCAGACGGCTGGTTCAACATCTCTTCTGCCCAGTGCCGTGCCGCAACCCTTAAGTCTTTGGAAAGTTGCTTATCGCTAATACAGCGGGCCATCATCACCGTACCCGCCAATAACGCCATAAGTGCTAGGCTATTGCCGGATTCATTATCCCCGGATTGCGTTGCAATACCCGCAGCGATGCGCTTCACGGATTTCGAGTAATCTCCTTTGGTTTTGGCATCGGCGCGCAGCACATCAGCGGATAAACCGGGCACCACGCAGCTGTTACAAAGATCCTCCACATGGGTGTTGCCGAGGTAAAAATTTAAAAAATGTTCCTGCCAGGCCTCACCGTATTGCTCGCCAAATTGTGCGATGGCATCTTCGTAATCGTTTAGGCCTTGATTCACAACTTCTTGAAATGCTTCGTTTTTCGACTTGAAATGACCGTAAAACGCGCCGGAGGTTAAACCCGCTCTCTGGGCCAGGCCATTTATGCCAAGACCACCAAAACCTTCTTCACGAAAGCCCTGGCCGGCTGCTTTCAGGATATGGGACCTAATCTTCTGCATGTGTTCAGGAGAAGCGCGCATTTTCACCTCCAAAGATTATATATAGCGATCATTATATTTTACTTGACAAAAATAGCGATCACTATTTATATTTTTAAATATAGTGATCGCTATATAAAACGCATTTATTTTTCCCTCATCAATGGAGAGTCACATGCCTATTCAAATTATTGTTTCAGAAGGATTGTTAAGCGAAACCGATGCCCAGGCGCTACATAGCCAAATATCACAACTTTTCTTAGACGTGCACGAGATCAGTAATAACCCCTTTATGATTCCCAATGTGGTTGGTGAAGTAGTGTTTATGAACCCACATCTAACCTTTTCCGGAAAACAGGTAGGGCCGGTTGCGATCGTTGAACTGCGCGTACCGTCGTTTACATTTACGACGCAAGCACAAAAGGATCAGTTTGTGGCGCAAGCGACAGACATCGTTTTTAACGCTTGCAATGGCAAACTGCCGCGCAAATCCATATGGGTCAACGCTGTTTATGCGGTCGATGGGCTGTGGGGAATTGAGGGTAAGGCCTATTCCAACACCGAGTTGGGTGAAGCTATTCAGCAAGCCGCCGGTTAATTTCGTAATTGCCCTTCGCAGCAACTTTGCGAAGGGCATTCAACTTATAAATTTACGGGTGTAATTTATATGAACCTTTTAAAAAATGCTCTACAGCCTACCCGCTTATTACACATTATGCTGCGCGTAAATCACCTAGAGACCTCAATAAACTTTTATACCCAACATATGGACATGCGACTGTTGCGACAGAACGATTATTCACAGGGGCGCTTTACCTTGGCGTTTCTGGGTTTTGCTGACGAGGCCGAGGCAACGGTTATTGAACTGACCCACAACTGGGACACGGCCAGTTATCAAATGGGCAATGCCCTGGGTCACCTAGCATTTGCAGTAAGGGATATCTACGCTTGCTGCGAAAACTTTAAGGCGCAAGGGATTAAAATCACCCGAGCGCCAGCAGCGATGCGTTATGACTCAACAGAAACCATCGCATTTATTGAAGACCCCGATGGCTATACCATTGAGCTTATTGAAAAAGCCCGATAATTTTGACCTCAAGTGCCGCTATTTTTTAGGATCTTTACTGCCCGCGGCAACATTCAAACCGCGGGTTTTCTCCTTCGAGCCCAAACTGGAACCGAACCAGAAATTCAATATTTGGGGAATTGCCGCGGTAAGTACACCCAGTACCGTGGTAAACACCCCCATCAGATTGGCGTTTTCACCGGAAAGCGATTCGGGGTTTTTAATTAATATGAAGAGCACCGTAAAGTAGCCCAATACAAACACCGACGATAAAATTATTTGCGGCCAAATGTTCACTTCGAATAGTTTTCGCGCGCTGTCGCGGTCTTTATATTCCAACTCATAGATATCAATATCCAGTTTTCGCATATCCAACTTAAACTGGGTTTCAATTTCCTTGAGCTTGGCCAGCTGTTCAGGGCTCGCATTTAGAATGGCATCTTCAATTTCAGAATCAGAAGCCTCGGGTTTGCCCAATAATTTGTCGGCTATAAACTTTGTTGCCGTGCCCGCCATCGGGCCGCCCAGGGCAGTTCCAATGGTAGGAGCTATATTGCGTACTATTTCTTTCCAACCTGCCATTATTCTTCTCCTTCTAAGGTTTGTATTGAAAAATGCGGATTCTGCCATGCTCGGCACCATCCATCACTGTCATGAATTCTTGAATTGCTTTCTTACTACTGGTAACCGCCCATTTACGCTCTAGAAAGCCCAGCGCTTTACCAGGCGCTATACACCCCACAATGTCATCTATTGTATTGCCGATATGAATTTTGATGAGAGACCGGTTGGGAACATTCATGACTTCATAGGCCGGATAGCCACCGCGATTGTACCTGCCAAGCAGCAGATCATAGGTTCCTTCGGGAATGCAGGACTGCCGTGGCTTGTTGTCTAACCAGGGGCGTTCCACCGTAAAACATTCGAACTCATCCATAATAATCCGTCCGAAAGTTCCAAGAGGTGTATAAGCGAATCTTTCCAGCAGGACGTCTTGCACAATTTCCTCCTTAAAGGGCGTCATTATCACAGCGATACATTAATGCTAGTTCTGATCCACAGCTGCAGGTACTCCAAACATGAGTTTGATTTCAACATGCGTGTTTTGTGGCGAGATGGTTAATTCCACATTAGTCCCTATAAGGGTAGCTTACAACGCCTTTATATCTCACTTGTTAAGCAAAATAATAAGGATTGCGAAGTAGGCTCCAGTTGTACCGCCCAAATTAAAGCAGTGTCGCATCTATATTGTGCATGCGCTCTTCTGTAATCTGTCGTACCACCTACTTTGTGGTACATTGCGCAAATTTAAAGTTGCAACCTTAAACCAACATAATGACCCAAAGTTTTGGAGGAAGCGTGCCTACATCGTCATTACCCACCATCAAAGCCTTATGGGTCGGCTCTGAACTCTCCCAAATTGAACAACTGGCACTCGCCAGTTTTGTTGCCTGCGGTCATCGCGTTGAGCTGTTTACCTACGATGCGGTAAAGAATGTCCCCAGCGGCGTGATCACCCGAGACGGCAATGACATTATTCCTCGCGACAAGGTTTTTCGCTGCGTGGAGAAGGGCAGTTATGGCGCATTTTCCGACGGATTTCGTTACACCCTGCTGCATCGCGAAGGCGGCATTTGGGTCGATACCGATGTGGTGTGTTTGAAGCCGCTCGACATAGACGCCGAGTTAATTTTCGGCAAAGAAGAGGTCGGTAAGTTTAACTGCGCGGTTTTGGGTGGCAGCGCGGGCCATCCATTGTTTGAATTTATGTTGCGTCAGGCTAACGCGATTAATGATCCGCTACCTTATGACAACTGGCAGCAACGCCGCCGTAAATTCAAGCGACGCATGATGGGGCGCGACCATCCGAAATATTTACGCTGGGGGGAGATCGGCCCCTTGGGCGTTACCCGCGCTATCTACCATATGAGTTTAGAGAATTTTGCACAGCCTTATACCGCGTTTTATCCCATACACCCTAAATGCTGGGATGCCATATTCGATGATACCTACCCAGACCCCAGTCAATTCTTCCCGAACACTTACGCCATTCATTTGTGGAATGAGATGCTGCGCAGCAAATCAACAATCAATAAAAATGGACCCTTTCCTGAAAACTCGTTAATCGCTGCGCTCTTACGCCGCTACTTGTGACGCTTAACCCGCTAACAACCCGCAATGGGTGAATGATTGGCCCCTAGCAGTGATACACTGAACGCCGCATCGCCATAGCCGGGCACTCTGCCCATTTGCAAACTGATTCTTCGTTGTCACCAGACCTATCATGGAGGAAACCTGTGAGTATCGATTTTCGCGAGCTTATCAGCAGCAGCGATCCCATGTTGATTTTCGTGGTAATGACCCTGGGATTGCTGCTCGGCAAGCTCAGCTTCAAGGGTATTCAGCTGGGCGCCACCACCGGCATTCTGATCGTGGCGATTGTATTTGGCGATTTGGGTTTCAAAGTAACGCCCATCAGTCACAGTCTGGGTTTTATGCTGTTTATATTCTGCGTCGGCATCGAAGCCGGGCCCAATTTCTTTAACAGTTTTCGCCAAGACGGCCTTAAGTACGTAATACTGGCGCTGAGCGTGGCCGTTTCGGGCGTAGCAGTGCTTGTTGTATTGGTTAACCTATTGAATATTGATGCCGGCCTTGGCTCGGGCATTCTTGCAGGTGCCCTCACCTCGACACCCACTCTGGTTGGCGCGCAAGACACCGTAATAAACCGTTTGGCGCTTCCGGCCAACGAACAATCTGCGTTTCTGAGCCAAATCAGCGTCGGTTACGCAATTGCCTATCTGGTGGGCATGATTGGCGTAATGATTGTTATCCAGGTGTTACCGCGCGTGTTAAAAATTAATTTGGTGGAAGAAGCCAAAAAAGCTGCCCGGGAACGCAGCATAACCTCACACACCCGCAGCGTGCGCACACCGATTATTCGCGCCTATGAAATAACCGCCGAACTGCAACAACAATTTGCCGGGCGTACCCTGCGAGAATTAGGTTTCCAGGAAAAATACGGGATACTCATCGAATCGGTAAAACGCGACGGCAAATTATTCGATCCCGATTCTGAAACCGTTTTGCAAACCGGCGATGCCGTAGCACTGGTGGGTTATCCCATTAATCATACCCGGCAACGGGAATTTACCCTGCCACACGAAGTATTCGACCCGGAACTGTTGGATTTTCGCATTACCACACTCGATATCGTGGTAAGCACCGGCTTTGCGAAAGGTAAAACCATTGAAGCGTTAAACTTACAAGCGGATTACGGCTGCTTTTTAGAGGCGGTCACCCGCTCGCAAATTAATATGCCGGTGAACAAACAATTTGTATTAAGTGCTGGCGATATTCTCACGGTAAGTGGTGAAGAGGGTCGTCTTAACCGGCTCGCCACTAAAATTGGTTTTGTGGATAAAAAATCGGAAGTTACCGATTTGGTATCGTTCGGTGCCTTTTTTATTTGTGGTTTGTTCTTAGGGTATTTCAGTTTTCGCGTAGGGCGTTTTGATATCGGCCTGGGCAGTGCCGGCGGCTTACTGTTTGCCGGTATTTTGATGGGCTATTACCGCGCTCAAATGCCCACCTTTGGCAGCGTGCCGCAAAGTGCGCTAAATATTTTGAAAAGCCTGGGGCTGAATTTTTTTATGGTCAGTATAGGCTTGAGTGCCGGTGAATCTTTTTTTTCCGCGATTATGCAAATTGGTTTAGTGGCCATTTTAATGTCGGCCATTATTATGATGGCGCCCGTAATACTCGCTTATTTTATCGGTCATAAAATACTGAAAATGAACCCTGCGCTATTGCTGGGGGCAATTACCGGTTCGATGACATCCACCCCCGCTTTGGAACTGTTGAACAGCGCCTCGCAAAGCAGTATTCCGTCGCTGGGCTACGCGGGCAGTTACGCCTTCGCCAATGTTTTTCTCGCCGTAGCTGGCGCAACAGTGGTGATGGTGTTGTAGCACTTTACAACCATTGCCGGTCGCGCGTTGGCAGGTAGGGGCTGAGCTGTTCCAGAAGATAATCGACAAATACCCGCGTTTTATTGGAAAGGTGCTGCCGTGCTGGGTATAGCGCATACACCGGAAAACCCTGCGCCAGTTCGAACTCACTTAGCACGGGCACCAAGCTACCTTTGGCGATGGCGTCTACCAGCATATTTTTATCCAACCACAAAATACCCAAACCTTGTTCCGCCGCAGCCACTAAGGCAGTGGCATCGTTAATCGACAAGGGCCCGGATACCCGAATACGCTCTTCGCGACCATCGCGATAAAACGGCCAGTCATTCATGGCGTGGGTTTGATTTTGATAATAGAGACAATCGTGCCCTTGCAAGTCTTGAGGGGACTGCGGTGTGCCCCGAAGTGCCAGGTACTTGGGACTGGCGCACACCTGCCAGTTCATTTCCCCCAAGCGTCGCGCCACCAACGATGAATTGGGCAGATGGCCAATGCGAATAGCGACGTCTATCTGCTCATCGATTAAATCCGCAAAGCGGTCTTCCAACAGCAGCTGAATTTCCACATCGGGGTAGCGCGTGTAAAAACCGTTGAGCAGCGGCATCAACAAAGCCTTGCCCAAACCACTGGAACAAGTAACCCGCAACCGGCCTTTTATTTGGCCCTGTATGTCATCGGCGATTACCGCCACTTCATCGAGCGCATTGGCGATGATATCTGCCTGAACCAGCAGGCGTTCCCCAGCCTCGGTTAGCGTAAGGCGGCGCGTGCTGCGCTGTAACAGCCGAACACCCAGGGTAGCTTCCAGGGCACTGAGCTGCTTGCTCACTGAAGAACGACCCACCCCAAGGTGTTCCGCGGCACGCGACAGACTGCCCAATTTTACGATGCGGGCAAACAGCGCTACCGCAGCGGCGTATTCTAAGGGGTTGTTCATAAGTGTTTTGCCATTTGTTGCCATATCGGAAACAATCTATTGCAATACATGAGTCTAATCAATGCTTTGTTTCCGGATTAGAGTGGTAACCATCCCAACGTTCAAGGAGACAGAAGATGAGTAAAGTCATGAAAGCGGTGCGTATGCACGAATACGGCGGCGTAGAGCAGTTGCAGGTGGAAACCGTGCCGCTACCAAATATTGAAAGCAGCGAAGTGCTGGTAAACATCAAAGCCGCAGGGGTAAATCCAGTTGATTGGAAAATTCGCAATGGCTTGCTTAAGGAAGCTATCCCTCATCGGCTACCGCTGATTCCCGGCTGGGATTTTTCGGGCGAAATTGTGGCGCTGGGCAGCGATATTAGCGATTGGAAAATTGGCGACGCGGTGTATTCACGCAGCAATATCGCAAGAGACGGCAGTTACGCCGAATATATCGCAGTGGATGCCAGCGAAATTGCCGCTAAACCACAATCACTGGATTGGCGCGAAGCCGCAGCGGTGCCTTTGGTCACCCTCACGGCGTGGCAGAGCTTATTTGATAGCGTCGCGCTGCAAGCCGGCCAGAAGGTGTTAATACATGCCGGGGCTGGCGGTGTTGGCATTGCGGCCATTCAGCTGGCGAAAATAAAAGGGGCCGAGGTTTACACCACAACATCTACAAAGAATATTGAATTTGTTAAAGACCTGGGTGCCGACAACGTTATAGATTACACCCAAGACGACTTCGCGACTCTACGGGATTTGGATGTGGTTTTCGATACCCTTGGTGGCGAGGTTTTAGCGCAATCGTGGCAGACTTTAAAACCGGGAGGCACCCTGGTGTCCATCGTAGACACACCCGACGACGCCACCGCAAAGCAGTGGAATGTAAATGCTGCTTTCTGCTTTGTGCAGCCAAATGCGGATCAGTTGCGTCATATTGCCGAGTTATTCGATACCGGGAAAATGCGCACCTTTATCGACAGCGTTTATACTCTCGAAAACGCCGCCGAGGCGCAGCAGCGCAGCGAGTCGCACCGCGCCCGCGGTAAAATCATACTCGATATATAAGCCACTCGCGGCCGCCTGTTCGAGCGGCCGCAGACCTTTCTCTGCACCGTTGAGCGATACGCTGACAACGCAACTCTGCTACTATTTAAACTATCTCTAAGCACATCGCGACGCCAAATCCTTCTTATAAAAATCGAGCAGTGAGATGTTATGCAAGTGAGCTCCGACAAAACACTTTATACGGGCATAGCTGTCGCTATTCTGGCCTGGCTTGGCGTTACTGCCGTACTTGGATTGCGGGAACACGAAGTACCCCTTATGGAGAAATACGGCCCAGTTACCATTTATACCGACCGCTGGCCAGATTCCGCAGCCAACTGGCTCAATGAAGCGAACCACGCATTCACTTGCATGTTTGTTTCTGCAGCCAACCGTAGCTTGTGTGGCTTTAATATTCAGGTCGGTAACGGCGCTCAACGCGGCGCAGACTTCAGAGGCTACAGCTCGTTGCGATTTGCGGTGGAATATCGCGGCCCCGCAGAGCAATTGCGAATCAGTTACCGCAATGCGACGGAAGAGGACCTCAACGAAAACGATACCAAATTCCATGAGTTTATTGCTCCGATTCGCGAAGGCGTTTACCGTTACGAAATTCCTTTGGATAACATGCAAGTCGCAAGCTGGTGGATTTCTTCACGCCAGATTAACGACCCGGAGTTGCTTCGCCCAGAACGCGACAACCTGGTTCACATTGGTTTTGATATCGAAAACCCCATGCCAGTCGGCCAGCATTTTTTCAAAGTGCTGGAATTTTCCGCGGTATCGTCGTGGTTTGCTCCTCGCAAAGTCGCGCTGTGGGCCGGGTCTTCAGTGGCTTACGTCCTGGTTATTTTGATGCTGGTGTATTTTTTGCGCCTTCGAGTAACCTTGAAACAACGCAGCGAAGAAATGTTTGGTTTGCTAAAACGACTCGAAAAAGCCGACACAGAATCCGCGCACTACAAGCGGCTTTCGATGTATGACCCGCTCACCGGCTTATTAAATCGCCGTGCCGCAGAAGAGTTGGTTGAACAATACGGCGCCCACAATTCACTCTCTGGAACCGCTCTGGTCTTGCTGGATATTGATCATTTTAAACGTGTTAACGACAGCTATGGCCATGAGGTAGGCGACGAAATATTGCGGAAAATCGGTATTACCCTACGGGTACGCTGTCGCAGCACAGATGCAGTGGTACGCTGGGGTGGAGAGGAAATTGTGGTAATTTGCCCGAAAACAGATGTCCAGGATGCCGTGCGCCTCGCCGAGAAATTACGAGAAGAGATTAAACACCTGCAATTTAGCGCCTCACAACTAACGGTTACTGCCAGTTTCGGGGTCGCGGTTATTGCGGAGGATCAATCGTTCGACACGGCATTTCGACATGCGGATGAGGCTCTCTACGGTGCCAAGAGCCAGGGGCGAGATCAAGTAAAACAATACAAGGTTTAGAAATAATACGTCTTATTATTAGTCGGGCGTTACCTTCTGAACAGTGAGCGTATCCACATAATAAGACGCTGTGGGATTGGTCGATTCCAAATAAACGCTGACACGCTCTGCCTGGCTGATGTTGGGCGACGTAAAAACACCGGCAATTTCCGTCCACCCTGAATCGTTCGCAGTACCTATGCCCAAAGACACAAAGGTAGCCTGGCCCTTGGTTACACGCTTAAGCGTGAGCTTCATTTCGGCCGGTGAGGTGCCATCCTGAAGCCGGGTAAAAATCGAAACTTTATACTTTTCGTTATCGCGCAGCCCGTTCACTTCCATGAGTGGCCCCTGCCAACCAGCGGTGCGACCGGTAATCAAAACACTGTGCTCCCCGGTGTGAGCTTGCGCGGAGCTTCGTGTAATAAAACCACCCTGGTGTCTCCAGGGCACCAGGCCATCTTCGACACTGCCATTAAATACAAAGCCGTCGCTTTTTGATTTTGCCGATTCAAGGGCCGCGGCCTCGAGTTCGGCAGAGAATTCGGCGTAGGCGACGGTAATGTCATCCAACAAGTAATTGGTAAACGCCGGTTCCACTTCAAGATGCAGAGTACGGATAATGTCGCCGCCGTGCTGAACCGCAACAAAATCTCCTTCAACTTTTTGCCAACTACCTGGCTCTACCAAAGATTTGGCAATCACGTAGCGCGTATCGTTGCCATCGACTACCCGTGTGAGCACTAGGCTGAAATTGGTGGAATCCAGGGTATCCTGCGATTTTACCCAGGCAGACACCGTAAAGGCCTGACCAGGCTCCAAATTGGGCAAAACGATTAACGGGCCCTGCCAGACTTCAGTGCGTCCTTCAATCATCAACGCGCCGGGCATAATGTTTCCCTGAGAAGACACATAGGTAGGTACAATGGTGCGATACAGCATTCTTCCCGAGGGGCTATCGAGATTTTGCATGTCCGAAAAATCGAACCTCAGCGGGTCTCGGGGGCCAATGCCCTTATCACCAACAGCGGGCAAACTCGCCTGGGAACTGTTTGCCAGGTAGTCGACCTTAATATCGCCGCCATTGCCGCTACCGCAACCCAATATTGCCGCCGGTAACGCCCACACCAGCAGTTGGCGGAAGGTATTTGTTGCGTAGCGCGAGGCATAAGAAGAACTAAACATTAGGGGCGTCGTGGCTGAAAATTATTATTGATACCTCAATAAGCATATCGCATGAAGCGACATTTTGCTTCCTGAAAATCCAAGCGCCGGCTGTTTAAAAACGCCGAATTTCGGGAAAACCTTAACCCGACAAGCGCGCTTGTCGGGTTAATGATTATGGTCCTTCTATCAGAGCTACGCAAAAACTTAACAATGTATGATTACAAAATTAGAAGTATTTGCGTCGCGCTAGGCCTAAAATCGCCAACAGCAAACACAGCGTTAAACCCGTGGCACCACCGCCGCCCGAAGAATGGTCAGGGTTTGGACTGGGTGCAGGCATACCCGAACTGCTGCTGGAGCTACTGCTGCTGCCTGAAGCGCTGTTACCAGAACTACTGCCACTTGATGAGGACGAAACAGCGCCAAAGGTTTGTGTGCCCTCCATCACCGCGTAGTCCATAATCAAGTCTTCGCCATCGCGAAATTCGGTGAGCACTAAAGTAAGGTAATAAGTGCCGGGAGGTGGTGTACTCAGGTTTCGTTCAGAGGAAATTTTATCGTAATAATGGTGGCCTTCCAGCTGGTTTAGCGTCACCTGCCCCAGAACATAACCGCTAATGGCTCCACCGAAATATGGCGCTGTGGTCGCGTAGAGCTTCAATTTTAAAGTGCCCGAGTAACCGCCCGGCCGGTTATTGCTAACTCGTTCAGCTTCGATGGTGACGCGTCCATCTGAATACTGATATCGGCAGGGGCACGCCAGCGCAATATCATTGCCACCGGAGGATGAGCCACCCGAACTGCTGCTGCTCGAAGTACTCCCACTCGAAGTGCTGCCGCTGGAGGTACTGCTACTCGACGTACTCCCATTGCCCAAGGTATGTGGATTTGCAGTTGCAGGCGCACTGTCTAAGAATGTGCTCAAACCTGGGTATTCATAAACCACCAGAAAAACATAATAATTTCCGAAAGGTGGAACATGGTAATTTGTTGTGAAATAGATGTCGGTGTATGCCGCACCCGGCAAAAGGGTGCCATCAATACCGTTAATCGTTCCCAAATCAAATTTGTCGGATAATTCGTAAACGCTCCCGGCGGGATTATTATCGGGGCTCGCGACCAGTTGTAAATATAAACTGCCCGATTGAATATTACTGGAATAATTTTGCAAGCGGCTGAAAGTGGTGGTGATCGTAGCGCCGTTAATTTCAAAGCTTCCACTTCCTACAAATCTTACGTCGGTTGCGAAGCAAAAACCCGAACTCAAGATGCAACTCAGTGCGAGCAAAACGGTTTTAAAATTCCATTTCATAACGACCTCCATCGCGCACAACTAACAGGTCGCCACACAAAGGCATTTGCAACCATGGTATTTCATCGGCCGCAACTAAAAAACTTACCTCGCCCACAACATTGGATTGGCAAGGTACTTCACCCATACTGCCCGGAGGAAATAGCGCGACAAAACCCTGATATGAAACCAGTCGAAGGCTTGTAGCACTCTGGTTATCGACCGTAAAATTTTGCCTGGAATATTCCGCATACAACTGAATTTGCAATTCCTTATCAGCAATATTCAGCTCACTGGTGAAAACTTGATAAGTGTCGGAAAAAAGCTGAGCTGCAAAACTTGCATCGCTCAACGCAATCAGAATTATTACCCGTAAAAATAGCGGGTGCTTGAATTGGTAACGCACAACATAGTCTCCCCGTAATCGAAAATAAAATCGCCAATCCTGTTGGCTCAGGGAGTATGTGTGGTTGTAGAGCGCACTATCTCACCCAAAGGATTTAGTGCGCATATAAAACTTAAGCAAGAATGATCTGAAATGGCTTAGGGGTTCGAGGTGGACTGGGCCTCTGGAGCTGTGGCGCCCTCGGGCGCGACCCAGCGAATATTATCCAGTCGATAGCGATAGCCGCGCATTTGACTCCAGGGCGGTACCACCACTACCGCAGAAGATACCTGAGTGATATCCATACCCTGTTCAATTAAGGGTGCCAGTGGAAGTTTTACTTTTTGCCATTCACCCATTTGCATATCATCGATAAGCGTTTCAGCGCTTTGGCAGGGATAGCCGCAATCAATTTTTACCACCAGGTGAGGGTAGGGAGCCTCAGCGTCCATGAGTTTTACATCAAATTCTATATAACCCTGGGCGTAGTCACTCATGTCACTACGCGCTCCCGCTTCGGCACTGTTCATCACAAAGGCGCCATTCGAGTGGAAATCGTTATAGATAATTTCCAGTACCTTACCGCGCTTGGGTTCATCCACAAAATCCCAACTGACCAGTTTGCTATTATCGAATTTGGTATAACTGTGTACGCTGTCACTCCCCGGGGCTAATTGCCAGGCACTGATATTTTGCCACTGTGGGTCGAGGCAATCATCGAATACCCTACCGGGTACTGCTTGATCACATATCGCGATGGGGTCATAACTGCGGGGTAAAATGGCGTTATCGCAACCAATCAATGCAATAACCAGAGCCACTAAGGCATACTTTATTTTCATGATTCCTAGCACCTATTAGCTAAGTCCAGCGAACCCGCCAATTATTGTTTTAAAGAGGTTGTGTGAATCCAGGAAATACCGGTATGGGTGAATTTAACATCCCACCGAAAACTTATTAAATATAGTTCATTTTTGGAAGAATTTCGTTGTTTGCGCGCATTCAAGTCCGCCATTCGATGCTTCCATCATGATCCGCGCCCTGGTCACTCCGCGTCGCAACGGCCTCGTTTGAGGGTTGTGGCGCTGGGCCGCGCAAGGTTTCAAAAAATCGCTTATTTTCAGACACCAGCGCTGCGGCATTACGCACGCCGCGACAATAGTAGTCGTAGGCCGACACATCTCTGGCAAGCTGGGAGAATTCCGGAAATAAATGCCAGGCGGGAGTGGTTAGTGCAAGTAACGCGGGCGCCTGTAATTTTTGAGCGTTGTGCACTCTGTCCATATCGGCGGGGTGGCTGTCCCAAAAATTGGTCTGCTCCTGATGCATATCTTCAATAATTTTCGCAATTTGGTGTTGTTGATATCCGGCGGCAATAACAGCCACCGCATCAGGTATATTTTCGAGCAGGATATTATGCTCATAAAACGCCTGGTAGTTCATTTCCTGTACCTCCTGCCAGGCTATAGCCAGCTTACGCAAGTTAACGGTGCCCTCGTAAAAGGCATCGCTGCCCGTAATACGCGCTTCATAGGAGTCAGCATCAAATTCCATGGCGCGCGACATATTGAGAGTAAGCCGCGAATTTAGGCCATATAACACAACAAACAGGCGACGCACGCCCTCAATTAAAAATTCAGCCGCATAAATACACACCAAAAGTATTTCGTATTCGGTTTCACGACGCCACTTCGCCAATTGTCTGTGTAAACCATCTTGCCCGTAGGCACACATACCCATCCAATGATTAATAGTGTTAATCCAGTAGTTTGCCAGCATGGCATTACGCTGCGAAAAATGACCGAACTCATGACCAATGATGCCCAAAAGCTGAGATACCGTACTACCTCGTACTAAAGACAAGCCCAACACCAAGCGAAGATCGTTTTTTAACAAGCTGGCAAATCCGTGCACGGCACCAGCTGCGGCGTTGGCATCGGGACGCAGCTCAATAAGCTTGGGTTGTGGAACACCAATGGCACGACACATCGAATTAATTAAGCCATAAAAGGCCGCATATTTTTTCGGATCCAAGGTAAACGGTTTCGGACGTCTGCCATTGGGCCAAAGTGGGTACAACAAAAATACCAACATAATCGCGCTAATAAATGCGGGAAACAAATAGGTGAGCAACCAAAGTATCAGGGTACCTTTGGTATGTATTCGTATTTCCCCAAACCAGGCGAATCGCCATTCGCCAAAATATAAATATATAAAGCCCAACACCAAGGCAATCAAACTGAAGTACAGCAAGGGGGCAATCAGTGATGCAACGGCTACCCACAACAGAGAGGTGCGATATTGCGTACTAGCTTGTGAACGGGCCAAGCGCTGTTGGAATTTAGAGTCGAGCTCATCATAGAGCGCGATATTATTCGGCTTTTTACGCTCTTTGGGCGCGGCGGCTTTATTGACAACCAGTTTTATTGCAAGCCCAGCACCACTGAGCTTTTCCCGCCATTGCACCGCCTGAGCAAAAGGCAGTGATTTTTTCAAGGTAAGAGATTTGGTAAGTACAGCTTTAATTTGGGGGTCTTTCCACCCGAGGGCCCGCAGATTTACAATAACCTGCGATTGCTGATAGCCAGGTAGTATTTTTGCTTCACTGACGACATCGACCTGCTTCCCTGATTTCTTCTCAGCCATGTTGTAGTTCCTTTTTACTGCACACTCAGTGTTGATGAAAATAATTGTGAAAAAAATAAACGTCGAGCGATAAATTTAACCCGCTCAATAAATAGCAACATTAATGCCTGGCAATTTACAATTTGAACTATCGCTCTTGAGGCCAGCTTATTTGATCAAACAGAGCAAAAAGTTTTTCTGCTTTAACGTTCGAAACCCCTGCCACCTGTGCGATACGACCGGCCAAATGACTTTTGTAATCAGCCTTATTAAGGCGATTTTGTGACTCCGGGCCGTGCTGCACACAATTGTATAACTCGGCTTGCAGTCGTTTAACGATATTTCTCGGAATTGTGAGCTTTTCATTAACTACCAAGCCAGCAAGACATTGCCGTTGTCCCGGTTTTTGAACCCGCGTTTTTTGGTGATTTAGACGAAACCCCTCAGCCTGAATGATATCAGACACACTTCGAATTAAGCGCTTTGGATTGTGATTATCACTATCGCAGGAAAACGCCAAATCGTCGGCGTAGCGAGTGTAGTGGTATCCCATGGTTTTTGCCAAAGCATTCAATCTAACATCCAACCAAAAACTCGCTAGATTTGCCAGCATGGGTGATGTGGGCGCGCCTTGCGGCAGGTGCCGAATGTGCAAGTATTTGGAGTGACTACCGGGAGTATTGGCAATGATTTGATTTGGTGTACGATGCGTGCACAAGCCCGCCAATAATGAAGCAACATCCACGGGATAACCAGCGACTTGAAACAAGCGGGTTATACGTGCAACCGGGATATGTAAAAAGTAATTTTCGAGATCCATCGAAACAATCAGCGACTTGGCAACATGCGGCTCTGCAAAACTCGCACAATTTTTATTTTTCACAAAACCATGAGCCGCTTCATGCACTGGCATAGGCTGTAATACTTTTTTAAGAATCGTACGCTGCAAGCAGCGTAAGCGCGACTTCGGAATTTCCAAGAGGCGCAGGCTTGTGTCACTTTTAGTTATAAAACGGTAGTAATAGTGCTGTTGTTTAAAACTACTATTGGGCTTTGCAAAACGTTGTGCAAACCAATATAAATCGTTTAATTGCACATCCAAAAAGTCTGCAAGCTGTTCGGCACTTTTAATTACTGGAAGCTGCCATAGGTATTTCGCCGGCGGGTTCTGCTGGCTTTGTAGAGCGGCGAGAGGCCAGTTTATGACTCGCAAGTCGCGGCCCGCAAAAATCGCCGTAAGCGTGGTACTTTCTTGTAGCGTTGTTCTTAAAAATAGTTCGGCATGGTGAGGATAGGCGCGAAACAGGTGTTCAGCACTAATTTCCACAGCCAGTGCTCGCGCCTGTTCAGTGCCTATACCCAGGCAATGGGTAATACTGCGCGTAATACCCGCCGGACTGTGCTCTCCGATAAGTACTGCCCTGGCGAGTTGTCTTATCAGTAATTTTTTATAATGAGCATCCATGTCGTTTAGAATAAGGGGCTCCAACACCAGCCGCTGGTTCTGTGTGTACTTCCGTGCGCACCGCGCACCGCCGTACACACCCTGATAGGTCTAACTGCATACGATAACCTTGAGGTAACCTCAAAGCGCCCTGTAAAACAAGTTTTATGGGCTATGTCCTGATGTTGGAGCTCAAGCATTATTAGCCAGAAAACAGCCATTATCAATGGTGCATATAAGCCATGCCTTGTTATTCTGCTTCCGTCCAGACGGTAACCAAGGTATCAATTTAACCTGGCGTTACAGGACCGGATATTTGTGGGTGTCTTAGGCGGTGTGAACATGTTAAAGTCAGCCCACGTGTTTAGCGAACCTGCTTTTACAACGAAATTTAAGGGAGAAAGTCATGAAGACTTTTGATCTTCAAAGAATTGTACTTATTACCTGTGTTTATGCACTTTGCAGCAGTTGTTCACTCTACTCCATCAACTCACAAGTCAGCAAAATAGACAATGCCTCTGTCGTGCACGGCAAAGTCAGTAGCGCTATAAAGGATGTTCCACTTTACGTAGCCATTTTTAAGTATTCTGGACAGGTCTTCCAGTTAACTGACCATTCACTGGTCGAGAAAAATAACCTCTTTGAGTACAACGTGCTACCCCAAGATCTTGCGTTTTCCGCATTCGCAGATGTGAACAGAGATGGCAAGTACCAGGAAGGTGAGCCAGCAACCTACTTGGGTATAGAAAATAAAACGCCACGTATTATTTCCATTAAACCCAACGAAACAATTGATGTTGGTGAGCTGCGAATTGAAGGCCCCATTAAAAAGCCAGAGAACATCACCGTCGTCGACAAGCAAAGTAGAATTTCAAAAAACCTGGGGCGCGTCGTAAGCTTTGACGAGCCAATGTTTGCTCCCGAAGCGCAATCGGTAGGCCTGTGGCGCCCTCTGGATTATTTAAATGAGTACGGTGGCGGTATTGTGTTCCTGCAATCATACGATGCGGCTAAAACACCCGTATTGTTCGTGCATGGCATTGCCGGGTCGGCGACATCCTTTACACCGGAATTGAATTCACTGGATACCGAACATTTTCAGCCTTGGATTTTTCAATACCCAAGCGGCCTCAATCTTGGCATTCTCAGTAACTACGTCGACGACGCACTGTTGCAACTGCAAGCTAAATATGGCTTTAAGGATATCATTATCGTCGCCCACAGTATGGGTGGCCTGCTCACGCACGCCTTTATAAAACAATATGTTGAATCAGCTCCGCCGTACAAACTGCGCTTTGTCATGACCATTAACAGCCCACTCTATGGTATGGACAGCGCGGCGACTGGCGTGCGCCACTCACCCATCGTCGTTCCTTCGTGGCGCGACGTCGCCTCGGGCAGTGATTTCGTAAAAACCGTTCACAGCAAACCCTGGCCCGAAGACCTGCCTTATTTTCTGGTATTTTCCTATTTACCCGGCGAAGAAGGTGACGGTGTTGTACCGCTAAAAAGTCAGCTATCGTTGCAATTACAAGACAAGGCGGTAGGGATAATGGGCTTCGAGGCCGGGCACACCGACATTCTGGCAAACCCGGACTTTGTAAAAAGATTCCAGGCGATACTCAACAACTATCGCTAAAAGCAAAATCCAGACTGAGCAACGTTCCGGGTATCAGACGAAGCAAGTGCGGTTAGCCGACCAGCCGACCGCCAAGCTATTTTTTCGTGCCGCTAAACAATTCTTTGAGCATGACTTTAAGAATTGCGCGGCGCGACACAACCCCTAATACGCGGCCGGAAGCCTCTATCACCGGATAATTTTTTGGTTTGTTTTCAAGCATCTGAGAGGCTAAGGCCAAAAGATCCTGATCCATTTTTATGCTGAGCACGTCTTTGCGCATAATATCGCCAACCGTCGCTACCCGCTGGTTGTGATAGGCAACCTGTATACATACCTGCAGGCATTCCTGCCCGGAAATCCACCCCACAAGAATGCCGGCGTCATCAACCACCGGGCCACCCAGCATCTCTTTTTCTATTAACAATTTGGTGGCTTCCACCACCGGAATTGATGGTGTAATTACGGCAATATCACGGTTTATACAATCACTTATTGTTGAGCTAATCATGGCTATCTCCTTGCAGCGCTGGCCTAGCGCTGGTGCGTGTTGCGCCAAACTGGAGCGTTAGCGTCTCTCGCAGGTAAAAAAACCGCCTGGATTGCACAACGGTGCTAATTTAATGCCATCTTGTAAACCGCTCAAGTTTCAAGCAAATACGCCGCCTTTGATCATTTCAAGCTCAGCGGTAGACCCAAAACGTTTCACTATTACGCAGGATAGTTGATATAAACTGTAAGAATTTGTGAACTCAGTTTCCTTAATTTGCATTAAATGGTAGCGTAGTAAAAAACCGGAGCAGGCGCCATACCCAAAAACAACAACAAGCGACGCCGAGTTATTTTCAGGAAGAAAGCATGTTCCCCATTCGTGATGACAACCCCCAGGTCAACAAACCTATCGCCGTTTACAGCATCATTGCACTCAATGCGATGGCCTGGCTGGTGCTGCAGGGTGCCGGATTCGGCGAGCAGCTCAACAACTCCATCTGTCAGTTTGGATTGATTCCCGCCGATCTATTTAGCAACGAGCTGCTTAATCCCAGCAAAAAAACCGTGTGCGCTGGTGGCGGTGCCGGATTGTTTGGTGTACTCAGCTCCATGTTTATGCACGGCGGCTGGATGCATATTATTGGTAATATGTGGTTTCTCTGGGTGTTTGGCGACAATGTCGAAGATTCCATGGGCTCGCTGCGATTCATTGTCTTTTACCTCTTGTGCGGACTGTGCGCGGTTGTGGCACAGGTCGCCGCCGACCCAAACTCTACCATTCCCATGGTGGGTGCTTCGGGCGCTATAGGCGGCGTAATGGGCGCTTACATTATGTTATTCCCGCGCGTTAAAGTTCATCTTGCTGTCATCCTGATAATTATTTTCACTACCTTCCGGGTACCAGCTTTTGCCATGTTAGGGTACTGGATTGCGATTCAATTTCTTGGGGGTATCACGTCCATAGGGTCCACCGGTGGTGGTGTGGCGTTCTGGGCGCACATTGGCGGGTTCCTCGGTGGTGCGGCACTGGTGTGGCTATTTAAAGACGAGGAACTGCTGCTTAATCATCCCTATCACGGCTGGCAGCAACAAACACGTTCTGCCGATATATGGAGCGACCCCCGCAATCGCGAATGATGTATTAAATTGCATCAATTAATTTCAAAAAATATTTTAAGTACAACAAACTGTTTAAAACAACAAACGCTCGAGCTACCGGAGAACCCTAACAACATGTGTGCATTGCGAGCCATGGAACAATCAGATATCGGCAAGGCTGTCGAGATTATTTTTACACACGATGATGACGACGCAGAAGCGGCACAACTGGACTTCGAGCGAACCGGTATCTGCGATCAATACGTATTCGAAATGGACAGCACGATTATCGGTGTTACTGGGTTTCGCCGGGTACCCGCCACTGAAAATACCGCCTGGTTATCCTGGACCTATATAGCAGCACAATATTGCAGACAAGGCCACGGCACCGCAATGATGCAGCAATTACTCAGCATTTTAAACGAACTGGACACGCGTAAAATATTTGTAAAGGTATCGAATTATCGTGATGAACAAGGGTATGAAGTATATTTAGGGGCCCTTAAAATGTACGAGTCGTTGGGTTTTCAACTGGAACTCACAAATAAAGACTTTTACGATAAAGATGAAGACCAATTGATTTATTCCAAATCGTTAAAATCCGATGGTGATGACGCGGTAGACATTCTCGAGGAAAAGCCGGTGATGCGTTTCAATGGAATCTATGAAATAGCAGAATCAGAAGGCGCCTATACATTTTCCTGGACAGTACTCGATAAAAAGCCCCTGTTTGGCAAAAGAAGTTTCACCATTGAAGATGTTCAAATCGGGTTGAAAGCTGCAAAAAAAGAAGGCGCACGCAAAGTGTTTTTAACTTTTCCTTCTAATTTACCACTTATTCATCAGCCGCTTCAGGCCGCAGGCTTTAAATATGTGGGCACACTAAAGGATTATTATGAAAGGGGTGTCGATGAAATGCATTTTTCTCATACCCTCGCCAACGTTTAACCTCCCATGTAAATCAACACAAAAACTCAAAAATTAAAAAGGACCAAGCAATGAAAGAACTTGCAAAATATGGACTCATCGCTGTTGCAGTCATCGCCTATGTTATGTATCGCGGTTCAGATGACGATATCAGTTATGTCGACGACCCCATTGATTTAAACGCGGTACTCGACGTTACGGTAGACACCTTGTACGCCTACCAGGAAGATCTCGATGCCCAAGATCAGGATTCACTGAATGCCGACGCCGCCTTCGTCGGATTCTCCCAAGCCCTGCAAACCAGTTACAACAACGCCTCTCCCGCATTGCATACCGCGCCTATTGGTGTCACGCCGCGCGCGGATGCCTCTTTATTAGCGTACGAAGATAGCAACAGCAATAGCGAAATGGACAACGAAGAACCGGCGTTATTTATGATCGAAATTGATGGTGAGCGCGCCCGAATTATTGCCTCGAGTCGCAGCGGTGCAGTAAACGAACACCATTTTAGCGGTACCGGGCTGTTAACGGGCTACTTATTGGGTAGCATGCTCAACCGCCAAAGAGCTGCTGGCGTCACTTCCTCTTCTCTCGCCAAGAAACAGCCGATTTCTGCAACTCAAGCAGCGCGCGCACGTGCGGGTTCCGGTAGCCATTCCTACGGCAAATAATCACTTCGCAGCTCTCCGTTGAGTATGGCCCCGGGCTATACTCAACGACCTATCCTATATCGTTATGACCTCATCATTATCTGAAATACCCAGTTTAACGCGCCGACAAAGCGGCGTTCTGCTTTTCTCTATTCTTATTGTTGCGCTCTGCGGCATTGTATATGAACTGATCATCGGCACGGTGTCGAGCTACCTGCTCGGCAATAGCGTTTACCAATTTTCGTTGACCATCGGGTTTTTTATGTTTGCGATGGGCATTGGTTCTCTCATATCCAAATATTTTGATGAGAGCTATGTACGAAATTTTATTCTTGTTGAAATCGCCATAGCACTCGTAGGCGGTGTGTGCAGCGTTGCGCTGTTTCTTGCGTTTCCGTTCGCGCGCGTACTCTACGAAACTATCCAATACAGCCTGATTTTATTGATTGGTGCCCTGGTGGGAATGGAAATTCCCATTTTAACAACCTTACTTACAAAAAATAAAAAACTCAAAGAATCCATAGCCGAAGTGATGTCACTCGATTATGTGGGCGCGCTCATTGGTTCAGTATCATTTCCATTATTGCTTTTACCATCTTTAGGGCTCATTCAATCTTCCTTCGCAATTGGAATCATCAACATTTTAATAGCGATTGCCAATGTAGTCGTGTTTCGCAATCATCTCGCACACTTTCACACCATGCTTCGGGCCTGTATTGTCGTACTGGCGTTACTGGTACTTTGTGTATTTGGGGGTTCGGAAATCAGTCATTTCGCAGAAAAGCACTTATATTTTGATCAGGTAATATTTTCCAAACAGACACCCTACCAAAAAATCGTAGTTACTCGCTCAACAACTACACGCGATCAACGACTTTTTATTGATGGACACATTCAGTTTTCGTCTCGCGACGAATATCGTTACCACGAATATCTCGTGCATCCGCTGTTAGCACAACCGGGAAGTAGAGAAAACATTTTAATTCTGGGCGGTGGTGATGGCCTGGCTGCACGAGAAGTACTGAAATACAGTGATGTAAAATTGTTACATCTCGTGGATATTGATCCTGAAATGGTAAGAATCGGGCGTGACTTGCCCACGCTTGAAAGACTTAATAATAAAAGTCTGCACGACCCGCGTGTAAGCATTTTTAACGAAGATGCGTTCAGCTTTATTAATCAACCAGGCATTCTTTACGATCGCGTTATTATCGATATGCCCGACCCCCACAACGAAGCGATAAATAAACTTTATTCCCGCGAATTCTATAAAATGATCGCGCATCGCTTGGCAGCAAACGGGATATTAGTTACTCAAAGTTCTTCACCCTTTTTCACTCGCCGGGTGTTTTGGTGTATTGAAGCAACGCTAGCAAGCGTTTTTGACTTTACCCGCAGCTACCACACAGCTTTACCTTCATTTGGTATCTGGGGATTTAATATGGCTCGCAACGGTAGTGCGTTTTCAGATGAAATCCAATTAACCGTGGCAACACGCGCAATCACAAACAAAGGAATGCTCTTGGCAAGTACCTTCGATAAAGACATGACCAGGCTGGAAATGCCCGTAAATTCCATTATGGAACCCAAACTGTATCAATTTTATATTGAAGATCTGCGGCGCTAAATCTAACAAAAGCTACTTGGTTTTTCCGCGTTGAATTTCGTTGATTTGTGTACGGCGGGCTTTAAAACAGGTACAAAGGTAATCTACTGCCAACTCCGGTTTGGAATCACCACACATAAATACATCAAACGCAGCATAATTGCGCTCGGGCCAGGTGTGCACGCTAATATGGGACTCCGCAAGTAGCGCTACCCCTGTTACGCCTTCGCCGTCACAAAACTTATGAAGGTGGATATGTAACAGCACGGCACCAGAACGTTGCGCTGCCTCTATCAGGGCATTTTCAATAAACGCACAGTTATCCAGTTCAATGCAATCCCAAATATCGACAATAAAATGCCGGCCTGCACAATCGCCTTGCGGTTGAGAGTTGTGCTTGGCCCGTAGGGGAGGCTCTAAACTTTTACTGGTAGCAATTTTTATAATGTCAGCTTGATGGGGGCTTTTCAGGGGGGTATTGGTGCTCATGCGTAACACGTGTCCATTTGTCGTTATGCTTTTCCACACCGCAATGTACCAAAGCAAATCGGTATGTGCCACCTAAGTTGCAATTTATTACAGAATTTTATGATCTCGCCCAAGACTAAAATTACAAGCGCAATCGACTGTGCGAAATACTGGCAAACACCACGCCGATCCCCATCACGATAACACCAACAACATGATAGGCAGAGAGAATTTCGGAAAAGAATATGACACCCAGCGAAATGGTAAAGGGCGCCTGCATCAAGCTCATTGAGCTCACTAGAGCGGCGGGTGCGTTGCGATACGCCTCCGTTAGTGCGATCTGTGCCAGGGTTCCGGCAATCCCCATTAAGATGAGCAATAGCAGAAGATCAAGGCTGGGTCGCTGGTAATCAAACAGCATCATAGCGCCAGTTATGATCGCCGCGGCCAGGCTAAACGAGAGCACGATACTGTTATTGTTGTGGCTCGCAGATGCCGAACGAATTGTTACAAATACCAAACCAGCAAACAGGGTTCCCAAAAGACCGATTGCGAAATCGATTAATTTAAAATCCCGCAAAGCGCCTTGCGCGCTGTGATCCTGCTGCCAAACGGGCACAAAAATCAGTTGCAAACCAATAATTGCCAACACCAACCAGCCCAGGGTTTGCAGCGTCAAAGTTTCTTTGAGTACCACGCGCGCGGTGATGTAAGTGACTAAGGGTGTACACCAAACCAGAATACCGGAAACCGATAAAGGTAAATGCTGAGTCGCATGAAAGAAACACAGCAAGCCTCCGGTTCCCAACAGGCCTCGCAACAACAATGGCTTACGGGGTTTCGGAAAAAACGCCTGCCGCCTACTAAATATCAACAGAGATACGATAAGCGTAGGGATTATTGAACGAAAAAACGCGATTTCGGAAAGCGGCAGTTGTGTTCCGATTTTACGAACACAAACTGCCATTATCGAAAAACACAGGCAGGCCACAAGCACGAAAACAGCGGCGTAGAGGGGGCGGTCGTGTCGGATAATTTTTCCTTACAATCCCTTCAAGATTATAAATCGTCGGCATTTACCCAAAGCAAAGTATATTTTTACGTTGGGCAATCGTTTCTCGAATAATTAAACTCATTATAAATAGCGTTTAGCGTACTTTCTAACTTTTCCAGATTTAGCTTCTTCACTGAGTCGTTCGAAAAGTGCAATTTCGTCGGAACCAGCATAGGAACCGACATATCGGCATAACCATGCCATTAGATCAACTTCAAACTTTTCAGTTGCAGAAAAACCAGCTTGGTTCAGACGGGAAGAAGCAAATTTTAAAATAGTTTCATCAAAAACGTCTTGCTTCACAGCGATTTTTGCTCCAACAATTTGTAAATTTATATCCCCCGCTCTTAGCATATTGAGTACGCGATATACATCGAGCATTCCTTTAGGCGCACTTTGCAGGTCCTTGGATATGATAGGATTCCAGCTTGAATATGTACGCACTAGGTCAAGCGCGCTACTCGTATACCTGGCGATTTTTTTATTGTCTGAATTAGAAACAATGTCTACGAAGAACGGTTCGTATTCCAAGCGTCCGGAGTAAGCTAGGCCTTTTATCAACCATGACACCTGGTCTATTTGCGCTTTTGTGTCAGCTGTTTTCAAACCCTCGGATATGTAACTTTTAAGAGGGTCAAATACTCGCTTGTCGCTTATGCCAGAATACCTAAGCTCATCAATTGCATCTTTTTGATTTCCGTAAAGACCCGAATTAATTTTATCCGCTAAGCGTAGAATTTCCGCTGTATATTCACTTTCGGCGCTATTTTGATTTTTAGGGGTATTAGATTGTGGTAAGGCAACAACAGCATTTATAGTGGGCACAATTGAATCCACAATATATTCGCCGGATACTGAATTAAAACGAATGTCACCTGCACCCCGGTAATTCAACTTCAAGTGTTCAAGCTGAATGGTCCCAGCGAAGGCTTTCCTTGTGGTGAAATGATATATTCCAACTGAACTGGGGTTGCCTAATTTTGTGTAGACTTCTGTAAGCGTATCTCCAACACTGACGATACCAATATAGTCTGGAGTGAATTCTTTGCTGGGGTTGAGACTCGCAACGTGCGTCCTATATTGCTCCAGGTTCACTTTATAAGTATTAAATGGTTTAGAGCCACCGCCACCTTTTCGTAATTCCCGAAGTGCCCTTGCCGCGTAACGCTTTATTTTACCGCTCTTGCTGCTTGCTTCAATATTTTCAACTAATGCTGAGTAACGCATATTTTCCGAAGACCCCAAAGCCCGCAACAACCAGGCACTGGCATCTTCCCAATAATCTAAATTCAGCTGGTAATTTTGTTCCAGTATCGTCGCTGCGACATCCAATAGTTGCTCATTCTTAGGCGACGCTTGCTCAAGAATTTTAGCGCCGGTTTTTATTTGGGCCGCGGATGTCTCAGCGAAATAATTGGCTATTACATGATCAATATCTTTGAAATTATACCCTTCTGAACCCAACACCGGCTCAAAACTGAGGGCTAATAATATAAAAACAACAACCTGAAATTGCGCAAGAGCTTTCATTGAAATTCCTTCTAATATGTCGTTCTGCTGTTAAGTTGATTTTTACAAGTGGGCTGTAATAATTTCTGAATCACACCACAATAAAAAGGGCAGCCGAAGCTGCCCTTTTTCGTTTGGCAAAACCCAAAACTATTAGCGGGCGCGCTTACGAATTGCCTGTAGGGTACGTAGTTGCGCAGCGGCTTCGGCGAGTTGCGCTGCAGCCTTACTGTAGTCGAGACCTTCGCCCTGGTTGGCCAGTGCTTGCTCGGCTTCTTTCTTGGCTTCTTCAGCAGCGGCTTCGTCCATATCGCCGGCGCGCAGAGCGGTGTCTGCAAGTACGGTAATATTATCGGGCTGCACTTCGAGATAACCGCCGGAAACATAGTAAATTTCCTCGTCGCCATTTTGTTTCTTGAGACGAATCGGGCCGGGTTTTAAACCGGTGAGCAGCGGTGCGTGACCGTAGCCAATACCGATATCACCCTCTGTACCCGAAGCGACCAGCAGCTCGACAAGACCCGAGAAGATCTCATCTTCGGCGCTGACAATATTGCAATGTACAGTTAGTGCCATTTTCTGTGCCTTCTTTCAGCCCCCGCTTGCGCGGGGATTCGGTAACTTAAGCGGCTTTTTCAGCGATTTTAGCTGCTTTCTCAACAGCTTCATCGATGGTACCGACCATGTAGAACGCTTGTTCCGGCAGGCTATCGTAGTCACCGGCAAGCAGGCCCTTAAAGCCGGCAATGGTTTCTTTCAGCGATACGTACTTACCCGGTGAACCCGTAAATACTTCGGCCACGTGGAAAGGCTGTGACAGGAAGCGTTCAATTTTACGGGCACGGCTAACGGTGAGTTTGTCTTCTTCGCTGAGTTCGTCCATACCGAGAATCGCGATGATATCTTTCAGCTCTTTGTAGCGCTGTAATACGGACTGCACACCACGAGCCACTTCGTAATGCTCCTGACCGATGACCAGCGGGTCGAGCTGACGCGAGGTGGAGTCGAGCGGGTCAATCGCGGGGTAAATACCCTTAGCGGCGATATCACGGCTCAGTACCACGGTGGAATCCAAGTGCGCAAAAGTGGTGGCAGGCGAGGGGTCTGTCAAGTCATCCGCAGGTACGTATACCGCCTGAACCGAGGTAATAGAACCAGTTTTGGTGGACGTAATACGCTCCTGGAGCACACCCATCTCTTCAGCCAGTGTAGGCTGGTAACCCACCGCAGAAGGCATACGACCGAGCAGGGCCGATACTTCGGTTCCCGCCAGGGTATAACGGTAGATGTTGTCGATAAACAACAACACGTCGCGGCCTTCGTCACGGAATTTTTCAGCCATGGTAAGACCGGTTAGCGCAACACGCAGACGGTTACCGGGTGGCTCGTTCATCTGTCCGTAAACCATTGCCACCTTGGACTCTTTAAAGTTTTCGGTGTTAACAACGCCGGATTCCTGCATCTCGTGATAGAAGTCGTTACCCTCACGAGTACGCTCACCCACACCCGCAAACACGGAAAGACCAGAGTGCTCCAGTGCGATGTTGTTGATAAGCTCCATCATGTTTACGGTTTTGCCCACACCGGCACCACCGAACAGACCAACCTTACCACCCTTCGCAAACGGGCAAACCAGATCGATTACCTTAACACCGGTTTCCAGCAGTTCGGTCGCCGAAGAAAGCTCGTCGTAGGCGGGCGCTTTGCGGTGAATGGGCATGCGCTCCTGCTCACCAATCTCGCCACACTCATCGATGGGGTTACCCAACACATCCATAATGCGGCCCAGGGTTTCCTGGCCAACCGGCACAGAAACCGGCGCACCGGTGTTGGTAACTTCAAGACCGCGGCTAACACCTTCGGAACCACCCATGGCGATACAACGTACAATGCCGTCGCCCAATTGCTGCTGCACTTCCAGAGTGAGACCCTTCGACTCAACCTTCAGTGCGTCGTATACCGCAGGTACTGAGTCGCGTGGAAATTCCACGTCGATAACGGCACCAATGATTTGTACGATACGTCCGCTACTCATTTTCGCTTCCTCGTATATATGCTCTAAATTTAAAATCTTTTAGGAGTCCCACCAGAGCCGTTTCTAAAAGCCCTGCGTGTTACTCCAATTGTCGGACGTCTGAAGTCGGACGTCGGACGCTATATTGGTTCGCATCAGACGTCGGTCATCCGGCGTCCGACGCGCACGCAGCGCTACACCGCTGCGGCGCCTCCCACAATTTCTGACAGCTCTTGGGTAATCGCTGCCTGACGGGCTTTGTTGTAAGCCAATTGCAGGTCGCTGATCAGTTCGCCGGCGTTATCAGTGGCGCTCTTCATGGCAATCATTCGCGCCGCCTGTTCGCACGCGCCGTTTTCAACCACGGCCTGATACACCTGTGATTCGATGTAACGCACCATCAAACCATCGATCAGCTCATGGGCTTCGGGCTCGTAGATGTAATCCCAAGCGTGCTTGCGAATCTCACCTTCTTCCGGCTTCAGCGGCAACAAACGCTGTACCGTTGGCGTTTGGGTCATGGTGTTAACGAATTCGTTACTGGCCAGATACAAACGATCAATTTTGCCGTCAGCAAAGGCATCGAGCATCACCTTGACACTGCCAATCAGGCTGGTAATCGAAGGCTTTTCGCCCATATCCCGCACGCTGGCAACAATGTTGGCACCGACACTTTTGAAGAAAGCCGCACCCTTGGCACCCACCATACAGAAATCGGTTTCGATACCCTTGGCCGCCCATTCTTTACTGTGTCGCAACACGGTTTTGAACAGGTTGATATTTAAGCCACCACACAAACCACGGTCGGTGGAAACCAGGATGTAACCCACGCGCTGTACTTCGCGCTCTTGTAAATACAAGTGCTTGTACTCGGGGTTACCGGCCGCGATATGGCTGACCACATCGCGAATACGCTTGGCGTAAGGCTTGCCGGTTTCCATGCGGTCTTGCGCTTTGCGCATTTTCGAGGCCGCAACCATTTCCATGGCGCTGGTGATCTTCTGAGTGTTTTTGATACTACCGATTTTGGTACGTATCTCTTTTCCGCTCGCCATTGTTAATGTCCTGAGTCAGTGAATTACCAGGTTTGAGTGGCTTTGAAGTTATCCAAAGCGGCCTTAAGCTTTTCAGCGATTTCATCGCTGTAGGCACCGGTATTCATCTCGGCCATTAACTCGGCGTGGCTGCTGTTCATGTAGCTCAGCAGTGAAGATTCGAAAGAGCCGATTTTGGCCACTTCCACATCTTTCAAATAGCCTTCGTTCGCGGCATAAACCACAACACCCATTTCGGCAACAGCCAGCGGGGAATATTGCTTCTGCTTCATAAGCTCGGTAACACGCTGACCGTGATCGAGCTGAGCCTTGGTAGCTTCGTCGAGGTCGGAAGCAAACTGTGCAAAGGCCGCCAGTTCGCGGTATTGCGCCAGCGCGGTACGAATACCACCAGACAGCTTCTTAATCACCTTGGTTTGCGCCGAACCACCCACACGGGATACCGAAATACCGGCGTTCATCGCAGGGCGAATACCGGCGTTGAACAGGTCGGATTCCAGGAAGATCTGACCGTCGGTAATGGAGATCACGTTAGTGGGTACGAATGCAGATACGTCACCGGCCTGGGTTTCAATGATCGGCAGAGCGGTAAGCGAACCGGTTTGGCCTTTCACTTCACCGTTGGTGAACTTCTCGACGTAGTCAGCGTTAACGCGCGCGGCACGTTCCAGAAGACGGGAGTGCAAGTAGAAAACGTCACCAGGATAGGCTTCACGGCCGGGCGGACGACGCAGCAACAGCGAAATCTGGCGATAGGCCCAGGCCTGCTTGGTAAGGTCATCGTAAATAATCAGGCAGTCTTCACCGCGGTCGCGGTAGTACTCACCCATGGTACAGCCGGCGAAAGGTGCCAGAAATTGCATGGAAGCCGGGTCGGAAGCGGTGGCCGCAACAACAATGGTGTGCTCCATTGCCCCGTGTTCTTCGAGCTTGCGCACTACCGAAGCAATCGACGATGCCTTCTGGCCAATGGCCACATAGATACACTTAATGCCCGTGCCTTTCTGGTTGATGATGGCATCAACGGCTACCGCGGTTTTACCCGTCTGGCGGTCACCAATAATCAACTCACGCTGGCCACGACCGATGGGAACCATGGTATCTACGGCTTTCAAACCGATTTGAACCGGCTGATCAACCGATTGACGGGCGATTACGCCCGGTGCGATTTTTTCGATCGCGTCGGTCATTTTAGCGTCGATGGGGCCATTGCCGTCGATGGGGCTACCCAAGGCATTGACTACACGACCCTGCAATTCGGGGCCAACCGGCACTTCGAGAATGCGGCCGGTACACTTGCAGGTTTGCCCTTCGGCAACGCCCTGGTAGTCACCCAGAACAACTGCACCAACGGAGTCGCGTTCCAGGTTAAGTGCGATACCGTAAACACCGCCTTCAAATTCGATCATCTCACCGTACATAACCTCGGCGAGACCGTGGATGCGAATAATACCGTCGGTAACTGATACCACGGTACCTTCATTTTGCGCTTCAGTGGTGACCGACAGGCTGTCGATCCGCGCCTTAATAATTTCACTGATTTCAGAAGGATTCAGCTGTTGCATACTGTTGTTCCCTACCTGTATTGAGGGGTTGCTAGTCTGTTCGTTCTACATTTGCCCTTAGTGGCTCATCGCCTCGGCCAGTTTTGCGAGCTTGCCCTTAACGGAACCATCAATCACGGTGTCGCCTGCACGAATCACAGCGCCGCCCAAAAGTGAGGCGTCAACTGAGGTTTGCAAAGTGACTTCGCGATCCAGTTTCTCCTTAAGGCTTTTCGCCAGTTTGTCCTGTACCGCTTTATCGATCTCGTAGGCACTGAGAATCTCAACATCCACGGCTTTTTCCTGATTGGCTTTATAAAGCTCAAACAGGCTTAGCACTTCAGGTAACAGTGTCAGGCGGTTGTTCTCGGCCAAAACACTGATGAAGTTTTTTTGTGATTCGTTAAGATCGTCGCCGCATAACTCGATAAACGCCGCCGCTTTTTGTTCGGCGGTTAAACCGGGTGAACCCAAAAAGGTTTGCACCTTGTCGTTTTGGGTAATTACAGCGGCCACACCCAGGCTTTTTGCCCAGGCAGCCAGATCGGATGCTTTTAACGCAAATTCAAAAGCGGCTTTGGCATAGGGGCGGGCAAGTGTGGTTAATTCGGCCATAATCTGCTCCGCTTATAGCTCCGCTGCCAGTTTGTCGAGCATGGAATTGTGCTTACCGGCATCGATGGATTCGCCCAGCACTTTTTCAGCACCGGCAATTGCCAATACAGCCACTTTGCCGCGCAATTCTTCGCGCGCCTGGCTCACCTGGCGTTCCACTTCCGCTTCGGCCTGTGCCTTGATGCGTTCGGCTTCTACACGGGCCTGTTCTTTGGCTTCTTCCACAATCTGGCTGGCGCGCTTGTTGGCCTGCTCAATGATGGAAGCCGCTTGTTCTTTGGCTTCGTGTAGCTGACTGGTGGCTTTTTTCTGAGCCAGTTCCAGGTCTTTGTCGGCGCGCTCGGCGGCTTGCAAGCCTTGCTCAATACGTTGCTCACGCGCTTCCATGGCACCGATCAACAAGGGCCACACAAACTTCATGGTAAACAGCACAAAAGCAATAAAAGTGAGCGATTGACCAATGAGCGTTAGGTTGATATTCACACCTACACCTCTTTAGTTAGTTAAATGGAAGGGTGCGTTGAGAATTAACCCATGTTCGGCGCAATACCGAAGATCAACAGCATGGCAACACCCACACCGATCATAGGTACGGCGTCTAACAGACCTGCCATAAGGAACATTTTTACCTGAAGCGCGGGGCCTTGCTCTGGTTGACGGGCAGAGGCTTCCAGCAATTTGCCACCCAGAGTACCAAAACCGATGGCCGTACCCAGAGCGCCGAAACCGATCAGCAGAGCTGCCGCGATATAAACTAAAGCTTGTGCTTCCATTGTGTTCTCCTAGAAAGAAGTTTTGAGTTGATTAAAAGGTTGTGTGTAAGAAAGTTTTTTAAAATGTATAAATCAGTGTTCTTCGTGGGTATCGTGCGCCATCGCCATATACACAGTGGTCAGAACCATAAATACAAAGGCCTGAATCAAAATCACCAGAATATGCAATACCGCCCAACCGAACTGCAGAACGCCACCGAGCAGGCCAAAAAACAGGCCAACGCTGAACAACGTGGCAATCAAAATAAAGATCATTTCACCGGCGTAGAGGTTACCGAAGAGTCGCAGCCCGAGTGAGATGGGCTTGGCGATAAGGGCAACAGTTTCGAGCACGAAGTTGAAAGGAATAAGAATAAGATTGAAATACCAGAACTTGCGGGGTGCAAAGAAAGGGTGGCAGGTGAGCTCTTTGAAAAAGCCCCAGGCACCTTTCTCTTTGATGCTGAAAAATAACATCAAAATGAACACGGTAATTGCCATACCCAATGTCGCGTTGGGATCGGTGGTGGGCACCACTTTAAAAAACAGATGTTCATTGCCGCTGACTTTTTGGGCCGCCAAGGGAAGCCAATCCACCGGAATCAGGTCCATCAGGTTCATCATCAGCACCCAGGTGAACACAGTAATAGCCATGGGCGCAATAAGACGGTTTTTGTGATGGAAGATGTCTTTAACAACGCCGTTAATACCGTCCACCATAAATTCGATAAAGCTGGCCATGCCACGCGGCGCGTTGGTTGTGGCGTTAACTGCAACTCGACGCATCACATAACCGATTAATAAGGCCAATGCGATACCCCAACCCATGGTATCGACGTGCACCGCGTTGAAGCCCATATCTTTGGCTTCCTGGGCGGAATGCGCCATTGTCCAGGTATCGTGTTCAAGAACGTGAACTTCACCATCGGCATGGTGTCTATGGTAGCCGGCGGGCAACTTGCCATAGGTCATGTTTTGCAGGTGGTGCTGTATGTAGTCGGTAATGGTGAGTGTTTCACTACTGGCCATGAGCTGCTGTTTCACCTTTCACTAATTATTGGATTCTGTTGTTGTTGCCACGCAGAGCGCGGCGGTGGCCCCAAGCCACTTACAACCAGCGACGACCCAGATACACTGCCAGCCACCACTGCATAATAATCAAGCTGCAAAAACCCGCGAATAGAGCTGGCACATGGAGCGGCGAGATGAAATTGAACACCATCGCAAAACCAACTGCTGCCAGCGCGAATTTTCCAGATTCTCCCCATTTAAAGGATTTAGCGATCCAATGTGCGTTACGCGCACCACGGTAACGAAAAGCGTAAAGGGTAAAGTAGGTATTGGGCAGGACAAAAACCAGCGCCCCAAGCGCGAAGGAGTAGGCCACCACCATGCTCACCAGCAACAGTGCAAAACCAACCGACAGCACAAAACCCAGCTGGGCGATTAAACCGGCCAACGCTGGCGATTTCATAGACTACCTATTGTTGTAACCCTGCCGGTAGCTCTGTTATGAACGGCCTTTTTGGCCCTTGGCTACTTAAACGGGTTTCTCAGTGGCTTACGCCCGTGTTTCACAACGCCAACTCGCAAATTTTCCCTCCGGAAACCGCAGCATCCAGATACTGTATTAACAGAATTAAAATCAGGGAATTCGGATTGCGCTGAAACGACCTGAGATTTTGGCCACAAAACCTTGAATTATCAAACACTTATTTTGTGTGAGTGTATTCCAGGCTCACTTCATTTCTTTACACCAGTTACGCCCATCTGCGTCAAATGTCACCGTAAAATGGGCGAACTGGATTATAGGGAGTCTAATTCTCTTGATCAACCTCAAGTCGGTATAAAACACAATCAGTTAGTGCATAAAGCTTTGCAGCCTGAATTGAGGTTTCTACAGACGACTTAGAATCAACTTATGGTGCCGCAATAACCCCAAATGGTGTAGGTTCTAGTGTCGCGACGATTCCCCGAAAGCGGCGGGGTGTTTATGATAGGACCCTGTGTGAGCGATTGTTGGTAAGATTGAAGAGCCATATAGCTGATTTAAGCTTCGATTGATTATCACTATTCACCTGGATGATTACTGCAATCGTACGCCCCGGCAACAAGCTGCGCAATTCGCAAACACTGGCGCTGAAGTTCTATCACTCGTTCCGATCCCATCTATGACGACCACACCCGACCTTGCAAAACGTGAACGACAAACCATTATCCTGGGCATCTGGGCCGGCATCGCATCCGTGCTTCTGGCCTTTGCGTTCGCCGCACTAACCGCCTCGGAAGCCCTCTTGCTCGACGGTGTTTTTTCACTCATCAATGTTGCCCTGGCGCTACTCACCTTAAAAGTGTCCAGCCTGGTGATGCGACCCGCCGACGAAGAATATCCCTTCGGCTATTGGCACTACGAAACCTTTTTAAATCTTGGCAAAGGCGCCATCATTCTTTTGGTGGGCCTCTTCGCGGCGCTTTCCGCGGCACTCGCGATACTCAACGGCGGGCGCGATATCCAGGCGGGCTGGGCCACCGTGTATGCGGTAATTGCGTGTCTTCTGGGTTTTGCCGTCGCTATTTTTTTTGAAAAACGCGCCACGCAATGCAATTCCAATATGCTGCGCATCGATGCAAAAAACTGGCGTATCGACGGCATACTCAGCGGCGGCATAGCCGTGGCTTTCGTCGTAATTGTGATTTTGGAATATTTTGGGATTAACGAATTTAAACCCTATGCCGATCCGATGCTGGTCATCTTACTGGTGATCGCCACGATTCCGGTACCTCTGAAAATTATTGTGCAAGCATGGCACCAATTACTCGCCAAAGCCGTACCAAATTCCCTGCGCGATAACATTAAAAATGCCCTGGCAATCGACCTCGCCAATGCGCCCATCGAAAAATATTATTTACGTATTGCAGAAGCCGGGCGCGTTGTTTACGTGCAATTGTATTTGGTAAGTAACGAGAATATAACGCTAAGCCAACAAGACGACTACCGCGAGCAACTGTTTGTGGTATTGCAACAAACGGTGTCGGGTATTAACCCCAACATGGTGTTGGATATTGTGTTTACGCAGAATCCGATCTGGGTGAAACGCTCAGTGCGCACCCACGTTTAAGCGACGGTATTCGCGTGGCGATACACCCTGCCATCGCTTAAACGCCCGCGTAAAACTGGCCTGTTCACTAAAGCCCAGCAAATAACTGATTTCCGAAAGACTCAAGTGAGATTCATCGATATAACTTTGCGCCAATTGCTGACGCACTTCGCTCAGTAAATTTTTGAAACTGGTATTTTGCTCAGCAAGTTTGCGTTGCAAATTGCGGGAACTGATGTGCAACTCATCGGCGATGCGCTGCTCACTAATTTGCCCCGAAGGCAGCGCGACAATTATTTTTTGACGCACCTGGCCGCTGACATTATCGCGTTCGACACGAGCCAAAACATCTGCCAATACCCCTTCATTAATACGCGCAAGTTCTGCATTTCCGCCGGGGAGGGGGGCTTCCATGGTGTGTCGGTCAACCAGCCATGCTTCTTGCGTCGCATTGTAAACAGTGGCAACACCCATTTTATCTTCAAGAATTCGTGAACAAAGCGTTGCACTCTCCCGAGAGTACACCGCCAACGGGCGAAATTGTTCGCCCACCAACATACGGGTCATCTTCAACAGGGCTGCGGCGGCAGCGTCCAAAGTAATCGCGTCAATTGGTACACCATCATCGACATCAAACTGAAGTAAATATTCGCTGCCTTTGTTTACCAGCGACACTTTTAACGAGTTATCGACAACCCGGCCATAACGCGCCAATCGCTCGAAGGCTTCTTTTAAGGTATTGCTGGCCAGCCAGGCAAAACCCAAGGCGTGAAATGTTGTGGTGTTCCAACGCTCACCGATTTTAATCGCAATGTCAGTAACTTCTAATTCAGCGAGCTTTCGCCACAATTTATTAAAGGCGGCATTGCTGTAGCGCGCGTTGCCATCACCCAACAGCGCTGGGTCCATACCGGCCGCTTCAAAAATCGGCCGTGGCTCAATACCTTCATCACGAAGGGTTTGCCAAATTAAAAGCGCCCAGCTGGTTAAGGTCGTACCGGCCATGTTTGCATCCTTTTACTGAGTTCAGCTGCCATGAAAATTTCATTACACAATGCTGGACAATGTTCACGTGCCTTACCTAAGATTGCAACCAATCGCCGCGTTTTCCCACCTTTGCCAAGCAAGAGCTTACTACCATGAAATTTTCGAAATCTGAATTGCTATTCACGCTGTTTATAGCGCTCTCCAGCATGCTCTTGAGCAGTTGCGGCGCGGTGCACACACTGAAAGACGAACAGGTATCACCACAGTGGCCGGGCAAAGCTTATAAAAATATTACTGTGGTGGGCGTATACGAAGATATGCCCTACCGCTCGTCTGCCGAAACCGGATTTGCCGAAGCCATTAAAGCTCTGGGCATTAACGCCCAAACCAGCTACGCCAGCATAAAAGACCTTCAGGCTATCGATACCCCGGAAGAAATTACGAAATTTTTTGATGCCGTTGAGGGCGATGCTGTCTTGGCGGTAGCCACTATCGACCCCGGTTACGACTACGATTACGGCGACGCCCTCGCAACACGCGGTATGGTGGTATTACTGGGTGGGCGCCCCGGGCCTTACACCGATCTGGGTAATTTTATTGCCTGGGCCGGCTCCGGCAGCTATTCACTTCTGGTTGCGCTGTGGGATACCAAAACCCAGGCCCTGGTGTGGCAGGCCAAAACCAGCTCGCAAACCACCGGTTCCGAATCCGAAGATATCAAGGCGCTAGCAGAAACAGTGGTAACGCAATTACGCGGCAACGGCCTGCTTTAATCCGCTTTCCCGCGACTGTTACACTCTGGTGAATCATGGGAATGGTGAATCATTGGAATGGTGAGTCATTGGAATTAAGCGGGGGCAGGCGTGCAAAAAGTTATCCGATTTTTACGGGGCACAGCGTTTAATGGGCTGTTAATACTCATCCCCATTCTGTTGCTGTGGAGCCTGCTGGACGAAGTGCTGCTGGATATCGTCGCCATGGCAGAGCCACTCGCGGCGATGTTTCCGAACCATTTTCTACCCGCGTTTTTACAGCCCTGGATTAGCGGCGCCATCCTTTTATTGTTGCTCTGCCTTGCGGTGGGTCTGGTTGCGCGAATCACCTTCGTGGGTCGTTTTTTCATGACGCTGGAAAGGCGTACCCTCGGCAGAATCAGCGTTTATCAATTGCTTAAACGCTGGGCGGACAGTCTGCTGGGCAAAACCGGCGGGCAGTCAGGGGCCTACTCTTGTGCACTGCTCACCCTAATGCCTGGTCGCAGGCAACTGGTGTACGTCATCGAGAAAGGCGCCGAACAGACTACCGTGTTGATACCTACTGCACCTGCCGGGCTCAGCGGGCAACTGCTACTGGTCGACAATGACCAGCTTAACGACATCGACACTTCCGTTGCCGAAGCCATGTTGGTCATTAACAAATTGGGCGATGGTTATCAGTCCCTGCTAAAAAAATCGCTTTAATAGGGTTGCGACACCATCAACCACATCTGCACCCCCTCATCGGAAGCCGCCACATCAAAGCGGAAAACCGTAGCTGCCGCCATCACCCGCAGGCCTGCACCCACGTCCTTTTTCACAGCCTGCAGCAGAGTTTTGTCGAACTGACTCGCAACGCGACCGAGCTCTGCAAACACCACTAACTGCATCCAATCCACTTTTAAAAATTTCAGCCAGGAAATTTCGCCCAGTGGGTTCCACTGCAAGGTCTGCCGCAATTCCGTTCCCAGATAAAATGCCGCCTTATCGTGAAAGCGGCTCGAATCGTAGCCGCGCATTTGATAAAAACCGCCCAAGCTCGCACCTTCACTAAACAGCGGTGCATTTTCGATATAGCGCAGGCCGTTGCGCTCAAACTCCCGATAACTGGGTGAATAGGCCATCCAGGTGTTTAGCGCCACGACTTGCTGCCTTGTCCAGCTTGGCGTCGGCAACTTCCAGTAGTGGCTGGATTCCAATTGCCACAAATTCCAGTGCTCGGTTTTGTTACCTGAGCGGTCAAAGGTGTAAGACACATACTGACTGGAACCCTGCGACGGGTTGATCGAGAAATCGCTGTTGTCGTACAACAGGCCCCACTGCCAGGCCTTCGCCTTACCTTCAATTTCCTGCGGGGGCGTATGGTAGCGCTGCTCGCGCTGTAAATAATGCAGACTGGCGATGGTAACGCCACTTTTCAAAGGGTTCCAGTTACCGCTTCGCGGGCTCTCGCTCTGTAACAAACCGCCGCGGGTTTGCAACACCATCAAACCCCGTTGCGCCGCGCTGCCAAAGGGCAGTACATAATCCACATACACATCGAGGCGGTGGTTCTCCCCCTCCGCTGCAATAAAATCCTGTTCGCGAGAGTGGTGGGAACCGGGTCGGGGCAGATCTGGGGAGAGGCCGACCGTATCGGGCAGCGCGTAAGCTTTTAGTTCGGCAAAGTCCGCGGTCATGGCAAGGGCACTGAAATACCAGCGTTGCTGGTGCCCGGCGCTGAGATTCCAGACACCGGCAAGCGCCGCTCGGGACTCACCGCCAAATACCGTCGCGCCTACCGTGGCCTGCTGTTGTAAAAACGGACTTTGAAGGTAACCCAGGCCGAGATTAAAACCGGTGCTCTGTGTCGAAAAGCCGTAGGGAATCCAGGTAGTGCGCGCATCTTTACCCGGCTGTTCCGCGCGATCTATCTCCACCTTCACAGTCACCGGTGGTTTTGCGCGTGCCGTGGCTACGTCGAGCACGGCAAACAAAACCAAACAGGTTACTAGGCAAGGCCCAAATTTCACGCCCATACAAAAATCCTGTTTTTGGGTGTGCTTAAAACCTAAATCGCAGCCCGGTACTGATCGCGGCGCCGCGCAAAAACTCGTCGCCCTGGAGCTTCACCGTTTCCAGGGTGGTGGCGAGATCAATATCCCAAATGTGGAACAAGGTGTAACCCACAGAGACAAAAGACAATTCCGAACCCACCCTGTTCTTCTGAATGCCGATACGGATATTGGAATCAAACCAATGTTTGCCGCTGTAACTGGCGTTCGCACCAATCAGTTGCTGGCGCAGTTGAATGGGGTCATATACGGCGTTGATATCCGCATTCACGTTAACCAACCAGCGCCCGGTGTTCAAGGTAGCATCCAACTGAAATTGCGGGTCTTTTTCAAAATGCCGCGCGCGTTCAATTTGCTCGATAATTTCCGATTTGGTATAGCGATCGTAATTTTGTTTGGGGAAGGTAAAAGACGGCGAATTAATGTCTCGTGCAAAGGCACCCAATGAAATACTCTTATAGTGCCAGGCCAGGCCGACATCCAGCGCCGCTTCGGTTTCATAGTACAGTTTCGCGTCATCAATCGACTTGAACAGCGACTCCGAATCGCGAATATCGCCCAACCGGGTTGCGGTATTGCTCATACCCAGGCGCAGAATTTTCGGGCGTATGCCCAAATCGAGGCGCTGTTGGTTTTGCTCCCAGAGCGTGGCGCTGTAATCCAGGGTGTACGCTGTTTCCTCGGCGTACTTGGTGAGCAGTACGCTGTCGTTGCGAAACCGAATCGAAACCTTGCCCGTTTGCGGATCAACCGTAAGCTCCAGACCACCGCTGAGATCGAAGGTGGTTTTCGGTGAGTCGGGCGTTAAATTCCAGGCGCGCTCTAACTCCGCCAGTGCCTGCTGCTCGTCGAATTCCACGGGGTCTGCCAGGCCAATCGCTCCGGCCACCCCCCGCCGCGCCGCGCCAAACTGCCAGAAACCACCCAAAGCTTCACGGCCGTGGAAATAATATAAAGCCGTATCCAGTTCCGCTTTAGCATAACCTTCGGCGGCGACCCAACCGAGCAATGCGCCAATCGTGGCCAGTTCATCGCTAATCGCACGCAACAGTTCTTCAAACTCTGGATCAATAATATCCACGGGTGGTTCGATGGGTTTGCCGCCACCTTCACCGCCACCGCCATTTCCACCACCATTACCACCACCGCCATCGGGGCCACTAATGGACTTGGAGAGATCGTCAATCAATTGAAACAGATCATCAACATTGCCGTATTCCAGGCTACCGGCCCCAACGACATGCACCAGGCTTTTACCGCGCAGTTTTTTCGCCATGCTTACGCCATAAGCCGGGTTCTGGATATTGCTAAACCCAGCCGCCGCCTGATGGCCATTTGAGGATAACAACTGATCACTACCGCGGGCTAACACGGGGCCACAGAGGCAAAACAGGAGAGAGAGGGGGATGAAACTTAAGCGCATGAACGATGAAAACAACTGTTGATGGGAAGTGACAGAGCATAGCACGACATTACAGACAGCAAACAACGCGGGTATCAAAACCCGCGCTGGTCGTTTTTCAAGAACTGTGGGGGATCACAGCAATGGCTTGTCTCATTTACTCAAGCTCAGCACTCAGGCGCAACTATTCAGGCACAGCTACTCCGGCACAACAACAGGAAACACAGTAAACACTTCGGCAACTGCATCGGTAATGGATTCTTGAGGGTTTTCAAGCGCCTTTTGGGTTAAGCGGCCTTTGGTGGTGCCCTGCCAAACCAGTTTACGTTTGGCCACATCAATCACATCAATGTTTAAACGCCCCTCGGTGTATTGCGTAATGTGGGTTTGATGAGAAACCCGCCAGTTGTCGTAGTACACGTCGTAGAAGGGGTCATAGCCCATGCCCATTCCCATGGAAGGCGTGGTATGGGCACGGATTTTTTCTTCGGTTTCCACCGAAAAATTCAGTTTTACATCGGGATTTTCGCTGTAACTAAAACCGCGCTTTTCCATTTCTGTTTTGGCCGCAGATTTCAAAAAACTGGTGATCAGGGTTTCGTACTCGGCTTCATCGGTTTTGGGGTGTTCAATAAAACCGTAAGTTTTATATTGGGAAAAATCCACCTCCGGGTCGGTCATCGATGTCGTCGGCGAAGAACTGCAACCCGCCAAAAAAAGTGTAAGCAGTGCTGTAAAAGAAATGATTAGCTTCATAAATAACCTCTCGGTTTTCCAAAATCCAGTTTTAAAAAAGGTTGCTCAAATTACTTTATTATCCGACAACATTAGCGCGGTAGTGTGACACAACAACTAAAGCAAGGGGGGCGGCTGCAAAGGTGTTCGGCGTTTAGTGCCGCTTACATCAAACTCAATGCAAGTTTCGCCGCGGCCTTACCCATCTGGAACCATTTTGAAGGGTCTTTAACCCCCTCCGCCAGGGCATTGTGGGCACGCACCCAGGTTAAGTATTGTATGCGGACCAAACTCATAATCTGGTAGATTTCCTTTTCTTTGCGTTCCAATTCCGCACGTATATTGAGGTAATCTTTTAAATCCAGTTGCCCGGCTGTAATCTGTTCATTATTGCTTTGCAGTTGCCGATTTACATAGTCGAGGTACTGCTGCAGAGTTTTATCATTTGGGTGGCTGTCGGAAAGCGCACGTTTAAAAAAGGGTGGCGCTGTTTTGCGGTATTCCACCAGGCTTGCTGAATCACCGGTGCGATATTTTTCCAGGGCAGCAATCGCACGGTAAATCGCATTTCGTGTTTGATAGATTTGTGTAAAGTATTCTAAAGGTGCGTTGAAATCCCGTTGAATGCGCCGATCAAATTCCTCTTTTACCGCCTGTAAATTCTGCGCTTTGATTTTTTCAATGAGATCTTCGTAATACTCACCAGAGGCGTTAACAATAAGCTGAAATTCCCGCAAGGCCCCCAAAAGCCGGGTTTGCGCCGCAATACGCTGTTTTATGGCTTGCCATTCTTCGCCAGTAACAATGCCGGAAGAAATAATCGCATCCGCGAGATTATTTTCGAGATTTGCTACATATGCGGCGACTTGTGCTATTTCATTGTCATATTGTTCAGTAATACTCAACAATTCAATGGAATAGTCCACCGCGCTGTCGCGTATCGCGCCCAATAATGCCAGGTTGGTTTGCAGCTCATCCAATGCAAGGAATTTTTCGTCGACATATGGGCGTAAATAAATAAGCTCGTTATCGCGAACCTGAACCTTTTCCAGGCCCAGCATTTCAAGGGTGTTTTCCGCAAAGGGTGCGATATTTTCGTGTTCGCGATCGCTGGTCTTGTTCTGCTTATTGGTGGTGCAACCATAACTGGTGATTGCCAATAAAAAACACACGAATGCAAAACGGCTGCGCATGGTCGCAAACTTATCGCTCATAGATTACCCCTTTGCGGTGCATTTATGCTTACGGCTTAGCGTATCGCAGCAACACCCATTCTTATAGATGTCATACAAGGGTAATATTACTCGCGTTTCAATCAGGTGGAAGTTTTTTAAACACAATCGCCACGTATTCCTGCCAAAAGCAGGTGTTTTTACAGAGATTTGGGGAGTTATTGTGATACCAACACTGCGTTTTTCATTCGTTCTCAGCATTATCCTGCTTACCGCCAACGCCCGAGCCCTGCCGGATTTGTTTACCGATCCCGACGACGGCATGTTCGATATCAGCCAGTTCCTCCTGGATTACCCACTCGGCGTGCTGCCGGTGCCGGTGATTGTTACCGAACCCGCGATCGGCGAAGGTGCCGGTGTGGCTGCCTTGTTTTTCCACGACAATGACCAACAGCAAAGCTCCACCCCTTCACAGGAGGAGGTGCCGCCCAGCGTTTCAGCCTTGGTGGGTATTTACACCAACAAAGACAGCTGGATAGTCGGCGGCGGCCATATCGGCCATTATAAAAACGACGATTTGCGCTACGTGGGTGCGCTGGGTGCGGCAAGTTTGAATCTGGATTTCTACGGGGTTGGTAAAGACAGCGACGCTGGCCTCTCTTTTAATATCAAAGCAAAACTCATTTCGCAGGAAGTGCTATTCCGGCTAGGTTCCAGCAACTGGTTTTTGGGGGCAGACTACACCTTTGCAACACTGGTGAATAAATTTGATCTGGAAATTCCCGGCATTCCCCCACTGGAATTGGAATCCAACAACGCTTCGGCGAGCGCGGTGGTACTTTACGACTCGCTCGACAACACCTACTCGCCCAATCGCGGCTTGAAGATCAAGTGGGAATACGCCTTCTTTAACGAAGCCGTAGGCGGCGATTTTGATTACCAACAATTGAACGCCCGCAACCAAGTGCATGTACCCCTTACCAAGCATTTTATTCTGGGTTTGCGGCTCGATGGTCAATTCGCCGATGGCGAAGTGCCGTTTTATGCAGCGCCCTACATCGATATGAAAGGCATACCGGCGATGCGCTATCAGGATTTAAACGTGTTAAACGGTGAAGCGCGCCTCACCTGGCTGGCAACCCAACGCTGGCATTTCAATGTGTTTAGCGGTGGCGGCTGGGCAGCGGAAAACTTCGATGAAATCTTCGACAGCAGCCCCAAAAATGCTTACGGCATCGGCATGCGCTATCTCGCCGCGAAAGCGATTGGCTTGTCCACCGGCTTTGATATTGCCAAGGGGCCGGAAGATACCGTGTTTTATCTGGGCTTCGGGCGCAATTTTTAAAAAAAGCAGGCCACCAAAAAGTGCTTCGAATGAGCGACTGCCTGGCTCTTCAAACCCGGTAAACACCACCCTATTTATTTTAAGGTGTTTAATTTTTTGGCTCAGCACATTGCGAACTGGCGGCTTGGTATTTTATTGAGATCTGGCTGACATCGAATTGAAAAACCTTAATGAGATGGTTAGCGGTAGCGCCCGTTTACACCATATTAACTTGGCAATGAAAATTGCGAAGTTAATAGGCGGTGCAGGGAAGCACCGCCATTGCCCGAAGGGCAATGTAAGCCCTTGAAATATCAGAAAATTCACACATTTTCACCAGTATTTCAAGGGCGCGCAATTCAATAGATAGGATCATCTATTTAATTGCCGGGTTAATAGTATTAACTTGGCAATGAAAATTGCGAAGTTAATAAGCGGTGCAGGGAAGCACCGCCATTGCCTGGAGGGCAATGTAAGCCCCTGAAATATCAGAAAATTCACACATTTACGCCAATATTTCGAGGGCGCGCAATTCAATAGATAGGATCATCTATTTAATTGCCGGGTTAATAGTAGCCCTATATATTGTTTTCTTAATGCCACCGCCCCGGCTCACAACAATAATTGCCGGGCAACAACAGCCATTCGCAACGCCAGGAGAAGCGCGATGGATCGATTATGGATTGGCCTGATTTTTCTTCTCCTCAATGCTCTGCCAGCTGTTGCAGCCAGCCCCTCACCAGAGTCCCCAACCCTGGTTTTGGAAGCAAGAAAAACCTCCGACGGTAAACTCATTCTCGGCGAACAGGAATGGGTTTACGTACACGGCTTAAAAGAAAACTTTAAGGCGCGGGTCGATACCGGTGCGACCACCTCTTCCATCAGTGCGGTAGACGTTGAAGCCTTTCAGCGCGATGGCGAAGACTGGGTAAAATTTCGCATCGAGCACGACGACCTTAAAAGCGGCGAACTCAAAGTCCCCGTCGAGCGCTGGGTGGAAGTGATCCAATCCACCTCTGAAGAACCCGATAGGCGCGCCGTTGTGTCTGCCTGGATTCAAATCGGTGATCTCAAAGAAAAAGCCGAATTCACCCTCACGGATCGCACCCACCTGAAATTCCCGTTACTGCTCGGTCGCAATTTTTTTAAAGACCTGGCCATTGTGGATGTCAGCCGCAAATTCGTGCAGGCCAAATACCAATAACTTTTTATACCGCCAGGGAACCCGCTAGCCATGTACTTACTTCGTTCACTTTCGGGTAAAACCGTTTTTTCCGCAGTGTTGCTCTGCCAGCTGTTCAGTTGCAGCGCACCGCAAACCACACCTACAGCCAGCGTCGCGGACACCCCCTGCGAAACCCTGAGTAAAGTCGCCAATAAAACTGTGATCGGCGAAGTGGAATACGTTTTGGTGGGCGACGGTAACCTGCTGCAAAAAGCCCGCATCGACACGGGCGCGGCGACAACCTCCATCGGCTATGACGCAATGACGCCTTTCGAGCGGGATGGCAAACCCTGGGTGGCCTTTACCCTGCGCGACCGCTTTAACAACGATGAACACGAATTTAAACAACCCAGGGTCGGCACGGTAAACATTAAACGCGCCGGCGCCGATGCGGAAGAGCGCCCAGTGGTGAAAATGCGACTCACGCTCGGCGATATTGCTCAGGACGTTGAAGTCACCCTGGCGAATCGCGACGAATTCGATTACCCGGTGTTGATTGGTCGCAACTTTTTGGAAGGCAAAGCCATGGTGGATGTCAGCCGCCGTTTTCTGGCCAGCAGTGGAGGCGAAGAATGAAAGCCACCCATCAAATAGCGGTGCTCGCAACGTTCCTGGTGCTTGTGGGTGTCGTTATGATTTTATACAAACATTTTGCGCTGGGCTTCCCGCTGTTTGCCGGCGAGGTGCGCACCGTGTGGAAGGTGGAGGCACGTATCGATTTCGATGCCCTGGGCGGCCCGGTGACCACACGTTTGTTTCTGCCAGATTCAGTACCTGGGGCGGAAACCTTGCACGCCAGTGAAGCGGGTGGTGGTTACAGCGCAGAACTCAAAAGCACAGACGACGACACTTTCTTTGAATGGCACCGCGACCAGGTGCGCGCCGGGCCACAATCACTCTATTTGCGCAGCGAATTAATATTTAGTGACGCATCGGGCGCACCCGAAGCCGCACCCGATTGGCAAAAACCCCAGCTCAGCAAGCTGGAAAGCCAGGTGCAAAAAGATGTTGCCAATGCGATTGCGCAATACCAGTTGCAAGGTGATGAACTGATTCTGGCGCTGCTGAAAGAACTCAATAATCCCTCCAGCGAAATCCTCGGTGTACTGCTGCGTGATTTACCGCGACGCTCCGACAAACTCGATCTCGCCATTAAATTACTCGCCTATGAAGGCATACCTGCGCGCATGTTGCGCGGCGTGCAGTTACAGGATCGCCAGCGCGACCGCCCGGCGCTGTTTATGATTGAGGTTTGGCAAAATAATGCCTGGGAACTGTTCGACCCGCGTGAAATTACCCGTGTACCCCGCAACGAATTTGTGGCATTTCAGCAGGGTCGCGAGCCCTTGTTCGAAGTGTACGGTGGCAAAAATTCCGAGTTGCGCTTTTCGGTGTTGCGGGAAAAACGCGCGGCCTTTCTCACCGCCGTGGAAAACGCCCGCAACCAGCACAATGCGCTGGTGGACTTCTCCATTTACAGTTTGCCCATCGCTCAGCAAAACACCTTCAAACTCTTGTTATTAATGCCGCTCGGCGCACTGGTGGTGGTGATTTTGCGCAACCTCGTGGGGCTGCGCACCTCCGGCACTTTTATGCCAATTCTTATTTCTCTGGCGTTTTTACAAACCGGCTTACTCGTCGGCATTATTTTATTTTTATTGGTTGTGGGCAGCGGTTTATTAATGCGCTCTTACCTCACCCGCTTAAATCTGTTGCTGGTACCCCGTATCGCAGCGGTGTTGGTGTTTGTGATTATTATTTACGGCGCTTTTGGCATCGCCGGGCACAAATTAGGTTTCGAGTGGATTCTGAAAGTGACGCTGTTCCCGCTGATTATTTTGTCGTGGACCATCGAACGCATGTCGGTGCTGTGGGATGAAGAAGGCGCGCGCGAAGTGTTTGTGCAGGGCGGTGGCAGCCTGCTAACGGCGGCCTTGGCCTACTTGTTAATGAGTAATCAAACTGTCGCCGATGCGATTTTCCTCTACCCGGAAGGTTTATTAATTCTGCTTGCGGTGATTATCGCCATCGGCAGCTACAGCGGTTACCGGCTTTCCGATTTGCGCCGCTTTGAACCCATGAAGAGGTTGTGATGCTGCGCTTAATCTCGCCAAAGCGCCTGCGCCAACTGGGCATCGTGGGCATGAACAAGCGCAATTTTGTGTATATCGCGCAGAATAATCCCCGCCATCTCTACCCCCGCGTGGACGACAAGCTCAAAACCAAACTATTGTGTGAGCAACATAATATTGCTGTGCCGCATTTATTTGGCGTGTGCAGCGTGCAAAGCCACGTGCGGCAACTGGCAGACTTTCTCAAAGACGATACGCAATTTTGCATCAAGCCCGCCAAGGGCAGTGGTGGTAAAGGCATTCTGGTGGTGACCGGGCGCGACGCTGAAAATTTTCTGAAACCCAGTGGTAAGGCGGTCACCCCCGAGGAGCTGTGTCGCCATGTCTCCAATATTCTCAGTGGCTTGTTCAGCCTGGGCGGCAAGCCGGATGTTGCGATTATTGAAGACCTGGTGCAATTCACCGACGATTTCAACGGCTTCAGTTTCGAAGGCGTGCCCGATGTGCGGGTGATTGTGTACCAGGGCTACCCGGTGATGGCCATGACGCGCCTCTCTACCCATGCTTCCGACGGTAAGGCCAACCTGCACCAGGGCGCGGTGGGGGTCGGTATCGATATCGCCACCGGTCGCGCTTTGAAAGCCGTGCAACACGCCCGCAGTATTACCCATCACCCCGATACTGAGCGGGCCCTTTCGGAATTGGTGGTGCCGCACTGGCAAGCGGTGATGGAACTGGCGGCGCGCAGTTATGAAGTCACCGAGCTGGGTTATCTGGGTGCCGATATTGTGCTGGATCGCAATCGCGGCCCCTTGCTGCTGGAACTCAATGCGCGACCGGGGCTGGCGATTCAGGTGGCTAATGGCAAAGGCCTGGAGCCGCGCATTCGATTGGCAGCGGCAGAATCTGATAAGGGGCGTAAAAGTGTTGCAGAACGGGTGGCCTTTTCCCGCGAGCATATTGCGCCGCTGTGAACAACCTTGCATTTAAGGTATCAAATGAAATGCGTAAAAAAACGCTGTAATTCTACGTAAACATGCGCTGGTGGTGACGAAGCCCTTATCGGGTTGGAAGGGCTTAGGAGCATGCTATCTCCAGGCCGTGTACCTTCCCGACCTCCAGATACGGCAGCCACAACTCTCTGGAACCCGCCCTAACACGTCCGGCACCCGGTTCTGAGCTCGCAAAACCCCATCCTGACCCCGGCGAAACCCGTCCCGACATACCCGGCAGCCATTCCTGAGCTCCGGAAACGGCGTCCTGACATCCCCGGAAGCGGTCCCGACACGTCCGGCAGCCATTTCTGACCTCCGGAAACGGCGTCCTGACATCCCCGGAAGCGGTCCTGACACACCCGGCAGCCATTCCTGACCTCCGGAAACGGCATCCTGACATCCCAAAACCCAATCCTGACCTCGCCAAAACCCGTCCTGACGTCCCGGCAGCCATTCCTGCGCTCCGGAAAGGCGTCCTGACATCCCCGCGACCCATCCTGACACGCCCGGCACCCGTCCCGATATTCTCCCGGCATTTGATACCCTGAGGCGATTCCGCTTAGCGAGCAGCCGTCCGCACTGTTCTTATGGGGTACCGGCGCTGACTTTAAATTTTCAGCACACCATGAGTTTGCTAGGCTATGCGCCAACACAATAACGATATGGAGAAAGTTATGCGCCCTTCTTTTCTGCGCATGCGCTTTTTGGGTTTTACTGGAGCCTTAGTGCTTCTGCTCGCGTTGCAAACATCCTACGCAATCGCGCCAGTTATTTACCCGGTAAAGTGGTACGCGCCGATTTAATCACCAGTGATCTGACTAAAGCCGCACAAAAGGCTCCTGGGGTGGGAATGGACGTGGATTTAGGTGGCTTGGATTGAGTGATTGCGTAAGCCTGTAACGCTGAAAACTTCAGGGTCAACAAAAAAGCCGCAACCCGCATAGGGTCGCGGCTTTTTTATGCTGGACAAGTGTCGCCAGCGCTTATTGATCGCAGCTACTTACTGATCGCAACTGCTTATTGACTGCAATTGCCCCAGCTAACCTCGCTGGCATTGGCATCGGCCTGCTCTACAATCTTGGCACATTTGACCTCCGTGAACGATTTGGTGTCGTCAATATTGAAGGTAATGCTCTTGGCGGTTTGCAGATTGCGGGTGATGAACTCCCCGTTGTCCAGGTTGTACTGAAAGGTTAACCAGGTCGCGTAGGTGGAACCACTGCCATTATCCGAGGGGTCCTGAATGCCGTGAGGCACCACCACCGAAGCATCGAACACCTGCTGCTGACGAGCCTTGGTTTCGTCATAGCTCAGCCCGCTGTAGTTCTGATGCATACTGCCCCAGAGCATGCGCAGATTGCGGTCGAGCGAGCTGATACTGGCGGGTACGTTATCGCCATAGGGCTTATTGTCCAGATCAAAATTTTTCACATACTCAACGTGGTACTGCTGCAGAGGGCTGTTGGTCATCACACGCAACTCGCCTTCGGAATCGCCGGTCCAGACTTTTTCCACACCGCCTTCGTTGAGCTGGAAGAGTGCAATCGCGCCGCTCTTATCCACCACTGAATAATGCAAGCCGTGGCGGGCTCCGGAATTTCGCATTTCGTCGGCCCAGGCAATCTGGAATTCACCGGCTTTGTGGGCTGCAACCACTTCGGCAACCGTTGCGTATTTTTCAGCGAGAAAAGTCACGATATCAGACTGATTTACCGCGGGTGCGCCAGTGTCCTTATGCAGTTCGGTATAGGGCTTGCTGTCACCCATGTAGAGTGCCTGTGCCGATAAACCCTGGTCGTTCATCGCTTCAGCCGCCAGGTTGTGGAACAACAAAGGCTCTTCAATGGTTACGGTGTGATATTTCACCGTCCAACTGGCTGGCTTGGCGTAATTCTGCGCACCCAGAGATTCCCGTTGCTGGTTTACAGGGTAGACCTTGGCGACAGCGGTGAGTCGTTCAGCCCAGTCTGCGGATCGCATCACCAAGGTTCCGTGATCGGTCTTGGTAATGTAACGGGTGCAGGCGTTGGCGGTGGATGTGGCCAGCATAGCTGCGGTGGAAACGGCAATAACGGCTTGAGCGAGTTTGGATTGTTTTACGTTGATCATGATAATCACCTCATGTGCTTAGTTTGAATTTGCCAGCCCTTGGCAGGTGCTTCCGAGCTGTTGAGGTCATTATGCAAGGGTTTAGTGCTTTTACTAACTCGCTAAGCGAGGGAATACCCCTAACAAAAACCGCACATAGGCGCGGCTCTATAGCTTGAGGAAAGGGGGTTTTAGCGATCCGGCTGGGTACCCAGCAGCGTCACAAGCGCTGCATCAGCGGGCTTTCGGGGGGCAAGTCCAGCAGCAAATACACTGTGGTTCACTATGTTGCGGCGTGGGGTACCTTGGAGCTAAGCAAAGGCTGCTTTGACTTGGGGAGGGGGTACCTAAAAGCTAATTACAGGATACTTTGGGCTCAAAAAGTAAGCCTTGAGGCTACATGCAGCTCGCTTTGAGGTGGGTAGGAGTGCCTCGAAGCTGAGTCTGTGACCCTTTAAGCTTAAAAGCTGAGCCTGTGCACTACGCGGAGGCGACTTAGAGTTCAACGCGCGAAGCTAAAAACTGCCCCGATGTACCCCAGACCTCAAAACCCGAGCCTTAAAACCACCCTGAAGAAAGCCAAAGATTGGAAGGCGAAACCAAAAGCGACTCTGGTGTAGGTCAGAACCCGGAAACCGAGCCCAAGAAATTCACTGGTGTATGCCGGAGCTCAGAAACCGGATTCAGGAGCACGACTGGAGTACGCTGATGCTCAAAGCGGCTGGCTTCGAAGGCATCGACGACGCCACGCGCGGTACCGTCGGCATCGACATGTACGATAACGTCGAGATTGGCCTCGTTGGCAGCCAGCACCAGTTCCATCATTCGTTCGGGCATCACGTTGGCACTGCCCTTGGTGTCGGTGTCTTCATAGGGTTCCAGCATCAATGAGGTCTTGGCGTTGTAAGTACCTTCCGGGTGAATTTTGACGCCGAAAGAACGCAGGATATCGCTATCGCATTGCTTGGAGTATTCAACTGCCTTGGTGATAAACCTTTGGGTGTCCATGGCGGGGTTAACTTCACCCCTTGACGGTCTTAATCTTATAAGAATCTGATACCATTCAGGCACTTATAAGAATTCAAATCCCGTCATGGAGTGATTAAAAAATGCCCGCCCCAGAACCACCAAAACCTTTTTACATGAAAGATATGGTAGACCGTGAAATAGACCGGTTTGCAGCTCAAGAAAACCCCACCCAGCACGATCTAAACCGCGTAGATGTTGCCGCCCAAGTTCAGCACGGATTAGACCGCTATCGCGCACAAGCGGCGAATATGTCCTTTGACGATTTCATGAACGAGAAACACCGGTCAAAACGACTTGGTAAGATGATGGCTCGTGCCGGGGAGCCGCGACCTTCAAAGCGTTGTGATGCTCATGCTATTGTGAGTGGCGGTCATAGGTTTTCTGCGGTGTCTCGTGCGGTTATGGCTTGGTGTGGAATGAGGATAGATGATCCGCATAATGGTTGTTGGCTACCACGTGGCGAAGAAGACAAGCCACATATGCCACCACATTTGAGAAAAGCCGTTGTGCACAATCGCATTCATCGGGATGCTTATTATGATTGGTTGCGAACAGTGATCAACAGAACTTCTGTAAAAGGTACGGATGATTTAATTCGAGTCCTTAGAATGGTAAAAACAAGATTGCAAAGCTCAACCTTGCCACCACGAGTAATACCACCAGCAAGGAATGTTTAAAATGCTCTATTCGATATATGCCGATACAAAAAGCTATCTTTACATTGGTTATGAAGGCAATCAAATGAATGACCTTTTGGGTGATGAATACAGATTTGATATTGATCGAACTGTAAAGCCATATTCACAAGTATGGAAAAGTCAAATAAAGGTTGATTTTGGCAATGAAGGAATGAAAGGCACAATAATGCCTGATATTTCAGCCGATCAAGGGCGTTTATTTTTAAGCCAGAAAGCCTATGACGTGCTGCACGATTTGCTAAAAAATGACGGTGAGTTCTTACCGGTAGAATATGAAAATGGTAAGGGCTTTATGTTTAACCCATTGAGCTTGGCGGAGTCGGTAGACGGTCTGGACAAAAAACTAAGCGTAAAAAACGAATGGGGTGATGTTGAAAATGTTGCCTTTGATGAAGACAAGGTTCAGGGGTTCAACATCTTTAAAACAGAGTTCGACACTTACTATAGTGTTTATTGCCAAGAATGCGTGAAAGAGGCTGTTGAAAAAGCTGGTTTGAAAGGTGTTATTTTTACCCCTGATTTGGGTAATTATCTTAGCGTCTATGAGACAGAGACGCATTGACGGATGGCACCCTGCAAGCTCAATAATTACGGATGGATAGTTCTTGATGTTGACGAAGCCCACGAACAACAAGCGCGTGATTTCAGGGCTAAACGTGATCGTCTTTATGGGAACATATATTCAGAACGTGAAACGGATGAAATTAGAAATACCAACTCGCCGAAACAAACAAGTTGTAATCGTTGACTCACCTAAAGCTCGCAGGGTGTATCGCAACGCTCCCTGAGCCCCATCTAAAGGCTTCGAATCTCTGTAGCAGAGTGGCGATTTGGAGCGCTCGCGAAAAATTTACTTCGTCTTTGCCAGCTCCTGTCGCGCCAGTTCCCGCTGCGCAATAAATACAGGGTTTGATTGCAAGCGTGCGAAAGTCGCCGAGGCCATCATGCGCGCGGCGGTGGTATCGCTCAGCCAATGGGCGCGGCACACAACGCGGCTCTGACCATAGTCGTAACCGCGCTTGAGCAGTTCATTTTGTTTTTCCGGCACCAGATCGGTGAGCACCAGCGCCAGCATCCAGCCAAACGCGGTATGACCCGAGGGGTAAGAGCCGTCCTGCCTGAGCATGTCTTCCTGCTCGGGCAGGCAGGTGCCAACACGGTTGACCACAAAGGGCCGGGTGCGCTTGTAGTGTTTTTTGGCACGATAGGTCGATAGGCCCGCGTCTACCATGGCCCGCCGCAGCAACATTTCGGTGTGCGGTTTTGAGCCATCGCTGAGTGAGGTGCCGAGAATCGCCTCAAAGGAACTCGCCTGCGCTTTCCAATCGAGATCGGCATCGTCTCTGGCCACTTGCTGCCTGTTAGCGGAAGCTTTCATGGCTTGCTCGAAAGCCGCCTGGTCGGCGGCCATGGCCGCTGAACCCGGCTGGGGCGGAGCTGGCAGAAGGGCGAGACTGTCTGGCAGGTCTGTTGGGTCGAGGTAGCCTTTGGGCAGGCTTAAACCCTCTTTTACCAAACCCACCGTTTCAATGGAGGTCGGCGGACGCTGCGCAACAGGCGTCGTGCTGGCACAAGCTGCCACCAGCACTAAGGCCCCCAGAATAACGATTTGTCGCAAATTGGGCATCCGCAAATTCCTCAACGATTAGGGGCTCTGGTAGCGCACCTTGCCGTCCATCATGGTCAATTCCACTTTGGCCTCACTGATATCGGTGGGATCGATATCAAACAGGTTTTTATCAATCACGATAATGTCGGCGAGCTTGCCCACTTCCAGGCTGCCCAGTTTGTCTTCCATACGCAGCTGCCAGGCAGGATTGATGGTCACGGCCTCGAGCGCCTGCTCCAAGGTCATGCCGGTTGCGCCGGGGGGAAACACTTTGGAGTCGTCATTAAGCGGGTCGCGGCGGGTGATGACGCTTTCGACGCTGAGCAGCGGGGCCGCCATCCAGAGCGGTGCGCTGGGTACGTCTGCCGACAGGGCGATGATAGACCCGGCTTTCAAGGGTCCCATAAATTTGGCGTACTCGTTCTTGACCCGTTCCTCACCCAGCATTTTCAACGCAGGCAGGTGACCTTCGGCCCAGTCGGTGTAGAAGATCGGCGAGATGTTGAGGGGGATCTTCATGGCTTCGATGCGCTTCACATCGTCGGGGTGCATCCAGTAGATGTGATGCATCTGATTGCGCATGCCGGTGTGGCCGGCCTTGCGGGTGGCCTCAATGGCATCGACGGCCCCGCGGGCAGTGCCATCACCATCAATGTGGATTATCGCATCCAGGTTCGCCTCATTGGCCGCGAGAACCACTTCCATCATTCGATCGGGTGGCACGTTGGCGCTGCCGTGGCTGTCAGTACCCTCATAAGGCTCAAGCATCAGGGAGGTCATGGCGTTGAAGGTGCCTTCAGGGTGGATCTTGACCCCGAAGGAGCGCAGCAGGTCGGTGTTGTAGGTCTTGGAGTACTCAACGGCCTTGGAGATGAACTTCTCGGTGGTAACCACGGGGTTCTTCATAACAGGCTGCACAAAGGTACGCATGGTCAGTTCACCCTTGTCTTCCAGCTTCTTCAGGTATTGCATCACCACCTCATAATCCTCGAAGGTGCCCACCGGGTCGGTGACCCGGGGGGTGATGATGCCGGGGTTGAGGAAGGTAGTCATACCAAAGGACAGGGCGCCCTTATAGTGCTCCTGCTGGATCTGGGGAATCATAGACTCGGGGTCCCAGGCGCCCATGTTGACATAGGCCTGCAGGTAGGAGACTTCTTTGGCATGCCCCGTGGGATTGCCGTTCTTATCTTTTACCCAGTAAGACACACCGGGAATCGGGTCGGGGGTGTCCTTGGTGACTTGACCTTTCTCCAGGCCCATGGTGTTTAACCAGGCATCGTGAATGGTGTAGTCGATGACAATCACCGGGCGGTCAGAAACTGCCCTGTCGAGAATTGCGGCGGTGGGTTTCTGGCCACCGAGGTTTTCGGCGTTCCAACCGACACCGCGAATGACTTTTTCATCGGGGTGGGCGTCTGCATAGTCCTTGATCATTTTCAGGTAGTCATCAAGGGTCTTGCCCTTGTACAGGGAGACGCCCATGTTCATCCAGCCTGAGACGATCAGGTGATCGTGGGTGCTGATAAAGCCGGGCATCACCATTTTGCCGGCCACGTCTTTTACGTCGGTGCCGTCACCAATAAAGGCTTTGGCTCCGGCGGCATCACCGACGTAAACAATTTTATTGCCTTTTACCGCGACAGCTTCGGCCCAGGGTTGCTGGTCGTTGACGGTGTAGACTTTGCCGTTGGTAAAAACCGTGTCGGCTACAACGCCGGGCTTGGCTGCGCTGGCCGCAGGTTGTTCTGTGGGTGACGGACTTTTAGAGCAGGCGGAAATGGCTGCCCCGATCACCGCAATTGCACTGATCATCACTAATCGATTGAGCGCTTTCATAGCTGACACCTTTGATATGTGTGTGAATGATTAACTGTTTGTTTTACATGCCGTCACGATGGCGAACCACGCCGTCCATCAGGGTGTAGAGTACTTTGGCCTTGTGAATATCGTGCGGGTCTACCTCGAAAATATTGGTATCGAGCACAATCACGTCAGCCAGTTTGCCCACTTCCAGCGAGCCGATTTTGTCTTCGACGCCGATGCCATAGGCGGCGCCGTAGGTGTTGGCGCGCACGGCTTCGGCCACGGTGAGTCGAGCTTCTTCGCCACCGAGAATTGGCATGTCCGGCTTATCCAGTGACTGGCGGGTCACCGCCTGGGTGATGGCATTCAACGGGCGATAATCGGAAAAATAAGCCGCTGCCGGAAAGTCCGAACCCATCGATACGTTGGCACCGGCTTTTAGCAGTTCCTTTATGGGGAACAAATGTTTCATCCGCTCTGGCCCTATTCGCTGTGGTGTGACTACCCCGGAGTAGGCGTCCAGCGCCATCCACTGGCCGGTGGTATCGTAGGTTGCGTTCAGTTCCTTAAAGCGTGGCTGGTCTTCGGGGGTAACAATCATTGCATGGGAGGCCACCGGGCGCCTGTCCCACTCGGGGTTGGTGTTCTTCGCCAGCTCAATACCATCCAGAAATTTACGCACTGCCAGGGAGCCCATGCAGTGGCAAATAAGGTTTAGCCCTGCTTTGTCGGCACGCACTGCGACATCGTTCCACATCTCGAAGGGCACAACCGGGCTGGGGTGGGCGTCGGGTTTGTCTGTATAGCCGTTGACAAACATGGCGCCGTAAGAGGCGTCATCGCCACCGTCCATAAAGACTTTCAAGGCACTGACCTGTACCAGACCACTCTGATTTTCGTCGCGCAGTTTAGTTGCCAATGGCACCGGGTCGATACTCGGATCGTTCCAGTAGTAACTGCCGTAGATGCGCATTTTCAGGGTGCCGTCCTGCTCGAAATCCTTGAGAATCTTGAGAGCCGTCGCCTGCTCGATGCCTATCCAGCCAAAATCATGTTCGGCGGTGATACCGGCTTTTGCGTATTCAGCAAACCATTTTGCCATTCCCCCACGCACATATTGGTCGTCGATGGTGACAAACTCTGTGAAGATCTTGACGATAGCCGGTACCTCAACAATGTAACCGGTGGGGTTGCCCTGATCGTCGCGAACGTAATAGGAACTGCCAGGTTGCGGATCGGCGGTTTCCTTGTTGAGCCCGCCGCGTTCCATGGTTTTGGAGTTGACCCAAGCCGAGTGGCCATCCACCTGCCACAAAAATACCGGCCGGTCTGGCACCACGGCATCGAGCATTGCCGCAGTTGGGCGTTCTCCACCAAACACGTTTGCACGAACGCCCCAGCCGTTGATGAATTCGAGATCGGGATTTTCTTCCGCGTAGGTTTTCAGCTTGGCCAGTAGCTCATCCATGGAGTCGGTTTGCAGGTCGGGGCCATACATGATGATGCCCTGAGTTGTTACGTGAAAATGGCCTTCGACGAAACCGGGCAATACCAGCTTGCCACCCAGGTCCATGGTTTCGGTTTTATCACCGATGTACTGGCTGGCACCTTCACTATCACCCACGTAAACAATTTTATTGCCTTTCACCGCAACGGCTTCGGCCCAGGAATTATTGCTGTCGACGGTATACACCTTGGCATTGGTGAAAACGACATCGGCGGCGGGTTTTGCGGCTTTTTTAGGCGCTGGCGATTGCGCGGGTTTTTCACTGCAACCAAACGCGAACAGCAATAAAAAGCACAATAAAAAAGCGGGATAAATTTTCATAGTCGTTTTACCTTGCAGGGCGTTACGCTGAAATTATTAAAACCGCACTGCACCGATGGCACTTAATGCTTGCAACACGATGCAGTGCGGTGCGCTTAATAGCTTTATTAGAAATACCAACTCGCCGAAAGAAACAGGTTGTAATCGTTGGCGCCCGAAGTGCTTTTGCTGGGGGTGTAGAAATTCAAATCTTTGTCGAAATTTTGTTGCATTAAGAGTGTGACCACCACGGTATCGGCCGGACTCCAACCCACGGTGATGTCCAGATTGGCGGCACCTTCACCCTCCAGGTCACCCGCAAGGTAACGAGTATAGTTGGGCCAGAATTGCATAAAAAAGCCGGGCCACGGGCCTTTTTCTGGTGCCCAGGCGGCCATAGGCGCGACACTGATGCCGTGCCCGGTATGTTTATCAAAGTCGGAATTCCAGCTACTCACATAGTTAACCGGCAAATAAAATGACCAGGCTTCGTTAATGCCAAATGCGGGCAACGCACCCATAGCGACACTGTTGCTGCCTTTGGTGCCTTTCACCTCGCCTTCGATTTGCACATCAATTTGGGTGGCCCAACCACGGTAGCCACTCACCACGGAACTGTCCATTTTGAACAGATGGAACCAGCGCACCCGGGAATTGGTAAAACCGTTTTCCTTTTCACTCGCGGCCACGGTACCGGAATAGTTGCCGTAGCCCAATTCGAACATCACCATATCCTGTGCGCCAAGCGCCAGATTTCCCTGGCCGCGAATTTCGCTTAAGGTATCGCCATTACTGTATTTGGTGGTTTTGTAGCCGGGGCCGGCATAGCTGTAGATTTTGGTGGGGTCTGAGGCATCGATTTTTTCAGCACTGGCAAAAGCGGGAATACAGCTCGCCAGCACACCTAAAACGCACAGATAATTTGAGGACATACTGAACACTCCTTGGATCAACATAAATAATAATTAGCACTTCCCGGCATTTATTTAATGGCGTGTCAATAACGCACAGCTGCGACATTTACTGCTTAAGAAGTGGTTGGAAAAGCGCAAAACCTTTTGCTGTGGCGTTATCTGAAACGCTCTTGTCATGAAAAGGTGATTTGGCATTGGTGTTACAGCCTTGTCACCGAGCCAGAAAAGATCTGCGCTGACAATAGCATCAACCGCACAGCAAACCAATCTTGAATTGGCGCATTATTTTTCATTTTTTGAAGGGTACGCCAATTGGTTGTTTTTTTTCGCAAGGGGAAAAAAATGTCACAAAAATTTTACGGATTAAAATTGATAATAGTTCAATTTTACGGCGCGATTGTATGGCTTGGTTGCGGGAAACGCATAGATATTTTGATTGCGAAGCGCAGCGCCAAACCAAGCGTTGATTCGCAATTATTAGGCATTCAGTAATAAACCAAAAGAATTTCAATTAACGACTGCTATCACTCCGGTTTATTTTTTTCATAAAAAAGCTGCGACCTTTGGTTTGGTCGTAGCTCAAGTTGCTGTAATCCTGATACTGGCTGGCCCAGAGTAAACGCAGATTGCGATCCGGGAAACTGATGCTGTTGGGAATATCTTCGCCATACACATTGTTAGAGAAGGGGGGTTTTAGCGATCCGGCAGGTCGCCCACCAACGCCACAAAGCGCCGCATCACCGGGTTTTCGGGGTGGGTGGCAAGGCGCACGATTTCGGTGAACCACACATCTTCGCGGGCGCCCTCGATATCGATCACGCGCAGGCGGCCCACATCAATCGCCGCCTGCACCAGATTGACCGGCATAAACGCCCAGCCCATATCGGCCGCCACCATTTCCAGTACCTCGTGGGCGTTGTTGCACACAATGCTGTGATTGGCTTCCACATGGGCCTCGGCGAGGCCGGCATCCAACATAAATTTGTGCACGATTTGAGTGGTACCGCGCAGTTGCAGGTGATTGACGGTGCCCTGCCACAGCGGTTGAGTGGCGGCGCCGACCCGGACTATGCGCACATTGAACGCGCGGCTGAGGTGCAGGTCGGGTGGTGCGCTGAGGGTGGAGTACACGATACCCAGATCGGCCATACCGGAGCGAACCCAACTGATCACCTGCATCGCATCGCCGCTGATCACCCGCAACTCCACCGCCGGATATTCGCGCCGCACCTGAGCGTAACAGGCCACCAGATCGGAACCGCGCGCGGCGGTATCGATGGCCACCGTAAAACGGTCGGGTTGTTCGGCATAGAGGCTATCCACCTTGGCGTCGAACTGTTCCGCTTCGGTGATCACAGATTTGGCATAAGGGTAGAGTTGCTGTGCTTTGTCGGTGGCGCTGATGGCGCGGCCACTGCGCTGAAATAAATTTAAACCGGTATCGATTTCAAGGTTGGCGACCAGCTCGCCGACACTGGAGGAATGCTTGCCGAGATGCCGCCCAGCGGCGGTGAAGCTGCCGTTTTCAAAAGTGGACGCAAACGCACGCAGCTGTTCTAAGGAAATCGCCATGATTATTTTTAACTAAAGTTCTTGTGGGGAACCCACGCGGGTAATCCCGCATCTTACAAACCGCTTTGCGCGACTGCAATGCACAGCTTACTTTATAATCGGCACACCATACGGGTTGTAGTTACCACTAAGCACTACAAAATTATCGTGATCGGTACGCACTTTAAGTTCCACCAGCGCGTAATTGCCTTTAGCCGTTTTAATATAAAAATAAAAATCGCGGCGGTGATCCCACTGTGGATCTTGTGCAGCCATGGTGTATTTAAAATCGCTCTGATAACCGTTTTGCGGTGCGTAAATATCCGGCAGGTTTTGCACCACCTGGATACCGCCGCCGGGTACCACGACCGACACAGACCAGGTGTATCGCCCAAGCTCATTGGCAAGCTTTTCTGCAACACTGATTTCCAAATCGCCTTGTGCCGCGCTATAACGTTGTTGCCCGGGTAATTTTATGGCGATTGTTGTTTCATTCGGTGCGGCAATGGCTCCAGTGCTGATGTTTTGCGTAAATGCTTCGGCGGGTTTTTCCCGTAAAGTCAGTACGGCGGGTTGGTCCTTATTGTTCGGCAGCGGAAAAGTATTGAGTTCCTGCAGACGGGGCGCGTAATACATAAGCCCTCTAAGACCTTCGTCGTTCCAGTATTTTTCAGTTTTTATCTGCGCCTCAATCGCCGCGCCAGTGGTTTCTATCGAAATTAAACCGTTCCTATCCGAAAATATTTTTGGCTGTGTTACCCAACCGTAGTAGGGGTAGTCGAAGGGTTCGAGTACAGTATTTAATACGGTGTACTCCACCGGCAAACCCACGATTGGTTCGCCCTGGGGGTTGACCATCTTTACATAAACATTGATGGGTGATTTCACATCCTCACGGGCTTGTTCTTCGAGATCTTCCGGATTCCATTCAGGAAATTCCGGCAGTATTTTTAAGTCTTTAACTAAATTAATGTCACTCGCGGTTTCGTAACTCTGCGGGCGGGTGACACAAGCGGTGAGCGCAAGTATTGGCAACAACACAAGTAATTTACGAGATGATGAATTTAGTTTCATTCGACACTCAAGCCGTTATAAGGAATATTAAAAACATCCAACATTAAATTAAAATAGGGCATAACCAATTGCGGGTTCCAACGCCACGCCGCAACGTGATCGTTACCAAATTCAAAAGGTTCTTTTGCTAGATCAAAATTCTGGTGCACCAAGCCGTGCACGCGCGCTTCAGCACCCAGTGCCTGGGTTTTGGAATTAAGTGCGTAGGCCATGGCTTCGTGACGGTCTTTTACCGGGCGAGAGAAAAACCACCAGTATTTAAGACGAAAGTGTTCGCCATTCGCTTCATCGGGAAAATATTTGTACGTGCGGTTGTATTTCCAATAGGGTTTGGCTTCTTTCTGCGCCAGGTTCCACCCCACCCAGGTAATATCGTGGGGGTTGAAAAAATTGTAAACGCGGGTGTTGCTGCTACCTATATAATCAGCCCAACCCCAGCGGTCATTGTCTCGGGGCGTTGGCGTGTTTACTAACTCCGGGACAAGCAGTGTGGCACTGCTATCGAAACTTTCCGCCGGCACGGCGGAAACCTGGAAAATCGCATTGTCGAAATCCAAACCCAAACGCAGCGCCTCTGCCAAAATCACGCCGCCCAAACTGTGACAGGTAATGTGCAGGCGTTTGTTTTTTGGAAGCGTTTGCGCAAAACGATACAGCGGTTCGGCACTCTTCAGGGCCAGGTATTCGCTGGTTAACAAACCAAATGCACCCTGTACTTTGCGCGTCGGCCAATGAAAATGAATCACGCGGCCACGGTAGCCCTGGTGCCACAAACGTTTAAACATGGTTTCGAATGAGAACACCAGGGTACGGCGATAATTTTCGTCGTCATTGGGAATCCAACCGTGCACCCAGACCACTATATTGTCGTCTTCGTACCAGGGTTTTTGAAAGCTGTAGCCGAAGCTTTCCGGCTCCCAAGTCAGTTTCGCCTGAGGTGGCTGGCCCTTGTATTTGTAGGGAAAGGTAATCTCGTCGGGCCAGGGCACGGCGACGCGATCGTAAAATGTTTTTACGGGGCGCAGTTCCATATCCACATAGGTCTGAGCGAGCACTTGCTGGCGCTCGATAAGTTCCACCCGCAATCTGCCGGAGCCGGCCTCTATGGCTTCAAATAATAAGGGCAGCAGGGTCTCGCTACCCTGTAAGTCAAACGCGTGCAACTGCATAAACAAGGCTTGCTGCTGCCTTACCACTCCCAAGGCAGAATGCGCGTGTGCGTGGCTGAGTTGTTCAATGCCGGCTTTTTCGTCGAGTAGGTACGCGCGCGAACCGTTCGGGTCTTGTGCCTGCCACACCCGAATAGCCGGGGCGGCGGCGCTGTTAACGGCCCAGGAAAGTTTTAGCCAAAGATCATCGCCCTGGCTGGCCCCGCTTACGCGAATATGCAAACGTGCCAGATCTTCCAGGTCGCGCAGGGAGCCAATCTTTTCGTTACTGGCGTCGGGATTATCGTGTGGCCAGCTTTCGTAGAGATTGAGATCGTCCTGGTCGTCGTTCAACCAAAATACAAACGGCGTTGCCGGTGTGCTGATGTCGCTCGGCGCCGGGCCGCTGTCATCCAGTTGAATAATGCCATCGCCGTTGATGTCGGCGGCGGCGCTAATTGCCGGGGCAGACTGACTCAAATGGGATGTAAGCAAGCAGCTAAAAAACGCCCACACCGCGCAAGCGCGCTTCGAGCAAGCAATCATTTCTCTTCCATGGTTTTTAAAATTGCAATTTTATCGCACCTTAAAAACAATATTGAGACAGTTGCGTGACAGCGAAGGCATGTGCGAATGCTGCTAAGGTTCCGCGTTCAAGTCACTCAGGGCGTTTCTAAGCAGTTTTTCATAATGATTAATTTGTGGCGCTTGAATTTTACGTAAACAAAAACGAACTTCCGGCAACAGAAGTTGTGAGCACACAACGCGAAGCAGTTCTCCAGCAAGCGCTTCGGCCACACAAAACTTTGGTAACACCGCTATACCCAAACCCTGTTTCGCCCCTTCTAAAAGCGCGAAGGTATTTCCAACACTGACAAGATGACGAGCGTTGCGGATGTCAGATGTACCTGCAAAGACCGCCTGCCAATTTCGATGACTGGAACCATAACGTGTTAATAATTGATGGTTTAGTAGTTCCCCTGCGTTCGTAGCTGCGCCATGTTGCTCGAGATAAGCGGTACTGGCCACTATAACCAGAGGGCTACGATAAACCACACTGGACTCTTCTCGCGAGTCGTGCGGTAAGAAGGATATGGCCATATCCCAATCGCTCCGCTCGAGATCGATCGAGACGTCGCTGGTGTGGCAGTGCACTTTGAGGTGCGGCGCGCTACCTTGCAGATGCAATAAGACTTTTGGCATCACCACACTGCCAAAATCCACCGGCGTAGTGATACGAAGAACGCCCGCATTACTCTCGAAATCCAGGTGTTCCAACGCCAGTCGCAAGCGCTTGTCACAATGGTTGAATTCGGCGACCAGCAGCCTGCCAGCTTCGGTGAGCTGGGTTTTACCGCCACTTTGACGAGTGACCAGGCGATTGCCCGTTTTGGTCTCCAGTTGCTTCACCTGATAACTCACCGCCGCCTGGGTTACATGCAGTGCCTCAGCAGCCTTGGTAAAGCTGTTAAAACGCGCCACCTGGGCGAGGTAGGGCAGGTGGATGAGTAGATGGGGTGGCACAAACATAAGTAATTTTATCTTTAAATATTAAAAAGATTAGTTTTATTAATTTTATCGCGCTTTTTAGACTTTCCCCACTGTTTTTAACCGTGAGGAGAATTACCTGTGAAATTGCAACATATCGCTTTCTGGACCAACGACATCGGCCGCGCAATTCGTTTTTACCAGCAACACTTCCAGGGAAAGGTGTTATTCAGTCATACCGACGGCGACTTTAGCTGCACCTTCATCAGTATCTGCAACAGTGTACGACTGGAGTTGATGCACAAACCCGGCTTACCTGAAGAGCAGCTCGGCGACAGGGTGGGGTATTCGCATCTCTCGCTGGACGTGGGAAGCCGCACTGAAGTTGATCGCTTAACAGATTATTTTTTAACGCAGGGCGTGCCCCTGGAAAAATGCAAGGTGCAGTATGACGACGGTTACTATGAAAGCTCTGTGTTCGACCCAGATGGCAATATTATTGAGTTGGCATTTGTAGACGAAGCGGTGAATCCGAACGCACAACAGATTTAATTCTAAAACCGTGTTTGCAGATGCTGCTGCACAGCCACAATTGCCCTATCATGATGGTACTGTTGACCCGGCGGCTAATTTTGCCGGGTTAAACGCCTTGAGTACTAATCCCCGAACGGGTTAAGGAAATTATTTATGCGGCTGTTCAGTAAGTTTCGGTTTACATTGTGCCTTGTAACACTGGTGCTTTTTGGCTGTTCCCTCGGCGAAATTAAAAAGCAAACCGAAGTTTTAGACGGTGCTGCATTAATTCGGGGAAAAATAACCAATGCATCAATTCAATCCGGCCCCTTGAATGCCCTGGCATTTGAACTAATCGACGGAGAAATTGTGTATCAAGGTTCCACATACGTGACGGAAAATGGCGAGTTTCAGTTTTATGTCACGCCGGGAACTTATCAAATTGTGGCACACCTGGATAGCAACGAAGACGGCGAGTACCAACCCGGTGAAGCCATTCGCTTGCAACAAGATCAAACATTACTCACGCTCACGGCGGGCGACGTAATCGACCTGCCCGAGTTTGTATTCAATGAACACAACGAAAATGCACAAGCCCTCGACACCTCGATCCAAGAAACCAACCAATACGCCAATCTCGGCAAGGTGGTAGCGCTCGACGACCCGATCTTTAATCGCGAAAATTATGGTATCGGCCTATGGCGCCCACTTGATTTTATTGCAACGGTTGGCGGCGGTTTATTTTTACTGGATGAATATAATCCTTCGAAAATTCCTGTACTGTTTGTGCACGGAATTAATGGCGGGCCGTTGGACTGGCAGACTGTAATAGAACAACTGGATAAGAGCCGGTATCAGGCCTGGGTTTACTATTATGCCAGCGGCCTGCAACTGGAAATTATCAGCGATACCCTCATGCAATCGGTCGCTGATCTCCAGAAACGTTTTGGCTTCAAGCATATTAAAGTGGCAGCTCACAGCATGGGTGGCCTGGTAACGCGCGCGTTTATTCAGAAATATGCCGCACAACACCCAAAAGGTTCTCGCGCTATCGATGTATTTATGACGGTAAATAGCCCTATGGGCGGAATGGCCAGTGCCGCCAAAGGCGTGAAATACTCACCCATTGTGGTGCAATCGTGGAAGGATGTTGCAGCAGGCAGTGATTATTTAAACCATCTTTTCCAAACGCCCTGGCCGGAAACAATTCCCTACCATCTGGTTTTTTCGTATCTGGAAGGCAAGGATGGCGATGGTGTGGTAACTATGAACAGCCAACTGCCACGCGCCTTACAAACTCAAGCCAAGGGTTTATACGGCTTTCCCAATAGCCATGTTGGTACGCTTTCCGACCCGGAATTTATTGCACTGTTTAACGAGATTTTATTGTCTAAATAATAGACCTGGTACCGCTCTATAAATAAAATTTAGGCCATTCCATCATAGGCATGGCTTAAAGTAATCGGTCTCAGTCCGTATTTCTCAGCTTGCTGCATTTAAGGCGCATCATGAACTTACTGTTCAAACCACAGTGCGCTAGACGTGTTTAATCCTGTCTCCATGCGTTTGTTTAAGTAAAATGTGAGCTTCACCTAAACGAGGAGTCGTGATGAACACAAAACCATCCTGGCAGAAGGGCTTAATTGTCTACGTTCTCTACAATGTGATTATTTTTGGCACTTGGTTCGCTGTGGGTGCCGATTACACCAACCTTGTAGGCAGTGATGTTATAGCGACAAGCCTGGTTCTGCCTCTGTTACTCGGTGCAATTTTCCTCGCATTAACGATAACCTGGCTGGGTTGGTGGCGGCCAGTAATGACCGAGACACGTTTGACTCACGCTAACTGGGCCATGTGGTTAGTCATGGCTGTCATGCTCGGATTTATCCTGATCAATGTTGTCAATATCAATTGGTCTGCGGTAATCGGTACCCACCTCCTATTTTTAATTGCTGCCGGGGTTTTAGTTGGATTCAATGAAGAAGCATTAACGCGGGGAATATTGGTCGTTGGTTGGCGAGGGTCTACGTCCAATGAAGTATGGATTTGGTTTTGGACCGTGTTTCTTTTTGGAATTATGCATCTTCCGAATGGCTTTTTCGGAGCCGGTTTTGTTGCATCGTCATTACAGGTTGGTTTTGCGTTCCTTGCGGGGTCTGGATTTTACCTGCTTCGTAGAGTTAGCGGCACTTTACTCATTCCTATGATCATACACGGCGCTTGGGATTTTGCCTCATTTACACTTTCTACCTCAGGAGGTAGCGCCAGTAATTTGAAATATGTTTTTCAGTTCGGCACCTACCTGATTTCGATTGCACTGGTTATCGTGGTGCTTGTTACTGAGCGACGCCTTTCGGCAGCCACCCGAAATTGAATTTAAAAGATGTCTATTCAGTTTCTATACCCACTTCAAGCACCTCATTTGTCGGGAATACCTAATGAAATGTAATAAAAGGCAAATCACGCTTGCCTCCTCGATCGTCATCATCTCGGTTTTTGTTTTGTCTTGTTCCAATGAAACCTTTAAAAATTCGGAACCGCTTACTGAATCAAAGATAGATACAACTACTATTTCGCAACCACATTACGGCAAATGGGGCTTGGATTTGGATGCTATGGATCGATCCATAAAGCCCGGTGATGATTTTTACAGTTATATGAATGGCACCTGGAACAAATCGGTTGAAATACCCGATGATAAATTAGCGGTTGGCCCAATGATATCGATGCAAGATCTCGCGCAAGACGAGCTGAAAAGCATGATCAACGAAATTAGTTTGGAAGGGACCACCCAAGGAAGCGATACGCAAAAAATACGCGATTGGTATTTGTCGATGATGGATTTAGTTAAGCTTGATTCATTAGGGCTGTCACCACTTATGAAGGATCTCGAAGCGATTGAAAAATTGTCAAGCCGTGGCGATTTAGTTGATATGCTGGCTAAAAACCTGGCAGATCTCGGTGCAGCGCCCATGCATTTGGATTTTGGGTTCGACGCTAAAAACGCGGGTAAGACATTACTGGAAATCTCTACAACGGGCATGGCCTTACCCGCTCGCGAAATGTATCTCGATGAAAACTATACCCCCATTCGTAAATCCTATCGCGAACATCTTATTCGCGTTTTTACACTTATAGGTAACAGCAATCCAGACATAAGCGCGGATAATGTTGTGGAATTGGAAACCTCAATGGCTCAATTCACCTGGAGTAAAGCAGAGCTACGAGACCCCATTAAAAAATTTAATCCGGTTCCCATTGAGCAGATGGACGAAATTGCTCCTGGTATCGATTGGACACGTTTTATGTCAGCGGCTGGAGCCGATGCTCAAAAAATTGTAAATGCCACCACAAAATCATCGATAGTCAGTTTGGCAAACCTCATAGCAACAGCACCTATAAGCAAATGGAGGGACTACCTTCGATATCACCTTATCAGGGAAGCACAAGCCGCGCTAAGCCGTTCATTTCGTGATGAATTTTTCGATTTCTATGGTCGTTCCCTGAGCGGGCAGAAAGAAGAGCTGCCGCGCTGGAAAACTGCGATCGAATCTATGGGTGGACGGGGTTACCCATTGGTTGACGCACTTGGCAAAGAGTACGTAGCTCGTTATGTGCCACACGACAGTCGACCAATACTGCGCAATATCGTCAACAATATTCTAGGGGCCTTTGACAAGCGCTTGCAACAACTTGAATGGATGACTCCTGAAACCCGCAATGAGGCAAGAGAGAAGTTGGCAAAAACAACCATCAAAGTAATTTATCCGGATGCCTGGATGAGTACCGAGGGATTGGATGTGGTGAGAGGTGACGCGTTAGGAAACATGCGTCGAGGCAAAGCCTTTTTATTCAAGCGCACTTTGGATTGGGCACAAAATTCACCAGATAAGCGTTTCTTTTTTAACTCTGTTTACGCCGTAAACGCCTATGCCAATCCTAATTGGAACGAGATAGCATTTCTCGCAGCTATCGTGCGCCCGCCGTTTTTTGATCCCACTGCTGACCCGGCAGTAAATTATGGGGCCATGGGTGCTGTGATCGGACACGAAATTTCTCATTTGTTCGATGATCAGGGTCGTCTTTACGACGGCGATGGAATTTTACGCGACTGGTGGAAACCACAGGATGCTCAACAATTCATTAAAGTAACAAAACAACTCGCTACGCAAATGGAGAGCTACGAACCGCTACCAAACAAACATATGAACGGACAGCTTGTACTGGGTGAAAGCCTGGCCGATTTAGCGGGCTTAACAGTGGCTTATGATGCTTACAAAATTTCTCTAAATGGTAAAACAGCACCTGTCCTGGACGGATTCTCAGGCGACCAGCGTTTTTTCCTTGGCTATGCTCAAGCCTGGCGGTTCAAAGGACGGGAAGCGCTGATTGATCGACTGTTGAAAATCGACCCGCATCCGATAGCAAATATACGGCCCTTGGCGGTACGTAATCTCGATGCATGGTATAGCGCTTTCAATATTCAATCTGACGACAAACTGTATCTCGCTCGAGAAAACCGTGTAAACCCCTGGTAAAAAGAAATTTTTTACATTTCATTGTAAAATGGCTCCCTACATTACAATTCAGGCGAGCCATTTCAGTCCGTTTTTACCGAAGAGACACACCTCTTTCTAAAGCCAATTGACCGATGTTTCGGGTCATCCGCCACGAAATTAACTTTGGAGCGAATTGCTGCAGCTTGCGCTCAGCAGCGTTGAGACGTTCAGGAAATCAACTTCCAAATCCCGGCGGCAACCAGACCCAACACGGCTATGCCAGCAGTGAAAAATGTGGCCCAGCCCATCATAAACATGCCATAAAGCAGCGGGCCAAAGTCGACGCTTTTTATTTTACAATTTTGGTGGCCGCCTTCGTGTAGCGTGCCGCCGATGGCCTTCGCTACGGCAGACGCAATAACAACAAAGGGTAGTGGCGAGATACCAAAAATAAGGCTTACCAGTGCAAGCTTACCCGGGGTATGGATGTTCAATAGCGAAATTCCTAACCACCATAAAAATGCCGCGACAAGCCCGATTATCCCAATCGCCAAAATTACGACACCGACAATATTGGCGGCAAAAACCAACTTTACTAAAAATGGTTTATTTTTTACATCTAAACCACCGGGTTTCGGCAGTCGAAACAACAACGCGACCAGATAAAAAACCAAAATTACCGCATACGACAGCAACAAGACTTTGAAGGATAATACGGCAAGTTCGCTGGGCTGCATGTGTACTTACGCTAATTTACTCCAGCTCTTTGCCAATACGCCAAATCATATCTGCGATTTTTTTATGCAGCCTCAGAAATACGGTACGAACAAATTCAGTAGTCAGATCAACACCTTGTTTTATTTTAATGCCGATAATAGCCGCCATTTTTTTAATAAGATGGAATACCCAGATACTGACGTCTGCCGTCAGCTTAGCTGCCTTAGCGATAAACATCGCGAGCCTGTCTAACAGGGTAAATGTTGTGGCAAATCCGGATACAACAATAATACCGGTAAGATTCACCACTTTTTTCAATACGTACATTAATGCTGCGTTTACCAGTTCCAGACTGTTTTGCGAAAAACTCACAATACCGTCGGATTTCAACCATTTTTCGATAGCTGCATCCATATGACCAATAGGTCTGCCGCGTTGCATGGTGGCCCAGGAACCTGCTTTTTTCGCAGAATCAATATAATGTTTCATCAAGTGGTATTCCCATGGTTTACCCGCCAGCGGCGAAAAAACCAGGTAATCTCTATCTGAATTGGGAACGTGGCAAAACGGCCAGGTGGGTACCAGGGGAACCGGGTCAGTTTTGTGATGCACCCTAAATATATTGTCGGGTTGTATTTTGGCGGTCAGATGGCTCGCAAAAGAATCGAGACCCACTCGGGGGCTCCCGAAGGTATACAGCGCAACCTTTGGAACCACTTTGGCGGACTTAATCCAATCCGCCGCCAGTGTTGCGATTGCGCCCCCTAAACTGTGACCCACACAATGAATTGTGGTAATTTCTTTTAAACCAAGGAGGAAGGTTCGCAACTCATTGACAATTGAATCAAACGCATAATAAAAACCCTGGTGCACGCTAAAGCCCGTGTGCGAGGAATGTACCCCGGTGTTCAGGTCGGTTAATGCATCGTACAAACTGGCGGTACCTTTAATTGCCACAAAGGCCTGCCCTTTATAATCGCCCTGACCAACCGCCATAAATGCCATCACATGGCTCTTTTTAACGACGACTAACGCACCTGTTTTACCTTGGACCATTTTACTTTCGTCGAGATCAAAGGTGTTTTTATACTTTACGTTAAAACCTTTACGGCTGAATTTATCTTTAATTAAATAGACGTTCGAAGCCAACTCAGCGGCAAATACAGGGTTTAAAAAAGTTGTCGACATTTTATTTCTCCAGATGGCACTTGGTTACCATTAAAGAGCCATAGTCTTCTACCAAACGTTCTTCTTCAGTGAGTTCACACTTAACAGTAAATGCAGCCCCTCCAAATTCAGCATTAACATCGGGGTCACGTTTGGAATTCGACCAAAATATTATTTCCTCGTCGTTAACTGAAACAGACAATTGCTGACCCACAACAAATTCAGACGGAAAAAGTCGCGACGCTGAAGATTCATAGACTTCGGGTAGCATAAAGTATCCGTTTTCATCAGTGATCGTCTCATCTGAATTTTCTTTATGCCATTCCCATTGCCGTATGACTTTGGCATTAGCCACAGGTTTACCGTTATAAAAAAGCTGCGCTTTTACTCCCGAAAATACACAACTTTTTGTCCCAGAAAATATCGACATACCGTAACTCCCAAAGGAAATAACGAGCAGAAAAATAAAAACATACCTTTTTTTTATTTTCATAGGTGTGCACGTTTTATTCGAAATATTTTTGTGATGGTCAATTAGAACAGTTTTTTAAAATTATTATTGTTGTTTCGATTGTAAAATTAATGCTCATACCCCAAGTGCGCCAAAATGCCGTCCAGCTCATCCAGGCTGTTGTATTTTAAAACCAACTTGCCTTTACCTTTGGCTGAATGCTGCACCATGACAGGCACGCCCACTTTCTCACCCAGGCGTTCTTCGAGTTTTTTTATGTCGGGGTCGGTACTGACTGCATCGTCGTTGCTGCTTTCTTCCTGCTGGGTTTTGCGGGCGAGGGATTCCGCCTGGCGCACCGAGAGGCCTTTAGAGACAATCTGGCGGGCGACGCGCTTTTGAGCGCCTTCATCCAGGCTTAGCAGACAACGGGCATGGCCCATTTCAAGGTCGCCGTGCTCCAGCAGTTTACGCACTTCGCCGCTTAAGTTGAGCAGGCGCATAAGGTTGGTGATGGCGCTGCGGGATTTGCCTACTGCGTCGGCCACTTCCTGTTGGGTCAGCTCGAATTCGTCTTGAAAGCGTTTTAACGCGGTGGCCTCTTCAACCGGGTTGAGGTCTTCGCGCTGAATATTTTCGATCAGTGCCAGGGCGATGGCGGTTTCGTCGGGTACTTCGCGAATCACCGCCGGAATGGTATCCAGCCCGGCCTGCTGGGTAGCACGCCAGCGACGTTCACCGGCAATAATTTCATAGCGGTTTTCGCCAATGGGGCGCACCACAATGGGTTGCATCACCCCCTGAGCTTTTATGGATTCGGCGAGTTCTTCGAGTGCTTCGGGGTGCATATCGCGGCGCGGTTGGTATTTACCGCGCTGTAGGAATTCCACCGGGAGCTCTTTTAGAACACCGTCTTTACTGGTATCTGCCGATGTAATTTGCGCGGCAACTTCAGTGACGGTTTTTGGGGTATCGCCCGGGCCAGTATTGGCAGAGCCACTTAACAACGCGTCCAGGCCACGGCCCAGTCCCTTACGTTTTACCATGTCTAACGTTTAAACCTCTGATTATTCTGTTTTTTGATCGTACGACCACTCAACTGGCAGTAGCGAGCTCGGGCGCGGTGGCGTCGTTGCGGCGAATGATTTCACCGGCGAGCGCTATATAGGCCATGGCGCCTTTGGATTGTTTGTCGTAGGCGATAACCGGCAGGCCAAAACTGGGGGCTTCGGCAAGGCGCACATTACGCGGCACGCAGGTACGGTACAGGCGGTCGCCGAAATGGCTGTGGAGTTGCTGCGAGACATCGCCAGTAAGGCTGTTGCGGGGGTCGTACATGGTGCGCAATATCCCTTCGATTTTCAGCTTGGGGTTGAGCACCGATTGTATGGTGTTAATTGTATCGATAAGTGCCGACAGGCCTTCCAAGGCGTAATACTCACATTGCATGGGAATCAAAACGCCGTCACAGGCCGAAAGTGCATTCACGGTGAGCATATTGAGGGAGGGCGGGCAGTCGATTAGCACATAGTCGAATTGATCGCGAATTTGCCCGAGTGCGGAGCGCAGCCTGAATTCTTTGTTTTCCAGCGACAGCATTTCAACTTCGGCGGCTGTCAGATCGCTGTTCGAGGGCAACACGGCGTAGTGGCCTTCCGGCGACGGCTGCAAGGCGTTTTCGAGCCGAGTCAGACCCATGAGTACGTCGTATACCGTAAACTCCTGATCGTTTTTATCGATCCCGCTACCCATGGTGGCATTGCCTTGCGGGTCCAGGTCTACCAAGAGCACACGTTTGCGGGTGGCCGCCAGAGACGCCGCCAGGTTAACGCAGGTAGTGGTTTTACCCACCCCACCTTTTTGGTTCGCAATCGCGTAGATTCTGCCCACGGTATGACCTATAAAACTTTGAATTTATTGAATATTTTCTTTTCTTAGCACTACCAGGCAGCGCTCCCCTTCGAGGCCCGGTACCTGCAGCGGCAGTGCGTTCTCGAAGATATAGTGTTTTTGCAGTTCGCTCAACTCATGTTCAGGAAAAACCCCTTTCATCGCCCAAAATTTTCCGTGATGGGGAACAAGGTGCTGACAGGCCTCAGTCATGTCTGCAAGTGACGCAAAAGCCCGGCTTATCACTCCATCGTACAGGGGGTTTGGAGCGAAACTCTCCACCCTACGATTTTCAATCTGGACATTTTCGAGTTCCAGCGTTTGTTTTACCTGAAACAGGAATCGGGTTTTCTTACCGGCGGAATCCAACAGTGTGAAATGCCGCTGCGGGAAACAAATCGCCAGCGGAATACCCGGTAAACCACCACCGGTGCCCACATCAATAAAGCGTTCACCTTCGATAAGGTGCGCGATGCTCAAACTATCTAGTAAGTGCTTACTTACCATCTCGATTGGGTCGCGTATAGCCGAGAGGTTGTAGGTTTTGTTCCACTTGATAAACAGTTCGAGGTAGCGCAGCAACAATTCTAGCTGGGATTCGCTGAGCTGGAAGGATAACTGGCGACAACCCTCTGCCAGGCGGCTTGCATAATCTGTCACGGGTATTGACTGCACGGCTTGAAAAGGCCGCTATTTTAGCGGATTAATCCCGCAGTTTGAGTTTTTGTTTGAAGGCATCCACCACGGTTTGCAAAACGTCGATTCGCGCCTGGTCTTTGAAATCGGTGTTGATTACCGCCCACGGGGCATGTTCGGTACTGGTTCGCTCAATCATATCTTCCACAGCCAGCACGTAATCGTCCCAACGTTCGCGATTGCGGTAGTCTTCATCGGTAATTTTGTATTTTTTGTAGTCGGTTTGCTCGCGATCCTGAAAGCGCCGCAATTGCTCGTCTTTGCTGATGTTTAACCAAAACTTTAATACCACGGTGTCGTGAATACTGAGTTGATGCTCGAAATCGTTGATTTCCTTATAGGCCCGCTGCCACTCCTGCTCGGTTGCAAAGCCTTCGATACGCTCCACCAACACCCGACCATACCAGCTGCGATCGAATATGGTCATTTGGCCATTGCGCGGTATTTCTCGCCAAAAGCGCCACATGTAGTGGTGCGCGTATTCGTCTTCGCTGGGTTTCGCGATGGGTTTAATACGATAGAAGCCGGCATCCAACGATGCCACCAAGCGACGGATTGCGCCGCCCTTACCCGCAGCGTCCCAACCTTCAAACGCCATAACAACGGGTATATTTTGATTGCGCATTTCGAACATCAACTCGCGCAGCTTGGCCTGGAGTTTCTTGAGTTTCTCTTTGGCTTTCTTTTTATCGGGCGCCTGATCGAGGGACTGCGGCACCATGTTAATCGACGGTCGCGCTGCAACAGATTCCAGGCTCGCGGCATCTGGCTGGCGCACCTGACCGGTCAGCCAGTCTTTGAGTCGGTTTTTGATAATTTCCGCAACTTCTAAATTACGGTTTTGCGGGTCCGCGCCATCCACCACATACCAGTGATTGGCATGAGTGCTGGTGGCATTGATGGTGTTTTGTATGGCTTCAATGGCCACGGGGTAGTTCTTAAGCGCCAACTCATCTTTAACATCAAAATAGGGCGTATCGCGAATTTGTGCGACCCGGTTGGCAAGCACTTCCTCGGAAATGTGCAGCCAGCATTTGATCATCAATGCGCCGTCATCAGTGTGCTTCTGCTCAAAGTTGCGAATGTATTCCTCCCGTTTGCGCAGCTTCTTTTCCGATATTTCACCATTGAGATACTGCACCAAGGAGGTGCTGGTCCAGTCGCGCAGGTAAATCGCCATTTCCCCAGCACCGGGCAGATCTCGCCAGAAACGCCAAAAGAACGGACGATTGTCGTCTTCGTGTTGCGTAGGGCCGTAAGCGTTCACACTGAGAAAGCGCGGGTCCATCCAACTGGAAAGGGCATTGATGGTTTCATGCCGCCCGGAGCGGTCGTCACCGGCAATCACCACAATCACCGGTTTGTTCATCTGCCGCATCTGGTGCTGCAACTGCAACAACTCGGCACGTAAGGCTTTTACCCGGGCTTTGTATTCGGATTTGGGGATGGGAGGGGTGGGTTGGCTGAGTGACATCATGTTTAAAATTATAGCTAACTTGCGATCATTGGTCGCGAGGTTTATTACATCCTATATTTAGTTGTGTAAGCAGCTCACAAAGGTAGTGACTCTAAATCTAGATAATCTTAGGCTTGTCGGAGCTCATAAAAATCGACGGCAAGTTTTTTGGATTCGACAACAGATCTGAGTTTCTCTGAAACAATCAAAGTATCTCTATATTCGGTGTCCCTCGCGAAGTAAAAATCTGGCAAGTTTTTATTAAATACTGGCGGCATCTCGATCATCACATTTGGTGGCCTACCTCTGAAACTTGAAGCCTCCGAATTCACCAAATCGGCTACAACTAGACTCTTACCGACAAACCAGGAATATTCCCTGCCATCACAGTCTACTTTGCAAGTGTAAAATTCCATATCACCTTTCAACAGGTCATCACATGCACCAACAAAGCGTTCTGAAAAAAGTGGAATATTCAAATACACTTCGAGATAGTCTAAGCTATTTATATTTTTCGCAGTTATTCCTTTCTGTGTTTTAAAAATAATATTTTCTGGCAGCGTGCTTGTTATTGATTCGACAAAAAAATCACAAAGTGCATCCTCGTCTCGGGTAAATTCTACGTTTATATAATCTTTATTAAGCTTAACTCTAGGAAAGTAAATCATATTAGCCACACTTTAATTTGCCATTACTAAGGTTCGCTCGAGTTGCATGCTGTAAATCATGAATAGCACTTTGAATTCGCTTCTGGTCCCAATTTTGCCGCTTTGCCATTCGCTCTATCTTGTTAAGCTCATCGCGCATAATATCGTTGTATTGTTGATGGGTACTGTTCCAACCTTTATGTATTGATTTGTTTGGGTTAGGGTCAATTCCAGGAGCCACCGGCAGATATTTCATGTTAGTTGCACTATCAATATCCAATCCGGATGCGACAAAAGCAGGGTGATTTTTTAATGACTGGGGAATCATGTGATGCCTTTGATACCCCCGCCTGGTGGGCATCCAACTGGGCATCAATCCCATGCAATCATTTTCTATTAAAGGGTTAGAAACGTAAGCATAATCCGTTGGGTTCGCACCGGATTTTCCCAATGGATCTGGACTTAGATATAATCCAAAGTCGGGATCGAAGTATCGAAAGCGATTGTAATAAAAACCTGTTTCTACGTCGAGATACTGACCTGGCTTTCTGAATGGGACAAAGTTATTTTTTCCCTTAGTGACTGAAGCCGCCCCCCACAAATTGTATTTTGCCCCCCAGACTTCGTGACCATCTGCATCAAATGCGTATATCGGAGCATCACTATTATTGCTAACGATGGAGTAAAACTGATTATTTTGTACTTTTGCTAGAACACTGAATCTACCGGGCTCCGAATACCAGGTAATCATTGAATGGTTTTCACTGTCATTCACAGGATCAGATTGCCATTCGTGTAAAAGAGAATCTCCCGCCCACAGGTATTGAGTAACCGTATTTCCAACTACCTTCTCTATTCTTCTCCCCAATGCATCATATTTATAGGAGACCGAGCAGTTGTTATCCCGATAAGCAGATAAGTGTCCGGCTGAATTCCACGTTAAATGCTTGCTATTTCCATCAATGATTTTTTCTTTCACCCGACCCAAGCTATCAAGCCTATTGATAAATTCACGATTGTGGTCTAGGACACCATGCATCAAGGCGCCACAAGAATCATAGACTCTATCGTTCATGGCATGATTGCCGTAGCAATTCCCCAGAGCATCTATAACACGAACTTGACTAAGACCACCATCAGAGCTCTCTGTCACAGGATTTCCATTCGAATTATATTCGAAGCGTATACTATCGCCGGATGCTACTTTGGTTTCTAATAATCTATCATTTACCCCCCAGTGATACGCTTTTGCCAATAGCTCACGAGTATCACTGGAAATTTTTTGTAAAACAGGTCGTCCAACTTTATCGAAATTCCAATTACATGTAAGATTACAGGGTAAACTACGCTTTAATAAATTTCCCTGGTGATCATATTCACGACTCTCGATCCATGTGCCGTGGTACTTCACTCGACTCATATTACCAGCGATATCGTAAGAAATTTCTTGATCAGCACCTAATGAAGAAAATACCTTTGTAATTCTACCTTCTAAGTCGTAATTTAATGCTACAGACTCCGCTCCCTGTAATTCCTCGAGAACTCTTCCAGCCATATCTCTTTTGTAACAAACTTTTGAGTGATTATTTCGTGCTTCAAGTAAATAACCATCAGCGCGATATGTAAACTCTTCGCGTAAGTCATCATAAACTATTGACGTTGTCCGGCCGCGCGTATCGTAACCGTACTTTACAGTACTTCCATCAGTTCTATGTAATTCCGACAGCTGCTGCTCAACGTCATAAACAAATTCTGTTTTTCGACCCATTGAATCTATCTCTTGCAAAACTTCACCTTTTAATCCCAAATGGTAATGATGAGAAGTGTTTAAAGTTTCAGAAAATGCAATGAGTCTTTCCTCCTTATCGTACTCAAATTTTATGCTTGAATTTCCATGGGAAACAGCTGCGATTTTTCCAAGGCCTATATAATCTAGCTTCAAGCTTTCAAACTTATCATTTGCGTATATCAGATTACCTTCGGCGTCATAGAAAAAGTGTAAATGATTTCCGTCTGGTATTTTGGATTCTATTCGTCTACCCATCAAATTGTAGCGATGGTAGGTAATGCTATGATTAGGATCTGATTCTGCAATAAGATTGCCAAGCCAATCGAACTTCCAGCTGTATCTAGCGCCATTCGGATCAATTTTATCAACCAAATTCCCAGCAGTATCGTACCTGTAATGTGTTTCAGCGCTGAATTGATTACGTATTTTAGTGAGCTTAGAATCTTTGTAAAAATAGTGAAGTTCGTTACCCGTCGGATCGCGATAACGTCTTATCCTCTGAGTTTCATCGTAGTCCCAAGTCCATTTTGCACCGATTTCGTTGGTAAACTCTATCAATCTATCTTTTTCATTGTAAGTGAAGTTTTTTTCCGTAGAATCTGGAAATGTTTGGGTTAACAAATTACCACGTTCATCATATTGAAAGTGGATGGCTGCACCATTATTATTTTTTAGGCAAGTTATTTGGTAAAAGTTATTGTAGGTTATTTCAGAACGGTTTGAATAAGGATCTATTATAATTGTTGGCAATACTCCATTATGAATATAAGTGGTTCTAGCTCCACAAGAATCCGTAACAACAGTTTGTGTATCTTCATAAATTAATTCGCGATAGTATAGTCCTCCATCGCCCCAAGTTCTCAAACATTTAGCATCGATTCCACTCTTATCATATTCAAAATAGAAACTTAGTCCGTTTTTATTGGTTTCTTTGACAAGCAGATTTGATTGATATTCAAGCTTTGACACGCAAGACATTGCATCTCTAATAGTGGTCAAATTACTTTCTTCATATCCGTAGGTTACAAGTACCTGGGATTCGGTTCCGTTGTGTGAACCAACACAAATTTTTTTTAAAAATTCTTCGTAATGAAATGTAATAATTCTATCTGATGAATCAACTACTTTTGATAAATATAGATCTGGAGAATAATAAAAATTAATTTTAGAATCGAGATCCAATCGTTTTATTTTTATTAATAGAAATTGACTCTCGGAGGGGGCGAGACGTCTAAATATTTTAATCAGTCCCTCTTTATCTTCAAGATAATAGTCGTTATTTTGACGGAATAGTTTTAACTCCTCCTGTCGGTTAAAAGATATTTCTCCTTCTCGAAGAGCGGGAAAAGCAATACCCCGCCCATCCTCCATTCGTATAGCAACGGCTCTTCCCTCCTCGATTAATCGAGTATCGTAATTGTGGTGCCAACCATTACCTAGAGAACCTACATAAGTAGATGTTGAAAACCAGGTACGTAACCAACGGAAAGGAATATCACCAGGTAATTCAAAATCAATAAAATCAGCCATCAATTTTCCCGTAACTACATCGACGGGATGCCCAGTTACAGCGCAAATTCCCTTGTGAATTTTATTTCGGATATTAGGTGGCACCCCAAGCTTATCCATTATTTTATTAGCTTTTTTATGAATCGCATCAGAGATTTTTTTAATACGTTTACTGCCTTTCTGAAGACTACGCAGTTTTTTTGCCAAAGCCCCCAATGCCGCAAATGCTCCCGCCATTGCCAACCCAACAATATCTATCGTTGGCGGCCCACCGACCAACACCGGCAAACCCGCCGGTATGGAAATCACATTGGAAAGTGGCAATAACATGCCATAGGATTTTTTTGGCTTCTTGGCTCGGATCGGCGCGATCATTCCCACATCCTGGCAACTCAACGAAGGCAGTGCGGTAAATGTGAAGGGCGCGTCGTCTGCTTTCACCGTGGCGCTACCCATAAATACTTCGTCTTCATTGCCAACGGGTTTTGGAAAGGGCCCGCCGAGGGGGATGTGCGGTATTGTTGTGCCAGCGGTACCCGCTGTTGCTCGGGGAACGCCGCCCACATATACCGTGCCGCCAAATACCGGTACATAATCCATCGGATCTAGCACACTACTAATGTGCGGGTGTGGAATGGGTACCGGGCCGGTTGGGGGGATCGTTACCATGTGGATATCGACGCCCATGACCGGGTCGAAATGTTTGGCGGCTAGCATGCGGCTTTTACCTCCTGTAATTTTTCCAGCCAGTCTTCCCCAAGCAGTTGAATCATTTCTTCTGTGATTTGTTGCTCGCTTTCAACGTTTGGCGACACGCGTAACAAAGCGTCGCCCACAAAGGGTAGGGTGGATGCCTGTTGCTCCTCCGGGCTAAGCTCTTTCGCCGCTGCAAGGGCTTTTAAGGCATCCTCCCAGGCGAGATCTTTTTGTTTATTCCGTTCAAAGCAGAAACTGCTCATACGCCAGGCTTCCATAATTATCATGGTGTTATTTTGCTGGGCAGCCAGGTCGGCAGTTTTTTGATAGCAGGCCGCTGCCTCCGCGTATTGGTCGGCGCTGAAAAATGCGGTACCTTCTAACATTTGGGATTGCAGTAATAACTTATCGCACCCGGGAATTTCCTTGTCGATTCCCTGCAGTGAGAATAGTTGCGCCTGTTGATAATCCGCTACTGCCTGCTGGAAATATTGGGCATTTAAATAACCGGCCGCGCGAATCATCAATACCGTAGCCGCCATTTCAAAGAAACTTTGCTCAATCGCGATAGCCAGTGCTGTTTCTGAACATTGCTGCAAAAGCTTAATATTCTGTTCACCAACTGCATATTGCATGTCGTTGATGAGTATACGAATTTTAGCGCCGGGGCTACCGTCATCGGCATTTTCTAAAATTGCGTCTATAGCCTGCTTCATATTACTGCTGGAATTGGCGCAGTAAAATTGCTCTGCATACTCGTCTACAACGGATGACAAATGGGGCGCAGCGTCGATTTCAAACACCAGCAATTTCAATTTTTCTGGCCAGAGATCATAACTTTTATGGATTTCTGCGGTATCTCGCCACCACTGTAGCCAAGAGTCTAGATGCGCCACTTGATTCGGCATAATGACCAACACTAAACAATCGATAAACTTGCCAAAAGCATCAAGTACCCGCTGGCAATTATCCAACAATGCGTGGTGGCCATGGCTGTAACCGCTTAAGTCCACTACATTCCAGGTAAATTCGTTTATTGCCGTCTCATTGTTTTGTTGTTCATCGCGAATGGCCTGTTCGAAGCCCTCGTGCAGCAGTTGGTTCATTTCTTCGGTGATTTCGAAGCTATAATCCTTTTCGTTTAAAAAGTCACTGTGCAACCCAATGAATAGATCGCTGCTGTCATCTAAAAACTGTTCTTTTAAACGCACAAAGGTTTTACTGAGTTGTTGTTCGTCGGATTTAATTCGCCAACAAAAGATGGCTTGATCGGCGCTGACGAAATCTTCCCACTGTTCATCCAGCTTCGAGAGTTCGCGTTCGATGGGGTTTTTGTCTGCCATGATGAATATTTGTTAGTTGAGTTTCACCATCGGGCCACTGACTGTTACGCCACTCATATCGACTTTTACTGTGCTACCACCCACAGATATCGTTACACCAGCGCCATCAATTGTGATATTGGAGCCGCCTACTGACAGCGATATTTTTGATTTTCCCGTCAATGCAATTTGCGCGGCGTCCATGCTGGCATTGCCACTGATGCTCACACTTTGCTTTGCGGCGGAAATATCCTGAGCAGAACCAACACTGATCGTTTGGTTCGAGCCCACCGATATTTCCTGATTACTGCCAATTGATGATGTTTGATTGCTCCCCACATTAATTGTTTGATTGGAGCCGATGGTGACATCCTGATTGCTGCTCACATTTTGAGTTTCATTGCCCCCGACGGTGCCTTCCTGATTTCCCGAGACTGTATCGTTTTTATTTCCACTAATAGAATTACTTTGGTCTCCGCCAACACTGCTGGAATCATTGCCACTCACAGAAAAGGTGTTGTTGCCGCCAATGGTCCAGGTAACGTCGCCATCAACGTTGTTCGTGGCGTTGCCTTTTGCGTTGGTGCCGGCGTCTTTACCCACGTCCATATTGAAATCTTTCTGGGCATGGATCGTGAGTTTTTCCGAACCAGAGGTATCATCGAAACTGATTTCGTTGTAAGTACTGCGGCTGCCGCCTTTGGTGGAACGGCTTTTTACACCACGCACATTTTTATCCCCCGGTAAATCGAAGGGCGGCATGTGCATGCTGTTATACACACAGCCCAATACCAAGGGTCGATCGGGATCACCTTCTTCGAAAGTTACCACCACTTCCTGACCTACGCGGGGAATACCAATCGTGCCCCATTTTTTACCAGCCCACTGGGTGGCAACACGAATCCAGCAACTGCTGTTTTCATCTTTTTTACCGTAGGTATCCCAGTGAAATTGTATTTTGATACGGCCGTATTCGTCGGTATAGATTTCATCTCCGGATTTACCCACAACAACTGCAGTTTGTACGCCATCAATGCGCGGCCCGGGTGTTAGCAAACCGGGTCGATAATTTATTTTTTCTGAAATGCAGCGCAGCGTATTTTTATAAAAATCGCCACTGTCTTTATCTTGGGTAAAGCTGTTGTCGTAGGCTTCGTGATGGATTTCTGAAATAACAAACGCTTTGTGGTTGTCTTCCTCAAATATTCCGCTTAGCAGGGTAAACTTTTTACCACATTCAAAGTTCTTAACGTTGCTGTTTGCCCGAATCACATCGTAATGGGATTCTTCCGCTTCCATACGGTATTGAGCTAGCTTTTTCCCTTGGGTATTTTCCTGGTAGTTTCCGGGGTAATCATAAACGAAGTAGTTTTTGGCGTTTTTAAGATTGAGTACTGAGCTGGTTTCAGTCAGTAGCGAATGATTAAATTTTTCATAATCGAAGTCGTTCAGTTTCCAGGTTCCGGAAAGATAGTTGTAACTATGTGCCCAATCCGAAATACATTCATTACTTTTATCGTTTTTATTGTGCTCCACTTCTTTAGGACTGAGGTAACTGTGCGCTGAAGGTGCATCCGCCAAACACATGATGTGCTTGTCGTTTTTGTGTTCAAAAAAATAGTAAATACCTTCGCGTTCCATTATGCGACTTAAAAAGTCGAAATCACTTTCGCGGTATTGAACACAGTATTCCAGCTTTGCATGATTTTCAGAAAGCGACAAACGGTAATCTTGAAATCCAAACTCGCCGCAAATTTCTTCGAAGATCTCCGGAAAGGTTTTATTTTGAAAAACCCTGCAGTTTATGCGTTTTTTTAAAAACCAGAACCAGGGCACAAGAATTGCGCGATACCCATAGGTGCCGCGATAGAATTTTCCCGTAAATTCAAACTGGCTTACATAACCATTAAGACATTTGACCTGCTCACTATTGGCATCCACGAAAGTGGCAATATGAGTGCCCACAATATCTGCGGGGTTGATGTGTTTTTCATAGGAAAGCAGATCCAGCTCCAGGGTGAACAGTCGCGAAAAAGTTTCATTGCCCCGCAAGGCTTTCAGAAAAAAAGTATCTGATCCTAACGCTGAATTAATCCGCAGGAAGCGGTTATCCTGTATAAATTGCGATTCTCCAAGCGCACTCACGATTCCCTCGACTTACCGGTTCTGGTAGTTGATGTTATTGTTGTGTAACGGTCGATCGGTGAGACTGGATTTCAAAGAGGTGCCCACGCCTCTTACAAATCCTCGTCTGGTTTTTTACGGTCAATGCTGAAAGCAAAATACTGCGCCAATATGCATGACTGAATGACAGCTACCGCAAAAGACAGACCTGCCTATTTAACCACCATTTACAGCCGCGAAATTTGCGCCAAAACACACTCTTAGCGATTCCCCCCTCAACACCACCCAGGCTGCCGCCTCAATTTTATTGTAGTGCGTGGTTTTTTATCCAAAACCTGTAGAACTTGGATCATAACCTTTTCACCGCGCGATACGACGCTGTTCACCGATCATGTAACCGTTAACCGAGGCGTAAGCGCAATTCACCGAAGCAAGTGCTTAATACTCATGCTCAGACTGTATCCTGCCATTGTATTAAGTGAAGGAGACCACAATGAATACACACACTATGAATCAAGAGCAAGTTCACACTAACGTACGCAATCAGCAGTCCTGGCTGCGCCTTATCTATATGTTGTTGTTCGGCGCTTTGTTGCATTTAGCGGCAGCGGTAATGTGGATAGTTTGCGCCATGCAGTTCCTGTTTGTTATCACCACTGGTCAGGATAATTACAATCTGCGCCAGTTTGCGCAATCGCTGAGTTTATTTATTAATCAAGCGCTTCAGTTTGTCAGCTACAACAGCGAACAGAAACCTTTCCCATTTGCTCCCTGGCCACAGGACGGTAGTGCATCGAGTAAAGGCGAGATTATCGAACAAAGCGATACAAACCAGGCCTAATCGGAGAAACCTGTAGTTTTTCAGTCAGGTAAGGATGTGGAGGGATTCACTATGGTTTGGCTCGATCGTATCCACACAAACACCATTGCTCTTGTGGGAGTAATGGTGTTTTTAAGCTTGCTCATGTTCGATAATATTGGATTCAAATTTCTTGCAACAACGCTGGTGGGTTGGCTAACAATGGGCTGCTGCAGTACCGGAGAATTTATATGAACAAACAGTTTGGCAACATGAAACCCCGCTCCTTAATTGGTCTGGTAATGGTGGCTTTGGCCTTATTGGTATTTCTCAACAATATCGGCATCAAACTTCTTGGATTTTTTTTCGGAAACTGGCCAGTGGCACTGGTAATTATTGGAGCAGCACTTCTTATAAGCTCTCGTAAACAGCAGGATAACCGTGCAGGCCCGTTACCCTACGCGCTAATCGGACTGGGAATTATTTTTTTTATGGTACAACACGGTATCTTCAATCTCAGTTTTCACGCGATTGTAGTACCGCTGGCACTCTTGGTTGGGGGAATCTATCTTCTCGGGCCGAATAAATTCTGCAAGGGCAAACACTGTGGTCAACTGCCATGGCATATGTCCTGTAAAGACAACAATGCGAGTAGCGAACGCGCCAGCGATAATGATCTCGATGGAGAAAAACTCAATATATATTCGGTATTAGGGGGCGGTAACTACAGGAGTCGTTCAGCTGAATTAAGCAGTGGTAACTTAATTTGCGTGCTGGGTGGCGCCGAAGTGGATATCAGTGATGCCGACATGAGTGGCAACGAAATGGAACTTGATGTGCTTGCCTTTATGGGTGGTGCAGAATTGAAAATACCGCCCAACTGGGATGTAACCGTTAAAATGTTGCCACTGTTGGGTGGCGTTTCAAATAAAACCACCTGCCTTGCGGACAAAATGGGTTTACCACGTAAGCACCTGATTATTACCGGTGTTGCCTGTATGGGTGGTTTGGACATACGTAATTAATACACCTTAATTGCAGGTAAACTGTATGCACCCGCTATTTTCTTCCAACCGTAGTTTTTTAGCTGTACTTTTTTTCTGGTTGGTTATCAGCGTGTTTGTCGCAATGCTACTGGTATTGATCGTTCAGGAAGTGGAGGTAACGAATCTCTACGCGCAGAGTTTTACCTTAGTTGTACCCTGGTATTTGTTGTTCTTGTTTGTGTGTTTTTCCAATTTTTATATTTGCCAGCTATTGCCACTTAACTCCAGTTCCGTTTTAGTGATTATAGCTGTGCAATGGATGGCTACTGCGTCTAGCGTGGGCTTGTGGTTGCTGGTCGGGTATCTCTGGTCTGGCGAGATGGTCCACTTTGGTTTTAGTGACGGTCGCAAACTTTTTTTACACGCCTTCAACGCCAATTGGCTATTAGGCGCTATTTTGTATCTTATTTGGATTTTAGTGCACTACGTCTATTTTTCGGCAGTCTCTAAAGAGCGTGAAAACTCCCAGGTTTTGCAACAGAAATTACTGATAAACGATATCGAATTTAAATCGGTCAAAGCCGCCTTACATCCTCACTTTATGTACAACAGTTTGAATATGCTGGCGAATCTAAGTTTGGTGGCACCGGAAAAAATTCATACTATTTGTGTCCAAATGGCTGATTTTTTACGCTATAGCGTAAACTACTCCAAAAAAGAACGGGTCACGATCACGGATGAAATCAATCACATTAAAAATTATCTCGCCATCGAACAGGAGCGCTTCGCTGAACATTTAACAGTAAAATTTTCTGTCGATAAGCAAGTCAACGAACGGCCAGTTATGCCGCTTTTACTATTTCCGCTCGTTGAAAACAGTATTAAGCACGGCATTGATTCCAGTACAGACCCGGGTTTTATCAATATCGATATTCATACGAAAGATCAACGTTTAATAATACACATCGAAAACTCCTTCGATAAAACCGGTAAGCGCGCCGCCAGTACCGGTCTGGGTCTGGTTATGTTGCACAAGCGCCTCAAAGCCTATTATGGCAGCGATGCAACACTGCGTTCGGATGCCAGTGACACCTGTTTTAAGGTACAGATTGATCTGCCATTTTCTCCTGCTGAGCCTTTCACAACTTCACAGCTTGTTACAAATTAATACCTGTGATTGTTTTAAAATGCTGGTTATCTAAAAACCATTGCCAGGAGGCTCGCAATGAAACCTATGAAACCCGCTTTTATCGGCTTGGCCGCGCTAACGCTTGTAGCCTGCGGCGGAGGCTCGGTGGATTCATCCGATCTGAAAACCGAGGGCATTCATGCCACCATTCGCATCAACGCCTATGAAGACACCACCTATGTGGATTGCCGTTTAACGGCCGGCGGCCCGAATGGCTCTGATGTGGAACTGAGCGAGGGCGACAGACTCACCGCGCGCGCTTACGGAGAAACCAAAACACTGGAACGCGAGCCGCAGCTTTTCGGCGCTTATGACAGCTACATCACTGAATTTGACCATAATATCGCCGGAGAAACGCTCTTTATTCGACTGGTTCGCGCCAAAGATCCAGATGCTACCAACACCTACGTTACCATTCCCGCCAGAGTGGAAGTATTTTCACCAGCCACTATGGAGAACAATTTAGCGGCCATAGACGAAGATTTCACGATCCAGTGGAGCCAAAATTTTCAGGGTGATGTCGATATAGACACGCTGATCAGCTGCCCCACGGTTGGTGTTAACAGTGAGAATTATATCGGCTCCAGCTCAACCACCTTGGCAGATACCGGCGAATTTACGGTGAATTTTTACTCTCTTGTCGATGCTGATGCGCGTGACACACTCGACACCAGCGTAGACTGTGAAGGTTCGGTTCACATTCAACGCCAGGTGGAAGGGGTGTTAGACAGTAATTACGATGGCGGCAATATTAAATTGACACAATCGCAATCGGTGCATTTTGTATTGGATTTTTAAGGTAGCTCACAACAACACAGAATGCGCCGTACATTTAAGGAATAATGTCTATTAATGTTATTTTAGTTGACGATGAACCTCACGCCGGATAAGCGCCCATGCATTGATTAAGTAATCAATTCTAGTTAATCAGTGGTCAATTAATTTTTCAATAATTTTAGAACTAGGAGTTTTAATATGGATTTAAAAACTACATTTCTAATGATGGGACTTCTAATTGGTGGAGTATCCTGCGGTGGTAGCGGCGCTAAGAGTTCAGTGGATTCAACTGAACTCTCAACCGATGAAATTTATCCTGTAATATATGTTATCGGTCAAGGAGATCAAACCAGTACAGGCTTCACGCTATATCGCAATACAGAACGTGGAGAAGGGGTTGTACTCGGGGAAGGCGATAGTTTTACCGTGAGCGCGTTCGGTAATGAAATAACACAGGAATATGTACCTAGTTTTCTTAAAACAACCTCACATGTCAGTTATAACATCGGTTTAGAAGGTAACGTTGCAGGAGAAGAAGTTGTTATCTCTTTTAATCGTGCATGGCAAGAAGAACCTAGTGTATCAACTGCTTTCTTACCGGATAAAATTACGATTATATCCCACTCACAGTTCGACACTCACTTGGTTAGTAAAGACCAAGTTATTCAAATTACCTGGGAAACTAATACACGTTCTCCGACAGAAGTCAGCCTCATCGCATTCTGTTATTCATCTCAAGCCTCGAATACAACACGGTTAACGACCCAATTAATCCTAACCACTACCCATGAGCGAAGCTTTCAGTTTAATTTTGGTGATCTACTTAATGATCCCATTACCAGCAACCCAGAATATACTGAAAACTGTGGTGCCGAATTTAGTGTAAAGAATAGGGGTGTTAGTAGTTTATCGGAAAAATTTTCGGGAGGGAGAATGGAAGTAATGCAAAGAGATAGTATACAGTTTAAATTTTTGGACTAATTGTTTTGAAAGTCATACTAGTTGATGATGAACCCCATGCACGCCAGGCACTAAAGCACCTGCTAAGTAGCTATGAGGAGATTAACCTTGTAGCAGAGTGTGAAAATGGCCTTATAGCTGTAAAAGCTGTTCACGAACTCCAACCGGAGGTTATTTTTCTCGATATACAAATGCCGAAGCTCGATGGATTCGATGTTCTCGAGTTATTGGGTAACGCTGCGCCATTAATTGTATTCGTCACCGCACATGACGAATATGCTATTCAAGCCTTCGAAAACAATGCGCTGGATTATTTACTAAAACCGGTTTCTAAAGAACGCCTTGCCAGCACCATAGAGCGCATAACTTCGCGCTTGTCGGCACCCGCAGATCCCCTACTTAAAACCCGTTCGCTCGTTGAAAATCACCAACAAACCCTTGCGCCCATTAACCGCATACTGGTAAGAGACAAAGGTGATGTCTTCGTTGTGGCAACCAGTGACGTAATTGCCATAGAAGCCGCAGATGACTATGTGGTTATTCACACGCCTGAGAGTAAACTGGTTAAACAGGAACGACTTGGTAATTTGGAAAAATTATTAGACCCTCGCCTGTTTTGCCGTATTCATCGATCTTCTATCATTAATCTTGATTATTTGGCAGGTATTGAGACTGAAGGCAAAGATACCCGCTTTGCCAATCTTAAAAACGGCCTGCAACTCGTAATTTCCCGCAGTGGCTACGCCAAGTTAATTCAGGTTTTATAATACTAAGCGCAATCATTCAAACATGAAATTTCAGGTCAAGCTGTTGACTACTCAGGACTATCGCAACAATACACCGCATCTCTATAGGGTGTCATGCTAGTCATAGCAATTCTGCGGCGTGTTTAATCGCCTGGCGAATACGAACATAGGTAGCGCAACGGCAGATATTTGTCATGGCATTATCGATATCGGCATCACTGGGTTGATGGTTTTCTTTTAATAATGCAGCGGCAGCCATTATTTGCCCCGCCTGACAATAACCGCATTGGGGAACATCGATATCTAACCAAGCCTGCTGCACTGGATGCAGAGTATCGCCGCTGGCCAAACCTTCAATTGTCTTTACCGACTGACCTTGCAAGGCTGCAAGCGTTACACTACAGGATCGCACTGCTGTGTTGTTGATATGCACAGTGCAGGCCCCACACTGGCCAATACCACACCCGAATTTAGTGCCTTTTAAATGCATTTCTTCGCGTAAATACCACAACAGGGGCATGGTAGATTGCGCATCATTCACTTTAACATCAACTCCATTCACTTCAAATGTCACCATTTTAGGCCTCCAGCGCTAATATTTCTGACACAGGTAAGCTGCGAATACGTATGCCGCTCGCTGCAAAAATCGCGTTTACAAGCGCCGCCATTGCGGGTGCTGTTGGCGGTTCTCCAACCCCGGTAGGTTCATAGTCATTGGCGATGATTTGTGTATCAATCTTATAAGGAGCGTGTTTCATGAGCCCCATTTTAAGCAAACCGAACTGGTTGTTTTGAACTGCACCTTCTACCATGTTTATTTTGTTAAATAACGCAGCATTCAAACCATCGATAAATCCACCTTCCATTTGCGCACGAATGTGATTGGGGTTTATCGGTAAACCGCAATCTATTGCACCCCAGGCTTGGTGTATTTTTAAAATATTGTCGATAACCCAAACTTCTACCACAAATGCTGCATATGAGCCGTGGCAAAAATGACCTGCAATACCCAAACCCCGACCTTTAGGCCTTACCATGTTCCAACGCGCCCGTTTTGCTGCCGCTTGAAAACATTCAGCCATACGGCCACTGTTTTTTACGCTCGCTCCCCAGTTTGTATAGGGTAGCTCCCGTTCAGGCTGCAGCATATTCAAACGAAATTGCAATGGGTCTTGTTTCGATTTATAGGCCAGTTCATCAATCATTGATTCGTTGGCAAAGGCCCAAAACAAATGTTGCGGGCCTCGCCATGGGCCTGCAGGAATCAGCGTTTCATGCTTGCAACGCTGAACGCGGTAATTTTCAACCAGACCGTGTGGAAAGCAACTATCCTGTACACCCGCTTTGGTTTGACTTTGGCAATAATCCCACGCGATGACCTTGCCTTTTTTCACACCTGCTCTTATTTTTGCAACGGCGCCGGGATCAAAATAATCCTGTTCAATTTCATCTTCCCGGAGCCAGGTAACTTTAATGGGAGCTTGCACTTTTTGCGCGATCTTAATAGCTTCACAGATCCAGTCTGTTTCAAATCGTCTGCCAAAGGCACCGCCCATACGCTTGCAAGTGATAGCAACATTCAGCGCATTGATACCGGTTAGTCTTTCCACTTCTTCCGCAATGAGCATTGGATTCTGGTGGCCTGTAATTATGGTTGCCGAGTCTGCCTTTAAATCTACTATTGCGTTAAAGGGTTCCATTAACACATGGCCGAAAAGCGGCTTTTCATATTGCTGATCTAGAACAGTATCGGCAGCCTGCAGGGCAGCTTCGATATTTCCGATATTTTGAAGTGTTTCTCGTGTTTGTTCCGGGTTGTCTACCTGGCGATGGAGTTTTTTTAGCTCATTTTCAGAATTAAGATCTTTGTATGAACTGGTATTTATCCATTGCGTATTAAGTGCAGTTTTACCTTGTAACGCAGCCCACAGTGAATCAGCAACTACAGCAATACCCGATGCAACTAGGGGTTGCGGTTGATTGCTCATAAAGTGGGCTTTTTCGCTTTTTTCAATTTCAACGACTTGATGTACTCCCGGAATAGCCAGGGCGGCTTTACGGTTATATTGTTTGATATCCGCGCCCAACGCCGGCGCTCTATCAACAACAACCTGCAAACAGCCCGGATAATCAGTATCGATCCCAAATAGTGGTTTCCCAGTGACTATTGCTTTTGCGTCTATGTTCTTTTTTTCTGTACCGATTATTGTAAAATTAGATTTGTTTTTCAAACGAACGCGATGGCGTTCCACCGTTCGTTTCGAGGCCTGCTCGGCCAGATCACCGTAGGGAATTTTTATATCGCTATTTCGTTGCAACACGAAGTTGCGGCTGCTGTATAGTTCGCTTATTGGAACTTTCAATCGTTGCCCAGCTTCCAGCATCAACAAATATCTCGCCGTAGCACCACAATGCCGTAAATAATTCCATGTCCAACGCACGGAAAAACTGCCTCCCGTGTTTATTTTGGCATAACGGTACAATAATTTATTATTTTCGTCGCGTAAAAGTGGGGCTAGGGTGGCTTCGCTAAATTGGATACTCTGCCATTCTAAATCCATTTCATCGGCGATCATCATGGGTCCAGTGGTGCGCATAAACTGGCCAGCTTCCATTACCGGGGATTCCATAATCACAGAATTATCTGGCTGAATGCTGATGTATAGGCTCCAGCCAGTTTTGTTTGTTTGTTCCTTTTGCGCAAAGCCAGTGACGGAAAACGACATTAGCCATGCGCCGGAAATACAGGTGGATTTTATAAATGCGCGACGATCCATATTAATCGCTGCCCTCGTATTAACAAATCAATTGTTGGTTACTGGCGTTAATCACTTCGGTGGATAAATCTTTACTGAGTAGCGTGTTCGGTAATGCACCGGTAAAAAATTTAAAGTCGCGATAAAAATGACTGGTGTCGTAATACCCAAAGCGATGTATATTTTCGCTATTCGTTTTACGCTCTATTTCTTGCATGGCGTGGAACGCCAAATTAAAACGAATATTGCGCGACAGGTTTTTAGGTGTACACCCAATACGCTCTTTAAAGCGTTTTTCAAGGGTACGATAATGGCAGCCAGCCTTTTGCTTAATATCGCCAATCGAAACATTGCCCGAGTGTAAAAATATCTCGTGCACCGTGGTCGTCGTTAACGCATCTCGCAAACAATGTTTAAATAGACGACTTAAACTTTCATCTAATAGTTTTTTAATTGCATAGGGACTGGCAGCGTCGTATAGCTCATGCTCCATATCTCCTAAACAAGAATGGTTGATGTCAGAAACGGGTAAAGTTTTGTTAAATAAGCTGCCTAGAGACGTTTTAAGAAGGTGGTAGAGTGAACCGGGAACCAGTTTTACTCCGATCATGTTCAGCTCATTAATCCGAGAACACAACAAACCGGTATTTTTAAGGGGCACGACATAGCTTTCAGTTAACACCTGACGCTGAGTAGAGTCGCGACTACTTACCCGGTGGTATTCGCCACCGTAGGAAAATATGATTTCTTCCAGGCCATCCGGAATCATCAATTCCGCAATCGTGGGCACGCTCTTGTCACATTTGAGCAACCAATAGAATACAACCTGTTTTTGCAGGTGAGCAGCAGGGCGCATCACCTGGAAAACCAGGCGACCTCGCTCGTTTGGAAGGTGATTCGCAATCCAGCCCATAACGCAATCCTATACGTTTGCAGGCAAGTGTATCGGCTCGTAAAGGGAAGGTATTGTAAAAATTGGGCTATCAGATGATTGGCACGACTAATTTGTCACAAGTACGTGCTCTCCAATCGAATTACGATACCGCTTTTTTTAACAATCCACGTTTTTTAAGGTAAATCAACAATAAAGAAACCGCTGCCGGCGTAATACCCGGGATGCGCGACGCTCGCGCGATATTGCTGGGTCGTGCTTCGCCGAGCTTTTGTTTCAGCTCGTTGGATAATCCCTCTACCGTGGAATAATTAAAATCTGCAGGTATTGGGGTATTTTCGTGGGCGCGCAGTCGCGCGATTTCGTCTTGCTGACGATCGATGTAGCCGGCGTATTTCGCGGCAATTTCCACTTGCTCGGAAACTTGTGTCGCGGTGACCGATTGCCCCTTCAAATTCCCCAAATCGGCGTAGCTTAATTCCGGCCGTTTTAAGAGGTCCATGAGAGAGTATTCACGAGTTAGGGGTGAAGTGAGTTTATCGGCCAGTTGCTCGGCTTCAGCACTGCCTGCTTGAATCCAAGTGTCTCGCAGCCGTTGAGTTTCGAGCTCAATGGCCTCGCGCTTTGCGCAGAAGGCGCGCCAACGTTGTTCGTCAACCAAGCCCAGCTCGCGACCTTTTTCGGTAAGACGCAGATCGGCATTATCTTCGCGCAATAACAGGCGATATTCTGCGCGACTGGTAAACATACGGTAGGGTTCCCGGGTGCCCATGGTAATCAGATCGTCAACCAGAACCCCTATGTAAGCCTGGTCACGTTCGGGGCACCAAGCCTCTTTTCCTTGGGCCTTAAGGGCAGCGTTGGCACCAGCCAGCAAACCCTGTGCGCCAGCTTCTTCATAGCCGGTAGTGCCGTTGATCTGACCGGCGAAAAACAAACCCTGAATTGCTTTGGTTTCGAGACTGTATTGCAGATCCTGGGGATTAAAAAAGTCGTATTCGATGGCGTAACCGGGACGCACGATATGGGCATTTTCAAAACCCTTTATGGAACGCACCAAAGCCAGCTGAATATCAAACGGCAGGCTGGTGGAAATACCGTTTGGGTAAAGTTCGTGCGTGTTAAGTCCTTCAGGTTCAATAAAAATCTGATGGCTGTTTTTATCGGCGAAGCGATTCACCTTGTCTTCAATGCTTGGGCAATAACGGGGGCCGACACCTTCAATCACCCCGGTAAACATCGGCGAGCGGGAAAAGCCGCTGCGAATAACATCGTGGGTTTTCTCGTTGGTATGGGTAATCCAACAACAGGTTTGTTGTGGGTGATCCGCTTTACTGCCTAAAAATGACATTACCGGAATCGGTTCGTCGCCCCATTGTTCTTCCAAGCCCTCAAAATTAACACTACGGGCATCGATGCGGGGCGGTGTCCCGGTTTTAAGGCGATCAACCCTGAGTGGCAGCTCCCGCAAACGATTCGCAAGAGCAATGGAAGGTGGATCACCGGCACGACCGCCAGAATGATTTTCCAAACCTATATGAATACGGCCACCGAGAAAGGTGCCTGTGGTGAGAACAACGCTGTTAGCGTTGAACTGCACGCCCATTTGGGTGATAACGCCGGTAACCCGATCTCCACTTACGACCAGATCATCAGCGGCTTGCTGAAAAATCGTTAGATTGGGCTGGTTTTCAAGAATCTCCCGAACCGCTGCTTTATACAAAACACGGTCGGCTTGCGCGCGTGTAGCTCTTACGGCGGGGCCCTTGCGGTTGTTAAGTACTCGGAATTGTATGCCGCCAAGATCAGTGGCTTTCGCCATGGCGCCACCCAACGCATCAATTTCCTTTACCAGATGGCTCTTACCAATACCTCCGATGGCAGGGTTACAACTCATTTGCCCCAGGGTTTCAATGTTGTGGGAAAGCAGCAGGGTTTTACAACCCATACGTGCGGCCGCGAGACAGGCCTCGGTGCCAGCATGGCCGCCGCCAATCACAATAACATCAAATTTATCCGGGAAAATCATAGGGTTACCAGCATTAAACAGGTGGGCGCGACATTATAGGGAGTGTTGCTCAAAAAAAGAACTGAATATGTAATGCAGAAAGTGTCTTTTAAATAATATAAATAAAATATAAGTATATAGATGTATAGGTGGTTTTATTCTTGTAGTGATTATTAGCGTAGTGGGCTGCTGTGGAAAACCTGCTTTATTCATTTTAAATCAAATAGTTAGTGAATTAATAAAGCCGCGATAACGGTGGTATCCAAGGTGTGTAAGGGGCATGGAAGGTGTGTGTGGATATCCACTTATGCAGTTGTATAAAAATTATACCGTTAAATCTGTGGACCAAATAAAGAGTTACCCCGTGCTTATACGGGGTTTATTGGCATTGTTTTCCACATTGTAAAAATCGTGTTAATACTTATACGGTAAAGATGTTGATGACTGAGTTATAGCGCTCAGTAATTGTAATCTTGCTGTTAATAACTTGTTTATTACTGTGGATAACTAAAACCCAAGGTTAACCAGCGGCATTCCCGTGTAAAAACGGTGTAATGCGATTAATACCAAGTAAAACACGAGACTGAATACCAAGCCCTTAAGCTCTTTGCCCCAACTGGGAATTGCGGGTTTATTCCAAACTTTGTCGCGCCTGTTAATAAGCCAGATTTCCAGTAAACACCAAATACCCAAGGTGCCAAATAGCAGCACCGAACGGCTATCGCCATTCACCAATAAGTGTGCAACTGCCCAAACGGCTACCCCGGTAAGTTGTGGGTGACGAATCACCTGGCGAATGCGTGAGGGATAGTTCGCGGCGCCGGTGAGCACGAACCCGATCAAGACTAATAGAAAGGTAAGATGTCGGGTTTCCGGTGGAAGCGCATATAAAAATGTGGGCGTACTTGAACGCCAGCCAAAAATGATCAACAGCACGCCTGAAAAAATAGCCAGGGCGATAAGGCCTCGATAGCCTTTTTCACCGACGCGGCTTTGGATTCTGACTTTAGAGGCGGGTGACAGTGACGGCAGCAGGTGCGCGCCACACCAAAGAACTAATCCTGCGATAATAAGTGCCATCAACTAACCTCCTTCATAGGTGAATCCGGCTTGCGTGTATTGTACGGGGGAAGCCTGGGGCCACCCGAAAATAAATCAAAAAAGAGAGTAGACCATGGAAGTTACGCAAGGCCTTTCAGTCAAAGAAAAATTTGGTTACGGTTTGGGCGACGCAGCCAGCAATGTTGTATTTCAGGTTGTACTTAATTTTATGGTGTTTTTCTACACCGATGTTTTCGGGCTTACCGCAGCGGCAGCGGGAACCTTGATGCTGGTTGTGCGCATTAGCGACGCATTTACCGATCCCATCATGGGCGGTATTTCCGATAGAACCAATACTCGTTGGGGACGCTACCGTCCCTGGCTTTTGTGGATGAGCGTGCCCTACGCGCTGCTTGCCATTATCGCCTTCAGTACACCAGACCTTTCTGTGCAGGGTAAGCTTATCTATGCCTACGTGACCTACGGGTTATTAATGGCGGCTTATACAGCGATCAATATTCCCTATTCAGCGCTCGGTGGCGTCATCACTTCAGATCCCCAAGAGCGGGCCTCTGTGCAATCGTGGCGCTTCGGTCTCGCGATGATTGGTGGCGCGGTTGTGGCAGCGGTTACCTTGCCGTTGGTAAAAATATTTGGTGGTGGCAACGAGCAACTGGGTTTCACATTGACCATGGCGCTACTGTCCCTGGTGGCTATTGGGTGTTTCCTGGGCTGTTTCTGGTTAACTAAAGAACGTGTTAAAGAAAAAGGAGAAACCCACAGAGCAAATTTTTGGGATGACGTGGGCGCGATGCTGAGTAACAGCCAGTGGTGGATAATTGCAATAGTGACTTTTTTTGGACTAATAGGAATAGCCATGCGCAGCGGAGCGACCCCCTATTACGTTGAGTACTACCTAAATGCACCTGAATCAGTCACCTTGTTCGTTACGGCGCAAATGCTCTGTGGTGTTGCCGGCGCTATGGTGTCCGGTTATCTCGCCACTCGAATGTGCAAAGTCACTATTATGCGCATCGGAATTGCAGGAATCATCGTGTTTCAGGGGGCTATGGCGTTAGCACCGCGCGACGCCTTTTATTTAGCCCTGGCCTTACTGTGCATCGCAAATTTTTTCCATATGCTGTTTATTCCTATGCTGTTTTCCGCAGTGCCAGATACAGTGGATTACGGCCAGCTAAAAAACGGTAAAGGTGGTATGGCGATGAGTTTTTCAGGTCATTTGCTGGCATTAAAGTTTGGTATTGCCATTGCTGGTGCATTAATTGGATGGTTATTGAGTTGGCACGGGTATGTGGCTAATGCAGAGCAAAGCGACCTTGCGCTTAAGGGAATTGTACGAATCTATGCCGGTGCTTATTCTTTGGCGGCAGTGTTCATGTTTATTTGCATAATGTTTTACAAACTTAAGAAAGGATGGAAGGAAAATATTTCGCCGTAAGGTAAGAACGATGCGGGGATATTATTTACCAATACAGAAACTGCTGAAAATTTTACCCAGTAAATCATCAGAGGTGAATTTACCGGTGATTTCGCTGAGGTGGTCTTGGGCGAGCCTCAGGTCTTCGGCGAGGAGTTCACCGGCAGCATGCAGCTGTAGTTGATCACGCCCTTTGAAAAGATAGCGTTGCGCCTGTTGCAGAGCGTCCAAGTGCCTACGTCGCGCACTGAAACTGCCTTCATTGGTTTGTTGAAATCCCATCACTTGCTTGAGGTGCTCACGAAGTGTATCCAGTCCTGCACCTGTTTTCGCTGAAATGTAGATTTCGTGATAATTACCTGCAGGATCCCCCACCTTAAACCCCGTTTCGTCGATTTTATTGTAAATGACGGTAACTTTATTAAGGCTTTCCGGATGCTTGCTGAGCACCTGCCAATAGTCCTCTTGTGTCAGGTCGGGGAGGCAGGTGGTATCCATCATAAGTAAAATTCGATCTGCGGCGGCGATTTCCTCCCAGGCGCGTTCAATGCCCAGCTGTTCGACAGTATCGGGGCTCTGACGCAGGCCGGCGGTATCGATAATGTGCAGGGGCATTCCGTCGATGTGAATATGCTCGCGAAGTACATCACGGGTGGTTCCGGCGATATCCGTGACAATGGCGATATCGCGTTCTGCCAGCGCATTAAGCAGGCTCGATTTACCGGCATTAGGGCGACCTGCAATGACGACTTTCATACCCTCACGCAGCAACACACCTTGTTGAGCAGATTCAAGAACACTCTGGGTTTGGGCAATAATGGTATCGAGCTGAGCCGCGATTTTGCCATCACTTAAGAAATCGATTTCCTCTTCGGGAAAGTCAATCGCCGATTCAACATACATGCGTAAATGTATTAATTGGTCGAGTAATGTATCGATCTTTCTCGAAAATTCACCTTTTAGCGAATTGATTGCCTGTTTGACAGCCTGTTGGGAGCTGGCATCGATAAGATCAGCAATTGCTTCGGCTTGGGCGAGATCCATTTTGTCATTGAGGAAAGCACGCTCCGAAAATTCTCCCGGCCTTGCCACGCGTGCACCGGCATTAAGCACTTCACCGAGCAACATATCCAAAACCACTGGGCCACCGTGGCCCTGCAGTTCCAGAACATCTTCGCCGGTAAAAGAGTGTGGGTTTTCGAAGAAAAGTGCGATGCCTTGGTCAATCTCGTGACCATCGCGATTTCGAAAAACTGAATAGCTTGCCGTTCTCACTGGAGGTACAAAACCCAGTAATTTACCAGCGATATTTAACACGTTCGGTCCAGATACCCGCACGATACCAACGCCACCGCGACCTGGTGCGGTGGCAATGGCTGCTATGGTATCGCGCATTGCTTATTTGTCAGCGTTTTCGATTTGCTTGGTGATGATGTACTGCTGGGTAATTGAAAGAGTGTTGTTCACTACCCAGTACAAAACCAATCCCGCTGGAAACATCATGAATAATGCTGTGAAAAAGATAGGCATCATTTGCATGATTTTCGCCTGCATGGGGTCTGGTGGCGTTGGATTAAGCTTCTGCTGGATAAACATGGTGGCGCCCATCAGGAGAGGAAGGACGAAGAACGGATCTTTCACACTAAGATCCTGAATCCAGAAGAAGAAAGGCGCGTGGCGCAGCTCAACACTCTCCATAATCATCCAGTAGAGCGCGATAAATACCGGCATCTGCATGAGTATAGGGAGGCAGCCACCGAGTGGATTGACCTTTTCTTTCTTGTACAGCCGCATGAGTTCAGCGGACATTTTTTGGCGATCATCACCGTAGCGGTCTTTGAGCTCCTGCATCAGTGGCTGAACTTTGCGCATTTTAGCCATGGAGCGATAACTCATCGCCGAAGGATAGAAAAAGATCAACTTGATAAAGAACGTAAGAATGATGATAGCCACACCCCAATTACCCACAAAATCATGGATATAAAGCAGGGCAACGTGCAGTGGCTTGGCAATCATCCAAAGCCATGAAAAGTCGATTGTGAGATCCAGGTGCGGGGCGATAGTCTCGAGTGCTTTGATGTCTTTAGGCCCAGCATAGAATTGTGCCTTGAGGTTCAATGTTTCTCCGGGCGCTGCGCTTTTCGCAGCACTGATGAACCTCAGCATGTACAAGTCTTTGTTGAACTTGCCCAGATAGTAGGTGTTATCGGTTGTTTGATCGGGTACCCAGGCAGACAGAAAATAATGTTGTACCAGTGCAACCCAGCCGCCCTGATTGTCGACGTTGATGGTGCCTTCATCCAGATCTTTAAACTTGTATTTCTTGTAGTTGGTTTCTGGCGTGGTAATAGCGGCACCTAGAAAGGGTTTCATTCCCATCGACGTACTGTTATTCGGGTTGCTTCCGTCGCGCAGAATTTGACCATAGAGAGCACCCACCCAATTGGTGGAACCCTTGTTGGTGATAATGTACTCAACATCAACCAGATACGATCCTCGGGTGAAGGTGAATCGTTTTATAACATCGAGATTCTCTTCCGCGACGTGTAGATCGATCTGCAGAGAATCCATATTTTGTTGCATCGTGTAGCGGTTGGTTTCTGCGCTGAAAACTGGTTTTAGCTTCTTTTGGCCTTTAGGCAGAGCAAGCCCGGATTTCGCAATATAGGTGTGTGAATCGGCTTTATTTAGCAATACAAAAGGGTTGTCCGCTTCATTGAGTTTTGCGTAATACTGCGGCAGGGCAACGCGAACGATATCACCGCCTTGAGTATCGATGACAACTTGCAGTGTGTCAGTGGTGACATTAATAAGCTGGGCGCCGGGCTGGGCAATATGTTCATCAGCTGTGTTTGGCTCAGCTGCGTTCGGATCAATCGTTGGGACTTCCGATTCTGTGTTGATATCGTTGCTTGTAGTCGCAGTTTCGGTAGGGGGTGTAACAGAGGGAGCCGGAGTCTGAACAGCGGCACTGTTTTTGTCTTGTGCCAACTCAAACTTGCGCTCTTGGAACTCGTTCCAGCGAATAACAAGCAGAAACGAAACTAAAACAATACCGCCAATAAGCGCATTTCGAAGCAAATTCATGGTGTTTTACTACCGTTTTTAGATTTTTACAGTGACTGTTTTCGGTTGTTGGGGTTAGCGGGCACGGGATCAAAACCGCCGCTATGCCATGGGTGGCACCTCGACAGGCGTCTAATTGCCAGGAGCATACCTTTCAAGAGACCCCAGCTCGCTACGGCTTCAATGGCATAGCTAGAACAAGTAGGCTCGAAGCGGCAGCGTGGGCCCAGAAGCGGACTCACGAAGTAGCGGTAAAAGAACACTGGCGCCAGCGCTATCCTTGCCGCGAGCGACAAGCGGATTGTGGGTTTGCTTGCGGGCTTACCACCCGTTTGGCAACACGTTCCCATAATTTATCCAGAATTTTTACGGTTTCCTGGTTGCTGAGTTGGTCGCTCCCGCGACGGGCGAGCACTATAGCATCTATTGCTGGCAGATGGTGCTGTTTAAGGCGGAAAGTCTCGCGGATAAGGCGTTTCAGACGATTTCTATCGACAGCGGAGCGGACATTCTTTTTGGCGATCACTAACCCGAGCCTGGGATGCTCTAAAGTATTATTGGTGGCGAGAATTAGATAATTGGGATGAGACGCTTTATAGGGAGCATCATTGAAGACAACAGTGAATTCGCCGGAGCTGAGCAGCCGATGAGATTTACAAAAACGAAAATCGGGTTCGGGTCTGGCCACACTCCAGCAACTCGCTGAAAAAGAGCTTATGCAGCCAGTACTTTACGGCCTTTGGCACGACGACGAGCAAGAACTTTACGACCGTTTTTGGTGGCCATGCGGGCACGGAAGCCGTGGGTGCGCTTGCGCTTCAAATTACTTGGTTGAAATGTTCTTTTCATTTCAGTTCACCTGTTGTTCTACAGCCCGATAATTCAGTTCGGGAATTCGTGTTTGGCAAGCAGTTACTTCATATATAAAGAAGCGTGTACGCTTTACCCCTGAAGGACGCGCGATTCTATAGAAAACATTTCGCAAAATCAACGAATTTACTGAATGATTGGCCCAGAGACGCTGATTACCTAAAAATCGACACCTTACACAGAAGATATAAACAGAGTTATCCACAGTAAGTCCGGTTCTCAGGTCGAGTTGAAGTAATAATCAGAGCCACTTGGATATGACGTTTTAAATAAAGAAGGATTTTCGAGCCAACACGATTATTCTGTGAATTATTTTTTACAAAGTTGTGAAGCGTGAAACAGCATCTATAATAGAAGAGTGTCCAAATTATTTCTTAATTACTTGATATTTAAAGATAAATTTGCTTGATATCTCCACAAGACAACGCGTTTATATGACATTTCGCTTGCAATTTTATAAAGCCAGTAGCGGCGCGGCTTAGCGGCGAATCGGTTGCTTTGGTGATGAATTAAACGAGTGTTTATATCGAATTCTTTTAAAAATTGCCTACCAAAAAGCGGTTTGCTTGTGGATAAGGTTAGATGGAACATGTAAACTACTCGTCCTTTTGGGGAAAGTGCTATATACAATTGGCATATTATTCAACATGCGTTCTTATACGCTTGCGCAACTGTTGATAAATTCTAAATCATCTGTTTTATGCATCTTGTGCATATAAGGTGATTCCACTCGCCGCAATCAAATGGGATACGGTGAGTATATATTTCAGAGAAAAAAACCGCGGTTCTTTGTGGTACACGGCTCTATGCAGTTATGAGCAGGTGTTGATGATATTTGCATTTAATAAGTAATTCTCTGAATCCTGTTGTCCCGCCAGAGGGAATAGAAACATATATACGATATTTCAACGCATTTTTGCGTTGGGGCGTGTTTTTGCCTGAAAAAAGGTAAATAGAATTCGGGGCGTTCGCCGGGCTTTTGGGGGGTTTCGGTGGGCAGACTACTTGTGGAGGCCGGTGTTACACCGGCAGCGTGTCAACAAATTGGAGTTATGGAATTGTCTGACCCTTGTTGGGAGCAATGTGTCTCCTGCTTACAAAACGAATTACCTTCTCAACAGTTCAATACTTGGATAAGACCGCTGCGTGTGGAGCAGTCGTCCACTGTTACTTTGCGGTTGTTGGCACCTAATCGCTTTGTACAAGATTGGGTGAACGACAAATTCCGCTCGCGTATTGAAGAGTTGATCAATCACGGCGATGCAACACCAAAAACTGTGGAGATTACAGTAGCGCCGCGTACTCATGCGGGATTTGAAGTATCCACAACGCGGCTGCCGATTCGGGAAAGCGCAGTCGATGTAGGTGGTGATGTCGCAGTTTCCGTTTATAACGAGCCTAGGCTCCATACTGACGAGCCGCTTATAAAAGAGTCGAGGTCAGTTCCTCAAGGAAGTAGTCTCTCTGCTGATATTAACGACTATTCGCCGAAGCTGAGCGAAACGCGTGTAAAAAGAAAAGACATTGAGGGTGGCATTCAGCACAAACACAACTTAAACACATCGTTTATCTTCAATAACTTCGTGGTGGGAAAGTCCAATCAGCTGGGTCTTGCCGCTGCGAGCCAGGTTGCTGAAAATCCCGGTGGTGCATACAACCCTCTTTTTATATACGGTGGTGTTGGCTTGGGCAAAACCCATCTGATGCATGCTGTAGGTAATGCCCTCCTAGAGAGAAAGCCGGGCGCTAAAGTGGTGTATTTGCATTCAGAGCGTTTCGTGGCCGACATGGTGAAAGCGCTGCAGCTCAATGCTATTAATGACTTTAAGCGGTTTTATCGATCTGTTGATGCATTGCTTATCGACGATATCCAGTTTTTTGCGGGAAAAGAACGCTCTCAGGAAGAGTTTTTCCACACCTTCAATGCCTTGCTGGAAGGTGGTCAGCAAATCATTCTTACTTGCGATAAATACCCCAAGGAAATCAATGGCCTAGAAGAGCGTTTGAAATCACGATTTGGTTGGGGTCTGACGGTTGCTATCGAACCGCCGGAACTTGAAACCCGAGTCGCAATCTTAAAACGTAAAGCGGAATCAGTGGGCATGCCGTTACCGAATGATGCCGCTTTTTTTATTGCTCAACGTATCCGATCAAATGTGCGAGAGCTCGAGGGAGCCCTGAAACGGGTCATCGCCAACGCGCAATTCACAAGTCGCGAAATCAGTGTTGAACTGGTGCGGGAGGCCTTAAAAGACTTGCTGGCCCTGCAGGACCGTCTAGTTAGTGTCGATAATATACAGCGTGTCGTCGCAGAGTATTATAAAATCAAGGTTTCCGACTTACATTCTAAAAGACGCAGCCGCTCTGTTGCCCGGCCTCGTCAGGTTGCCATGTTCCTCGCCAAGGATTTAACGCACCACAGTTTGCCGGAAATTGGGGATGCCTTCGGTGGTCGAGACCATACGACGGTGCTGCATGCCTGTCGCAAGATTAAGGAATTGCAGGAATCTGACGCTGATATTCGCGAAGATGTTAAGAACTTGCTGCGAACATTAACCACTTAAAGGGTATCTCCCGTAAAATACCTATACAATAAATCTTCGGGCACAGTCAGGAAAGAGACGCAGTATGAAATTTACCGTTTCACGTGAAGCATTGATTAAACCTTTACAGTTAGTCGCAGGCGTAGTGGAACGGCGCCAGACAATGGCGGTTCTGGCAAATGTACTGCTCGTTATTGAGGGCGATCAATTATCGCTAACCGGTACAGATCTCGAAGTGGAGATTGTTGGGCGTCTCAAGCTCGACAGTTCACCCGGTGACGGTGAAATAACCGTTCCAGCTAAGAAATTTCTAGATATTTGCAGATCACTCCCCGATGACGCCGTTATTGAATTCAGCCTGCAAGATCAAAAAGCTACGGTAAAAAGCGGCCGTTCCCGGTTTACATTGTCGACTTTACCAGCAAATGAATTCCCAGCTGTAGAGCAGGGTAGTAACGATCTCAACTTTAATTGCGAACAGCAGGAAATTAAGCGACTTATTGATCGTACCAGCTTTGCTATGGCGCAGCAGGATGTTCGCTACTACCTCAATGGTATGCTTTGGGAAGTGAGACCGAGTGAAATTCGTGTCGTTGCTACCGACGGCCACCGTCTCGCAGTATGCACGCGCCCCGCCGCCGTTGAAGTTACAGAAGTTAAACAGGCAATTTTGCCCCGTAAAGGTGTTATTGAATTAGCGCGCTTGCTGACCGATTCGGAAGATGATGTTGAACTTTCGCTTGGCTCCAGCCATATGCGCGCTTCAACGGCAGACTACACTTTCACGTCAAAACTCGTTGACGGTAAGTTTCCCGATTATGAGCGGGTGCTTCCCAAAGGTGGTGATAAGGTAGTAATTGGAAACCGCTCAGACTTAAAACAAGCCTTTGCTAGAACGTCTATTCTATCCAATGAAAAATACCGGGGAGTAAGGCTTGAGCTCGAAACCGGTATGCTCACCATCATTGCAAACAACCCAGAACAAGAAGAAGCGCAAGACCAGGTCGCGGTGGATTACAACGGTGACGCAATGGAGGTTGGGTTTAACGTAAGTTATCTCCAGGATGTTACCAATGTGTTGGATTCCGAAAACATAAAAATTACCTTGGCAGATTCAAATTCCAGTGCGCTATTGGAAGAGCCTGAAAATTCCGATTCGGCTTATGTTGTGATGCCGATGCGTTTGTAACACAATATATTGATGTCGCTGGTTTAGCGACACGCTATGCCCACCCTTACTAAGCTAAACCTTACAAACTTCAGAAATATTCGCTCGGCTTCATTGAACCCGGGCGATAACATCAATCTTATCTACGGAAAAAACGGTTCCGGTAAAACCTCTTTACTGGAAGCAATAAGCGTATTGGCCCATGGCCGTTCTTTTCGAACACATAAATATCGCCGTCTTATAAATCATGAACACAAAGACTTTACACTTCACGCTCAACTGCAAGAACTTGTATCACGTAACCTGGGTATAAACCGACATTCGTCAGGTGATATGACTATTCGTATCGACGGTCGTCCTGCCTATACGTCCGCGGAAATGGCCGAATGCCTGCCCTTGTTAGTTATGAACGCGGCGTCTTTCCAGTTGCTTGAAGGTGCTAGTAAAGTACGGCGGCAGTTTTTCGACTGGTTGGTGTTTCACGTGAAACACGAATTCAAAACATGCTGGAAGGACTATGCCAAATGTGTGAAACAACGGAATAGTTTGTTACGTCGTGATAAAATCACGCTCGAGGAGTTGAACCCCTGGGATACGGAAATAGTAAAGTTGGGGCTTCAGATTGAGGGAATGCGTACTGAAGTATTCGAGGTTTTCTCCGGCGCATTTTACGATTACCTCGGTAGTTTCGATTTTGTTGAACAAGACTTAAGTTCGGAGTTAGAGATTTACTATATGTCAGGTTGGAAAGACTCCATAGACTACAAACAACAACTAGAAATTAACTTTGAGAGAGATCGCCAACTCGGTTACACGAACATTGGATCCCATAAATCCGACATCAGATTTCAACTCGGTAAAATACCAGCTATTGAAGAACTTTCTAGGGGGCAGCAAAAGTCTCTTATCATTTCTCTGTACTTGGCCGAAGCAAACGTATTCAGAACATTAAAGCAGCGTAACCCTGTATTTCTATTGGACGATCTCCCCGCAGAGCTGGATGCCAGAAATCTTGAAATAGTTGGTAGAGCCCTGGCAGAAATGACGTCGCAGGTATTCGTAACGACTATAGAGCCGGATACTCTGTGTAGCTGTTGGAAGCTTACCAGCGATAACAATTTAAAGATGTTTCACGTGGAACATGGGGAGATATCCCCGATGACGGCGTGAACTATAAAAACCTAGAGACAGTAACAGACTATGAGCGAAGAAGAGAACAACTACGATTCGTCGAGTATTAAAGTACTTAAAGGGTTGGACGCAGTTCGAAAGCGACCGGGTATGTATATTGGAGATACCGACGACGGCACCGGTCTTCACCACATGGTGTTCGAGGTGGTTGACAACAGTATTGACGAGGCACTCGCTGGCCATTGTAGCGAGATTCGAATTATCATTCACCCAGACGAGTCCGTTTCTGTTAGTGATAATGGCCGAGGGATTCCTACTGAAATGCACGAAGAGGGTGTGTCTGCTGCTGAAGTTATTATGACGGTATTACACGCTGGCGGTAAATTCGATGACAACACCTATAAAGTTTCGGGCGGTTTACACGGGGTAGGTGTATCTGTCGTAAATGCTTTGTCATCGAAATTGCGCTTAACAATACGCCGTGGCGGGCAGGTTTGGGAGCAAACCTACAAGCATGGTGTTCCGCAAGCGCCACTCAGTGTTATTGGTGAAACCGAAGCAACGGGTACTGAAGTCCATTTTTGGCCTTCATCAGATACATTCTCCAATATTGAATTTCATTTTGAACACCTGGCAAAACGTTTAAGAGAGCTTAGTTTTCTTAATTCTGGTGTCCGAATTGTGTTGCTCGACGAGCGTAGTGGTAAAGAAGAGGTTTACGAATACGAGGGCGGGTTACGCGCTTTTGTCGAATTTCTTAATCAAAACAAAAACCCCATTAACAAAGTAATGCATTTTTCCACACAACGAGAGTCCGATGGTGTAGGGGTTGAGGTGGCATTACAGTGGAACGACAGTTTCCAAGAAAATATTTTCTGTTATACCAATAATATTCCTCAGAGAGACGGTGGCACCCATTTGGCCGGTTTCCGAGCGGCCCTAACACGGGGTTTAAATACCTACATAGAACGTGAAGGGCTGGGTAAAAAGGAAAAGGTAAATACCACTGGCGATGATGCGCGAGAGGGGCTAACCGCAATTATTTCAGTTAAAGTGCCTGATCCAAAATTTTCTTCACAAACAAAAGACAAGCTGGTTTCCAGTGAAGTAAAAACTGCAGTAGAGCAGGAGATGGGAGCGGCTTTTAATGACTATCTACTGGAAAACCCACAGGAAGCAAAATCTGTTGTTGGTAAGATGATTGAAGCGGCCAAAGCCCGTGAAGCGGCGCGAAAAGCTCGTGAAATGACTCGTCGTAAAGGTGCCTTGGATATTGCCGGGTTACCAGGGAAGCTAGCAGACTGTCAGGAAAAAGATCCCGCACTTTCAGAATTGTATCTGGTGGAGGGTGATTCAGCCGGCGGTTCTGCAAAGCAGGGTCGATCCAGAAAAACCCAGGCTATTCTTCCCCTTAAGGGTAAAATTCTGAACGTCGAAAAAGCGCGTTTTGACAAAATGCTTTCCAGTGCTGAGGTCGGCACCCTTATTACGGCACTGGGTTGTGGAATCGGTGCACAGGAATTTAACCCCGACAAACTGCGTTATCACAGCATTATTATCATGACAGACGCCGACGTCGACGGTTCACACATACGAACTTTGTTGTTGACCTTTTTCTTCCGGCAAATGCGCGAGCTTATAGAGCGCGGCCATGTGTTTATCGCCCAACCTCCACTCTATAAAATCAGCAAGGGTAAACAGGAAGAATATCTGAAAGATGATGAAGCTCTTACACAATTTCTAACTAATGCTGCTTTGGAATCTTCCAACCTACATCTTTCAGCGGAAGCGCCGGCGCTTTCTGGAGAGCAGCTGGAAGCCTTGGTTAAGGAATACCGCAAAACGATGCGTATTATTGATAAATTATCGCGCGTGTACCCCATCGAAGTTTTACAGCAGTTGGTGTATTTGCCTAAATTCGCAGCTGAAAACCTTGGCGAAGAAGCCGCTGCAGTTGATTGGAACAGTAAGCTCCAGTTGCGTTTAGATGTAATCAACGCCCACAGTAAGACTCACAAATTCACTGCTGTTGTGAAAGAAAATAAAGAGCGTGGTCAGTTTACGCCGGTTATTGAAGTTACCGCACACGGGGTAAGCCATCGAATAAGAATATCTTCAGATTTGTTTATGTCTGAGGACTACCAAGTGATTTGCGAGCTTGGTGCAAAACTGGCTGGCCTAATTGAAGAAGGCGCATACGTTGCAAAAGGCGAACGCAAACATGAAGTCAGCAATTTTGCGCAAGCACTTGATTGGATTATGACCGAGTCGAAAAAGGGCTATAACATCCAGCGCTACAAGGGTCTGGGCGAAATGAACCCCGAACAACTGTGGGAAACCACCATGGACCCGAACACGCGCCGTATGCTCCAGGTTACCGTTGAAGATGCCATTGCTGCTGATCAAATTTTTACTACCCTGATGGGCGACCAGGTAGAACCTCGTCGAGATTTCATTGAAACCAATGCCTTATCAGTGGCGAATTTGGATGTGTAGAGCACAGTGCGATATGTGTATGGGACCCAGTTGTTGTTAACTCGGGTCCCAATTTGTAAAACGTGATTAAAGATGAATTTAACGTTAAACAAATCGACTTGGTACTCTACAATTTTGAATTGCCTTTACGCTTAGGGAATTAGGTATTTTATGTTTTACGTCCCTCCCTTCCTTATTTAGTTTTTTTTGTAAAAACTTCCATTCCAGTAAGTTCTAATACCTATTAAAGGCTTAAGCAAAAATATACGTAACTAACCTTCGTAAAGCCTGTGTGTTTACCAGCATGACATATGAATGCAACGAGCGAAGGTTGATAGTTCAAACTACTACGGGTGCAGAAAAGCTGAAAAGATAATTTAGAAAGCTAGAGCAGCCGCCGTTGAAATGAATCCTTTTAGTAAAACGGTTTACCACGAAAAGCACTAATTAGATCAACTTTCCTCAATTAGGGTGTTTATAAGCCAGCATAGTTCAACCGGACCGGCGATAAATGAACTATAAATAATAGGGCGGCGTCTGCCGCTTTTATATTTATAAGATACTTTACATGCCTGCGTGGTGGAAGGACTTCCATGGTTGACGTTGCAACATTTCCTGGTTTACGCATATTTTCCTTAGTTATCTTTACAGTTTTCGGAGTAGCAATTTTCCCGGCGAATGCAGCGAATATTAACATTGGCTTTCAGACAGTTTTTAATGACACTGCACCCGGTGAAATTAAGGTTATCACCCAAGATAGTGAAGGATTTATCTGGATTGGAGCTAGAAATGCGGTATTAAAATACAACGCGTATGATTTTGTCCCAATAAAATACCTTGAAGAAAAAGATGGAAAGAAAACCCAGGTTAGCCCTTATTACACCACTGATATATTTGAAGATCGAGAGGGCACGATTTGGATTACCTCCCATTCCGGATTATTTCGGTATGACCGCAATCTGAATCTATTTATAAAACCAAGCCCCGTTAACGAAACTGGGGAGAATTTTTTTAATCGTACCTTACAAGATGTCGATCAGCTTCCTAGCGGTGAATTAGTTGTAGGTGGGGATGGGGCTGGTTTTGTGTTCTACGACCCAAAGCTCAATAGCATAGTCTGGCGTCACGCTGGTACTGATGATGAAAGCAATACCGCAGATCTGTCTATTCAAAAATTTTTGATCGATTCTAAAAATCGATTTTGGTTTTCGAATAACAGCGGGTTAAATCTGTTTAATGTCGATTCGAAAAAATCAGAATTATTTGTACCCAACCCTGAAAATCCGACGTCAAAAGCGGATAACTCCTTAACAACACTCTTAGAAGATCGTAACGGTAATATATTGGGGGGGACCGTTGGAAAAGGCCTATATGAATTTAATCCAATTACCGAAAAATTTACAAATTATGTTCATCAGCCTGATAAACCCACGAGTATTCCTGAAAACACTATTTGGAATTTAATGGAAGATAGAGAAGGTATTGTATGGCTAGCGCATGACCGATCGAATTTTAGTTGGTTTGATACAGACAAAAAAGTTTTTAAAACATACAAAGGCACGGTCGGCACACCGGGTTCTTTGGCCTACAGTGCGGTACGTTCAATTTATGAAGACCGTAATGGCGATATATGGGTAGGGCATTACCCAGGTAAAGTAAGCTTTCACGACCGAAGCACTTCTGCCATACATGTTTATAGAAACAAGCCGGGCGATCTTAGCTCCATAAATGCACCTAACGTACTCGCGGTAATGGAAGATGCGAAAGCCAACTTATGGCTCGCCGTGGGAGGTATGGTTGAACGCTTAGATCGTAAAAGCGAAACCTTCAAACGCTACAATGCCAGCGAAAATACATATCCCGCTCATGGCACGCTTTCGGGTTTTATCGACAGCGCAGGCACCATCTATATAGGTACCTGGACAGAAGGCTACCACATTTACAATCCTGTAAAAGATCTATTTGAAGCCCAAAAAGTAGATCCTGGATTGGCCGCCAGTGAAAATCGTACCAGTCATGTTCTTAATGACGCAACAATCTGGACTTTTTGCGAAACGCGAGACGGCTCACGTTGGATTGGTACACATTATGCCGGAATTAGCCAGTATAACCAGGAAACTGGCACCTTCAAAAAATACCAAGGGGGCAATACAGCACTCAGTATTACCAACAATATCGCATGGAGTTGCTTGGAAGATAGTAAGGGTCGATTTTGGGTCGGTACAGCATGGGGAGCAAACTTAATTGATTACAAAAACGATGCTATAAAAAAATACTGGCCTTCAAAAGGTGCGGACGGAGCCTTACAGGGCGGATCGATTACGTCTATTGTTGAAGACAATCAGGGGCGCTTATGGTTTGGTAGTAATGAAGGATTACATCTATATAACGAAGCGACTGACAACTTTACAGTGTTTAAAGTCGAAGACGGACTGAGTAACAACAGTGTTAGGGCTATCACAATTGACAAAGAGGGTGATCTTTGGCTCGGTACGGATAAAGGCATAACTCGTTTTAACCCGGAAACGAAAGCGACAAAACAATATTTATCAGACAATGGAATTGAATTTAGTGGCGTTAATAGAGGCGCTGCGCTTACGACACAAAAGGGCGAGATCGTTTTCGGAACCGTGAATGAGCTTATTATTATTAATCCTACGCAATTAGTCGTAAATAAAACGCCGCCCCATGTGGTTTTTTCTGGATTTAAGCTTTTTGCTAAACCAGTTCCAATTAACGGGCCAGATAACTTACTCAGTAAATCTATAAATCAAACCTCTGAAATTATATTGGACTATACCCAACGAATGGTATCTTTTGAGTTTGCCGCGTTGAGTTATCGCGCACCCGATAAAAATATGTACGCCTATAAACTCGACGGCTTTGATCAGGAATGGCGTGAAGTGGAGCATCAGCGTGAAGCCCAGTACACCAACCTTTCAGCTGGTAAATATACCTTTATGGTGAAAGCCAGTAATAATGATGGGGTGTGGAATGAGCAACCCAAAACGATCAATCTAATTCAACTACCACCGCCGTGGAAAACCTGGTGGGCCTACAGCATCTACGCTGCTATAACACTTTTTATACTTGCATATTTTGTACAATCACAGAGACGAAAGCGACAACAGGTCGAGATACAAAATCGCATATTAGAAGAGAAAGTTGTGGAAAGAACAGCGCGGCTGGCAGAAAAAAATCGAGATATACAATCCATGCTTATTAACATGAGGCAAGGCTTATTCACGATAAATCAAGATTTAACAATACATCAGGAATACTCAAGCTACCTTGAGAATATTTATGAGCAGGAAAAAATCGCAGGAGAAGATGCTTTTATTTTCTTATTTGGACAAGCTAAGCTCTCGAATGATAAGCGTCATCAAATCGAAGCTAGTATGAACGCTATCATCGGTATGGATACCATGAATTACAAATTCAACGGCCACTTACTGATAAGAGAATACAACGTAAATTTAAACAATAAAAATAAAGCGCTAACGCTTGATTGGGACCCGATCGTAGACGAAGACATCGTTACAAAACTAATGGTTTCAGTAAGAGACGTTACCAAGCTTAAAGCGATGGAGTTCGAAGCGGCGGAGAAAAAAAGAGACCTGGAAATTATAGGCCAGTTAATAAATACGAAATCCGCCAAATACTTGAATTTTAATAATTCAGCACATCGCTATTTAGATGAGTGTCAAAAAATTATAGAGTCTGTATCAAGTGGTTGCGAGGAGGATATTCGTTCACTTTATCGAGCTATGCACACCATAAAAGGCAATGGCAGAACGCTTGCATTTACCTATATTGCAGAGCTCGCGCACGAAGCAGAAAATCGGTATGCGCAAATTCTGTCGGGTAATGAACCGTGGAATACAGCAGAATTACTCAAAGATATAGCAAATATCCGTGATATCGTTGATTTATATTTTCATATTTATAGAACAGTGCTTGGAAGAGGCGAAGACAAAAGTCGTGATTCTGATGGCGCTTGGTTTGATGGTAAAACACTATCTGTCCTTCAGTCGAGCCTGAAGAAAATAGAAACAAAATATCCAGAAATCTATAACAGCATAGAAGAACTTATCAACGAGAAAACGACCCTGCCGCTCTCGGAGGTACTACAGGACAATATCCGAGCCTTAGAGTCCATTGCTAAGGAACTTAATAAGAATACCCCAAAGGTGGTTGTTGAAGAAAACGGCGTCCGAGTGCAAGCCAAATTTCAAGACCTCTTCACCGATGTGTTCTCGCATCTGTTTCGTAACAGTATCGATCATGGTATTGAATTACCAGACCTCCGTGTGAAGGGGCACAAAAACCCGACAGGACTAATTACCGTCACTGCTCAAGCTGAGCCAGATACTGTTAATTTTTACGTCACAGACGATGGTGCCGGCTTAGATTTGTTGGCACTCTTTAACAAAGGCGTTGAAAGAGGGAGCTGGGGTGCGAACGATAAAATAAGCATAGGC